>NZ_BAAHYD010000003.1:0-1702451 GCF_054657735.1 Dysgonomonas termitidis | reverse complement strand
GGACGAACCGCCGGACGGCCTCCGGAGCTTCCTGCCTGCCTGCGGCGGGCTTTTCACCTCCCCCGCAGGTCAGCAGGCAGAAGATCATAATCCCCAGAACCAGTAAGGGGTAGATGATAGAAATCAGTATCCTGGTGAATTTAAACATATCGTTTATTCTGTTTTTATGTGGTTTTTAATATACGTGTAACCTGTACGACGGTTCATGGCCGGAGCATGTATAGAACATCAAAAAAATCAGCAGCATAATGCCTAAAGCTGCCAGTAACTCTTTCAGTGCGTCTTCCCGGTTCTCGTGTTTCTTCACCTTCCTTTTATTTTTTCAGTTAGCAAATGAGCAGGTGAGCAGGTCGGCTTTTTCGTACATGTATTCATGTTAAGCTGATCAGCCGGTTACCGTAGGGCTCCGGGCTGTACCGCGCTCCTCTGGCCGCTTCAATCCCAGATATTGTTTATATTATGTTCATCCGCGGACAGTTTGAGGCCGGCCAGACCGTAGCATACGGCTATACCCTTGCACGCATCATATCAGTAACCTTTTTCATTATTCTTCTATCTTCTTTTATCATTCGTAATTCTTCATGAATCATTTATGATTCTTAATTCTTCATTTTCCATATGCTAATTTGCTCTTATTTGCTAATTGGCTAATTGGCTCCGCCGAACGTTGTTTCGCTTATCTGCTAATTCCCGGATTGTCCGATAGCCCTGCTCCAGGCCAGTGTTTCATACGCCCGGTTCAGCAGCGGGAACCGGTCCTGCGGGATGTAAGTGGTCAGCCCCGAATGATGCGCTATAACGAACCCGTTATAACCGGGCATAAAATCCGCGGTGGAGGCCTTCCAGACCACGGCTTTGTCCACCAGGCGGCGCAGCTCATGCCGCTGTTGGTCATCAGCCAGTAAGCCCCCGTAGTAATCCCCGAAATCAAAGAACAGCCTGTAAGACGGATACCGGTCGAAATGCTGTATGCCGCCGATGTCAACAGCCGCGCCCGGGGTGGCGTTCTCCCGTATAAAGCCGGCCAGCGCCTCCAGCTCCGATGTCTTTATCACCGAGAGGGTAGCCGACCGCAAATCCCCGACCCGCCCGTCAGAGTAGCCGTAGGCTTTGCCCGCAAAAGCCCGCAGGCCGGGTTCCCCTTCAAACAGGTCGTTTACCGCCTGCGGGTAGACATCCGTAAAGCCCGGGGAGACGATCTCCGCACTGGAGGCCAGGATATAGGCGGTCTTGTCCTTCAGCTGGTAAGCCACCTCGATGCCGGCCATAAAGCAGGCCTCGAAGACGATATAGTCGAAGGCGCCAACGGGGATGGCCGACGCGAAATCCGCCAGCGCCATCTGGTCGCTCCCGTCGCTGAGTACGGTCTTGGCCCCGGACTTCGGATCGGACAGGGCGCCCTCCGGCAGCCAGCCCGATGCATGGGAGAAGACCAGCAGCCCGTAGCCAGGGGACGGGTACTGCTTCTTCACCTCCGAGATAACCGAAGCGAATACCTCACCTCCGGCCGAGTTGTCCTCTTCATACCGGCGGATCACCTTGGTGTAGGGGTTGCCCTTGTCGCAGCGGCACAGTTCGAGCAGCTGCGGCGCCGCATCGGCCGCGTCGTGGTAGACCAGCAGCCTGCCCCCCTGACGGGCATCCCAGCCCCGGCCCAGCGCTTCGAGCTTCGCGTAGCTTTCACCCGACAGGTTGTTGTCACCGCCCAGGTAGACCAGCAGCACATGCTGGGTGGCCTCGGGTTCCTCCCCGTCTCCGGTGCAGCGGCAAAAAAATACCGTGCAAAGCAGCAAGACAGGCAGGCAGCGCAACGCGATCCGGTACAGTCGGAATCTATCTTTATCCGTTTGTTGTTTTCTTTCTGTCATTTCCATATCTTTCTATCTATCCTCCTTTGCCTTCCGTTTATTTAAAACTGCGCGAATTATCACAACTCACGCAGATCTGAGTGTTTACATAATAACTACATAATGCCCGGTAAACCTGGTGCCACATAAACACTTCTCTTAGTTAGCTTGCTGTATGTTTCATGTTTTTACGTTTCATCTTTCCGGTATCCATTCAGTTGCCCCGGTCAGCCTCACCGGCGTCATACATCTGCCGGGTCAGCCGCGAAAGGGTGCTACAGTAATTAAACCAGGTCTGCCAGGCCTGCGTACAGAACCTTGCCAGGCCGGCATCGCCATACTGTAAGCCCGCCGGGGGCAGGCTGTAGTCCACCGCATAGGCGATACAGCCCGTGACGGAATCCACGTAGAAGCCGCCCCAGTCCAGCTGGCGGTTGATGGCCGACAAGCAGGCCCGCACCAGACGGGTATCTTCTCCCGCCGCGCTCATGGTGCTGATAAGGCGGCTCTCAAGGGTGGCCCCGCTGCAACTGAACAGGTTGCATACACAGCCGTTTTCATCCTCGTGGAAGAGGTAAACCAGGCCGCTGCCGGGATCGTACTGCCCTTCCAGGCTGTGGTCGCCCAGTATCCGCAGCAGTATGCCGGCATATATATCCATCGTGTCCTTTATTCTATGTTTGTTAATTATCATCGTATGTCTTTTTTAATCGTATTCCTTTTAAACAAACCACGCATATTATCACAACAGGCGTGGTTCCACAAACTTTACAAAACTACACAATCAGGCTACTTCACGGCCTGACGTCTTTTCTAACTTATACGGACCTTATGGGTCCGAAACTTTTTACCTGACAATTCATGGAGACTAATAAAAAGGGACCCTGACTGTCATCCCGACATGCAGGATCCCCACCTTAACACAAACTTTACAAAACTTTACAAAAACTACTTCCCAGCCTTTATTCCGGCTACGGAATTATGACCTTGACGCCCGCCGGCGGCCAAGGGTCCTTTTTTATATATCTTGTTCCAATGTCATTGTTTCTTTTATTTTTATACTCATAGCTCGTTACATTGTTCATAACGGCCGGGTAAATGCAGGCTCCCGGTGAAAGAGGTTATATGTATCATCAGAATCTAATAGGGAGCCTGCCAAACCCACTTACATGAACAATGTAATAATGAACTATAACGTTTTCAAGCCGGCAGTCGAGTGCCATATGTACAGCGGTTTTAGTCATGGTCCTGTATAATTGGCTCCTTTTCGCGCGTCGTCCGGCCGGAAACGGATAACAACAGCACAGGGGTGTCGTTGCATCTTCGTGCCGGATTACAGCTTGTTAGCTGTATACTCCGTTCGTTTAAGTACCGGTTTTCCCGGTTGTTATCGTTTTGATTCATCCTGTTATATATTTTTATCTGTTCGTATTCATTTATTTTTATCTATTTGTCAATTCCCGACCTTTGTTTTCTTTTTTAGTAGGGTAGCATAGCGCTTTCCTAGAGGGTCACAGTGACAGTGAACTGAGCCGGATTTGTTTGGCCTCAAATGACTTTGGCGAACTGTCGATTTATTAGCGCTCTGTTATTATAACGTAATCTAATGCGAGCCCAGTCCAGCTTGATTTGCCTACGGCGCGGTGCAAAACACCGATCTTGTACCCGTTTACGATTTTCGTCTCTCGGCCAGGCCTTATAGTCCAATAATAGGTGCCTCCCGCACTCGTGTTTGTCCAAAACCCCGGTGAGGGGATATCATCGTATGTGTAGTCATACCCCTCATACGCAGCCACTGCGGGATTAGTCACCCTACCTGGTTCGTCCACTAGTCTGAAGGTACGTGAATCTACGGGAACAAATTCTATATGATATTTCGGTGCATATATGTCTATTAAAGTGTCGTTCAGGATGGTGAAAGACATAGCGTTGACATTAGCCTCGGTAGCTGTAATGTATACTACCGAGCCCGCAGGCACATAGGAGCCCGGGGGTAGCGGTGTGGGGTCAAGCGCGGTACTTATAGTGAATGATCCTACACCCGTGCCGTAGATAGTACCAACATCGATTTTCACGCGGTCGTCGCCCGACTGCGTAACCGTTACGACATGGGTAAAGTTCCCTGACTGTATTTTGATTTTACCTTCGCGCGCTGCCCCGGTATTTTCCTGAAGCAGCACCGATACGGTTTCCATTGTGTTAGCATCTCCTCCTGGGTCATCTACCGAAAGCCAGCCGCCGTCCGGGGCCGTTGTACCGTCGGCTTCGAAACAAGAGATCGTCCAGGCGGCAGTGGATTTGACGGTGATTTTGTTGTCCGTGGATGCATCGGTTACCTCCTCATAGCCGAAGCTAAAGTCCGGCGCATTGACCGCCAGGTAATTCTTTGCATCCCAATAGACATCCGTAACGTTTTCATCGATGACGAAGACCTGTACGTCGATATTGGTAATGACATCCGTCGAAGCCAATGCGGCGGCAGCCGTAGCAAAGCCCGGGCCGCTGACCTGTGAGACGGTGAAGGTGTACCTATGGTTGCGTACGATCGGCATGAAGTCGCCTTTGGTGGTACCGCTAACGCTGCCGTCGTAGGTGAAGTCCACCGGATAGTAATAATCCACAAGGTTGTATGTCCCCCTGATAATGATGCGGGGGGCGGTCTGGGTGCTTATCGTTGCGGTTGTCGGGGCGGCCGCTTCGAAGGCATAGATCTCGCCGGCCATATTGGCCGACACCGCGGCCCCGGTGTATGTTATCGGGGAGGTGGCATTCTGTACCGCTCCGGGCAGGTTAGGCTGTGCCGGGGAAGCCCCGTATTGCGTATCGTCGTTGACCAGCAGGCCGTTTTTATTGAAGTTGTACAGCATCACGTCTTTGAGCGTAAATGTCGCTGCGGCGCTGTTGACGATATCCACACGCGCCAGCATGCGTACCAGGTTCAGGCCGCTGAAGGTCTGGCCCTGCCTGATACTGATGCCGTTGGTCGTCCCGGCTATTACTTCGCCCGTCATCGGGATGTAATCCGGTGTAGCGGTATCCCATTGTCCGCTGGCATGGGTATATTCGATGGCATTCAGTTCGCTAATGGGGCTGTCGTCGGCCAATGCGCCGACCTGGCTGTTGGCATTGGCGACCACCACCAGCCGGCTGTAATCGCCCGCAGGGATGGACAGGGTCACCTTGACATTTTCATTATTGGTGCCGCTGGAAGTTATATCCGAGGATGTGGCAACGATCTTCTGTTGAAGCTGTTCGGTGCCGCTGACATCCTTGTAGGCCAGCACGGTGAGCTGGCTCACCTGGTTTTCCTGCCCCGCGGTCATGCCGTAGGTCGAGGGTGTTCGGGCGCCGGGGATGCGAACCTCGAGGGTCACATTCTTGTCCCCGTTCTGACTGGGATCAGGGATTTCATTGTTCGCGTCTTCCGATGTGCAGCCGGTGAGCAGCGCTATAGACAACAGCAGCAAAGCTATAGTGTTTGTTTTCATCGCTTTATCTTTTTCTTTACTTTCGCTTCTTTTATTTTATCGTCCAGTTTTTATGAAGCTTGGATCGAATCATTAAATCATTATTGATTCATCTTTTCTTCCTGCTTCCTGTTTTTTTGTATGCTTGTTTTTTTATATGTCCTGTACGGCCATTTTATAATGCTGATTTTTGTTGTAAGCCATCGCTATACATATGTTTGGTTTTCTGAACCGTTGCAATTTCTTATAAGCATATGTTTTCTTCATTCTATTCTCTTTCTCTTTTTTATCTTATCACAGTCGTTCAAGGGTCCGGTTTATTCGCTTCCTTATCGTCCCGGCAAACCGTTTCCTTTTGTTCGTGCGCTCCGCTAGCCGGAATATCCGTCAGTAGGCTTCGACTTCCACTATCTTTTTTAGCAGGCTCACCTGCTGGCGTTGCAGGGACAGCATCTCCGTCAGCTTGGTGTCGATCACAGAGGCCAGTTCCAATTGTTGGCGTTGTAGCCGGCTGTCGACCGGTTGGGCGTCGCTGGCCGGGGTCGGCTGTTTCAGCAGTGTCCGGTCTTTGGGCGAGCGTTCCCGTAAACGGCGGTAAACGAGTTCGAAGCTGTGCAACCCGAAGCTGTGCAGGTCGCGGTTCGAATAGCTGCGGCCACGCCCTTCGGCGGCCAGCCAGCGGCGCACTTCCTGCCGTACAAAGCCGTCCAAAGCCTCGAACTGCTTTCCCACATCGCCATGCTTGTAATAGTTGGCAAAACCGTCGATCTTCCTGTTGACACGCTTCATGAACGCATGCGGGGCGATACCCTTGCAACGCTTTATCTCGACTGTCAGCCGCTCTTTGAAGGAGCTTACCTTCGCGTCGCTGATGCGGGCGTAGCCCCCTGCGAAGCGCCAGCCGCAGAATTCAACGGCCTTGTCCGAGAACCGGCCCGATTGCGTCTTTTCCGCGTTCAGGTCCAGGTCGTAGCTGAAGGATAGCGTATTCTGCAGGTAGGCGTAGACTTCCGCGGCCTGTTCCTGCGACTCCGTGCAGATGAACACGTCGTCCATAAAAACGATAAAGGGAACCCTGAACCGGCGCTGTACCTCGAGCCATACCGGCACCAGCATCACCGGGGCCAGGATGGCCGATACGGCGCTGCCGATGGGTATACCACGCGTTACAGGCAGGGAGCCGCACCACTCGTTCAGGTTGGGCACATAGCGTTTCTTAAAGGCTTTGGGCACGTAGTCCAGGCCCAGCAGTTCGCGGTAGGCCACCTGGCAGCCGACGATCAGGTCGCGATGCCGGATAGCCGGGTAAAACTTCGCGATATCCGTCCGGAAGAAATAAGGCCAGGCCTTCTTGTTCCTGCGGATAAAGCCCGTGATATAATCATGCGAAAACCCGCGGATGTGATGCCCTTTCAGACGGCGCGCGATCTTGTCGCGGAACTCGCGGCGGAGGCAGGCGGCCAGCTCCTTCTCCCAGACCGTTGCGGTCTGCGAGTAGTAGGGTACCGGGCGGATGTTCTGTTTTAGCATTGTTATCTTTGATTTTTATTTTATTTTTCTTCGCTTACTGTTTTTTTCTCCCTTGTCCTGTCGGCCGTCTTCACGGCGGCAGGGTCTCGGAAGGACTATGTACTGATAGCCAGCACGTTAGAGGTGCTCCTGAGCCGCTTTTGCGCCAATTTGACGCGGTTTTTATGGTTTTGTTGCATCGTATTTTATCGTTTAATGTATTCATATTCACCTTTTTAGCCCTTATCCCGAGTCCCCGACCTTTTTTTTAGTTTATATAGGGTAGCGTAGCGTGTCTGTTGCACAACTAAAAAAGAAAGAAATAAGCATTAATAAAAATTGATTATACGGTTAATTATTAGTATATTACATGAATAAATTCAATCATTATGCTAGGTAAAAAACACTACGAAGAAAAACTCTTTCTAGTCTTCAGATTGTCAGATCGGGTACCAGATAATAATTTTTATCGCCGTTTAAAGAATACGCTTGATTTATCCTTTCTCCGTAAAAAGGCTCTGCCTTATTATGGGCGGGAAGGACAAGCCAGTATTGATCCGGAAGTCTTCTTTAAACTCATGCTTATTGGCTATATAGAAAACCTAAGCTCTGACAGAAAAATCATCGAACATGCCAGTATGCGTATGGATATGCTTTACTTCTTAAACTACAATGTCGATGAACCTTTGCCTTGGCATAGTACACTAAGCCGTACACGTCAACTCTATGGTGAAGACTTATTTCTTGATGTTTTCGCTCATATACTCTACCTCTGCTTTGAAGCAGGAATGGTTGAGGGTCGTTCTCAAGCAATTGATAGTGCTTTTGTTAAAGCGAATGCCTCTATGGAAAGTCTTGTCGATAAAGAAGTTCAATTAAAGGTCACAAGCTCTATGTATTATCAGGATCTATGTGCTAATGAACAAGAGCATAAATCAGGGCCTCAGTTCAATAATTCCTCTATCAAGCCATCAAATCCCAGGCATGGCCAAAATAAAAAGCGATGCAGTTCAACAGATCCGCAAGCACGGTTATCCAGGAAGCCACACAAAGCGCTAAATCTCAACTATCTTGCACAAATAAGTGTAGATACGAGTTCCCATGTTATTTGCGGTGCTTTGGCAAGCCTTGCAGACAAACGGGATTCACTTTGTTTACCTGATATCTTAGCTCAGGCAAGAACTAATTTATATCCAATGGGTATAACCATTTCCCAGGTATTGGCGGATACAAACTATAGCAGTGGACGTTCTCTCAGACATTTAGAAGATCTCAACATTCAAGGGTATATACCCTGCATGGGAAACTATCTTCCTAAAAGGACGAATTTCACTTTTCATCCGAAAGAAAATTATTACCAATGCTATAAAGGCGTAAAGCTCCCCTTTAAGTATATACGCACCGATCACCGGGATAATACCCGGACCAGAATCTATGAATCTTCCGGCAAAGATTGTAAAGACTGTTCGCTTAAAGCAGCGTGTCTTGGTAAAAAAAACTTCAAACATTTAGAAGATACCATAGACAAAGCTTACTATGATCGAATGTATCAACGTATTCATACTCCTATAGGCAAGCGAATGATAAAACTGCGTTCATCTACCGTTGAGCCTGTTTTAGGGACTCTGCTTCATTACCGGGGAATGAAAAAAGTATATACAAAAGGTATAAAGCTTGCCAATAAACATGTCTTATTAGCTTCAATGGCTTATAATATCAAGAAATTATTGTCGTACATCTTCTCCCCCGGCTTTAAGGAGGCTCGTATGTGGCTGAAAAATCTGTGTTATAAACGCACTCGTGCCTTTCTTGATGAATATGAGTATCTTTTTTATAATTTTTTCCGCTTGAATAATAATTTCCGGTTTTTTTTAATGCTTGTTTCATAAATAGTATGGTTTTAATAATTATCTAAAATTAGTTGTGCAACAGACACGTAGCGCTACCCTATTAGGGTGGGGGTGGCAGTGAATCGACCATGATGCTGAAGGGCATCAGTAAGATTTGGTTTACTGGGGCCTTGAACGTTAATTATAAATGAAGTTCGAGAGCCATCGGCACTGGCTTTTTTGTTATTTGCCTCCCTTATATTTGAATGGTCGGTTCTTGCGAGTGGCTACTTTGATATGTGCAAGCCACTACGGGTTAAGATTGAGCTATCATGCGATGCGGCATAGGTCAAGGAATGAGTACCCACCGAGCTTCGTAATTTTGAATCTCGTCCTCGGGAATAATGATCAGTGGCCGTCGATAATGCCCCACAACCTTTAGTCCGGTAGATAAGTCGTACCACCCGTCCCAATCGTAACCGCTGTTGTCCGTAGGATTAGGAAATAAGAGCATCGTGTTTGCATCGTATAGTCCCGATAAGTCGATGAACGAGCCCGCGGCGTCTATATTCTTAGTGAAAGTCAACATTACTTTCCGTTTCTGACTAACAGTAATTACTAACGTTACATTGCCCGCCTGTATGTAAATAAGAGCTGAACGGTTTACAGGCCCGGCTTCAAGAACGTCTATGGTCAAAGGCTGGGTCACGTTGAATGCCCCGTTGTTGGGAGTGGCGGTGAGCCAATCGATGGCTTCTCTTGAGGGGCCCTCGATCTTATCGATGACCCACCCGTCCGGATGGTCTGTGAATACGTCAATGATGTCATTGCCGACGCTCGATGGGAAGGACAAAACGTTGGTGGAGACCTTCAGGTGGTTATTGCCGGCAGTCACACTGCCATTGCCGTCGTTCCATGCCTGCACGGTTGCCTTTATTGTGGCTGTCCCCTCAAAGGCTTTATCCGGAGTGTCCGGGCCTTCAAGGTCTATTTTAGTGATGGTAACGTTATATGAATAATTACGCTTTACATCGTAGAACGCGTTTGTTGTATAATTCTTCAGGTCTACACGGTAGTAGGACTTTGCGAGGCTACCGTTGTAATAGCCGACGACGACCAGGCAGGTGGCGTCCAGCGGATCTGTTCCGGCCTTGGCGATGTTATCGGCCTCGAAGGTATAGATCTTATTGTCGATTGTGTTCGTCGCCGAAGTGGTGAAGGGCCCGAACCTGGTCTTCTGAGCCATCTGGGCTCCTGCTACGATGGTCGGGTTAGTCACGTCTGTACCGGTCCAGTTATCAGGGATTATGCTGCCCTTCTGGCGGGGGTTGTACAGGTAGGCTTCCGTCAGGTCGAAGAGGACTTCGCCATTGGTGATATTGACCCGGGCCAGCATACGCGTCAGGTTGACGCTCAGCCCGCCGATGGGATTATAGCCTGATGTAACGGCCTGGTTGGTGATCTCGCCCCACATCGGGATGCCCGTCATGGTAGATGCGTCGAAAGCGGTACTCTGCTCCAGCAAAAGGCTGCTGATAACGCTCGCCTTGGTGGCTCCCGCAGAGATGGTTCCCAGCAGGGTTTCCACCTGTGTGCGGCAGTTGGCCAGCACGACAAGCGTCTGGTTGACGGCCAGTTCGGCCAGGATAACCTTAAAGGTATTATCGCCTGCCGTATGCCCTACGGTGGCACGGTAGAGGAAGGTTCCCCTGTCCACATCCGCAGTGCCTGCGGGGTCTGTCTGGAAGCACAGCACATCGACCGTATTGACCTTAGCCTCGTCAGCAGGCATGGCATAGGTCACAGGGCCGGCCGCCGCGGTGGCGCCCGGTACGGACATCGTGATGGTTACCTGTTTGCTCGCGCCGTTTATTTCCACGGACTCTTCGTTCCTGCACGAGGTGAAGGCCATGGCCAGCGTCAGCAGGCAGTATACCCCGAGACCCGACAGGGCCGATCCGGAGCGCTTATACAGTTTTTTTGGTATCATATCTTTGAGCTTTTTTTAATATTGCATTTTTTTTTCATATAATTGCGTACCGGCATGATTTTTACCCGTTTGATGCATCCTGTTATATCTTTTAATATGTTCGTATGCATTTATTTTTATCTATTTATCAATTCCCGGCCTTTTTTCTTTTACATCGGATACCTCGGCACTACCCTATAGGTAGGTAGTAGCGACAGTGAGCTGAGCCTGGTGCTGTTTGGTGTCTATCGACGGTGGCTACCTGATTTAAGGAGTGGTTGACTGCGTAACCGTCACTACATGTGTAAAAGGCCCGGACTGTATTTTTATTTTACCTTCGCGCACCGCTCCGGCATTTGCCGTAAGCACGACCGAAACGGTAGCCGGCGTTGTCTGATCGTTTGCGGAGCCAGAAGCCGGTGTGACCGAAAGCCAGCCGCCGGCAGCAGGCGTTGAACCGTCCGCTTCGAAACATTCGATCGTCCATGCGGCAGTGGATTTAACGGTTATCTTATTATCAGTTGATGCTTCTGTCCTCGCTTCCCCGCCGAAGTCAAAGTCCGGCGCATTGACCGCCAGGTAATTCGAGGCATTCCAATAGACATCGGTAACGTTTTCATCGATGACGAAGAGCTGCACGTCGATGTTGGTAATGACCTCCGTCGATGCCAGGGCGGCATCTGCAGTGGCAAAGCCCGGGCCGCTGACCTGTGAGACGGTGAAGATGTATTTATGGTTACGCACGACCGGCATGAAAGCACCTTTGGTGGTACCGCTGCTGCCGTCGTAGGTGAAGTCGACCGGATAGAAGTAATCTGTTCCGCTATAGGTACCCTTGATGATGATACGGGGTGAAGTGGCGATATTTGCCAGCACGGGGGCGGCCGCCTCGAAGGCATAGATCTCACCCTCCATCTTATTACCGGACTGCAATGCAGTGTAGTTATAGGTTAGCGGGGAGGTGGCATTCTGTACCGTTCCGGGCAGGTTAGGCTGTGCCGGGGAAGCCCCGTATTGCGTATCGTCGTTGACCAGCAGGCCGTTTTTCTTGAAGTTATACAGCATCACGTCTTTGAGCGTGAAAGTAGAGGTTGCATTGTTGATTATATCCACACGCGCCAGCATGCGTACCAGGTTCAGGCCGCTGAAGGTCTTCGACTGGCCCTGCCGTATACTGATGCCATTGGTCGTTCCGGCTATTACTTCGCCCGTCATCGGGATGTAATCCGGTGTAGCGGTATCCCATTGTCCGCTGGCATGGGTATATTCGATGGCAGTCAATGCGGCCAGGGCGCTGTTTGCAGCCAATGCGCCGACCTGGCTGTCGGCATTGGCGACCACCACCAGGCGGCTGTAATCGCCCGCAGGGATGGACAGGGTCACCTTGACATTGCCGCTGCCGTCACTCGTGAATTCCGATGATGTGGCAACGATCATTTGTTGAAGCTCTTCGGTGCCGCTGATATCCTTGTAGGCCAGCACGGTAAGCTGGCTCACCTGGTTTTCCTGCCCCGCGGTCATGCCGTAGGTCGAGGGTGTTCGGGCGCCGGGGA
Organism: Dysgonomonas termitidis; assembly: GCF_054657735.1. Lineage (NCBI taxonomy): Bacteria > Pseudomonadati > Bacteroidota > Bacteroidia > Bacteroidales > Dysgonomonadaceae > Dysgonomonas > Dysgonomonas termitidis. Next base: position 1,690,277 of record NZ_BAAHYD010000003.1, on the reverse strand, counting down.
TGCGAACCTCGAGGGTCACATTCTTTTCCCCGTTCTGACCCGGATCAGGCTGAACCGGATTATCGCCATCCATGGTGCAACCGGATAACAGCGCCATGGTAAACAGCAATAAAGTAATAGTGATTGTTTTCATACGTTTTATCCTTTTATCCTTTTTTTCTTCTACGTTCTATCGTTCTGTATGTATGAAGCATGGATCGAATCATTAAATCGTTATTCATTTATTTTTTGTTCCTGCTTCCTGTTTTCTTTGTATGCTTGTTTTTTATATATCCTGTCCGGCTTTTAACCTTCCAATGATTGTGTCCGGTCTGTGCCGTAGCTTGTTTTTATTCGTGTTACAGCGTGTCTACAGGGATGTTTCCCCAGTTCTCGAGCAGCGTGACGATAACCACATTCCCCTCGAATGAGATAAGGATAGGTATGGTGACCTCTTTGCCGTCAGCGATGACGATGTTGTTGTCGGCTATGAACTGCTGCAGGTTTACGGTATGGAGCACCGTATTGTCCGTGCTGTTGTCCAGCACGTCTATCGTGATAGGGTTATCGGCCGTGAAGCGCAGCACGTCGCAGGTGGCCTGCGCCTGTTTGTTGCCCGTGTCTACCGTTACCGGCGGATAGTATGTCGTAGGGTTACCGTGGGTAACCATATTATAGTCGTATGCAGGTACAAGGTTGTTCACCCTGATATAAGGGTAGCCGGAAGTCGGTGCGCCGGCGTCGGTGCTTGCCAGGCCTTTGACTTGTATGATGAGCCGGATATAAGCCGGTGTGAATGGTACTGTTTCGCTATTGGCCGTGTTAGGTTTTACCGTAAAGGTATGTGTGCCGTAATACAGGGCATCGTTGGTCGGTATGCGCGCGGAATTGAAGTAACCGGGATTAGCCACTTCGTGCCGGCTAAGATCGGCTCCCTTTGTCAGCCCGTTGATTTGGGTATTGTCAAAAGCATTTCCCCAGCAGACAGCTGTATAATCATCTGCCGGCAGGTATAACCTGACTCCCTGGAAGGCATCCAGATCATCCTTATCAACTTGCACCGTCTCCACCAGCTTTCCATTCGGATTGTATATCGCGACTGTCACCCGGCTGATATGATCCGGAAAGTTCAGGTAGGTAAATGCGAGCGTCAGATTCTCATCCGGTGGGCAATCACTCAGGTCATCACCGATACATCCTGTGAAAAATACTGACGCAACTAGCAGGATTAATGTCTTCAGCTGTTTCATATGTGAATAATTTATTTTTGTAAGGCAATTGCAGGCAATAACCGCGTTACCGCTTGCTTGTTTATTGGCTTTATTTTTTTTGTCGTATCGTTTATTATACCGTTTTACAGGGTCCGTTTCCGGTAAGTTACCGTGAACCGCTTTATGATAAACCCTCCCGGGAGAGGAGGGGCGCCGGTCCGTTATATCCGGAACCCTTCCCCGTCCCTTCTGAAGGTTTTTGATTGGTTTCTCCGAAAGTAGCCGGGCAGTGTAAGCCCCGGCCCCTTTGAGGTGAAAGTTCAATAGCTGTTATTTAAAATGCAGGAACAACGTCCTGGTTTGACCATGGAGATACAGTACAGTTCACCGTTATGCTCTCAGTAGCATTTGTTTCCGGATACGGAGACAAATTTTCACCTCCTATTTTAATACCTTCACCAGTGCCAGTGACACCCAGGGTGTATACTTTTCCGGCTGCCAATTGTGTTAACGGTGTTCCACCTACTTTCAGGTCTTTAATAGTAATATAAGCAGGAGATGCAAGGCTATGGCCGACAGCAAATGCGTCCTCTATTTTTAATACGATATGGGGAACCGCTGATTGGTCTACCCCGTCGATGGTTGTTCCCGCAACCGACACTTTTACAGGCAATACATAATAAGCCCATCTGTTAGCCGGTGTAAAGCTTGTAGTGCCTGTAACTCCTGTAAATTCATCTTTGAAACGTGCAGGGTATGAACCGTTGGTCCAAATTGCATCAGACTTGCCATAGTTTAGAATACTAGCAGCCGAAATCGGCTTAGTTGTATAGTCCGTACCGAGTTGTGTGTATGTATTGTTGATATAAATCCCTGTCAGTTTGAAACTTGTCAATGGAATTTGTGCAAGCGGATCTGCCTCAACCTTGAGAAGCTCGATCCGGGAAATAGCAGGAACCAGCATTACATTGGCTACATATGAACCCGCACTTCCTGTGATAGCAGCCTGGCCGAATACATTAACATTTGTTTGCGGGTCGGTCTGACTGGCCTGTTGGAACAGTGTCTCGTTCAGTTTCGATAACGGATCATAGTCCACGATTTCACTGATACTACCGGAAGCGAGAGTAGGGGATGTTGTTTCAGTCTCGCTATTGGCGACAATAATCACATCGGTTACGGAACCCGGTACATTGTTAAATGTTTTACCTGACGCTACCTCCAAGGTAGTCAGCGTACCGACTTGTGCGATAACACCGCCACCGACGAAGAATACTTTCGCTTCCTTGATATCAGGTACCACGCCTACAGCTGACGCTTCATCGGCATAAGTCGACGGCACGGCGATACTCACGGTCACGTTTTTTTTAGGAAGATCGTCCGCTTGCGGCGCGTTCGCATCGTCATTCGAACAGCTGCTGAATCCTAATAGCAAGGCTGTTGCTGCAATAATTGCATGTTTGAAATTTGTTTTCATTTTTTGTTAATTTTAAAATTAAAGAATATAATTACTATCTGTTTTTATACCGTTCCATTTTCTGATTATCGGCCCGTTTGGCCGCCACTTCCTCCAGGTTGCGGGCTGCTTCCTCGCTACCGGCTGTTTTCGCCCGGTTAAACAGGGCTTCGGCTTCATCCAGTTCCCCTGCCAGCAGGCGTATCACGCCCAGGTTGTTCAGTACGGCCGGATGGTTGCCGCCGGGGGCTATGCCGGCTGCCTTGTCCAGCAGGCGCCCTGCGGTATTCAGCTCCCCGTTTTCGATCAGCAGCGCCGCCGCGTTGACGTTTGCCGTTACATCGTCGGGATAGTATCTGGGAATCGCCTCGAGCAATATATCCGCATAGTCCTTCGTGCCTTTGCCGTAACTTTGGGCCAGGTTGTAAAGCTCCAACTGGGACAGGTCTTCCGGTTTGCGGCTATACAGCGATTTGCTTTCTTCGACAGTGTAATCCCTGACCGTATAGTCGATCTGGTATTCCACCCTGCGGAGTCCGGGGAACATATCCCGGAGCATCTGCCGGTAGGGTGCACCCTTTGCCAGGCGCATCAGGGCCTTTTCGCATCCGTCCATTATTTCCGTGGTGGAAATAATTTCCAGTATCTTGTCCTTGTATTCCATATCGGAGGCTTGTACCTGTACGACCAGCCCGTCCCAATCCTCGGCCACATGGTTTACCTTGAATAGGCCCTCGTCGAATCCGAACTTCGTTTTCAGGTAATCTTTCAGCGCCAGCGACCGTTCTTTCGATAAACGCTCGTTGGTGGTGTACAATCCGTCGGGGGAAGCATAGCCTTCGATAAACAGGGCGGTGATCACCGCATCGGGATTGTCCTTTACATCCGAGACGGCTTCGTTGATCTTGGCCAGCTCCGCAGGATTCCGGCGGAAACCGGGGTTAATGACCGACCTGCCTGCCTGGAAGTCCAGGAAAGCTTTGCCCTGACGCTTGCGCGTCTTGACTTCCCTGCCCGGGGTGAGTAAGGATACTCCGGGGCTGACCTGATAGGGCACACGTGCTTCCAATTCCACCTTGCCGCTCAATGCCAGCGCATACAGCCGTGATTCCTGCCTGTAGCCCGTTATCTGCTGGTAGAGCACGAAGCGGGCGGAATCCATCCAGGATTCATAGGGGGTTTTCAGGTTATATAGAAGTGTCGTATCGGTGGACGGACGGGTATTTACCTGCATCAAAGGACGATGATAGGCGGTTACCCGGTCCATGTCCGCAAGGGTAAAATAGCGTTCGTTCAGCTTTTGGCGCCGGTCACCGTTGACCAGTATATAGGGAAAGGTTAACATGTTGCTGTCCGGATCGCTACCGGTACTCAGCTCGGGAACCAGCAGCATCGATTGACCACGGGAGACGGCCCGGCCCTGTATGCGTACGGAAAAACTTAATAGCAGGCTGTCGCCCTCTTCTTTCAGCCCGGCGCTTTCAACCGACAGCCGGCCTTTATAGAAATCCTTATTCTGTGCCGGCAGGCTGAGCGCCGCCAACAGGAAAAATACAGCTGATATATGGGAAATATGGAATCGTTTCATACGTTTCATTGTCTTATTTGATTATATAGATGATGGATATACCTGCCTTTGTAGGCCCGAAATAATGCCTGCTGCCGCTCTCCAGCAGCTTGCCGCAGGTTTTGCACTCATACCTGTCATAATCCGTATAGGCATACCCCAGGCCGATGGTGGCTTCCAGGCTCCAGCGGGGAGACAGCATCCATTGGTAACCGTAGGAGATGCCCGCCCCGAAAATGTCGCCCCGGTAACGGCCTGTCTCAAGGCCCGGGTACAGGTCCAGCGGCAGCTTGATGGCTCCTACATTGTAATTGGCATAGAGCGCATGCACACCGAAGAAATGACCGAAGAACGGTTCGTAAAGCCAGTAACGGAGCTCGGGTTGCACCAGTATATGCTTCAGCTTCTTATTCCCGCTATAGGTGAAAGGGTTGTAATTAACCGGTATATCCAGCGTATAGCGGCTGTCCAGCTTAACTTCCACCCCCAGGTTGAAGGTCGTGGTAGCATCGTACAATAAATTGGTTTTGACCGCCAGGCGAGGTGACGCCAAAGGCAGATTGCCTGCTTTGTCCTGCCCCCGTACGGATACCAGGGCAATTGTAAGAAGCAGAAAAATGAATGCGGATTGTTTCATAAAATATATAGGTATTATTTAGTTGACTTCATGTTGTATAGTTTGCCGGTTCACTGCTGTATGACGGTTATTTCCGCCCGGTCCATCCACTGTTCGTAGTCCAGCGATATGCGGTAAGGGTAATCGATGGCCGCCCGGCCGGTTGCCTGCAACAACTTTTTTATATGGTAAGAGCGCAGTATGTCCCCGCCAAGGCCCCATAAGGCAAGCCGCAACGACCGGTAGCGCGAACGCCCGGCTACCAGAACCATCGGTAACTCCCTGCGCCTGTCCCCGGCCGACAGTACGGGTATGAACTGGTGTGACTGGTCGGCCGTGGCCATATCCCCCACAAATTGCATGTCCAGGCCGATATAAAACCGTCCGCCCTGCCGCTCCATCGTTACCGGTAAATAGTGAACTCTGCACATCTTTTTGTATTGTTTTTGTTAAACGTTTCATCTGTTGCCTTACCGCCTCCTGTATACTGTTTATACCGTTTTATCCCCTCCCGGATGAACCGGAGTAAGATTGCATGCCCCCCTGACGGAAAGGCATGCATCGAGATATATTTATCTGATTCCGGCATCTGACACTTAGCAAGTGTCAGATGGTATGTAGACTGGATTGCAATCGTCTGTATATTAACACATTAACAAGCAATAAATAAATACAAGGGATAACTTCTGACACGAACCGTTAAACAGGCGGACCCCCGACGGCAGGAAAACCGGAGGGCGACGGGCTTTTAATTAATTGATAACCAATAGCCTTTCCGGGTACAAACCGGCCTGACACAGCAACAGCATCATTAAACATGGATTAAACAAACTCAAAACCAACTGAATATGGATTTATCATACCTTAACGAACACATGGCCTGCCGCAACTGCCAGAGCTGCGACAAGGGAACAAGACCGGCCATTGAAACCAAAGAAATCAGTACCGGCAGCAGCCATAAACAACAGGCCCTGCAGAGTAAGATCATCTTCCTGCTCAGGGGGGAGATCACCTATTCCTTCGGGATGTACAATAACCGCCGGATGCGCTGCGGGCAGGCGCTTTACCTGCCTGTAGGCTACAACTTCAGCTACAGGGCTGAATCCGGAGCCCTGCTCCTGTTCATACGCCCTTACTCCAAGCTGCAGTTCTGCGACTGCTACAGGCTGGAGGACCTGGTACACCGGACGCCGGATACGGGAACGGATTCCCCCTACCTGCTGGAAATGAAGGAACCCGTAAAGGGGTATACGGATATGCTGGCCTACTGTATACGCAAAGGGCTCTGTTGCGGATATTATAATGAACTGAAGATAAATGAACTGCTCTACCTGCTCGGGGAATTTTATTCGAAAGAGGAACTCGCGTTGTTTTTTCACGAGGCCCTGAGCGGTGACCCGGGTTTCTCCCTTTATGTGATGAACAATTACCACAACTACCACTCCCTTTCCGAGTTGGCCGCCGCGATGAATATGTCCCTCTCAGGCATAGAGAAGCGCTTCAGGAAGGTATTTAATATATCCGGGTACAAGTGGATGAACCAGCACAGGGCAAAAAAGATATACCATGCCCTCTGCACGGGGGATAAATCGCTAAACGAACTGCGCGCTGAATTCGGCTTTGCATCAAAAGCCTCATTCAGCCGCTACTGTAAGCAGCATCTGGGAGAACCGCCGGGCGGGATACGGCAACATCACAGGTTTGGGTGTGAAATAGGTAAAGAAAGTGTAAAAATGGATAACCGAATCTAACAACATTATTAAAAAATAACGCCTAACTTTGCAATTGTTTATATGCGTTAAACAAACTTATTCCGACACTTGCTAAGTGTCAGATGTTAAGATGAATAGATAAAATGAACGCAAAACGTTCGGTTTTGTGTTGTCCGGCTCAGAATATGCTCCTATTTTCCTCCTTTCAGTAAAAATATGCTTACAAATATAAAAATACTTTTTTATTTTCAGCCGGAAATAAAAGAAAATATGCCCTGCCATATAAAATAGCGGGTAAGCTGATCAAGAAATGTAAGCTATAGTTTTTGTTTGTAAAGGCATATAAACCGGTTTCAGCCCTACAGGCAGGCGAAGCCGGCGGTAGCGGATGGCGGGGAGACCAGGGCCAGGGCGATCTGCTCGTTGGCCCGGTCAAGGGTCGAGCGGTCGAAGGAGGCCAGGTAGGTATAGGTCATCTTTTCGGAGGAATGCCCCAGGCCCTCGCTGATAACCCACAGCGGCAGGTTCTGCTTCTTGCCGATGGTCGCCCAGCTGTGGCGCGAGACATGGGTCGTTAATTTCTCCCCAATGCCGGCCAGGGCGGATAATTTTTTCAGGCGCTTATTCTGGAGGCGCAGGCCGTTCTCGTATTGCAGGCGCGGGGATTTATCCGCATCCCGGATGACGGGGAAAAGGTAGGGGCTGTAACGGACTTCGCCGCTGAAGCTGTCGATGATGCGCTGTAAAGAAGGGGTGACCGTCACCTCGATCTTCTGGCCCGTCTTCTTGCGGTAGTAGCTGATCACCCCCTGGCGGATATTCTCCTTGCGCAGGTAGGCCATATCCACAAAACTCATCCCCCGGGCATGGAAGCAAAAGAAAAAGTAGCGCCACGAAGTATAAAGGGCCCTGTCTGTAGTTTTATCCTCCCGCGGGGCTTCTTTAAGCTGCTTATGCGCATTTACAGGCGGCTGGGTTTGCCGTTCCAGTAAAGCCGAAAAATCAAGGCTGTTCAGCGCGCGGAGGCTTTCGATATCCAATGCCCGTTTACGGGTTTTCTGGAAGCCCGTGAAAACATGGTCAAAAGGATTCTCACGCCGGGCATCGATCAGTTTCTCCTTGACGGCCTTCCAATAGATGGCACGCAGCATACGCATATAATAAGAGATCGTATTCATGGCCTTTCCACGCTCCTTGAGGTAGGCCTCGAACTCTTTCATCATACAGGCATTGATATGGCTCAAGGGGATATCACGCCCCTTATTGAATGTGATGAGCCCGCGGCTGACGGTGCGGTAAGCACGGGCGGTACGTTCCTGGCCGGCACGCAGCAGGTTGCGCTCCTGCAGCCCGGCAAAGCCGGAAAGGTTGGCCGGGTTATGCTCCCTATGGTAACTGCAAAGGATGTCATCAACGGTATAACGCCCCGATTTCTCCAGCCGCCCGGCCGCTTCTTCGAATTGTTCGCCGTAAGCGCAAAGGCTTTCGGTTACCTTGCACAGGTAAGGGTAGCGCGGGGAGCCCTCTTCAGGAAGATGTACCCTTTGCCCGGCCCCGTCCCATTCGTGGGGGTAAAGCCGGAAAGGGCTGGTGATGACTTTGACCTTGCGGTTATGGATCAGGCGAAGGCACAGGCTGCCCTTGCAGCGCGCTCCGCTGACGGACTTGCGCAGGATAAATTTTAATGTGGCCATAATTTAATGCGTTATTGGTATCATATATTATTTGTGAACCTCTCTGTAATTTGTCCCTGAAGACTGGCGCACAGTCCGGGAATTCAATGAGCCCATTTGTGGCCCGCTTACCGGCGCCACTTACGTGCTTAAGCACAAAGGTAAGACAGACAAGCGGATTTCCTAAATTTTAGAAGGGGGATTTGATACAGTTAGATCTACACATCCTGTGAGCCGGTTCGGACAGATTGGTCGTACCCCTCCATAAATACCCACCGTTTCCTCTGCTTTCCTTCTGACTTTCTCTTTCCCTGATTCGTGTATTAAATCGTAACCGCCTACCGATTCTTTACCCCTTTTTCTTCCTAGGGTATTCCCAAAGCATTCCAGGCTCCCTTATACTCTGAGTCAGCTTTATTTTCTTTCCGGAGATAGGTGGAAATAACACTAAAAGAGACCCCATCCGCCAATCTTAATTGACCCCTTGGAGATTTTTTGTTTAGGAGTAAAAAAAGCAGCCTCTTTTTTTTAAAATTACACAAATTTCAAAGTCATATTTATTCTAAATCTGCAACTATATTATGTATGCATATATATGACATTTATAATAATTAGTTATCTTTTAAAGGTTTATAGTCATCTGGGATTAGAATAGATTTCTTATAATTCTCTATATTTGAGTAATTATGATATCTGTCATACAATGCTTTGGCCACAAATGAATTCACTATAAACATAAAAATAGCTATAGAACCTGCAATACTACTATTTTGTGAGAATTCTTTAATTTTACTATCAACTTCAGATAAATTTCTACGGCACTCTAAGACCAACCATATAATAGCGGCTATAAATATGAACAAACAAATTCCAGCCCAGATACAAGCTTTCCTTCTCCATATGCTAAGTTCTTTATTTATATAATCATCACTTAGCTTTTTTCGTCGTTTATTTTCTATCTGAATATTTTCTTTTCTTAATTGAACTATTTTCCTATCTTTTTCGTCTATAATTTTCTGGGATTCAGTTATTTTTTGTTTGACCTCCTCATCTTTTTGAATAGTCAGATTTTCCTCAACTCTTTTTCTTCTTTCTCCGAGTTCTACTATTCTATCATTCAGATCTTTAAATAATTTATCAAATTTAGCCGCACGTTCTTTTTCTATAGCTTCTTGTTTTCTAGCTTCGTCCTTTATCTTATCAGCGAATTTGTTCGAATCTTTTTTTGCTAAATCATTTAAATTCTCAACATTCTGAACTTGTCTGTTTGCAATACGAGTTGCAAGTAGTAATACATCTCTATCAGAAAAATTAGTTTTCCTATATTTTTGTATATTCTCGTCGAGTTCTTTTATTATTCTTGCCTTAGGTAAAGATTCATTTAGTGTAAAAGCAACCAAAGAAGTCAATCCCATATCTACTAAATCGTTATTTGCCAGTTCTAAGTTCACACTGGGTTTACTTAACCACAATATATTTAATAAATCGTCAGCCTTTATTACTTCTGGTTGAAATCCATTATCTTCAGAATTTAAAAGAGCATCTATACCTTCATTATCTATATCGTGGGATATTGCATTATTAACAAACCAACAATTTATCTTTTCAAAATCACGAATTCTTTTTCCCCTCAAGTCTTTTACATAAATAAGAGCCATAGCATCGTGAAGAGCGGCCTTATCTGTATTCCTGTATTTTTTTAAGATAGAATATTCGTTACTTATTTTTGCCTTATTTCTTAATTTATCTGTATTCGGAATGGTAATCACGTTCTTATCAAGCAAAGTACTCTCCAAATTATCTGATATCCTGTCTAAGTCAACACTGCTTAATTTTTTTCTCTCACAGGCATTGTATATGTCTTCTCTATTAATATATTTGGTGATAACCTCTTTATCATAATTATATGATTTAAATGCCAATAAGGCCCTTGTCTCTTCAATAGTATCCTTTAATACCCTAAATTTATACCCCAATTTTAAACAAATATCTAATAATTTGTTACAAGTATGAGTCGATTCCTGCGTATTTAAATCTAATAGGCTGACAATAAAATTTGTATCAAGTAATAGAGTCACCTCCATATTTGCATTTACTGGTTCATAATCTAAATAACAGGTAAGTATTGATCCTAAATACAAGTTTCTGATTTGAGCATAGATTTGAGGGTATTTTCTGAAATAATCGACAAATGAAGCGGCTACAGTAAAATCATTCCCATTGGATTTCTTCGTATTAGCCAAATAATAAGAAATAGAAGCTTTATTTTTCTCTATAAATTTTATAATACAGCTATTCTCATTGTATTCTACATTATTGATTTTACAGAATTCTTTAAACATGTCCTGAAGTACAAATATCTCTTTTTTACTTTTCTCGATATGTTCATCAAAATCCTCAAAAACATAATCTTTTATCCAAAAACTATTATCCTGATATAGTTTAAATATTTTTTCTTCCTTATTTATATCATTTGCTATTTTTTTTAAGATGCTTTTCAATACTGGGATGGGAATATCAATAGAGTAATGTTTTTCAATAATCTCTCTAATTTCGGCAATACTTTCACCTTTATATTGTCCTTTATTAATATTCATAAAGTGTAATCCTTTCTTTACTAGAGGGATGAATATATCTATAGGACCATCAGATAAGGTTCCTGATGTTTTAACATGTGCTAATAAGCTATAAGCTATTGCTTTCTTTGTAGTATTATCCATATGTATCGGACTATATAAATGTATTTTGTATATATTATATTTTCAGTTACTTGTATTTGTGCCCTTCGGAATCCTATAAAAGGAAGCTTAATATTAAAAGCTTATTTTCTTATGACAAATCTAACAATTTTTATTACAGAATAAATTGAATAAAGAGACTTTCTTCCTGAGAGAATCAATATATTTCAAAAGAAATCAGGCGAGTCGCTGGCGAGTATGAAAACTACCTGTTTTAATCATCCCATATTTGCAGTATGAAAACAAAATTAATCAAATATGGAAGTTATAACAATTGACAATGAAGCTTTCAAAAAGCTGGTAGCAAAAATAGACCGGATTGCAAATTTCGTTGTAAAAGCAGAACAATCCAAAGGCAAAGATTCTGCTAGTGACATCTGGATGGATAGTAATGAGGTGGCTGAGTTATTACGCATCAGTACCCGCACATTACAACGTTTACGAAAGGAGAATATAATAAACTATTCTATGCTTCGTGGCCGATGTTTATATAGGCTCTCAGAAATAGAGCGTTGTTTGGATGAACGGATTATCAAATCCGATCCCGTTACGATAGATGATTTTAAAAGGAACTATTCATTGAGATTCCGGGAATAGAGATATTACTTCGCATTTTAAAGCCTAATATTATGTTTATAGAAAGAGAACTTTTTGAAAAAAAGATGCAATACATAATCAAGCGCCTGGATAAAATAGATAAGACACTCGTTAGTATGGCAAAGCAGCGATGCTACCTTGACGGCGAGCTTTTATATGACAATTACGACTTATGTAAGTTGTTGAATATTTCTAAACGGACATTGCAGCGGTATCGCTCTTCGGGAGAGCTACCCTATCATACTCTATACCAGAAAACTTTTTACAAGGAGTCGGATGTCAGTAATTTTATACGCCTGAATTTTGGGAAGGATAAAGGAAACGATTCAGATAATTTAGAAGAAGAGATTGTTGATAGTTAATTAATATTGGTTGATTTGGTTTGTTCATTATTCTTTTTTTTAGGTTTTACATTCTTTCATCCCGTTTTGTTGTGATAACAAGGCGGGATTTTCTTATTACATTTTTATTCCCTTAGATACCTTCTTTTTTATATCACCTGTATCCTCATTATCCTTTGGTTTACTTACCGAAGCAATTATAATACGGTCCTTATTCGCATCGATAATCTCTTTTAGACTCATAGGTTGTCCGGAGCGTTCATTCGATATTGTTTCTAAAGGAGGCATTTTATTCTGAGGTGGATTTACTTCTACAGAACCAGTCTCTTTGTTTAGTACTTCCTCCGGCTGCTTATCCTTATTGGACAACGTTAAGTTAATCTGCCTGTTTAAAGAATCCAATTGAGATTTGAGTTCCCTTAGCTCCGGTTCTTTACGGAAAACCGAATTAACTACTTCTTTTAGTACGGGAATATCTTTTTCCAGCTTTTGATTATCCGCCTGATATTTCTCCATCAGGTTCGGTATTTTCTCCAATGCATTGATGAAATTCTTCGATGCCAGCAGCGGATCAAGGGCAATATGCCCATTGTTATAGCTGTACTTGATATTGCCCTCCCCTTCAATGAAGAAACGGTTATCTTTGAACACAGAGCCTTCTTTCTGGCTTTCTTCCGTCTTAACAAGGATTCTAAAGCCGTAAAGTTCTCCGATCTTGAAATATTCACCATTGGTACGTGCGTTATCCGATAGTTGATTTAGTTTTTCTCCGATAGCTTTCGGATCGTCACTCTTGAAATTATCCAAGATGATTGGGTTCAACTTACTTCCATCCTTATCGACCTGTACCTTATCATTAAACGTTGTAAGGTCTTTTGTCATCCGGGAGATCATCTCGTTATTGCTGTCAATCGAGCGGGTAGCATCTTCGTATTTATAGATAGCAGATGATTTACTTCGGTTGAACGCTTGCCGTTCGCTCTCCAAGGCGGTAATCTTCTTTTCCAGCTTAGCCTTCTCCAACAGGTCGGTATTACCCGAAAGAATAGCTACATACTCCGAAAAATTCATACCCGATCCTTCGTCCATACTACCCTCGTCAATCGTCCGTGTCGCCATATTATTGGTCTTTAGCTGATTGATAAATAACTGCTTGTTTTGAAGCAGGTTGAATTTATACGAGTCAAGACTTTTTTCGACAGCATATATCAACACATCTACCTTATTATCAGCATATAACTTAGCTATTTCATTCCCCTTTCGAATGGCTCTTCCATCCCGCTGTTCCAAATCGCTCGGTCTCCAGGGCAGATCAATATGATGAATCGCCACAGCTCTCTTTTGTGCATTGACTCCTGTTCCCAACATACTGGTAGAACCGAATATTACCCGTATGCGTCCTTCATTCATCCCTGCAATCAGAGCCTTTCTCGCATTATCGGTTTTAGCCTCTTGTATAAAGCGTATTTCATGGGCGGGTATCTTGTGATCCTCCACCAGCTTACGTTTAATTTCCGAGTACGGATTCCATTCTCCGGGTTTGTAGGTCCCCAAGTCTGAGAACACGAACTGTGTCCCTTTCTGAAAATCATATTTATTGTAGTATTCCGCTATTTTAGCAGCACAATGAGAGGCTTTGTTATCGACATGGTCGCCATATGCCATGTCGATCATCCGCATATCGAGCGACATCTTACGGGCATAGTCGGTTGCGATCAGCATCTTTGCCTTTTCCTCTTTGTCTGTCAGTTTTGCTCTACCCAACAGGGTAGCATCTCCCGTCTCAGCAAACCGCATCAACTTTTCAATAAACACTTCCTGCTGCGGTGTCGGTGGGATATTATACAGTATCTCATTCTTTTCGGGACGGTCTATACCGATATCCTTCGCTGTGCGAAAGTCCGTTATTTCGGAGTAGAAGGAACTCAACTCCGGCACTTTGATAAAGTATCGGAAACGTTCTTTCTGTACGATCTGGTTGGTCACGGAAAACTCATAGTCGGTACTCTTCTTTGCAAAAACGGCTGCCCATGCGTCAAAGGTGTTAATACCCTGATTTTCCAACGCTTTTGGACGCAGGTATTTGAATAAGAGGTATAATTCCGTCAGTGAATTACTGATCGTTGTACCGGATAAAAATGTTGCTCCCAGATCTTTGCCGCTACGTTCCTGAATGGTGCGTACAGCAAAGAGCATATTGAGTGCCCGTTGGCTTCCTTCGGGGTTTCCAAGCCCTGCCACACGGTCGTGACGGGTGGTAAATGTTAAATTTTTGAACGAATGTGACTCGTCTACGAGCAAATGGTCGATGCCCATCATCTTAAAATCCACTACATCATCGGTACGATTTTTAATCGTATCGGCAAGGTTATCTAACTTGACTTCCAGATTTTGTTTGCGAATTTCCAATCCCCGGAGCATCCTTCTGGATACTTCCTTACCCTGACTGCGCAATACATCGAGATTTGCTTCCACTGATTCGAGTTCTGCTTCGAATATCTGTTGCTGCATTTCGGGTGATTGCGGTATCTTGCCGAACTGGTCGTGTGTCAGGATAACGGCATCCCAGGAGTTGTTTTTAATATCATTGAAGATTTTCACCCGTTTGGATGGTGTAAAATCTTCTTTGCCGGGATAAAGTATCTTTGCATTGGGGTATGCCGTCCTGAATGTTGCCGCTATTTCATGTACATTCGCCTTTAGCCCGACAATCATCGGCTTGTTTGCCATTCCCAGACGTTTCATCTCATAGGCTGCACAACACATAATAAGGGTTTTGCCTGCTCCCACCTCATGATCTCCGATCCCGCCTCCGTTTTGCTTAATCATCCAGACACAATCTTTCTGTGACTGGTACAGATCAGGGATACCGAGCGCCTTTAAATCCAGCCCGGGGAAAGCCTGGTGTGATCCGTCATACTGCGGACGTACAAAGCAGTTGAATCTACGGTTGTATCTATCCGCCAGATCGTTTTTAAATCCGGGGGATTGCTGATCTAACCAGTCGCTAAAGCCGTTTCGGATTTCATCGATTTTGGTATTCGCCATTTGTATGGCTTGTCCGTCGGGTACTTTAACGTCTTTGGGTTCTCCTGTCTCAGGATCGCTTACAGTAATTGTTTTGGTAATATTGGGAGTTGTATTAAGCAAAGCATGCTTTAACAGGTGCATCCCCGTATAGAGCTTGCTTTCTCCCTGAACGGCAAACTTTTCGTTGATGATCAGGTTACTTTTATCTGCCTTTACCGTAAAATCATCACGGGCTGCATAATAATCTATCGTAACATTGGCTTCGAACAGTTTGCTGATATAGTCCTCATAAAGGGACATATCGATCCACCTTTCTCCGAAATTGAAATCAAGTTGCTCGTACCTGATAGGTTCAGGCGTAGCTTCCTGTAAGGCTTTCAGCGATTCCTGCGCCGGAAGGTCATCGGGATGGTTCTGTAGATACCGTTCAACGGCTTCCGCTTTTTCGACAACATTTCCTGCTATAAAGCGGTCTTGTACCTCATAATTCTGAATAAGCGGATTGAAAAAGAGACGTCCGTGCAGGTCGGCTACCATATCTTCCCGGCTTTTATCAGTCATCAGGGATTCCATATAGTCCAAACGGACTTCTCCGTACTTATTCAGGGATGCGACCAGGGCTTCGTCTGAAGTTCCCGCTACCTTCAATTCGTTCGGATTGAAAGCGACAGGCCCGTGAAAGATATCCGCTTTTTGCAGTTTGCCGTCGATGGAGCGTTCTATGGATAGAATTTCTTTTCCTCCCGTATCCATCTTGATGACATCCAGATTTTTCTTGTCGTTCAGGTTACCATAATTAGATACAAAAAAGTGATACTTGAGATTTAATTGTTCCCGTAGTTCTGAACCAATTTGAAGGTTTACAGCTTCATAATTATATAACTCATGATAGGCATCACGAACATTAACGTACCGTCTTATTTTTCCACATTCACTAGATGATAAAGCCAATGGTTGGAATACAGCATCGTTTTTATAACGTTCGCTTAAAAAACCTATCTGCCCATTATTTTCTGCAACCAATGAGCCTTTTTTATGAAATTCCTTCAATTCACCTGAATACGGGCGTGGTTCAAATGATAGTTTCTTTTCTTCCTGTCGCAGGGCTTCCTGCTGTTCGTCCTTCCGTGCATCGGAAACGGGATAAGCCGCTTTGTTATTATTGGGGGGAGCTTGCCCGTTGGATGAAAACATACTGAGTTGCACGGGTTTTCCTTTGGGTGGTGCAGCCTTTTTCTTGCCTCCCCGTACAGGTTTCACCTGTGAGCGTTCTTCCTGTGTAAACCCGAACAAGTCATACAGGCTCATAACAGGTTGAGAGGAGACATCGATCTCCAATGCCTCCTGCTTCACGGATTGGGGTTTATCATCAAAAAGAGTATTTCGGGATTCCTCATTCGATCTATTTTCGGGAGGTTGTACTTTACTGATGTTTTCCTCTTCTTTATTTGATGATTCCTTCTCATTTCGAAACCAGTGATCTTCAACAGCCTGCCAGAATGGATCAAGGTCATCAGGATAGGTAGATTTATCTTGCCCGGAAGTTTCTAAATTATTTTCTACAATCTCTTTCTTTACTTCCTCATTGAATAATATAGCAGCTTTGGGTTCCGGTTGTTTTTGTATAACGGCACGGCCATTGTACAAATCCAAATTCAGGTAACTTTTAAAATCACTTTCGAGCATTTTTCGCATATCGGCAGCCATACCTTCTACTCCGCCCTCATGGATAAAAACCTGTGCAGGCTCGCCGTATGGGTCAGTACCGATGGTTGCTTTGGTCTGTACTACTCTTCCATGATTATAGAAGTAATCATTCGTATAAATGCCTGTCAGTTCGGACTGGCTTGTGCCCACAAAGAGGTTTTCCCAGAAGCTTAGTTTCGAATCTTTCCCCGTATTCTTTTGCAATATGATCAGGTCACTGCCAACTTCCGTACCGGCATAATCCGTAAAGAGATTATTGGGTAAACGGATGGCAGATACCAGGTTTGTATTTTGCATCAGCCACTCACGTATGGGCATATTGTTCGGGGAGTTCATGACTCCCTGTGACGTGATAAAGGCAAGAATACCTCCTTCACGTAATGTTTCAACGCCTTTGATGAAAAAATAATTATGGATGGCACGGGTAGAATCTTTATGCAACTGGTCTTGTTTCATAAAGGCAGCATCGAAAACATTCATATCCCCAAAGGGTATGTTACTTGATACCACATCGAAGTAGTTGTTATAACGGTTTTCGATGGTTTCAAAGCCTTCGATATTTACTTTATGCCCCGGAGTGAGTGCTGATAGCATCTTACCTGTCAGAAGATCTTTTTCAAAGCAGACCAACTCATTCTTATGGTCTGCCGTTTCAAAAAAAGAATGGGCAAATTCACCTGTCCCTGCCGATGGATCAAGTACACGTATCGGGGTGATACCACTATCCCGTAACGTTTCAGATAAAGCTGTAACAATTTCAGGAGGAGTATAGAACGCTGTCAGCACAGAATTTTTTATACTGTTCATATACCGTTTATACTCATTCTCGTTTGCGGTGTTCTCTTTAAGAACACGGTGCAATTCTGCCACTAAAGGGAACAGCTCCAGTTCCGACTTTGCCCAATATGCTGTATCAGCCAGAGAGTTTGCAGGATTAAGGACACATTTAAGTCCTCCGAATCCCGCATATTGTTTGAGAATGATTCCAGCCTCCATCGGTGTAGGCTCACGGCCTTCTTTTTCCAGCATAAACACGGTTTTGATCGCATCTATATTGGCTCGCAGGCGTTCTTTCTTATTGTAAGCCATTTTCTTCGATATAGAGTGAGATAAAACCGGTTAACTCGGTGTACAGCAGATCAAAATCGGGAGAGTTTAGGAAGTCATCGGGTAAGGCATACTTTTCCTGTAGGTCAGAACAGCGTGGCAATAGCAACAGGGCGAAGTCCCTGGCTTCACCTTCAGGGATTTCGACGGAAAATTCATTCCACAGGATAGTTATTAATGTATCGAGCAGGGAGAAATGTAAACCTTCATAGAGGATATGATTGGCCGTTTCTTCCGCATAGATGTGATCGAGTCCGGATTTTATAGCCTGGCTGTAAGCTTCGGCAGCCGAATCGCTTCGAGCTGAGATAAAATCAATATCGGATAATAATTCAGGATGTGACTCTTTTAAAAAGGAAAGTAGGGACAGCCTGTAATAAGACAAGCCCTGAGATTGTTCTTGTTTCATATGTTTATGGATTTTAGTGGGAGGCACAGCCTCTTTTGTTATACAAAATTTACGATTACAAAAAATGTAGGAGGAGATAATTGTAATTTACGACAAAGAGAAGAGGGTGAAATGCAAAGCACCCGGAGATCCCTCTCCGAGTGCACCACTAAAAATCCATAGTTAAAACAAAAAACAATTTCGTAATGACTATGATTCTTAGTGGCAAAGATAATGTTATTTACAAATAGTTGATAACAATATGCACATCGGTTTATCTTTTCCCGCTCTTCTTTTTACCCGTATTATCAAATTCAAATACGGGTTTTAACGTATCATCCAGCCGTAAACAGGCATCAAAGGTTTTTTCGGCTTTGCTCATAAAGCCTTTAATCAGGGAGGTTTTACCTTTGGTCAGCAGGTCGATGAGATGTTTATCACTCAGGTCTTTGCCGCTCTTATTACGGAAAATGACATAGCCGCACTCTTCATTCTTACATTTAGCCACTTTTTGCAGTAATACGACACTCTCATTTTTACATTTGGGACAGATGTATTTGACTTTTTCGTCTTTATGCTCCAGATGCATAGTCAAAAGTTCGGCTGTGATCTGTCCGGCATAGACTTCAATCCCTTTGTGGAAGTCGGCAGCATTCATTTCCCCTGTAGCTATTTTGTTCAACGCATTCTCCCATGATCCGGTCATGGCGACATCGGCAATCTTCTTGTCTTTGACAGCCAGATAGACGACCAATCCTTTATTGGTCGGAACAAGGGATTTTTTATCCCTGACAATATATTCACGGGAGAAAAGCGTTTCAATGATAGCCGCACGGGTAGCGGGTGTGCCAATGCCTGATTCTTTAAGAGCTTCGCGTTCGGCTTCATCCGTAAGTTCTTTTCCGCAGGTTTCCATTACCGAGAGTAAACTGGCCTCCGTGTGTAACGGTCGGGGCTTAGTTTGCTTTTCGAGCGTGTCGGTTGAATCGATATTCCACTGGTCGCCTTCTTCAAGTGGTGGCAAGGTATTGTTGTCATCTTTTTCGTTCTCGTCAGCCATTACGCCGCTTACCGATCTCCAGCCCGCCTGATTAATGATTGCTCCTCTGGTTAAAAATATCTTTTCCTGCACCTCAAAACGGACAGTTGTCTGTTCTTTAATACAAGTGGTAGAAAATGCTTCCAGCATGCGACAGAAAATCATGTCGAAAATTAAGTTTTCATCGCCGGATAAATTGCCGGGCTTGTTTCCCGTCAGGATAATGGCATGATGATCGGTTACTTTTGCATCGTTGACACTGCGGTTATTCAGGTCTTTTAGTTGTTTTACCGTTTCACCATACAAGCTATGTTCTTTGAAACCGGAAAGTAATTCAGGGACGGTTTCAAATACATCCACAGATAGATAACGGCTTCCGGTACGGGGATAAGTGATTAGCTTTCCCTCATATAGCTTCTGGGCAATAGATAGGGTCTTATCGGCAGAGAAGGCATGTTTACTGTTGGCTTCTTTCTGCAAAGCCGTCAGGTCATAGAGAAGTGGCGGTTCTTGTTTTACCGTCTTTTTCTCTACGGACTTTACTGTTGCTATTCCATTCTGAGATATCTGTCCGGCTATATTGTCCGCTTCCATACGGTCATTATATTTATCCTCGGAAACAGGACCTAATACATTCCCTTCTTTTGATAGATTGAGTTTGTGCTGCCAGTATTTCTGCGATACAAAATCTTTATTTTCAAGATAGCGTGAACAGACCATTGCCAATGTCGGGGTTTGGACACGGCCTAAAGACCAGACACCTGATCCGGCTGATATGGATAAAGCTTGTGAGGCATTAATACCGACAAGCCAATCCGCCTGGCTACGGGCTTTGGCTGAGTAATATAAATGATCATATTCCGATCCCGCCCGTAGGCTTTCCAGACCACCCCGGATAGCCTGATCGGTGAGTGAGCTGATCCAAAGGCGGTCGAAGGGCTTGCTGCATGACAAATAATTATAAATATACCTGAATATCAACTCGCCTTCTCGTCCCGCATCGGTAGCGACAATGATACGTTCGCACTTATCAAATAATTCACGAATGACTTTGAGCTGTTTCATTGTCCCCGGATCGGGTTTATATTCTTTACCCTCTTTTATATGGCGGGGGATTAGCTTAAAGTCGTCCGGCAATATGGGCAGGTTCTCCTTTTGAAAACCTTTGATCCCATACTCTTCGGGCATGGCTAACCCGACCAGATGGCCGAAAGCCCAGGTAATAGCATAACCGTTACCTTCCAGATAGCCGTCCTTACGGCTGGTTGCTCCAACAATAGCCGCAATGTCACGGGCTACAGATGGTTTTTCTGCGATGATTACTTTCATTTTTTTATTATGGATTTTTAGTGGGAGGCACAGCCTCATTTATTTATACTTTGGTCACTACGACCGATAGACCGTTTTGTTATAAATGGATTTATTAAGAAGGTTGAAATCTACATCTTTACTCCGCCGCTCTTTTTTACAGTGCGGGTAGGACGTTGCGTTTCCTTTTGCTTCTCAGCCTGCTGTTGTGTCGGAGAAGTTTGGCCCTGCTTTATCGGTTCTTTTACATTTTTCAGACTCTCGCTGGTCTTACCCTGTGAATTGACAGCGACTTGTGTTTTGCTTTCTTCGGCAGGTTTAACCTCGGCTCCCTGTTTCTGAGCTTTATCCGGATTCCATCTGAAAAAGTCGAGCTTGCCCTTTTCATCATTTACTTTTACATAGGCATTGAAGGGTTGATCCTGCCCGTCTTTCATCATACCCTGAACATATACGGCTTTTCCTTCACGAAGTGAGTTTTGTTGTTTTTCATCCAGATTCACCCCCAGTAGTTTGTCAGGGATACGTACTTGCTGCTTTGGTTCCTGCTGTTCCGGTTTATTATTCTGCCTATATTTATTCCGGTCCAGTCCGTCATAGGAGAAATCAAGAGATCCTTTTGCCGCATTAAACTGGACATAGCCATCGAAGGGCCTGTCGTTTCTGGATGTCATGCCTTCCACTAATGTCTTTTTGCCTTCATACAGTGATTGTAATTGTTCTTTAGAAAGAGGGGCTTCTTTCAGAGTATCCTTAAAAGCAACGTTAGCCACAGGTATTGCTTCAAGTTGGTTTGTTAACTTATCCAGAGAAACGAAGGATGGAATTTGCTCACCTTTCTCTCCTGTAAGCTCAATGATTCTTCCGGCATTGGAGGTTTCAAGCAGGTTCTTTTTGTCTTGGTCGGTCAATGTCGCTCCGTGAAAGGGAATATCCAAAGTAGGAGCAGGTTGATAACTGTCCGCTTTCAAACGGATACTGCCATCGGGATTTTCCTCAAAGGATAATCGTACCTGTACCTGAAATGCAATCCCTTCGTAAGTTGGGTTTACCTGTATCAGGTTCGGTGATTTATGCCAGTTAAGCATAGCTTTAAGATTTCCCTGCTCTTCCAGCATCTCGCGGGTAACGCCGAGTTTTTCCAACTGTCCCCAATTGATACGGCTTTCATCCACAGGTTTGTACTCTTGGGACTGATCTTGTGTCTTTTGCTGTTTGTTGAAGTCCTCCGGATTGACACGGCTTTGGGATAAAAAAACGGAATTACCATCTTCATCTTTAAACATTTCCTTTAAAGCAGAAGCGATATTCTCAATTTTCTCGATAGGAGAACGGAAGAAATTGAAATGAGTCGGGTCTTGAAATTCCCTTTTGAGGTTAGAGAAAAAGTTTTCCAGAATACCTGCTTTCTCATCAATTTGAATAAATTCACCTTGATTCGTTGCTTTTGGATCAACAGATTCGAGATTACCCTGATTATCTACTCCCTTGACTGCTTTTACTTTATTGCCGTCACTTTTATTGACGACCAAAAGTGTTTCTTTGTTTTTTAATTTTTCGTCCATAATTTAATTGTTAAATTATTGCATCAATATAAATGCAGGACGAAAATAGTCAGATCGGATGGGGCTTATCCGATATATTAATTTGGTGGTAGTGAGTGGCTTCGAAATGGTAGGAAGTGGCGTTTAATCATTATCGTGCTTGAAAGGGAGTTTATTCAGTTTATTGTCTGGATCTAAACAAGTCACAAACGAACAAATGCAAAATGCCTATGGGTGCTTTATGGAAGGGTTAAGAACTGTCAGTCAATCCGAAAATAGCCTTTCGGAAACCTTTCGGATGCTGAATATTACTCGTGTTGAGTTAGTCGGTATGGAACCGCTTTATCGATATGGGCAAGGGGAAAAATGCCCTAGAATTTGCCTATCATAAAAAAGCGTTATCCCTTATTAATGCTGAATTAGAACTTCTGAACCTAAAAATTCGCTATCCTGAACAGTTCGAACAATTTGAGCTACAAACATTTCAATCCGACCTTTATATTCTCCCTAAGTCCAAAGATTTGGGGATTGTTGCTTTGGCGAAAATTGTAATAGCTCTTTTCTTTTCAAAAAAAGTATTCCAACGGAACAGTAAACCCGGACACCTGAACCAAATTGCAGATGCTTTTGAAAAAATATTCAATTGTTGTTTTGGGAGTATTTACGACCATCAAGAAAAAGTATTCGACCGTAAACCGTTCAATCGAATGAAAGCCCTTGACTTCTTACGAAATCTCATAATCCGAAAGGATAAAGAGGGTAAGAATAAACAAGATGAAAAATAATCTTTTTGCAACAAACTAAATAATAGGTCGTTATCAAAAACTTTCAGGGGAGTAGTTAACTACTCCCCTTTTTCTGCTTCTTCATTCTTCCATCCTTTGCTTCATCAATACATTGAAAATAAATAGTATCAATTAAAAAAATAAAGCAATATGTATATCAATATCTAATCCTTAAATCATCTCATCGTAAATCGGATAATCTGGCCACTAACATCTCAAAATGACGCTCTACGGTGGCTGCATCTGCATCCTTGAGCAGTATCCGTTTTTCCTTATCCAGCAGGTACAGATTTGGAATGGCTTTCAGGTCGTAAAGGGATTTACTCCTTACCGCATACTCCTTGTCATAGCCGTTGATCCAGGAAAGGGGCATTCCCTGCAAATGTTTCCGCCATAGCAGGTTGTCGCTGTCCGTGTACAAAGCCAGTATATCCAGTTTCCCGGTAAAGAGCAAATCATTTATCAGGGAGGACTCACGCAGGTAAGCCGTTGTCTCCCTGCAATTGGGGCAATCCGGGTCATAAAAGTAAAGCAGGGTATATTCGTTTTTCAATGCCTGCAGGTTGCCGCTGCTCCCGTCTGCAAAGGTATAAACGATATCGGCTGCAATGTTTCCTTTACGGTTTTTAAGCATCATCGACAGGTCGAACTTAGCCCGCTCTTTTGCCACCATATCACTGACAATATCAGTCGTAAGATATTCCGTCACCGGAATATAATACTCTTCATCGCGCAGCGGGGAGTTTGGATCATACAGGTAGTGCCTGTATAATGAAAGGAAATAAGGATATACCTTTCCGCCGGCATCCTCTTTCACCGCCCTGTCAAGCATAGCGGTAATGGACGCATATGCTTTCTCTTTACCGGCACGGGGCAGTATGTCCACATAATCGGCAAACGCCTGTTCGGTAACTTCCGGCAGGTGGATATAAGCAGTATCACCGAAATCGAAATGATCCCAGTAATGTGCGACCAGATAATCTGCCCTTTCAGCTGAAGTTTTCAATCCGTCGGGAACAGTAACCATTTGAAATTCTTTTTTTACGGGAGTATTTCCTGCCTCCTTCAGGTATGTTTCTTCCCGTTTTTTTTCGTTACAGCCGCAGCATGTGGAAAGTGTATAAATAAAACCCACAAAGAAAACGCACGGATAAACCACCCATATCAAAACTTTAACCCAATCTAATCTTTTTAATATATTCATAAATGATAACGATTTACGTTCTTATTCCTTATCCACGGTTATAGCCTTGTACCAATCCAGTCTCCGATAGGCTTCGTTGAGCGCCGGAAACCGTTCCTGCACGATATAGGCGGTCATTCCCGAATGTTTCCGGATGGTGAAGCCGTTATATCCATCCATAAAAGAAGGCGTGGATGCTTTCCACACCACACATCCGCCTATCAGCCGCAAAAGATATTCTTTTTGCATTTCCGTTTCAAGCAGGCCCGTATAGTATTCCCCGAAATCGGAAAACAAGCGGTAACTGCTCCGGTCGAAATGCTGAATATCCATTGCATTAATTTCTTTCTCTGAATTGCAATTTTTCCTGATATAATCAGCCAGGACGTCAAGAGCATCCGTTTTTATTACCGAAAATGTGGCAGAACGCATGTAGCCTTCCTGTTTATCGAAATAGTCGAATGCCGCTTGGATAAACTTTACGGGGTCGCCATATACCAGTTCGTTTGTATGCTGCCGGTAAATATCCGTAAAACCGGGTGAGACGATCTCTGCCGACGAAGCCAATACGTACTCCGCTTTATCCCTGAGCTGGTAAGCCACTTCCACGCCCGCCATGAAACAGGTTTCGAAAATGATATGCCTGAAAGCCCCGTCGGGTATGGCCCCGGCAAAATCGACCAGTTCCATCTCGTTACTGCCGTCAGTAATTACAGACCGGGGTTGCACCGCCGACCGGGGATTAATCAGCATACCCGCAGGCAGCCAGCCCGAAGCATGGGAAAAAACCAGCAGGTTGAAAACCGCTCCGGGATACATCGCTTTTGCTTCGGCGACCACACGCCGGAAAACAGTCGGGTCTGCCGAGTTTTCCGCTTCGTATTCCCTCAGAGGCACGGCGGTTGTATTACCGCTTATTTCAAGCAGTCGGGGAGCTGAGTTCCGCATATCGTGATAAACCAGCACTTTCGTTCCATACCGGCCGTCATAGCCTTGTTTAATGGCTTCAAGTTTTTCATTACTTTCGCCGGACAAGCTATTGTCGCCACCCAGGTAAACCAGCAATACCCGGGTTACAATATCCGGTTCCTGTTCTTTCCCGCACGAAACAAACAATAAGGCTAACGAAAGAAACGCCACCCGGAGCATTGCTTTTGTAAGGCTATCTTTTCCATGCATCCTTACTTGTCCTCCGCATAACAGGGCAATATGCTTTCTGCATGAGGAAACTGGTGCATCACCCGGCTCGTTATCAGCTATTACCCTGTATGTTATAATTTCCCTGTCCATATATTTTTCTGTATTTGCTTGAATAAATAAAAAAACGGGCCAGGCCGGCTTCCCAGCCAACATGGTCCTTAAGGAAAATCAAAAAGTATATATTGGGGAAATATATATTCCTCATAGCCGAATTCATACTGTTGATATTTTTTCGACTTGTGTGGGTATTTCTCTCTCTGCTCCTTTCCCATTATCCATTCATTCACCGGTAAACAATTCAAGGCTGCTGCCTGTTGTTTCTTCATCCCTCGCTGCACATAGGTAGGATGCACCCGATCCGGCGAGAACCTGCAAAATATTTTCGGCATATAATTTAAATCGTACCATGAATCAGATATATCGTTTCTTTTCGCTTTTATCATTGGTTTATCGTTTCTTATATTCTGTATAGTATCCGCTGGGGTTACTGTTTGCTTTATCTTGTTATTCCTTTATGCTAAAAAATGGCAGCCGGGCGAATTATCGCAACTCACAGGGCTGCCCCTTAACACAAACTTTACAAAACTACACTTGTATTTTTTTACTTCTTTATTCCACCACACAGCGCACGGCGTGAGCCCTGCACCGCCCTTCTGTATTATGGTAGATATTAATACCGCCGATCCAGCCTCCCAAGTTCGGGGTAAAACTCATTAAATATGAGTTCGTAACTCCCGGAGAAGCCGTCCAGTAATAGCTGCCATCATTAGTAGTATTACTCTGAACACTACTGCTACAATTACGCCAGTAAGAAGAAGGGAAAAAAGCTGCGCCTGTTTTATTGACACCTCTCTCCACAAGACTTGTTCCATAGGCATTATTAGCGGCATCCCCGGTTTGCAGGGAATAATCGCCGTTGAATTCACGTGAAGTGGGCATGCGCCATTTTTTTCCGGCAGGTGCGTAGCCCTTCTTCGTTAGCCACCTGCATATGTCTCCTTTCCCTGAGTTCCCATCCGTAACTTCGTACAGATAAGCCCTGTCCCTGTTATCAGATATATTCGTTGCATCGGAGATAAAAGGTATATCACCATATGCATATCCTCCTGTTGTTGTTCCTCCTTCAGGCGGGTAAAGCCTTGTGCCGGAAGAAGTATTGGTAGAATAACTGCCGTTTGGAGAAATGCCCCATAGGCTACCCCACTTGAAAACGACGCCATTGTAATACTGGTGGTCGGTTACGCCTACGTCATCGAAGGTCAGGCGTCCCAATCCCTCGTCGTAATAGATATTGCTGCCTGCCCAGCCTTTGTGTGCCGGTGGAGATATGATTTGTCCCATCAGGTTAAAGTTGACGGTTACATCATTGAACTTTTTTTGGGTTTCCGAGCTTTCGAGCACGACGGTTACCGTGCCGGATACAGCATCAGTGGGTCTGTTTTTTACTGTAAAACGTATCGGAGTATAGGTCAGGGAGATATTATTCCCGCCGACGGTTCCCGGTATTAAATTATCCTGCCCTTGCAGGGCAAGCAAGCCGCTGTTATCCGTCACCGACTTGATCCGCCATCCGGTATTACTTTCTATTGCAAACATATAATTGCTGCCGTCGAGGTGGTAAAACCCGTCGGCTGCAGTTACGATCAGGTTGTAAGTTGCCTGGCGCAGGAAGAGGCTCTTCATCATATAGCGTTGCCCGTTGGTTATCGTGAAATCGAACCTCGAGATCTTTTCCATAAAAGGATCATCCGCCACATCCGCACTGGTGATAGCGGTAGGAAAGATTGTGTTGTACCATATTTCACCGGAAGCATTACTGAATGTGGCCGGTACATCCGATTCCGGGGCAAGGGGAAAGGACGTCGTTCCTACCATCTGGCTACTCACCGTTACATCCGATGTTGCCGGGAACCAGAACAACGCGAATTTCTGCGCATCAGGCTGTACGCCGATCGGTTCCCGGAAGAACAGCTCGGAAATTTCATTTCCACCGGCATCTTTAATATAGAGGTCGATACCCGCCTCAGTGGTCTGCGTCACGGTTACTTTGTAAACCAGACGTCCTGCTTTCAGGTAGATATACGCCGTCCGGTCTGATCCCGTATTTTCCTCCAGGATCAGTTTTATATCCGTGGAACCGGAATTCCCCCCGGCAGAACTGACCGAAAGCCAGCTTACCGGATTGCCGCCATCTGTGATTTGCTCTACACTCCACCCCCCGGGGTAATCGGTTTTCACCGTCAACGTATTGTCTTTGCCCAAAGCCGTACGGTTGTCACGCGAAAAAGTGAAGGTTTCCCGGGATACGGCCAGCCTGTATTGCCCGTCGGATGCGATCCCCGTGATTTCCGCCTCATCCCAGGCAATGACTTCGGCTTCCATATTCACGGCTTTGGCGTTAAAGGCTTCCTCGGCCGTTTGGCATCCCTGTCCTTTTACTTTGGTAATCCTGACGGTATACCTGTGATTGCGCAGGATGTCCCGGGGAACGTTGTTGTCCTCTTGTTTCACAAAGTCTATCCTGTAATAAGTCGGGGTGGCGTCAGTGCCGTAAACACCACCGACCACCAGGCAGGTCATTTGATTGGTTACGGGAATACTGTTTTCATAAGGAACCTCCGATTCAAAAGTATAGATGCTGCTTTCGAGCGATACGTCATTCGACACGGTATAATCCAGGGGCCCTTTGACGACATTGCTGCCCGCAGCAAGCGTGGGCTTTTCCACTTTCGACAAAGAACCTGCCGCCAGGTTAACCGGATCGGGTGCGATACGCGCCTTTTGATGGCTGTTGTATAAGTGTACCGTTTTAAGTTTGAAATCCGGCTGGGCCTGATCGCCCACCATTACCTCTATCCCGGCTACCATACGCAATAGCTTCAGGCCTGTGACGGTCAGCCCCGGGGTAATTGTCTTGTCGCCCGAAGCTTCACCCCACATCGGGATGTCGCGGTAACCGTTGCTGCCCGGATCGTTGTTCCAGCGGGTAATGCCCGACAACTGCAACTGCGCAAGCATGGTGTTTTTTTCCACACCCTCTCCGGTACCGCCTTCAAACAGGGCGTCGACTTCCGGTTTCGCATTGCCCAGGAGGACGAACCTGTAAGCCTCATTCTGTTTCAGGCGGGTGAATGTTACCGTAAATTTCTTTTTGCTGATCTCTCCGTTATCCTGTATCGTGCCGGTTTCAGCCCAGTCATACAGCTTGTATTGACCACCCTCCGGTTTGAAGGCCAGCACGTATACGTGTGCAAGTTTGTTTTCGTCCGTTGCCGTCAGGGCATACGTCCCGGGTGAGGAAGCGGGAAGATTCACGCTGAAAGCCAGTTCTGTATTGTTCCTGCCGGAAATAGGGGTGATGTCCTGCTCTTCCGAGCATGAAGGCAGCATGCACCCCGCCAACAGGAATGCCAATATATATAAAATATGAATTCTTCTTTTTCTTTTCATCGTTATACGAGTGATTTCTTTGTATTGAATCTTGATACTTATTCCACCACACAGCGCACGGGGTGAGCCCTGCACCGGCCTTCTGTTTCATGGTAGATATCAGCGCCGTTGAATATACCTGCAAACTTATTGGAATATTTCATTAAGTATGCGTTTGTACCTCCCGGGGAAGCCGTCCAGTAATAACCGTTACCCGTACTGGCGCTCTCCTGTAGAGCTCCGGTACAATGGCGATAGTGAGACATGGGGAAGAATGCAGCAGTGCCCGTTTTGCTCACACCACTTCTCACAGCGCCTGTTCCATATTCATGATTACCGAAAGTTCCGGTTTGATATGTATAACTACCGTCGAACTCCCGCGATGTGGGCATGCGCCATTTCTTTCCGGCAGGCGCATAGCCTTTCTTCGTCAGCCACCTGCATATGTCTCCTTTCCCTGAGTTCCCATCCGTAACTTCATACAGATAAGCCCTGTCC
This sequence comes from Dysgonomonas termitidis, assembly GCF_054657735.1. Classification (NCBI taxonomy): domain Bacteria; kingdom Pseudomonadati; phylum Bacteroidota; class Bacteroidia; order Bacteroidales; family Dysgonomonadaceae; genus Dysgonomonas; species Dysgonomonas termitidis. Next base: position 1,661,169 of record NZ_BAAHYD010000003.1, on the reverse strand, counting down.
CTGTTTGAGGGTACATTCGTTGCATCGGAGATAAAAGGTATATCATCATATGATCCTCCTGTCGTTGTTCCTCCGTCAGGCGGGTATCTTTTTGTGAGAACAGTATAATTTTGGATAGGTGAAATGCCATACAGGCTGCCCCACTTGAAGATAACGCCGTTGTAGTACATGTGATCGGTTACACCTACGTCATCAAAGGTCAGGTGTCCCAATGTCTGGTCATAGTAGATATTACTGCCTGCCCAGCCTTTGTGTGCCGGTGGAGATATGATTTGCCCCATCAGGTTAAAGTTGAGGGTTACGTCATTAAACTTTTTTTGGGTTTCCGTGCTTTCGAGCACGATGGTTACCATGTCGGATACAGCATCAGTGGGCCTGTTTTTTACTGTAAAACGTATCGGAGTGTAGGTCACGGAGGTATTATTCCCGTCACCGACTCCCGGTATTAAATTGTCCTGCCCTTGCAGGTTAAGCAAGCTGCTGTTATCCGTTACCGACTTGATCCGCCATCCGGTGTTACTTTCTACTGCAAACATATAATTGCTGCCGTCGAGGTGGTAAAACCCGTCGATTACAGTTACGACCAGGTTGTAAGTTGCCTGGCGTAAGAAGAGGCTCTTTGTCATATAGCGTTGACCGTTATATATCGTGAAATCGAATCTCGAAATACATTCCTTAAAAGGATCATCCGCCACATCCGCACCGGAGATAGCGGGAGGAAGGATTGTGTTGTACCATATTTCACCGGAACCATTATTGAATGTGACCGGTTTATCCGATCCTCCGGTAATGTCAAAGGTAAAGGGCGTCGTTCCTGCCATCTGGCTACTCACCGTTACATCCGATGTTGCCGGGAACCAGAACAAACCGAATTTCTGTGCGGCAGGCTGTACGCCGATCGGTTCCCGGAAGAACAGTTCGGAAATTTCATTTCCCCCGGCATCTTTAATATACAGCTCAATACCTGACGTAATGGTCTGCGTCACGGTTACTTTGTAAACCAGGCGTCCTGCTTTCAGGTAGATATACGCCGTACGGTCTGATCCCGTATTTTCCTCCAGGATCAGTTTTATATCCGTGGAACCGGAATACCCCCCGGCAGAACTAACCGAAAGCCAGCTTACGGGGTTATTGCCGCCATCTGCGATTTGCTTTGCACTCCACCCGCCGGGGTAATCTGTTTTCACCGTCAACGTATTGTCTTTGCTCAAAGCCGTACGGCTGTCACGCGAAAAAGTGAAGGTTTCCTGGGATACGGCCAGCCAGTATTGCCCGTCGGATACGATTCCGGTAATATCCGCCTCATCCAAAGCAATGACTTCTGCTTCTATATTCACGGCTTTGGCGTTAAAGGCCTCTTCGGCCGTTTGGTATCCCTGTCCTTTCACTTTGGTGATCCTGACGGTATACCGGTGGTTGCGCAGGATGTCCCGGTACGAGAGGGTGTTGTCATCCTCTTGTTTCACAAGGTCTATCCTGTAATAAGTCGGGGTGGCGTCGTTGCCGTAAACTCCGCCGACCACCAGGCAGGTCATTTTATCGGTTACGGGAATACTGTTTTCATAAGGAACCTCCGATTCAAAGGTATAGATGCTGCTTTCGAGCGATATATCATTCGAAACGGTATAGTCCAAGGGTCCTTTGACGACATTGCTGCCCGCAGCAAGCGTGGGTTTTTCCACTTTCGACAAAGAACCTGCCGCCAGGTTAGCCGGATCGGGTGCGATACGCGCCTTTTGATGGCTGTTATACAAGTGTACAGTTTTTAGTTTGAAATCCGGTTGGGCCGGCTCACCCACCGTGACATCTATCCTGGCTGCCATACGCAGGAGTTTCAGGCCTGCGACGGTCAGCCCCGGGGTAATTGTCTTGTCGTCCGAAGCTTCACCCCACATCGGGATGTCGCGGTAACCGTTGCTGTCCGGATCATTATTCCAGCGGGCAATGCCCGACAGTTGCAACTGCGCAAGCATCGCATTTTTTTCCGCTCCCTCTCCGGTACCGCCATCAAACAGGGCGTTAACTTCCGGCTTCGCATTGCCCAGGAGGACAAACCTGTAAGCCTCGTTCTGTTTCAGGCGTGTGAAGGTTACCGTAAATTTCTTTTTGCTGATCTCTCCGTTGTCCTGTATCGTGCCGGTTTCAGCCCAGTCGTAAAGCTTGTATTGGCCACTTTCGGCTTTGAAGGCCAGCACGTATACGTGTGCAAGTTTGTTTTCGTCCGTTGCCGTCAGGGCATACGTCCCGGGTGAGGAAGCGGGAAGATTCACACCGAAAGCCAGCTCCGTATTGTTTCCGGCGGAAGGGTGGAAAGTTTCCCGTTCTTCCGAACATGAAAACAGCATGCACCCCAGCATCAGAAATGTCAGAGTATGCAAAAAAGATATCATTTTTAATCTTTTCATTATTTTACAGTATTATATCCTGTGTGTTTATATTCCCAGACCGTACGTCGCCCGTTTGCTTATTAACCACGCAGATTATCTCGTCCCGCCTGGTTTTATACATACACACACTTTTACTTATAATGCTTTCTTTTTATATTTCATTCAGTGTTTCGTTAATTATCCATCCGTTGATGGAAACCTGCACATCCATGTCCGTATCCGATACTTTCATGAATTTCAGGTGGATGTCGTAGGTATGAATATCCTCCAGATCGACGGTTATCCCTTGCTCCCTGAGCTTGAGGATCAGTTCCACCAAATTTGCCGAAAAGAATATTTTACCGGTAATTTCGTTTGTCAGTACCAACTCCGGCGTGGGCCGCTGCTCGTTCAGGGAGAGTACGCGCAGAGAGCCGTAGGGTTGCCCGTCCTTATCTTTCGAGCAAGGTGATATATAGCGTAGCTTCGTAAGCGAAGCACAGGAATTGTCGAATGTATGGTCGCCGTTATCGTCTTCGATATACAGGCTGTAAGTATGTTCCGGGAAATCGATTCCCTCGGTGGTCACGTTGATCGTGTTGGTAATTTGTTTCAGGTCGAGTGTAAAGTTCATGCCCGGCCTGATTACTTCCGCAATGTCCAGCCTGGCGTAGAAAAGATGGTTCGGATGATGGTCTATGATGTTGCTTTCCGTCCTTTTCAGGCGCAGCATACACTCATTAATATCGGTCTGGCCCGGAATGAATGCTTCCGGATTTGCCTGGTAGCAATCCTGGGTGAATCCGCCCCAGCAGACAAAAGAATATGTTCCGTAGTCCAATGGAAGCTCCATATAATACAGAGGACTTAACGAGGGGCTTTCGTCTATCCATTCCCCGATGAATTTGCCATTCCCGTCGAAGACGAACAGGTTGAAGCGGTTCACTTCAGCCGGATCAAGCAATCCGGGAGAGTAGGTCGTCCGGTAAGCAAAATACACCCGTACGTTTTGGGGAGGGCAGTCCGTATTATCTTCACCGATACAGGAATGCAGCAGCAACAGGAGTACCGTGGTAAGATAAGAGAAAAAACGGAATACTCGTTTCATCAGTTTGTTCATTTCGTTATCTACTGGCATATATGGTTCCAGCGGTAAATATACCTGGCAAGGTCTGGCCCGCCATGCATTGGATTAATAGAAAATCGTATCAATAAAACGTCCGGCCCGAACAGCCTCCTGCATTTTACAAGGTTCGCCGTCAGCAGGGGAAGACTGATGGCCGGACAGTATTATTTGTTTGTTCTTTAGATTTCGTTCTCCTGAGTAACTATTGTCCAGGGTTCGATATCCAGTGTAACTGAGATATCGGTCGGCTCATCGATTTCTTCAGTGGGGTCTGTGATGATGTCTCCCGGTTTTCCCAGCCCGTTGATCTTGGTAATGGTCACCTTATAGATGTTATTACGCAAAACATCAAACTTATTTTCCTGGCCGCTTTGAGGCGCCGGATTCAGGAATATATTGTAATATGCCAATCCGTTGGTATATGTTATTGCGGATGTACCTTTGTCTGTGGCATAGGCAGCAGCATCTGTCGAGCTCTTAAAGAAATACTTTTGTCCACCGGCATTTACCAGATAGAATGTCTCTCCTGCATTGTACGAATCATCAGCAGTAAACCCTGAAGCTGCATCTCCGGCAGTGTTCAGCTTGACAATACTGGAAGGTGTGTATGTTGCACGCACGGAAACATAGGTATGATCACCCTGGGCATTTCCCTGTGAAGTATTCTCCGTCGTATAAACGGCGTCAGCAATAGTGATGGCTGTTGCATTGGGATTGATTGTCTTATAGTCACTGCTTTGTGCCGGGATAAAGTCCGTCAGTACACTCCAGGGGGATGTCCAGTTCGGGTCTCTGAAGGTTGACGACGGATAGGGGAAGAATTTCTTGTTGACATTGCTCACTGCAAACTGAAGGCCGGATACCGTACCTCCGGTTACGGATGAGGAGAATGGGTTCCCTTCCTGCACCACCACTTTTGCCAGGAGGCGGGCAACCGTTACCGTTACCGTATTTTCCGTGGCATAATCCGGATCGCCGGTCGTTACCAATGTGGGCGTTTTTACCAGGCGGCTGAACATGGCAAAGCCGGTGGTCGTATTACCCAGTTCGGTTGCTGCAGCGGTAATAGCCTGCTCAACAGCGCCTGGATCGGTATTGACAATCGCAGTAGCCAGCGTTGCCGGCAGGTTAACCCCCACATAGATATTCTTAGCCCCGGTAGTGGTGGCAATTTTTTTAGCATCTTTCAGTTGCCATTTGTTATCGCCCAGGTCATCGAAATCCGCAACAACCAGAGACTGCCTTTTGATAAACGCATTGGAGGCATCGTAGATATACACGTCCACGGTCTTTATGGTCACCTCATCGGCAGTGGCATTGGGATCGGCCGCATAAGTCACGGGCTGTGAAATACTCAGTGAAAAATTGGTAGGCGTCCCGGTTTCCGGTGTTTTGCCTGTTACTTCATCATCGCTTGAACAAGCGGTAAAACCTAGTAGCGAAGCTACTGTGAGTAATGTTGCATACTTAAATTTAGTTTTCATTTTCATTTTCTTTATTTAATTTTAAGAATAAAAAACTGGTTCTCAATATATTAAAGGTAACACCTGATCATATCCGTCTTATCTCATTTTTATTTTACAAACGTTTATAAGTTTTTACTATTCATTTATTTCTTCTTTGCCTTCCCCATATACCTTCACTTCATAATCGATCCGGTATTCGATCCGTCTTAAAGCCGGAAACATTTCTTTTAGCATCCTGAGGTAAGGAACGCCCTTGTCTAACCGCATTAAGGCCGACTCCCTGCCTTCGGCAACCGGTACAGTAGCTATTATGTCCAATATCCTGTCTTTTTGCGGCAAACTGCTTGCCCTGACCTGTTCCGTCAGGCCTTCCCAGTCTTCACCATGGGAAGTAACCCGCAAAAGGTTATCATCAATGGAAAATCGGCTTTTAATATACTCTTTCAGAGCATGGGCTCTCTCCCCGGCAAGGCGTTCATTGTGGATATACAAACCTTCAGGGGAAGCATAACCCTCTATATACAGGCCCAGCAAACGGGCATCCGGATTATCCTGAACTTCGCGGAGATTACATTCAATCTTTGCCAGTTCTATGGCGTTACGCATGAATCCCGGCAGGATCACAGAGTTATCAGCCGGAAAATCCATATACGCCTTGTCTCGACGGCGTTTTATGGCATATTTGTGAGAGGTGGGATGGACTGCAAGTGGTATATCTTCCGGGTGGAACACCGCATGTTGTTTTACTCCATTATTTAAGCGGTAAGCGATCAGGGTGTTTCTGCCCCGGTAGCCCGATGTCTCCTGCAGTACCTGCAAGCGGGCCGAATCCATCCATGAGGTGTAGGGAACTTTTGCCGCATAGGACAATACCGTGTCGTTGCTTATACGCGCAGATATGGAATTATCCGCCACATCCCGGTTAAAACGGGCTATCACCCTCCGTTTATTCTCACCCAGTACGATAACCGGCGGCAACGAAAGTAAGGAATCGCCTGCTTCTATTTGCGGACTGATACAAAGCCCCTGTCCTGCTTCTATCGAAAGGGGATTGATCCTGATCAGAAGATCGACTGAAAGACTGTCATCCCTTTTTCCGAACTCCCGTGCATCTACTATAATCAGACCCTGGGAAAATCCGGATAAGGAAATCAAAAACGAAAAAACAGTTAAAATATATTGCTTCATAAATCTATGCTTTTAAGTAAGCTATTATCTGTTTTCGAGGCTATCTGACCTCATTTGACGATATAGATTAGTGAAACACCCGCTTTGGTGGGGCCGAACCAGTGTTTGCTTCCCTCACTTGTTTTACGTCCGCAGGTGTGGCATTCGTATTTGCTGTAATCGGTATATACATACCCGAAACCAAAGGTGGCTTCCAGATTCCAACGACGGGAGAGTATCCACTGGTAGCCGTAGGAGAAGCCTGCGCCCCAGGCATGGCCCTGGAAACGGTAGTCTTTCAGTTCGGGAAATATATCAAGCGGCAAATCCAGGTTGCCGATATTGTAGTTGTTGTAGAGCAGGTGTGTTCCCAGATAATGCCCGTTGAACGGTTCATGAATCCAGTAGCGAAGCTCCGGTTGGATCAGCAGATGCTTCCATTTGCGGTTATCACTGAATGTCCAGGGATTGTAGCTTGCCGACAGATCCAGGGTCAGGTAGTCCGACAGGCGTGCCTCAGCCCCCAGGTTCATCGTTGCTGCGAGATCATGCAGCAGGTTGGTCTTGATACTCAACACGGGTAGCCTTGCCGGCAGTACCGTTCCTTCCGGCAGAAAAACATCCCGGCGCATTTCCTGAGAATACAGATTTGTTAAAATGGTAACTGATACTGCCAATAGCAATACGGTTTGCTTGAACATCCTATGTGAAGTTTTATATCTTTAGTAAATGCAATAAAAAGTACAAATATACTGTTTTGCAAAAGTATGTAAAAGGGATGATATAGGAAAGTCTAATGATAGTATATAGTAGTAAACTATCATCTTAATATCGTTGTAATCAGTTTGTGATGAAATACTTATTCGATTTATTTATTCATGTATTAGGGAACAGTCGCTGTGGCCTGATCAAATTTATACACATCCTTTTTTAGTATGATCATACTTTATTCAAAAGTTTTAGGAAATAAACCATATCGCCCGGATGAAAAGCTTTTACAGAAAATATCAAAGAATTACGTCCTTGTCAATGGGAACCTGCTCTAATCGCTTTAATATCAGATACCGTAAACGTTCCTGATGTTCATCTCCCCATTGCCCTAGCGCTGAAAGAACGGGAATTAATGTTTCGCCAAATTCAGTCAGGCTGTATTCAACCTTTGGCGGGACTACCGGATAAATCGTTTTCGTAATCAGTTCATGTTCCTCCAGCTCTTTCAACTGTATATTGAGGACTCTGCGGGAAGCATCAGGGATTTTACGTTGCAATTCACTCGGACGTTTATACCCTTCATGGATAAACCACAATAGGCGGATTTTCCATTTGCCGTAGAGGACTTCGCCAATCAGGTCGAGCCCGCAATTCAAGCTTAACGGTATCTTTCTTTCATACATGGTACAAATATATTCATATGTCCAAAATTGTACAATAGGAGAATAATTTATCCCTATCCGATTCGTTTTTCCGTACTTGTATAAATTCGGCATACATCCTAATTTTGTATCAAAAAAAACAAAGTATGAAACAGGAATTTAATTTTAAGAATGAGTTGTCTGGCAAAATAGCATTGGTAACAGGTGGAACCAAAGGTGCAGGAAAAGCAATCGCGGAACGGTTGCTAAAAGCAGGGGCAACCGTTGTCATTACGGCAAGAAATGAACCGGAAGAGGAAAACTCCAACCTGTATTTTATTCCCGCTGATTTAAGTAGGCCGGAAGGGACTCAAAAAGTGGTGGAAGGGGTTTTATTGAAATTCGGCAGACTCGATATTTTAGTAAATAACCTTGGTGCCTCAGAAACTCCGGGAGGAGGCTTTGCCGCTCTAACAGATGAAGATTGGGAAACGGGGATCAAGACCAATCTACTTGCGCCCGTCCGTCTAGACAGAGGCTTTTTACCGCAAATGATAGAACAGGAAAATGGCGTTATCATTCATATCGCATCCATTCAGGGAAGATTACCTCTGCATGAATCCACTCTTCCTTATGCAGCAGCCAAAGCCGGGTTGATTAATTACAGCAAAGGTCTGTCCAAAGAGGTTTCTTCCAAAGGAGTGCGTGTATTGACGGTTTCCCCCGGTTGGATTATGACCGGTTCTGCTACCCGGATGATGGAAAGAATCGCAGAAAGTTCAAACATCACGGTAGAGCAAGCCACACAGAGTGTGATGGATGCATTGGGAGGAATACCTATCGGAAGGCCTGCCCAACCCGAAGATATTGCGGAATTTGTCGGCTTTTTAGTCTCGCCCCGAGCCGGATACCTGACAGGAACAGAATATATAATTGACGGAGGGACTATTCCCACTATATAATAACTTAAAAAAACAAGAACAATGCATTTAAAATTACCGAAAGTCATATCAGACTTATTAGCAGCACAGAAAAATTATGACAGCGAGGCCTATGCCGACTGTTTCTCAGAAACAGCACTTGTCATTGACGAAGAAAAAGAATATAAGGGTCAAAAGGCCATAAAGAATTGGATTGAAGACGCCAATCAACAATTCAAGACAAGAATGAAGCCAACGAAATATTCAGGAACCGATTCAAAGGCTATTCTTACGGCTGTTGTCTCAGGAGATTTTGACGGAAGCCCGGTTGCTTTGGACTATCATATGGAAACAAAAGACAGCAAGATTACTCGTTTAGAAATTATTCTCAGCAATGAGTAAGACATGAATAAATTTAACAAATCCCCTGTGGCATCTAATGAAAATAAACAAGGCTGATATCCCATCAACCTTGTCTCAAAAAGTAGTGTTTGCATATAAAAACAAACTTCTTAAATGTTTTTATATAATATCTCAATGATCTTAGGGATTATTGTGTGCTTATTTTTGTACTAAATGCTGTTATGTATATTTTGAACAGATATTATTTTCGAAAGAGTATACACATACTGTCCGACAAAAATATGGAAAGGGATGAAAAAGGAGAGTCTTATAATAGTATATAGTAGTAAGCTATCATCTTAATATCGTTATAAGCAGTTTGTGATGAAATACTTATGCTGCTTGTTGTGTATATCAAAAGATACGGTATGCAGTCTTGTGAAATTTACACGCTCCGGATTGAAAACCTGAACCTTAAATCAGGTCAGGCTTTTATCGATTCATAAATGTGCAAGAACCGCTTCCTTAAAAATGGGATATCAGCCCCATCGGGACGGGCTAATCCCGTGAAGGCGGTTCCGTAATATGTGTCCTGGAGATTATGGGCGATAAAAGGAATGTCGATGTCTTTGCGAAGCTCTCCCGATTCAATTCCGCGCCTTAGGATATAACTCCAGATTTCCCTCTCTTTTAAAGAGAATTCGGACAATTTTTGCACCATGCCGGGATAGAAATAGGATGCCTGCATAGCTATGTTAACCACGGCGAGACTGTAGTTTTCCACTCCCATACTCCTGAATTCCCTTTTCCGGTTTTCCACCCAGTCACAATATATATGGATAAAACTCAGGAAACTCATCCCTATTTGTTCATTGTAGAGGTCGAATACCGAGTTGTTCTTGAAGACGTATTTGTCAACAACCTGTTCGAGAAGGGATAGTTTTGTCTTGAAGTGGTGCAGTATGGCGCCCCTGCTGAAGCCGGTGGCTTTTTCCAGATCCGTATAAGTTACCTTATCGTATGGTTTTGACAGGAACAGCCTGAAAGCTTCTTCCTGGATTGTTTCTTTGATATTCCTGCCTTTGGTCATTTTGTTGTATACTGAAAATAGAAGATACAAATATACTGTTTATTTTATATTTTTTATAATCGGCATGTATTCCGGCCAATAACGGGGTTTAACCAATCACTTGTCTTTCAAATAAACGGATTTACATATACATAGACTTGAAAATAAAAAGGATAACAGATTTTATCGAACTCCGCAAGGCTGTTATAAATCCGGGATTATGATGTAAATTTACTAAAAAATCTATCAAAGTACTTGTATAAACGAATAATTTTATATTTTTGCAAACAGTATATACGTACTGTTTTTCTTTTTTTTTGTATCTGTAATGCTTTCCGTGGTTATACCATAAGGCATGATATGGCCCAAGCATATGTAATTATGCTGCTTATAAAACGGTATTTATGAATTAATACATGTGCTTTATGGAATATCTTTTAGAAAAACTCCGGCACCGTATCAAAGGGGCGGCCATATACCAGTCGCCGTCAGGAACAAGACTATATATCCCGTATAGCCTTGATTGTCCTTACCCGGTTACTATAAAAGTATTCTTTGAGGTTATAAATGCCAGGTTGCAACTTTTTGTGAGGATACGTTCGGATGTCTATAATGAAAGCTGGTGCGACCGGGAGGCCGAACAGATAAAAGGGAACCTGAATGAACAGTTGTATGAGATCCTCCATGATTGTGAATTGCAATGCCGCAATATTCCGTTACACCTGCGCCTGAGGGATAACACCTCCCCCTTTTTGTCCGGCGCTTCCCAGGAAGAACGGGATGCAGTCCGTTTCCTCTGCACACGGAAAGCGGCAGCCCTGATCTCGGAATCCCGTTCTTTCAGGTGGTCTGCCGCTATCGGACTCGCCGGGAGCAGGCGCAGGGCCGGGCAAATACGCCGGTTATTTATCTTTCTTCCGCATGCCGACATAGAGCCTTTTAAAGAAAAGTTTTTCAGTCTTTGGGAAGACCTTTTCTTTCCGGTGTTTCTTGTCCCGATCGAAAGCCTTAGCCATAACATCCGGCGGTATCAACTCCTGGCTGCGGATGCCGATCCGGCGACGATGGTCATTATTGACAGTTGCCATCTCTTCAAATCCCCGCAGTCCGTGCGCTCCCGCCGAATGGAGGATATTACGGACAGGTGCAATTATAAATTGATCATGACCGAATCCATGATAGTGGGCAACATCCATGACGTGTATATGCAATACAACCTCTTGAGCCGTTTGATTCTCCGCTATTACCGCTGGGAAGATTTCGCCCGAATGCATATTATTTACGGCGGGTATGGCGGAACCCAGATACTCGGATATAAAAACCTTGCATACCTGGTCGAAAAAGTGAAGCCATATACCTATTACCGCGAAATTCGGCCTGAAAGCCAGCCGGATCAGCCGGTGAAAACCATCTGTTGCGAGCTGACCGAAAAACAGCGGTATTATTATTCCCGGAAAAAAAACGAACTGCTCACGATGATCGAGAAAAACGAACTGGGCCTTTATGATGTGTTCCGCATATTCATCCAGTTACAGAAGATCGTGTGCGGCTTTCCCTTAGCCAGGGGTTGTGATGTGCAAAGTTATGACACGAACAAACTCCCCCTGTTAAAGGAGCATCTGGAAGACAAAAGCATCATATTCTGTAAATTCCTGTTCGAGATTGACCTGCTGCGGATGTTTCTGGGTGCGGATAATTGCGCGGTCATCGGTAACAGGGGAAAGGGCTGTTTCACAAAGGAAAAAGAGCAATTTATGCTTGAAGGGAAAAAGTACCTGATATCCACGCTCTATTTCCCGGACTTCAGGTTGAGCGACATCCGGAATTTCAGTCAGATCCTGTTTTTCAGCCTCTCATTCCGTTATGCCGACTACCGCCGGTGCTTCACTTATATTGAGGATTGCGGAATGGCCGGCAATGTACCGGTCAAACGGTTTGTTACCAATTCCGGTATAGACCGGGCTATCGTCAGTAACCTGCAACGGAAAGGGAAGCTGGCCTATGAACTGAAGCAATCGCTTTCAGACAAATCAGAACTTATTCATTTTATAAAAAGCCTATGAGTACAATGATAAATACAGCAGAGGCAACCCTTCAGGAGGTACAGCGCATTGAAAAAATATGGGGCACGGACATACGGTTGCACAACCTGATAGGCCCTTTTGTAATGAACCCGGTGGTGATACGGATGAACGGGGGCTATCCGTTCAAGAACACGGAAGACCACCTGTGGTATGTATCCCTGAAAAACAGGAACCTGGTAACCGGATTCCTGTCTGTTTGCAACGGACATATATGTAATGATTTCACCTGGCAGGATAACGAGGTGCTGGAAATGCTGCTGGAGAAAGCCCTTCCGGATATGGAAAAAGGAATAGTCGTAACTTTCATGGCTGAAGAGCATGAGTTCCCCCTATTGGAAAAACTCGGCTTTACACTGGAAAGGAAGGCTGTCCGGTATGCCAAAATGGTAAAAGTTATCTGATCATGATGCAGGAAAAGGACGTGTATAGGAAAGCAATGGAGCGTATCGGCTATATCTTTTCCCGTTTCGATAACATATACGTATCGTTTTCGGGCGGCAAAGACAGCGGGGTGCTTCTCAACCTGGTGCTGGACTATATGCGGAGCCACCGGATAACCCGCAAAATATCGCTGCTGCATATCGACGTGGAAGCATCTTATAAAGCCACGATGGATTTTGTGGAAAAGATGTACATGGAAAACGCCGACCTGATCGAGCCGTACTGGGTGTGCCTACCCATGACAACCACCAATGCCGTATCCATGTACGAACCGTACTGGATATTCTGGGATCCGGACAAGAAAGAGAAATGGGTGCGCCCTATGCCGGAACATCCTTTTGTCATTGGTGAAGAAAACAACCCTTTCGGTTTCTATAAGCAAAATATGACTTTCGAAGAGTTTATCGCCCGTTTCGGGGACTGGCTCAATAGTTTTAAAAGTGCGGGGAGAACAGCTTGCCTGGTCGGTATCCGCTCGGATGAGAGCCTGAACCGCTACCGTGCTGTCAGCAGGGATGATAAAGTAACATTCGAAGACAAGAAATATTCCACACGCATATCGGATACGGTTTACAATTTTTATCCGGTATTCGATTGGAAAACTTCCGATATCTGGGTATATAACGGGAAATTCCGCAAACCGTATAACCGTATTTACGACCTGTTTTACAAAGCGGGAGTACCCTTATCAAAAATGCGTATATGCGAACCTTACGGGGATGAGCAGAAAGCGGGGTTGAACCTGTTCAAGGTACTGGAGCCGGATACATGGGTTCGGGTGGTGGACAGGGTCAGCGGCGCTAATTTCGGGAATATCTATTGTGGAACCAAAGCCACGGGTGCGCGAAGGATCACCCTACCGGAAGGCCATACATGGAAAAGCTACTGCAAGTTCCTGCTGGATACCCTGCCGGAAGAAACCCGGAATATTTACGTGACCAAGTTCATCCGCTTCATCCGTTACTGGAACAGGACGGGATGCCCGGTTGCCGACGAAGACATTGGAGAGCTTGACCCTGACACCATTGTTAATACCCGCACTTTCAGTAACCGGGGAAAAGGGGATAAGTATGTGGTAAAGTTCAAAACCATTCCCGATGTATTGCCGGGATTAGACAACAAGACGGATTTCCTCTCATGGAAACGCATGTGCATGGCCATATTGAAAAACGATATCACCTGCCACACGCTTTCCTTTTCCATCACCAGGCGCCAGATACTCAGACAAAAAGAATTACTGGATAAATACAGGAATATACTATGAAAGCAAATCAAACTATACAAAATTTAATTACAGAGCTTTGCCGTTTGGTAGCGGAAATACCTGATACGGAGGATAAGATAGACACTCTGAATTATGTGCGTATGATGTTGCACAAGGTTAGTCCGCTCAGCCATCAGCCCGTGGATTTTGTTGCCTGGGAGAAAACGGAAAATGTAGAAGGGAATGATTATAACCCGAACAGTGTAGCCCCTCCCGAAATGAAATTATTGATTACCTCCATTGAAGAAGACGGCTATACAATGCCGGTTGTTACCAGTCCCGAAGAAAACCTGTTCAGGATCGTGGACGGGTTCCACCGCAGGCAGGCGGAAAAATGTTCGAAAAAAATCTCCCAAAATACTTACGGACGCCTGCCGGTAACTTTTATCCGGGAATCACAACGCAAGCTGGACGACCGGATGGCTTCAACCGTCCGCCATAACCGGGCAAGGGGCTCCCATGACATCGACCTGATGGCAGGCATTGTCAGGGAACTGGTATCGATGGGGCGGTCTCCGGCATGGATATCCAAACACGTAGGTATGGATATGGACGAGATTCTCCGGCTGAAACAGCTTACGGGACTTGCTGCCTTATTTGCCGATAAAGACTTTTCATTCGGAAAGGAAGGATAAATGTAAATATATCATTGACAGATAGATCAAGGGAACAGATGAGCAAAGCCTCTCAGGTAAAAATAACATACAAGTTGATTTTTATAACGGATAATCCCATAGAAATCACAATAGAAGCTGATAGCCCGGTTGAATGTCATATAAAGGCGGTCCTCCATGCAAATGTCCATTATCCGGATTGGCATGGAATAAAAGAGATAAAAAAGCATCTGCTAAATGATATCATTATTTAGTAAATACTGGTAAAAACAAATAGGCTATTATTGACAATTTAAATTTATTCAATATGATGAAAACATTATTAGATACAGGATTCTTCTCTTATATTCAAGAGAATATGGAAGGAAATAAAATTTCTAAATCCAATCAAATAAAAGATGTATACGAAGATTTTATAAAAACATTATTTGCTTTTTGTAAATCATCGGGAGACAATATGTCTATTTGCTTTGTATTAAATTATACCCGTATAGAATTTGTATCCATACAGAAAAAAGCAACTGAATGCGAATCGGGGAAAAAATGAGATATTTGATTATATAGCCAAAGCTATCCAAATGCTGGACTGTGTAATTAATTGGGCTAGAACTGAAAATGGATCGATTCCACAAAAGAAGAATTCGAAGAAACACTCAAAATATCGATGGACAGCAGATATATCGAATCTTGTTGAACTTGCATATGCCATACTAGAAGCAGAATGTGTTAATAATGGAGATGCCGAGGTTATAGCTTTTGTCGAATTCTTAGGAGAAACATTCAACATAAAAATCGAACGATGTTCCGATTTTTACTATAAAATGCGTACAAAAAGCGGTAGCCGGACAGCCTTTCTACAGAAATTAATAAAAGCATTAGAGGCAAGAATGGATCGTGATGATGAGAAAAACAATCTAAAGTAACTAGCTATTACATCTTAACAGCAGGGTGATCGTTTGATCACCCTGAGTATTTATTTATCTACTATTCATCCTTCGGCAGTAATTTACTTAATTCCGGATCAGCTTTGATACGAATTAGCTCGTCTTCTACGATTTGTTTCGTTTCGGCTTTAATGCGATTGTAATTCTCTTGTATTTGCTCCTTCATACGATCCACGCCATTCTCATCTACAAAGCTGGTAATAACAGGAATCTTCTTATAGTTTTTCGTTTCTGCTGTTACTTTTTCATTATCGACGACAATTTCAGCATGGAATATTTTCTGCTCTATCCGTTCATCAAAATTATCTGCGACTGCTCCAACAAACATTCCCTGAGTCAAGTTACTAATTTTTGAGGCTGGTATCAGACTATCCATTTGTGTACTGATTGAAGTTGATTTGTCCTGTCGGTTAATTGTCATCGAAGATCGTTTTTGTAATACTTTACCAAAGCGATCCGACAATGTTTTAGCGGTTTCGCCAACTACCTGCCCACTGAAAACATTACCAATCGTATTCATGACTACAGCGGCTTCCCTATCACCATAATCACGCTTTAGCTGCGAGAAATCCTGAAAGCCTAGAAGAACGGCTACTTTATTACTGCGAGCCGTGGCAATTAAATTATCCAAGCCTTTAAAATAAATAGTCGGCAACTCATCAATTACAATACTACTTTTTAGCTGCCCCTTTTTATTCACGAGTTTCACAATACGGCTGTTATATAAACCGAGTGCCGCACCATATATATTCTGCCTGTCAGGATTATTGCCTACCACCAATATTTTGGGTTCATCCGGATTATTAATATCGAGGGTAAACTCATCACCCGACATCACCCAATAGAGTTGGGGGGAGATCATTCTGGAGAGTGGAATCTTAGCTGATGCGATCTGCCCCTGCAACTGTTCCATCGCACCGCCAAGCCATGCATCCATGAAAGGGCTCAGGTAATTTTCTAAATCGGGCTTAGATGTCAGTATCGGGAAAATATCTTCATATCGCTTGTTCAAAAATTCTATTGCATGGGGAAACGTGCAATATTTTCCATCCTCATAAATTCGTAGATACCAAATAATAGCCGCAAATAAAATTATTGGTGACTCTACAAAGAAATCTCCCTGCTTCTGGACCCACGTTTTATTTAAGTTAAGCATTATAGTATAGGCACTTTCGTAGGCATCTGAAATATCATTCATAAAAGAGGGATTGATGGGATTGCATCTGTGTGAACGGGACGGGTCATCAAAGTTTATCACATAGAATTTAGGCACTTTCTTGTATCCTTTCTGATTATTCAATAGATGGTTATATGCAATAGTGGAAAGATCCGGGAACTTGAAGTCATAACAATACATTGAAAATCCCTTTTCAATCTGCTGTTTTATATACGAATTAACGATCGCGTATGATTTACCGGAACCGGGAGTACCTAACACAATACTCGCCCTGAAAGGATTAACTACATTTATCCATCCGCGCCATATTTTCTTTTTATACCAGAATTTCGTCGGTAAATTAACTGAATACTCATTCTCCATCAAGCGGGTTTCCTGCATAAATGATTCGTTTTCTAAATTGAAAACGTCATCCATAAGCGTGTTTTTCAAAAGACGTGACATCCACGTACCTGCTACCAGTAAACACAAATAGCCACAGGCAAGCGTAAAAATATAAATAAGGCTACCGGAAGTGGATGGAAAAGGTAGTTCCAATAGCCACCAGTTCACAAAAAATAACAGGAAGCCGATCACAAGCAGCACATAAATCTTATTCCATGTAATCTTTTCTTCTTTTACTCCTTTGGTTCCCAGACAGGAAAGAGCAAGGAATAAAACAGAGAAAAGCTTTGTGAACAATAATGCTTTAAATAATCCAGTTGTTCGGTTAAAGTTCAGTAGAATTCTATCTACTACATCAATGTTGATTTTCCATTCGACTATTGACTCATAACAGAACCAATAAATATGGATAACGACAAATAAAATACTAATGGCCCGCATAAAGTCCATGACTTTTGCGAGTCCTCTTAAATCATCTTCTTGTTGCATACTATGTACTTTTAATTGGTAAAATGCAAAAATGAGGGATTAACATGCTATTATGCAGTTACTTATAGCTCGCTTGTAGTAAGTGGCGTTAGTATGGCAGTTAGTGGCACAAAAACTGAAAAGTTAAAGTAAAAGCAATCAACTACTTTATTTTAATTATATCTTTACAAAAGTTACATTAACAGAACCTATCATGTATACAGCCGGATATAAAGGAACAATTGTAAGTGTCCCCAAAGGAAAAGAAAAGTTGTTCTTTTCAGAAGGTGGAAAATTCGACCCTGATTTCAAATGTTTCTATTTTACAGACGATGACACTCCCGAAACTTTTGATCATTGGCTCCCTGAAAATACCGTTGCCATTATTAGCGAAGGGTTTTATATCCATGAAGCTCCGGTAATATGCAACCAATGCCGTAACAGAACTTCTGTAATATCTCTAGCTTCCCAATCCCTCCATATAAAGAAGGAACAGAATAAAAAGGGAGAACGTTGGGATGAAGGCGACGGCTTATATTCTTTCGATCATATCCGCTTTATACCGTTTCCCACAGCCCGGCTTATCCAGAAAGTATTTCCTCAATGGGATTATTTGCTGTCCCCGAAAAGACCGATTAAATATTGGAGTAATAAATGCCAACATTGCGGGTCCGTGCAGGATGAAGATTTTCTGGCTCGCACTGTATTTGGTACATTTAATAACGAACGCCCTCAAATGAAATGCCACTGTCATGAAAATAACGGCTATGGTTTTCCCATTATCGCCAGAATGAGCGAAGTTGACCTTTATGGATTTGATGATGGAGATGGAAGATATTCTTTTTATAGAAAAGAGTATAGCGGTTATGCTGTCGGGAGCTTATATCAGAACAAAGAAGGGAAATGGTATGAAGAAGATAGGTTCCGGTGAGTAGAACCTATCGTAAACAAATATTTTCATGCGAAAATTATAGGCTTCCAAGTCTTTACATCTGTCTGCCGTAACGTCTTTTTTTCTTCCTCTTCTTCAACTGTCGATTATTGGCATCCGGGTTAGCCGAGTTGTCAAATACAGGAATATCCAACACCGAATCGACCAGGCTTCCTATACTCTCCAAATTGACCGGACTGTTTATCGTTGACACATCTGCCGGTTGGATAGTTTGTGGTTGTGTATTATCTATATACTCATTGCTACTGAATTTTTCATTCAACACATTGGCAGAAAACTCCTTACCGAGCCGTGATCCATTGAGTACGCATCGGTTGTTATGATTGATAAAGGTAGCACCGTATATTCTTCCTTCATCATTACGCCTCAATACCAGATCAATATTTGAGGATTGGAGTTTTCGTCTGAATTCCCATTCATCTTGTGATGTAGTCAATGCACCGGATACTATTTTACGTGTCTGATCCCGAACCTTTCCCTCTTTTATCTTCAGAGAAGATTCTGTCATACGCTTTTCCAAACCATCAAAGCCAACTGTTTTACCGAAAACAGATGACTTCAAAGGCTTGCCGACTTTATTGCTGTCTCTTTTATGCTTGGAAAAGCCTAGAATGACGGTGCATTGTGTACTGCTTGCATAGTAATCGCTTTGGCTGTCGCTTTCGTCCTGCTTCAATCGGGCAACAATGAGTGCCTGTGCATCATCGGGCAGATTCTCCTGTAGCCATTTGCGACCGATTACCCTTACTGCTTCCCTGCGTTCCTCCTCTTTCTTCTGAGCATCCCTCTTCGCTTCTCTTTTTGCGTCTGCTTTGGCATAAAGTTCTGCTACTTCTGCTTCGGGCATAAATTCGATATTGTTTTCATCGTAATACATCCCGATACCAAACTTTTGGCTCAATGGTTTGATGATTCTTGACTGTTGCATATCAAGGGTGCGGAGGTTTATCAAATGATATTGGTAGCCGTAATCGTTGTGGATAATCTTGTGGATTACATAGCGGTCATAACTGTAGCCTTGCATCTGAACGACTTGGTTTACTTCTACTGCTTTTATGTTTGTATCGGTTGTTGTACCACCGAATAATGAATATAATTTTGTCATGATAATTTGCTTTTTAAGTTTTTAAGGGGTAATTAATCTATTCTGATATATCTCTTTAGTCTGTTGGAAAACCTTTGCTCATAGTCTTTTATCGCTTGCTTTAGCTTCTTGTATTCTTCGACTTCCTTATCATAGTTGAATGATATATCGTTTAGAATAGCTGTGATTTCGCTTATCAGGTAGTTTATTTCTTCGTTAATGGTTTCAATGGTCTTGACACTATCCAACCGTTTGTTTTCATCTGTTGAGATGGTAAAGTCACAGTTGGACTTATCTATATTACCGTTGCCCGGAGTATTCCCACTTTTGTACATCCTTGTCAGGCTATCTACACTAATACTGATCGTGTTACCCGACAAGCTGATATACACACCTTTGATAACTTCTTTTGCTGATTTTACCAACCTGACATTTACCACTTTACCGTCATATTGGGCAATTATGGGTTTAATGGCTTTTAGTGCTGTCACAAATAGTTGATATACTTTCTCCTGCTGTTGGTATTTGGCAGTAAATTCTATTTTCCTGTATGGTTCTGTGTAATACATATCTGTTGGTTTTAAAGGATAAATAATGCGATCAATGAAATCAGAAGAAGTAGAAAAAGGATAGAGAATATCAGTTTGATAATCAGCTTTATTATATGCCATATCAGACGGAATAGGAGATAAAAGGCAAACAGAGCCACCACCCACCCGAAAGACACTGTAACGGAAGCTAAAGCCCACACAAGGACACCTACCAACGCTACCACCAACACCAATTTTATGCTAGATGGAAAGTAGGAAATATTGTTTTCTTTATTTTTTTCTGTTCTTCTCATAATCATCGACTTTTTTTTTATGCCGGGACGGAGCCAGTGAGGTTTCTATTGTTTTATAGGCGGCAAAAGGTCAGATTGGCGGTATGACAAAATTTTTTGGGAATAAATACGCTCGCCCGGAGGGAAGGAAGAGGAAGATTTTTCACAAAACCCTTCAGGGCTTCAGAATTTTAGTTGTACCGGGAATATGGAATACCTTTGCCTATGAAAAATAGAAATCTCAACTGGCCTGTTCCTAGCCTAATGAGGAGATGGTTATTAGAGAAGGGCGGAAAAAATGGCCGTGAAACAAGTAGCTCAGTTTCACGGCATCATTAAAAATACGAAAAGCATTAGCAACCCTTATTAACAGGCTATAGGCAAGTGTACACCTACCGGATGTACTCTTGCTCTCTTATCCGAGAATGTATTTGTAGTGATTGATTATGCGGATGCAGCCGGAAGATATAGTAATAGTATATCTTTCTGCTGTGAGAAAGCATAGCAAGCGGAGAATATTTTCGCAGGATACATTCATATAAATACGAATAACAAGCTCCTTATCTACTTTTTCAGGATAATAAAAATGTAAAAAACTGTATTTTAAAATTAGAAGACTGATATTTTACGATTTCAAATAGTCTTTCTATCTTTGCATAGGTTTAGTCGGTTGACTAAAATTTTCAGCATGAATAAAGAAGTAGAACAGAAACTGATAGACGCTGCCCGTGAACTCTTTTATGAAAAAGGATTTTCGGGTACGACTGTGCGGGATATTGCGGGCAAAGCAGGGGTAAACTTAGCTTTGCTGCATTATTATTTCAGAACAAAAGACAAAATCTTTGAGATCGTTTTTCAGGAAGCCCTTTCATTATTGTTCGGCAAACTTAACAAAGCACTTATTTCTGATAAAAGCCTATTTGAGAAAATAGAAATGATGGTTGAAGGTTATGTTTCTATGGGTATGAAATATCCGCAGTTACCTTCATTCGTCATGCATGAATTGTCCGTAAATACAGACCTGATGCTGTCAATCATAAACAGTCATAAGGATAAATCGACTTTAAATAGCAATTTCGAGCTATTCTATCTTGAACTCGAAACAGCGATAGCCAACGGACTTATTAAGAAGATTAACCCAAGCGATATATGTACCGACATACAATCCCTGTCATTATATCCGTTTATTGCAAGAAATTGCCTGCTTCATTCTATTTATTCAGATAAGCGTTCTTACAACCGGATGCTGAAAGAACGTGTGAAGCATATTACAGAAACTATAGTAAACAATATCAAGTTATAATTTTATTTAATCCTATTTAGTCATTTGACTAAATTATATTTATAAATATCAAAATTATGGAGAAAGAACAATTCAGGACTTTAAATCAGTTTAAAGCATTATTGAGATTTAGCGGTTCATTTAATATCATCGCTGCGGGTTTATTTATATTTCCGGTTCTCTTCGAACATTACCTTCAATTTTGGAATACGCTGAACTCCTTATGTGGATTTGAAAATGCACTAATCACAATTCCTACCGATCCGTTCCATGCACTATTCATCAATACGGCGGGCATTGATCTGGTTCTGATAGGAGCTATCATCCTTTACGTATCGAAAGATCCACTTCGCAATAAGGGGATTATTATTATGAATGCTATAGGACGGACATTATTTACCATATTTACCATCTATTACCACATAACGGCTGATTTACTTTTCCTTTTCGTAATAATAGGCATTATAGATTTGTGTATATCGTTGGGATTTATTTACTTTCTATGGAAAATAAACAAGAACACAGCCAAACAACAAAATATAATACAGATATGAAAAAGGTAACACAAAATCAATATGGGGATACTTCTGTTCTCAAAATTATAGATTGTGACAAACCCCGGTTAACAAGCAAACGACAAGTATTGGTAAAAGTACAATATTCGTCCCTGAATGCGATTGATTGGAAAAACAGGAAAGGCTTGTTCCGTATATTCTCAGGATGGTTTTCTCCTCGCTCTCAACCGGGATTCGATATTGTCGGAAGTATAGTGGACAAATCGGATGATGTTAATGACCTGGAGATTGGAGACAAGATTCTTTCATTGCTGGGAACCCTTAAAGGAGGGGCATTCAGCCAGTATGTAATAATAAATGCTGGATATGCAATTAAGATAGATCCTTCTGCTGATGAAACGATCTTCGCCGGCTTGCCAATGGCAGCCTCTACCGCTTGGATGGCATTGGTAAGTCTCGGTAAAATAAAACAGGGGGATAAAGTCTTGATTAATGGGGGAAGTAGCGGAGTCGGTCATTATGCCGTACAGATAGCTAAATACTACGGAGCGGAAGTTACGGCTGTAACGAGTGGGAAAAATGAGGCTTTCTGTAGAGAATTGGGTGCTGACAATACGGTAAATTACCAAAACGAAAAATTTACCGAAAAAGCGGAACAGTATAATATCATATTCGATGTGGTATCTAATTCTTCATTTCATGCGATAAAGCCAATATTGGCTCCCAATGGCATCTATATAGATACGAACATGTCTTTGAGCCTTATAAAAGACCTATTGATACACAAACAGGTAAAATTCGTATCGGTGCATCCTGACCGAAAGGTATTGCAAGAGATTGTACAGATGGCAGAAACGGGAAAGCTCAAAACCCATATTGCTAAAGTTTATCCGATCAATGATGTTATCGAAGCTCACAAAGAGATGGAGCAATCCCGCACTGTTGGGAAAATAATTATGAAAATAGATTGGTGATTAATGTAATAAGCCTATAATAATCTAATATAAAGCCTTATGGAAAGAATTAACAAGAAAATACAAATGCCTCTTATTGCTTCTGATTTACGTAGCAGATGGAATGGACACTACAGCTTTCTCGATGATTGTACAGATGTTGAAATATTTTATGAATTTGAGGTATGCTTTTTCCCGGAACTAAATTTGTTTATGCCTCCCAGACGTGAAGATGGGCGTATTATCTTAAAATACACGGTGGATTCAAAAGTCAATGAGATTGATAAGAGCTATCTGCCTTTCTTTTTTGAATGTGACTATATCGATTTTATAAACAAGAAGGTCATCATTAGTCTTAAGGAAAAATACTTTGATAACTTTATTCATATTCCGGTAGTCAAAAGAATGCAGCAGTTCTTTGAGGAATATAAAAAGAAGGGAGACGAAAATATGGAAGCTATTTTAATAGCAATAGATCAAGAAGAAAAGTGACTTTTAGCTTATACCTCAATGAAAACAAGAAATTTCTGCAACCAATTATGAAAAAGAGGCTATTCCCAGAATAATAAATTACAAATAAATATGCCCGTTACTCTTTTGGGAGTAACGGGCATAATAACAGAATCGCTAGATTTCATACCTTTTAATTTAAAGAGAAAAGGGATAATTTATGAAGTTGATTAAACGCTGTTTTATTATCGTCCTCAACATTTAACCTACTTTTAACGTATTGCCGAATCACCTGTGCTCCAAACGAACAAATGCGGTAACATAATGCAATAATAACTTCAAAATTATAATAAACCGCAATGCATTCAGTATTTTGCCTTTTGTATCTGTACTCTCTGATAACATCTTTTTCATTCAAAATACCAGCCTTGAAAATTGCCCGTAAATTATTGCTTATGGTATTTTGATAAACCATAAGTAGTCGGGCTATTTCAGGTTTAGACATCCATATCTCTGAGCCTGCATCAGAAATAATCCTGACTGTAGGTGTTGATGCCAAATTTTCGACTATTGTGATGATGCTTCGTTTCATACTATATTGTTTTTATTTTAGTTACTCAATTTTTCATTTCTTCGGCTTTCGTTTTATGGTGTGTTTTACAGAGAGTATCGCAAGATTAAGTTCTACGGTCGTCTCCGTGTCCGTTGTTTCAAAGTCGCTGGAAATTATATCAGCAATGATCTCTCCGCTTTTCTGCAACATGGATTGACGGGTATTGTTGTCTTCCTGCTGATGTAATTCAGAGATATTTCTTGAAAGTTCTCTTACTTTAGCAAAAGTTTCAATGATAGATATTGTTGTTTCGGTTGCCTTTGGCGATTTCAGGATTGTGGCAATCATATATAGAGCCTTTTCTGTAAATGCTTTCGGAGAATATTTAGAATGCCCTCCACGTCCCGGATTCTTTAAGGTCGAAAATTTCGACCTTAAAGAATCTGCTTCATCATTTGACAGGTAAATAATATATCCTTCAGGGAATTTATCCGGATTATTCTTTACAGCTTCATTGACACGCTTTGTTTCAACGCCATACAACATTGCGACATCACTATCTAAAATGGTTTGTTGTCCTCTGACAATGACAATTTTATCTTTTATATTTTCTAAGTCCATAGCTTTTATTCTTAAATTGAATTTGTATTGATTCGCTTAAACAGCTAGGGTAGAACAATCTGGGTCCGGACCTTTAAGCCTCTTTGCCAGTTGATCCATATCATCACTTAGTTTTCTATCAATTATTCGGGCATAGATTTGTGTCGTTTTTATTTTTGTATGGCCCAATAATTTTGAAACGCTTTCAATAGACATTCCTTCTGTTAGACAGAGGGTTGCGAACGAGTGTCGGGCTACGTGGCAGGTGATTTTTTTATTTATACCGCAAAGATTAGCAATTTCCAATAAATATTCGTTCATCTTTTGATTGCTGATTACAGGCAGCAACTTGCCATCTTCCTGCAAATACTCATACTTTTTCAGGATAGCTACAGGTATATCCAACAGGCGTACTTTATAGGGCACTCCGGTTTTATTCCTTGTATCCATAATCCATAAGTTACCGTCAATACCTGTCTTTATTTCTTCTTTTGTCAGATTATACAGATCAGAATAAGATAAACCGCTGTAGCAGCAAAAAAGAAAAACATCCCGGACTCTTTCAAGTCGTTCCGAGCCGAATTTTTTATTGTATAATATTTCCAGTTCTTCTTTAGTCAGGTAGGAGCGTTCGATTTTTTCAAAACTGATTTTAAAATTGGCGAATGGATCTGCAAAATGCTCCCCTGTGTTTTTGATATAAAAAAATACTGCTCTGACATGTTGAATAGTCTTCATTGCATTATTATTTCCTGATTTATATTTATTCCGCAGGAATAAATAAAAGTCCTGAAGGAAAACCGTAGTAATTTCACGGTAAGGCATATCTTTTACCTTGCGTGTTTCTTCCATAAATTCACCCAACCTTTTTTGAGCCAGTTCATATCTCAAATAAGTGGTTCGTGTTACAACTGCTCCTACTTTTGACTTGTACTGTTCATTGAATTTGTTGAAGTAATACATGATCGTTTTACTCTTTTCTTCCAAACCGAACAAGGCATTTTTAATCTTTTCGGGGTGGGCATACCCATTTACATCCATCTGTTTGTTGTAATGCATGGTAGCTTTACCCCGAAAATTGTCTAACGCATTATTTATGCTTACAGCTTTTGCGTTATTGCCTTTTACTTTGCCGGATTTGTTATCCCAGACAGTAGGATTGATTTCTAACTTGGTGCTGAACTGAGAACGCTCTCCATCGATAGTGATACGTCCCATGATAACAACATTCCCATTTTTCTTTGGGTTACCTCTTTTTATATAAAAGAGGATTCTAAAAGTGCTTCGTTTCATACTCATTAATTTAAAATTGCAAAAATAGTTTCAATTTGTCCTGAAAGAAGGACAGATTGACGGACATTATGCGACAAATCAATGACTTAAGTAGGCGAATCGGTACCAATTTTAGGTGAATTCGAATAGGTACCCAGCGAGTACCGATTCGGTGTCTGTTAGTGGCTTTTCTTAGTCTGTTAACTGGAATGGATATTCAAAAAAAATAGCTTCCAATCTGTTGATTTGGAAGCTATTATCCTCATTTTTCTCTCTGATGTCTTTCAGAGGTTGAGCGAAAGACGGGATTCGAACCCGCGACCCCGACCTTGGCAAGGTCGTGCTCTACCAACTGAGCTACTTTCGCAATTGAGAGTGCAAATATATAGGCTATTTTTAATTTTTCAAAATTTTTGCTTATTATTTTCAATTGAAAAGAAGGTTTTTTACACTATAGGCCTGCTATCTGCTCTTATTTAGCAATTATACACCACGCTGTACAGCTTGCTTCTGATATCGATTAAATTCTTCTCTACATCCAAACTTCCGTATGTCATCAACTTCATAGGAATGGCAATACCATCTTTATGATATGCCGGCTGCTGATATTGTACATTTTCCCACAACCTGAATCCGATACGCTGATAAAATCCGATACGGCGCTCCGACAGTATAGTGGTGGGCAATTCCACCTCAAGAATAATGGGTTTGGCGATATCTTTTATAAATAAATCCATCACTTCACGCCCATATCCTCCATTGCGGAACTCGGGCGAAATAGCAAAATGCTCGGCAAATATAAATTCATCTAGATCCCAGTAAGTGAGGAATCCCACTATATTATTGTCTTCGAGGGTTACGGCAATAACAAAAGGCGAATCTCCTTTATATAGGTCCAGCATTGTTTCCACCGGGCGGCGTTCACTTAGTGGAAAGGATTCTATATACAGGTTTTCAATAAATGAAACTTCGTTACCTCTTGTCAGATCTAATTCTCTTATTTCCATAATTCCCTCTATTATATTATTACTCAGTTATCATGGTTATTATGTGACTGTATCTGGTTCCCCATTTTCACATCTTTCAAATATCCATCTTCGCACTTGATGATTCTTCCAGGATATTTTTGCACAACAGCATAATTATGTGTCGACATTATAACAGCAGTATCACCTTGCGATATTGTATGCAGAAGTTGTACGATCTGGTTTCCCGTTTCGGGATCGAGATTCCCCGTCGGCTCGTCAGCAAGTATAATTTCAGGTGAATTAAGGAGGGCACGCGCTATAACGATACGTTGCTGTTCTCCTCCCGATAATTCATGAGGCATCTTATAACCTTTATTCTGCATGCCTACCTGCGTAAGAACTTCCCCGATCCGTATATCTATCAGATCTTTATTCTTCCATCCGGTAGCGCGAAGAACAAATTCAAGGTTCTTGGCAGCTGTACGGTCGATAAGCAATTGGAAATCCTGAAATACAATTCCCACTTTCCGTCTTAAAAAAGGGATTTGCTTCTTCTTTATACTTTCAAGTTCATAATCGAAGATACGGCCATGACCTTTTTCGATAGGTATTTCATGATAAAGACTTTTCAGGAATGTGCTTTTTCCCGAACCGACCTTCCCAATGAGGTATATAAATTCACCTTCATTTATAGAAATGTTGATATCACTGAGGATGTTATTGCCATCCCTGTCCAAATCAACTCCTTCATATTTTATAATTACATCCTTATCCATAACTATGTCAGTACAAAGTGAAAAGTGAAGAACGAAAAGTGAAAAATTAAAAATGAAGATTGATAAACATTTTTCACTTTTCACCTTTAGTTTTTAGTTTTTCTTATGACGTTTTTGAAGCTCCCTTGCAAGGTCTTCGAGACTTAAACCTTTTGATGTTAACAATACAATCAGGTGATAAAGCATATCTGCTGATTCATATATCAAACGGTCGTCGGTACCATTACATGCCTCTATTACCGATTCCAGAGCCTCTTCGCCCACTTTCTGAGCCATACGGTTTATTCCTGACTCGAAAAGTGATGTCGTATAAGAGCCTTCCGGCATCTCTTTGTAACGTTTTTCAATAAAATGCTGAAGATATTTAAAAAACAGGATATCTTCCTTATTCTCTTCTTCGAAGCAAGTATCTGCTCCTGTATGGCAAACCGGGCCAACCGGATTCACTTTAATCAGGAGCGTATCCTTATCGCAATCTTCTTTTATACTGATTACGTTCAGAAAGTTCCCGCTTTCTTCGCCTTTTGTCCAAAGCCGCTGCTTTGTACGGCTAAAGAATGTCACCTTTCCCGTTTCCTGTGTTTTCTGCAAAGCCTCAGCATTCATATAACCAAGCATCAACACTTTATTTGTCTCATTATCTTGTATAATGGCTGGTATCAGTCCGCCTACTTTGTCAAAATCGAGATTCATATTTTTAATTTTAGTCGTGTTTAATTTTCACATTTATTGACAATACATAGTTAAAAAGTAACAAAAGTAACAGTTTTTTAGCTATTAGCTGATAGCTTTTAGCCGTTAGCTTTTTGAGAACCTTCATATTCTGCCATGTTGAGCGGAACGAAGCATCTCTTCCTTAAAAAGTTTCTCTCGCAAAGATGCAAAGTCTAACTCATCACTTATCACCTTGTTTACGTTTATTAACTACGTTTAGTTAAAACCTGACATATCTGACACTTTTTTTACTGTTTTTGTCTTATTATTTTTATATTTATTAACTATATATTGTTAAAAGGTAACAGAAGTAACAGTTTTTAGCTATTAGCTGATAGCTATTAACCGTTCGCTTTTGAGAACTATTATACCCTGTCATGCTTGAGTGGAGCGAAGCATCTCCTTCAAAAAGTAACAAAGGTAACAGATATATCAGTAAACAGTTAACAACTCGTATCTCGTATCTTGTCTACTCGTAACTCGTAACTGCCCACAGGGCGAAATAACTCGTAACTATATCAAAAAAGTTACAAAAGTTACACTTTTTCCACTATTTTTTATCTGTTTTTTTCCCCCTCTCTGTAAGTCCCCTTTGGGGGAGGGCTGTTAAGTTCTGCATTCTTATATCCTCTTTGTCATGTTGAACGAAGTGAAACATCTCTTTAATCGAAAGAGATCCTTCGTTCCACTCAGAAACAACGTTCGGCAGAGCGAAGCGGAGCCAATGACAGCCGAAAATAACAGAACAAAGTGGAGAACTTAACAGCCCTGCCCCTTGGAGGATTGAAGGGTTCATTCTCTTTTCACTTCGGAGGCCAGGGGGCCTTTTCAACTTTTCAAAGAACTATAAGCTAACGGCTAACAGCTAATAGCTTATTATTATATAGATAAAGTTCTCAAATACTGATTCACGTAAACTATCTTACGTTTATATTTTCTTTTTTCAAATAATCCTTTAAATCTTTTATCGCTATCTCGCCAAAATGAAAAACACTGGCTGCCAAGGCTGCGTCTGCTTTACCATTAACAAATACATCGCGAAAATGTTCCATATTCCCGGCCCCGCCGGAGGCAATAACAGGGATATTCAATGTTTCGGACAACCGGCGTAATGCCTCATTCGCATATCCGGTCTTCACTCCGTCATGATTCATACTGGTAAAAAGGATTTCACCTGCGCCGAGATTTTCAGCTTCCTTAGCCCAGGAGAAAAGTTCTTTATCTGTTTTGTTACGTCCACCGCTGGTGTAACATGACCATATCCCGTCTTCAAAGTTAGCATCTATTGCGCAAACACAAACCTGTGAACCGAAGTTTTTGGCTATTTTCTCAATTATCTCCGGATTTCTTATGGCTGTGGAATTTACAGAAACCTTATCCGCTCCGGCATTCAACAAGCGGTCTACATCCGATAATTCATTGATACCTCCACCGATGGTAAAAGGTATATTTATATTTGCGGCAATACGTTTTACCAATTCGGTAAATGTCTTACGCTCCTCGTGCGATGCCGTAATATCAAGAAATACCAGTTCATCGGCTCCCTGTTCGCTGTAACGCACACCGAGTTCCACCGGATCTCCGGCTTCCCGGAGGTTCACAAAATTGGTTCCTTTCACGGTCATCCCGTCTTTTACATCAAGACAAGGTATTATTCTTTTCGCTAACACGTATTTTAATTAAAAATGAAAAATTAAGAATGAAGGATTAAGAATTTATAACTCATAACTTTTAACCCTTAATTCGTCCAACGTCACCCGTTTCTCATAAATAGCTTTTCCTAAAATAACAGCAGGCACACCCGCACTCTCCAAATCGAGTATATCCTGAAAGCTACCGACCCCGCCACTTGCAATTAAACAGAGATCCGGAAAAGATTTCAGGATTTCCTTATACAAGTCGATAGACGGACCTTGAAGCATGCCATCCTTGCTGATATCGGTACAGACAACTTTTTTTATACCCTCCGCTTTATAATCTTTTATAAAAGGAATAATATCAACCGATGTAGACTCCTGCCAACCGGAAACAGCGATTTTACCGTCCTTACAATCAGCCCCCAAGATTATCTTTTCACTGCCGTATTTCGCTATCCAGGAGATAAATAAATCTCTATCCCTCACTGCGATACTCCCTCCGGTAACCATAGAAGCTCCCGAATCGAAAACAATATCCAGATCGGAATCACTTTGTACCCCTCCGCCAAAATCAATGACGAGGGATGTATTTGACGCTATCTTTTCCAGAACAGCCTGATTGACGACCCTCTTTGCCTTCGCGCCATCGAGGTCCACCAGATGAAGACGGCGGATACCCGCGCCTTCAAACATTTTCGCTACCTCCAGCGGATCTTCGTTATATACTTTCTTTGCATTATAATCGCCTTGCGACAGGCGAACACACTTACCGTCAATAATATCTATAGCAGGGATAATCTCTATCATGCTCTGTTTATTTAAGAAAAAAAGGTGATTGATAACGGATACTTCCAATATTCTCCGTTACTGGCCTTTATTGCTGCAATGATTATGAATACGATTTCGAGTACCGCGATGATGATAAGCATCGGAAGCCCTATTATAATCCCTATGATCGTGATACAGAAGATACCGGCTATTGTCGCATAAATAAGCATACTTATCATGAAATTCGCGATATTCTTTCCATGCCTGTCTACTTCCGGATATTCTTTTGCGTTTACCAGCCACAGCACAATGGGAAGGATAAAGCCTAATCCCGGAACCAGGAAGCCTGCAAACTGCGACAGGTGCATCAGCACGATATATGTATCTTTCTGTATACCACCTAATCCCCTTCCATCGTTTCCATAGCTGCCGGGGTTCAATATCCGGTGCTTTTCCTGCTGAAATTCTTCTTCCGAAATTGCTCCCTGAGCCCTAAGCTCCTCCAGCTTCCTTAATTCATCGTACTTATCCATGATAAATTGGTATTAGGTATTCAACAAAAAGTTCTTTAATATTTTTTCGCCCACTCCCCCACTCTTTTCGGGATGGAACTGGGTTGCATAAAAATTATCTTTATGGATGGCCGCGCTAAATGGAAGGATATAATCTGTTGTTGCTGCCGTATGCTTGCAACTGGCTACATAATAGCTATGTACAAAATATACAAATTCCCCCTCCAGTGAATCGTCAAAAACCTCACTTTTCAGATTTGTAATTGTATTCCATCCCATATGAGGCACTTTATCTTCGTGTCTTTCGGATGCAAAGCGCTTTACTTCCGCACCAAATATATTCAAACAATCCACATCGCCTTCTTCGGAATGGGCGCACATCAACTGCATGCCCAGACAAATACCCAGCACAGGCTGCTCCAAATCGGGAATAAGCTTATCCAATCCTGTTTGACGCAAATGATGCATCGTAGAACTGGCCTCTCCTACCCCCGGGAAAATCACTTTGTCAGCAGTCCTTATCAATTCTTTGTCAGCAGATACAATAGCTTCAACGCCCAAACGTTTGAAAGCATGTTCTACCGAAAAGATATTCCCTGCATTATATTTTATAATAACGATACTCATTTTTTAATAAAAAAGTTACGAGTTACAAGTAAACAAGATACGAGATACAAGTTGATAACTGTTTACTGTTTACTGCTCACTGTTAAAGTAAAGAATCAATCAGGGCAACCATTTCGTTGAACTCCTCCATCTTGAAAAGCCGGGTAAGCATTACTATCTTTCCATTCTTATCAATGATGATATTCCTTGTGATCCCCGCTTCTTTTTCCGCGTAAGTGCCAAAGATATCCGCTTGCGGGTCTAAACCGATAGGATAAGTCACTCCTGTCGCTTTGGCAAATTTCAATACTGTTTCGGCAGGCTCTTCGCGGTCTATGCCATATAACGCAAAATTCGGATTATCCTTATGCTTCTGCCATATCTCTTTCTCTATATGAGGCATTTCCTTACGGCAAACTCCACACCAGCTGGCAGTAAACTGTAACATAACAACCTTACCTCTCAGAGAGGATAATTTCACCTTTTGCCCCGAAGGCAAACTCATTTCAAAATCGGGAGCAATATCTCCCACTTTTACTTTATATTGGTAATTTTCTTCCTGAGAAAATATGCTCATTGAGAAAAATAACACGAACAAAATAACGATTGACTTTTTCATATGTCTTCTTCCTGTAATTGCCTGTTTAACATAAAACGCCTAAACCAAAGGGAAATAGGTAAGGATGCCAGTACACCCAGCGCATCAGCCAGAAAATCGTACCAATCCCCACTCCTTCCCGGGAAATATTCCGCTTGTATTATCTCTATTACTCCCCCGTAAATTATTGGGACCAGTATGGCGAAAACAACAAGCTTCAATATAATAATATGCCCTTTTTTGTAAAAGATATAATTGAAAGATGCCACTCCGGCCAGACCGAAATACATCAGGAAATGCACAATCTTATCGGCAGGGATAAAGAACTGAAACCCGACATCAGGTATATCATCCGTAGGGATAAGGCAACATAGATAAAAAATGATAACAGCAATGACCGCAGGGGGCCAGGTATATCTTACAATTCTTTTCAGCATAGCATGAATAAGGTCGCAGACCTATTTATTACATTGATAAGTAAAACAACAACAGCAGGTTAAGACTTGAGAGTATCCCATTGAATTGCATGCATTACTCATATCAGGTATTTCCAATACAGGTTCAAAGATACAGAAAATATCAATATATATATTATTCTGCGTACGAATCGTTAAATACTTTCATCTCACAATTCCGGCAATCGAACCAAAGACGCAATTTCGTATTGTTATATATCAAAAAGAAAGGTTCTTTGTAAGGATGTTTTTCGCTTCCTTCTTTCGGGCACCAACCTAATGACTGTTTGATACAATGACGAGTAAACATCAGAGGGACATCTTTTTGTCCCTGTTTTTCAAACGCAGGCTGTATCACCGACGATTGATGTTGCGTATAAAATTGCCTGCTCTTTTCGTTCATCACATTCCCCAGATATGTAATATCTTTAACAGGAAAAGCATGCGAGGTCCGTTTATGAGGGACAACTTCCTGTTGATATCTGATTTTCCTTACGGATAATAGTTTATCTGTCAGTTGTCTTCTCCATTCCGACAACAGCGACACCGGGACAAACCAACTATCGTTCCAGTTTATATTGACCTGTTCCACTTTAAATATCGTATTACCCGTCTTGCTCAGATTATTCCGGATATTTTCAGTTTGGTCTTTCAGAGCCGTTTGCTTCTCTGTTTCAAAATTGAGGATGGCATAATTGTCGTCTTCATCGGTAATTTCTAAAGAAAAGCCGAACGAAATTTCATTCAGTTCAATAGTCGTGCTTATACGGCGTTCCGCCGATTTCTTCGACAACAACTTTTCAAACTCATGGTCATAATTGCGGTACACAAAAGTACCACGCTTAACATCGGGAATCGTTGCCGGAAAAATAAGCTCTCCTTCTACACGGTTAACATGGATACCCTCCAGCTCTTTTTTATTATTGAAATAGCAAAGGCCATCGCCGTTGTGTATCTTTTTGGCACCATTAACCTTTATATATTTTGTGGTAATCTCAGTAATCTTCCCGATCGGTTCACCTATCGACTTGGGTGAGTCTACCGACCACATATTACGACTGCGTTCGTGCAGAAAGTATCTGGTAAAGCCCCTGTTGAAACTTTTCTCCGGACTGGGTTCGAATGTATAGACAGATTTGCCCGACGAGGCCCTTATATATTGGGGATTTCCCTCCATGACTGCAGCCAGCTTCATACGGTAATAGGCAACGATATTTTTTACATAGGAAACATCTTTCAACCGTCCTTCTATCTTCAGGGAACTGACGCCAGCCTCCAGTAATTCTTCCAGATTATCCGACAGATTGAGATCTTTCATCGACAGAAAATGCTTCTTCTGCATTATCTCTTCTCCGTCAGCGTCAACCAGCGTGTACGGTAAACGGCAATACTGGGCGCATGCTCCTTTGTTCGCACTTCGCCCCGACAAAGCCTGACTGAGATAACACTGCCCGCTGTAACATACGCACAATGCGCCATGCACAAAGACTTCGATAGGAGTTTTTACATGGGCGGCAATTTCGCCTATTTCATCTATTGTCAATTCCCGGGGCAATACGATTTGCTTAAATCCTGCATCTTCGAGAAACTTCACCTTCTCCGCGCTCCGGTTATCCATTTGTGTGCTTGCATGCAATGCAACCGGTGGAAGATTAAGCATAGTGATACCCATATCCTGAATTATCAGCGCATCTATTTTGGCATCGGCATATAACTGCCAGATGAGTTTTTCGGCGTCCTGCAATTCGCTATCTGTCAATATGGTATTCAGGGCGACATACACTTTTGCTCCGAACTGATGTGCGTACTCCGCCAGCGACCTGATATCATCAAGTGTATTTCCGGCAGCTGCACGCGCACTGAATCTCGGTGCGCCGATGTACACCGCGTCCGCTCCGTGATTGATGGCTTCAATACCGCATTCCAGATTCTTAGCAGGAGCAAGCAGCTCTATTTTGCGCGCTTTCAGCAAAGCTTATTTTCTTATAATATTTGTTTATTGATTGAACTTAGATATGGTACATATACCCCTCGTTCATAGGGTCTATATTACCCAAGTCTTTGATTCTCGTTTTATCATACGGAGTTTCCTGATATACAAAGTAGTTGAGCCAATTATTAAATAAAAGATTACCATGCCCCGACCATCGTACCACCGGCCCGTTCTCAGGATTATCATTTTTATAATAATTGAGCGGAATCTTTATAGGTAAGCCTTTTTCCGCATCCCGTATATATTCGTTATGAAGTGTATATGGTGCATATTCGGAATGTCCTGTCAGGTAAAATTCACGTCCTCCGCGGGATGCAACTATTCCGACACCGGAATCATCCGACTCCGACAGTATTTTCAACTCATGATGCCGAAGCACATCTTCCCGTGTTACGGTTGTATGGCGGCTATGAGGTATATAAAACTCGTCGTCGAACCCCCTGAATAACGGGAACTTCTTATCATGGGCAATATGCTTGAATACACCGAACATTTTCTCCGGTAGCGGATATTTTTTCACTCCGTAGAAATGATACATGGCAGCCTGTGCCGCCCAGCATATATATAATGTAGATGTCACATGAGTACGCGCCCAGTCGAATATAGAAGATATTTCGGGCCAGTAAGTCACTTCTTCAAATTCATACAGTTCCACAGGTGCACCTGTTATTATCATACCATCATAGAAATCATCCTTCACCTCACTGAAGTTCTTGTAAAACATTTCAAGGTGCTCTTCCGAAGTGTTCTTAGAAGTATGGGTTTCCAGCTTCAGGAACTCTACTTCTACCTGCAACGGATTGTTTGACAGTAACCTTATCAAATCAGTCTCCGTCATTATCTTAATAGGCATCAGATTGAGAATGAGCACACGCAAAGGACGGATATCCTGTTCGTTTGCCCTGAGTTGGTTCATTACAAAGATGTTCTCTTTCTTCAGAATCTCAATCGCCGGAAGATTGTTAGGTATATTAACTGGCATGGTCTATAGCTTTTACAAATCAAGTATGCAAAGTTATGATTTAGTTATGAGTTATAGGTTATGAGTTATGATTTTTTTAAGTTAACAGTCCCCCAGGGCCCGAAAGGGGGATGCTGTTAACAGTAACCGGTTATCAGACACTTAATTAATACTTACTTCTGGTTACTCTAAAATCAACAAACACTTTTTAAATACTACACCGAGTATATATAAATCTATTCTACAGGCACTTATATCCTTCTAAAAATGCCAGTTAAACCCAAATGCATAAGTCAGTTCTGCAAACCAGAATGCCTGATGAGCTTTGTCGTCCGACGATACGGTCGTCCTTATACTTGGCATATTAATATATCCCTCTTTCACTTCGGAACGTATAAAAAACAAGTTCCACAGATTTAGGTCCAGCCCGGCTTTCGCATTCAACCCGAATCCTGCGAGATGAAAAGCGTCGTGCCGTTCGTTCCCCATCATCATAACATTACTCCGGGGCATAAGAAATCCGGCTCCACCGCCGATCAGACCATTCACGTTAAGAATACCTTTATGGAAGAAATTCTTATAATATTCCAGTTCTGCATTTATATAGTTAAGCCCGTCGGTATGCTCAAATGTGAGGAAGTCGTCAGTCAGTTTTATAGAACCGTCGTCATTCACATGAGACTGGTATTCAGGCTTTACATGTCCGTCTATATCTACGGTCTGATTCTGGTCCATAACGTATTTCATATGATCTACACCTAAAGTTATAGCCATATTATCTTTTATAAAATACCCCAGGCGCAAGTTTGTTTGAGGAATGGTTATCCGATCAAGACGCAGGTAATTGAAATAGCTGATCTTATTTTGTTTATCTGATGCTTTCACTTTATGGAGAGTAAAGTCATAATCATTACCCTTGAAATGAATATCGGAGTTCGTATAGGCATCCCTGTTCCAGCCCCACAGGGCGAAGAATGTTCCTTTCCTATAGGCAGGTCCGGATTGAGCGAGTATCAGGGATGATTGAATAATTGCCAATAAGGCAAGTAATAGTTTCTTTTGCACGTCAGTGTCCTTTATTTGTGATTTTAAGACTAAAAACAAAAACCAGTTGAATTTGTTCAATCTATAACATCAAATAATATATAGAATAAACTAATAACAATAGAAAAGAATGCCGTTAAAGAGAATTACACCGCATCAGGCCAAAGAAAAACTATTGAATCCCGAAACAATACTGGTAGATATCAGAGATGAAGAGAGCTTCCGGCAAGGACACGTAAAAGGAGCGACACATCTTACCCACCTGAGCATACCCGGATTTGTGTCAATGACAAATAAGACCTATCCCATATTAGTCATGTGCTATCATGGAAATAGCAGCCAAATGGTAGCCCAATTCCTTACAGAGCAGGGTTTTGAAGATGTGTATAGCATCGATGGCGGATACGAGGGATGGGAGTGATTTCCGTACAGGTATCTCATTGCGAACGCCAAACGATATAAGATATATTCTTAAGCTCTTCAGACTGGGTACTTCCGTATTCAGTCTTTACGTGGTATTTGTCATAGTACCAGCCAAATGCAGTATTGCTTCCAACCAGATATATCGCATCAATTACCCCTATATCGACCAGCGCCTGCGCAAAATCATGGAATGACTCGGCGCTGCGGCTTTCTACCATTATCACCTTACCGGAACGTGTAGCCAGCGCCCTGCGGATCGATTTATTCTTCGGATTGTTTTCTATCAGTACACCATTATCTACCAATGGGTATTGCCTGAAAAAATAGCCTTTCGATTCAATCGCCTTTTGCAACAATGGAGTATTATCCGAAACCCCGATAGTAACTTCACCGTCAATGACCGCGCAAAATCCTGTTTTGGCAACACCCCGCGATAGTTTTTCCCCGGCAAGGACAAAATCGCCTACTATCTCGTAATTATCACCCCTGATATCGGCAGCCTGTGTGATGAGAACAATCGTTGAATCTGACTTATCCGGCATACCTACAGATAATGACAGTGTTGCATGATGAGGTACGTAAACAAACATAGGCACATCGTTAACCGTTTCTTCCAATATTTCCACATAGCCTTTTATGGTATCACCGGATATAGCCTTTATCGTATCAGGAGTTATACCAGCCGTATGCACAGCCTCTTCCGTTTCAGGTTCGAAATAATAATCGGCATCCGGTTTGCGCAATAGCAATATCAACAATGCTACTATTATTGCTATCACTACACAAGCCACAGCTATGAGCCACCACCTCTTTTTGGAGGCGGGCTTTTTATCCCTACTTTCTTTTGAGCCAAGAAAGTAGACTTCGTTTTCTGTTTGTATATCTTTCTTGCTCATTGTTCGGATCTCCTGCTTTTTATACTATTTTCCAATACTGTCTTCAATGCTTTCAAAGCTTCTTTCGAAGCAGAAAGTGCAAATTTATGAGGAAAGCTGATATCTGAAAGAATAATCTGCTGCTTGGAAACGTTCACGTAATAGATATATTGTGCATTTATAATCAGGCTTTTACCCAGACGTATAAAAGTACCTGCATCGTTGGCCAGCTGTTGCTCAATAACCTTTTCGAAAGTCCCCAGATTGAACGAAAACAGATGCTCTTCCTTATTGACCAGCACCATAGTGGAATAATTCCCGTCGGAAGATATATAGACTATCCTCTCGGGAGAGACCCTCACCAGGTCGTTACTGTTTGCCAATACAAGATATCTCTGCATTACCTCATTAATTTAATACAAAAATAGATTATTCCTGATATAATCCACTATCCAAAGATACTTTATGTATTAAACAGGCGATCTGTTGTATGAAATATATATGTCTAATATGTATCATTGTAATCTTCATACTATTCAAATACAAATATAGGATTTTAATAGTATCAATTGTAAGTTAACAGATCTCCTGCAGTTGTTTTGCGGGATATAAAATATCAAAAAACATACAAGATAAGAGAGCGAAATATAATAATAAATTACCCTCTCCATATTCATTTATCAATTTTGATTTCACAGCAAAAAAAACTATCTTTGAACGAGTTTTGAAATAGCTATGATCGCAGACCTGTTTATTACTTTGGGTAGTAAAGAAACAGCTTGCAATCCGGAATGTATCATTAAATTCTATCTTTTACTTAAAATCAGATATTACACATGTTCCCCGAAGATATTATCGACGAACCAGAGAATTTAGAGAACGACGAACCCGTTATGGATGAGGAATCGGAGAATGACAGCAGCCATTCCGATTATAAGGTACCAGTGAAAGACTCGGGCGACAATCAGCTACATTTGTCAGGCATGTTCCAAAACTGGTTTTTGGACTATGCTTCTTATGTTATACTCGAACGTGCCGTTCCGCATATTACCGACGGGTTAAAACCCGTACAACGACGAATCATGCATTCGATGAAGCGAATGGATGACGGACGTTACAACAAGGTGGCAAATATCATAGGCCACACCATGCAGTTCCACCCGCATGGAGACGCATCTATAGGTGACGCTTTGGTACAGCTGGGCCAAAAAGATTTACTGGTCGATTGTCAGGGAAACTGGGGAAATGTCTTCACCGGGGATGGTGCAGCCGCTCCCCGTTATATAGAAGCCCGCCTCTCTAAATTTGCACTGGAAGTGCTTTTTAATCCTAAGACAACCGAATGGAAACCATCGTATGACGGGCGTAACAAAGAACCCATTACCCTGCCCGTAAAATTCCCTTTATTGCTGGCACAGGGTGCTGAAGGTATTGCCGTAGGGTTATCTTCTAAAATACTCCCTCACAACTTCAACGAATTATGCGATGCTGCCGTAGCGCATCTGCAAGGAGAAGAATTTACTTTATATCCTGATTTTCAGACAGGGGGATATATAGATATAAGCAAATATAATGACGGAGAACGCGGCGGTTCGGTAAAAGTACGTGCCAAAATATCCAAACTGGACAATAAAACACTTGTCATAAGTGATATTCCTTATGGAAGGACATCGTCTTCGGTCGTAGAATCTATCCTGAAGGCAAATGACAAAGGCAAGATAAAAATCCGTAAGGTAGACGATATCACAGCCCAGAATGTAGAAATTCATGTACATTTGGCTGCCGGTGTTTCGTCTGATAAAACAATAGACGCGCTCTATGCCTTCACTGATTGTGAGATCAGCATTTCTCCAAACTGCTGCGTAATTGAAGATAACAAGCCGTATTTCCTCGC
The DNA here is from genome assembly GCF_054657735.1 of Dysgonomonas termitidis. Classification (NCBI taxonomy): domain Bacteria; kingdom Pseudomonadati; phylum Bacteroidota; class Bacteroidia; order Bacteroidales; family Dysgonomonadaceae; genus Dysgonomonas; species Dysgonomonas termitidis. The sequence goes on along the minus strand of NZ_BAAHYD010000003.1, from coordinate 1,621,277 downwards.
TGTCAGCAAAATACTCAAAGATACGACCGAAAATACACAAAGGTTACTCAAACTTGAGTTGGAAATACAAAAGAGCGAACTGGAAGAAACACTCCATTTCTCGTCTCTCGAAAAAATATTTATCGAAGAACGCATCTATAAAGATAAAGAGTTTGAAAACGCCGTGAACATGGATGCCGCTGTCGAACATATCGACAAACGCCTGTCTAAATTTGCCAAACTGTTTATCCGCGAGGTAACCCGTGAAGACATCATGAAACTGATGGAAATAAGAATGGGCCGTATCCTCAAATTCAACTCCGACAAGGCGGATGAACTGATCGCCAGATATAAAGAAGAAATAGAAGAAATAAAGCATGATATCGAAAACATCGTAGACTATACCATTTCATGGTATATGATGTTGAAAGAGAAATACGGCAAGAACTATCCCCGTAAAACGGAGATACGGAGTTTCGATACCATTGAGGCTACAAAGGTTGTGGAAGCCAACGAAAAGCTTTACATCAACCGCGAAGAAGGCTTTATCGGGACAGGGCTAAAGAAAGACGAATATGTATGTAATTGCTCCGACATTGACGATATTATTATTTTCTATAAGGACGGGAAATATAAGATTGTAAAAGTCAGTGATAAAATGTTCGTCGGCAAAAACGTACTGTATCTTTATGTCTTCCGCCGTAACGACAACCGTACAATTTACAATGTGGTATACCGTCATGGAAAGCATGGGCCCGATTATATTAAACGCTTTGCTGTAACAGGTATCACCCGCGATAAGGAATACGATGTAACACAGGGTAAGGAAGGCTCACGGATTGTATATTTCAGCGCGAATCCTAACGGAGAGGCGGAAACAATACGTGTAATACTGAAACCCAAACCACGCCAGAAAATACTCGTTTTCGAAAAAGACTTCAGCGATATAGCCATCAAAGGACGCCAGTCGATGGGTAATATTCTCACAAAAGCAGAAGTGCATAAAATATCGTTGAAACAGAAAGGAGGCTCGACCCTCGGAGGACGCAAAGTCTGGTTCGACCAGGATGTATTACGCCTTAACTATGACGGACGCGGCAAATTCCTCGGAGAATTTCAGAGCGATGACCTGATATTGGTAGTTAATCAAAACGGGGAGTTCTATACTTCAAATTTTGATGTAACCAATCACTACGAAGCAGGTATTATCCGTATAGAGAAATTCGACGCGAATAAGACCTGGACAGCCGTACTGTTTGATGCTGACCAGCAGTTCATGTATCTGAAACGTTTTGCATTCGAAGCCTCAGCAAAGAAACAGAATTTCCTTGGAGAAAATCATGAATCGAAATTACATATACTGACCGATATTGTTTATCCGCGGATACAGGTTACATTCGGTGGTCGTGATAATTACCGTGAAGCATTGGAAATAGATGCCGATGAATTCATCGCAGTAAAAGGCTTTAAAGCAAAAGGCAAACGCCTGTCGACATTCGAAATCGGAGAGATCAGGGAACTGGAACCTATCCGTTTCCCCGAAGTAGCAGAGGAAGAAGAAAAGAAATTCGAAGTACAGATAGATGACGACGATGACGAAATCGACAACCGGCCTATATCGGATATCATAGATGAAATAACCGGGCAACAATCATTGTTTAAAGATGGAGATAAGGAAGAGTAGATATCTGTATTTGACATGCTGCTTACTTCTTTGCAGCAGTATTTCTTCTCAAATTAAAGAAGATACTCTGAAAACTGTAGTCATTGAAGCTGATGCAATAAAACAAGTATCAATAATTATTGATGACTCCGGTCTAAGTATTCCAAAACCTCTTATCACCAACAACACCATCACTGCATCCATTGGCTCTGCCAATATGTACGACACATACTTGTCACCATTAGAATACAAAGGATTTTCCATACATCTGATGTATGAGCAAATGCGCCGTACCACGTGGCTCAATTATAAATTCTACAAACAACAGGTCTTTGAACTGGACTTTTCCAAAGGGGACAATCCGGCAAAGAACGCCACTGAATACTGGGCTTTGGCAAATTACCGTATCGGCGGACATTACAGCCTGTATAATACCGATGCATTCCGCTTCGGTGTCGGTGGGCTGTGGGATATCAATGCAGGCGTACTTTATAATGAGCGCAACGGGAATAATCCTGCCACTGCACGTGGATATACCAATCTGAACCTGTCGCTTACAGCATCCTATAAATTCAAATGGTTTGCCGTACGCTGGCAAATGGATACGCCTTTTATGGGTATGCTGTTCTCTCCCAAATACGGACAATCTTATTATGAGATTTCGTTAGGTAACTCCGTCGGGGTAGTCAATTTCGCTTCATTGCATAATCAGCGGGCGTTGCGCAATTACCTGACAGTAGATGTACCGATACATAAATATACTATCCGCGTAGGCTATCTTGGTTCGTGGTATCAGACGAAAGTACATGATATACAAACCCACCACTATACCAATAGTTTCGTAATCGGCTTTCCTATCGAGAGCGTGAAAAGACCAAGAGAGAAGGCGAAGAATAATTATTGGAACGGATACTAAGCCCCCTCCCAACCTTCCGAAAGGGAGGTGAACAGAGTGGGTAATTTATAAATATAAACCAAAGGCCCCTCCTTTGGAGGGGTTGGGGAGGCCAAATGTTCAGAGAAGTAAGACGACAAAACAGAATACTGGAAGATGAGGTTCGCATTACCGAACTACTGCAAACTTCCGAATACGGATTCCTGAGCTTAGGAACAACAGAGAATGGTTATGCTTATGGGATACCCATCAGCTATGCGTTTGACAAAGAAAGTAACAGCCTCTATTTCCATTGTGCGCCGGAGGGGCAGAAACTGGATATATTAAGAGAAAACGATAAAGTTTCATTCTGCGTCGTAGGTGTTACCAAACCTATTGCCGAACAGTTTACAACCCTCTTCGAAAGTGTTATCGTATTCGGCAAAGCCGGCATAGATATGTCAGATGATGAGAAGCGAAAGGCCTTGCGCCTGCTGGTCCGTAAATATTCACCGGACTATGAAGAACTCGGTGAAAAGTATATGGATAAATCATGGAGCCGGACAGCCACATTCAAAATAGAAATAGAACACATTACGGCAAAAGCAAAATATTAACCGCTCTATTTCACCATAAGAAATCCAAATTTCATACAGTAAACGCCGTATTTGGTACAAACGTACTGAAACAATGACAAAATACGAAAGATAGAATATACTTTTGTATCTGTAAACAGCTATTGTTTTATCTGATCATCGGAACCGGATACGTTGACATAAAAGTAAAATATCACTAAAATATTTTCTCTCATAATATATTTTAGCGAAAAGTAAGTAGCTTTGCACAACTTTAGAAAAACAGTTTCAGAATCAAATAAAACATTAGATTAAATTGTTGATTGTGAGTACATCTAATAATTCGTATTTTGGTAAGGCAATTTTATTCGTAGCCTTATCCATAGCAGCCTTTTTAGTTTTCAAGGAAGTTTTGCCTGAACGCTTGTTTTCGGAACATGTGGAAGCGAACGAAAATATCCTGATGGATAGCATGGCTCTTATGGCTCAGAGCGATACAACAGAAATACATGACATACCGGTTATAGAGCCGGATAGTACAAAAGTTCAGGCTTATGAAGAAGTAGATGCCAACTTTAATCCTGCATTGACAGCTGACGGATACCAAAACCTCAATCGTTTCTACACCAAGCTGCATGAACTGCAAGAGACAAAAACAGGTAAGGTCAGAATCGCCTATTTTGGAGACTCCATGAACGACGGGGACTACATAGTGCAAGACGTCCGCAGTGAGTTTCAGGAAAATTATGGAGGAGAAGGTGTCGGCTATGTGGCCGTATCCTCACTCTCGGCAGGGGCCAGAGGGTCTATATCGCACCAGTATTCTAAAAACTGGTTTTCCCAATCATTTGTAAAAGTGAAGAAACCGATGAAACCATTTGGTATAGACGGGCAGGTTTTCTTTGCAAAAGATCCTGCTCAAACATATTGGGTAAGATATAAAGCACAGTCACAGAAACATTCGACCCAACTGAATAATCCCGTATTATTATACGGCAGGGGTAATAACAGCAAAGCCTATGTAACGGTTGCGGCAGATAAAGATTCGGTATCCAGCAAGATCCTGAATCCTGTAAATCTGCTAAATACACTGTCCCTTTCGTCTCACAATGCCAAATCGATACAGGTCAATTTCCATAATGCAGATTCCATACCTATCTACGGATTCAATTTCGATAACGGAGAAGGTGTGCATGTGGATAATTTTTCTACCCGTGGAAATTCGGGTCTGCCCCTGTCCATCCTAAACCCGGCATTGATGAATGCTTTCGATAAGGTACTGAATTATGATTTGATAATCCTTCACTATGGAGCAAATGTATTAGGCTATGGTTCATTGAATTACAACTGGTACGAACGGAATATGACAACAGTAGTGAACAATCTGCATGAATGCTTCCCGAATGCCGATATATTAGTCATTTCCACAGCAGACAGGGCATTGAAGATAGACGGGACTATGCAAACCGACCCAGCTGTGGTTCCTCTCGCCAATGCGCAACGGAATTATGCACGCAAGACCAATTCCGGCTTTATATCCCTGTATGAAGTGATGGGAGGCAAAGGTTCGATGGTAACCTGGGTAGATAATAAACTGGCCAATAAGGATTATACCCACTTCAACGGCTCCGGCTCAAAGAAAGTGGCCAAACTGATATATAGTGAAATAGATAAAGGATACACGAAATTTAAAGCGAAACAATAAAGAAAATAACCTGCCGATGAAGTTTGCAAAGAAAATACTACCCCTATTCTTCCTGTTTTTATTATTGCCTGCATTGATGCTCTCTGCCAAAGGCAGATACGACAGCAAGGAGACAAAGGATAACGGTGACAATATTTTTGCTAATCAGGCATTACTCTCAGCCATTTTTGAGAAATTATACAATTTAGAGAAAAACAAGCAAGGTAAAGTTAATATAGTGCATATAGGCGATTCACATATTCAGGCTGACTTTTTCACCAATGCAATCCGTGAAGCCCTACAGATCAAGTTCGGGAACGGAGGGTTCGGATTTACATTCCCTTACAGTCTGGTGAGGACAAACGGTCCCCGTTATGTAAAATATGCATGTAATGCCACATGGCAGAGCCTGTTGAATGTATATCCTGTTGCCGATGTAGGTGTGGGACTGAGCGGGATAGCCCTATACACTTCTGCCGAAGACTTCGTTCTGCAACTGTCTACGCAGGAAGGATACGAGTTTAATAATGTAAAAATCATATATCCGACCAAAGAACCCCAATACAGAATGTCCGTAACAGCCGAGCCATTACAGGTTTCTTCATCGGGTACCGTCACGGCATCTACTATAGGGATGAGATACCACACCGTGAAAAGCGGGGAAAGCTTATCGGTAATAGGACGGAAATATGGAGTTACCGTAGCGCAGATAAAGAATGCCAACGGGATGAAGTCGAATATGATAAGACCAAAGCAGAGGCTTAAAATTCCGGTAAAAGCAGGAGCCAGAAGTACCAGGCCTGTACAGACCAAAGCCCAGACATCCAATATAGCGAAAGACAGTATAGACTATGTGAATATGGTAACCAAACCATATTACTCATCCTATACCAGCGATACATTGATGAGCCGTATAACTATTTTACCGGCTGAAAAGCAACCGATGTATAACCTCAACGGGTTTGTCATAGAAAATGACAAGCCAGGTGTCATATACCATTCGATAGGAGTTAATGGTGCAAAACTATCGGATTATAATAAATATCCGTTGTTTTTTGAACAGCTGCCTATCCTCCGCCCCGATCTGGTGATCTTGTCTTTTGGCACAAATGAGTCATTCGGAAAACTATCCGATACGGAGTATATTTATCAGATACAGGAGTTCGCAGAAAATATAAAAAGGTTGAATCCTTTCGCAACGGTGTTGGTTATGACCCCGCCACCATCCATGTTTCGGCGCCGTCGCGTAAATACCTATATCACAGACTACAGCAATGCCCTTATGGGATTAAGTAACCTGCCTGTATGGGATTTATATACACGTATGGGGGGAGCATCAGGTATCGCGCCCAAAGGAGAGTATGCACGTCTGATTGCCCGGGACAAGGTCCACTACACAAGCAGTGGATACCAGGCTCAAGGTCAATTATTCGCTTCCGACTTTATTGACGCATATAATAATTTTAAGAAGAAAAAGATAAATTGAAAACACTATTAAATATAACCGACATATATCTTCCCGATTACATATCTAAACTATTTGGAAATCTGGACATTTATTCGTGGTTTGTATATAACCCCGAGCATCCCCTGTTATTCAACAGTGCGCTGTTCCTTGGGCTTTTCCTTGTATTCTATATTATATATGTGCTCACAAAGTCTCAGAAGCATGAGCTTTTCCGTAAGATATATATTATTGTTTTCTCGCTATTCTTCTATTATAAAGCAGGAGGGAATTACTATATACTGCTGCTTGTTTGCGCTGTTGTTACCCATCTGTTATCAAAAAAGATGTATGAGGTAGAGAAACCTTCTTCACGGAAACTGTTGCTTACACTCATCATTGTAGCCAATCTGGGGATGCTGTCGTATTATAAATACACAAACTTCCTGATTGATAACATTAACGCGATATTTCACGGTGATTTATCTTTCCGGAATATAATATTGCCCATCGGTATTTCATTCTTCGTATTCGAGGCCATCAGCTATGCCGTAGATCTTTACCGCAGGCAGATGGAACCGGCCAGGTCTACCCTCGATTTCTGCTTCTATATCAGCTTTTTCCCTAAACTGGTAGCAGGGCCTATCATCAGGGCAAAGGACTTTCTCCCGCAGATGTACAAAAAATTACATTTGACCAGAGAGGAAACCAGTACAGCCATATTCCTTATACTGATAGGTCTGATAAAAAAGGCCGTCATATCGGACTATATATCTACCAACTTTGTCGACCGTGTATTTGATTCTCCATTGAGCTATACGGCATTCGAAAACCTAATGGCTGTATATGGCTATACATTGCAAATATATTGTGACTTTTCGGGGTATTCAGATATGGCAATCGGGCTGGCCTTACTGATGGGATTCACCATTCCACCCAACTTCCTGACTCCGTATAAATCACAATCCATCACAGAATTCTGGCGCCGCTGGCATATATCTCTATCGTCATGGTTACGCGACTATCTGTACATTTCTTTGGGAGGTAACCGGAAGGGGAAAATAAGAACCTATATAAATCTGTTCCTCACAATGCTTATCGGTGGCCTTTGGCATGGGGCATCATGGAAATTCGTCATGTGGGGCGGATTACATGGGGGAATATTGGTGGTAGAGCGTTTCTTCAAACAATTTATAAAAGTACCGGACAACCGTTTTACCCGTATCATCTGCATATTGCTCACATTCCACTTCGTGGCCTTCTGCTGGATATTCTTCCGCGCGGGTAGTTTCGAACTGGCCGGTGACGTGATTATGAGTATCGGCAACCTGACATTCGCACCACACGACTGGCTGGTTGTTCTCGAAGGATACAAGAATGTATTTATCCTTGTCGCCATAGGATATGTTATGCATTTCTTACCTGAGAAGTTTGTAAATCTGGTAAAAGCCGGGTTCAACAGTACTCCGTTGGTATTCAAAGCAGGATTGGCCGGATTAGCATTCTGGCTGGTGTATGCTACAATGTCGAGCGGCCCTCAGCCGTTTATCTATTTCCAATTTTAAAAGGCATTACAAAAGCCATTAAACGTATATCTTATGTACCGGATCAAACAATACGCCTTCCATAAAACCAAATATGGCGAAGAGCTGTTAATTGATGTTGTCCGGCTAAAGAATATAAAGAAATATTTGAAAGAGGATGCAATCCATAGGTTGGGATACTATGACATTACCCTGATTACAGATGGCTATGGCAAGTTTAAAATTGATGAAAAGGAATATTATGTCCGGAAAGGGGATATCATATTCTCCTCACCCAATCAGATACGCTGGTGGGACATCGATAATATTACAGACGGTTACGCCCTCATATTTGAAAAAGAATTTCTGCTCACCTTCTTTAATGATCCTGATTTTCTGGAGCACTTATCATATTTCAAAGGCTCGCATGCTTTTAATAAATTAAGCCTTAAAGAAGAAGCCGCGCACATTATCCGGCTGATAAATGAGATCAAACAGGAAATAGACTCTTATAAAGAAAAAGATAAGCATATACTAAGAGCGTTACTATATCAGATACTGAAATCACTGGACAGAATTTATATCCTTAGAAATTCATCTTCCGGTAATACCGAAAACGTAAAAAACAGACATGCCGACACTTTTATAAAACTTGTAGACATCGGATATAAGCAAAACCATTCTATCCGTCATTATGCAGACAAACTCTGTATTACTCCAAATTATCTGAACGAACTGATAAAATCGGCAATGGGGATTAGCGCCAAACAAGTTATTCAGAATAAGCTTATACAAGAAGCAAAAAAAATGCTCTTATATACATCCGATTCCATATCAGACATAGCTGCGTCTCTCAATTACGAAAATACATCATACTTTATCCGTTTTTTCAGGAAACAAACAGGCCATACACCTTTACAATACCGAAATACCAATAAACCATAAAAAGTGCTATTTTCCCCAGCATATGCATTACCAGCATTCTACAGCGAGATAATACCTTTGTAATGAAATAATTTAAATCATTACAAACATGAATCACAAAAACATCGCAACAAAGATTATCGCACTGGAAACAGCCGCATTAGAGAAATGGAACAACGGTAATCCGTCGGGCTATCTGGAGCTATACACTCCGGACTTCACTTATTTCGACCCTTTTCTGGAGAAAAGATCGGATGGCTTCGATAAAATAGAAACTCTTTACGAGGAAATGAGAGGTAAGGTGCTGGTAGATAAGTATGAAATGATCGAACCTGTGGTACAGGCTACAGATGAAATGGCGGTCTTAACTTATAATCTGCTATCATACACAGGGGAAACGGTATATAAGTGGAACTGTACTGAGGTTTATAAGTTAGTAGCAAATGAATGGAAGATTATCCATAATCACTGGTCTTTTATAAAACCGGTATAGAACGTTTTCAGTCAAGGGTATTATCGAACTCACGCTCCAGGTCTTCCAGTTCCTTCTTTATCTGTTCCAGTTTCTGTATGACCTGTACCTTGCGTGTTTCCTCATCTTTTCTTTGTTTCAAAGTCTGACGGGCGCCCTCCAGGGTCAGCCCTTTTTCTTTTACAAGATGATATACGACTGCAATATCTTCAATATTCTTCCTGGTATATTGGCGGGCGCCGCCATCTGTCTTCCGTGGATTGATTATATCAAATTCGGTCTCCCAAAAACGAAGCAATGATTCATTTACACCAAAGTGGACTGCAACCTCTTTGATGGAATAGTACAAACGGTTACTATTTTCTAAATCAATTTTCATATTTTAGCCGTTAGCTATTAGCCGATAGCTCTTAGCTTTTTTTTACTGTTTACTGCTAACTGTTAACTGACATCAATCCATTACCTGTCCGTGGTTAGCGGCTATCTGCAACATCTTGTCATACTCTTCCGGAGATAAGTCCATAAAGTAATACTTTGCCGGATTGTCGGGAACACCCCTTACATGAACCTCGTAGTGAAGATGCGGGCCGGTAGACTTTCCGGTATTCCCTACCTCACCGATTTGCTCCCCACGTGTAACCTTCTGGCCATAACGCACTTTATAATCATTCAAATGCGCATACAAAGTCTCATAGCCGTAACCGTGGTCAACTATAATACACTTACCGTAACCTTGCTTCCAGTCGGCAAGGGTAACCACCCCGTCACCCGTGACATATACGGGAGTACCTATATTGGATGCAAAGTCCATTCCCGCATGGAAACGGGCTGTTCCGTAAATAGGGTCTATACGCGTACCATATCCTGACGCTATCTGTTTCAGAAATTTATCAGGAACCGGCTGAATGCTTGGTATATGTTTAAGACGGTCTTTCTGATTTTTTGCCATACCCAGTACTTCATCGAAAGAATTCGACTGGATATAGATCTGCTTTGAAATATAGTCTATCTTCTTCGTTGTCTGAATAATAAGCTCCGGACTGGACAATTCCGTCAGGTAATCATATCTGCCCGGGGCACCTACTCCCGATGTCCTTATAGATGTAGGAATAGGATCGGCATGGAAAATAGCCCTGTACAGATTATCGTCACGCTGCTGTATATCCCTCAAAACTTTAGACATCTCGTCGGCCCGCCTCGACAATACTTCATACTGTGTAAGTATGAGTTGATTTTCTTTTTTCTGAGCCTCTCCCCAAGGGGTACCAAAGAAATAAACAAATGCTATCAAAGCTCCTATCCCAACCACTATGCCCGATATCAAATGACGGAAAACGGTGATAACTTTATCCTTCATGCCAGGATAAATCCGTTCATATGTGAGAGTTTGCGGATTGTAACGATAGTATACTTTTCGCTTCATTTTTAGTACTTCTCCGATATTTTGTTTAGAGAGTTCGACAAAAGTAAAGTTTTTGAACTATTTTTGCAAATTGAAATTACTAATATAAATATGCTAATGTGAAAATGTGCCAATATGCCAATATTATAAGTTATCAGGTAGAATAAATCGGCACATCGGCATATTATAAATTGACTCATTAAAACTATGATGACTTCTAAAGAAATTCGTGACTCTTTCAAATCTTTCTTTGCTTCCAAAGGACACCAGATAGTATCGTCAGCCCCGATGGTTATCAAGGATGACCCTACTCTGATGTTTACAAACGCGGGTATGAACCAGTTCAAAGACATTATTCTGGGAAATGCGCCTATTAAATATCCACGTGTGGCGGACTCACAGAAATGCCTTCGTGTTAGCGGCAAGCATAACGACCTTGAAGAAGTCGGCCACGATACATATCACCATACGATGTTCGAAATGCTTGGCAACTGGTCTTTTGGCGACTATTTCAAAAAAGAGGCTATAGAATGGGCATGGGAATATCTGACTAAAGTTATCAAGCTGGATAAGAACCGTTTATATGTAACGGTATTCGAAGGCAGTCCCGAAGAAGGCCTGTCACGCGACGACGAAGCTGCCGGATACTGGGAGCAATACCTATCCAAAGACCGCATTATAAACGGAAATAAGAAAGACAATTTCTGGGAAATGGGAGATACCGGACCGTGTGGTCCATGTTCGGAAATACATATAGATTTACGTCCCGACGAAGAACGCGCAAAGGTTGACGCACTGACCCTTGTAAATGAAAGCCATCCGCAAGTGATTGAAATATGGAATCTTGTATTCATGCAATTTAACCGTAAAGCTGACAAATCACTGGAACCGCTACCTGCAAAAGTAATCGACACCGGTATGGGATTCGAACGGCTATGTATGGCAGTACAGGGGAAAACTTCCAATTATGATACTGATGTATTCCAGACCATTATAAAAGCTATCGGGGGATTAACCGGAAGCACTTACGGACAGGATGAAAAACAAGACATCGCTATGCGTGTCATTGCTGACCATATCCGGACCATCGCGTTCTCAATTACCGACGGGCAATTACCATCGAATGCTAAAGCAGGTTATGTAATCCGGCGTATTCTCCGCCGTGCCGTTCGCTACGGATATACATTCCTCGACCAGCATAAGGCATTTATGTACAAGCTCATTTCTGCCCTGATAGAGACTATGGGCGGGGCTTATCCGGAACTTATCCAACAACAAACGCTGATAGAGAAAGTGATAAAGGAGGAGGAAGAATCATTCCTGCGCACACTCGAGACAGGTATTAAATTACTCGACAAGCAAATATCCGATACAAAAGCGAAAAATAAAACGGAACTGAATGGCGCCGACGCTTTTACACTATATGATACATTCGGCTTCCCGCTCGACCTTACAGAGCTTATCCTTCGCGAAAACGGTATGACCGTAGACAACGACGGCTTTAAGGCGGAGATGCAGAAGCAAAAAGACCGTGCCCGTAATGCCGCCGCTGTGGAAACAGGCGACTGGGTAGTTCTGAAAGAAGGCGACCCGGAATTCTTCGGATACGATTTCACGGAATGTGAAACGGAGATACTCCGCTACCGGAAAGTAAAACAAAAGAATCATGAATTTTACCAGATAGTGCTTAACCGCACACCTTTCTATGCCGAAATGGGCGGACAGGTCGGCGACAGCGGCTGGTTGATACATGATGATGAGAAAATAGAAATCACTGATACAAAACGTGAGAACAACCTGGCGGTTCATCTCTCTGCTAAATTACCCGAAGATGTGACAGCTACATTTATTGCACGCATCAACACGAAGAACCGTACCGCTACCGAGTGTAATCATACCGCGACACACTTATTGCACGAAGGCCTTCGCGAAATACTGGGAAACCATGTGGAACAGAAAGGTTCATATGTATCTCCCGGTGTTCTGCGTTTCGACTTCTCACATTTCCAGAAACTGACGGATAAGGAGATACGTAAAGTGGAGCGGTTTGTAACAGCAAAAATACGCGAGGATATTACCCGCGATGAGAAACGCCATGTCCCTATCTCCGAAGCCAGGGCAATGGGAGCGATGGCCCTGTTTGGCGAAAAATACGGTGATGACGTACGGGTTATACGCTTCGGTGACTCCGTAGAGCTTTGCGGGGGTACACATATTTCATCTACGGGCCGTATCGGATCATTCCGTATTGTGAATGAAAGCTCTATTGCCGCCGGTGTACGCCGCATAGAGGCTATTACAGCCGAGGCGTGTGAAAACTACTTCTATACGCAACAGGATATATTGACCGAAGTGAGATCATTCTTCAACAATACGCCTAATCTGACTCAGGCTCTCCAGAAATTCCTCGAAGAAAATTCAGAACTTAAAAAACAGGTGGATGAATACGTCAAGGAAAAAATCGTTCAGGTAAAGGACGCTTTAATAAAGAAAAAACAGGTTATCAACGGTATAGATATATATTCTTTAGCCGGACCATTCCCTGCTGATATTGCAAAAGATATAGCATTCCAGATCAGGAGCCAGTTCCCTGTCAATTCAGTTTTCGTTGGGGCTACCCAATATGAAAATAAGCCGATGCTTACATTGATGATTAGTGACGATCTGGTGAAGGATCACGAACTAAATGCTTCTCAGATAATCCGTGATGCAGCTAAACATATCCAAGGCGGCGGAGGCGGGCAACCTCATTTTGCTACTGCAGGAGGAAAGAATATAGAAGGCTTGTCGAATGCATTGCATGAGATAATGGAAAAGATAAAGTGATATTTATTCTATTAAATAGTTATTAGGGACGGTAAATTACCGTCCCTACTTATTTTATATTTGCATTGAGAAAAGTAAAAAGGTTTATCTATATAATAAGATTAAAGACAACGATAATCTTGTCGTTCTTTGAAATTATTTATTATCAATTATAAGATTGCAGAAAAGTAACACCGGAAAAATATCTAAAAAGGTGTTACTTTTGTTACCTTTTTTATAGTTACAAGTTACTTCGCCCTAGGGCAGTTACGCGTTACGAGTAGACAAGATACGAGATACGAGTTGTTAACTGCTGACTGTTAACTGAAATAAGTGTTACCTTTGTTACCTTTTAACAAGTAGTAAGTTGAAAGTTATATGAGATACGAGTAGACAAGACACGAGATACAAGTTGTTGACTGATGACTGTTCACTGTTCACTGATATATCTGTTACTTTTGTTACTTTTTATATAGTGCTCTTTGTGTAAATCTTTGTGCCCCTTGTGGAAGAGTTTTAACCACTAAGTACACGAAGGGAATCACAAAGGGCACAAAGGCTAAAAAGACTGTTACTTTTGTTACCTTTTAACAAGTAGTAAATTTTAAGTAATAAGTAGTAAGTCATAAGTTGAGAAAGCTACATTACTGTTTACTGTTCACTGTTCACTGATATATCTGTTACCTTTGTTACTTTTTCAATTCAACCCAATTTTGATCTCATTACCCTTTTTTGACAAGAGGAATAATCCGGCTGCGGTCAGTAAACCATTCAGAAGAAGTATCTCATATCCCACCCTGTAGTCCAAAGTATGTAGTAAAGTATATTCTAAGGCATAACTTAACAGAGGGGCAAGAATACAGACAACAGGGACAAACCTGTCCTTTATATTTATCTTTGTAAACAGACCGAAAAAGAATAGTCCCAGCAAAGGTCCGTAAGTATATGACGCCGCTTTATAAATAGTATCCAGTATGCTCGTCTGATTTATATGGTCAATAAAGAAGATAGCCAGTAAAAATACAATACAGACAAGCAGATGCACCCTACCCCTTATCTTTTTAGCCTCTTCGGCCTCCTTCTTCTCCACATTCAGCAGATCCACACACACTGAGGTAGTAAGAGAAGTCAACGCAGAATCTGCATTGGAAAAAGACGCGGCGATAATACCGATGGTAAAACAGATCAGTACAGGCATACCTAAATATTCGGTCGCTAACATCGGTAATATCTGGTCCGGATTATCCGGAAGTGTAATCCCATATTGGGTTGCAAATGCGAGCAACAATATACCCAGCGACAGAAACAGATAATTCATAGGAATAAAGCCAAATCCGTAACTGACCATATTTTTCCGGGCATCTTTAAGGGTCTTGCATGTCAGATTTTTCTGCATCATATTCTGATCCAGACCCGTCATGACTATCACAATGAGTATTCCGCTAAAGAACTGCTTAAAAAAGTTTTGCTTCGACACCCAGTCATCAAAAACAAAGATGCGGCTATGTCTGCTACTCTGAATAGTATCAGCAACCTGCGAAATATCGAATCCTATCTTCGAAGCCACCTGCCAGATGATAAGGCCTAATGCCGCCAGCAGGCATATAGTTTGCAAGGCATCGGTCCAGACGATTGTCTTCATCCCGCTTCGGTGCGTGTAAGTCCATATCAGGGCTACAATAACGATAACCGTTACATAAAACGGAATATTCCACTGGTCGAAAACCAATGTCTGCAGGATCAATACGATTAGATATAATTTAGAGGCCGCTCCTACAATTCGCGATAATATAAAGAATGACGCCCCTGTTTTATATGAGAACAAGCCAAAACGCTGTTGCAGGTAGCCATAAATAGAAGTCAGGTTGAGTTTGTAATATAAGGGTAATAACACAAAGGCCACAATGAGATATCCGGGGAAAAAGCCTAAGACCATCTGCATGTATGTCATGTCGAATTGCCCCACCATGCCGGGAACAGAGACAAAAGTCACTCCCGAAATAGAGTCGCCCAGCATACCTATAGCAACGATATACCAGGGAGATTTTTTGTTCCCAAGGAAGAACGCGTCATTATTGCTGTCTTTTCTGCTCACAATGTGGGATATCAGCAAAAGTACCGCAAAATATACAGCTATAATAAACAGGATAGAAGCCCCCATATATCTAATTATTCCATTATATATACATTCAATGTCTTATTGGAATAAACAGGCTTTCTCTTCTCTGTCTTATCCCAGGGCCTGTCGATAACGATATAATCAAAATTGCCCTTCAGGGTATCTGTATTCACCAGCCTGAAGTTTTCAAAGTCTGTGAATATCCTGTCATATTTTGATTTACTGTAATCGTATCCCCTCAGCATCATCTCAAATTTATGGCTCTCTATATTCAGTCCGCTAAGTACATAAAAAGTTTTACCTTCTTCGATAAATTTCTCGCTTACATCGTGAAAGCCGATATTAAAACTTTCGTATTCTTCAATATTATTTTTGAAGTTATAAAACAACCCTGCCTGCAATACGAGAAGCATAACAGTAAGCCATTTTACAGGTATCTTTTCTATATATTCCGACACCGATATCCCCATCAGGAAAACAACGATAAAGCCATAGTATATAAACGTACGCGGGAAAGGGATCACCGAATGTATTGCCAACAGGACAACCGGGGCCAAACCAAAAATAATCCAAAGTTTAAGAATTTCCTTCTTTTTTTTCAACAGGGCAACTATAAACGGTATACCGATGGCAATAAAAGTGTATATGAGGTGCAGGCCATAAATCTCACTGAATGTATTCCTAAAGAAAAGAGGAAACAAGCTTAATACCCCCATACGGTCTCCCGGAGTAATGGATAACACTCCGAAACCCTGATGCAATATAATCGGCATATAGCAAAGCAGTGTCGCCAATGTTATAAATACATTGAATACAAATTGCTGCCTTATATTCCTATAGTTATAGAGCAAAATAACAAAGTTAAGGGTAACAAAGGGATAAAGATAAGATGGCACAGCATAAAATCCGAGAACACTGCATATAGAGAATATAGCCCAATCTTTATTCCGGCTGCCGTACTTTATTATATTAAATGTAGCATACAGAGATATGACAAAGAAGAAAGCTACCAAAGCATATCCCCTCGACATATAACTATAATAGATGGACATGAATAACATGGAAGAAATGGCAACAGAAAACAATGCCACTTTCCTCGAATAGTATCTTTTGACAAAAGAATAAGCAATAACCCATGTCAGAATAGAGACAACAACCGATGATATCCGTAAGCGGAATAAGATATCAAAAAACGGAATATGCTTGGTTATATGCGTTATTATAGAATGAAAGACATGGTTGTTCGGTGCCGGATAAGACGATATACAATATAAGACAGGATTATTTGTAAAATCGACATAGGTAAGTGCCTCGTCATACGATATCGGCAATACAATAGCGAAATAGATGGATGCGATAAGGGGCGGAAGCAATATCAACAACACATACCTGTCCTTCAAATCGTTCCATATACTCTTTATCGCCCTGCCGATGTACGAACAGAAAGATACCATATGAAGATAAAATAAATTTATCTTTATTATATGGTAAACACTGATAAAGATAGAGATGACCAATATAAGTAAGAAAATGATATAATTGACTCCCGACAGTGCGTTTGCTATCTGAAAAAGTTCTTTGAAAGACTGATTTTCCAGAGGAAAGAAGCCTATTTTTATAGAAACTATTGACAATAGGAATAATATGAGCAATACCGTTATCAATATAAGGAAAGTATGTAAAGTTTTTCTCATTTAAAAATTTCATTAACTGAATGAATTATCCCTTAAGGTCAGACAAAAAATCTGCATCCTTATTTTGGGCGCAAAGATACGTTTTTTCAAAAGATTGCCATCTTTTCCTTTAGAACATTTACGTTAAACTGACAAAAAGTCCGGTCGAATTGTTAAAATTGCAATAAAGATTTTCGTCTCGGTTAAAAGTGTTAAAAAATAGAGTTACCCCACACTAAGTGTACACTTTTTGTGTTTACATTTGAAATAAAAATAAAGTGAATTAATAAACAATTTAAACGATACTTGCATATGAAAAAATTTTGGAAGAATATTTCAACCTATGTTGTGGTTGCATTAGTGAGTATAGGAGCTACATATGGCATGTATAGCTTCATGGACTACAAAAGAGGATACAGCGCTGCTGATACTTATAATTACGGAACCGAATTTGATCAGAAAGGCATACATCTGGCAAGCCTGACTGCTGACGGCTATCCTGATTTTACAAAAGCTGCAGAAAATTCTATTCATGCAGTAGTACACATCAAGTCTACAGTGAAGGCTCAGGCTTCACAAGGTCAGGGACGCCAACGGATGATCGACCCATTCGAATATTTCTTCGGATTCGGTGACCGTGGGGAACAGGGTTACGGACAACCTCAGCCAAGCGTAGGCTTCGGATCGGGTGTTATAATCTCTGCCGACGGGTTTATAATCACTAATAATCACGTTATCGATAAAGCCGACGAGATAGAAGTTACTTTGAACGACAACAGTAAATATACGGCAAAACTGGTAGGAACAGACCCTGTGACCGATATAGCACTACTGAAGATCGAAGGCAAAGAGTTTCCATATATCCCATTCGGGAACTCCGACAATCTGAAAGTTGGGGAGTGGGTATTGGCAGTAGGAAATCCATTCAACCTGACATCTACCGTTACAGCCGGAATTGTTAGTGCCAAAGGCCGTGGCAACATAAGTGGAGGGAGCCGCAACGGCGTAGATATGAGTATCCAGTCGTATATACAAACCGACGCAGCCATCAACAGGGGTAACAGCGGTGGAGCATTAGTCAACACCAATGGTGAACTGATAGGCATCAATACTGCTATCTACTCTCAGACCGGTGACTTTTCCGGATATGGATTTGCCGTACCTATTTCGATTGCCGGAAAAGTAGTGGCCGACATCAAAGAATACGGTGCCGTCCAACGTGCTGTTCTTGGCGTACAGATAGGCGAAGTTGCTGCGGCAAAAGAAGCTGATCCTGAAAAAACAAAGAACCTGAAAATAAACGAAGGTGCTTATGTTGGGGGATTTGCAGATATGAGCCCTGCCAAACAGGCCGGAATAGAAGAAGGTGATGTTATCACAGCAGTGAACGGCGTGAAGGTAAAAACAGTAAGCGAATTACAGGAACAAGTAAACAGGTTCCGTCCGGGAGACAAAGTTAAAGTAGATATAGTACGCGGAGCTTCAACCAAGACATTCGATGTAACCCTCAAAAACAGTGCCGGCAGCACTTCGGTTGTAAAGAAAGAAGACGGCATAGCCATCGTAGGGGCGGCATTCAAAGATCTTACTGCCGAAAGGAAGAAAGCTTTGGGTGTTAGCTACGGCGTAGAAGTGGCCGGTGTAGATAGTAGCGGCAAATTCCATAAAGAAGGTATTGCCAAAGGATTTATCATACAGAAAATCAACAATCAACCAGTATCTTCGGCCAGCGAAGTGGAACGCATTATCACCACAACAGCCAACAGCCAGGATAAGGCGCTATTCATAACCGGAATAACTGCTAACGGATCAAGGAAATATTACGCTGTCGACTTAAGCGAGTAATATTAACTTAACAAATATCAAATAACGCTTAAGTAAAAACTAAACATCTTACTTAAGCGTTATTTATTTTGTATATAACTTAGATATAAACTTTAAGTAAGTAAGCAAAAACAACAATTGAGTATTATTAACTAAAGCTATCTGACATTCGGCCCAAACAGATAGCCATATATAGCATTATTTTTACTATATTTGCAAACATTTTTGGGACATTTTAACATATATATTTATATATGAGGCAGTTAAAGATTACGAAGTCAATTACAAATCGTGAGAGTGCATCTCTGGATAAGTATTTGCAAGAAATTGGTCGTGAAGACCTGATTACAGTCGAGGAAGAAGTAGAGTTGGCTCAAGCCATAAAAAAAGGTGACAGGGCCGCACTCGAAAAACTCACAAGGGCTAACCTTAGATTTGTTGTATCTGTTGCAAAACAATACCAAAATCAAGGGTTAAGCTTACCCGACTTAATCAACGAGGGAAATCTGGGACTTATCAAAGCTGCAGAAAAATTCGACGAAACCAGAGGGTTTAAATTTATCAGTTACGCAGTATGGTGGATTCGCCAATCTATATTGCAGGCATTAGCAGAACAATCGCGTATCGTACGCCTTCCTCTCAATCAGGTGGGTTCGCTGAACAAAATCAGCAAGGCTTTCTCCAAATTCGAGCAGGAAAACGAACGCAAACCGTCAGCAGAAGAACTTGCCGAGCAATTGGACATACCGGTTGATAAAATCGCCGATTCGCTGAAAGTTTCAGGACGACACATTTCTATGGACGCACCTTTTGTCGAAGGTGAGGACAACAGCTTGTTGGATGTACTTGTAAATGACGACGCCCCAATTGCTGACCGTATGTTGATAAACGAATCGCTTCAACAAGAAATCGAGCGTGCATTATCAACATTGACAGAAAGAGAAAGTGAAATTATCAAAATGTTCTTCGGTATCGGATATCAGGAAATGACCCTGGAAGAAATTGGTGATAAATTCCAACTCACACGGGAACGTGTACGTCAAATCAAGGAAAAAGCGATCAAGCGCCTGCGTCAGAATTCACGAAGCAAATTATTAAAAAGCTACTTAGGTTAAAAAGGTTCTTAACCGAAAGTTCAATGGATAAGGAGAGCAAGGAAACTTACTCTCTTTTATTTTGTCTTATTTGCAGTTTTATCTGAATCCGTGATAATTACGGGCGTAATTATAGTCAATAGTACCCTGTTCTATCTGGATAACAATAGCTTCTATTGATGCATCCTTATCATTAGGGTCATACCTCGTTTTCAGGCTATTACCAAAAAGCCCCGCAAAAGCGTTATATACTCCCGCCTTGAAACTGCCGACAAGAGCTTTTACAATATTGTAAGAAGGAGTATTGCATTCACGGTCGATAAGCTTTACCAATATTTTACCCTGATTCTTGGTCATCTTTTTCATCTTAGGCTTATACTCGTCCATCATGTACTTTTGCACATCTTCCAGATATTTTTGCTTAGCCTTTTCAGTAGGTAAGGTCTCCATATATTCATAAGTCTCAACGATGGAGTATGCTATTGTTTTGGCATAAGGATATGCTATCTTTACATCCCGTACCAATTTAGAGTATTCCTGCCTTTCCTTATTATTTTTAAATTTGATCTGTCCAAAAATATAAACAGGCTTCAACTGAACCACGGCAATGGTATCACCTTCATATATAGCGGCTATATCTATATACGTCTTGGGCTTCTCTTCCTGGGACTTAACCGATACAGAAAGAAACAGAAGTAAACATAGTACAGAGAAAACCCTTTTCATATTTCAGTTAATAAAAACATTCAAATATACAAGAAAAATAAACAGAGATATCAATTTTAGAATAAATTAAGGGCGCAGGCGAATTATTTCCCTCCAGAATATAACAGAAGGCAGATCATTACCGTTTTTTTCATCATATGTATGGTATATCAATTTTTCAAAGAACGAGGAGCCTGTATAAAAGTCATACGCTCACAACTATAGATAAAGATTCTCTGAAAAAGTGCATATAAACAATCCTGATATGCAGAATAATTATAAGTTAATCAAAAACCCTGTAGTTTAGAGAAAGTTCTCACCCATTTCAGGTAATATGCAGAAAGAATACTTTTCGGGTAAATGGCTTCGATCTCCTCCGTCACCCTCTTTTGCAGATTCTCGAGACGCGCCTGACGATATGACCTTCTGTTATCATAAAAGTCTTTGTGTGCGCGGATAACCTCTTTGGCATTGGCATATTTTCCGGTAATAGCAAATTGAACAGCCGCTATATAATCAAGAATGAGACGGGCTACCATCACTCTCTTCAACTTTTCCTGCGGCAGGTTCTTATAGAGCATAATCAGATTGTTACGAAAGTTGAGAAAAGTCTTGCGCGGACTTTCTTTCTTCAATGTAGCAGCACCTACGTGGTAAACAACCGATGAGGGCAGGCATACAATCCGTTTTCCACGGCAATTCAAACGCCAGCAAAGATCTATTTCTTCCATATGAGCGAAAAACGAAGCATCAAAGCCTCCTGCCTCAAAAAAATCTTTAGAGCGGATAAACAAACAGGCACCTGTAGCCCAAAGCACGTCAACAGGCTCATCATATTGCCCCTTATCTTCCTCCACATGCATAAAGATACGCCCACGGCAAAAAGGATAACCGTATTTATCGAGAAATCCCCCCGATGCCCCTGCATATTCGAAGTACGCTTTATTTCTCTGGGCAAGAATTTTGGGTTGGGCCGCAACGATATCTTTATTATTATCCAAATGATTTATTATCGGCAACAGCCAGCCTTCAGTTACTTCTACATCCGAATTGAGCAGGACATAGTATTCGGCATTCACCTCCTGTAAAGCCTTGTTATATCCACCGGCGAAGCCGTAATTCCCGGGCAAGACTATCCGGGTAATCTGAGGATATACAGATTGAAGAAATGCAATAGAACCGTCTGTAGAACCATTATCAGCCACCATGAGCTCCACATCGGCATATGTAGTATATTGTACCACGGAAGGCAGGAATTGCTCTAAAAGCGCCCTGCCGTTCCAGTTAAGAATAACAACTGCTACTTTATTCATTTTTGTTGCTGCATTGCTTCCACTTCTTCACGTGTACGTTTCCAACGCTTATGAGTCCAGAGCCAGTAAGCCGGATTGCGAAGGATGGTCTTTTCCATAGCCCTGATATATGTCTCTGTAATATTATTTTCCGGTTCTTCCCTAGGATCATCTGTAATCAGACGAACGGTAGCCTTATAATGCCCTCTCTTTATTTTCTCCATATCCAGATAAACAACCGCAAAACCGGTTTGCTTTGCAATACGCTCCACTCCTGTAAATACAGGGGTTTCCTGATTTAGAAAAGGAGTCCAGTAGTGAATATTCCGCCATGCAGGTGTTTGATCTGCCATAAAACCGATCAAGATCTGTTTTCCTTCGTTCCTGAGTTTTACAATAACCCGGAATGTATCTTGTTTGGCAATAGCCAGAGATCCGAAGCGACTACGTATTTTGAGAAACAAATCATCCATCGCTTTATTTTTCAATGTCTTATAAATCTCACCCAGGATTTTACCTTCTTGCCTAAAGACCAGATTTATAGATGTGACCCATTCCCAGTTGCAATAATGTCCAAGATACATCAAAACAGAATTTCCATCTTTCATCAACTCTTTTATTTGCTCCACATTCTCAAACTGCATCCGCGCTTGCATTTCTTCATCAGATATATGCAGCATCTTCAATGTTTCAACAAAATAATCACAAAAGTGATGATAGAACTCCTGCTCTATGGCCAATCTTTCCTGTTTTGTTTTCTCCGGAAAACTGGCTTCCAGATTGAGCCTGACTACCTTCAAGCGATAACCGGCTATTTTATAGACGAAAAAATAAAGCATGTCGGATAATATATACAATACCCTGAATGGCAGAAGGGCATGTAAATACATCCATATATATAGTATATAATATAACAGTCTGTTCATTCCTTAATTTTCTACCAGTGCTGTTTTTACTTTATTAAAGTCCCCTAAGGTAACTATTTTTATTTCATTTGCCTTACCCGCCTGATACGGCGTCTCTATTTTCACATAATTCTCGGTAAATCCATACATCATATTATCATGTTGTGCATGCTCAAACAACACCTTACGCTGTGTGCCCTGCTGCGACTGGTAAAACGCTTCCAGTTTATTATCCGATAGATCCAGCAAAACCTTGCATCGGGCATGTTTTGTCCTGGGGTCTACCTCGTGCTCTATCTTCAAGGCTTGTGTATTCGGGCGTTCAGAATATGTAAAAACATGTAGCTGAGAAAAATCAAGACCTTCCAGAAACCGTCTGGTTTCTTCGAAATATTCATCCGTTTCTCCCCTTGTACCTACAATTACATCCACCCCGATAAATGCATCGGGCATAATCTCTTTAATTTTTTCCACTTTGTGACGAAACAGTGCTGTATCATACCGGCGGCGCATCAATTTCAATACAGCATCGGAGCCTGATTGCAGCGGAATATGGAAATGTGGCGCAAAACGCTTCGATTTTGACACAAAATCTATAATTTCATCCGTCAGCAAATTAGGTTCAATAGAAGATATACGATAACGCTCAATGCCATCCACCTCATCTAACGCTTTAACCAGGTCGAAAAACGTTTCTCCGGTCGTACGTCCGAAATCACCGATATTCACCCCCGTAAGCACAATTTCTTTTCCTCCTTTTGCCGCCACTTCCTGAGCCTGTTTTACCATACTCTCAATTGTACCATTACGGCTACGCCCACGGGCAAAAGGTATGGTACAGAAAGAACAGAAATAATCACAGCCATCCTGCACTTTCAGAAAATAGCGGGTACGGTCGTCCTGCGAGCAGGAAGGTACAAAAGATTTTATTTTATTCGTTTTCGACGTATGGACTACTCCTTTATCTTTCTTCTTCAATTCATCCAGATAAGCAACTACGTCAAGCTTCTGTTCAGAACCCAACACGATATCGACGCCCTCGATCCCGGCTATATCTTCAGGCTTGAGCTGAGCATAACAGCCCGTCACGATCACATATGCCCCGGGATTCTCTTTAATTAATTTCCGAACGGCCTGACGGCATTTTTTATCTGCAAATTCAGTAACCGAACAGGTATTTATTACACATATCTCCGCTGTTTCCCCCTCTCTTGCCCGACGGACACCAACCTGCGAAAGCTGTTTCCCGATGGCCGAGGTCTCGGCAAAGTTCAATTTACATCCTAATGTGAGATAGGCTGCCTTTTTATTTTCAAATATCGAATTATCTATCATTGTATTTAGCTTTTAGCTGACAAGTTTCCATTGTCAACTCCAGTATTGTATATCTAAAAAACCATAAAAATCTTATATAAACAAGGTAACAGGTTCAAATTACGAGCTACCTGTATGTTAACTATCAACCTGCCAAAACCTTCATTAAATTAACCTTCTTTTGCAATATATAGTTAAAAGGTAACAAAAGTAACAGAAATCGATGCACTGATTAACTAATAATATGCCGGTGTGCCAATGGCAGGAAGCGACTTTACAGAAAACAGTGAACAGTCATCAGTTAACAACTCGTATCTTGTATCTCGTATCTTGTCTACTCGTATCTTGTAACTGCCCGAAGGGCGAAGTAACTCGTAACTATATCAAAAAGTAACAAAAGTAACACGAAATACAGACTTTATATTATTACTTTTTCCAACTTTCAAAGAACCATAAATTAAACATCCGAAAATATCAGGCTGTTTACCATACAGATAAAATTCCGGGAAAATCATACATCCATCTGGCATTAAACCATATAGCGCCAAATTCGAATGAACCCGCATTTTAAAAGAGTACAAAATTACAACAATTGTCGCAATTTTAGCGATAAAATACTTGTAGAATATAAGGAGACTATTTATTTTTGCACAAATTCACCTAAAATGAGCAATTTTCATGATTAAAGAAAACCTGATCGATTTATATGCCAACAGCTTCAAAAATAACTGGGAACTGAAAGGATTATCCGATTACTCGGAACAAAAAACACTGTATTATAAGGACCTAGCCTGCGAAATAGCCCGTATACACATTATTTTGGAAGAAGCTCAGATAAAAAAAGGTGATAAGATAGCCCTTATCGGCAAAAACAATATACCATGGTGTGTAACCTATCTGGCTGTGATTACCTACGGGGGCGTCATAGTACCTATATTACAGGATTTTCATGCCGACAGTGTACAGCATATCATAAATCACTCCGAAGCCGTACTTTTATTTTCCAGCAGTCAGATTTGGGATTCCCTGGACGAAGATTATCTGCCTAAAGTAAGAGGCGTCTTCTCCGTAAATGACAATAAGTACAAATGCCTGCATGAACAAAAAGGAGAGAAGCTATCTTTTATTGTCGACTCATTGGACGAAAAGATGAAAAAAAGATATCCCGACGGATATAAAAAGGATAACATCAACTATACCAAAGTAGATAATTCGGAACTTGTGCTCATTAATTACACCTCAGGAACAACCGGGTTCAGCAAAGGCGTTATGCTTTCGGCCAACAATCTGGCCGGTAATATTACACATGCCCATTACCTGAAGCTCTTGTTCAGAGGACAAAATATTGTATCGTTCCTACCGTTGGCACATGCCTATGGCTGTGCGTTTGAGTTTCTTTATTCCCTAACCGAAGGTTCGCACACGACCTTATTGGGAAAAGCACCTTCACCGAAGATACTGGCAGAAGCCTTTGCCGAGATAAAGCCTCATCTGATTATTTCCGTACCATTAGTTATAGAAAAAATATACAAGAAATCCATACTCCCTAAAATAGAAAAGCCCGCCATTAAAATGGCCCTGAAAATACCAATTGTAAGAGACCAGATATATTCAAAAATACGAAAAGGCATGATGGAAGGACTGGGTGGCAACTTCCATGAGGTTATTATCGGCGGTGCCGCTTTAAACAAAGAAGTGGAAGCTTTTCTGCACAAAATAAAATTCCCGTTTACTGTAGGTTATGGAATGACCGAATGCGCGCCCCTTATTTCATACGACCATAACTACGATTTCATCCCGACATCATGCGGTAAGATATTGGATAATATAATGGAAGTCAGAATAGACTCTGACGATCCGTACAATACCGTAGGCGAAATTCAGGTCAGAGGTGAGAATGTAATGATGGGATATTATAAAAATGAAGAGGCAACCAAAGCTACATTTACCGAAGACGGATGGCTGCGGACAGGCGACCTGGGGACAATAGACAGCAACAACAGGATATTTATCAGAGGACGCAGCAAAACAATGTTGTTAGGCCCAAGCGGACAAAACATATTCCCGGAAGAGATAGAAGCCCGTTTAAACAATATGCCGTTTGTACTTGAAAGCCTTGTAGTTGAGCGGAACGGAAAGCTGGTCGCATTAACTCACCCCGACTACGAAACAATGGATGCCGCACACGTTGAGCAGGAAATGCTTCCGGCTATCATGGAAGAAAACAGGCAAAACCTGAATAAACAGCTGGCAAGCTATGAAAACATAACGGCAATACAGATATACCCGAGTGAGTTTGAGAAAACTCCTAAAAAAAGCATAAAAAGATATCTCTATGAAAACTAAACAGTTATTTCCGGCGAACATATAAAAACACATAATTTTGGAGAAAAATAAGAAAAACACTAAAAAAAACATAATTATGCTATACAACATGTAAAGAAATATATATATCTTTGCATCGTGTTATCAGAAATAACTCAAATACATTTACCGTTTAAGTTTTAATAGAAAAGAAAAATGAAAAAATTAGTATTATTTGCTGTTGCTGTTATTGCAATCTCTTTCGCATCATGTAGTAATAAAGCTGCTGAAGAAGCTAAAGCTAAAGCTACTGCTGACTCAATCGCTGCAGTTCAAGCTGCTGAAGAAGCTGCTGCTAAAGCAAAAGCTATTGAAGATTCAATCGCTACTGCTGCAAAAGCTATTGAAGATTCAATCGCTGCTGCTACTGCACCAAAGAAATAATCTGAGCTATAACAGCTAAAGATTACAGAAGCCTGTATGAGTGATACTCATATAGGTTTTTTTTATTAACTATTAATCAAGATTATTCACAATCTAAACTATTGTTTTAATGAATAATTCATCAAAAATAGTTACCTTTGCATGCTGAGCAGTAGAACACAAACAAAAATCATATTAAATGAAATCGGAGAAAGGGTATTGGGATATTGTAATAAAGCCTCGCGAAAACAATTTTTCCCTGAATATCGGTGAGATATGGAAGTATAGAGACCTCATAAAGAGGTATATACACCGGGACATCGTAACTGCATACAAACAAACAGTGCTAGGACCCTTATGGTACATCATCCAACCGTTGTTTACGACCATCACATATATGTTTTTGTTCGGAGGTATAGCAAATATCCCGACAGACGGTTTGCCTCAACCCCTATTCTACATGTCGGGGATATTGCTTTGGAACTATTTCGCTGAGTGCTTAGGCAGGGCTCAGGGCACATTCCTTAGCAATGCGGGTGTTTTCAGCAAAGTATATTTTCCCCGGATGGTCGTACCCATTTCGGGTGCAATCTCTACGATGCTGAAACTGGCCATTCAGATAGCAACATTCATTGTGATGTATTTATATTATATATACATTAAAGACGTAAGTATCGCACCTAATATATATATATTGCTGGTTCCACTTTTAATACTGATGATTGCATGCTTTGCCATCGGTACTGGGATTATCATTTCTTCAATGACCACGAAGTACCGGGATGTGGGTATTCTTATTGGTTTTCTGGTATCTCTGTGGATGTTTATAACCCCCATAGTGTATCCTTTATCGGTCATGTCGGAGAGATACAGCGAATATAAGTGGATTATAGCATTGAATCCGTTGTCCCCTATTGTTGAAACATTCAGGTTTGCCACTATGGGAACGGGTGAATTTTCGTGGGCTTCACTCAGTTACAGTTTCGGTGTTACGGTGGTAGTGATGATCGCCGGAATGGGAGTCTTTAATAAAGTTGAGAGGAACTTTATAGATGTCGTATAATAAAAAAACGAAAAATGTCAGATATAGCAATAAAATTTGAAAACGTATCGAAACAATATCGTCTTGGGGTGGTCGGTACGGGAACTATCAGCCACGACCTCAACCGCTGGTGGCATCTTGTAAGGGGCAAAGAAGACCCATACCTGAAAATAGGTGAGGCCAATGACAGAAGTTCCAAAGCTACAGGACAATATGTATGGGCGCTGAGGGATATAAATTTTGAGGTGCAACAAGGGGATGTAGTTGGTATTATAGGACGAAACGGAGCCGGAAAATCCACCCTCTTGAAATTATTATCGCGCGTAACGACACCCTCTACCGGATGCATAAAAGCAAAAGGGAGGATCGCTTCATTATTGGAAGTAGGAACAGGTTTTCATCCCGAACTAACCGGACGTGAAAATATCTACATGAATGGCACCATCATGGGTATGACCAAACATGAAATAACGGAAAAACTCGATGAGATCATTGCTTTTGCGGGGGTGGAAAGGTATATTGATACTCCGGCAAAAAGGTATTCGTCGGGTATGATGGTGCGTTTGGGCTTTGCTATCGCTGCGCATCTTGAGCCTGAAATACTGGTAGTTGACGAGGTACTGGCTGTTGGGGATGCCGAATTTCAGAAGAAAGCTATCGGAAAAATGCAGGATGTATCGAGAGGAGAAGGGAGGACGGTGTTGTTTGTGAGCCATAATATGCAATCGGTATCTACTTTAACGAACAACTGTGTATTATTAGTGAACGGAAAAATACATAGAATCGATAATACAAAAAATATAATTCAAGAATATTTATCATTAAATAATTCTGGAGAACTTGTATATACAGCAAATCCTAAAATAGATAAACCAAATATTGTTAAGGTTGAATGCATTACGTCTCATCCAAGTAACATACAGCAATTTGGGAAACCTATGAAAATTGTTATTGACGTATACACTCCCCATAAGATACCATCAGCAGCTGTTTCATATCAGATAATTAATTCACAAGGAATCCCAGTTACTCATATATTAAATATGCATGAAGAGATTCCTTTTGGAGATGAAAAAGGAACATATAGATTAAGCTCGGTTATTCCCTTTAGTCATCTATATCCAGATACTTATAGTTTAATTATTCATTACTCTGACAGAATCTCCAGAGAAAAATTCGAAACTCTTGAAAATGTTGTCCCATTTGAAGTCAAAATTTTTGAAGAGGTTCGAGACTACTATTGGGGAAAACGAAATGCTATTTATGTAGAAGACGCCTATTGGGAGATAGAAAAGATAAATTAAAGATATATGGTTGAGAAATATGATAATTTTATAAAAATACCTTTCACTACTGACAATTTAGACAGGTATTTTATCCGCTCATCTATCTTCAACGCACTAAAATCCAGTTTACCTTATTTCAAAGGAGAATTACTGGATGTAGGTTGTGGGCAAATGCCTTATCGCAAATATATTCTTGAAAATAGCAAAATCAATAAATATATCGGATTAGATATTGAAACGGCCATAGTGTATAACGAGGCTGTTAAACCCGATTATACATGGGATGGCAAGGCTATGCCTTTCGATGATGAAAGTTACAGCACTCTTATGGCTACTGAAGTTTTGGAACACTGCCCCGAACCAGAGCTTATATTACAAGAAATGAAAAGAGTACTAAAAAAAGATGGCTTTCTATTTCTTACGACACCATTTCTATGGCCTCTACATGAGACGCCGCATGATGAATACAGATATACTCCTTTCGCATTAAACCGACTTCTAAAAGACGCCGGATTCAATGACATTAAAATTTATGCAGGAGGTGGCTGGCATGCAAGTCTTGCTCAAATGTTGGGCTTATGGGTCAGAAGAAGTGGATTGTCTCCGAAAAAAAGGAATATTTTATCAATTTTGTTAAAACCTGTAATTAAGTATTTATTGAAAAAGGACACTCCTTCTTCTCATTTTCGTGAAAGTTTGATGATTACAAACCTATTTGTATCAGCGCAAAAATAAGTATGCAAAATGAAAATAAATTTAGCTCTCATATCTCCGAACCAGAACGCATATTCTGAAACATTTATTCAGAATCATAAAAAATATTTTGATGCTAATGTCAAGTTTTATTATGGAGGATATCTTCCTGTCTTTCTGGAAGAAGAAGCTTTGCTGGGACTAAATAAAAAAGAGAGAATAATCCGCTATATAAAAGAAAAAATCCTCAGAAAAAAACCGGAATATACAGAGAAAGAAAAAGCGTTAATTAATTCTTTCAGAAAACACGAAATAAATATCGTTTACGCCGAATACGGACCTTCGGGTGTTGCTGTTATGAAAGTCTGCAAAAAATTGGAATTACCTTTAATCGTAAATTTTCATGGATATGATGCATCTGTGACGGATATTCTTAAAGAATACAAAGACCTGTATCCAGAGATGTTCCAATATGCGTCAAAGATAATAGCAGTATCCAAATATATGTATAGCCGGTTGTTATCTCTTGGGTGTCCTCCCGAAAAATTAGAATACATAACATATGGGCCTGAGGACATTTTTTTCGATCAGACTCCTGCATATACAGAGAATGCATTCCTTGCAGTAGGCAGATTTGTAGATAAAAAAGCGCCATATTATACCATTCTGGCATTCAAAAAGGTAGTAGAGAAATATCCTGATGCGAAACTATATATCGCGGGAGAAGGCCCATTATTCAATGCATGCATCAACTTATCACATTATCTAAAGATACATTCAAACGTCCGCTTTCTTGGTAAATGCAAACATGAAGACTTAATGCCTTATTATGCTAAAGTAAAGGGATATGTACAACATTCGGTAACTGCTTCGAACGGAGATATGGAAGGTACTCCTGTAGCTATTTTGGAAGCCTCTGCCGCTGCACTCCCTGTTGTATCGACCATACATGCCGGAATTCCAGATGTGATTATCGATGGTGAAACAGGTTTACTGGTAAAAGAACATGATGTGGAAGAGATGGCAGAAAAAATGATATGGATATTGGAAAATCCTCAGCAAGCCGTTAAAATGGGTGAGACTGGAAGAAAAAACATCATGGAAAACTTCAGTATGAATATGCATTTAAAGAAGTTGAATACACTAATAGAACAAGTCTGTAATAAAAATTGCAACGCATGAATCCGCCTCTATTCTCAATCTTAATAGCCAATTACAACAACGGCCGCTTCCTTGCAGAAGCCCTGGAGAGTGTTTACAGGCAATCATATAGCAATTGGGAAGTTATAATCGTGGATGATCATTCAGATGACAATTCATTTACGATATACAATCAATTAAAAAATGATGAGCGTATAAAAATATACTACAATAGTGAAAATCAGGGAGCCGGATTTACCAAAAGAAAATGCGTGGAAATGGCTGCCGGAGAAATATGCGGTTTCCTTGACCCTGACGACGCTTTAACTCCTGATGCCATAATGGATATGGTAAGCCTCCACTCCAAAATGCCAGATTATTCTATAATTCATTCAAAATTATTTTATTGTGATGAGAATTTGAATATTAAGAGCGAATACACACATGGTCGGAACGTCATTCCTTTCCAACCAATGTTTTTTAATCTTGAAGGGGAAATTTCTCACTTTTGCACATTTAAAAAAGAAATATATGATAACACAGATGGTATAGATCCTTATCAGAGAAGGGCTGTAGATCAGGACTTATATTTAAAACTATATGATGCGGGGAGAACATTCTATTGGGATAAATCTCTATATTTATATAGGATACATGAAAACGGAATATCTACAACCAACAATATAGATAAAGCATACTATTGGAGATGGGTCGTCAATATAAATACAGCCAAAAGGCGAAATATAAATATCGAGAACCTTTTTTTAGACTCATTTGTTTCAAAGATGGACTATGACTCCCTTTTCAAAGAATACTGGAGATTGAAAAAATATAAAAAACTGAATGAACTTTTACATAAAATAAATAGTATTTTCAAAAGTCGTAAAGAAGTAGAATAAATTATTATGCCACAAATCTCCGTCATAGTCCCCTGCTATAATCAGGCACAATATTTACCGGAAGCATTACAATCCGTATTAGATCAGTCTTTTCCCGATTGGGAATGCATAATAGTAAATGATGGCTCACCAGATAATACCGAAGCTGTCGCTCATGAATGGTGTGATAAAGACTGCCGGTTTAAATATTTGAAAAAAGAAAATGGAGGATTAAGTTCTGCCAGAAATGCAGGAATAAATATGGCTGAAGGAGAATGGATACTCCCCCTCGATGCAGACGACAAAATTGGTAAAGAATATATATCATTAGCTCTTGACGCTATAAAATACAGTCCTGATATTGGAATTATATATGCAGATGCGTTCTTATTTGGAGAAAAGGAAGGCAAATGGAATCTACCAGAGTATAATTATAGAGATATTTTGAAGTCAAATATGATATACTGTTCTGCATTTTATAAAAAAGAAGATTGGACTATAATCGGAGGTTATGATATCAATTTGATTCATGGTTGGGAAGACTGGGAATTCTGGATACATTTACTTAGTACAACACAAAAAGAAGTCCTGAAACTTCCGTATATCGGGTTCTATTACAGAATAAAAGAAAATTCAATGATAGAGTTCCTCAAAAAAGATAATAATAAACGACAAAAAATCAATGTGTATGTACAAAAAAAGCATTTAGATATTTATATAAAGGAATTTGGTACATATCAAGAGGTACTAAGTGTAAATGATTGGTTAATATCATGCAATAATGCCTTATCACATAAGGTTTATCGATACGAAAATTTTATGCCTATCAAGATTCTAAAAGTATTGCATTCTTCGTTCAAACGCATATTTGATAAAAAATGGTTTCAATAATCCTCCCCAACTACAATCATGCGCCTTTCTTAAAGCAACGCATTGACAGTATTTTGAATCAAACTTTTCAAGACTTCGAACTGATAATACTGGATGATTGTTCAACAGATAATAGCCGGGATATAATCGAAGTATACAGGAAAAATCCGCATATAAGTCATATTATTTATAATGAAACCAATTCCGGTTCTCCATTCAAACAATGGCGTAAAGGTATTGATTTGGCAAAAGGAGAATATATCTGGATTGCTGAAAGTGATGATTGGTGTGAATCAACACTCGTTGAAACACTAATACCGCCCTTAGATGCTGACGAGCAAATTACTTTTGGATTTGTTCAATCCTATTATATAGTTGAAAACGAGATTAAATGGATTTCGAAAGAAGATTATTTAGAGAATTCGGTTGAAGGGCGAATGTTTATAAAAAGCCATTTATTGTATAGAAATGCAGTATTTAACGCCAGTATGGCGATCTTTAAAAAAAAGTATTTTGATGCAATAAACAACCATATTTATACGAATTACAAGTTTTGCGGTGACTGGCTGTTTTGGGGATTAATGGCAGCACAGGGAAAAGTTTTCATCAGTGGTAAGATTTTGAATTTCTTCAGAAAACATGTTGCCGATGTAAGTGGCGGAGCCTACTCCTCTGGTCTTAATTATTTGGAGGAATTTGATGTTTTACAATCCTTTTATGAGAATGGATATATCGAAAAGAGTGAATTAAAAAATGCATTACATGCGAAATATGATAATTTTACATTAAAAAGAGTGAATTTGCCAAGCGACAAAATTGCCGAAATAGATCAGAAATTTAGCAACTATATTGATATCCGGCATGTAAAAAATAATAAATTCGTGTGTTTAAAAATAAAAAATGTTTTATACTCATGCAAAAACAAGATAATAAGGGCATTTCGATAATTATTTGTTGCTATAACAGTACGGCCAGACTGCCAGAGACTATCCGACACATTGCTTTGCAAGAAGTAGATGATAATATTTCGTGGGAATTGATAATCATAAATAATGCCTCAACAGATAATTTGGAAACTGTAGCTTATTCCGAATGGGAAAAATACAAAAATACAAAGGCGGGTTTTTCCATTGTTGAGGAAGTGCAACAAGGGCAAACATATGCAAGAAGAAAAGGCGTTTCTATGGCTCAATATGAATATGTCCTGTTCTGCGACGACGATAACTGGCTGCACCACGATTACTTGCAAAATGCTTTTCGTATCATGGAGACCAATCCTCAAATAGGGGCATTAGGCGGACAAGGAGAAGCAGTTAGTGATGTTAATTTCCCTGATTGGTTTGAAGATTTTAGTGACGGATATGCTGTAGGAAAGCAAGACAAAGATAGTGGCGATATTTCGCAAAAAGGATATCTATGGGGAGCAGGAATGGTAACTCGATTAAGTTTATTAATCAAAATATTTGATGTGACATATCCGATGTTATTGAGTGGCAGAAGTGAGGAGAAATTGACCTCAGGTGATGATTCGGAAATATCCCAACGTATATTGTTAATGGGATACCATCTATTCTACAGCCAGGAATTACGTTTTAAGCATTTCATTCCCCATAACAGACTGACATGGAAATATAAAAAGAAGCTGTTTGAAGGATTTACGTATTCAGGGACTTACGTATTAAACAATTATATGATAGCCAATCAGTATCTACATGTTTCAAAGACTAAACTTTTGAGTAGTATATTTAAGTTAAGTGTGAAAAATATCTTGTGGATAGTTCTTTCCAGAAACAGAAAAGCTATTGAATCACAGTTGTCTTGGGAAAAAGCATTTTTCTTTGGTAATGCCAAATTTCTTACAGATGCAAATTCTCGTGCTATATTTCAATTTTATTTGAAATATGGTCGTGAAAACTTTGCAATAAAATGAAACTATCCATCATAACAATCAACTTCAATAATGCTGCCGGATTGCAAAAGACAATCGAAAGCATTGTATGTCAAAGAAACGCCGGCTTTGAATATATTGTTATTGATGGTAGTTCTACCGACAGCAGTGTAGATATTATAAAAAAGCAGGCAGACCGGATAACATATTGGGTCAGCGAACCCGATACAGGAATTTATAATGCCATGAATAAAGGAATACGGAAAGCCACAGGGGAATATCTCTTATTTGTAAATAGCGGCGATACAATCATGGGAAATACTGATTTGAGTTCTATAATAGAGAAGCTCGCATCTGGAGAGGATATAATCTATTACAACCTCGAAATCGCCGAAACAAACGGCAACGCCTATATTAAAACCTATCCGGACAATCCGGATTTCAAATATTTTGCTGAAGATACTTTACCCCATACAGCCTCTTTTATCAAAAGAAAGAGACTGATCGATTATGGCTATTATTCTGAAGAAAAAAAGATAGCGTCCGATTGGGCCTTCTTTATCGATGCCATTTGTTCGCTCAACTGTAAGTATAAACATATAAATCAGTGTTTTTCCACATTTTATATAGACGGGATTAGTTCCGACTTTCAAAACAGGAAACTCCTGGAAAAAGAACGGGACATGCATATAGCCCTGACTTATCCCTTATACAATACCATCTACAAAGACTGGATGGAAAAAAAGCAGGAACTATATAAACTAAAAAAGTCAGTCAGTGTTCAATTTCTTAAAAAGATAGGATTATTAAAATGGCTGAAACTATAAATACGATACACAATCCGCTTATTTCGGTGATAGTCCCTTGTTATAACCAGGCACAATATCTATCCGAAGCCCTGCAATCTCTGATCGGCCAGACATACCCGCATTGGGAATGTATTATTATTGATGACGGATCTCCGGACAATACAGAGGACGTTGCAAATGAGTGGCTCAGGAAAGATCAGCGATTCATCTATTTCCGGAAGAAAAATGGCGGAGTGTCTGATACCCGCAACTTTGGCATAGCTCACTCCACAGGAGAATTCATCATTCCTTTGGATGCTGATGATAAGATAGGTCCCCATTACTTTTCTAGGGCGATGGAAGTGTTCTCCGCGATGCCTGAGACCAAGTTGGTATATAGTAATACTCTTTTGTTCGGAAATATAGAAAAGGAGCTAATAAAACCAGCATTCTCTTTTCCCCAAATGCTGAAAGAGAACCAGATACATAATTCAGCAATATTCAGAAAGAGTGCTTTCCAGGAGACAGATGGTTACAACATAAACATGGTTGAAGGGCTGGAAGATTGGGATTTTTATCTATCATTGATAAAACCGGAGGACAAAGTTGTGAAGCTAGATGATTTCCACTACCTATACCGAATCAAGGACATTTCTCGTTCCACATTGATAGATAGTATAAAAAATGAAAAACTATTACTTCAAATCTTCAGGAATCACCTACCTTTGTATCTTGAATATTTCAATCCGATAAGAGACCATATTGAAGCAACCTACTATAAATGGGAAGCCAATTTATATAAGAACTCGATAGAATATAAGATAGGAGACTTTTTTTTATCTCCCGTCAAATACATAAGGAAAGTATTCCGAAGGATTTTTTCCGGGGAAAAGGACTAATACAAACTAAGGTTACAGACCTGTTTATTACTTTGATATATATAACCACAACAGGTAGTTATGTTATAAGAATGCATCATTAAACACGTTATTTTACCTATAATGAAGATAAACGTCATACTCATAACATATAATCAGGCTGCATATATGCCTCAGACGCTCGAAAGCATACTGATGCAGGAGACTGTGCATGATGTGGAGATCATTGTGGCTGACGATTGTTCTTCCGACAACACGGTAGATATCATAAAAGAATACGAAAATAAAACCGGGTTCAAATTCACATACCTTCAAAAACCCCATAATGTAGGCTATAATAAAAATTACCGGCAAGCCTTTGCCGCCTGTACGGGTGATTATGTCGCTATCATGGAAGGAGATGATTATTGGCTGAAACCAGATCACATACAAAATCATATAGACCATCTCGATGCTCACGCAGAATCTTCGATGAGTTACAACAGGCATTTACGACTGTTTATAGATCAAGATAGAGAAGAAATATTCGACTGGACAGGTAACAATGATTACGAGCTTATTACAATCGAACAACTCGCCCTGGGAAATAAGATAGGTAACCTGTCATGCTGTGTTTTCAGAGGTAAATATGTGCGAAATCTTGATCCCAAGCTGTTCGATATGGAGATTGCCGACTGGATGCTGGGTATGTATATGGGACAATTCGGGCCTTTACTCTACCTTAAAGATGTTACTTCCGCTTACCGCATACACGACAACGGACAATGGTCGAAAATGGATAATAAAACACAGTATCTGCGAATCATAGAATTTATAAACGAATACGACAGATACTTCAATTATAAATATACAGAGGCTTTTACAAAACATAAACGAAGGCTGGAAATACTACTCTATGGAGACAAATCGCTACGTGGACGTATAAAAAGTATTACCCCGGAATTTATCCGAAAAATAATTCGTAAATTATGAGTTATAAATTATAAATTGAGTAACTTGTTTATTTGTAACCTGTCCGCCAAGACTTGTAACTCGTAACTCGTAACTCGTAACTGTAAAATTATGAGCAAACAAATATTTGTAACACAACCGGCTCTGCCGCCATTGGATGAATTCATCCCTTATCTGCAACAGATATGGGACAATAAGATATTGACTAATAACGGGCCTTTTCACCAACAATTCGAACAGGAACTGGCCGATTACCTCGGGGTGAAATATATCTCGGTATTTTCTAACGGTACACTGGCACTCATTACGGCATTACAGGCTCTGCGTATAACGGGAGAAGTAATAACCACGCCATTCAGCTTTGTAGCAACCACCCATTCCCTCTGGTGGAATAATATCAAGCCTGTATTTGTGGACATCGACGATAAATATTACAATATAGACCCGGCAAAGATAGAAGCAGCCATAACCCCGCAAACTACAGCGATCATGCCTGTGCATGTATATGGCAATCCTTGCAATGTAGAGGAAATACAACGTATTGCCGATATATACGGTCTGCGGGTAATCTATGATGCGGCCCATGCTTTTTCTGTAAAAAAAGACGGGCAATCGGTGATGAACTGGGGCGACCTTTCAATACTGAGTTTCCATGCCACAAAAGTATATAACACAATTGAAGGCGGTGCGATCGTTTGCCAGGATGAAAAGACCAAGCAACGTATCGACTTACTCAAGAACTTTGGATTCCGTAACGAAACCACCGTCATCGAACCGGGCATCAATGCGAAGATGAATGAACTGCAGGCCGCTTATGGTTCCCTCCAGCTCAAATACGTAGACGGCTATATAGCCAAACGCCTGGAACTGGCAAAACTATATGATAGTCTGTTGAAAGATATTCCCGGAGTATCTTACATGGAAGTTGCCAAAGGTGTACAACACACCTACCCGTATTATCCTGTGCGGATCAATACGGCAGAATATGGTATGAGCCGTGATGACCTCTATTTCAAATTACAGGAATATGATATTTTCGGACGACGGTACTTCTATCCGCTTATCAGTGATTTCCCTACATACAAAGGGTTACCATCCGCAAGCGTAGGAAATCTTCCGGTAGCCGGACAGGTTTCGAAAGAAATTGTGTGCCTTCCGATATATGCCAACCTGGAATTTGATGAAGTACGAAAAATCTGTGATTTAATAAAACAATTTGCAACCAGATAAAATACTGAGTGCACACCGTTGTAACTCGTAACTTGTAACTAAATGATGAAACTGGGAATAATGCAGCCGTATTTTCTGCCGTATATCGGATATTTCCAATTATTGAATGCTGTCGACAAATATGTAATTTACGATAATATCCAATATACTAAGAAAGGCTGGATTAACAGAAACAGAATTCTGCAAAACGGCAAAGATTTGATGATTACTATTCCGCTGGAAAAAGATTCGGATTATCTGGATGTCAAAGATCGATGTTTATCAGTTGGTTTCGATAAAAAGAAATTATTAAATCAAATAAGAGAATCTTACCGGAAAGCTCCTTATTTTGAATCGGTAATGTCTTTAATCGAGAGAATCGTCAATTACAACGATACCAATCTGTTTCACTATATAGATAATTCTGTTCGGGAAATATGCAGATATTTGGGAATTAATACAGAGATAATTATATCCTCCTCTCTCAACATTGATCATTCACTAAAAGGACAGGATAAAGTGATTGCAATCTGTAAGAAGTTGAAAGCTACGGATTATTATAATGCAACCGGGGGGCAGGAATTGTATTCTCCCGAAGAATTTAAGAAAGAAAATATAAACCTGCATTTTATTTCTTCCAATCCGATTGAATACAAGCAATTTGCAAATGAATTTGTACCTTGGCTTTCCGTATTGGATGTAATGATGTTCAATTCTTTAGAGGATATACCTGCAATATTAGATAATTATAAATTAATATAATCCAACTTATATATGGAAAGGAGTAAAGGTGAAATCATTGTACCGGAAGAACTCGTTAAACTTCTTAATGATAATAATGAAGAAAAGGAGTTCTTTGAGAGTCTTACAGATGGATATAAACGGGGATATTGTGATTGGGTAGGCGGAGCCAAACAACAGGCAACACGGGAAGTAAGAGCCGGAAAGGCTTTAATTATGTTGAAAAACAAACAGAAAACGCTCAAAACATAACTGTATCGGATGAAAGAAATAGGCGGATACTTCGAACTTCAGCTCCGTAAAGGTGAGCATTATCACAAAGGAGCGGTGCAGCTGAATACTGCCCGTAATTGCCTCGAATATATTTTGAAAGCAAAGAAGTATAAAAAGATATATATTCCATATCTCAATTCGGAGGTAATATGGGAGCCTATAAAGAAATTAGGCCTCGAATCTGAATTCTACTCTGTTGATTTCAATATAGATCCGG
This sequence comes from Dysgonomonas termitidis, assembly GCF_054657735.1. Classification (NCBI taxonomy): domain Bacteria; kingdom Pseudomonadati; phylum Bacteroidota; class Bacteroidia; order Bacteroidales; family Dysgonomonadaceae; genus Dysgonomonas; species Dysgonomonas termitidis. Next base: position 1,581,425 of record NZ_BAAHYD010000003.1, on the reverse strand, counting down.
TTTTCGGAAAGGAACTGGCTGATGATGAAGTATTCCTTTATTCAGACATATATGGGATCAAATGCAATACTGTCGAAAAACTGGTCCGGAAGTTCGGCAAACAACTCATTGTGGATAATACCCATGCATTCTATTCCAGGCCATACGAAGGGATAGATACAATCTACTCTCCACGCAAGTTTTTCGGACTGCCCGACGGCGCGTACCTTTATACAGATACGTTACTGGATGAAGTATTCGAGCAGGATATGGCCATTCCGCATATGACGCACCTGATGAAGCGTATCGAATATGGGAATGCAGGCGCAGCCTATCAGGATTATCTGGACTATTGCGCCAGCCTTATCAATCAGCCGGTAAAGAGGATGTCTAATCTGGCAAATGCCTTGCTGGCGAATATAGATTACGAAAATCTGAAACAAAGGCAGATAAGCAACTTTAAGTACCTGCATTCTGTCTTAGGTAAAGATAATATATATAAGTTCGACAACTTCCCCGAAGATACCTGTCCACTCAGCTATATGTTCTATTCGGAAGATCCGGACCTGAGAAAAAAGCTGATAGATAATAAGATCTTTGTTTCGACATACTGGAAAGCGACACTGGACTTGGTAGAGAAAGATTCGGCCGAATACAGGATTGTAAATTATCTTTTACCTTTACCTTGTGATCATCGGTACGATGAGGAGGATATGAGAAGAATCGTAAAAGTGATTCGTTCTTAAAAAAGGATTACAGGACAAGAGCCCAGATGAGTATTAGCAGTACAATCAAAGCTGCCGCAAATGCAGCAGTGACCAGAGCTGTAAATTGCAGATTTTTTGACCTTGTATCTTTGTCTTTCTTTCTCATTCCCAAATATGCTAAAAAAATAATGATATAAAAGAAGCAATAAGACTGTAATCTAACATTCCTTTAGTAAATAATTCTGTAAAAAATGGACAGTAAAAAAGATATATTGGTCTCCGTTTCCATGATTACCTACAATCATGAGAAGTTTATAGCTGAAGCTATTGAAGGAATAGTGATGCAAAAAACAACCTTTCCCTTCGAACTGGTTATCGGCGAAGATTGCAGCACAGATAACACACGGGCCATATGCATTGAATATCAGAAGAAATACCCCGACATTATCCGCCTTAGGTTAGCCGAAACCAATCAGGGCATGATGCTTAACTGGATAAACAATATAAACTCCGGACAAGGCAAATACATTGCTCTTTGCGATGGTGACGACTACTGGACCGATCCATATAAACTACAGAAGCAGGTAGACTTTATGGAAGCCAATCCCGGTTTCACCTTGTGTTCGCATAAGACCTATACACTGCTGTGCGGCGTCCTGGACGAAAATATAGAAATGGAGCGGGATGTATTGACAACGGAAGATCTCATCAGCAAGGATTGGGGATTGCTCACCGCCTCTATCCTTTTCCGCAAAGACGCACATAAAGCTCCCGATTGGTATTACACCGTAAAGAACGGTGACTATGCCCTGCAACTCATTGTATCCCTGTCGGGCAAAATCAAGTTCCTGCCTGAATATATGGCAGTGTACCGGCAGCATCTGGGCGGGATGTCATCCACATTGAAACCCTTAAACCAAACCGCATGGATGGTATATTTATTGCATGAATTCGATAAATACACCTGTCATATGTATAAAAAGACTGTCAAAGATCGCATAAAAAGGATATACCGTATACAGATATACTATGCCAGGGGCTACAGCCTGAGAAAAGCCGCTGCTGTTCTCACTTTGTTTCAGAAATTATCCTTTATCAATCCGTTCCTTATAGAATCGCAACGTAAATAAATATGAAACTGTCCATTATAACCATAAACCTGAATGACAAAGCTGGTCTGCAAAAGACTATCGACAGTGTTGTTTCACAAACATTTACCGACTATGAGTTTATCATCATCGACGGCAAGTCCACTGACGGCAGTATAGACCTTATCCGCAAATATGAAGATAAGATATCATACTGGGTAAGTGAAAAGGACAGCGGCATATACAACGCTCAAAACAAAGGCATAAAGCAAGCCGAAGGCGAATATCTGTACTTTCTGAACTCCGGCGATGCCTTATATGAAAAAGACACACTGGAAAAAGTCTTTTCCGGTGACCCGCACGACCCTTTCATCTGCGGCAGCTTCTATATGGAGCAAAAAGGCAAACTGGAAGCAGACGCCTCATACAAAGAACGTGACTGGCATATGGCCATCTACGAACTGTTTTCCGGATTCCTTTGCCATCAGGCATTCTTTATCCATCGCAGCAATTTCGAAAAATATGGACTGTACGACGAAAGCCTGCGGGTAGTCGCCGACTGGAAACTATTCTTTCAGGGAATAGGGATCGACCAGCTACCGGTAAAATATGTAGACACATTTATCGTCATCTACAATATGGAAGGATTCAGTACCCGGATTGGCGGCAGTGTCATATATCCTGAAAAACTGAAAGTCTGCCGTGAATTCCTCAACGAAAATGCAGTCAGGAAACTGGAACGGCTCTATTACCTCGAACAAAACGGCTTTGTCACCGATATAATGAAGTCTAAGCGTTGGATATACAACGGGTTCCGTGCATTCTGCAAAATCGGGCGTATCTTCGGTTTCATAAAGGGCTAATCCACCACATTCACTTCGCTTTCGGGTATATTTGCTGAACGTATGCGCCATTCCTGCGGATAAAGGTTATTGGCACGGTTCCCTATATTTTTTACAAATCCGAATGGCATATCCTTATATGTCAAAAGAATATAGCCTTTCGGCATATCCTGTAATATCAGGGCTTCCTTTCTCAGATAGCTTACCGCGGTTTTCCAATCCGCGTCGTAAGTATCGAAAGCTTCTATATTCAGATTATTACTCAAAGCCAATGATTGCGCGGGGATAAAATCCTTTCCTTTAAACTCTCCCAAACAGATACCTTCCGATACAATATTCAAACCGGAATTTAAGATACAGACATCATTATACAGTTCTTCCTTAAAGGCATACCAGGAATCCCCCTTCGGATAAAACACAAATTGCTCCTTATCCAAAATATAATCTTTATACCGGTCAGGCAATTCCACCCTGTTCTTTTTCTCATTCCTTTTCCTTCTGAAGTCGGTACGGACACCCTCTTCCCGCTGCTTCCGCAATAAAGCGAAGAAGAAACCTTCCCCCGCCGTCTTATGAGGAAAAAAACGGCAGGCAGGGATACCCTCCGCAAAAGACGGGCTTATCCCCCACTCTTCCGGTATATCCACCGGCAATACTTCTGCTCCTAATTCATCGCGTATCCACTCTACATTTTCTTCATTCTCTTCCGGGTTATAGGTACATGTACTGTATAATAATAACCCGTCAGGTTTTAATGCAGGCCATATATCCGCTAAAATCCGCTGCTGGCGTTCTTTGCATAAGTTTACATTATCAACAGACCATTCGGATATTGCTCCCTCATCTTTCCGGAACATACCCTCACCCGAACAGGGGGCATCGACAAGTATAATATCGAAGAAACCTTTCAGCTTGCCTATATGGGCGGGGTCATTATTTATTACCACAACATTCGGATTACCCCATTTAGTCATATTTTCAGCCAGGATATTTGCCCGTGAACGGATTACTTCGTTCGATACCAGCAAACTATCCCCACTTAATAAATCGGCTATCAGAGTAGATTTGCCACCGGGAGCCGCGCACAAGTCCAAAACTCTTGCATCTCCCTCAACATACTGACTCAACGCCTGCCCTACAAACATAGAAGACGCTTCCTGCACATAATAACATCCCGCATGAAACAACGGATCGAACGTAAATTGCGGCCGTTTGCCGAGATAGTAACCTGTATCACACCAGGGGACTTTAGCTCCGGACATTTTTTTCCGTTTCTTTTTATTCAAACGGATACTTGTTGGCGAATCACTGCTTAATGCTGCGACAAACTCGTCCCATTCTTCTCTCAAGAGCGGTTTGGTCCGTATTATAAAATCATCAGGTAAATTCATTTTTTCAGTTATTGGTTCCCCGGCCCACAAAGAGGGAACATCAGATATTACTTATAACCTCCCTGCAGCCTCCCCCTGAGAAGATATCAGTCAACAGTTAGCAGTCATCAACTTGAATTCCCGTATCTTGTATCTCGTATCTTGTCTACTCGTAACTTGTAACTGCCCGAAGGGCGAAGTAACTTGTAACTATTTCAAAAAGGTAACAAAGGTAACACTTTTTCCACTTTTTTTCACCTGTTACATCTTTCATTTTCTACGTTTCTTTTTCCTTTTATTCTGTTGACTCACAGTCTTCCGGTTATTATTAGCGGTTAGTTTCCGCTTTATTTCCTGACGGGCTGCGAACGCCTTGTCCATTCGCTCAAAATATTCATTCATTTCTGCTTCATCGATCTCGCCAGTACCTTCATCGTCATTCTCTGCTGTGGCCTGTTCCATATCATCTTCCACATGTGGCGCCTCCGCTGTGATACACACAGGATCAATCTCCGGCTCCTCCGGCATATAAAGGGATTCGGGCTCAATCTCCGTCATATATTCTTTCCCAGCTTTCTCCATCTCTTGGTGAGTCCGGGAGGAGCTTTTCTTATCCTGCCTGTCCAACAGCAATTTTATGGTACGCAGATCGGGCAGGCAGTTCTTCCGTTTTATCGTTTTCGATTGCAACGATACTCCTTCGGGATTACGGGCATCAGGCAGGTAAATTTCTTTTTCTTCAACCATAATATAGCCGTCGAGCCGTTTTTTCAGGGACGAATACAACATCTGACGAGTTCTTTCCTCCCGCTGATCCTCAGCTTTTGCTATTTCCCGCGCCAGTTCGGGCTTCGTGTCTTTCCAACTGTAAAATGTTTTACGGCTGATACCCATTACCCTGCATATTTCAGCCACCGAACAAAAATCATCCTCTATCAGGGATACGATTTTTTCTACTGATTCTTCACTATACTTTGCCATAAGGTTTTTATGGTATAGATAAATGACTTTGGATTTTATAATGATTCGAAATATAAAATCGTTCTGTTTTTCTAACGCGCCGGCCGGCTTGAACCGGATGATAAAAGTTTTTGCAAAGAACGCTTATATGATTAAAAAATAGAACATTTAAATTTACGTATACTTCAATTCTATAAATTTAATTCCGGATTGAATAAGCAAAACAATTCACTATCAGTAATATTTTTCCTATTTTTGCCTCTGATTTCAATTTATATATAATGATAAAGAAAACGATATCTGATGACAGGGGCATATTTATTGTTCTGTTCATATACGCTTTCCTTCTTGTCTTTTTCTGCTCGCTGATGTCGCCATTGTATCCGTTCAATGACTGGTCGGATATAAACCTCTATTTCAATATAGGTAAAGCGATGTTTCACGGACAAACACTATATACTGATATATTCGATCACAAAGGTCCGCTTATCTTTGTCATCTATGGTATCGGCTCCCTTTTTTCGGAAGACTCTTTTATAGGCATGTACTTCATCGAATCCCTTGCATGGGTGGGCATGACATTTACCGCCTACCTTATAGGAAAATTATACCTCGATAAAATATATGCCTTCATTACCGCGCTCTTTTTCCCTGTCCTGATGCTTTCGCATTCATCGGAAGGAGGTTCGGCCGAAGAATTTATCACGTTATTTATCGTCATTAGTCTCTACCTGTTCATCAGATACTTTAAGAATAAAGACGCTGCTCTGCACAAACCCTCACATATGCTTGTACATGGCATTATGTGCGCCATTGTGCTATTTATAAAGCTCAATCTGGTCGTCTTCTGGTTCTTTCCCCTGCTGGCCGTATTTACCAATATACTGCTGAAAAAAGAATATAAGAACCTGCTCCGGAATATAGCTGCATTCCTGGCCGGGGTACTGATTGTAACCTTGCCTATCGTTATCTATTTCCTGATAAACGGAGCGCTCTCCTATGCCTGGGATACTTATATTACACTGAACAGGACATATGCGCAGCTCGGCGATTTCGCCCGCATCATGGAGAACCTGATTATACGCTTCTACCAACGCCTGAAATATGATAACTACGAATTTGCAATCATACTCATCGGTGCGCTGTACTTCCCTGTCAGGTATATAGGAAATATATGGGGTAAGATGGGACTGATACTATCATTTGTATCATTGTACACAGTCATATTCATGCCCGCCAATTATGTTTTCTACTATTCCATACCCTATTACGTTTTCTGTATAACAGGCATAATCGCTATCCTCGATATACTGCGCAAGTACATTAAGATACCTGCCCTATGGTATTCCTACCTGCTTTTTGCTCTCGTAGCTCTTGCATGCGGAATCATGACCAAAGGCTTTTTCGGCAAGCCAAAAGAAGTCATTTTCAGACAACAGGAAGAAGACAACGGCGTTTTCCATAAGTTCTACGGCATAATATCGGAAGAAAAGAACCCTACTCTCATGTGCATGGGACTTGATGCCACAACAGGTATCTTTACCAAAGCCAATATAATGCCGACCGTAAAATACTTTATCTCGCCCAATCTGCCTTACAATATTTACCCCGAAATGAGGGACGAACAGACAGGATACATAGAAGAAAAGAAAGTACAGTTCATCATATTGTCGGGAGCTTCGTTCAACTACGATTACTATATGTCTTTGCCTGCCCTTCTGGAAAATTACATGCTTGTAAGTACCTTTGAAGAGAACGGAAAGTCTACTTACTTCCTATACAAACGAAAAGACTAAACCGCACAGACAAATGATAAAGAAACAAATACAAGAAGAGAAGAAAAGTTTCGTCATACTTATTTTGTATGCCATCATTCTCCTGTTCTTCTGCTCAAAGATGTCCCCCCTTTATCCTATCAACGAATGGGCAGATGTAAACCTATACTTCAATATAGGAAAGGCAATATTTCACGGGCAAGTGCCTTATGTGGATGTATTCGACCACAAAGGCCCGCTTATCTTCTTTATCTACGGAATCGGATATTTGCTCTCAAACACCTCTTTTCTGGGAATGTACTTTATTCAGTGCCTGCTGTGGATATTGATGGTATCCGCCGCCTACCTCACAGCAAAACTGTATCTCGATAAAATATATGCCCTTTTTGCAGCTATGCTCCTCCCGGCTCTGATGCTCTCACATACATTGAACGGAGGATCGGCCGATGAGTTCATTACCGTATTTGAAGTCATAAGCCTTTATCTCTTTATCCTTTACTTCAAAGATAGATCAGCGGCAGATCATAAGCCCGTCCACATGCTTATACACGGCCTGCTATGCTCAATGACACTCTTTATCAAGATCAACCTGATTGCATTCTGGGCTTTCCCTATACTATTCATATTCATCAACATAATACTGCAAAAGAAATATCGTAACCTGTTGGAAAACGCCGTGGCGTTTCTGCTCGGGCTCTCCGGCATCGCCTTGCCTATTCTTCTTTACTTCATCTTCAACAACGCTTTGCAAGATGCATGGAGTACCTATATTGTCCTGAATAAGAGTTACTCGAATCCCGGCAGCATAGGCGAAATATTAGAAAGGTTATTCTCTTACCTTTACCAACAGATACGATATGGCAACTTCGAGTTTCTAATTATTCTCATCGGAGCTATATGGTTTCCGTTGAAATATATTAAAACCCGTCTAGGTAAAGTATCTGTCACATTGTCCTTCGCAGCCACATATACAGTCATTTTCATTTCGTCCTATTATATCGACTATTACTCTGTTCCCCTGTACCCCTTCGTACTATTGGGATCTATCGTTATTTGCCGCTATATAAAAGTTCCTGCTCCATCGTGGAAGTATTACGCTCTTTTCATTATCCTTGCCCTGTACATGGGTATTCAGCAGCGAAAATTCTTCGGTATGGATTTTAGCGAGCTTTCCGGTAAAAAAGAATACAGCTTCGATATGTCCAGGTTTTCACAAATAGTGAAACAGGAAAAGAGCCCGACATTGATGAATCTGGGCCTCGATCTTGGCAACTCTGTCTTTACACAGGCCAATGTTATCCCGAACGTCAAATATTTCATATCCCCTAACCTCGAATACGACATATATCCTGTGATGCGGGATGAACAAACTAAATATATAGAGCAACAAAAGGTACAGTTTATCATTCTTGCCGAAATCGCCCTCAATTATTCTTACTTCGATCAGCTTTCTGCCCTGCACGAAAACTACGAAGTAGTATCTACCATCGGCAATACAGGCGACAAATATTACCTCTATAAACTAAAATAACAAGAAGCATGCAACCATCCTTATATCTTATCCCCGTTACATTGGGAGAAACCAGCATAGAACAAGTATTGCCACCCCATAATAAGGAAATAATACTGCAAATAAAATATTTCATTGTTGAAAATATCCGTTCGGCACGCCGTTTCTTAAAGAAGGTAGATAGCAATATCAATATAGACGAACTCACATTCTATGAACTGAATAAGCATACTAAACCCGGGCATATAGATAATTACCTGCAACCGATAACCAATGGCTTTCATATCGGCATCATATCCGAAGCCGGTTGTCCAGCCGTAGCCGATCCGGGGAGTGATATTGTCGCCATCGCCCAGCGAAAAGGCTATAAAGTGGTGCCATTGGTAGGCCCGTCATCTATCCTTCTGTCACTGATGGCGTCGGGCTTCAACGGCCAGAGCTTTGCTTTTCAGGGATATCTGCCCGTAGATGGTGCGGAACGCATCAAGAAAATCAAACAACTGGAACACTTTATTCAATACGACCATCAAACCCAAATATTCATAGAGACTCCTTACCGTAATCAAAAGCTGGCAGAGGACATTATCAAACACTGCGCGCCTTCGACAAAGCTTTGCATAGCAATGAATATTACCTGTGAAGGCGAGTATATAAAAACATTGCCCGTAAAGGAGTGGACTAAACAACTGCCGGATATGGCCAGACAACTTTGCATTTTTCTTTTATATAAGTAATCCAATACAGTTAACGGTAAAACGCCATCCGGGCCGGCCACCCAACAACTTCGACAGTCCATCACCAACCATCCATTCAAAAAAAGGTAACAATGGTGACAATTTTCTCACTTTTCGCACGTGTTACTTTACCACCTGTTCCGAACACCTCTTCCACCTTTTCAAAAAAAAGGAATAAGCCTGCACAATTATTTCACTATATAGATAAAAAAAATTCAAAAAAACACAATAATCATTTTGACCGGCAAAAAAAGATAAAATATATCCAACAGACACAAATACCACTGTTTCACAAACAATATAACACACAAAATGACCATCGGAAACTTTTTTTTCAAATTTGCACGCATTAAATTTGCGCATTAAAATATTTTGACATACTTTTGCCAATATAAATATCAAAAAGGATACTCCAATACCATTTTTCTAATCAAAAAGAGAATAAAAAGACATTTTTAACATCTTTAAATATTTTTGATTATGAAAATTTCAACTTTAAAGAAAAAAGTTTGTTTGGTCATCATTCTATCCAGTTTATTATCAACAGTCCAAATCAAAGCCCAATCGGGAATTGAAGTCGATTTTGGGGCAGACTTGGTCAGTTCTTATGCATGGAGGGGATTTAAACAGGCCGGCGCAAGTGTACAACCCGGAATCAGTGCCAGTGTAGCCGAATTCAGCCTAAGTGCATGGGGCTCTACAGACCTGGCCGGTGAAGGGAAAAAGGAAGTTGACTTCACCGCTGCTTATGAGAAAAGCGGATTTAAAGTAGCGGTTACCGACTACTGGTGGGACGGGGAAAGTGCCAACCGCTATTTCAGCAGTCCTAACGAAGGATTTGCCGGACATTATCTGGAAGCTACATTAGGATATACATTACCTGAAGCATTCCCGCTGAGCCTCACATGGAATACATTCTTACTGGGAAAAGGTAATAAAAAAGAAAATGGAGACAATTCCTACTCTACTTATATAGAATTAGCCTACCCGTTTTCGGTGAAAGGTGTAGATATGGGCATTTCCGCCGGGTTCACCCCTTGGGAAAGTTCTGTATATCCAACTTCCGGATTTAAGTTTACATCCATAGCATTAAGTGCAGCCAAAAGCATCAAGATTAACGATTCATTCTCTTTACCCGTATTTGCTAATATAATAGCTAATCCGGCTGTAGAAGACATCCATTTCGTATTCGGAATCTCCATCAAGTAAATAAAAACACTCTATAATTATTATTTAATATGAAAAAAATCGAAGCTATTATCCGCAAATCAAAATTCAATGAGGTTCGAGCCGCCCTGCACGAAGCAGACATAGACTTTCTGTCGTGGTGGGATGTAAAAGGGCAGGGCAGTGCCCGCCAAGGGTTAATATTCAGAGGAATAGCATATGATGTAAATGCTATAGACCGCATATATATTTCGTTTGTAGTGAGAAATATCAATGTGGAAAAATCAATAGATGCAATTTTAAAAGCGGCATATACGGGAGAAAGCGGTGACGGGCGAATTTTCGTTTCCAGTATCGAACAGTCGATACGCATACGTACAGGCGACCACGGCGACGAGTCGTTGTACGATAAAGATGAAGATAAATAAAGATTTGGTTATAAGAATTTGGTTAAGGTAAAAACAAGAAAATATGAAACGAAGATTATTTAAGTATATAACTATATTGCTGTTCGCTTCGCTGACTCTCCCCACAGCCGTAATAGCACAAGATTCCCTGGCTACAAGTACAGATTCTTTACAGGTGGCAGCAACCGCCGTTGTAGAAAAAGTAGCCGCAGAAGAAGCCCCTGCAACACTGGATTCAGGAAATACGGCATGGATGATAGTCGCCACCGTACTGGTACTGATGATGACAGTACCCGGACTAGCCCTGTTCTATGGAGGTCTGGTACGTCAGAAAAACGTTTTGAGTATTATTATGCAATGTCTCTTTATAACAGGCGTTATCAGTATATTATGGATAGCTTTCGGATACAGTTGGGTATTCGGCACAAGTTTTATGGAGTCTGATAGCGCCTTAGGGGCAATAATCGGAGGATGGGATAAAGTATTCCTGTGCAGCCTCACCCTCGACACCCTCACAGCCGGAAATATCCCCGAAATACTGTTTGCCTTGTTTCAGTGTATGTTTGCAGTCATCACTCCCGCGCTTATCATTGGCGCCTTTGCCGAAAGAATCAAATTTTCGGGATATGTCGTGTTCATCATCCTTTGGTCTATCATTGTCTACAACCCTATGGCTCACTGGGTATGGGGAGGCGGATGGCTCCAGGAGATGGGCGCCATCGACTTTGCCGGAGGTACTGTTGTACACATCAATGCCGGTATCTCGGCTTTAGTAATGGCCCTTATGCTGGGACGCCGCAAGGGGTACAGAACAATAGGCCATCCGTTCACACCGCACAATATTCCATTCGTATTCATCGGTACGGCACTATTATGGCTGGGATGGTTCGGATTCAATGCCGGTAGCGGGCTGGCAGCCGACGGACTTGCCGCTAATGCATTCCTTGTAACGCATCTGGCTACCTGCGTGGCAGCAGTAGCATGGATGTCACTGGAATGGTTCCTGTATAAAAAACCTACTATCGTAGGCTTCTGTACCGGAGCAGTAGCCGGACTGGTAGCAATAACTCCGGCAGCAGGAACAGCCGACGTGCCGGGTGCATTTGCCATCGGAGGTATCTCCGCGCTGGTGTGCTTCTTCATGGTCGCTTATGTGAAGCCAAAACTGAAATATGATGATTCCCTGGATGCATTCGGCGTACATGGTGTAGGAGGTATCGTAGGATCAATCCTTACAGGTGTATTTGCCACACAGGCAATTACCGGGCCCGAAGGTGTACAGGGTGCTTTATACGGTGATTGGAACCAACTCTGGATACAAGTGGTAGCGACAGGCGCATCGGTTGTTTACAGCGCGGCACTTACATTCATCCTGTTCTTCATCGTTAACAAAACAATCGGGCTTAGGGTATCCAAAGAAGAAGAGGCTGTTGGTCTCGATATCTCCCAGCATGGAGAGTATGCTTACAGCGAAAACGAATAGAACATTATACTATAAAAACACGAAGAGAAAAGCGAGGATAGATTCTTGTCTATTCCCGCTTTTCATTTTATATCCTGCAATCTGAAATTAATTTTCAAACTTTTTCATATCATCCAACAAATCCTGGTCCCATTTATCTAAAGGCAAGCTTGCATATAATTCTATCAAATTACCCTCTGTATCCCTCAAATGTACGGTACGACAACCCCAGCCTGTCATATCGGTCGGCTCATTAATAAACTTCACGCCACGCGACAAAAGTTCTTTGTATGCTTTATCCACATCATCCACTTCAAGAATTATAGCAATCTTCTCCCTGCTATTTTCCGGTAACGGCAAGTCTGTATTGCCTACAGCCGGAGCCATTAGGTCGGAAGGGAAAATTGAGAGGCCTTCACTATCGCTTACTCTAAAGCTGGCATACTGTCCGCCAATTTCACCCCAGGTTACTTCCAGTCCAAGCATCTCGGAATAGAACCTGAAGCACTCGTCAAAATCTTTTACCAATAGTCTGATACCATTTAGTTTCATAGTTTTCATTTTATTGTTAGTAGCATATGCAAAAGTAGCCACAAGCTACAATTTTTTTGTGTAAAAAAGCGGCACCGTTTTTTAAAGATAGGAAATGAAAATAAAAAACGAAGACCCCTCATCGGATCTTCGTTCACATATAATAAATGTCCGGTCTTTATTTTTCCACCGTCAGGTCTGCCACCTCTGCATCAGGAGCGTTTTTCTTAACAGAAGCAATACCATTGTCACGGCTGGCTATACTTTCATACATTTCACTTGTACCGATAATTTGTCCGTTAGTAGCTTTCAGGTTAAAATACGGTTTGCCGTTCTTTGCTTCCAGCTTGTCAAAGCGGGCATCTACCTGGCTGTTTTTCTTTACAGATTCAATTCCGTTTTTACAATTTTCCTTGGTTGTATAGCCTTCGCTTGTCAGTATTACTTGTCCGTTACCGGCCTTAAGATCAAACTGGTATTCACCGCTTTTTCTCTTCTTGATTTCAAATTTTCCCATTTTGTTTTGTTTTAAAAGTTTATAATTAGGATAACGCAAGTTTACAACAAAAAGTTCAGTTTTCATATTTTTTCACACAATATATCATTTTACAATTTTCAGAGAGACATACTCTAAACAAAATAAGCCTCGTAAAATAAATTTTACGAGGCTTCATATCTTCAGGGATATACGCTATCAAATGATCTTTTCCAGATAACCGGCCATCTCCGCCTGTACTTTCTTAGCTTCTGCTGTCGCTGCAAAAGCAAACTCGCGAGTATTATCAGCATAAATAATCGCGCGCGATGAATTAACCAATAGTCCGCATTGTGAATTCATCCCGTATCGCACCACTTCGGACAAACTGCCTCCTTGCGCCCCTACTCCGGGTACCAGCAGAAAATGATCCGGAACGATCTTGCGAATTCCGGCAAACATTTCACCCTGTGTAGCCCCGACAACATACATGAGTTGTTCGTCAGTAGCCCACTCCTGAGATTTCTTCAATACTTTCTCAAACAAGCGTTCTCCCGCTTTATCTTCCGTTAACTGAAAGTCTGCCGAACCCTTATTGGAGGTAAGCGCCAAAAGGATAACCCACTTCTTCGGATACTTCACAAACGGCTTCACACTGTCTTCTCCCATATAAGGAGCTACAGTCACGGCACTTGCTTTCAGGTGCTCGAATGCCGACACTGCATACATTTCGGATGTATTGCCTATATCACCCCGCTTGGCATCCAGTATGATAAACTGGTCAGGATATTTAATCCGGATATATTCTATCGTTTTTTCCAAAGCAATAATACCTTTCACACCCTGGCTCTCATAAAAAGCAGTATTAGGCTTATATGCCACGCAATATTTGGCTGTGGCATCTATAATCGCCTTGTTAAAAGCATATGTAGGGTCCTCCTCTTCCAAAAGGTGGGTAGGTATCTTTTTTATGTCAGTATCCAATCCTACACACAGGAAGGATTTTTTCTTTTTAATATTTTCAAATAATTCTTGCTTCGTCATAATTCACTCTCTTTTAATCTTTCTGTATTCTCTGCTATAATCAACTGATCTATTATCGGCTGTATTTCGCCATCCATCACTCCCGACAAGTTATACAGCGTAAGGTTGATACGGTGGTCCGTCACCCTTCCCTGCGGATAGTTATATGTCCTGATTTTCGCTGAACGGTCGCCGGTAGAAACCATTGTCTTACGCTTCGACGCTATTTCCGACTGATATCTGGACAATTCTATATCGTACAATTTTGTCCTCAGCATCTGCATTGCCAATTCCCTGTTTGCTAACTGGGAGCGAGCCTGCTGGCAGACAACTACCAAACCCGAAGGCTTGTGAGTCAATTGCACTTTTGTTTCCACTTTATTTACATTCTGGCCTCCCGCGCCGCTCGATCTTGCAGTTTGCATCTCTATATCGGCCGGGTTTATTTCCACATCTACTTCCTCTGCTTCGGGTAGCACGGCAACTGTAGCAGCCGATGTATGCACCCGCCCCTGCGTCTCTGTAGCAGGTACACGCTGTACACGGTGCACTCCCGATTCGTACTTCAATATTCCGTAAACACCTTCGCCTGTAACGGTGAATATCACTTCTTTATACCCGCCCGAAGATCCTTCTGTCAGGCTGCTTACTTCTGTTCTCCAGCCTTTCAGTTCACAATATTTGATATACATACGGTAAAGGTCCCCGGCAAAAATAGCGGCTTCATCACCTCCCGTTCCCCCACGGATTTCCATAATAGCATTTTTACTGTCTTCGGGATCTGCCGGAACTAACAGGAGTTTTATTTCCTCTTCCAATTCAGGTAAACGCGCGTTAGCTGTTTCAAGTTCATCTTTGGCCATCTCCCGTAATTCAGCGTCATTTTCCGAATCCAGAATATCCTTTGCCTCTTCTACGGTAGTCAGCAATTGTTTATACTCATCGCGGGCCACACTTATTTTCTCCAAATCGCGGTATTCTTTATTCAACTTGACATATCGCTTCATATCGGCAATAACTGCCGGATCGGTTATAAGCTTCCCTATTTCCTCGAAGCGAATAACCAAAGTATCAAGTTTTTCCAATAAAGATAGCTGACTCATAGTAATTTATTCCTTTTCTTTTAAATTCGGGGACAAAGGTAAAAATAAGTTGTAAGTTATGAAATTATATATTATAAGTATTTTCAACAGCCCGATAATAATTAGGTGAAAGCGACTATATAAAAACAGAAAGCCCGCGAAATCACCTTCGCAGACTTCCCAACCTTAACACAAACTTTACAAAACTACACAATAGAGCTGATTGCAGCCTGATAATTTGGTTCATTCGTAATTTCAGGAACCAACTCTGTGTTCGATTATATATCTTTTAAGATAAAGACAACGCATACTCATTCAGAAACATGCTATCCACATCTTATATTTCAATGCTTTCCTTTTAAAAACAGATACCGGAAACTATAAATAGGAAATAATATTCCTTAAAAAACAGTAAGTGAAGTTAATAAATTTACTCTGAGAAGTCCTCATTTTTATTTATATTTCAACCTTCAGATGTTATAGTTGACGTTTCTCTATTATCACCTGACAAAGATAGTAAATTTTACACATTGGCAATAGACAATATCTATTTTTTTGAAAAAATTATCTTTTCTCATAAATTAACTTAACTCATTTCTCAGATACTCGGCCGTAAAACTGTTTTTCTCATTTATGACCTCCTCCGGTTTTCCTACAGCAACAACCGTACCCCCTCCGATACCGCCGTCCGGACCCATATCTATGATATAATCCGCACTCTTGATTATATCCTGATTATGTTCGATCACAATGATGGTATTCCCTCTGTCTACCAGTTTATTGAGTACCCCGAGCAATACCCTTATATCTTCGAAATGAAGCCCTGTAGTAGGTTCATCCAATATATATATAGTATTCCCCGTATCTATTCTTGCCAGTTCGGATGCAAGTTTGATGCGTTGCGATTCCCCGCCGGACAAAGTAGTGGAAGGCTGACCGAGTTTCAGGTATCCCAGGCCGACTTCCTGTAACACTCTTACTTTATGTAATATAACAGGTACATTCTCAAAAAACTCGACAGCCATATTGATTGTCATATCCAGCACATCGGCTATGGATTTACCTTTAAACCGGACTTCCAGCGTCTCCCTGTTGTAACGTTTCCCATGACATTCTTCGCATTGCACATAAACGTCCGGAAGGAAATTCATACCGATAGTCTTATAGCCGTTTCCTCCGCAGACTTCACACCGCCCGCCTTTCACATTAAAAGAAAAGCGTCCGGGTTTATAACCCCTGATCTTCGATTCGGGAAGCCCGACGAAAAGGTTCCGAATATCGGAAAACACACCCGTGTAGGTAGCAGGATTGGAACGCGGAGTACGTCCGATAGGCGACTGGTCGACACTGATAACTTTATCCACATTGTCAATTCCGTCTAAAGTTTTATATGGCAACGGGTCGGTTAAAGACTTGTATAAGTGCTGGCTCAGTATCGGTTGCAGCGTTCCGTTTATAAGGCTCGATTTACCGCTACCCGACACCCCCGTCACACAAATGAATGTATTGAGAGGGAATGTGACTGACACATCTTTCAGATTATGTCCGGTCGCGCCTTTTATTGTTATTTTCTTACCGTTACCTTTCCGCCTTTTCTTCGGGATCTCTATTTTGAGCTTACCATTCAGGTAATCAGCGGTCATAGTACTTGCACTAAGCATCTCCTGCGGAGTCCCGGCAAAAACGACCTTACCTCCGCGACGCCCTGCATATGGTCCTAAATCCACGACATAATCGGCATCCAGCATAATATCTTTATCGTGCTCTACTACTATAACAGAGTTACCGGAATCACGCAATTTTTTCAATGAATCTATGAGCCTGTTATTGTCCCGCTGATGCAGACCGATACTAGGCTCATCCAATATATAAAGGACGTTTACCAATTGGGAACCTATCTGCGTGGCAAGCCTGATTCGCTGGCTTTCGCCACCGGACAGCGTTACCGAAGCCCTGTTCAGCGAAAGATAATTCAGTCCCACATCGAGCAGGAACGAAAGACGGGATACAATTTCCTTCTTTATCTCCTGCGCTATTACTTGCTGACGCTCCGAGATATGTACGTCCATATCCTGTATCCAGTCATAAAGCCGTTGAATATCCATTTCCGCCAGTTCGGCTATATTCTTTTCATTTATCTTGTAATGGAGTGCTTCTTTATTCAGGCGTTGGCCGTTACAATCGGGACAGACATCCGTTTTAATAAATTGCTCCGCCCATTTCTGAGCAGATGCTGACGAATCGCTATCCTGCTGCATCTCAATATACTTTGTAACACCTTCGAACGCCACTACATAATTCGATGTCCCCAACGATTCGTTCTTTATCTGTAAACGCTCGTCAGTACCAAACATGATATCATCCATAGCCTCCTGCGGTATATCCTTTATCGGAGTCTTGATAGAAACACCATGCTTTTCACAAATGGCTTCTAATTGCCAGAAAAACAGTGAATTTTTGTATTTCCCCAATGGCGCGATACCTCCTGCATAAATACTCAGTTGCGGTTTAGGTACTATCTTCCCCATATCTACCTGATTGACTACCCCCAGCCCTTTACAGCGGGGACATGCTCCATGCGGCGAATTGAATGAAAATGTATGAGGCGCGGGTTCGCTATACGACAATCCGGTTGTAGGACACATCAGCTGACGGCTGAAATGGCGTACGTCTCCGCTCTCTACATCCTGAATCATTATAAGCCCGTCCCCCTGTTTCATCGCGGTGCGTAGACTGGCCTTCAGGTTATCTGCAAACTTATTGGATACCTGCAACTTATCTATCAGCACTTCTATACTGTGCATTTTATACCTGTCGACACGCATACCCGGGAGTATTTCCCGTATCACACCATCGACACGCACTGTGAGGTAACCTTTCTTGCTGATTTGCTCGAACAGCTCTTTATAATGTCCTTTACGGTTCCTGACTACAGGGGCAAGCAAGTATATCCTTTTCCCGATATAGCGTTCCATGATGAGTTCCAGAATCTGCTCTTCGGTATATTTTACCATTTTCTCCCCGGTAAGGTAAGAATAGGCATCTCCTGCACGTGCATACAGCAAACGGAGGAAGTCATATATCTCGGTGGTTGTGCCTACCGTGGAACGGGGATTACGGTTGGTTGTTTTCTGCTCAATAGAGATAACCGGACTAAGCCCCGTTATCTTATCCACATCAGGACGCTCCATACCTCCCAGAAAGTTACGGGCATATGCCGAAAATGTTTCAATATAACGGCGTTGCCCTTCTGCAAAGATAGTATCGAATGCCAGTGATGATTTCCCGCTGCCGCTGAGGCCTGTAATGACCACAAGCGAATCGCGGGGTATTTCTACGTCTATATTTTTGAGATTATGTACGCGTGCCCCATACACGCTTATTGTTTCTTTTGCTTCCTGTGTATTTGTTTCCATTAAATAAAAAATGTTCAATTACATTAGTCGTTTTACGCGGCCCTGCATAATACAAAGTAGACTTTGATTCTGCTACAGCGACTTAAAACGTTTCTTTATAAACACTTATCTGTCTCTGTAAATCCAGGCCTTATCGTGTACTTTTATTTTCTCACCCTTTTTGTAATAGAGCGATTCCTGTGTAGGTAAAAGAATTGTATATGAACTACGGCTTTTGGAAGTAATAGTTAATTTTCTATCTCTGAGCCATGAATTGAAATCTTTCAACTGAGCATAAGTAAGTCCTTTCTCTTTGGCAAAGCTTGCCAAATCAGGGATAGACTGTGTCACCTCTACTTTTGTAAACTCAATAGGTTTGTATAAATCGTTTTCGGTAAGGACAAATCCGTATTTAGCCGGGTCTTCGAATATCTGCTTAATAGCCAGCATGCGGTAATAATAGCGGGTAGTTTCGCTTACCAGCCAAAGATCAAGGCTGTCTTCGGCCTGCTGCTTATCCATTTCTGTACTGATGCGTCCTTGGCCTGCATTGTAGGATAAAGCTACACTCGCCCAACTTCCATACTTGGCATAGGCCTCTTTCAGATAACGGCAGGCGGCCTCTGTCGATTTTTCTATCGAATACCGTTCATCTACCTCCGATGATACTTCCAATCCATAATTAGGACCGGTTTTAGGCATAAACTGCCATAATCCGGCTGCTCCGGCAGACGATACGGCACGGTGGTCGAGGCTACTCTCTATCACGGCGAGATATTTGAAATCTTCGGGAACACTATTTTCTTTCAGTATAGGTTCTATAATAGGGAAATAACGGTTGGCTTTCTTTATCAGGAGTAAAGTTGTAGAATGAAGATAAGTAAATCCGTTTATCTCACGGTCGTAACGCTCATGCAGGTCGTACCTGTCCAAAACAAGTTCTTCGCCGGCAAACTCTACCTTATGGGGAACTTCAACCGACTTGGTCATTGACAATACATAGGGAACTTTGGATTGTATCTCGTCCCCGCTATTATTGGAAAGTAAAAAAAATGCAAGAAAGCATAAGATGAGAACGGAAAGGGAATATATTATATATTTTTTCATCGGAGAAAACTCAGGCCGCAGACCTTTTTATTAATATTTTATGTTTAAAATATCCAATAAGCAGGAGCTAAACAATATTTTATTAAATACGGTCAGCCCCTTATTCTTTTTGAATAGATAATAACTATCAAAGGTACGATTTTATTTTCAGAAATGAAATTACATATACATCCCTATTATGCGGGCCCCTGCCACACAACGCAGTCCTGATAAGAGTTTTGAATATCAGATCGCTCTTCCTTAAAAATTCCAAAAACAGAAGAACCCGAGCCTGTCATGGATGCATACAATGCGCCTTTCTTATACAAATCCTCTTTCAAACCTCCAATCACAGGATATTTGACAAATACACTTTTTTCGAAATCATTCGCCATTAACCCTCCCCAATCGGAAACGGGTAGTTTTACAATTTCTTTTAATGACATTTGAGGCTGTTGTGGTTTTATTCCGGCAAAAGCATCTTTGGTTGGCACATGAATATCCGGCTTAACCAATACAAAATAATATCCTTTGAGGGATAAATCTATCTCCTCAAACACTTCCCCTATTCCACGTGCAAATACCGGCCGGTTATAAATAAAGAAGGGACAATCGGCCCCCAACTGTACAGCTATTGTTGCCAGCTCCTCATCGGAAGCTCCCAAGTCAAATATTTGATTGAGCAACTTCAATACAAATGAAGCATCTGCCGACCCCCCTCCTAGTCCGGCACCGAAAGGAATATTTTTCAAAAGATGTACTTCGACCGGGGGAAATATATACTTGACCCGCATCAACTGCAGAGCCCTCATTACCAGATTATTATCAGGCAAAGAGTCTATTTTTATTCCAGCTTCGACAAAGGTATCGCAAGGCTGTTCTTCACGGATCATTACCTCGAGAGCATCTTTTATGCCAATGGGATAAAAGATGGTTTCCAGATTATGATATCC
This sequence comes from Dysgonomonas termitidis, assembly GCF_054657735.1. NCBI lineage: Bacteria > Pseudomonadati > Bacteroidota > Bacteroidia > Bacteroidales > Dysgonomonadaceae > Dysgonomonas > Dysgonomonas termitidis. The sequence continues at coordinate 1,560,879 of NZ_BAAHYD010000003.1, read as the reverse complement.
ATCTGTCCGCCTGGAAACGATATTCAGCCCTAAGTTTATTTTCGCGTTGGGGAAACAAATCATGTTTTTGAATGAAGAACGAAGAATGAAGAATGAAGAACGAAAAATAGGGAGTGTTGTAACATGCAATACCCTATTCTTAATTCTTCATTTTTAATTCTTCATTAATTTTTTATACCAATTTCTTTATTAAGGCTTCTTTGTCACCATATATATAATCTATTACCGGCACCTCGATCATGGTATATGCTCCCGGCTTTTGTTTCAGGGTTGCACGCGCCGAAGCCACTAGTACCTGAGCAGTCAGCGCAGGGTTATTTATCTTCATATTGAAGTCCAGAAGCTGGTTCTGCGTATCTCCTGAAACGCCCTTACGCACCATATTCACCCCATGCCCCATATCTTTAAGGTTATCTACACATTCTACCTGCATCACATGTGTTTCGTCATGTGCAAAATAGTCGTCAGCCTTTATTGCTGCCGCAACATCAGCAAAATTATGTTCGTCTTCCACTTCGATGTAGACCATCCGACGATGAATCCCGGTACCCACAGGAATAGTCATGGACAATGCCGCTTTTACTCCTTTTATGGCTTTCACGGCAACCGTATGCCCCATGCTCATACCCGGACCAAAGTTGGTATAGGTAATTCCTTTAGGCGCCATAAATTCAAACATGGAACGGACCATAGAATCCGTACCCGGGTCCCATCCTGCAGAAATAATAGACACTGTGTTGTTAGCCTTGGCTACTGCATCCAGCGACCTGCGTAAAGCGACAATCCCTCCGTGTATATCGTAACTGTCCACAGTATTGATTCCGGCGGCAAGACACTCTTTTGCATAATCCTCTACGCTGCGTGTAGGAGTACAAAGTATCGCCACGTCTACATCTTTCAGTTCCTTTACAGTTTTTACTACAGGATATTTTTTCAGTTCATCCGGGATATTATTCGGGTCGCGGCGTACGATACCAGCTACTTCGAAATCCGGCGATGATAGTATTGCATCCAATACATATTGCCCGATATTTCCATATCCGACAATTGCTGCTCTGATTTTTTTCATCTAAATGTATTTTAATTTATGAGTTATGAGTTGTAAGTTGTAAGTTAAAAGCCAGAAATATATGCGAATTAGTCCATCGTTACTTCCTTCATAAAGTTATAGAGCCATTCCATAGCTACAAAGTCTTCTTTCATCAGGTTAGCAAAATCGGCTGAGAACAACTCTTCTCCTACCGGCTTGTGCTTGCTCACCCATATGCCTTTGCGATGTATCCACGGCTGAAAATATTCAGGTAAATTATTCGGTATAGGGCGTTTATACTCCTCACCATTTATAACATACCCCCTGTCCAATACAGCCTTTTGTGTCACTCGCCGGAATTCTTCTGCATCATAGCTTATCTCCTCCCTGAATGCGTCCATTACTTTCTTCTTGGGTTGGAAAAGGCCTAATCCAAGGGCATATCCCTCCCCTGATATTTCCAGATAGTAGCCTGGATAATCTTTCCAGACATCATTTGTCACCGGAATCTGGAATGCCATCCACATAAAATCTTTATACGGATCTTTGTTTTTCGAAAAGCGGATATCCCGGTATATTCTCGACAGGCAGCGATGCGGCCTCAGTTCGAATGACGGGTCTATATTATGCATAACAGGCGATAATGTGGTAACCAATGCTTTCAACGGGTTCAGTACCTCCTTCTCATAGATATGCTTATGTTCGTCGAACCATTCTTTATAATTATTCTCTTTCAGGTCGTTAAAGAACCTGAACGTCTCCGGAGTAAAACCTTTAAATGTTTCTATTTTAGCCATATTATTTTACTGAATAAGCAAAAGATAGTATTTTATGCAACATTATCTAATAGTAACCAGCTATTGTTGTTGCAGACACAAAACTAATAAATCAATCTGCGACCTTACATAAAAAAAGGATAACAAATCTATAAAGAAAAAGATTGTTATCCTATATTTTTTAAGCATCAGCCTTATTTATTTTGCCAACTGCCTGATTACATTCATTATCTCGCCGCCTATTTCTTCTGCCTCTTTCATCGTATGGGCTTCGGAATATACACGGATAATAGGCTCGGTATTCGACTTGCGAAGGTGTACCCATTTATCGGGAAAATCTATTTTTACACCATCAATATCCGTTACATCGTATTGGCTGAATTTTTCTTTAACGGTTTTTAGTATGCCATCCACATCGAGTCCGGGCGTTAGCTCTACTTTCTGTTTTGCTATATAGTATTGAGGATAAGATGCCCGTATCTCGCTTACTTTCTTTTTTTCGTGTGCCAGATGCGAAAGAAATAAAGCAATACCCACCAGCGAATCGCGTCCGTAATGGCTTGCCGGATAGATAACCCCACCATTTCCTTCTCCGCCTATTACGGCATCGGTAGCTTTCATTTTGGTAGTGACATTCACTTCTCCTACTGCCGCGGGATTGTATTCACAACCGTATTTACGGGTCACATCACGTAATGCGCGGCTCGAACTAAGATTGGATACGGTATTACCCGGTGTATGCTTCAATACATAGTCGGCTACTGCGACCAGCGTATATTCTTCACCGAACATTTCTCCGTTCTCACAGATAATTGCCAGACGGTCTACATCGGGATCGACAACAAAACCGACATCGGACGATGTGGTTCTCATCATTATCGATATGTCTTTCAAGTGTTCAGGCAGAGGTTCCGGATTGTGCGGAAATTCACCGTTGGGCGTACAATACAATTCATTTATTTTATTCACTCCCAACGCCTTTAACAGCTTGGGAATAACGATTCCGCCAACAGAATTGACACAGTCGATGGAAACTTCAAAGTCAGCCGCTTTAATGGCCTCAACATCTACCAAAGCAAGGTCGAGAACAGCCTGTATATGTTTTTCCGTATAATCTTTCTCTTTTACACTGCCAATATGGTCGATATGCGCATAATGGAAATCTTCGCTTTCGGCTATCCGAAGAACCTCTTCACCTTCCCTGGCATTGAGAAATTCCCCATTTTCATTGAGTAGTTTCAGGGCATTCCACTGCTTCGGGTTATGACTAGCCGTCAGGATGATACCACCGCAGGCATGCTCCATAGCTACGGCCAGTTCGGTAGTAGGAGTTGTCGCCAAGCCGATATTTATCACATCGAATCCCATACCCATTAGCGTACCCACAACTATCTGTTCCATCATCTTACCCGAAATGCGGGCATCGCGACCAACAACAATAGCATTAGAGCCATTTTTCACATTTTCTCTTATAAAAGAAGCGTATGCCGATACGAATTTCACCGTATCAAGCGGATTGAGGCCATCTCCGACTCTTCCGCCGATAGTTCCCCGTATTCCTGATATAGATTTTATTAAGGCCATCTTCCTATTTATTCTTTAGTTTCTTCGGTTTCATCCAATGTAAACTGGTATCTCAAACGTCCATAAAACATCGGAATGTAATTTGCCTGCTGATAAGTAGAACCGTTTGCAAACGGAACAATCAGGCTAACTTCAGCACCATTCCCCAATCCCTGTTCCAACGGTAATACACATGCCTGAGACAGGAAATAATACATCTGGAGTTGATAAGTTGTAGAGGTACTGCTACCCATATAAGTAGACGAATTGCCGTAACGGAAAGTCATAAATGAGCCTTGAAAATTATTTGTTGCTATAGTATCATTTTCGTTCAGCAAGTTTAGAATATTCTCATATCTGAGATACACATCAGTCTTTCCTTTTACCGGCTTATCGTCGTTACCGGGATCGATTACGCGGAAATAAATGCCGGTATTTTGATCCAGATAATACTCATTTTCAGCAAATTTATGATCGGTAGGATAGGTTCCTCTGGTCGTAATCTTATTATCACTTATAAAGCGGTCGATGCCTTTCTTTTCTTTTTTCAGTTTATCAGCATATGTTTCTCCGCCACAAGCAGAAAAAACAATCGCTAAACTCATAAAAGTAAATATTGCGCCAATAATCTTTCTCATGTATCTTATTCGTATTTAGTATTTAGTAATTACTCATTTCTTATTTAGTAAATCAGCATATTCCGGCAATGCTTTTTCGAATATGGCTATTGCCTCATCCATTGTCCCGTAAAATTCCCCTCCTGAAGCATTAAGGTGGCCTCCGCCATTATAACATTGGGCCGCAAACTTATTGCTGGGAAAGTCCTTCTGAGAACGAAACGAAATTTTTATCATTTCATTGTCCTCACGGATAAAAACAGAGAAAATAATTCCTTTAATATTTAAAGGCAGATTGGCAAAACCCTCTGTATCGCCTTTCTTTACTTTATATCTTTTTTGTTCTTCGTTTGTGAGCCATATCAGCGCCGTGTTGTATTCGGGATATATCCTCATCTTTTCAGAAAGGGTAAAGCCCAGCATCCGGTAACGGTCTTCCGAGTAGTTATGATAAACGTTCGAATATATCTGGTCTTTGTTTATGCCTTTTTTCAACAACTCGCCTATGATATAATAGATCTCGGCACTATTGGAATTATAGGTAAACGCCCCCGTATCAGTCATCATTCCGGTATAGATCGCAGTAGCACTCTCATGGCTCATCACCTCAAAATCACCCATACGGCAGATAAGGCGGAAAATAAGTTCGCTGGTCGATGATATTTCTGGATATGAGATCATTACATCGCAGAAATCCGAAGGTTCCGGATGATGGTCTATCAGAACTTTTTTCCCTTTTGCCGCTTCGATAAAAGGCCCTAAATGATAAGAGCGTTTCGGCACATTAAAATCGAGACAGAATATCAGTTCAGCCTCAGCAATCAGTTTTTGCGCAAATTCGGGATATCTCTCATATTCGAGAATATCCTTTGCGCCGGGTATCCATTTCAGAAAATCAGGGAAAGAATTAGGAACAATTACATTCACGCTGTTTCCCAAATCGTTCAGATAATGATATAATCCCAAAGATGATCCAATAGCATCACCATCAGGCGACACATGTGTCACAATCACTATTTTATCATACTTATTGAGTAACTCCTCTACCTCTGTTATTTTCTGACTCGCTATTATCTTTGAAATCATCCACTTATACTTTTTCCTCTAATCTGCATTATGCAGCCACAAAAATACTAAAAAAACAAACTAAATACACCTTTTTGAACCATATCGTTATAAGGAAAGTTCCGTTTTTGACATTCTTTAGATAATTCAGATTGTATATCCCCTGAAAATGAAGCACCTATATACTAACATTATGATAGATCCGGACTATAAAAAACAAGAGTATGGAGAGCAAGCCGAGAATCAATCCTATAGGTTTTTTGTAAATAAAGAAGGCAAGGGCACCTGTTATCAGTGTATATATTAAAACCATATCGGGAAATGATATTTTCGCATCGTTGACCAAAGCGAATGGTAAATTCTCAAAGAAACGGATGATACCTGTCATAAACCCGACTAAACCCCCTAATATTTTTACAGGCAAGCAGTAAAAATAAGCACTTAAATCCGGCATTATCAGACTCAGCAATTTAGCCAGGCCAATCCCTCCCACAGCATAGATTATCAATGTCACTAACGGTACAATCAGCAAATTGGTTACAAAGAAATAAGTAGGAAATGTACCGAAGTAATACAAACAAAGAGGAAACGTCGCCAACTGCGCCACAACAGACAATGCGGACATCTGCCATATATGCCGCAAATATTTATTCTCTATCCTCCACAGTCCTGATATTTTAGGCAATAAATATAATATGGAGAGAACTGACATAAAACTCAGCTGGAAACCTATATCAAATAATGAAAAAGGATTTATCAGCAGAATAAAGAACCCTGCTATATATAGAGCATGCAGTGAAAAGCTTTTCCGTCCGAAAATCTCCGAAGCACAGAATACCGTGAGCATCGCACTTGCCCTTATTACTGAAGGCGGCAAGCCGGTAATAAAAGCATATACCCATAGCAGAACAATAATCAATAAGGGTTTCAGCCAATAATATCCTGTACCTTTGCGAATAAACCCGAGTAGAAAACTTATCATCAGGTAGATGATGCCGACATGCAGCCCGCTGACCGAAAGTACATGTACCGTACCCGTAGTCCTGAATCCCTGTTTTATATCATCTGTCAGGCCTTCCTGATAGCCAAGGGTCAAAGCCGACAGAATACTATATTCAGTATCATTAAATCCTAACGACTTATAAAAGTCCATAATATGTTGACGACAGCGCAATGCCGTATATTTCAGCGATAAAGAAGTTTCGCCTGTTGTTTGCCACAAATGCCGTGAAACATAAGCAGAACCGACAAAGCCCTGATTGTACATATAACGCGTGTAATCGAAATCCCCGATATCCTGAAATGGTTGTATCTTTCCCTGAAAAGAAAAGATATCTCCCGGTTGCAGCCTGTTGTTATCCAACGTATCTCTTTGAAAATAACAGACTATCAGTTTATCTTCGCGGGACAAATAGACTCTGTACGCTGTCGTTTTTTTCTTCTCCTGCGGCGTATCGGTAACAACACCGGTATATACCTGTATTTTATCCAGATATTCAAACTCAGATTTTTGCTGACGTAAAGTTGTGGATACAATACCAATACTTATCAGGAATAAACAAACTCCCGCACCAAATAACCAACGCCAGCGAAATTGCCTGTCTTCGCGTATAAGGTATGAAAAAAGCATAGCCATCAACCCTGTCAAGGAGAAAGCTATGCCTGAATATTCTATCTTTAAATAATACTGTAATAAAATTCCAACTATTAGCGGAATAAGAAAGAAAAGAAATGGTATTTTGGAGAACGGATTCTTCATTTCCGCCAGTCAAAACAAGGCCTCAGACCTATTTATTATTATTTAATACTTTTCAGTTTATGTATCATTTCCACAGGATCAGAATCTGCAAATACTGCGTTACCTGCCACGAGCACATCGGCTCCGGCATCTATTAACTGTTTTCCTGTTTGCAAATTCACCCCACCATCGACCTCGATCAATATCTGCAAATTTCGCTTTAATATCATTTCTTTCAAACGGGAAACTTTAGTCAGGGAATGCTCAATAAATTTTTGTCCGCCGAATCCCGGATTCACTGTCATAAGAAGTATCATATCCACATCCTGTAATATATCTTCGAGCAGAGAAACGGGTGTGTGCGGATTCAATGTCACTCCGGCTTTCATACCTGCTTCGTGTATAGCCGCAACCGTGCGATGCAGATGGGTACAAGCCTCGTAATGGACATTCATCATATATGCCCCGGCATCTTTTACCTGAGAGATGTATTTATCGGGATTGACAATCATCAGATGAACATCCAGCGGTTTCTTTGCAATTGTACTGATTTGCTTTATTACCGGGAAACCGAACGAGATATTAGGCACGAAGCTTCCATCCATTACATCGCAATGAAACCAATCGGCTTCGCTATTGTTTATCATCTCCACATCTGCCTGAAGATTCAGGAAATTAGCGGAAAGAAGAGAGGGTGCTATCTTATGAGACATGTCTACGAATTATAAGTTATGAATTATGAGTGTAAATATAGTAAAAAAAGGGACGGGACGGTATAGAAAAGGCCGAATTTGAGATTCAGCCTTACATCATGCTTTTTTAATAAAAAAGCACAAACCGTTAATAGCCTGTACTTTATTTATTTTATCTGTTTTCAATTAATACAAAGTCCGTTTATAGTATCCGGTAATGATTTGTCTATATAGTGGACCCGTGCAAACTGTTTAAGAAAGTCCAGTGTTTTTTCAGAAGGTGCGACAACCTTCTCTTCATTTTTATCAAAACGTTGACATTGTTCAGGTGTAAAGATTTTCTTCATAGGCGATTTCCGTTTTTAGAGTTCTATTATTGAAACGCCCATCCAATACTCTTATTGCCTGCAATCTCATTTTTAACATTTTACGATTAATCAGCTCATCCTGTTTTTGTAGTCCTCATAACCGAACTCGCGATAGATTTCCAGTTGGTTATACTTATTCCAAAGCGCGATAGCCGGATGTGAGATACCGTTAAACATCGTTGTTTTCACAGTAGTATAATGTATCATATCTTCAAAAATAATCCTGTCACCGACCAAAAGTGGTTCATCAAATGACCATTCCCCCACAAAATCACCGCTAAGACAGCTGCTCCCTCCCATACGGTAAGTAGGCAGACCCTTCACCGGCTCATGATACGCCCCCCTGATATACGGCTTATACGGCATTTCGAGACAGTCGGGCATGTGGCATGCAAAAGACACATCGAGTATGGCTGTTTTAATCCCTCCATTATCTACAATATCCACCACTGTGGAGACCAATATCCCTGTCTGCCACACAAAAGCGCTTCCGGGCTCCATCGTAATTTCAAGGTTCGGATATTTTGCTTTAAAAGACAGTAACAAATTTATAAGGTGTTCCACATTGTAGTCTTCACGGGTCATCAGATGACCTCCGCCCATATTGAGCCATTTTATTTTTGGGAGAAAGTGTCCGAATTTCTTCTCTACCTGTTCCAGCGTTTTTTCCAAATCGTAGGAAGACGATTCACACAACGTATGAAAATGCAGGCCTTCCACCCCTTCGGGTAATTCATTTCCAAAATGACCGGCAGGCACTCCAAGGCGAGAATCCGGAGTCGCCGGATTGTACAGGTCTGTTTCCACTACCGAATATTCGGGGTTGATGCGGATACCACACGAAACTTTCTTTCTATGCTTCAGTGTTTCCGGATAGAAACGTTCGTACTGAGACAAAGAATTGAATGTAATGTGGCTGCTGTACCGCATGAATACAGGAAAGTTGTCCGGGGTATAGGCCGGAGAGAATGTATGGGCAAGACTACCCATTTCCTCATATGCCAATTGTGCTTCAAATACCGAACTCGCCGTTGAATAAGGAACATATTCGCGGATGATGGGAAAAGATTTCCACATGGCAAACGCCTTGAATGCCAGTATTATATTTACTCCCGCCCGTTCTTTTACCGATTTGATAAGCGAAAGGTTCTTCCTGAGCAATTCTTCTTCCATGACAAAACATGGAGATGGGACTTTATGTATTTCTATCATGTAATTATTGATCTATATTTTTTCGCTTGCAAAGGTCGCTATTTTTATTGAATAGTGGAGGGGGGACGGTCATAAATTATGTATAAGTCATACCAACTCTTATTTTCTTCTGGAATTTCTTTCCTAAATATTTGGAAAATTAATTTCTAAATAATTACTTTGCAATTCAAAGTTCTTTTTATGAAAAACAAGATAATAGTTTCAATACTGTGCTTCTGCATATTTGCAGGTTTAAAACTGGCATATCCGCGAATGGATACCGGCAACATACTGTTCCTGCTTGGCCCCACAAATAAAGCCATAGAACTGATATCCGGATCGGATGCCATTTATGATAGCGTTTCGGGATATTTTCATCCACAGATAAATATGGTAATCAATAAGTCATGTTCGGGATATAACTTTCTGTTGATAAGCTTCCTTATGATTTCCTTTTTATTTGTAAAAACCGGGATTGTAAAAAAATGGCTTGTCATTCCCGTATCTTTTCTTTTAGCCTATACGATTACACTTATAGCCAATATATCCCGGATAACAGGATATATGCTGATAATGAATATCGGGACTTATTCCTCTTCCGGCTTTCCGGATAAATTACTGCATCAGGTAGAAGGTATTTTTGTCTACCTCTCCTTCCTCATATTCGCTTATTTACTACTTAACCACATAATAAACAAAATACAACACAATCATGAGAAAGCTGCTCAATCCTAAATGGATATTCCTTATCAACACTTTACCTGTCGCCCTGATACTATTTCTGGAATGGGGCGAATTCCAGATAATAAAAAGCCTGCTGGAATATCCGGCGCTCGCTCGCTGGAAAACATTTGCGCTTGTACTCCTTATACTTGCATTACTGAATGCTGCCTATGCTATCGTACAGACGGTACGCAAAAAACGGATAGATATGGTCTACTGCATTGTATCATTCGTTGCTTTTCTCTGTTTCATATACATATATTATTACAATTACGATGATCTGGTGCCGTCCGGTATTCCCGACTGGATGATATCGGGGAACCTGCCTATGTATGCAGGAGCTTTCCTTATGCCTACACTTATTCATGCCTTATTTGCTTTGGCTCTTTTACTTACTCCGCATGCAAGAAAACAAAAAGCATCGATAAATATTGTAGTGGCCATAAGCATTCCATTTTTTACTTATGTTTTTGCTACAATGGTATTGCCACTGTGGGACGGAATGAGATTCGGGAGTGAACACCTCTACCTTGTGTCTGCAATTCTGGCAACTACCGTTTTTCTGTTCTTTATCATTCGTTTCATATATATACTTATATCCCGCCGGAATATCTTTAAAGAATATGAACTGGCATGGAAAATTCCGGTTGCTATTATTTTTCCGATATTGGGTTTGTATATCAACAAGGAATTCGATAACCTTTTCGGGAATTTCTCCGATCCGTGGTTTTATATTACCGCAGTCACAAACGGTTTGCTTATCTGCATACCGGCACCGGAGAACAGGCAGCCAAGATTATGGCTCTATACCGGACGCTGTATCACATTTATGTATACGCTTTACTTCTTCCTTGTCATGCTCCCGTTCCTGCCGTTATCGGTTTTTGCCATTATCATATTCGGAGGAGGATTCCTAATGCTCACTCCTCTTATCCTATTCCCAATACATCTGAATGATATTGTAAAGGATTTTAATAATCTGAAACGAAGCTATAAGAAACCATTGTTATATACCATTACAATCATAAGTATTTCCACTCTGCCAATAGCAATAACAGTCACTTATAAATATGACAGGTCTGTCCTACATACCACACTTGAATATCTATATAGTCCCGACTACACAAAAGAATATAAACTAAACGGAAAATCAGTAGAACGGATACTGGAAGCTACGGATACTCACGACCGAAGGGGCAGCACCATATTCTACTCTTCTACACCATATCTGTCCGGCTATTACAAATGGCTTGTGCTGGACAATCTAACTCTTCCGGAAAGTAAAAGGAAGCTTATCTATAATTTATTTAACGGTTCAAAAATAAATAATTACAGAGACAGGAACGCAAGGAGCAATACTACACGGGATACTACCGAAATAAAAATAACAGATATCAGGCATAGCAGTAAATATGACAGTGCTCAAAAAGCCTGGGTAAGCTGGATAGATTTGTCCATTCACAACAAAAGCGCCCCTCTTTGGAATGCCGAATATATAACAAAAATCGATTTACCTGCAGGATGCTGGATCAGCGATTATTATCTCTATATAGGAGATGTAAAGGAACCCGGAATACTGGCCGAGAAAAAAGCTGCCACATGGGTATTTAATCAGATAAGGAACGTAAACAGAGACCCGGGACTGCTTCGCTACCTGTCGGGAAACAGCGTGGAGTTTAAGGTGTTTCCATTCCAAACAGACGAGACCAGATATACAGGGATCGAATTCATACACAAAGAGCCTGTCACTATCGATATAGACAACAACCTGATAACGCTGGGCGACACCATAACGCAGATGCATGGCAATTGGAATACCGGCTTGAATGGAGTAGTATATATATCGGGGCAAGAAAAACAAAAACTGGAAACAGTACTGCGTAAGCCTTATTACCATTTCATTGCAGATATGTCTGCAAATGTGGGTAACTATGAAATAGCGGGACAATCCCTTCCGGAAGAAAAAAGATCTGACAGTGAAAAAGCAGGAAAGTACATTGACCAAATACACAAATTGCTGGACCGTAACCTGATTGACAGAAATAATGCGAAGATATCGTTCACAAACACTTATATAAAAACCTTTTCGTTGAAAGATGAATGGCAGGAAGAATTGAAAAAGCAAAAATCCGAAGGTGGATTTTTCCTCGACAGGGCTGTAAAGAAAATACTTTTCGATTCATATACCCATCCTCAAACGACATACCCCGTCATAGTTGTACTGAGTGATAATATTCAGGAGGCTGTTCTTTATAATGATTTTGCCGGCATGGAGTTTACTTATCCGGAAGGTGACAGGTTCTATTCGTTGCAAAACGACAGCATAAAAGGACATTCTTTTTCGAAAGGTATAAAAGTAACAGAGAGTATTGTCGACTCCATCCCGCTGAAAACCGTAAAAGTATGGCCAAGCCTGAGTAACCCGCTTGTATATTTGCCTAATGACGACAAAGCCTCTGTTATATTAAATACAAAAGATAAAACTCTGGCAGTCAATCAGGATGCGATAAATAAAAAGAGTTGGGAAACGGGTTTGCTGATGCAGGCGCAGTGGATGCTTCAGACATTACACCCCGAAACCGCAGAAAAAGAGTGGCTTAGCCTCCTGCAAAACAGCTTCGAATCGGGGATAATGAGTCCGCCCACATCCTACATTGTTGTGGAAAACGACGCACAGAAGGCTATACTGAAAAAGAAACAGGAAGAGGTAATGTCGGGACACAGGGCACTCGACCTGAATGACGAGACACAGCCGATGTCAGAACCTGATTTATTCATATTAATGGTTTTGTCCGGACTATTTTATCTCTGGTATCGAAGGCGTAAAGCGAAAATACCTGAATAAAGATTTAATATGTTTCTTTTCATAAAAACTTTATCTGCATAATAAAACAACTGCGAGTTCTTTGAAATATTGAAAGAGGTGAAAGATTACTTCATATCGAAAATAATTTTATACTCCTGTCCTTTCACTGTTGAGAAACAAATCTTATTCTTTCCCATTTGCTCGAAATCAACGCGATTTCCAGCGTTATCCATAACCTTGGCAATGTGTATATCAGGATAATACAGGACGCATCTGTTTCCCGAACCGGAATAGACAGAACATTCTACCGGCTTGGCATTTTTCCAAACAAGACGGAGTGTAAAATTACCTTCTGTTTTCAATCCGTCTATACTTCCGGCAGGCCATGCAGAAGGTAAAGCAGCTAACAACCGGATAAAACCCATATTGCTTTGAATAAGCATTTCTGACATGCCGGCAGTAGCTCCAAAATTTCCATCGATCTGGAATGGCGGATGTGCATCGAGCAAGTTTTCATATACACCTCCGTCCTGATTATTCATACTCACAATGGTGATATCTGTTAGATTTAGAGCTGATTTCAGTAATTTATAAGCGTGATCGCCATCAAAAAGACGAGCCCAACAGGATATCTTCCAGGCGCGGCTCCATCCCATACCTTCATCACCTCTGGAAGTCAGTGTTATTTTTGCGGCATCTGCATACAAACTATCCTTATGATAAGAAATTTGATTACCGGGATATAAACCAATCAGATGGGAAAGATGCCGGTGCTGATTACTCTGATTATCCAGGCCCTCTGTATCCGTTTTCCATTCTTTTATTTGTCCCCGGCTACCAATTTCAAGACCATTATCCAGGTGGGCAAATTTGTCTTTAAGCTCAGCGGTAAATACTGGATCTGCGTCAACTACCGTTATGGCTTTCAAGGTTTGATTGAATAATTCCCAAATCAATTGTTGAGCATAAGCCACACCGTCCTGCCAAGGTCCTTGTTCCGGCGACCATTCATCGGGGGCTATAAGCTTACCTGTATTTGGATCTTCTTGCAGGCGGTCGAACCAATACTCACAAGTGGCTTTCATTATAGGAAAAGCCGTTTTGCTGAGATAAATTATATCGTTTGTATAGGCATAATGTTGCCACAAGTGCATGCAATACCAGGCATTGGCAGGACGGTTGATATTCCAATCCGTATATGCAAAAATGTTGCATTGGGTTTTGAGAGCCCAGCCCCGGTTACCTTCACTGGCAGCCAGATTGCGGAAAGAGCCGTTTTCTCGCAAGGCTTCAGTATTTATGTAATTAATAAAAGGGAGATGGCATTCCGATAAATTGGTACTTTCGGCAGGCCAGTAATTCATCTGTATATTGATGTTGGTATGAATATCGCATTCCCAGGGAGGCATATTGTTATTGTTCCAGATACCTTGCAGGTTGTTGGGTAAATTCATACCCCGTGACGAAGCAAGCATGAGATAACGGCCATATTGAAAATAAAGCATATCGAGATACAGATTATCTGTATGCAAGCCAACAAGTTTGTCTGTGGTCATATCAGGCATAGGAACGTCAAGAGAAAATTTCACCCGGTCAAACAGAGGTTTATAGTCGGTCAGATGCGCATGTTTCAATTCGGCATATGACTTTGTACTTAAATTCGAGATACGTTTGGATAACCTCTCATGTAGCTGTTGCGGAGATTCCCCTAAATAGTCATTGGAAGTGATAGTGTAATTCGTAGCTGCCGTAAGCAATATAGTTACAGCATCAGCGTTAGAAACAGTTATCCTGTTGTTGTCTGATATCAGCACGCCACCTTCGTTCAATATACAGGCCTGCGCTTCGTAAGACAGAATATCGAATTTTCCCCTGAATGTTATGAAATTAGAAGAGACTGACTGAATGACATTATGCTCAGTTTCCATACAAACAGAGAGAGTTACCTTGCCTTTTTTCTTTGGAGTGCTTATACGTATGATGATCATGCTATCGGGACTGCTGGCGAAATATTCTCTTACATACCGCACATCGTCAATATCATAGCTGACTTTACCTATAGCATTATCGAGACTGAGTTCCCGGCGGTAATTGGTCACTTCATCATGTTCAGGAAAATCTATATACAGATCGCCAAAGCTCTGATAAGCGCCTCGCGAGGAGGTACTGCCTTTCCACAAAGTTTTTTCGTTGAACTGTATATGCTCATGTTCGATACCGCCAAAAAACATGGCTCCTAATTCTCCGTTGCCAATAGGTAATGCAGAGGTCATCCACACAGTGGCCGGCCTGTCGTAATGCAGTAGCATGGGTGGTTGAACGACATTGGGGGAAATCGAGTCAGCCTTTATATGACTGCCGCAGGTACACAAAAGCAACAAAGCTATCATTGCAACAATTTTATTTGAAAACAATCTAAAGCGTTCATTTTTCTTCATCTAATTATCAACATTAGGATTCTTTTATCATATTACATTATCTCTCGGATGCAGACACATACAAAGATATATTTTTTTCACTATCCAAAACTGCTTGGAAAGAATTGTCAGGATAAAGAGTGACTTTTTGAAAAACACTTTATCTATACTATAAGCTGATAGTTGTTAGCTTATAGTTCTTTGAAGTATTGAAGGAGCCCCCTCAATTGGCTCCGCCGAACGTTATTTCCCCAAGGGGGACTTACAGAGAGGGAAAAAAGGAACAGATAAAAAATAGTGGGAAAAGTGTAACTTTTGTAACTTTTTTGATATAGTTACGAGTTACTTCGCCCTACGGGCAGTTACAAGTTACGAGTAGACAAGATACGAGATACAAGATACGGGTTGTTAACTGCTGACTGTTTACTGTTAACTGAAATAAGTGTTACCTTTGTTACCTTTTAATAGTTACAAGTTACTGCGCCCTTCGGGCAGTTACGAGTTACGTGTAGACAAGATACGAGATACAAAATACGAGTTGTTTACTGTTTACTGATATCCCTGTTACCTTTGTTACTTTTTAATTATACATAGTTAAAATATGTGAATAAAAAAGATGTATTTATCTTTTCTTTTAATCGTTAAAATCATTTTTTCGTATATTTGACATACAAACGAAACTACAAACACATACATATTGAAGTATGAAAACAACTGTATTAAAACCGGCTATTTTAGCTGTTCTCGTATTAATGGCTTTCACCAGAACTATAGCTCAATCCACTTACACCGAAATTTATCCGAACACTAAGGTGGCAATTAGTAGCGAAAAACTGAATATCAGTCAGTACAGTTCCAGATTCAAAGGTTCTATATTGGATTACACGGAAACTAAAACTGACGGGACACAGATACAGGCAAAAGCATATAAGCGCAATTCCAATATCGAAATATTTGAAAGGCCTGCATACCCTGCTATCCACACTATTTATAAAGAATTTTATCCCAATGGGAATTTAAAGCAAAAGGGGGTATTATTGCCACTGCAGGTAAAAGTAGGTAAATGGATTGAATGTGATACCCGGGGCGGCTGTTCAATCATAGACCACGAAAGCGGACGAAATACTTTCGGATATAACGATGTATTAGAATATCTCGAATTTGAGGGCGTTTACAACAAAACCGATGGCAATATATGGAAATGTACCTTCTGGCACACTCTTGAAAGTAAGACATGGGGTGTAAGGGTTGATAAAAACGGACAGCAATACAAGATGTTTAACTTCGACAGCAGAGGGCAAGAGGAAGTGAAAGAGTTTGACCTGTCCGGTAATTCCAATACGGCCACATCTGTCGGCCCATTCGAACAAAATGAGGAGACGGATGGATTAAAAAACCGAACTAATCGCTAACTTTGCTGTTCTATAGGCTATAGAACACTCAGAATGAAAAGATACAACTTGCCCTATCCTTACAGGGAAACGGAAACAGTAATATTAGCGAACGGAGAATTCCCTATACATCCTATTGCTTTGGCAATATTGAATAATAGCAAATATCTTGTTTGCTGCGACGGCGCTATTAATAATCTGGAAAAGACTAATTTAATACCGGATGCTATTGTTGGCGACTGCGATTCGCTATCGGAGGATAGCTTATCAAAATTTGCAGATATTATACACCGCATCACCGAACAGGAAACAAACGACCTGACAAAAGCGGTACAATTCTGTATAAAACAGGGAAAGCGAAATATTACTATTCTGGGAGCCACTGGCAAAAGAGAAGACCATACAATAGCAAATATCAGCCTGCTATGCGAATATATGAAAGATGCCGATGTGGAAATGGTCACAGATTACGGGATATTTGTCGCTATTGACTCTGACTCTGTATTTGAAAGCGAAAAGAAGCAACAGGTTTCACTTTTCTCTATAGACAAAACGCCTATTACCACACACAATCTTGCATATGCGGTAAATAATCACATATTTACAAATTGGTGGCAGGCAACACTGAATGAATGTACAGGCAATGAGTTTACGATAGAGACAAAAGGCAGGACCGTGGTATACCGGGCATTTTGACAGAAAACGTCAACCCATTTCCTTTGCCTTGTACGCCATGGCATAGAAACGGATCTGCTTTATCATCGAAACCAATCCATTGGAACGGGTGGGGCTCAGATTTTCTTTTAAACCGATCTTTTCTATAAAGTAAAGGTCTGCATTGATGATCTCATCGGGAGTCCTGTTTGATAAAACCTTAATTAGCAAAGCAATTATCCCTTTCACGATAACAGCATCGCTCTCTGCCTTGAATACAACCCTGCCATCGACATAATCGGCTTGCAGCCATACACGGCTCTGGCAGCCTACTATAAGATTGTCTTCGGTTTTCGATTTATCATCCAGCTTATCAAGGGAGTTACCCAGTTCTATGAGCAGCGCGTAACGATCCATCCAATCGTCGAACATGGAAAACTCTTCTATTATTTCGTCTTGTATCTCGTTTATTGTAGCCATTCTTATTTCTCCTTATAGATAACCTCCAGGACTGTCTGTCCGACAACTTCGAGTGTTTTTTTGCTGATGTTGCTCATATCGTCTTTCTGGGTATGCCACGAATGGAAGAACCCGTGTTCCGTATTTGGTCTGTAATCGATAATATCTATGCTCGGTATACGGCGAACCTCGTTCACAGGTACATGATCATCGGTAATACCTCCTATAGTATCACCTTTAAAAAACGCTCCGAAGTTTAGTTGGCCGGCAGTACTCCATACCTTCTCTACAATATTCTTTGCATGTATCCGGGAACCTTCTTCTTTGTAGAATGTAGCCTCGTCAGCTCCTACCATATCGAGTAAGATACCAAACTTAGCCTTATAATTCGGCACATGTGGATTCTTAGCCCAATATTGAGATCCCAGACACCATGTTTCACCATCTATTACAGACTTCTCAGCAAAGTGAGGTATCCCATAATCCTCCGCATCGAAGAAGATAATATCCACGCCTATCTCCGGCGATCGTGACTGTATTACACGGGCTATTTCCAGCAACACTCCCACTCCACTGGCGGCATCGTTTGCACCTAATACAGGTTTGTGGTAATTTTCGGGATTAGGGTCCTGATCTGAATAAGGGCGTGTATCCCAATGAGCAAAGAGCAAGACTCTGGTCTTCTTATCCAGTCTGTATGAGCCTATTATATTACGGCAATTCAGCTTTGTTCCATCATATGCAGTCAGCACCATCTTCTGCTCCTGTACATCTGCCCCGAAACGCTTCAGTTCGTTTACAAGATAATCACCGCAGGCGATATGCTGAGGGGTATTGGGTACACGAGGGCCGAAAGCGACTTGCTTATCTACAAAGTGATATGCACTATCAGCATTGAAATCGGGCGAAACTTTCTGGTATGCTTCCACTGGTCTTGATGTAGATGTCTTATTATTACATGCACAGGCTATCAGCGACAGCATAAGGCACACAGCGATAATATTCTTAAAGGTCATTTTATTTACAGTTAAAATATACAGTTGCAAAGATAAGAAATGATATGATATCCTTAAAGCCATTTTAATATTATCTGATTAAGGTCTTTACAAAAGGAGCCGCATTACTGCGGCTCCTTTTTATCGTTAAAATCCCTTAGGCATCAATCTTGGCATAAGTCGCGTTTTCTTCTATAAACTCGCGGCGAGGGGCTACATCTTCACCCATCAGCATGGAGAAAATATGATCTGCTTCGGCTGCATTCTCAATTGTTACCTGGCGCAAAGTACGATGGTCCGGATTCATTGTCGTATCCCAAAGCTGGATAGCATTCATCTCTCCGAGACCTTTGTAACGCTGTGTGTGAATTGAATTCTCATCGCCATCGCCATATTTATCGATAAAGGTACGGCGTTGCCTGTCATCCCAGCAGTATTCTTCCACTTTTCCTTTCTTACATAAGTAAAGCGGCGGAGTAGCGATGTACACATAGCCTTTCTCCAGTAAAGCTTTCATATGACGGAAGAAGAACGTAAGGATCAATGTAGCAATATGGCTACCGTCCACATCCGCATCGGTCATTATCACTACTTTATGGTAACGCAGCTTTTCCAGGTTCAATTCCTTCGAATCTTCTTCGGTTCCAATAGAAACGCCCAGCGCCGTATATATATTCTTGATCTCGTCGCTCTCCAGAACTTTATGAGGCATAGCTTTCTCAACGTTCAATATCTTACCGCGTAGAGGCAGAATAGCCTGAAATGCACGATCACGACCCTGCTTTGCAGTTCCCCCCGCAGAGTCCCCTTCGACAAGGAATATCTCGCAATTGGAAGCATCTTTACTGGAACAGTCGGCCAGTTTACCGGGAAGACCTCCACCTGTAAGCGGAGATTTACGTTGTACCATTTCACGGGCTTTACGTGCAGCAGCACGAGCCGTAGCGGCAAGTATGACCTTTTCAACTATGATCTTGGCTTCTTTCGGATGTTCTTCGAGGAAATGCCCTAAAGCTTCACCTACAGCCTGATCTACAGCTCCGATAACTTCATTGTTTCCGAGTTTCGTTTTGGTCTGTCCTTCAAATTGCGGCTCTGCCACTTTGATAGAAACTACAGCTGTAAGGCCCTCGCGGAAATCGTCTCCACTGATTTCTATTTTGACTTTTTCCAGCATCTTCATATCATCGGCATACTTCTTCAAAGTACGCGACAATGCACGGCGGAAACCTGTGAGGTGAGTACCTCCTTCGATAGTATGGATGTTATTCACATAGGAATAGACATTTTCATTGTAGGAAGTATTATAAGTCATCGCTACTTCTACAGGAACGCCTTGCTTCTCTGTCACAATGTGTATAACATCATCGATAAGAGCCTCTTTCGAAGCATCGATATAGCGTACGAATTCCTCCAGCCCTCTTTCGGAATAGAATACATCGGTGCGGAAAGTCCCGTCTTCTTTCTTCTGGCGCAAATCTGTCAACGAAAGACGGACTCCCGCATTCAGGAAAGCAAGCTCGCGAAGACGTGACGCCAGTGTATCATATTTATATTCGGTAACTGTAAATATTGTATCATCCGGTTTGAAAGTGATGGTCGTACCATTATCCTTTGTCTCGCCTATTCTTTCAACAGCAGTTAATGGTTTCCCACAAGAATACTCCTGCATATATATATTACCCTGCTTATGGATTTCGGCCCGCAAATGTGTAGAAAGGGCATTTACACAAGATACCCCGACCCCGTGAAGACCGCCCGATACTTTATATGTTCCTTTATCAAATTTACCTCCGGCATGCAATACGGTTAGCACAACTTCCAGAGCCGATTTCTTCTCTTTTTCCATGATATCCACGGGGATACCACGCCCATTATCCTTTACCGAAACAGAATTATCTTCGTAGATAGTAACTTTAATATCGTCACAATAACCGGCTAAGGCTTCGTCAATAGAGTTGTCAACAACTTCGTACACCAGATGATGCAAACCTTTCTCGCTGATATCCCCGATGTACATCGCAGGTCTTTTTCTTACAGCCTCCAGACCCTCAAGCACCTGAATATTCTGCGCCGAGTAAGACTCGCCTGCCATTTTTTGTTTCTCTGTCATATCTATATCTTGCTATTTTTTTAGATGAATTTCCACCTGTTGTTTTGCGTTCAAAAATCTAACAAATATACGAATTTTTATCGGGAAAAACAAGTAAAGCATCAGCCCTTTTATTATTCAAAATACAGTATAAAATATCAATCAGACATAAGGAAATATTTGATTCTCCGATTTTCTTACCTTCTTTGTAAAGGATAAATGAACCTTATAGATCCAACCTTATGAAAAACAAAATCCTTATATTCGGCATTCCCTACTTTTTAACAATGCAACCATTAAAAAAAGGTAAAATTAACTTACATTCACAACATATCGTTAAAAGGTAACAAAGGTAACAGATATACTAATGTACCAATTGCCTGATATGCCGATGAGCCAATTAACAATCGCCGAAGCGAAGGCGAGGCAATGGCGCGAAGCGACAAAACTTGTAACCCGTAACTGCCCGGAGGGCGCAGTAACTTGTAACTATTAAAAGGTAACAAAGGTAACACTTATTTCAGTTAACAGTAAACAGTCAGCAGTTAACAACCCGTATCTTGTTTCTCGTATCTTGTCTACTCGTAACTTGTAACTGCCCGTAGGGCGAAGTAACTCGTAACTATATCAAAAAAGTTACAAAAGTTACACTTTTTCCACTATTTTTTATCTGTACTTTTTTCCCTCTCTGTAAGTCCCCCTTGGGGAAACAACGTTCGGCGGAGCCAATTTAGGGGGCTCCTTCAATACTTCAAAGAACTATAAGCCAATAACTATCAGCTTATGGTATAGATAAAGTATTTTTCAAAAAGTCACTCTTTATACTGACAATCAACGCAAAAAAATGGAAGATATCGCAGGCCGATACCTCCTGACCACATTTTATATACAACTAAACATCAGCGGCATACAGATATCACCATCTCTTTACCACCCTATTGATCAGACTTTTTACATTTAGGACAAAATTCAATTCTTTATACTTCTTATCATCAATAAATCCATACTTATGCTTTATCCTATAATAGTCGGAGTAAAAATCGAAGTATGAAGAGGATATACCCCCCAATCTGAAATTAGAGATTACAATATCGACTTCTTCGAGGTCCACACCTTGACTGACGCATCTGCAAATAAAATCATAGTCAGCCAAGACTTTTACAGATAAGTCGAAAGCCCCGAATTTGTCATAGACGGTTTTTGACACAAAGAACGTAGAATGCGGCAGTACGCTCTCAGAGATGAAAGAAGCTCCACGTCGTTGAACATTAAATATCTTATCATCCTTCCAAACCCGTTCGATACCATATATCATGCTGTTTGACTTATTCACTTTACCATCAGTAAATTTTCCCCACATCGCTTCCAAAGCGTTATCTTCATACCAGTCATCAGAATTCGTAATGCCTATAAGCTCACCTTGTGCCAAAGCAATCCCCTTATTCATAGCATCATAGACACCCTTATCCGGCTCACTTAATATTCGCAAAGTGACACCTTTCTGCTCAAATGCAGGGATATAACTCTTTATCTTCTCCACTGTATTATCTTTGGAGACTCCATCTATAATTATGTATTCAAAATCAGAAAATGTTTGCCTGAGTAAGGCGTCAATTGTTCCATGAATCGTATTTTCCGAATTGTAAGTAGGTGTTATAATAGAAATCTTTGGCATATTTGTTTATTTAAAGAAACACAAAGATAAATATCTTTTTTTATTATCAGACAGTACCATCTTTATCTATATAATACTTAAAGAAGTTTCTGATTCTTTCATAGTCTTCCATATATGCATAGGAAAACCCGTATCCCAAACAAAAAAAAAGTCCCTCACTGTTTAGTGAAGGACTTATCTTAAAAACGGCGGTAACCTACTCTCCCACTTGCGCAGTACCATCGGCACGACCGGGCTTAACTTCTCTGTTCGGAATGGGAAGAGGTGGAGCCCCGGTGTTATAACCACCTGAATATCTTCAGTTAACAGTTTACAGTTAACAGTTTACAGTATTAAATACCACAACCGTATGCCTTGCTGTCAACCGTGTAGGATTGACTGATGTAAAAGAGCGAGTATCGTTATCTTATATTCGTAATATAGCAAACCTCTGGTTTGTTGTTTGGCGTCAGTTAACATCATTCTGGTTACTGACACCCTTGAAAGCGTCCGGGCTATTAGTACTACTCGGCTATGACATTGCTGCCTTTACACCTGTAGCCTATCAAGGTCGTAGTCTACAACCACCCTTAATGGATATCTTATCTTGAAGTCGGCTTCGTACTTAGATGCTTTCAGCACTTATCCAATCCGGACTTAGCTACCCGGCGATGCTCCTGGCGGAACAACCGGCAGACCAGGGGTCCGTCCAACACGGTCCTCTCGTACTAGTGTCAGATCTCCGCAAATATCCTGCGCCCACGATAGATAGAGACCGAACTGTCTCACGACGTTCTGAACCCAGCTCGCGTGCCACTTTAATGGGCGAACAGCCCAACCCTTGGGACCTGCTCCAGCCCCAGGATGTGACGAGCCGACATCGAGGTGCCAAACCATTCCGTCGATATGAGCTCTTGGGAATGATCAGCCTGTTATCCCCGGAGTACCTTTTATCCTTTGAGCGATGGCCATTCCATACTGAAACCACCGGATCACTATGCTCTAGTTTCCTACCTGATCGACTTGTGGGTCTCTCAGTCAAGCGTGCTTATACCATTACACTCTACGAACGGTTACCAATCGTCCTGAGCACACCTTTAGAAGCCTCCGTTACTCTTTTGGAGGCGACCACCCCAGTCAAACTACCCACCATACACTGTTCCTGCATCCGCAGGTTAGATTCCAAACAATTAAAGGGCCGTATTTCAAGGATGGCTCCACAAGTACTGGCGTACCCGCTTCACAGCCTCCGGCCTATCCTACACATCAAGTGCCCAGAATCAATGTAAAGCTATAGTAAAGGTTCACGGGGTCTTTTCGTCCCATCGCGGGTAATCGGCATCTTCACCGATACTACAATTTCACCGAGATCACAGTTGAGACAGTGTCAAGATCATTACACCATTCGTGCAGGTCGGAACTTACCCGACAAGGAATTTCGCTACCTTAGGACCGTTATAGTTACGGCCGCCGTTTACTGGGGCTTCAATTCAATGCTTCTGATTGCTCATGACATCTCCTCTTAACCTTCCAGCACCGGGCAGGTGTCAGGCTATATACTTCTTCTTTCAAATTTGCATAGCCATGTGTTTTTGTTAAACAGTTGCCTTGACCTATTCTCTGCGGCCACCCTTACAGATGGCACCCTTTATCCCGAAGTTACAGGGTCATTTTGCCTAATTCCTTAACTGTGAATCGCTCGAGCGCCTTAGTATTTTCAACCCGACTACGTGTGTCCGTTTGTGGTACGGTTGCTATACAGATTAGCGTTTAGCGGTTTTTCTAGGCAGTATGCTTACCTGCATTATCTACGCTCCCGAAGGATTGTAGTACTATCAGTTTCAACTCCAAAGGCGGATTTGCCTACCTCTGTCTACGTCTACTTCCTTTAACCAAGTAATCCGTCACTTGGCAGCAGTGTCACTCCTGCGTCCCCACATAACTCTGTATAACAGTACCGGAATATTAACCGGTTCTTCCATCGGCTTCGCCGTTCGGCTACACCTTAGGGTCCGACTTACCCTGATCCGATTAGCGTTGATCAGGAAACCTTAGTCTTTCGGCGAGGAGGTTTCTCACCCCCTTTATCGTTACTTATACCTACATTTGCTTTTCTACACGCTCCAGAATACCTGACGGTACGCCTTCAACGCTGAGTAGAATGCTCCCCTACCGATAATATTTTATCCCATAGCTTCGGTAACATGTTTATGCCCGATTATTATCCACGCACGACCACTCGACTAGTGAGCTGTTACGCACTCTTTAAATGAATGGCTGCTTCCAAGCCAACATCCTAGCTGTCTTAGTAGTCATACTTCGTTAATTCAACTGAACATGTATTTGGGGACCTTAGCTGATGGTCTGGGTTCTTTCCCTCTCGGACATGGACCTTAGCACCCATGCCCTCACTCCCGGTATTAACTTATGCCCATTCGGAGTTTATCTGGACTTGATAGGCGGCGAAGCCCTCGCATCCAATCAGTCGCTCTACCTGACATAAGTAATTCGCCGAGGCTGCACCTAAATGCATTTCGGGGAGTACGAGCTATCTCCAAGTTTGATTAGCCTTTCACCCCTACCCTCAGGTCATCCGAAAGCTTTTCAACGCTTACCGGTTCGGTCCTCCATTTGGTGTTACCCAAACTTCAACCTGCCCAAGGGTAGATCACTTGGTTTCGCGTCTACTCCTACTGACTCAAACGCCCTGTTAAGACTTGCTTTCGCTTCGGCTGCGTACATCATTGTACTTAACCTTGCCAGTAAGAGTAACTCGTAGGTTCATTATGCAAAAGGCACGCCGTCACATTTTAATGCTCCGACCGCTTGTAGGCACATGGTTTCAGGGTCTCTTTCACTCCTCTGTTCGAGGTGCTTTTCACCTTTCCCTCACGGTACTGGTTCACTATCGGTCTCTCAGGAGTATTTAGCCTTACCGGATGGTCCCGGCTGATTCACACAGGATTTCTCGTGTCCCGCGCTACTCAGGATACTGCTAGGCTTCGGATATGATTCGTATACGGGATTATCACCCTCTATGATCGCTCTTTCCATAGCGTTCTACTTCAAATCGGTCTTGCCACGGCGCAGTCCTACAACCCCGCTATTGCCTAAACAATAACGGTTTGGGCTCTTCCCATTTCGCTCGCCACTACTCTGGGAATCATTTTTATTTTCTTTTCCTACGGGTACTTAGATGTTTCAGTTCCCCGCGTTTGCTCACTACATACATAGTGTAATATCCTCTTCGGATACTGGGTTGCCCCATTCGGAAATCCACGGATCAAGGGTTATTTGCACCTTCCCGTAGCTTATCGCAGCTTATCACGTCCTTCTTCGCCTCTGAGAGCCTAGGCATCCCCCATGTGCCCTTTCCTACTTTCTTTTTTCTATCTAACAAATAACCCGAAGATTATTCATTAGCAGGGTTTGATAGATTATTTCCATAATCTAACTTTACTTGCTCTTTTTTTACATCATGTCAAAGATCGTTTTTAAGTGTAAACTGATAAGTGTAAAGTGAAAAATATAATTTATATTCTTCGTTTTTCACTCTTCGTTATTCACTTAAGTTGTGGAGAATAACGGATTCGAACCGTTGACCCCCTGCGTGCAAGGCAGGTGCTCTAGCCAGCTGAGCTAATCCCCCGGATTCTTTCAAGAACACCAGGATTACGCTTCGCATCTTATTTTTCGGTTAACAATTTATGACCATGACTTAAAATTTCTATAAATCCAGCCTCTATTATTCAACCGATCTTTAAGATCTCAATTCTTCAAATCTCCTTTATCTGCAACCCCTCTCTCGGTAAGCGGATGCAAAGGTAGTTCTTTTTATCAAACTTCCAAATTGTCAGACCAAAAAAAACAGTTTTTTTCTGCTAACAGGCCTGAATTCATAAGGAATATCAAAGATAAAACTTTTAATGACAATAATTTAAGAAGGCTCAAAAAATTACACTTAATTTGAATATTTTTATTCACCGATAAATTATGAGGCTATTTATGAGAGAGGAAAGCCTTTTCAGTCTTTCCTCCGCCTGACATATAAGTCCACTTTTCTACATAGTATAAATATCGGATATTCATTTCACTCTGGGAATATTCACTATTTTTTTTAATTAACACGAGAATAATATAAGACCCGATTAAAGATAGTTAATAAGATAAATAATCAGACTCTGTAAACTTACCTATACTCAAATACCTGTTATATAACATTTTGTATTTCTCATGGTTTGCCATATCCGGTTTATACTCACATATAAAGCCTTGCCCCATTTTTAACTGTGCTTCCTGCACTGTATGATATTTTCCCGCAACGACAGCCGCAAACATAGCAGCTCCTAATGCACAGGTCTGCTGCGAGCGTGCGACTTTTATAGGTAAGCCTATTACATCTGATAACATTTGCATTACAAAAGGAGCTTTCAAGGAAATACCTCCAATACCTATTACTTCTTTTATTTCAATACCAGATTCTATAAAACGTTCTATAATCGCTTTGGAGCCAAATGCCGTAGCCTCAACCAATGCCCTGAAAATCAATGGGGCCGAGCTACCGAGAGTCAGTCCTGTAACCGTCCCTGTAAGTAGCTGATTAGCATCCGGCGTACGACGACCATGCATCCAGTCTGTAGCTACAATCGTACTTTTTTCTACGGGAACTTTCATCGCCCCTTCCGAAAGGAGTGGAATAATAGCATCACCCACTTCTTCTATTAATTTAGATTTCAATTCGTCGTTGAGTAATTCTGATCTGGATAGTATATTCTCCAATGGCCATTCCAATAATTTCCGGAACCATGCATACAAATCACCAAAAGCCGACTGTCCCGCCTCAAGGCCTATATATCCGGGAAAAACCGAACCATCTACCTGTCCGCAAATGCCGGGAATAAGCTTATTCCGCATCTCATCATACGGCACAACCATTATGTCGCAGGTAGATGTTCCCATAACACGGACAAATGCTCCGGGTGTTACACCCGCACCGACTGCTCCCATATGACAATCTATTGCCCCTATACCAACTTTAACCTTTGTTGTCAGGCCCAGACGTGAAGCCCATTCGGCAGTAAGAGTCCCGGCACAGGTATCCGAAGGGTATGTTTTCTCAAACAGGTGAGAGCGGAATCCTGACAATAATGGGGAAAGTTCTGTAAGAAACTCTTCGGATGGAAGGCCATCCCATTGTTCATGCCACATCGCTTTATGACCTGCAGCACAACGACTACGCAGAACACTCTCAGGTTTTGTATTACCGGTCAGTAATGCCGGCATCCAATCGGTATGCTCGATCCATGAGTAGGCTTTTTCGCGGACTTTTTCATCTACACGAAGCACGTGCAATACTTTTGACCAGACCCATTCGGCGGAATAAATCCCCCCTTCATAGGCAGTGAAGTCTACAACCCATTCTTTCGCAAGTTCATTAATTTCGATGGATTCTTTTATGGCCGTATGATCTTTCCATAAGACAAACATAGCATTCGGATTATCCTCATATTCGTCCAACAGGGCTAAAGGAGTACCCTGTTTATCTACTAGCACCGGTGTACTTGCTGTCATGTCGAATGAAATACCGATAATGTCTCCTGCAATATCCCCTGCAACCTTCGATAAAGAATCTTTTATTGCCGATTCGAGCGTATCTATGTAGTCCTGGGGATGTTGCCTGTATTGGTTTACTTGCGGATCACAGTATAATCCTTTCTTCCAGCGCGGGTAATATTTTACGGAGGAAGAAATTTCCTCCCCATTCTCCACATCAATTATCACGGTACGGCACGAATCTGTTCCGAAGTCCACTCCTATTACATATTTTCTATTCATCATATATCTTTTATTAATAAATAAGCTCTTTTATATTTCGGGCTTTCAGTCGAAACTGCCCATATCTGCCAATTCCGCTTTCATCAGGAATACATTGTATGGCAACCACATAGACATCAGAAAATACAGGCTGTCGCCATCGGCCGACAACGGATGAAAATATGATCCGTACAACTGCGCATATTCCACTCCCGAGGCCAATTCATAAGGCTCACTCCAAGGTCCGGTTATTTCTGTTGCCGTACGCATGGTTATGTTATATCTATCGGCATTAAAATAGGCAATTATCCATCTATTATGTTTCTGGTTATATATAAATGATAGTTCTCCCACTTTGTCATTAAATATGTTCGTAGCTTGCTCTTCATCACCTTTGAGCCATTGTTTGGTTAAGCCATTCCAAAATTCATAATTAGCCTGATTCTCTATATGCTGTTCTTTGAACCGGGCCAGGCGCGCATTGCTGTCGCGTCCTGTTTGAGTCCCAATCATATACACATATCCATCCTTCTTAAAATATCCCCCCTGCCCAAAATTACTATTGGAAGAAAAACGTACATTTTCGCATTTCGCCCATGTTTGACCGTTATCGACAGATCTATACAGACCGGAATAATTTGTAATCCATCCCGTCCAGTTTTTTATATTAAAATAATGTACATAATCTATATTATTTGCCCGGATAGCTGCTGCCGGAATAGAGGTCCAGTCTCCATTACCCGACGCATCTTTTCCTCCATATATAATTTCGCGGGCATTACCCGACGCATCTACAGCCATACTATTGAATGTCAATCCATCTTCAAGATCATTATCATCCGAAAAGGCAAGAACATTACTGCGCCAACTCCCACCGTTAGGACCGGGAGCGGCAGAGTTAGGCGAAAAGTCGCGCCCGAACGTATCTCCGAAGAAAATCCCATATTTTCCCGGATTCATTTCCCAGATAATTCCCAGATCGGTTCCTCCGACATTCCATTTCTGCGCTGTATTATTCGGGCTAGGGAATTGTTCGCCAGACATAGGGCTCCCTGTTACACGTGCCGTACGGGAAACCTTACGAATAAAAAATCCCCAACGATTATCTATAGTCAGAACTTTTTCTTTCGATTTATTTCCGTCCTTGTAATAAGCAGTCAATAACAGCCGAAAGGATTCGGGATCTGTTTTTTTTACCACATACCTGAATAGATAAGAGGCTGACAGTTCCGATTTTTCTATTTTTGCAGAATAACTTTCACCTCCGCTTTTTGTAACCAGCAGATAATCTATCTCTCCTATATTTTTAAAAGTAAGTGTCGTGGAAACTGCTTTTGTTTCCTTATCGGGTACCAGTTCCGCTATTGAGACCGTAATTTCGTCAATAGGGATATAGGGTTCATTCTCTTCATCTTTACTACAAGAGTAAAATCCTGAAAAAAAGGCTAGCACCCATATATTAACTATATATTTAAATAATCGAGTCCTCATATTATATATTATTATTCCAATTCCGCTCTCATCAGGAACACATTATATGGCCTCCACATCGACATCAGAAAATATAAATTATCACCATCTAATGATGCCGGATGTATATACGAACCATATAACTGAGGGTATTCTTTCCCAGTCGCCAATATCTGAGGTTCGCTCCACCGGCCGGTCAGTTCTTCCGCATAACGTATAGATATATTATATCTGGCAGCGCAGAAATATGTTATAATCCAACATTTATACTTGTTATGATATACAATAGACAGTTCACCCACTGTATCTTCAAACAGGTTAGTAGCTTGAGATTCATCACCTCTGATCCACTCATTGCGATCCTTGTTCCAGTATTCATACAAGGATTGGTTTTCTATATCTTTTTCGTTGAACCGTGCCAGGCGGGGATTACTGTGTCGGCCTGTTTCCGTTCCTATCATATAAACATAGCCATCCTTCTTATAATATCCGGCTTGTCCAAAATTACTATCCGGAGTAAAATGGACTGTTGCACATTTTTCCCATGTTTTTCCATCGTCTTCCGATTTGTAAAGGCCTGAATAATTGGTTATCCATCCCGTCCAGTTTTTCATATTGAAATAGTGCACATAATCCTTATTATTTGCCCGGATAGCTGCTGTCGGGATCGATGTCCAGTCTCCATTACCCGACTTATCCTTTCCTCCGGGAATAAGTTCTCTGGCATTGCCATTTTCATCAGTAACCATGCAGTTAATAGTCAATCCATCATCAAGATTACAGTCATTCGAAAAAGCCAAGACGTTGCACCGCCAATTATCGCCGAAGTCTGCCGGATCGTCCTGACCGGGGATGAAACCCTTACCAAAAGTATCGCCAAGAAAAATTCCATATTTCCCTTTATCCATTTCCCAAACAATACCGAGGTCTGTACCTCCCACATCGTATATTCCGGTAGTATTATTAGGAGAGGACAAGGTCTCACCTTTTACGGCAGTTCCCGTTATACGCGCAATCCGCTCTACTTTTTTTATTTTTAAATGTTTCTTATTTTTTGAGAATCCGTATTCTATTTTCCCATCGTTACTCATCGAAATCAAGGAAGAAGAGAATCCTATCAGGAAAAATATATGCTTGATTTTGTTTGACAATTTCATATTAACATCGTTTTGCCATAGATTCTTCTGGAAGAAGATAATACCCCCTCTCATACTTTAGGAAGAGGTATTATGGCTTATTTACAATTATTGTTCCGGCATTTCATTACCCCAAAGTCTAGAATCTCCCCCCCTGTTTTTTCTCCATTCGTGACGCCAGCGATGCATATCCGGCACGTTAATGAATGGCTTCAATTTGCGCACTTCTTTCGATGGTGCAGGAGGCAGAGGGCTGGCTTCCGACTGATACCAGTATGCGACGGTAGCCAAATCTAATGTAAGATTATTTGCATGTCCGTGTTCTATACTTGCTTTCAGGCTTTTTTCGAAGAAAACAGGATCTTCTATAAAGAAGCGATATATATGTGTACGCCCCAACCAGCCTACATCATTGTTCACACGTGGATATCCGAAGTATGGATGAGAATAGGCCTCTTTTGGACACCATGATGTATTGAAAAGGTCTTCCGTACCTGTTCCCAGCAATGAAGCTTCTTCTTCGCCATCAATAAACCAAAAGTCGTCACCTTCACCATACCAGATTGGAGAAGGACAATGGACATAATAGTTAAGCCCCACAAAATGCCCTTTACCTTTGATATCAGCAAATACATAATTGCGGTCGCCTGTTGTATTATTGTCTTGTTTCCCGATTACAGCCCATTCTGTTTCTCCTTCAGGTGCAGCCTCTGTCAACTCCTGATTATACCACGCATGGAAACGGCCCAGATCGGCTGGTAATTTTTTAGTTTCATAATAATCTACATAAAAATAAAATTTCTCAAGATTTACATCCGACTGGTTTTCAATTTCGAGCCTGGCACCTTCAGCAAAAGGCATGGAGAAATATGACACCATTGATGTACCGTTTGCAGGACCTGCTGTAATAGGCAGTGCCGAATAATTGTACCGTTCATTCCATCCCTGACCAAAGAACGGCCCGATAGGAGATTCAACAGAAGGATAAGCATTGCCATCCCAGTACATACGGATTATAACATCGCTACGGTTCAAAACATGAGGCTCGGGAGCCATTGTTATCCATATATGGTTTATAATACCTGAACCGGGTATATCAGCAATTATACGTTTTTCCCCGGGACGTATATCTGAAAGATGATCCAGAACTCCTCCTGCGGGATCATTACTGCTAATGCGCCGGTTTCGCATTCCGTTTTTCATTTGAGAAAGCTCATACATAGTTCCCGGAACGGGATTTTGAGCTTCTGAATCCGGAATACAGAATGATGCAAACAGTAAACAAATTAAAATTAGCTTTAATGATTTCTTTTTCATAATAATAAACTATTTATCTAATGGGTTCTGACGGCCTGCCTTTTATGAACGGAAGGCAGGCTAAGATACTTAATGTTTATAACATATGGTTATTCAAAAGTCAGAGGGAAAGGAAGTTCATAATTTTCCGGTAAGATTATCATTGCATTGATACAATAGAATTTAGCCCAGTGAGTATTCTCAGGCCCGGGACACAGGGTTATAGTAATTCTTTCACTATCATCCGGAGTTATATCCCTGACAACAGCAACATTTGATGTATTGTAAGCCGTATTCAAATATGTCACTACTTCTTCACCTTTACCTTTAACCCGATATTCATTTTGAGTATTTATATCATTAATCGTACTAAAAAAAATAAAAGAATATTTCAGGTTTTTATTCAAAGAAAGTACAAGTCGGCTCGAAGCCACATCCTTCCCGTCATTAAAAAATAAGTCATCCGACACCTCCGACGGAAAACCCAATGTATTTGGAAAGTTTCGGTCAAATGTTCCGAAAACTCCGTCAATAGAAATAGAATAATCAGAAACTGCATCTTCCATATCTTTTAATTTATCTAATTTCATGTCAGATACCTTAAAGTTATTAAAAGGTGCTGCCGATAGTATATCACCAAAATCAATAAATATTGGACTTTTGAATGGGAAAGCCTTAAGTACATTTAATGTAGAAAAATATTTCAGTTTCCCGTCCTCCGATTCTATTTTGAGCGTTGTTTGTCCCGGAACAAGCCCTACTAGTGTAAGGGAATTATCCGTATGAGGCTCAAGCCGCACAAGTTCTGGTTTGTCGACACTCCATATAAATTTCCCTTTGGCTGTTTCTTCGCTGTCAAAAACAGGAAATATCGTTACCTTGTTTTCTATTTCGGTCTTGACTGTTATAATTTTTTGGGTAATTCTTGCATATTTTGTTGGGAATTCAGGCATATCATCACCACTCTTGCAAGAACTGATTCCCAAAACTATTAAAAGAATATAGAAAATATATTTAAAAGATTTCATAAGATAATATTTTATATTCACTATTATTTGTATCAGTAAGAAGAACCGGAGCGGAAACTACCGATTCCGGTTCTCCTTGTTTGAGAATTAATAACCCGGAGCCTGGATCAGCCTGGGATTAATATCAATCTGGGCTTGCGGCACAGGCCACAGATACATTTTTTTGTAAAATCTACGATTTTTGTAAAAAGTACGTTTATAGAATGCATCAGGATTATTGATATCATCACTTTTCGCAGACCCTTTAAAGTTCATCCCGTAATACGGACGATTAAGTTCAGTTTCTGCAATTTTCCATCGACGTACATCATGAAAGCGGATACCTTCACAGTTAAACTCCACCCGCCTTTCTTGTTGAATCAGCTTACGGATCTCGTCCTGAGAACCCGATGTTACATCCGGGATTCCGGCTCTCTGCCTCACATAATTGATGTATTTTAAAATATCCGCATTACCCGGGTCGGATTCATTCAGAGCTTCGGCATAACCCAAGTATGCTTCTGCCAAACGGTAAAGAATACCAGGCTGATACGGATGTGTCGGAGTCCTGGGGAAAACTTCGAGACTAATCCTCTTCCTTACATTATAACCATTTTGCGGAGCGTCGAAGGTGTTTCCTGTATCCCGTCCTCCATTCTGATAAAACTCAACCCGTCTGTTATCTACTCCTAGCCACGCCTCATTGTATATTACCGATGCATAGAAACGTGCTTCTCTCTTACAATACATGTTGAATGTGCCTGGGAGTGTCACCTGTCCGTGTACATTGTCCGGCCCTGATGCTCCCGGCCAATTTGTATTTCTTACTTCCCCTAGCGTAGAAAATCCGCTTTCGGAATATCCGGATGCGGGATTAATAATTGGCATATTATTTACATCGTATCCCAGTATCGGACTCGTGCCGTTTTCCATATAAAAAGCATCTACCAGTTCCTGGGTAACACCCATCCCGGCATTTCCGTTTATTCCTTTTGGCAGATGATGATCCTGCCAACTACCCAAACCTTCATAATAATCTCTACCCGGGTCCCATGTCCTTCCAAATATAATCTCTTTATTACCTTCAGAAAATTTCTTCAAAGACATATTATAATATGACATGAAAGGATCTATTGTACTGTCATTATTGTATTCCTTATATAGCTGATAGCCGTTTGCATGTGCCAGATCGATCAACTCTTTATGAGCTGTTGCCGCACGGCTCCACTTACCGATCTCCGCTGTAGGTTTGAATAAATTGACCCCATCATTATTTTTCCAGTCCTTAAGATCCGGATTCCCATTAAATAAAGGGCTTGCCGCAAAAAGAAGCATACGCGCTCTCACAGCATAACACATTGCGGAAGTTGCTCTACCCCAATCAGCTTCTTGAGAATAAACTGCAGGCAGGTGTTTGGCCACTTCTACCAATTCATTATCTATCCAGCTCACAATATCATCATATGGAGTTTGAGTGATCATCAGTTCCGACTCTGGTGCATCCACTGATTCTATAACTCCGGGCTTGAACGGGATCGGACCATATATCTCCAGCATTAACGCATAGTAGTACGCAATCAGGAAGCGGGCTTCATATTTCATTCTAGTAACATATTCGTCGCTCATACCCTGCGCCTGATTGGGACGCGCATTTTCTATAAATATCAATGCACTCCGTATTTTTTGAGGAAAAGTAACCCAATAATAGGGATTCCATGCCGATTCCGGATTCCAATCCCCGGCAGTGTATGCATACACATTTTTCCATCCAAAAGGTTGCCACTCTGATGGAATAGTCATATCATCTGACATTATGTTCCATCCCTGTTCTTTAAAATACCCCCACATCGGATTAGGTACCCCTGAATACACACCTGCAAGCCAGTCTTCAGTTCTGATTTTATCAGAAAATATCATCTCCATCGTCAGATAATCATCAGGTTTCTTATCCAGAAAATCGGAGCATCCTGTTGTGCCAATTATTAGTAATGAAGAAATAAGGGCCAGTATTAAATATTTTATATCTTTCATATTCATCATTATTTATTGGAAATTAATACTTAATCCAAATGATATGGACTGAGTCATAGGATACTTAAGCCCATCCGTCGTGGCTAATTCCGGATCCCATAATTTAAATTTAGAGAAAGTAAAGATATTCGAAGCCCTTGCAAAGAGACGCAGGTTTTCTATTCCGGCCGATCTCGTCCATACCTGAGGCAATGTATAACCAACCTCCAAAGTCCTCAACCGCAAGAAGCTCATATCTCTTAACCACCAGGTAGATGCCTGTTCATTATTAGTATTCGCCCCATAAGTCAATCTTGGCCAGAATACATTCTGATTCGGATTTTCCTTTGTCCAGCGATCATCGATATTAGTGAAGACATTCCCGGTTGCTCCTAATGCGGTTCCGGGTAACCAGTTCTCTCCGCCAAGCATCTGATATGTATTAGCTGTACCCTGGAAGAAAAAGCCAAAATCTATAGCCTTATATTTTATATTGGCACCAAATCCGTATACAATTTCCGGATTAAAGGTTCCGCCAATAGCTGTCCGGTCTCTTGCATCGATCGAATTATCCCCGTTCAAATCTTTATACTTGATATCACCCGGACGGACTGTACCGAACGTATGAGCAGGTATCTCCTGCTTTAAATTGCCATTGGTGTCAAAATCATCTTCAGTAAAAAGCCCTTCTGATACAAGTCCGAATATCTGGTTGATAGGATGTCCCGTTTCAGCCCTGTTAGTTCCTATTACAGCAGCAGGTTCATCTTTCTCAATAATTTTGTTTCTGGCAAAAGTGTAATTTGCCATTGCCGAAATATGCCAGTCGTCAGACAATTTTTTATTTGCATTCAGAGACAGTTCAAACCCTTTATTTTCTACTTTACCAAAATTGGCATAAGGAGTTTGCATAAATCCGGCCGAACCCGGAACTGTCCGCCTTTGCATAAAAATATCCCTGCGCTTATCCATGAAAACATCCGCGGTCAGGTTTACCGAATTGCCCCATAAACCCACCTCCAAGCCTAAGTTTGTCTTGGTCGATGTTTCCCATGTTAATGCAGTATTTTCTGCATTCCCTTCTGCTTTTCCGACACGATGGAAATTACTATCTGTGCCAAAAGTATACCATCCGTAACTTTCATTGATTGTTGAAAGATACGCAAACCTGTTATCCCAGATATTTACGCCAAGTATACTATTACCTACTTCACCCCAGGACCCTCTAAGTTTCAGATTGGAAATAGTGTTTGCCAGGCCTTCCATAAAACTCTCCTGAGAAATGATCCACCCTAAAGAAACCGATGGAAAAAATCCGAAGCGATTACCTTTGGCAAAATTTTCCGAACCATTGTACCCAAAGTTGAACTCCGCAACATAGCGGGTATTATAAGTATAGGAGAATCTTCCGGCAAAACCCTGAGTACGGTAAGGCAAACGGTCCCAATATTCAGTTCCTCTTTCGAGCTCCCTCTGATTATATAAAAGCATAGAATTTACAGCATGCTTTTTATCAAAGGTTCTCTCATAGTTGATTGCCCCTTCAAGATAAATACTTTGTTCACCCCATTCGGAACCGACATCATAACCTAGAAATTGTTGACCATAAGTATATATAGACAACGCTAAATTTCCATTAGCATCTCTTTCAGTGGCAGGTGTATAATAATCAGGATTTTTTCCCCTAACCTTATAGGAACCCGAATATCTGTCGAAAGAAAAACTCAATTTTGCACTTAACCCGGGAGTGATAAATTTCAGATCTTGCTCAACGGATGCCAAAGATTCAATTTTATGGCGGTTCAATGTTTCATACCCCCGTTGTGTAGCCCAGGCCCACGGATTTTCCCTTGCATATACCCGAGGTATTTCTCCTGTTGAATAAACGGGAGGATGAACATATGGAGGAATCCTCGAAGCCTGATAGAAAATACCCACATCTGTTTCATTCCATCCCGGAGGAGAGTTACGGGCGATCAGATGTCCTCCCAGATTGAAACGAAACAGCGTAGTTTTAGTCAGGTTAACATCTACATTTGAACGGACATTATAACGCCTGACCTTCAGAGAAGAATCCCATGCCTGATTTTTATCTCTTTCTATAATTCCGCTCTCATTATAGAGCCCTAACGTTAGAGCATAACGTAATATGTCACTACCTCCGTTTATATCTAAATTAGCAGTAGTACTACTTGCAAAGTCCTTTGCTACAACATCCCACCAGTTGATATCAGGATACAGTTCGGGATCGGTTTGATTTCTGTAATTTTCGATTGTTGCGTTGTTGAAGAGCGGAGACTGATTAGGATATGCGTCCAGATAGACGTCGTTCATCAATTCCAGATACTTCACAGAACCAATATACTTAGGCAGTTTCGTTGGCTTAGTATATGCCTGCTCTACGCGCGCGCTTACTTTCGGGGCCCCTATTTTACCCCGTTTTGTTGTAATCATTATCACGCCATTAGCCCCCCTAACGCCATATACGGCACTGGCAGCAGCATCTTTTAACACAGAAAATGATTCGATTTCATTCGGGTCCATATCGTGTAAGGAGCGCTCTATTCCGTCTATCAACACTAAAGGCTTAGAATTTCCAAAAGAACTCATACCTCTAATCCAAAAATCAGAATCATTAAACCACGGATTGCCACTTCGTTGTACGGCAATTACCCCGGCTAACTTCCCTGCAAGATTATTGCTGACCGAACGAACTGGGGCTGTAAGTAATGATTGAGGCTCAACAGTACTAATAGCTCCAACAACTGACGCTTTCTTCTGAGAACCGAATCCGACAACCACTACTTCATCCAAAAAAGCGACATCTTCATCTAAGGCAACATCAATAACCTTTCTGTTCCCTATTTCTTCTACTTTCTCTTTAAAACCAATACATGTAAATCTCAGTACAGCACTGTTTGATTTTGTACCAATGGAATAAGTTCCATTTTCATCTGTGATCACTCCATTTGTAGTGCCAACTTCTGTAACTACTACTCCGGCCAATAACTCTCCTTTAGAATCGCTCACACGTCCTGTTATTACCCTGCCGGACTGAGCAAAAGCAAAAACAAGGTTTAGGAAACAACACATCATTAACAGGAAATACTTTCCATTTCTTCTTCGTTTCATGTGTCTCATAACAATCATAATTTTAGCATAAGTATCTATATATAATTTTTTAATAAGATCATTCTTGTTTATCGTACCGGGTATCGGTAAATTCGTTCCTTAGATTTTGCTTTTCAGTTATCAAATTACAATTTATCCACCATATGCAAGACCTACACGGAAAAAGACCAATACCCGATAAAATCATCTGAATCTTCAGGTATTCCTATACACTCATTCATTCAATATGAATAACCTGCCCTTCCGAATAAACCCTGTCTGTTTTACCCTCTTCTTTTGCTTCGTTGGTCAGATAACCCAGAAGTTTCACAACAAACCGATATTTCTTACTTGTATCGATTGTTATATCGCGAGATGTTCCTTCATTTTCGACTATAACTATTTCTCTGTAAATATTATTCTCTACTACCTGTATACTGACTTCCAACGGCCGTCTGAAATCATCCGATATATTTGCAGGAATCTGCCATGATAATTTGACTAGATTATCATGTTTTGTATAACTCAAATTTTCAATCTCAGGTAAAGAATGACCGAATTCTTTATAATCAATAACATCTCTATCATAACAGCTTGTAAATGACATAATAGTAAGCGCTATGATCAGCATTCTAGCTATATTTTTCATAATCATATCTTTATTTTCAATATTAATACCCCGGATTCTGTGTATAATTACCTTTTGCCCATTTCATTTGAGGTAACGGAATTGGGAAATACTCATCTCTACCCGCTGTAAAGCGCGCATTATCCATCCAGGAAAATCTATTTTTCTCAACAGCGAAATAATCATTCATCGTTTTTTCCAAAATACCCCACCGCTGCAAATCGAAGAACCGGCGTCCTTCGCAAGCCATTTCCAAACGGTTTTCCCATTGTAATGCTTTCATAGCAAAATCTTTAGTCCAGGTGCAATTGATTCCGGGCTTATATGTTTCACATTTGTAATTCAAGATTGGCGATCCATCCGCTTTCCTCAAACGGATAGTACTTTTTGCCGCCCGCTCCCGAATTTTGTTGATTAACGGCAAGGCTTCATCCCATCTATCCAACTGTATGAGCGCCTCGGCTTTCCATAGTAATACTTCATCGTAACGAATCATCCTTTTATTCATCGAATTGAACTGCCAGCCATCATATAGCAAACAATTACAATTAGGATGGACCAGTTCCTTTATTGATTTCAGATATCCATATTCAGCCGGATTACGAATTGCTTTTTGTTCGAAGATCAGAAAAGGATCATATTTATAGGGTTGTCCCGGAACGGCGGCAGTATGACTAAAACGGGGATCGAATGTATTTTTACCGAAAAATTCGTTATCCCCATCAGCATAGCTACCGACATTGTAAGTATCAAACATCGGCAATCCGTCTGTTCCGGTTTTGAAAGCATTTCCCATTGTGTAACTCACATGGTGAAAACCACAGCATTGAAATCCGGCCCATTGCCATGGATGATTCAATCCTTCACTTCTGTTTATTTTCCCTCCTGTAGAGCTACCGTCATCGATCGAATATTGTATTTCCCATATAGATTCTTTCGTATTATTATCAAAAGCAATATCAAAATTATCTCCAAAATCATCGCATAACCCAACAGCTTTACCTTCCTGCTCCGTCAACTTATTGAGATATACCAGGGCTTCTGTTAATCTGTCTTTATTGATGGTTGTTACACGGTGTCTTTCATCCTGCTCATAGGCCATAGAAAGCAGTACCCGGGCAATCATTGCCGTTGCTGCATTCTTCGTTATGCGCCCTTTATCCACCTGGCTTTCGGGCAGAAGGTTTTCCGCGTCTTTAAAATCGTTCAACAGTTTTTCCCATAAGTACAGATCGTTTGGCATATCTTTTTCCCTGTTCGGTACTGATTCAAAAGCAGAGGAAGTCCCAACAACCTTCTCGTCAATATAAGGCACATATTTCCAGAACAGCTTAATACGATAAAGCGTAAAAGTCCGAATAAACTTCATTTCTCCCATTCTGGCGTTCCTGGCGGGAAATTCATCTTCAGTGATTGTCTCCAGTCTTTGCAAAGCGGTATTACATCTCTGTATTACCTGATATGATACATACCATGGGTAATCGAGAGGCCATCCATTTGGAGTTACGCCCACAAAGGTTTCCATAAAATGCCAGCCATCTCCATCCCATGTACCTCCTCCACCTTTATAAGAATCGTCGGAACGTAATGAACCTGACCACCAGGGTGCAAAAGGTGAATCCCAGGACGGTATATCTGTCATTCTTGCATATGCTGCAGTTACAAAGCCTTCCATATCTTCAGGTTTCGTAAGCAACGATTCATCCAATACTTGTTTGGGAGCCACATCTAAAAAATCGGAACAACTATTTGCTGCGAAAAAGAAAGCTAAAACGAATATTATTAATTTAAACTTTTTCATAGATACTAAGATTTAGAATGTAACATTAAGTCCAAATGTTAATGAGAATGGAGTCAAATAACCGTAACCGGGCATCTCCGGATCGAAACTTGTGTATTTATCTTTACCCCAGCTTTTCTTCAGAGTTAAGACGTTTCGTGCCGAAGTATAGATTCTTAGGTTCTGCATCAACATCTTACCTGATATTTTCTTTGGAAGTGTATACCCTAATTCTATATTCCTCAGTTTGAGATAAGACCCATCTTCTACAAAATAGCTGGAGAAACGATGTTCTGCATTTTGTGTCGAATTAGATATAGCTGGAATATCTGAATTAGGATTATCGAATGACCAGGCACCTAATATTCTCTCCGGATGATTTTTATGAGCCGGTACAGTTATATTCCATAAGTCGGATTCTTGTTTCCAGATATTATTTACTTTATTGCCATAAACACCCTGGAAGAATATATTCATATCAAAATTGCGGTATTTAAGGTCAAATGTGATCCCTCCGAAGAAATCTGGATCTGTAACTCCGATATATGTTCTGTCATATACTTCGTCTACCACTCCATTTCCATCGAGATCTTTGTAGCGAATACGGCCGACAGCCTTTCCTTTCTGTTCGGCATGGTTATCAACTTCCTCCTGTGTCTTAAATATGCCATCAGCAACTAAGCCATAAAGTATATTAGGAGTTCTTCCGGTAACAAGGTCAAGTACCCCATCGCCCGGATATTTATTAATTACGTTTTCGGGAAGATCTATTATTTTGGTTTTATAGGTTCCTATATTGGCCGAGATAGTGTACTGAAAGGCTGATTTAGGATCGTTACTATAACTAATGGAAAATTCTATCCCTTTATTATTCATATCAGCACCATTAATCCAAGGTTCGCCACCTTCACCCATCGCTGCAATGTAAGGTGTTTGAACCAATATATCTGATGTCTTCTTATAATAATATCCTAACGAGCCGTTTATCCGTTGATTAAGGAATCCGAAATCTACAGCAAGATCGGTCTGTGTTGTTGTTTCCCATTTGAGATCCGGATTACCCAACCATGTTCTCCTATAACCCGAATATAAAGGCCCGGTCTCATTTCCTTCTATAGGATAAGATGTCCCGAAATAATCGGTTGTGAACGGAGTAGATGTATAACCTCTGGGTAAACCTTGTACACTGCCGTTTGCTCCCCAGCTGGCACGCAACTTGAGGTCAGATATAAAGTTAAAGTCCGCCATGAAAGGTTCGTTATTAATCCGCCATCCTGCCGAGAATGCAGGGAACGTCGCATAACGATTATTTGCACCGAAAAGAGAAGATCCATCCCGACGCAACGTGGCTGAAAACAAATACTTTGTATCATAAACGTAATTGGCTTTTCCAAATACGGAGAAATATGTATACTCATCGGCAGAACTTCCAAGAGAATATTTTGATCCAGTAGTTATCCCTAAGTGAGCGAAGTCACGGTCTTCAAGATAGACACCTTCTCTTCTTGCTGAGAACCCTTCTTGTACAAACCTTGTCAGTTCCAATCCAAGTACGGCATCAAGACTATGTTTCCCTTTATTCATATTATAAGACATAGTGTTAGTCCAAACATAGCTAAGAGGATGAGACTGGCTATTTCCTACATAGTTTTCGCCGTCACTATTCCGTCCTCCGTTTTCGGACCAGGCACGATCCAGAGTCCTGTTATATGCATTCCCGTAATCTACACCAAACTGTGTGCGGGCAGATATCCCCTTCCAGATATCAAGGTCCAGAAAAACATTACCTATTACTTTTACATAGTTGTTAGTATTGTCTTTATTGTTTGTCAATACACGCACAGGGTTTGTAAAGTCATCAAAACCAGCAGCTCCTGCCCATCCTCCATTGACGTCATAAACGGGAACCGCCGGAGGCATAATCATAGCCCAACGCGTTTCATTCCCATCCCTGTACTGCAAATAGGACACAGCAAGATTTTCCCCTATCTTCAACCGGTTATTTATCAGATTATACTCCGTATTGACCCGTATTGAATACTGTCTGAAATATGTATGAATTTGTGTTCCCTGATTGTCGTAATAGCCAAGCGAAAATAAACTTTTCGATTTATCCGATCCACTGGAAACAGTTAATTGATGATTAGTCATTATTGCTGTCCTGAGAACCTCATCCATCCAGTTTGTATCAGAACCTCTTACCGTTTTGTCGGCATTAAGCCATTCAGCCGGTCGCGCCGCATCCAGTATAGCTCTTCCGTTAGCATCTCTATGCCATATGAAATCGTAGGTAGATGGTAATGACATAGCCATCCCATATATCTCTTCGTCATATGCCTGCGCCCTGAAAGTCGCAATCCCGTATTGTTCCGCATTCATCAGTTTCGGCTTATTCAATACGGTATTGAAAGAAACACTCCCGTTATATTCGACTTTGGTTGTGCCAGCTACTCCTTTCTTAGTCTGAACCAATACTACTCCTCCTGAAGCCCTGGCTCCGTATATACTTGCAGAAGCCGCATCCTTCAAGACTTGGATAGACTCAATATCTCCTGAGTTTATATCACGAAGATTCAGGTTTTCAGTTGGCATCCCATCTAATACTATCAAAGGCTTAATTCCTCCCGATAAAGATGAAAGTCCCCTGATTTGTATATTAACTCCTTCTGCCGGATCACCTCCGTTAGTAGTAATATATACTCCTGAAAGTTTTCCCTGAAGAGACTTCATTGCATTCGCTGACGGATTTTTTGCTAAATCAGCAGCATTGGCAATAGATAGTGATCCCGTCAAATCAGCCTTCTTCTGAGTCATATAACCGGTATAAATCACCTCTTGCAACATGGTAGCATCGTTCTCCATATTTACATTAATCGTGCTCTGATTCCCGACTACGACTTCAATCGTTTTTTTTCCAATAAAGTTAAAGACAAGAATAGCACTTTCTGAATCTGCTTCCAATGTGTACTTTCCATTAGCATCAGTCATCGTACCTTTTTGAGTGTCCTTAATAAAGACACTCACCCCGGGCAGAGTCTCTCCGGTTTCAAGTTCAAATACCGTACCTGTAACTATTCTTTTTTGGTATGCCTCATCAGTACCGTTTATCGCAAACAGGCCAACTGATGTGAAAATCATTAGCATTAGAATAAGTGACTTTCGATATATGTTTTTCCATAGTTTTAGAA
The DNA here is from genome assembly GCF_054657735.1 of Dysgonomonas termitidis. Taxonomy (NCBI): domain Bacteria; kingdom Pseudomonadati; phylum Bacteroidota; class Bacteroidia; order Bacteroidales; family Dysgonomonadaceae; genus Dysgonomonas; species Dysgonomonas termitidis. The sequence continues at coordinate 1,517,208 of NZ_BAAHYD010000003.1, read as the reverse complement.
ACAATATAATTCTGAGATTACATAGCAGTTCCTTTTTCATAATTTTTAGTTTAAGGTGAAACAGTGTAAAAAATCTTATTATTGATTTTAAAGATTATAAACAGGAAGAGCTTAGGAGAAAACTCCTCCTGTTTTTATATCGACCTTCTATTTATAGATCGGGCCATATGTATTACATGCCCTATAATCAGAACCTTCAGTATCAGAACCAAAGGCACTCCATGCCGATGGACGGAATATCTTATCCTCATCCACATTATGCATACAGACAGGGATAGAACACATGGAAGCAAGCGAAATCAGATCTGCTCCGATATGCCCGTAACTGATAGCTCCATGATTGGCTCCCCAATAATTCATAACAGAGTACACATCTTTAAAATGGCCTTGTCCGTTAAGTCTGGGCACAAAAAATGTAGACGGCCAGGTTTTATCTGTACGCTGATCAATTATATTAAATATTTCTTCCGGGAATGTAGCTGTCCATCCTTCTGCTATCTGAATAACAGGCCCTTGCCCTTTCACCAGATTAATGCGGCACATTGTAACAGGCATTCCGGCTTTTGACAAAAGCTTGGAAGAATAACCACCTCCACGGAAATATTCTAAGGAAGAAGGCCCCCACTTTGTCGCTTTAAGCATAGCATTTACTTCCTCTTCGTCTATTTCCCAGAAAGGTTTCATTACAGGTTTACCATATTTGGTTTGCTCTCCTGTAGCATCCAAAGTACATGCTCCGGAATTGATCAGGTGGATAGCCCCATTCTCCAACAGGCCGTCCGGTTTCCAGCCTGTAACCCTTTCCAAAGCTGCAGGACTCCAATATGTTCTTACATCTGCAAATATCTGAGCCGTATTTGTTAATAATTTACCAAATAACATTGATATCCCATTCAGATGATCATCCTCTGTCGCAAATGTAAAAGGCTCACGTATGCCATTCCAGTCAAAAGATGTATTAAGAATTGCTTCAGAAAAATCGCCGTTCGGAAGAAAATCTGTCCACTGGCGCTGTCCCTGGAATCCTCCGGCAATAGCGTTGTGCCCCATTGCTTCTTCTCCAAATCCCATATCCCATAACTTATCATTGCCTATCATCAGATCGCGCATGATTAAAGTCATTTTCACTACAAATTCCCAGTCTTGGTCTTTCTGCTCACGCGAGCGCCGGATTGTTTCAGGATTATGATCCGGTAATTCATTCACAACACAGTTTTTCTTGGTCCAAGCCAGTGCTTTTTCAAATTCATCCTTATCATATATCTCCTGCTGAATCCTCCGAAGCACTTCGGAACAATCTACATATTCGGTACGCATACCCAGATATTCCTGAAGAAAATCAGGGTTTACGATAGATCCACCTATCCCCATCGAGACAGATCCGATAGCCAAATAAGATTTCCCCCGCATGATGGCTACTGCAAGGCCTGCTTTAGCAAAACGTAACAATTTTTCCTGAACATCTTCAGGTATCACAGGATCACCCATATCCTGAACATCGCGTCCGTAAATTCCGAAAGTAGGGAGGCCTTTTTGCGTATGTGCGGCAAGAGCAGCAGCCAGATATACGGCACCCGGACGCTCAGTGCCGTTAAAGCCCCATATTGCTTTTGGTATCAGAGGATTCATATCTATTGTTTCTGATCCATAACACCAGCATGCTGTTACGGAGAGAGAAACTCCAACATTTTCCCTTTCAAACTTCTCTGCACAGTCAGCCGCTTCTTTAACACCGCCAATACATGTATCCGCGATGACGCATTGCACAGGTGATCCATCCGGATAGCGAAGATTTGTGCTATAAAATTCAGCAACCCTTTTTGCCATATTCATCACTGTATCTTCTAAAGACTCACGGATACCTCTCCTGCGCCCGTCAATAACAGGGCGAATCCCAATTTTTGGATAGTTCGTTTTTTTCATTTTTTACTTTTTTAATATTACTTTTTCTTTATTGTTTCTCAAGTGTCAGTATATCGAAGTGAAATTTTGATCCCTTCTCTGTTTTTTTCACTTTAATTGAAATAGAATTTGTATGTCTGGTAAGAGTAAATATCCCTAACTCTGCATCCTCCATTTTTTCTTCAGTCTTGCTGTATACATCTTCCCACGATTTTATTTGCTTTTGCCTGTTCCAGACTTCAAAAGCTCCTCCATCGGGAGTTTTATAATAGGTCAGCTTAATTTTATAGACACCCTCTGGTACTTCATCCAGCATAATGCGCACCATTCCCTCATTTTCAGTATCCGCGATCAAACGATCTTTGTTTTCAACTTTCAGTCCATGACCGATCGACAGGTTCATTAACTGTGGATAAAAGATATGTGTAGAAGGCTCATAGACCGTACGCAGTTCTTCGGTCGGAAACACACCACATTCAGCAGGTTTTGATCCGTAATAGAATGCCAGAGATGTATAATCGACAGGAAATCTGTTTTGCTCAGGTCCATGTTCGATCGTAACCAGAAGGTTCTTATCGAATGTAACTTTATCCGTCATAAAAAAACGATATCCTCCGGTGCGTGCCATCGGTAAGGAATAATCGAGAGATCCATGTATAGGCAAACTCACCCCTCTATCCCATCTATCGAGCAAGGCATACCATCCTCCATTGTAGTAATCTTCCGACCCTGTACCATGCATCCTCAATTTATTATCGACTACAGTAGAATCATCTCCTTCGAAAAACAGAGTCATACCCGGGCGTAAAGCTTGAGCAATATGTATGATCCCTATATAATGCCCCCGATCCTTGATGTCTGCAAATAAATAGGGTTCGAATTCCTTTGGATTAATTTCCCGGCGCCAGATACTATATAGACGGCCTTCTTTTTCGGGGTTCTGTGCTTCTTTTGTATAAAATACCCTGGCTTTTACTTCTACCTTCGATTGGTTTATATCCTGCCTTTTTTCATATACAAGGCTCAGCCTCGCTTTTTTACTATACGGCATAGGGATATATGAATAGTTGATTGTCTGAAAAGAGCCCAGTAAAAGACTTTGCATGGCCGGTTTTCCATATGCGTAGCCAAAGAAATCGGCGGCGGGACTGTAAATAGCAGGAGACTCATCATCATCCCACTGCGCTTTCAACATAATATCTTTATATTTACCTTCCAGAGCCGGGCCAAAATCCAACTCAATGCCGGATATACGTCCTCCTTCATTGGCTGAGAAAAAAGGAACAGCTTCTCCCGGAGCAATAAAAAATTCTTTTGTTTCTACCAGCTGTTCAGCCTTATTCAAGCTAGTTAAAGGTTTAACTTGATGGAGCCAAAAATTACAAGCCGTGTTCAGAGCCTCTTTTTGCTTTGTATTCCATATCATACTGAAAGACTCTGTTTGCACATTCTCCGGATAAGGACGGTATTGTATCTGATGAAACATGATCTTCTCACCACAAAATACTATTTTACATGATTTTGCAAATTGAATAGGTACATAACAATAGTATCCTCCTATTTCATTTCCGCAAACCGGATTAACAAAAGGAAAAATCCTTCCTGAAAACAAGTCTATAAAAGGAATACTGATACGTGGAGTTTTTTCGCCATCAATATAGAATTGTATTGTATCTGTAGTCGGTGTGGGCGTCCAAATACGATTAATAACGCCAGGTCCTTTGTAATCGGCCAATACCAATTTCCCATTTTCCTTGCGTAGATAGGAATATTTCCCCGAAAAACCGTCATCATTGTTTCCCGTACGGTCATAACTTGATTCTTGTTCCATTATCCCGGTCCGGTATTGAGGTAATAATGCAAAATTGTATAATTGCTCCAATTCGCTGACCAAGGTAATGTCACCCGCATTTTTCTTCTTTTGTGAGTATGCAGGAAAAACAAGTAAAAATCCGAAAATAATAAAAATTAATTTTTTCATATTTAGTATATATTATCTGAATATCTCAATGCCAAATTTATCACGGATGCGATTATATGCCTCAGCAGCAGCCCCATTACCCCAATCATAAATAGTGAATTCACCTATACCTATCCCGTCCTTACTTGTCCGGCCGTCGTGCCCGTAGTTTTCCATCGTAAAGCCATAGTCTTTTTCATTGAAGAATGGCCAGACTCTTTCCCATTGCTCTTTGGCTAAAGGATTTTCAGGACAATACATCATTGAGAATGAAGCCCGGATCGCAGATAAACCCCGCTCATTGTATTCTTTTTTATTCAGCAGTTTTCCATATTGAAGAATCGTTTCGGCAAAAAGGCTTTGACGAGAGTCATTCCATTCTCCGTCTGCATTCATTACACCAAATCCACCCACTGCATTTACATAAATATAGGGAGGCTGCCATACGGTTTGTGTCATAAGCATCTCATCAAGTGTGCGCTGACCAAGTTTGAGATATTCCTTATTCTTAGTTATTCTATAGCTTTCGAGAAGAGCTTCCGCTGTCCAAAAGATAGAAAAATTACATTGCTTGTACATATTGTTCCTCTCTACTTTCTTCCCTACCCATTCCGGTGTTCCCAAACGGCAACATGACCAGTAAGTTTCAAAATCCTCCCACCGTCCGACAGGCACAATCTCCTTACATACGGCATCTAATGCTCTTAATGCAGATGAATGGTATTTTTCAATTTTAGTTAACTCATACAGCTTGAGCAAGAAAGTAACGCTCATTGATGTCTCCGGCGAATCGTTAAGATATTCCATCGGTTCCAGAGTTTCCATGTCGAGCCATCCCGGGAAGAACCCTTTTGCATCCTGCTTTTGTAATAAGGCGTCCGCGTATTTCCGGGTATATTCCAGTAACCGTTCATCTTTCTCTAATTCTTCATACCAACGCAGCATCAGGGTAGCAGTCCAACTCATATCCAGAATATGGAAAGGAGATTTCCGTGCATCCCAGGTATATGGATTTCTATTGGAGTTTCCCCAATAATAAGTATCCCAGCCTTTCGAACGGTTATATTGCTTCCCTTCAGTTTCTACCGTTTCCATCTCCGTACCGATCAGCCCATAGAAAAAACCTTCTTTCATGGGAGTGGCCAAAGCTAATTCTTTTGAGAGTAGCGCCTTATTCAATAGTTCCTTATCGCCTTTGCGACGGGCATAACGATACAATCCACTTGCCGAACGCAAAGAACTAAACCATGCCTGATTCCATATCGACCGAAACTCCCTCTCATTTACTCTGCCGGGGTAATTAGGACTTTGAGTTGTATTTACGATAAACACCGGAGCACCCACTTTCTTATCACCTAACATAAATTCTTGCCAAACGGCATCTTTCCATGTATTGAACGCCCAGTTGTAAGTATAATCGACATAAGGTTCCAAATCTCCTTTTATCGGATTTCCTTCTTCATACAGTTTCTTTCCCCAATTTTTCCAGAAGAACTTTAACGGTCTGCGAAAAGGATTTTCCAGATCTTCTTTATCCGCATATTTCATCAGATAAAAGCCGAATTCAACCCTTCCTTTAGGATATACTGCTCCTTCTTTGCGCTCATAGATAACATGTCCTGATACAAGTGTTTCACTCATACCTAATACAAGCTTATTTTCCGAAGCGATCATATCCATATACCATCGTGTAGGAGTGCCATTTTTCATAATATTGATATCCGGTATTACAGCTAATCCCTGATTATTATCAGTCACGATCATAGCAGGACTACGAAAAACATGTTGATCGATAATGTTCTTCTCTCCGGGAGTAATATGAGGGGCCCAATTAAAGTCAGGGATAAACGCAGGCTGTATCGTTAGCTGCCAGTCATCTTGTTTTATTTCGGCAGGCAAATCAAATATAAGCCTGACATGAACCAAACCGTTGTCTAGGTTCTTTATTTCCTGCTGAGGATTAATTGAACCTAAACGATTAAACTCGATACTGTGAATTACAGTCTGAAATTCTTTTGGTAGTTTTCTTATCTCTAACAACTCTTCACCTAATACCCTAACCGGAAAAAGAAGACTTGAAAAGAGAGGCAGAAAACTAATTACTAACAAATGATATATCCGTTTATTCATATCTGATATATTGTGCCCCTTTTATAATTATTTCATTTAAAATGCATTGGTAATATCATCTATAGAAACTCCAAGCAGTTTTTCCGTTATTTTTGTCAAATGAGCAGGTTCTCCCACAAAATGGAATACATTATGATTATGAGCCTGGGACTCATTTGGTTTGAGGAAAGCGGCCGGGGAGCAACTCTCCACTTCCAGGAAAGGCCCCATTATACTACCATCTTCAAGAGGTCCGTCGTTGTATGCATTCATAGCATCGCCGACAAGCGGATCTTTCGAAGGATTCCATTCCTGATTAAGATAAGTAGCTCCTTTTTCCACATCGAAAGTAGTGATAGTTAATCTATTCAGTCCAGGATCATAATTTCCGGCAATACCTTTTGTCCTGAATGAATTCAAACCTAATTTCCCCCGCTGGGCACCATCTGTCTTCAGGTAGATGGTCTCTTCTTTTACAGCTAATCTGTCAGCAGGAATTTCGCCGAAATAATCACTGGTCACGATTTTACCCATCGTTTTTTCATCACCCTTATTAAATGGAATAATAGTTACAGCTTTTGGTGCCGGGATAAACATATCCAATATCCATGTAGAAATCGTACCCGTAGCTTTAGTCCATTCAAAATCATTTTTATTGGTAATAATATTACGGGTACTATATGCAACATATTTCACTTCATCAGCTAACCGGATACCTAGCAGGGACTTTATTTGCTCTCCATCTAATAATTCGACAGTACGGTCTACATTCAACTTAAATTGCGTCCCAAGAAAGTTCTTTACCTCCATCTCTTTTTTCATAACAACCTGTTGGCCAGTTGCCGAAATCAATTCCCATGGTTCTATATCAATAGGCTTAGGTGTATGCCAGTTATCATAGACCTGCTCCTTTCCCTTTTCGAAATAGACAGAGTATTTTCCACCTTCAGGCCCAAGCCAAAAACGATTTTCGCCTCCATAGCCATTCATATGTTCATCAGGAACAGCCAGTTCGAAAGCTTTATAACCAATAAACCCCATACTCCTGCCACTTGCCCCATCAACAGTACTGGTGAATACTTTTGCCTGATATTTGGGAGAGACGATTACCTGAGCTTCATTATCCCCTTTCAGTATTATCAAGCTGTCTTTTTCAGACAGATAATTCAGATCGTATCCGAATGTTCCTTTTTCATAATTTTCCATAGCGGTTTCTTTTCCCTTCTTGTTAGAATTAGCACAACTGAACAATAGGCCTAAAGCCAAGATCAGGGCTATAAATTGACTGATTTTAATCATATTATTATTTTTTTATATCTATTTGGTGATGTTTTCCCGAAACCAGGCACTCCTGAATATCGATTTCTCCGTATTTAACCTCCAGAAACGGCTTTCCATTTTTCAATCCCGCATTTGCAAATCCGGTATTGGTTGAAAGGAAAGACACAAAATCATTCCCAATGCGGGAGTCGAAATAAATTGTCTTATCTACTGCATCATAGCGGATACCGGTCAGTCCCTCCAAAAGGGCATAGCTGGCCATTGCACGGGCATACCATGCTCCGCATTCATACTCATTGAAAGGATTACGTACTTTTCCATTATAACGGTCACGGCATGTACGCACTATTTCCAAACCTTTCTCTACTTCGCCCTCGAACATCAGATGTGCAGCAACCTGATATTCAATACCTGTCCACACCTCATCACTATATACAAACGGGAGTTTAGGTTTACCTCCTTTCGGCCAGGAGCAGAGAAGCAAGCCACCTTCATTACCCATTGCAAACGTTGGGCGTTGAGGGTTCGCGTGTTCGCGTAAATCATGTTTCAGGTTATATTTATGCACGGCATTCAAGTGACTCGTAACTTTCGTTTTATCTATTATCTCAGGCATTCCGCATACAATTGACATCCACGAACCTAATATACCATCTGACAAACAGCCCTTGCCGTATTGATATTTAGGACCTTCTGCCTCCAATATTTTAAGGGCTTCATCCGAATAGCCCGAATTAAATGCCTGTACTTTAGTCGGATCGTCCGCATTCAAACCTTTCCATTGTATATTCTGAATAAAATATTCACCATCGAAAAGCTTTGTTTCCATATATACTTTACTCTTGTCCATCAGCGCTTCGTAACGTGAAATATCTTCTCCCAAATATTCCCCCATCAAACATATCCCCTGTAATGCCCCGGTATAGAAACTTGTAATCATACCATCAGCTCCCCAGAATTCAATATCGTAGGTATTATGATGAGGCTCTTCTATCGCCCCTACTTCACGCGGGTCCCATGTCCTGATACAGTAGTCCATACTTGCTTTTACGAATGGATATATTTCTTTGAGCCAATTATTATCGCCCGATATACGCCATTCGCGATAGACCTTCATGATACCGCCGAGCTGTCCGTCCGCTGCCGAATGGAAATCGTGAATAACAGGACGTATAGGCAAATTGTTCCGGAATACCTGATGGCCTTCCTTATTTTGGCCTGCATAATATTCTGTCTCCCGCAATGTGCGTTCCATTGCCGGAAACAGATGGGGCACTGCCTGCGCATAATTCCAAACATGTGTACAGGAACCATGACACGATCCCCAGGTATCTCCGCACCCTTCCCAGTTCCACATACGTCCATCGTACTGGCGGAAGACTGTCGGGGATTTTAATATTGTAAGATTAGCCGCAACGGCTTCAATCACTTCCGCAGGAAGCGTACTATTATAGAAAGCCTCTGTAAATAGTTTGGTCTTTGATTTCAGATCATTATAGTTTTTAAGCCAGTAAGCAGAAACTTCTTTTATGTTCTCAAATTTATTACTATACCATGGACGGTAATTCCCATCCCCTTTATTATCATAAGGATAGCATTTTGTTGTACTATCTGTACATTCAGGGATATTTGGATAGTCCGATCCGGATTTAGGATCTCCGCCTATGCGCAGATTAGAGTAAGGTACATACCAAGCCATATAGAGTTTCACTGTTTTAACTTCTCCGGGTTCTAGTTTCACGGGAACAAACAATGACGCTCCGGTAGCCCCCTCTAATTCGGGTGGATTGTTTTCTATTGTTCCTGTAACGACATTATTCCAACAGATAGTCAGCGGGTCAAACCACCCTCCTCTGAACCAGTTATGATTTACCTTAGTTTCAGGATCATCAGTAAATATAGCAAACTCACCCTGATGAAAAGGTTCATCCCCGGCTCCGGACTGGTATAGAATAAAGCCATTTTCGTGTGATTTTATACAAGAGGTACCTTTCCCGTGTACATACATAAAATTGCGTGTATTGTACGAAAAAATTGCTTCGATGACAGTATCGCCTGTATTTTTGAATTCATATTCCAATCCCCCTACCGACAGGCTCGAGTTATCAGCATCTGTAGGGATAAATGGATTCCATGCGTTTATTTTTACATCCACAGGCATTTGATCGTCTTTCAACTCTATTTCGGCAAATGGAAAACGAGCAGTAAAGGTATTTTCCTTATAACGGGGTAGCCCCCATGTCCCACCTCCACCTAAAGCAGAGAGCGGCATTCCAAACTTTTTCCAGTCAGGGACCTGACCTTCTAAGATTTTGGTTGTATTGTTGACATCTTTTATATGAAGGGCCGCAAACATGGCAGGTTCATGAAAAACCTCTGGACGATGCCGCAACGACATATTTGATATCGCACCACTTCCTTCGATACAAAACATCCCTGTTCCCATTCCCCCTATAGGGAAGGCAATCCGGTTTGTATAATCCCCTGTATATTTTTCATTATAGATCCGGAGTCGTTCCCTATTACTTTTCTGGGTACAACATATAAGAGATGCCAACCCAATCACAGCCATACATAACAGGCTATGGTGTACTTTTTTCATAGATACAGTCTCGTTAAATTAAGGATGACGAATATACCTTTATGATAAGGTATCAAAAAACATTAAGAGTAGATTATAATAAGCCTTCAGGACTTATACGTTTTCGTTTTCTTACTTATTATCTTAAGAGGGACAAGAAGTATCTTATAAATATATTCCCGGACAGAATCTAAAGGGGGATGTAAACCTTATCTTCCCCCTTCAGACAAGTAACCTAAATTATTAATTAACCTCTAAATCCTGCCAACCCGGCAATTTCGGAAATTTAGCATGTGGTTCGCTTTGATACCAAAAAACGACTGAAGATATATCCGATTTTTGAGGCAGGTAACGTCCGCCTGCTCTCCAGCCCAAATCTTGAATCGTTATTTTGAGATCTTTTTCGAAACGTACAGGATCTGTTATATGCCATCTATACATACCGAAGCGTTGCTGGGAACGATAAGTTCCATCGGGACGAATAACCTGATGCAATCCTGCATAAGGCGTACAAAATTCTTTATACTGTCCTTCGCGGTCAAAGTTGTAAGATCCACAGAAATAATCTTCCGCGCCGGTACCGCAAATAGTAGGATATTTAGTATCTCCATCCATAAAGAATTTGATTTCTCCTTCGCCCCACCATCCATTATTATTTACTCCCTGGGCCATATATGTACCCACGTAATGTCCTTTTCCTTTAACTCCGTCAATCATTGTATAATCTGATGTTTCATTGTAATGTGTACGGCGGAATTGCGCATGGAAGTACCCTGCATCAGCCGGGACATCAGTCAGAGTATAGTCAACTTGATAATAAAGCACCATCGCATCTCCCGGATTGACATTTTCCATGGTGATCTTACATTTCTTACGGAAAGGCATTGTCCAGTAACAATTGAATGCACTTCCCGGATTAACGCATATGGCCAATGAGCTTAGAGGAGCATAAACACCCCATCCCATACCGAAAAAGTCTCCGACAGGACATTCTACCGAAGGTTCTTTTTCATCGTCCCAATAAAAACGCAGGATGGAAAAGCGCCAGTTGCCCGTAGGTGTCATCCAAATATGCTGGATAGCTCCGGGACCTTCAATCTCAGCTAATGTAAAAGTTTCGCCGGGCGCTATATGGACATACGGATTAACCTTCCATGTAGGCCCGAGATCGCGCGCAGCATGGTGAGCGTTCGCTACATTTCGCTTATCTCCCTGCATAGCAGGATCGGCCATTCCTCCCTTACCCTTTTCTCCTGTAAAGTTCTCAGGGCTGATAGAACGTGTTTTTGCATTAGATAGCCGATGCAGATTACTCATATCCACACCAAGACCGTTAAACGCTTCTTGCGAGAATAAAAGCTGCGTTATAAAAAAAAGACTAATTAGAAAACAAGTTTTTTTCATGGTATTTTATTTTTAGATAATAATTGAAAGTTCGGTTTAACCTTTTGCCGGTTTATAGCCATACAGGCCAAAATATAAAATAAATAAGAAACATGCGAGCGGAATAAAAAATCCGATAGCCATATTTTCTTCACCTAATGCTCCCATTATAATCGGAGAAAACGCTCCCCCTGCAACAGCCATGGTCAAGAATGATGCGGCACGCTTTGTGTGCTCGCCCATTTTTACAAGCCCTAATGCATAAATCGTAGGAAACATAATAGACATGAAAAAGAAATTAATGTATAGGGCATATAAAGATATCTTCCCTAAAGAAAGGATGACCAGAACCATGGATATAGTACACATAAAAGCATAAAGAGACAAAATATGCTGAGGCTTGAATTTTGCCATGATAAAGCTCCCCGACAGCCTGCCAATCATAAATAAAAGCATACCTCCGAATGATAATAACTGCGTAGCCTCTATTTTTGATATATTATGATCCTGCTCCATCACATAATTGATAAAAAAACCAAATATTCCCGATTGAGCCATCATATATGCGACCAGAGCCGCTATCGCCAGCACAAAATGCCGGTGCTGGAATAATGGTATGGCTTTATCTTGCCCGCTTTCGGTAACTTCCTGAACGGCTTCCTCATCAGACTCCTGTATATCGGGAAGTTTGACAAAAAAGAACAATACTGTAATAACCAACGTACAAATACCAAGTAGAATATAAGGCTTTGTTAAAGCTAGCGTATCCCCTTCTTCTGCCCCAAAGATAAGAGCACCTCCGATAAGTGGGCCAAGAATCCACCCCAATCCGTTTAACGACTGGGACAAATTGAGCCGCTGCGCGCCACGTTCTTTCGGTCCTAACACTGTTGAATAAGGATTTGCCGCAGTTTCAAGAAAGCATAATCCGCACGCAACAACAAACAGTGCTATAAAAAACGGATTGGCTGAATGAAGATAGGCCGCCGGAAGAAAAGAAAAGGACCCTACGGCGTAAATCAACAAGCCAAATATAATCCCCTTTTTATATCCAAAACGGCGCATGAACATCCCTGCGGGAACACTCATAAGACCATATGCTATATAAGTAGAGAATTGGACAAACCCCGATTGAGCCTTGGTCATAGTAAACGCTTCCTGAAAATGTTTATTCAGAACATCAAGTAACCCATGAGCAATCCCCCACATTAAAAACAGGCTACTAACCAGAATGAAAGGGATTAAATAACTCCCTCCGCCGGGTGAGGCAAATAATGATAACTTCCTTTTTTTGTGTTTTTCCATTATAGTATTATTAATAAAAATATGCTTATACGTTTAACTAAAAATAAAAAAAAATTACCTTTTCCGTTTTTGTTAATTTTTCCCCGGAACCACAATATTTGTTTGTAGAGTCACGCTTTCCACAATCTTATATTTCGGATTCTCTATATATTTGAATAATATATCCAGGGTTCTTTCCCCAAGTTCCTTCACAGGCTGTTCTATACATGTAATATCTATATCTGCAAAAATATACTCATCCGGATTATCTATACTTACATATTTCAAATCGCGATAATTATCAAATTCTCTCAACGCAATTAATGACTGTACTCCCACCCTGTTGGTTGCAAAAACAACAGAATCAACCTTCTTGGTCATCAATGCAGCTATAGCCTGCTTTACATTTTCTTCAAAATTCTCGAATGTCACAGAACGGACAAGATCAGCATCAACTGAAACTCCATTCATTTTCAAAGCCTTAGCATAACCTTCGTATCTTTTCTTTATATTCGGCAGGTTTATATTATAAGCCATAAAACCGATACGTTTACAACCCTGCTCCAACAGAATATTAGTCAGTTGAAAAGAAGCTCCTATATTATCAATCTGAATGGAACTTACAGGCAAACCTTCGAGACCTCTATCCACAGAAACTACCGGCACCTTACGCTTTACTAGTTCCATCATAGCCTTTTCGCTGTCTTGAGGTGGCACAACAATTATACCATCGACATTTTTTTCTATAAAAAGGTGAATAAGGCCCTCAAATTTGACACTAGACTCATCAGAGCTGCCGAACATAACCTGATACCCCTTAACCTCCGCAATATTTTCAATATGCCTGGCCAGTTTCGCAAAGAAAGGATTGGATATATCGGCAACTATCAAGCCAAGAGTCTTTGTTTTCCCTGTACGCAAGCTTCTTGCAGCCATATTAGGCCTATAGTTCATTTCAATTGCAGCCCGGCGGACTTTTTCCGCAACTTCCTTCCCAATACGGGAATCTTTGTCTTTTTCATTCAAAACCAAAGAGACCGTAGCACTGGACACACCTAATTTTTCCGCAATATCTTTTATAGAAACTCTAGCCATAAATTCATTTTACCTGATCGATTCAATAGGGCTTTATACTCTTTAACAACTAATTATGACACCCCATGATACAAACGTAATATTATTAAATCGTTTTAGCAAATTTATCTGTTATTTTTTTTTATAGATCATTTATTTTAACATTTAACATAATTCCAAACATATTTGAGTCACAGCTTATATATAAATTTTCTACGCTTCTATTTTGAAGCAAAAGAAGTATATTATTCACAGAAACAAAGTACATAAACATCTGTTTATAAACAATATAATAAAATAGATATAGCATTATATCAAAGAAAAAGAATCACTTTAATTCAGGATCATGCATTGCCAGCGATGAAAATATAGCATTCTCTTCAATATTTATTTCTAATTAATTTATACATTTGTTGTAGTTAATCGTTTTATTAAAATAGAAGAACCATGAAGAATATTATTTCCATTGCTCTATTCTGCCTATTTACATTATTATCAAAAGCACAGCATGAAAAACTGAAATTTGAAAATCTGGTGACACCCGATACAAGTAAAGTATGGATACAGCCAACACAGGGAAAGCCGGCAATGGCAATATGGGGACATACAAAAGGGATCTCTGTCGCGATTCCCCAACTAGACATTATGCCCAGAGGACTAATTCGGATTTTCACTCCCTATTTAAATCATGAACGGCATATAGTCACAAACTTCATAGCAATGGAACCTGTACCTGCGGGTCAAGAACAACGAGGGCTCTCGGAACTGGAAATGAGTAGCTGGGATCCCGGCATCAGGGGCAAACGTTTCTGGAGTTCTGATAATGCAGATCAAACCTCCAACAGCAACGAAATATTTCCGGTGAGAGGAATCATTGAAAACAAGAATGGCATAGAGACATTAAGCGTCTATATTTTTTCGGAGCCATTCGACAATGGGGCAAAAGTATATGTTCGGTTGCGTTTCTTTGAGAATCGTCCATATGAATTTGAACTGACAAGCTATACATACGAGAACTCAACCGAGCTGAATAACTTTATTCTGACCGCCACTATGGGAAACAAGGCTCGCCTGCGGACACTGTATCTCGACAGCTATGAAAAGAATTCTGCCGACATATGGCCTTATTACACAAATGATGCATTTACTCCACATGCCTTCTTCTCCTTAAAAGACATGATACAAGACCCTAAAGGTTTTGCTTACTTTATAGCAGCTCCAAACGAGAAAGACCCATCTACAGCCGTTTATGCTGAAGGTACGCATCAACATTGGAAATACACCGGAAATGTGGCTACACAATATTGGATAAGCACAAATCCAAGCAAAGAAACACAAGGAATTGTCAATGGCCGCTATACATACTGGGCAAGTAAATCACCTATTCCGGGAGGAATTTCATTTGAAAATTTCGAAATGAAGGAGCTTTTTAAAAACGGGAACCGGTATATATTTGGCATTACACCTGAGTCTCCTGAAGACTTCATAAATAGGATAAAGAAAGAAAAATAAGCAGTTATCATTTCTTTTACTCTAACATTTATTGATTTCAAATCTATTATAGAGGGAATAGTTTGCTCTTTGTCAACTGTGCGATACATTCAAACCTGTATACATTGATTGTCTACAGGATAAACATCAGATGCAAAGTGTCCTTTCGCCTTCCCTTCCCTGGTCTAATACTTAATCTTATTGGGATTTTTTGCTCTTATTATCTATTGTTCTCTTCTAACTTACAATATAGCATAACAAAAGCATGTATGAAGTTCTTTATTTTAATCCTACCATGTAGTAGATCATGTGTTTTGCATTGAAGATCCTGCTTAAATTTTAGGATTCTTATCTCAAATTCTTATTGTGTTATTGTGCTTGGTAGTCCCAGGCAGAGTTGAACTGCCGACCTCTACATTATCAGTGTAGCGCTCTAACCAACTGAGCTATAGGACTGGCTGTTCTCGCCTGAAACTGATTGCCAGCTTCTTGGTTTCTCTTGGTCAGTTAACAGTTAGCAGTAAACAGTAAACAGTATATTTCAACTGGTAAACCTGTACCTACTCCTGTAAACTGAGTATATGTTAAAACAACAACATCATTTAAGAGTGCAGTACCTTTCTTAAAAAGGACTACCTTGCTCGAACAGCATCTCCAGAAAGGAGGTGTTCCAGCCGCACCTTCCGGTACGGCTACCTTGTTACGACTTAGCCCCAGTCACCGGTTTTACCCTAGGACGCTCCTTGCGGTTACGCACTTCAGATACCCCCAGCTTCCATGGCTTGACGGGCGGTGTGTACAAGGCCCGGGAACGTATTCACCGCGCCATGGCTGATGCGCGATTACTAGCGAATCCAGCTTCACGGAGTCGAGTTGCAGACTCCGATCCGAACTGGGAGTGGCTTTGGAGATTAGCATCTTGTCACCAAGTAGCTGCCCTTTGTACCACCCATTGTAACACGTGTGTCGCCCCGGACGTAAGGGCCGTGCTGATTTGACGTCATCCACACCTTCCTCGCATCTTACGACGGCAGTCTTGTTAGAGTCCTCAGCCTGACCTGTTAGTAACTAACAATGTGGGTTGCGCTCGTTATGGCACTTAAGCCGACACCTCACGGCACGAGCTGACGACAACCATGCAGCACCTACATACATGCCATTGCTGGCTTACATCTTTCAACGTAATTCATGTACATTTCAAGCCCGGGTAAGGTTCCTCGCGTATCATCGAATTAAACCACATGTTCCTCCGCTTGTGCGGGCCCCCGTCAATTCCTTTGAGTTTCACCGTTGCCGGCGTACTCCCCAGGTGGATTACTTATCGCTTTCGCTTAGTCACATACGGTATATCGCATACAACTAGTAATCATCGTTTACGGCGTGGACTACCAGGGTATCTAATCCTGTTTGATCCCCACGCTTTCGTGCTTGAGCGTCAGTTATGGCTTAGTAAGCTGCCTACGCAATCGGAGTTCCTCGTTATATCTAAGCATGTCACCGCTACACAACGAATTCCGCCTACTTCATCCATACTCAAGACTCCCAGTTTCAACGGCAGTTTCGGAGTTAAGCCCCGAGATTTCACCGCTGACTTAAAAGCCCGCCTGCGCACCCTTTAAACCCAATAAATCCGGATAACGCTCGCATCCTCCGTATTACCGCGGCTGCTGGCACGGAGTTAGCCGATGCTTATTCGTACAGTACATGCAATAAGGGACGCGTCCCCCTTTTTATTCCTGTACAAAAGAAGTTTACAACCCATAAGGCAGTCTTCCTTCACGCGATTTGGCTGGTTCAGGCTCTCGCCCATTGACCAATATTCCTCACTGCTGCCTCCCGTAGGAGTCTGGTCCGTGTCTCAGTTCCAGTGTGGGGGACAAACCTCTCAGTTCCCCTATCCATCGTTGCTTTGGTGAGCCGTTACCTCACCAACTGGCTAATGGAACGCATGCCCATCTATAACCGATAAATCTTTAACAAATATCTCCATGCGGAGCCCCTGTTTTATGCGGTATTAGTCCGAATTTCTCCGGGTTATCCCCCTGTTATAGGTAGGTTGCATACGCGTTACTCACCCGTGCGCCGGTCGCCATCAAAGTATTGCTACCCTATGCTGCCCCTCGACTTGCATGTGTTAGGCCTATCGCTAGCGTTCATCCTGAGCCAGGATCAAACTCTTCTTTGTATATTCTTTTTTTTAACCTTTTGATCCTGTTCAAGCGTTTTTATTTTACTATTGGGTAATAGTAATTGACGGTAGCACCTTTTTTTACTATCTCTAGCTTTTTATCCAAACCCCAAACTTAACCAGGGTTCAGACTGTGTACTACACTCTATAATGTTGTTATTTCATAATCTCAAAGATCGCTTTCTCTACTCCCATAAACTCCCCGCTGCCGAAGAGCCTTTTAGTGGTAAAGCGGGTGCAAAAGTAGAAAACAATTCTTTACTCTCCAAATATTAAACAACCTTTTTTTAATTATTTTTTTACATAATCACTAACCAAGATAACTATTACATTAATCAACAACATGTTATTAAACCGGATAAATATAATCGTCCAAAAGCACCAAATCGTCATCGTCCTATACCAAACTCATAAGTAAGTTTCAGTGCCAGCCCATGATATGTTGGTTTAACGCCAACTCTTTCCCTTGGCTCAGTCTCTGACCATTCATAGTATTTTGCATTTTGGTAAGAATAAACCAACCCAATATTCCAGGCGCTCTTCCCTTTCTTCGCCATACTCATTCCCAGCGACGTGCTGAAATAAAAGCCTTTACCCATAGCGACTGAATATCCGACTTTTACATCCCAAAAAGGAGTTGTGTTCTCATCAAGAAAATTAATTCGGGGATTGATAAAGACAGGGAGGGATGAATCCTTCTTGTTCAGAGTCATTGCATAACTGGTTCCCACTCCCACATAAAAAATCGGATTAAACTGATATCCCATAGATGTACCGTATTCGAAGCGATAGTTCTTTATCTGGCCGATGCCATGTATATAAGCATAATCAAGAAAAACCCGGAATCCTTTTATTTCGCGATTCCATATCTTTTCCCGCCGCTTAGGCCTTGGAACAGCAAAGGGATCAAAATACTCATCCGGGCTTGCAGCCCTGGTCCCATCGATCATAACAGGCTGATCAACCATCACAGGCATCGGTAAATTACCTCCCGGCTGTTGAACTTGCCTCAGAATATCCTCATGCGGTGATTGCTCCGGGGTCAAACTTTGTGTAGGATTTGAAGGCATGCCTACAGCACCTCCGGCCACCGGTTGCGGTTGCCCCTTTTTCTTTGAATTAGGACTGCCCTCTATATATTTTTGCGGATCGGTTTTCGATAACTCCCCCATTCAGTTCCGCTAAAATGTCCTTCCTCTATTTTTTTTATATCCCCCTGTTGATATATTACTATATTCTCTTTCTGCGAAATACTATCTGTGATTTTTACACTTATAGTTCCGAATTGCCGCTTAACCAGTTTTCCTTTTATCGTTTTACCATTTTTCAGATATATAATATCCAGTCTTTCCACCTTGACAGAATCCTGAGAATAAACCAAACATATACTATAAATGAAAAATATTAAGAAAATTGTTATTTTATGCATAGTAACAGATATTTTCAGTTGATTAATACGATAATAAATATAGCGTAAACTGACAAAAAATCAAAATGACTTTAATTATTATACGATAAAATCAATGTAATTATTATCACCTGTCAGAAAAAATATAATTTTATAAAATACAAGATAAATAGATTTGATTATAATTAATATCTTTGCTGCTCTAAAACATTATAGATAAAGTTTTTTTATTTCGATCACATGTAATAGCTAAAAAATACACCAAATATATACTTTGATTTACTTTATAATATAACATCATACATGAAAACGTCTCTTTTATCTAAAATCACAATTCTGGCTATTGCTTCATTAGTACTACTTGCATCCTGCAAAGACAAGAAGCCCCAATTTACTATCGAGGGGAAAATAAGTAATGCCGATACAACTATACTCTATCTGGAGAAAAGGTCTCTTACCGAAACAACTATAATCGATTCTGTAAAATTAGATAAAGACGGAAACTTTAAATTCACAGAGGTAAATGTTGGCTATCCTGAATTCTATTTACTAAAGCTAAACGGGCAAACAGTCAATTTAGCTGTAGATTCCATAGAAACCATTACAGTGAATGCTCCTAAAGAAACTTTCGCTATGGATTACACAGTTGAAGGCTCTAATAGTTCGGCTAAAATTAAAGATATTGTTTTAGCTCAAAACAAGTTAAGCCAGACTTTTTCCGAATTGAAAAAGAAATTTGAGAGCAAAGAGATATCACAGGATGAATATATCGCAGCTGTGCAAAATGGAGTGAATGAGTATAAAACCAAAGCAAAAGACCTCATATATTCCGATTATAAAAGTTTAGCCGCATATTTTGCGCTTTTCCAAAAGGTAGATAATTATTTGATTTTCGACCCGTACAACAAAAAAGATATCGCTGCATTCCAAGCTGTCGCTACAGTATGGGACACACAATATCCGGCATCTCCCCGCACCGCTAATCTAAAAAACTTCACCTTATCCGCTCTGTCCGAAATCCGCAAAGCGGCAAGCCAGGAAGAAGCTATAAACAGAATAGCAGCATCGGAAGTTACGGACCATAGTACTTATTATGACATCACTTTACCGGATATGCACAATAAGAAGATAAGCATGTCTTCATTGAGAGGAAAAGTCGTTATACTGGATTTCACAGCATACCAAACAGACTTTTCACCGGCTCACAATATTCTGATCAATAAAGCTTATGAAAAGCACAAAGGGAATGTCGAGGTATATCAGGTTTCATTCGACACCGATCTGCATGCATGGCAAAACAGCGCAGTAAATCTGCCCTGGGTTTGCGTAAGAGAGGACAAATCATTGGCATCCGACCTACTGACCAAATACAATGTACAAGGATTCCCCACTACTTTCATTATCAACAAAAAAGGCGAGATCGTAAAAAGGGTATTATCCACGGATGATTTGTCTTCTGAAGTTCAAAAATTATTATAAAAGTTTGCTAAATATTTTGACGGTATAAAAATTATACCTTATCTTTGCTTACAATAGATTGAAAAAAGGAAAAGGAGTTCTGGCCTATACGGCAAGGATTCTTTTTCTTTTTGTCGCTTTAAAAATCAAAAGGAATAATAGTCACTAACTAATTTAACTTTAATTACCATGGCTATCACTTACATGACCGAAGACGGTTACAAAAAGTTGAAAGAAGAAATTAACGCTCTGGAGAGCGAGAGGCCGGCTATCTCGAAACAAATAGCTGAAGCCCGTGATAAAGGCGACCTGTCGGAAAACGCCGAATACGATGCCGCCAAAGAGGCCCAGGGTTTGCTGGAAGCAAAAATAGCGCAGATGAAGAATCTGTTGGCAAACGCCCGTATAATAAACGAAGACGCGATAGGAATCGACGTAGTACAGATACTAAACAAGGTAACCATACGCAATACGAAGAACAACCAGCAAATGACATACACCCTTGTAGCTGAAAGCGAGGCCAACCTGAAAGAGCATAAGA
Organism: Dysgonomonas termitidis; assembly: GCF_054657735.1. Classification (NCBI taxonomy): domain Bacteria; kingdom Pseudomonadati; phylum Bacteroidota; class Bacteroidia; order Bacteroidales; family Dysgonomonadaceae; genus Dysgonomonas; species Dysgonomonas termitidis. Next base: position 1,496,548 of record NZ_BAAHYD010000003.1, on the reverse strand, counting down.
TTGCCGTAAGCACTCCTGTTGCGCAAGGCCTTATGGGTAAAAAGGTGGGAGATATTGCCGAAATAAAAGTTCCTTCGGGAATGATGAGTTTCGAAATCGTAAACATCTCTATCTAACAACGGATGGCTAGTATCTTTAGCAGAATAGCAGCCGGTGAGATACCTTCTTACAAGGTGGCAGAGAATGACAAATTCTTTGCCTTCCTTGATATAAATCCCATGGCTAAAGGTCACACTCTAATCATTCCTAAACAGGAAGTGGACTATGTATTCGATCTGGACGATGCGACCATAGGCGAGATAAACATCTTTGCCAAGAAAGTCGCCGGAGCCATCGAAAAGGCTGTTTCATGCCAACGGGTTGGAGTTATGGTAGTAGGACTGGAAGTCCCTCACGCACATATACACCTGATTCCGATAAACAAGGAGTCGGACATGCTGCTATCCAATCCCAGAGTAAAGCTGGAGCAAGCCGAGTTTGAAGAGATTGCCCGGACGATTAGAGAAAATATCTGATAAGATTTATTTCAAAACAGGAAGGGCAGGAATCACGAGGTTTCTGCCCTCTTTGTTATGTCTTATTTCTTACTGTATTTCTTGATCCAATCGAGCAAAAGCAAACAGCCGGGGCCCCCTACTCCCCCATGATCGAAGCCCTGAACTTCGTACATGGTCACATCCTTGTTCCCAAACGACTTTAGGATAGCTTCCAGATGCAGATTCTCCTCATAGCGTGCTGTCATCTCCAGATTACGGTCTCCCGAAATTAATAAAACAGGAGGGATACCTGCCCGTGCCTGATTCAATGGTGCATAAGCATCAACGACAGGAAGATTTTGAGGTATTCCCTGTTCTTTCCTTATGGTATAATGCGTATTAGTCTGACCGCTGATAGGCACCAGCCCCTTTATCTTATCCGCATCAATTCCATATTTTTCAAGATAACTCTTATCCAGTCCCACCATAAGAGTCAGATACCCCCCGGCAGAATGTCCCGACACATAAATATCATTTACACTACCGCCATACGAAGCAATGTTTTGGAAAACCCACGCAACAGAAGCGGCAGCATCCTCTATATACGCCGGATTTGTTGCTTTCGGGCTAAGGCGGTAATTGACTGCCACTACCGCTATACCTTTTTCCTTCAGTTCGTTCGGGATATGCTTTTCCCCGCCTTCAAGGCCCCCGCCATGAAACCAGACCACCACAGGAAAATCTTTCTTATCCACAGGATAGTATATATCCAGTTTACAACGCTCCTTACGGTATGCATCCGTCTCGGCAGCACCGGTATAAGGTACATCCTTTTTCAGTTCATATGTATTCTGTGCGGTTATCGCCAAAGCACAGAAAAGGAAAATCACAATCAAACTTTTTTTCATATAGTCAATATATTAATTTAAGATCAGAAATTTGTAGTAACAAAGGTAACATTATTTACAGTCATCAGTTAGCAGTCATCAGTCAACAACTCGTATCTCGTATCTTGTATACTCGTAACTTCCCCAAAAGGTAACAAAGGTTACACATTTTACAGTCAACAGTTAGCAGCCATCAGTCAACAACTTGTATCTCGTGTCTTGTATACTCGTAACTTCCCCAAAAAGTAACAGATGTAACAGTTTTTACCCAATTCTAATATTGTTACCTTTTCTTTCGTTTCCATCTCCCAAAATATCAAAGAACTTATCCGGACAAAACAAATAAGTAAATGATTTGTATCTGTATAGATAAACTTTGAGATATTTTATAAACATTCAACCTTATAAAATAAACCTGTTACCAAAACTTATTTGACCACTCCCCCGCCCAATGCTTTATATAAAACTACCATTGAGGACAATTCATTCAGGATAGCCGTATTAAGGGCTATCTCGGCATCAAAGAACTGACGTTGGGCATCCAGCAGGTCAATATAGCTGATAACGCCGTTTACATACTGCAATTTAGCCAGTTCGTGGTACGATTTGGCCGAATTGTAAAGAGCTTCCTGTGAACGATATACTTCTTTCATCTTATTAAAAGTCACAATGGAATTATTCACTTCCTTAAATGCTTCAAGAACAGACTTCTCGTAAGTATATACCTCTTGTTCGTAAGCGGCTTTTGCCGCACTATGCCGGGCCTTGTTCTTCCCCATATTGAATATCGGCCCTGTAAGAACCCCCGAAATAAACCAGGTAGGGCTTTTCAGGAAATCGGACAGTTCGTCATTCTCTCCTCCCAAGCGCCCTGTCAGGCTCAGGGACGGAAACATCTCCGTATAGGCAATACCTACACGGGCATTCGCCTCTATTAGTTTTTGCTCTGCCTGTATCATATCCGGACGCCGCTTCAGGAGGGATGAAGGCATATCCACAGGCAAGCTCTGAGGAATTAACTGGTGATTTATATCATCGCCTACCCTCGATATAGTACCTGATGGAAATTCTCCGACCAGGACAAACAAATCATTCTCTTTCAGCTTTATTTCATTTTCCAGATTAGGGATCAGGGTTTCGGTACGTGCGAGTTCCACCAGACTTTGCCGGTATGGAATCTCTGATGTCAGACCTCCCTCATACCGCAATTTGGCAAAACGCACTCCCTCCCGCCGGGCTTCCAGTGTTTGTTTTACGATTTCCAATTCACGGTCAAGCGCTTTCAGTTCGAAATAAGATTGGGCTACCTGTGCCACAATGGTCAGGTGCAGGGCTTTTTGCGCCTCTACAGTCTGCATATAAGCGGCCACGCCCGCATCATTTGCCCAGCGGAATTTGCCCCAGACATCCAGCTCCCACGATACGTTCAGGTTTGCCCGCAGTTCGGGCGTATATTTACTATTATCGCCTCCATAATTCAAATATTCTTTCTGCCCGGCAAGTTCTCCCCCTATCCCGGGAAATAAGTCAGCAAAAGATATACGCTTATTGGCAGCCATCTCCTTTATACGGGCCACGGCAACAAGCATATCTTTATTGTGGCCTAGGGCCCTGGTGATCAATCCCTGCAAAACGGTATCGGAATATAATGTACTCCAGCCGATATCGGATGCATCACCGGTAGCCATACTCCCGGTTTCGAAAGCCCGGGGCACATCCATCCGTGGCTGCTCATATTTTTGTCCTATCTTACACGACGATAAAACGATTGCAGATATGATCAATATATATTTGAGTTTACTCATTTTCATTCCTTTTTATCAGCTTTTTAATTTTCAAGAACTTAGGAAATTTCAATTCGGGTATTCTTAGTTTTTCCTTAAATTTATAGACTAACACAAAGAAAAACGGTACCAGAATTATACCAAAGGTGATGGCTACAATCATACCGAAAAATACGCCCGTACCAATTGAATGCCTGCTTGCAGACCCCGGACCTGAAGCTATCACCATAGGCAGCATACCCAGCACAAAAGCCAGCGATGTCATCAGAATAGGACGAAAGCGCAGTTTTGCCGCCTGCATAGCCGCAAATATGGGTTGCATGCCCGCATCCACCTGTTCTTTCGCAAATTCAACTATCAATATGGCATTTTTCGCGGCAAGGCCGATAAGGGCAACCAGACCTATCTGAAAATAAATATCATTGTCAAGCCCTAAAACCCATATACCCAAGAATGCGCCCAATGCCGCAATAGGTAATGACAGCAAAACTGAAATAGGTACCGTCCAGCTTTCGTACAAAGCGGCAAGGAAAAGGAATACGAAAAGAAATACAAGTCCCAGCACAACTCCCGTCTGGCCGCTGGCCTTTTGTTCCTGAAATGACAACCCGCTCCATGCCACAGCTATGTTGTCGGGCAAACGGTCTTTGGCTATGCGCTGTATTTCATTCATTACCTGTCCCGAACTGTGCCCGGCGGAGGGAGTCACCTGCATAGAGGCAGATGTGTACATATTGAATCGTGTGATATTACCCGGCCCGGTGGTGTAGCTTGTTTTTCCTAAGGCCGTAAGAGGAACCATATCGCCCGTTTTAGTCTTGACGAAGAACAGATTTATATCGTTAGCTGTGGCCCTGTATGATTGGTCGGCCTGTATATAAACTTTATATATACGGTTAAACATATTGAAGTCATTCACATACACCGAACCCAGATAGGCCTTCATTGTAGAGAATATGTCCGACATAGGCACCCCCAGCAGCATGGCCTGATCCCTGTCCACATCAAAATACAACTGCGGGATTTCAGATTGCAAGGAGGATGACACATTCGATATCAACTTCGATTTCTCCGCATAATACATGAATGTATCCGTAGCCGCTATCAGATCGTCCCATTGTGCGTCCGACCTTGCCTGTAGTTTCATTTCCACCCCCCCGGCTGACCCTAACCCCGGGATAACAGGCGGACGGGAGACAAACGACCTGATCTCCGGATAATTATAAAATTCTTTCTGTACATCGCGCATTACTTCATCTACACCTTTTTTCCTTTCCTTCCACGATTTCAGTATCACAGTAAGCGTAGTGCGCCCTTGATTTGTACCTACCCGGGGACTGGAGCCTGTCACATTCTGCACATACTCGACATCGTCGAGAGAGTCTACATATCCGATAGCCCTGTCCGTTACAGTGCGCATACGCTCCAAAGTAGTTCCTTCAGGCATTTCAAGTTCTACTGTAAAATAACCCTGATCTTCCTGCGGTATAAAACTGGTAGGAACAACCTTATTCAACACAAATATAAAAACCATAACCATCCCGAAGCCCACTAAAACACGGCGGGGATTACTGATAACCTTCATCAGTATATTCGCGTATTTACTATTTCCGGTAGCTAACCAGTTATTTATCTTACGGAAAACAACATTCTTCTTTTTACCTTCCTCCTCGGGACGCAGGATCAAGGCACACATGGCAGGACTTAATGTTAGTGCAACCACTGCCGATATCAACACGGAAACGACTATCGTCACCGAAAACTGCCTGTAAAGCGAACCTGTAATACCATCGAGAAAACTAACAGGTACAAATACGGCGGCCAATACCAGAGACGTAGCGATCAGCGCTCCGGCCAGCTGATTCATAGCCAGATGTGTTGCTTCCCTCGCCCCGATCTTCTTTTCTGCCATAATCCGCTCCACATTCTCCACAACCACAATCGCATCATCGACAACAATACCGATAGACAGCACCAACCCTAACAGGGTCAACATATTCAGGGAGAAACCCATCGCCAGCATAAAACCGAAGGTACCTATCAGGGATATCGGAACCGCGACAATAGGAATGATAGAGGCACGCCAGTTTTGTAACGAAAGGAATACAACTATAATAACAAGCGCCAAAGCCTCAAATAACGTTTTATACACTTCATGGATGGACTCCCCGATATACTCCGTCATATCGAAAGGAATCAGATAATCAAGCCCTTCGGGGAAATCTTGTTTTATCTGTACCATAGCTTCTTTCACCTCTTCGGCCACTTCCATGGCGTTGGCGCCCGGAAGCATATATATGCTAAGCATCGTGGCATATTTCCCGTTCAGTCCGCTTTCGGTACTATAAGATGACGCTTCTAGAGAAACCCTTGCTACATCACGCATACGGATAAACGATCCGTCATTGTTGGCCCTCACTACAATATCCTCGAACTGGCTGACCGTAGACAAACGCCCTTGTGCTGTAATAGGCATCGCCACATCGACATTCACAATGGGCTGCTTACCCAATTCTCCTGCCGCCGACTCTCTGTTCTGGTCTTTCAATGCATCCTGCAGATCTTTTATCGTCAAGCCGAAACTAGCCAGCCGATCGGGATATACCCAGATCTGCATACCGTAATAACGGCTACCGACATTGGATACACGCCCTACTCCGGGAATACGCCTGATTACATCGAGTATATTTATAGTGGCATAATTACTCAGGTATATCTCATCATATTTGGGATCATCCGAAGTCAGGGCAATGGTCAATAACTGCCCCGGCGCCTGCTTTTCTACTGTGATGCCACTTTGTAACACCTCGGCAGGCAAGCGGCTCTCGGCGAGCTTTACCCTGTTTTGTATCTCAACCGCCGCAAGGTCTGCATTTGTATTTACATCGAATGTTACAGTTATAGACAATCCCCCGGAATTGGAACTGCCCGACTCCATGTAAATCATACCCGGAGTACCGTTCAATTCCTGTTCTATCGGGGTTGCCACAGCCTGCGACACAGTTGTGGCGTTCGCCCCGGGATAAGATGCGCCGATCTTTACCACCGGAGGCGTTATCTGCGGATATTGCTCTATAGGCAATAATACCAAACCTATAATACCGGTTATAACTATCAATAAAGAAAGTACGGTAGATAAAACAGGCCTTTCTATAAAAAATCCGGGCTTCATTATTTATCCTCCTTCTTTGTTTCTTTATTTTTTTCCTGATCCATTATTTTTTGCTCTTCATCTTTTGTGCGGGGAATCACTTTCTGTCCCTGTGCCAGTTTCTGATATCCTTCAATCACAATATTTTCCCCTACCGAAAGCCCACGGGTAACAACAATCTTGTTGTCCTGTTCAGGGCCGGTTTCTATATAACGCTTTTCCACTATGTTATTAGGGAAGACAACATATATAAAGGCGCCGCCCTTTTCTATCAGAATCGCTTTCCGGGGAACAACGACTACATTTTCCAAGACATCGAGTAATAGTTTGACCCGTGTAAATTGTCCGGGAAGAAGTACCTGGTTAGGATTCGGCAATTCGGCACGCACACCGAATGTACCGGTTTTCGGGTCCACTTGCGGTGATGCGAAGTCGACAATACCTTTCTCATTATAGACCGAATTATCTGCCAGTGTTACTACAACAGTGGGCTGCCATGAGCGGGTAGTGTCGAGTTCTCCGAGATGCACGTTCCGTCTCTGGCTACGCAGGTAATCGAGTGATGTAAGCTTAAAGTCGACAAGTACCGTATCGCGCTTAACAACGGTTGCCAGTAAAGACTTCGAATTGCCTACCAGCGTCCCTATATCCACATAGCGTTCACTTATATAGCCTGACAATGGAGAACGAACCACAGTATAGCTAAGCTGTAGTTCGGCCTGCTCCAAATCAGCCTTGCTCATCGCAACATCGGCCCTGGCCATATTCAATGCTGCTACTGCATTATCCAGATCGAGCCGGCTGGCGGCATTCTGATTATATAACGGTTCTATACGCCTGAGGTCGCTCTCTGCTTTCAGTTCCTTGGCCTCATCCCTTTTCAGTTGCGCTTTTGCCTTTTCTACCCTTGCCTTATAAGTTTTATCGTTTATATAAAACAGCGGTTCGTTAGCCTTCACTTCCTTGCCTTCACTGAAAGTCATCTTTTCGAGGAAACCTTCTACCCGGGCGTGTATCTCTACATTACGGGAAGCCCTGATCAAACCTACATATTCTCCATAAATTTCGATATTGTCCGTTGCTACGGGTTCTACTTCAACAATCGGGGATTCGACTGAAGCCTTCTTACATGCACTCAACAATACAGTGCAAAGTAAAGTTACAGTTAAAGTACGTCTAATGTTGTTCATATATAATATGTTGCAGCATACCGACTTAATAGCATGCTATTTTTGTCTTTCATCATTTATAAGACACAATGCCAGGCATCATCTTTACGAAAACACCGGGCATTTTACTCAAGTAAAGAACACTTTCTACAGATGAATTGTTTACAGTATAAACAACTCCAAATATGTGCAAATTTATAGAATATTGATTAAACTTTAACTTAATCATTTCATAAATAGTATGAATACCGGTCTTAAACGAGCCTAAAATTCAAGAATAAAGAGATATTACACACGTGCAATCGTTTGCATAACAAAAAGGTAACATTTACGTATTCTTTTAAGCCAAAACAAGATAGGACTTCTCATATTTGTATCGTGAATGTAAGATAACCATGAAACAAGATGATTATTTCTATCCATTTTAATTTAATCAGATCAATTTGAAATATACACTGGTGAAACAAAACCCTCTTTTGATGCTTATGCAGAAAAAATCACAAAATAGAACATTTTTACCTTCCGGTTTTCGCTCTGAAAATTTGGAAGTTAGCCTTATTTTGCTAGAGAGAGAGAGAGAGAGAGAGAGAGAGAGAGAGAGAGAGAGAGAGAGAGAGAGAGAGAGAGAGAGAGAGAGAATAACTTCTTATACCAAACAATATACTTTACCTCAAATAGCTGAACAGTCTATTTGAGGCTAAGCTATTTATGCATATATCAACAGAACAGAAGCTAGTTCCTGATAGTCAGGCCAATTCTATAGACAAATCAATTTATAAAATAAATCAATATTAATAAAAGTTAATCCTTAATATTATTTCGCATGGAAAGAAAGAGAAAGAGCAGATGCGCAAAAATATTCCTGATTATTATGTTAGGAATAATCACTTTGTCATCAAGTATGCATGCCCAAGGCGGCACTATTACAGTAAAAGGAAATGTGAAAGACAGCAATGGCGAACCTATCATTAGCGGTAGTGTTGTTGTTAAAGGTACAACAGTAGGTACTGTCACAGATTTAGATGGAAATTACGAACTTAAGGCACCGGAAAATGGTACATTAGTTTTTTCATATGTTGGTTTTACTACACAGGAAATACTAATTGCCGGAAAAACAACTATTGACGTTGTAATGAGCGAAGATGCCGAACTCTTGAAAGAAGTTGTGATAATCGGGTATGGCAGTGTAAAGAAAGAAGACCTCACAGGTTCAGTAACAGCCATCTCGGCTAACTCCCTGGCTAAAGGGATGGCGACTTCAGCCTCTGACCTGCTTATAGGTAAAGCCCCCGGCGTAAGTGTCGTCACAGACGGTGGTGCCCCTGGATCAGCGGCTAAAATACGCATCCGTGGAGGTTCTTCGATGAAAGCCAGTAACGATCCTCTGATTGTTATCGACGGCGTACCGGTAGACAATACAACATCTATAAATGGTATGGCCAATCCGCTGGCATCAGTCAATCCTAATGATATTGAGAGCTTCTCTGTATTAAAAGACGCTTCTGCCGCTGCGATCTACGGTTCTCGCGCTTCAAATGGAGTTATTATCATTACTACGAAAAAAGGAAGCTCCGGCAAACCGAAAATCAATTACAACGGAACATTCTCCATCAGTAGTAAAACAGACGATATCGATGTGATGAGTGCTGATAACTTCAGGAATTTTGTAAAATCGAAATATGCTGAAGGCAGCAGTCAGGTAAATGCACTTGGAACAGCCAACACAAATTGGCAGGACGAAATATTCCGTACAGCATTCAGTACAGACCATAATCTAAGCGTAGCCGGAGCTGCAGGAAACTTCCCTTACCGTGTATCAATCGGTTACACAAACGAGAACGGTATTCTGAAAACATCTTATATGGATCGTTGGACCGGATCGCTGAATTTAAATCCGAAGTTTTTTGACAATCATTTGACTGTACAACTTAGTTTAAAAGGAATATACAATACAAACCGTTTCGCTGATACAGGAGCAATTGGCGCCGCAGCAGAATTTGACCCTACCCAACCTGTATATAATAGCGAAAGCAAATATGGCAACGGGTATTATATGTCTCTTAAAGAGGACGGTACTCCTATCGATATAGGTTTGGCGAATCCAGTGGCAACTCTGAATCAAAAAAGAGATGCATCCAGGGTAAAAAGAAGTATTGGAAATATACAATTTGACTATAAGATGCATTTTCTTCCCGATCTGAGGGCAAATCTTAATCTGGGATATGATATATCTAACAGTATCGGTTGGATCAGTATAGAAGACAACTCTCCATTGAGCTGGGTAACAGGAAACTTCAAAACAGGATTTGGAGAGAACAGAGACTATAAGCAATTGAAACGCAACCAGCTGATGGATTTCTACCTCAACTATGTGAAAGAATTAGGCAGTCACAAGTTTGATGTTATGGGCGGTTATTCATGGCAATATTTCTACAGATCAGAATCTAATATTTATCCATATTCTGAAGCTAAGCAAAACGAATTTGGAGCACCATATTATAAAGATGGTGACAGTTTCAAAACAGAAAATTATCTGATATCTTACTTCGGACGCTTCAACTATACATTTGCAAACCGCTATTTATTAACAGCCACACTCCGTAATGACGGATCATCACGCTTTAGCAAAGATAACCGCTGGGGATTATTTCCTTCTGTAGCTCTAGCTTGGCGGATAACAGAAGAATCATTCATGAAGAACCAGAATTTACTTTCTGATCTGAAACTTCGCCTGGGATATGGTATCACCGGACAACAAAATTTAGGAACCGGAGATTATCCTTATATGGCTAAATACCAATATAGCAAACCAGGAGCAAACTACTACTGGGGAGATGAAAAAGTACAATTGATCCGTCCTAACGCTTACGATTCGGAATTGAAATGGGAAGAAACTACCACTTATAATATCGGTTTGGACTACGGATTTCTTGGCAACCGTATATCAGGAGCTGTAGACCTGTACTATAGAAAGACTAATGATATGTTGAATGAGATACCTATACCTGCCGGATCTAACTTTAGCAATGTACTATTGACCAATATCGGAAACATGACCAATAAGGGTATTGAATTTAATATAACTGCCCGTCCGATTGAGACAAAAGATATTAACTGGTCCCTGTCATATAATGTTTCCTATAATAAAAATGAAATTACAAAACTAGCCGAAGATCCGACCAGCATATTCAGATGGGGAGGTATCACCGGAGGTACAGGTAACCAGGTATTAGTACACAAGACCGGCCAACCTTACGGTACATTCTATGTTTATGAACAAATATATGATACCGATGGCAAGCCTATAGAAGGAGCTTATGTAGATCAGAATAACGATGGTGTAATAGACGGAGAAGATCTACGTCCATATAAGAAAGCTTCACCTGACGTATACATGGGATTATCATCTCAATTTTCTTATAAGAACTGGGATTTCAACTTTGCATTGCGTGCCAGTTTCGGAAATTATGTATACAACAATATTCAGTCAAACCGTGAAGCTTATGGCGGAGCTTGGTTGATGGACCCTACCGGATTCCTTAAAAACAGGGTAAGCAGCGCATCTTATACCAATTTCAGCCAGGCACAGTTTATCTCTGATTACTATATACAGAATGCATCTTTCCTGAGAATGGACAATATCTCTTTAGGATATACATTCCTGAAGCCATTCAAAGGATTGGAATCGGCACGTCTGTATGCAACCGTTCAGAATCCTTTTATTATCACCAAGTATAAAGGCTTGGACCCTGAGTTCAATAACGATGGTATAGACAATAATATCTATCCTCGCCCACGTATTTATATGCTTGGTTTAAGTCTCAATTTTTAACATTAAACAGATTAGAACATGAAATCACTGAAATATAAATTTATGACTGTTATGGCTGTTGCCTTAAGCACATTGGCTATAACATCATGTACAGACGATTTAAACACACTGCCTATCGATCCCAATGAAGTAGTTGGCGAAACTGTATATGGTAAAGAAATAGGGGCCTATAAGTCCGGATTGGCCAAAATATATGCAGGTTTGGCTATTTCGGGAAATAAAGGAGGAGACGATGAATCGGATGTAGCCGGAGTAGACGGGGGTAGCCAGGCCTCATTCCTTCGCGGATTATGGAACCTGCAGGAACTTCCCACAGATGAAGCTCACTGCTGCTGGGGAGACATCGGTATAAACGATTTTAATACCCTTGCATGGAATTCTACCAATGTTTTCGTTAAAGGTATGTATTACAGGCTATACTATCAGATAAATCTATCGAATGAGTACCTTCGTGAAACATCAGAAGATAAACTATCGTCAAGAGGTGTAGAGGAAAGTGTAAAATCAGAGATACGCGTTCTACGTGAAGATGCGCGTTTTATGAGAGCATTGGCATATTATTATCTATTGGATATGTTCCGTAATGTACCATACGTTACAGAAGAAAGTGTTGTAGGAAAAGAATCCGCACCTCAGATAATGGCCAAAAATTTATTTGCGTATATTGAAAAAGAGCTTATTGAATGCCAAAACGGCTTATTAGATCCTTTTGTTGGATACAACAGCAAAAATTATGGGCGTGTAACCAAAGCCGCCGCATGGTCTCTTCTTTCACGCTTATATCTGAATGCCGAAGTATATACCGGGGAGAAAAAGTACACGGAAAGTCTGACATACAGCAAACAGGTATTAAGCGTAGGATATGAACTCGAACCAAAATATGCAGACATATTCAAGGCCGACAATGGTAAATCCAGAGAAATGATTTTCCCGATACGCTATGAGGGTGCAGACACTCAGACATGGGGTGGAATGACATTCCTTCTTTGTAGTACAGTACCTTCAGCTATGCAGGCCGATATTAACGCACAAGGTGCATGGCAAGGTAACCGCGCCCGGGTTTCATTACAGGAAACATTTACCAAACAAAGTAATAATAGCAAAGACATCCGTTATAATATGCTATATCCTGCTTTGGCTGATAACATAAATATTGTAGACCCTTCTAATTACAAGAACGGTATACCTGTGGTAAAGTTTTCCAATGTTAACAAAGACGGATCTTTACCGGCAAGCAATATTGCATATACAGATTTTCCTTTATTCCGTTTAGGTGAAATATACCTGAATTATGCCGAAGCAGTTCTCCGTGGAGGAACCGGGGGATCAGAAGCTACAGCCCTCACCTATATAAACGATCTTCGTAAACGTGCTTACGGCAACGATGTAAGCGCCGAAATAAGCCAATCGAATCTCACATTAGACTTTATTTTAGACGAAAGGGGACGTGAATTATTCTATGAGGCTCAACGCCGTACAGACCTTGTACGTTTCGATAAACTGACCACTGGAACTTATACATGGCAATGGAAAGGCGGAACATATACGGGAAGATCTGTTGATAAGAAATTCAACATATACCCTATTCCGGCTGATGATATGGGAGCCAACCCTAATCTGACTCAGAATGAAGGCTATAATTAACCATCTCTAAACAAAAAAAAACACATCAGAATATGAAAAAGTTAAATATACTACTGACTAGCTTCATCGCTCTGTTCATCTTTGTTGCCTGTTCCAACGACGATGATCATATAAAGCTGAATGAGGGTAATCTTATTTCACCTACCCTCACCGAATTTGAAAGCCAACAAGATTTTGTTGTAACAGCTTCTACAAATCAAAAGGATGTAATTGGTAATATAAAATGGACTGAAGCCTCTTTTGGTATAAATTCTCCGGTTACATATGCGATTGTGGCCGACACATTGGAATCAATGGCTACCGAAGTACAAATCACCACATTCTCGACTTTTGATGAAAAACAAGATATTACAATCGAGATGTTGAACGGAGCAGCCTCATCCATGACCAAAGAGTCCAAGCCTGTTAAACTATATGTAGCAGTAAAAGCATACCTGGGTACTACAGGCGATTTAGCCGCACTTTATACTGCTGTTAAATCGGTTTCTTTCACTTGTTATTTCTTCAACCCTAAAGATCCTCTTTATATTGTAGGTGATGGATTAGTAGGCTGGGGTAATGACGTAGCTAATATAGGCAAAGACTTACAAATATTCTTTGCTAATAATAGTGGAAAATCTGATTTGATCTACACTTATACAGGATTCTTCCATGGAGGTAAAGGTCTGAAGTTCCCTACTCTTGCCGGAGACTGGGAAAAGGCTTATGGAACTAATGGAGCAACACTTGTACCAAATGGTGGAGGCGATTACACTACCCCTGCTACAGATGGCCTCTATACATTAACTGCGAACTTAAATACACTGAGTGTATCCATGACTCCATATACAGGAGAAACAAAAACTTATACGTCTATCGGTATTGTAGGCGATGCAGCCAATGGATGGCCTGGTGATGATAATATTACCGATATAGAGATGACACAGGTTGTTGCTCATGTATGGGTGGCTACTGATGTAGACCTGAAAGGTGATAAAGTAATGAAGTTCAGGGCAGAGAAGAAATGGGATACCAACTGGGGCGCACCGGATGAGCAGGAATTACCATTTGCATTAGGAAGACCAAATGGAGCCGATATAAAAATATCAAAATCAGGCAAATATTATATTGCACTGAATGACCTGACAGGACATTATGCTATAATACTTGCAGACGATCTTCCTAAAAAGAAAGACTAAAATAAAAATACTCTGTTTCGGAAAAGTGGGGATATGTCCCCACTTTTTCTTTTTGGTCCCTTGCAAACGTTTGCAAACTTTTTAGCCCGCTTTAATAATTGCACAGACTACTATTAACTCTTTAAAAGCGTTTCTTTGCTGTGTAAAACTTTTAAAAGAATCATGAAGAAAGTAATAAGTATTTCCATTTTTATCGGCTTTTGTTTAATATTCCAGACAATGAAAGCACAGGACCTAAAATCACCGGATGGCAATCTCACCCTGAAATTCTCTATCCAGAACGGAGGCGTTCCTACATATGCTCTAATATACAAGGACAAAGATGTTATAAAAACATCCAAACTCGGGCTGGAGCTCAAAGATGACAGTGACGCGCATACAGACTTCAGCGACTTTTCCGTAAAACAAAAAGACAATAACTCAAGTGAAGATAAAGTATCTTTACTGAACGGCTTTGAAATAACAGATATTAAAACCGCTACATTTGACGAATCATGGAAACCGGTTTGGGGAGAAGTAAGCCAGATCCGTAACCATTATAACGAACTAGCCGTTACTCTAAACCAGAAATCGACAGACAGACATATCGTTATCCGTTTCCGTTTGTTCGATGACGGGCTGGGATTCCGTTATGAGTTCCCTGAGCAAAAAAATCTCACATACTTCGTAATCAAAGAAGAAAGAACCCAGTTTGCCATGGCCGGAGATCACAAAGCTTTCTGGATTCCGGGCGATTATGATACACAGGAATATGATTATACAACATCTAAGCTATCCGAGATCAGAGGATTAATGAGTAAAGCTATTACACCGAATTCATCTCAGACTCCTTTCTCTGAGACAGGGGTGCAAACTGCATTAATGATGAAAACCGACGATGGCTTATACATTAATCTGCACGAAGCGGCATTGATCAATTACTCTTGTATGCATCTCAATCTGGATGATAAGAATATGATATTCGAATCATGGCTTACTCCCGATGCACAAGGTTACAAAGGCTATATGCAGGCACCATGCCATACGCCGTGGCGTACAGTTATCGTAAGCGACGATGCCCGCAAGGTACTGGCTTCACACACCACACTCAACCTGAATGAGCCCTCTAAAATAGAAGATACATCATGGATCAAACCTGTAAAATATGTCGGTGTGTGGTGGGAAATGATTACAGGCAAAAGCACTTGGGCATACACTGACGACGTGTACAGTGTACAACTGGGTGTTACCGATTATAGTAAAACCAAGCCAAATGGCAAACATGCAGCTAATACTGCACATGTGAAAGCATATATAGACTTTGCTGCATTACACGGTTTCGACGGTGTACTTGTAGAAGGTTGGAATGAAGGATGGGAAGACTGGTTTGGCAAATCGAAAGATTATGTATTCGACTTTGTGACTCCTTATCCCGACTTTGATGTCGAAGAACTTAATGCGTATGCAAAAAGTAAAGGAGTGAAAATCATGATGCATCACGAGACTTCATCGTCTGTGCGCAATTATGAACGTCACTTGGATAAGGCTTATCAATTTATGGTAGACAATGGGTACAATTCCGTAAAAAGCGGTTATGTCGGCAATATTATTCCCCGTGGCGAACATCATTACGGGCAATGGATGGTAAACCATTACCAGTATGCTTTCGAAAAAGCTGCCGGTTATAAGATCATGGTAAATGCTCACGAGGCAGTACGTCCGACAGGTGTATGCCGTACATGGCCAAACCTTATAGGAAACGAATCGGCCCGCGGGACAGAATACCAGGCATTCGGCGGTAATAAGCCCAACCATGTTACCGTACTTCCGTTCACCCGCCTTATCGGAGGCCCGATGGATTATACTCCGGGTATCTTCCAGATGGATATAAGCAAGTACAACCCCGGAAACAATTCACATGTAAACAGTACACTGGCCAATCAACTGGCACTGTATGTAACCATGTACAGCCCGTTACAGATGGCTGCCGACCTGCCCGAAACATACAATCAATATCTCGATGCATTCCAGTTCATTAAAGATGTTGCTATAGACTGGGACGAAAGCAAATATCTGGAAGCCGAACCCGGTGAATATATTACAGTTGCCCGTAAAGCAAAGAATTCAAACAACTGGTTCGTAGGTAGTGTATGTGGAGAGAACGGACGCACATCAAATATCACATTCGAATACCTGGACCCGGCTAAAACATACATCGCAACTATATACAGCGATGCGAAGGACGCTCACTATAAAACAAATCCTCAGGCATACACTATCCGCAAAGTAGTGGTAACGGGCAAGTCGAAGTTATCGCAGCTATGCGCACCTGCCGGAGGTTACGCCATCAGCATTACAGAAGCTGATAAGGCGCAAACAAAAGGATTGAAAAGACTGTAAAAGGTTAAGATTCTAAATTGGTTATCAAATGGTTGAAAAAACGCTCCCGGTTGGGAGCGTTTTTTATTGCTTTAAGCTATCTAATAATTCAAACATTTGTTCTTTTTCCTCCGGCAACAGATACCATTTATTTTCAAATTTGGCTTTTCCAAGTTCTTTCCATACAGATATCCAGCTGTTATGATCCTGCGTCTTACCCTTATAATGCATCGTTATCATATAATCGGGAGCAACCATTTTCACCATGATACCGCTATTGTTCCACGCAGTGTCATTCACCAGCTGTGACAACATCTCTCCTACCCGTCCTCTGTCTGTATCTCCTATTTGGATTTTCAGCTCATCCTTATCTGTATAGATAATTGTCATTGAATCCACCGACGTATAATCCAGATTCAGTTTCATCGTATCTGCAATTGCAACCGTATTCTCCTCACCTTGCACATTCTTCTTTGAAGAACTACAGGCAGAGAGGCCGGTTAGTAAAGCCAACCCGCAAACAGGCAGCACCTTAACGATATTTCTTACTTCCATCTTTATTAATTAATTATTTACTCGTCATTATCTTCAATACCAGCTTA
This sequence comes from Dysgonomonas termitidis, assembly GCF_054657735.1. NCBI lineage: Bacteria > Pseudomonadati > Bacteroidota > Bacteroidia > Bacteroidales > Dysgonomonadaceae > Dysgonomonas > Dysgonomonas termitidis. Next base: position 1,479,467 of record NZ_BAAHYD010000003.1, on the reverse strand, counting down.
TCAGTTTCCTGCATACCAACAGCACCAATACTGGTAAGATTTTCAATTGTTTTATCTACATCATCATCCACAATACCCTCCAAAGATGATACTACTTTATGCTCCATAGCCATGATAGCAGAAAGTACCGCAGTGGATACGCCACTCGATATCTTAAGAGCACAACTGGGTTTTGCTCCGTCGCAAATCATACCAGTTATATTTCCCACCATATTTTTCACGGCAAAGGTGACCTGACTGTAATTACCGCCCATCAGATGAGTAATACCACAACTTGCCCCTGTTGCCGCAGCCACACAACCACACAGGGCTGAGAGACGGCCTAATTTCTGTTTTATATACACTACAGTCAGATGGCTAAGTATCAATGCCCTGACAAGTTCATCTTCCGTACAATTGGTATCTTCTGCAAAAGTAAGTACAGGCAGGGTCGCCGTAATCCCCTGATTTCCGCTGCCGGAATTACTCATCACAGGAATCATCGCTCCATCCATACGGGCATCGCAAGCTGCCGCCGTATATGACATCATATGCGAAAGCATGGAATCTCCGAATATCTTTTTACCTAAAGTCCCTGTTACCGTTTTGGCAACATTGTGTCCATAATTACCTTCATTGGAAAGGTTAGAGGCTTCCCTATTCAGTTCCGCAGCCTGAAGAATAAACCGTATATCATCAACCGGAACAGCAGTAGCGAACTCATATACCTTTGCGAAGGTCAGTGCTACTTCTTCTTTACACACATCGCCATTATCACAACAAGCCTCATCGCAAAGTATATCTCCGTTTATGGCTATATATGAAAAATTTGTATGCATGCCACGAATGATGGCTTCAGCCTCATCCACCCCTGCCATACAATGTACCTCTATGTACAGGCTGTCTGCTATATTTTCTTTCAGGGTTATTTCTAAACGTTTTTCGGATATATATTGTTTTCCTTGTACAACATCCTCCGGTGTAAGATCTTTCAGTACCTGCAGGCCATATTCACTCTTTCCGATAAGCGCTCCCAAAGCCACAGCTATAGGCAGTCCTACCATCCGGGTTCCCGGAATCCCCACCCCCATAGCATTCTTCAATACATTGGCACTCAGATACACCTTTATCTTTTCTGGCTGTTTTCCAAGAACTTCTGTTGCTTTTGCCACACACAATGATACTGCAATAGGTTCGGTACAGCCGATGGCCGGAACAACCTCTTTTTTAATCAAACTGACAATTTGTTCTTTTTCTAATGGGTCCATCATGGCTTATCTTTATATTTTAGATTATAAATACAAAGATATTGAATTAATGATGTCATTAATCTTAAAGGATATATAAATTGCAGATTAGAGTCTCATTACTTCTACAACTATATAAAGAAGCCATTCTGATTGTTCTGTGCAATTCCAGCCTATTATTTGGTCTATGACTGTTAATATGTTATTTTTGTATGACAAAACTTTTATGTGCTGATGAAATGAGTGCCAAGAAAAAAATATATGCCATAATCAACCCGAAATCGGGAACATCATCGAAGCAAAACCTTCCTCACAAAATAGCGGATATGTTTGATGCCCGCAAATTCGATATCCATATATTTATTACCGGTTATGCCGGACATGGCTCAGAGATCGCCAAACAAGCTATCAAAGATAAAGTGGACTATGTGATTGCCGTAGGCGGTGATGGTACAGTAAACGAAGTAGCTCGCACATTAGTCAATTCCGACACGGCTTTAGGCATCATCCCAATGGGGTCCGGCAATGGCCTGGCCCGTGACCTGAATATTTCGATCGATGCAAAAAAAGCAATGGCTGTTATTCTGGACGAAAATATCATATCCATCGACTATGGAATGGTAAATGACCGCATATTCTTCTGTACCTGCGGTGTAGGCTTTGACGCGGAAGTGGCCGCAATGTCCTCAGGTAAAAAGACAAGAGGCTCGTTTATGTACTTCAAGAATATGCTTGAGACCTTTATCCGGCAGAAGCCCGAAACCTATGAAATAATATGCCCCGAGGGTACTATAAAAGACAAAGCATTTGTGGTTACCTGCGCTAATGCTTCACAATATGGGTACAATGCGCATATAGCCCCCCACGCCGACATACAGGACGGCATGATGAATATCGCCATATTAAAGCCGTTATCTATCCTTGATGTTCCGCAAACATCCCTGCAACTATTTACAAAGAAAATAGATGAGAGCAGCAAAATGATCGAACTGATTACCAATGAGGTCACAATCAGGCGCGAAAATGAAGGAATGATGCATATAGACGGTGACCCCGTGAAAATGGGCAAGGAGATACATGTAAAGATCATCCCGCAGGGATTAAAAGTATTAGTACCTGCAAACCCGCCTAAGAAACACCCCTTAGACCCTCAGGAAATATTAATGCGGATAGCGGATACATTCCTCTGAAAAGAAGCGTCAAAAATTCAGGTTAAACGATATCCTGAAGCCATCCTTATCTACATTCGGATGATCGAGATAGTTTATCCTGCGTACATAGTCGATACGGAACAGCTTAAATATATTTTCTATCCCTATATTATATTCCATATACGGACCTCTGCTTGTGGTATATGTATCCTGCGGAAAGATCAGCAGATTCCTGTTGAGCTCCGGATTGTTCTTATTACTCAATGAACCGATAAAACCACGGAAGCCAAATACTTCGCGCCACTTCAGGACTTTAATGAAAGGAACCCTATTGAGGAACCATCCACCCATATGATAATATATTTCCCATGAAGCCTGCGCATCGTGTACAAATTCGAGAGGCTCTATCAGATAGTAGTTCCCCCGCTGTATAGTATATGAACTATTGGCGCTGGGCGTTATCAAAAACGGGAATGGTGTCTCACCCCATATTTTTTCAGCCTGCGCTGTCAGATAGAGCTTACCGTATGGTGCAACCCAAAACTGTTTGGATATGGCCAGAGATGTTTTATTGTAATTATACTGACCTCCTAAGATGTCTTCAAGAGCCATGGTATGCGTCAGGTTCATCACCAGCCGCGGCGAAGGTATAGAGTGCCTCTTCCTACGCTGCTGAAAGAATTTTTCATTCGGGGCATAGCGTAGGGCAAGCATGGCCTCGGTGGTCTTTACCCTGTCCACTGCATATATATTACCATTTTCATCCATTTTTTCAAATACGATATTGGCAGCGGGACGTTCATCAAAGGTCTGCCCGGTAAGTTTAAATGAGAACCCGCCATAAAACTCTTTATCCCAGGCAATCTGAGTCTGGCGGTTATATGTCATTTTAGAATTACCCGATGCTTGTATCGACATCAGTATATTGTCCCGTTCGGCCTGCGTGTAGCGTTGGCCTAATGTATTTATATCATATTTATAGGCAACTATCAGGTTATTCTTCGGATATTCATCTTTGTGCTTCTCTACCTTGTCGAAAGCCCACGTAACTTCGCCGTAATATTTAAACTCTTCATCCCTTGTTCCGTAAGCTCCATAACCATAGAAGAAAAGATTCTGATGGAAATTCTTCGTAGTAGATAGTGTCATACGGAAGCGATTACCTTCTGTTTTATTGAAACTGTAGAATGTAGGAATAGTCCCTATCTCCAGCTTATTTGTCTCAGGGTCCTTCGAGGTAGGAAAGTAGCCGGTGGACAGGATATCACCGGTTCTCAATAGTATTTTGAACAGTAATATTTTATTTACATCTTCCAACATTTGATCCATCCGGTAGTCTTTCTTATGTTCAGCCGGCCGGTTATCTGCCCAGAAATTTTTATCTCTTCTCAAATAGTCTTTTTCAAATACCTCGGGGGCAGTGAGAGCAAAAACCGGGTCCATAGGCTGATTTTCGACAAAATCCACATAAGTCCGGGTTTTATCTATATAGAACTTGACAAGATCGGCCATAGTAACATCGATAGCCATACGCTCCTCCAAAGGAATCCACTTATTATCTGCCGTTTTCTTATAATCGTGCTGAATAACAAGTTCCTGAACAAAGTTTATATTCATTTTCTTCGGAGTCCTTATCACAGCTCTCTTTACTGCATACATGCTGTCAAGAGAGATATACAGATTGCCTGTAAAACCGATATCACGGGAATTGAAAGGAGCAAAATCAAGTTTTACATAACGGTCCTTGTCTATGGTCACCGTATCCGACAGGTACCATCTGTAAAAATTAACGGCACTATGCTCGCTCAACGGACTCACAAAGGGCTGTAGCAGCAGATTGATAGAATTATCATATATAGATATATCTTTAAACACTTCCTTGATAATGGCATCAAGCCCTTCTGTATCGAATGTCTTATCCAATCCTTCTATATGATAGCCTTTTACAATACGTTTGGTCGAATTATTTTCTTTTTTATAAAATACATCGGAAATCCTTTCCCTTATAGAGAAAGGCAGTATGATTTTATTATCGATCATTGATGTATCTGCATAATTGGGCAGGAACTTATATTTTTTCAGCAAAGGCATATCCGGATGATACTCATTCAGTGCAAAAAATATCCGTTCATATTCCTTATACTGGTAATAACTGAGATCTGTTATATTATTCTCATTTTTGTGAGCGATCACTTTTTTAATCAATTCGACTGCAGGATTATTCTTCTTGGAATATTTCTCTTTCTGCGGGCGGACAATGACCTCTTTCAATAATTTATCTTCCGGTTCGAGACTTATTTCTATTGTTGTAGTTTTACCTATAGGAATCGTTATCGTTTCGGACTTATATCCCAGAAGAGAAGCTGTAACAGATGTATAATTCCCTCTGTTACTCAATCTGAATTCACCCTCTTCATCCGAAAATGTACCGATAGTCGTCTTATCGAATACGACCGTAACAAAAGGTAATTTTTCCTTGGTTATTGCATCTCTGACGGTACCACGTACCGTAGTGAGCGACTGGGCACATACTGTACCACAAATGATGAAAAAGAAAGACAATAGGAGCATTATCTTCCTTCTGCTAATATATTGTGGTATTTCACTCATTCAGTTAAAACGTTTTTTCTTTTTTGTTCCTTAGATTCTCATCTATTTTGAATCATCTCCTCCACCGCTGCTATCGGTCCCCATATGGTACATATCTCCAGTATCTTTTCCTAGATAGTCACTGATTCTCTTCAAACCGGTAATATAGCGGGTCATATCTTTATTATTTTCCATTATTTATTAAAATAATATCTAGTCTAAATGCACATAACATACTGACAACAAAACACATATAAAAATAAAGTTTGATACAGGTCTGCTCTTTTCATTTATATAGGAGTTATCATAATCAATAATTGAAAGTAACAAAGGTAACACATTTTTCAATTATGAGTCAATAGTTATCCAATGAACAATATTTTACTCGTAACTTGTTACTGCCCGCAGAGCGCAATCATTTGTAATTCTTGCAAAAAACTTGACAAAAACTTGACAAACCTGACACACTTTTCACGTTATTTTTCATTGTTTCTTCCTCAAAGAACCCAGCAGCTATTGCCCGGTACAAACTCTGTCCAGAATCAATCTCCAAGTGAAGGGACGGCACTTCTGCCTTTTCTAAAGAAATATTTACTTTACTGATAATCAACATATATTTTATCAAAAAGTAACAAAGGTAACAACCTTTTCGAAATTTTTCACCCTGTCAGCTTTTGTTATATACATACCTGTTATCTGTATTTATAGATAAAAATATACGAATAAAGTAACACTAGGTTTTCAAACTCTGACACGCATCGTTTATAAAAACAAGAGCAAATGTAACTAAATCTGCTGTCGATACACATATGTTAGATGTATGCAACATACCTTTAGTTGCAGATGTTATGATTTTTTAATTAATCAGCCGCTACCGTACCGGGTATTGAATCTTTTGTCTCATGGAACGGGATTACTGCCATCTCCGGGGTTTGTGCATAGATATTTCTTGCTGCTAATGCGAATACGGTTGGTAACAGTTATGTTTTATTATCCTGGCTGTTTGTTCGTGATACCGTAAGGCCGCTTTCCAGTACCCGATTATCCTTTGAATTGTTCTACATAAGTACCGGGCCAAATAATTTTCGACGCTCAAAAAATCTACAAAATTGATATTTAACTTTGTTTTATACATTAAATGTCAGCGTAAGATTATTTAGAAGTTTTGGTTAGGCCTGTTGTGAGACAGGCTTTTCTTATATTCTTCCTTTTTTATATAGAAGAGGATATCAAAGAAAATGACTTTAATCGAATTACTTCCATATTAAAGTCATTTCTTAATTTTTTTTCAGTCCACACCTCAACGACGTAGTAACAGATGAATCCGGCAGCCTTTTAACCGGCCGCCCGGTATCAATTAATCAGTTTTCTGTAACGGATACGCTTCGGCTCCACATTGCCCAAGCGTGCCTTTTTATTTTCTTCGTATTCGCTGTAACTCCCTTCAAAAAAGAATACTTCCGAATTACCTTCAAAAGCCAGGATATGTGTACAGATACGGTCGAGGAACCAACGGTCATGCGATATCACAACAGCGCATCCTGCAAAGTTTTCCAAACCTTCTTCCAATGCACGCAATGTATTTACGTCGATATCATTGGTAGGCTCATCGAGAAGCAATACATTGGCTTCCGACTTCAGCGTCAATGCCAGATGCAGACGATTACGCTCCCCTCCGGAAAGTATACCGGTAAGTTTTTCCTGGTCTCCTCCCGAGAAATTAAAGCGGGACAAGTAAGCGCGGGCATTAATATCTTTCCCTCCTACGCGGACAAACTCGCTTCCTCCCGAAATAACCTGATAGACAGTCTTATTAGGATCGATATCAGCATGCGATTGATCTACATAACCTATCTTTACGGTCTCACCTACTTCAAATGTTCCCTTATCAGCTTTTTCCAAGCCTTGAATCAAGCGGAACAAGGTGGTTTTACCTGCTCCATTTGGTCCGATAATACCGACAATACCCGATGGCGGCAGCATAAATTCTAGATTATCGAACAAGAGCTTATCTCCGAAAGCTTTTGTTACTCCATGTGCCTCTATTACCTTATTACCGAGACGCGGGCCGTTAGGAATAAATATCTCAAGTTTTTCTTCCCGCTCTTTCTGGTCGGCATTCAGCATCTTCTCATAGTCATTCAAACGGGCTTTACCTTTTGCATGACGGGCTTTGGGAGCCATACGCACCCACTCCAACTCCCGTTCGAGGGTTTTGCGGCGCTTGCTGGCCTGCTTTTCTTCCTGCTCCATACGCTTGGTCTTTTGCTCAAGCCATGATGTATAGTTTCCTTTCCACGGGATACCTTCTCCTCTGTCGAGTTCAAGAATCCATCCGGCAACATGGTCGAGAAAGTAGCGGTCGTGGGTGATACAGATTACTGTACCTTTATACTGTTGAAGATGTTGCTCCAACCAATCGATAGACTCCGCGTCCAAATGGTTGGTAGGCTCATCGAGTAGCAATACATCCGGTTCCTGGAGCAACAGGCGGCAAAGTGCTACACGACGGGCTTCCCCTCCCGAGAGATTTGCGGTCAATTGGTCTTCGGGCGGACAACGGAGCGCATCCATCGCACGCTCGAGCTTATTGTCTATATTCCATGCGTCGCTCGCATCTATCTTATCCTGCAATACTGCCTGACGGGCAAAAAGAGCGTCCATTTTATCTGCATCCTCGTAATATTCGGGCAATCCGAATTTTTCGTTAATGCCTTCATATTCTTTCAGCAGGTCCATTATAGGCTGTACACCTTCCTGCACTATTTCCTTTACGGTTTTGGCAGGGTCGAGCTTCGGGTCCTGTTCAAGGTATCCCACCGAAAAGCCTTTGTCCGATACTATTTCGCCCTGATATTCCTTATCTATTCCGGCTATAATCTTCAACAGCGTGGATTTACCCGAACCGTTGAGGCCGATGATGCCGATCTTGGCTCCATAGAAGAATGACAGGTAAATGTTCTTTAATACTTGTTTTTGTGGCGGGTATAATTTACCGACGCCCATCATTGAAAAAATAATCTTTTTATCGTCTACTGACATGAGTCTATATTAGTTAGAGTTATGAGTTCTTTTGATATAAAAAGCGTTTAATACTCCGTTTTGGCGTCTTTTCAAATTCCTGATCCTGCAATCTGAAATTCACCACCTGACTGTATCCCGGCAGGCGTTTGTTTATCGCTTTCAATTCAGCCACAAAAATAGCAGAATAATCCTCTTCTTTCACATCATGCGCCTTCAAATAATCTTTATCAGGATAAATAAGGGCGATCAGTTTGCCATTTTCCTCGATTACAAGTGATTCGGCAATATAAGGTGAATTATTGAAATAGTCTTCAATTTCTTCCGGATAGATATTCTGCCCCGATCCACTGAGTATCATCGTTTTACTACGGCCGCGAATAAACAGGAATCCATCGCGGTCCATCACGCCCAAATCCCCGGTACGCAACCATCCCGCACTATCCAGAACCTGGTTGGTCGCTTCTTCATTTTTGTAGTATCCCAACATCACATTTTGTCCCTTCACTATTATTTCTCCAGCTTCAGTTTCCATATTGGATGATTCTATGCGCACACTCATACGGTCGACAGGGCGGCCACACGACCCTTGCTTATATGTTTCCCAATATTCATAGGAAATAAGCGGGCCGCATTCGGTCATACCATAACCAACTGTGTATGGAAATCTTATATCCGTGAGAAATGCCCCGACCTCTTTATTCAAGGCAGCTCCTCCAATGACCACCTCAACCAGCTTATTGCCAAAGACAGGTACAAGTTTTTCAGCAATTTTTTTATATATTTTTTTTCTGAAGAAAGGGATTTTAATTAACGTCCTGACCGGTTGTTTCTTCAATTGAGGAAAAACACGGGTCTGTATTATCTTTTCGATAATAAGCGGTACAGCCAGCACTAATGTCGGATTCACTTTAGAAAAAGCATCCAGAATTATTTGAGGTGAAGGGACACGGGTCAGGTAATGTATGTGACAACCCTTGGCTATAGATAGCAATACCTCGAAGGCTAACCCGTACATATGCGCCATAGGCAACATACATACTATGCCGTCACCCGCTTTCACAAATTCAATACTATCTATCGCGAAACGGGTATTTGACCACAAACTCCGGTACGGGATCATCACTCCCTTAGGATTACTGGTAGTTCCTGACGTATAATTAAGTACTGCCAGTTCATCCGGAGACTCGTCATAAAAGATGACATCTTCCTGTGAGAATCCTTTCGGATATTTAACATTGAATGTCTGTTCCAAATGAGAGCATGATTCCAAAAACTTAGCTGAACGTGATTTCTGCGCCGAAAAGTCATCTATCAGTAAAATAGCTTCCACAGACGGCATTTGTACTGGATCTACCTTAGACCATACATATTCATCCGCAAACAGGACTTTCGCTTCGGAATGATTTACAAGCGTATGTATATTCTCCCCGCTAAAATCATGCAGAATCGTAGTTATAACAGCTCCATAAGTAAGCGAGCCGAAAAAGGCTACAGCCCAGTTAGCCGAATTCTTGCCGCAGATAGCGATTTTATCTCCTTTCTGAACCTCAAGATCATCGAACAAGATATGTAATTGCGCTATTTTTTTTGCAAAATCCTTATATAGGTATGTTTCTCCGTTATAATCGGTCAATGCGGGACGTTCCCAGTTATTAATTATTCCCTCCCGGATGAGCGTTAAAAATTTATTATTTTCCATATAATCATTCTATAGGTGATATGTGCAAATGTAAACAAATTCTTAGATTATATGCCATATAAACATTGCAAATATCATAATTGTAACAGTAATACCAGTAAGCATTATACCATACAGGTACTTTTGTTAGAATTATTAATATATGGAAAGTATTCTTTGTTAAATTATATCTGACACCTGTCACAATAAACTATCAAGATATATAAATAAAGGGTGAACAAAATCCACCCTTTACTTAATAACTGATAAACAGATATTTACTTATTCAGAATATCTATTTGCTGTCTTACAGACTCTTCGTGAATCGCTTCCAGAACAACACGCATAAATTCAGGATTCATACCCATACCTTCTGCCTGGGAAATACGCTTGCTTAGTATCTCATCATAGCGGTCGGTCTGCACGATAGTCATGTTATGTTCTTTCTTGAATGTACCTATCTCGCAAGAAATACGCATACGTTTGGCCAGTAGTTCCAGCAACTGGTCATCTATTTCGTCAATCTGCCTGCGCAATACCGACAAGTCTTCCGTCGACTGCTTACCATCGCGGATAACCAAAACCGAAAGAATTTCTTTCAACCTCGATGGTGTCACTTGTTGCGAAGCATCGCTCCATGCATTATCAGGATCGCAATGTGTTTCAATAATCAGCCCTTCGAAATTCAGGTCCATAGCCTGTTGAGAAAGAGGTTGGATCAGATCGCGCTTACCTCCGATATGGCTTGGGTCGCAGATGATAGGCAAATCAGGGTAACGGCGTTTCAGTTCGATAGGGATATGCCATTGGGGAAGATTACGGTAGATCTTTTTATCATACGAACTGAATCCACGATGGATCGCGCCCAGTTTAGTCAACCCTACATTGCTAAGGCGTTCGAGTGCCCCGATCCATAATTCCAAATCGGGATTTACCGGATTCTTTACCAATACAGGTATATCCACACCTTGTAAAGCTTCTGCAATCTCCTGTACAGCAAACGGGTTAGCCGTGGTGCGGGCTCCTATCCAGAGCATATCTATGCCGTACTTCAATGCTTCATATACATGCTTCTGTGTAGCAACTTCAGTTGAGACATACATTCCTGTTTCCTGCTTCACTTTTTTCAACCATGCAAGACCTTCACTGCCTACACCTTCAAATCCTCCGGGTTTTGTGCGTGGTTTCCAGATGCCTGCACGCATAATTTTGATACCATCAGCTGCCAGTTGGCGGGCTGTATTTAATGTTTGTTCCTCCGTTTCGGCGCTACACGGGCCCGCGATCACCAAAGGACGTTCCGGGTCAACTCCCGGCAGTAAGATTGATTCTAATTCCATTTTATCTGAGTTTTTATGATTGTAATTTCTTTATTCTTTCCAGTGCCTCTTTCAGCATATGTTCATTGCAGCAAAGCGATATACGGATGTATCTCTCCCCTTTGCTCCCAAATATAAACCCGGGTGTAAGGAATACTCTGGCATCGTATAAGATTTTATCTGCCAGTTCCTCGCTGCTTTTATACTTCGCAGGTATTTTTCCCCAAAGAAACATACCTACCTGATTCTCATCATATGTGCAGTCCAGTTCATCCATTATGGCAGCAGCATATCTACGGCGGTTTGCATATAGTTCTATATTGTTTTTCCTATGCCATTCATCCGAATTATTCAATGCAGCGATAGCAGCCATTTGCATGGGTTTTAGAATGCCGCTTTCGATGTTGCTGAGCACTTTGAGTATCCACCCTATAAACTGAGGATTGGAAACAACCAGACCAATACGCCATCCGGGCATATTATGCGATTTACTCATAGAATTCAACTCTATACAAATCTCTTTTGCTCCCTCCACTTGCATGATACTAAGCGGATTCTCGTTCAATATAAGGCTATACGGATTATCATGGGCGATGACAATACCATGCTTCCTGCCAAATGCAACCAGCTTCTCGAACAGGCCTAACGAACCATTTGCTCCTGTCGGCATATTCGGATAATTAACCCACATCAGCTTTACACCGGATAAATCCATTTTTTCCAATGCTTCAAAATCGGGCTGCCAGTTGTTATTTTCATCCAGATCGTATGTATGAATCTTCGCACCTGCCATCTTACTTACAGATGTGTATGTAGGATAACCGGGATTAGGCACCAAGACCCCGTCTCCGGGGTTCAGAAACGCCAGAGAGATGTGAAGGATACCTTCTTTTGAGCCGATTAGCGGCTGTATCTCCTTTGCCGGATCGATCGTCACACCATACCAACGTTTGTACCACGTAGCAAAAGCATCACGCAGCTGAGGGATACCCACATGCGGCTGATAACCATGCGCGTCATTTTTCGCAGCGGATTCACTCAGAGCCCTTACCGTTTCTTCTGATGGAGGCAGATCGGGACTACCAATGCCAAGGCTGATCACATTCTTCCCTGCGGCATTCATTTCCGCTACTTCTCTCAATTTGGTAGAGAAATAGTATTCCTGCACTGTATTCAGGCGGTCGGCGGGTATTATATTCATATTGATTTCAATATTTAAAGATTCCAGGAATTCAAAATTAAAGTTCGCTCTGACGGCCTTCCGGGTATTCACCCAGTGTTTTAAGTTCACTTATCAGGGGACGGATAGCATCCAGCGATTGGTGATAACGTTCCAAATCCGAGAATTTGAGGTCTACATAAAACTGATATTCCCACTCCCGGCCGACAATAGGCAAAGACTGTATCTTGGTGAGACTGATACCATAGAAAGAAAATACAGACAATACTTTCGAAAGGCTTCCTTCGGTATGCGGCAGGGTGAACACAATAGATGATTTGTTTATGACCTCGTTTAGCTGAATCTCCTGTACTATCCATTTATTGCCAAAAATAAGAAAGCGAGTAAAATTGTGCTTATTCGTCTCAATTCCTCTCGCCAGTATATCCAGTCCATAAATTTCAGCTGCTCTCACGCTGCATATAGCAGCCGTAGCATGCAAACGCTTTTCGGCGACATCTTTCGCTGCCAGAGCTGTATCCTCATGTTCAATAATGCGTACCCCGGGTAATGTATCCAGAAAATTAGTACATTGCATCAGCGCGATAGGATGCGATTCCACTTCCTTTATATCATGGATGGTTTGTCCGGGAAGCGCTGCCAGACAATGAGATATACGTTGCTTAAACTCACCTGCAATAGGAAGCTTATTCTCTTTCAGTAATTCATAATTACCCAAAAGGCTCCCGGCAATGGTATTTTCTATAGCCATAATACCAATCGTATTCGGCTCTTTTTTGATGGTAGTAAAGATATCGCGAAATGTAATGCAGGGCACTATTTCGACCTCTTCTTCAAAGAAATTTTCAGCGGCAATGCCGTGATATGCTCCCAGTCCTCCTTGTATTGCAACTTTTCTCATTTATTTAGCTTATTGTCAAAAAAAAAATCCCGTCATACTTGACAGGATTCTATATATCTGATTGTTTTATTTTATTTTCAATTTTCTCATACAAAATCCTGTTTCACCTTCTAAAAAAGTAAAAGTAAAAAAAGAAAAAGTATGTAGAAAAATTCTTCATTTCAATAACCTTGTTATGATTATGGATACAAAAGTAATACTTTTTTGAATAAAACAAACATTTTGTCTTTTTTATTTCAAAAATTTTAAAATAAGTAAATCCGTGTATCCTCCGCTATTTCCATTTAGGATCGTAAAGAACCCGCTCCCCATCAGCAGAACTATACTGATTCAGAGAATCTTCCTTCGACTGGATGACCATATAGATCATTGTTTCATCAGAAGAATTACGCAAGCACCTCTTTCCTGCCGGTGATACTCTCACCACACTGCCTTCTGCTATAGGGAAGCAATCCTCATCTACCTGAAAATCGCCAAAACCCTTTAATACTATATAGGTCTCTTCATTTTGTTTATGAATATGAAAATAGGAAATATCGGTTTTGGGTGGTAGCATCTGAAATGAAATTTCGGTACCCGTTGCACCTGTCGCTTCTTTCAGGAAAACTTTGCCTGTTATCTCCTGTCTATTCTTAGGATGGATAAGGGAATATTCATTCAGGTTTTCTAAACGGCCGATATTAATTGCCGTGTAATTTTCATTTTCTGATATTCGCTTTATTTCTTTCATATAATCTATTTTTATTTCTACATATCAGGATGATTAAAAGTCCCGTACAGTTATTTTCTGAAATATTATTTATCTATAAGGTAAACGAAGATATGATTTTTTAAGAATCAGTAATTTATAATATGACATATTTTTCAAAAAAAGATATTGTAATTTTCCGATAAGAGAATAAATAACAAAAATATTTGCAGGACATTCTATGGACAAGAAAAGTATCTGCACCATATTGTATTCTGTACATTTGATTAAACAGGCCTGCGAACCCAAGCATTAGTTATTTGAAAATTAATTAGTTACATTTGAACCGTCATCTTAATTTAACTAACGATTTAAATCTGATATTCTATGTCCGGAATAAAATTTTTATTGATAATTTTTTGTTGTATATCCTTATCGGGGATCAGTATTGCACAATCAGGCACAATCACTGCCGGATTATCGAAAGTAAATATCACATCACCACACGAAATACCACTGCACGACTCATTATATGCCCGTGTTCTGATATTACGGGACGGGGATAAACGAGTAGGATTTATCGCTGTCGACCAGGGCATCTACACAAGTGACCGGATAGCCAAAATAGGTAAAGAACAGTTTGGCTTAGATGTATTATTTTTATCTTCATCACATACCCATTCTTCCGGAAAAAGGGACGAAACTCTTGTCATAAGCCAATTAACCAAAGCATTGAAAGAAGCTACAGACAATATGTTTCCGGCAAAACTGGCTGCCGGTCACCGAAAATTCCCTCAACTTGGGTTCAACCGATTGATAGTAAGGGAAGATGGACATTCGCGGGAATCATGGTTCTCAGACGATCATTATACTTCTGAAAATCCGGAACGTATTCCTTTTGGCCCCGTAGATCCTGAAGTGGGAGTTATAAAGGTGGAAGATATGCAGGGAAATACAAAGGGAATTGTAATGAATTATGCCTGTCACGCCGATATAGTATGCAGCAATTATGAGATTTCAGCTGATTTTCCGGGAGTTGCCTGCAAAAAAGTCGAGGAAGCTTTTGGGAATAACGCGGTTTGCCTGTTTGTACAGGGTGGCGCCGGAAATATAGAATCATTGATTATCAGTTCGAGGAGAAGTGGTCCGGACGATTCATTTAAGACGGACTACAGAACCATAGAACGGGTTGGAAGCCTGCTTGCATATGAGGCTATTAAACTAACCGGATCACTGACTCCCTCGGCAATCAAGCAGGCCGGCATAAGATATATGAACGATTCACTGCAATTTACAGGAAGATTCAAGTCCGATGCTCTTTTTGATGTTCATATCTCAACAATTCTGCTCAATGACAATATAGCTATTTCTACTTGTCCGGGCGAACCGTTTGTACAACTTCAGTTGGAGTGGAAACAAAAGATGCGGGATGCCGGAAGTATCCCATTTCTCTTTGGTTACACATGGTATAAAGGTACATGGCCGAATTATATACCTGATATTAAATCAGCGGCGCAAGGCGGCTATGGAGCAGATCAGGATGGCCCTACGCTCATAGCAGTGGGGTCGGGAGAAACGATAATGAATAAGCATTTCGAGAACTTTTTCCGGCTGAACGGACTGATGCGGAAAGAAAGCGGCCCGGTCGGATTTAAAGGCGGGTCACAATGGCAGACAATAGAAATCACTCCCGAATCGAAAAATAAATAAATACAGATATGAAACTGCTCATAACATTCATTGTAAGTTCTATAATTTTCAGCTTCTCCTCCTGTGAAACCAAGGGTAATAAAAAATCTTATCATTTTGATAAAAACGGCATACGGGAAGATGTTCTGGGTAATTATCTCGACAAATCAATCACAATGGTGTACTTTCTTATGCCCGATAAGCCTGAAGGCAGGCGTACATATCCCTACCATAGGGATGATATAAGGATGGTAAAAAACATTGGAGCTAAATTCATAGGGCGTTCCATTTACCGATGGGGCGGTGAAAGCCTTTTAAATTCACCGGAGTTTTGGACGAGGGCCAAAGCCATTATTACTGAAATGCACGCATTTGATCCCGAAATGATTTTTCAGGCCTGTATATTTGAGATTATCACGCGGGATGTAGATAATGTAAAGATACCGGTATGGGTATTCGAAGATTTCGACCTCCCGGCCGAAGACCGCTTTTTCTCTTACGACAGTATGCTCAATAATGAAGGGAAACTGGTTAATCACTGGCATGAAGGGAGTAGCGTTCCCGATATAAGCAAACAGGAGACTCAACTATGGTTCTACTTTCTGGCAGGTTCATATATCAACCTTGGTTGTGAAGCATTCCATATCGGACAGGTCGAACTTATGGGGATGAGCGATCCCGAGAGAGAAGCCTGGGAAAGCATTCTGAAAAAAATACGGAATTATGCTCAGCTACATGCACGGCGCAACTGGGTACTGATAGATGCGCATGTACCCAAAGGCGATATGATAAAAGACGGGGTAAGTTTATTGGATTTCAATTCGTTTCCATTACGGATTAAAGAAATACCGGAAAAACCGTATGAGGGTATATTGGAAGAAAATTATCTGGATGCCATATACAATAAAAGTAAAGGTTGCATCACTCCAAGCGGATGGAAATGCGGTAACCTCCCGTATCTGGTAGAGTTCGATAATTTCGGGCGGGGAGAAAAGCCCAATGTAGCAAATCTGGAAAGTCATTTTGTATGGGGATGGGATGAGATATCATGGTTTTCACTCCAGCCGGAAACATATAGAAATGAGTGGCTTCGTTATGTCTACAAGTGGATCAGGAAATATGATCCCGACGGTCATCTCGAAATGCCGGGCTTTCGTATGATCACATGCCCTAATAAATCGGAAGGAAGCTATAGGGCGAACACCAGGAGCGATGATTGCCCGCTCGGATATTCACAGGAAGAAGTCATTAAGGAATTATGGAATGGAAAATAAAAGAGTTATTCACTGACAAGAGCCTTTTTATTTAAAAGCTTTTCAAATTCTTCGTGGCTTCCATTGAAGGCATTCAGGTCGACCGGGGTATCTATGCCGTCTATCCGGCCCCGGTTCGAGAATTGCCAGAATAGCCAGTCACGGCCATCGGGTAAATTGGGTTTTGCGATAATATCACGTATCCAGATAGGATTATCCGGGAATTGGTGTTGCAGGTAATTTTTATAGAATTCATTTGTGGTATAGATAATCACCTTGCGCTGATAATGGTCTTCTATAATCTCAAAGTAGTTGGCTATTTCAGTGATCAGATCCTCCTTCCGGTTTGCAGGGCTACAGTTTCCTCCATACTCCAGGTCGATAATAGGTGGTAAATCTATACTATCACGAGGGACGTAGTGTATATAATTCCGTGCTTGCTCCTCTCCGTCTTTACAAAAAGTAAAGAAATGGTAGGCTCCCGACAGTATCTTATTCTGACGGGCTTCGCGCCAGTTAAGTTGAAACATGGAATCTTTATGATTGCCTCCTTCTGTGGCTTTGATAAAAGCAAACTGAACCTTTTTCTTATCCAGCTTATGCCAGTCTATCTCTTGCTGATGATGGGAAACATCAATCCCCTGTACAGGATAATCTTTGAAAGACGGATAATTCAAACGGATATATCCATTCATAAAAGCCACATATACCCCGGCACAGATAAAAACAATCATGGCTAACACAATAAGGGAATACAGGGTAACTTTTACTTTCATTGATACTTATTTAAACCGAATAACGAAGTTAGGATTAATTTTTCTTTTTGTATGTTATATTTTTATATATATTTGAGCAGTATTAACAAACTTTTTTAATAATAATATCATAACCATGACAGAATTTAGCAACCAAGGTTATCAAGAACCTGCTCAACAAGCTAACAGTTGGGAAAACCCGACTAAACCACCGAGACCAAATAATAATTTGATTTTAGCTATCATAGCTACAGTTGTAAGTTTGATAACCTGCTGCGGATACGTCAGTTGTATCGGTGTTATCCTCGGTATTATCGCAATTGTTTTCTCCACTCAGGTTGATTCCAAATATTTTGCAGGAGATTATGCCGGAGCAGAGAGTGCTGCCAAGAACGCTAAATTATTGTCATTGATAGCCATAGGTACGATCATTCTGTCAATTGTCTGGATTATTGTTTCTATCATATTGGCAGGTGGTATTTCCGCTATCATGGAGCAATACCAAACTATCATGGATCAGTACGGAGCTTAACAGCCACTAAGTTTAAACATTATAATACAGAAAGGTAATTTCAATGGAATTACCTTTCCTTTTTTATGAAGAAGTATATACTGCTTATATCAGCCATTTTATTCCCAATCGTTATTATAGCCGTTTATTATGCAATCTATAATATAGCGGGAGAAAATACACCCTGTACATTCAAAGCGGCTACCGGACTGGAATGTCCCGGATGCGGCGGGCAACGTGCTTTGCATTTCCTATTGCATGGAGATATATCAGAGGCTTTGCGCTATAATATCTTCTTCATCGTAGCGGGACCATTTCTGGCTTACTTCTATTATCTGGCTGTAAGGATTTATATACTCGGGCAGGAAAAGTACCTGAAAAGCTTTGTATTCAAACCCTGGTTCGGATATACACTTCTGATTACAGTTATCCTGTTTTTTATCCTGAGGAATATCCCTTTCTGGCCGTTTACCTATCTGGCTCCTCCCCCATAAAGAAGTGGCACCAGCCTTCACATATTTCAGAGCACTTTTTTAAACCTTTCGAGAAACTCTTTTGCCTGTTCTACTGTCAGGCAAAGCGGAGGCAGTAAACGAAATACGTGTGTACCTGTAGCTCCGGTAAAAACTTTTTCTTCAAATAAAAGCTTCGTCCGTTTTTCTTTTATAGGTTCATCAAATTCCATACCTATCATAAGCCCGCGTCCGCGTACTTCTTTTATCTGAGGGAATTTTCTAAGTTCTTCCATCAGGAATTCGCCGACATTGTAAGCGTTTTCGATAAGCTTCTCGTTCTTCATTATGTCAAGTACAGCGATAGCTGCCGCACAAGCCAGATGATTCCCCCCGAATGTGGTTCCCAATTGTCCGTATACAGCTTTAAACATCGGATTAATCAAAACTCCCGACATCGGAAAACCGTTACCGATACCTTTAGCAACAGTTATCAGGTCGGCTTGTATTTCCGCATACTGATGGGCGAAAAATTTACCGCTGCGGCCATAGCCCGATTGTATCTCGTCCAGAATCAGAATAGTTCCTGTTTCGGTACAAACGTCGCGAAGCTCTTTCAGGAAATCATCGTATGGTATCTGGATACCTGCAACGCCCTGAATACCTTCTATAATAACAGAGCAATATTCTTTTGTGGCCAACTCCTTTTTTACAAATTCAATATCATTAAACGGAGCGAAGACTACATTCTCCGACTGATTTACAGGCGCTGAATACGCTGGGATATCCGTTGTAGCAACAGTAACCGAAGTACGTCCGTGAAACGCTTTCTTAAACGAGAGAACTTTCCTGCGTCCATTATGGAACGAAGCCAGTTTTATAGCATTCTCGTTTGCTTCTGCACCTGAGTTTACAAGGAACAGAAAATAGTCGGGGTAACCGCATTGTTCTCCCATCTTTTGCGCCAGTTCCTGTTGCAGCTTATTTACTACAGAATTGGAATAGAACCCGAGTTTATTCAACTGTTCTGTAAGTTTGGCCACATAGTAAGGATGTGTATGCCCCACCGATATTACGGCATGGCCTCCGTAAAGGTCCAAGTATTCATTACCCTTATCGTCATACACATAACATCCTTTACCTTCCACGACATTGATGTCGAACAGCGGAAATACATCGAATAATTTCATTTTATATATTATTTATTTCTTTAATTGTTTCTATTAAGTTCTCTTTCCGGATAATGTACATTCCTAACCTGACCTGCGAAATTCCGTCTTTCAGCTTATATGTGTACACAGGATGTCCGTCCTGCTCGAGAATCTCGAAATAAGAAAATTCTATATTCTTATTGGCTTCCAACTCTTTGGTAACCTCTACAATATGGGAAGATATGACAAAGAACGAACTTTTCACCTCCGTAAATGCATTCACTACAGCCAATGTGCCGTCATAAGCATCTTTCACATTCGTACCCCTGAATAGTTCATCGAAGATCACCAGCATATTCCGGTGTGTTTTCAGCTGACGGGCAACATCCTTGATACGCATCACCTCTGCATAAAAATGGCTGTAACCGGAACTCAGGTTGTCGGAAATATTAATTGTAGTACACAATCCCGACAATATACTCAAAGTCATCCTCTTTGCAGGAACAGGGAATCCCACATGCGCCAGATATGCAGACAATCCCAGCGCTTTCAGGAAAGTGGATTTGCCAGCCATATTCGGCCCCGATATAAATAACAGGTTTGATGGCTTTTCAAAGCCCATATCATTTGGAATAGCCTCTTCTACAAAGGGATGGTATAAACCATCTATCTCCAGCCGGTTATTATCGGCCGGAAGCATTTCGGCATACGACAGTCCGTATTTATCAGCGGCTTTTGCAATGGATAGAAAAGCATCGTATTCGTATATAAGGTCAAGAAAGAAGAGAATATCCTTTTTGTGAGTATAGCGAAACATATAATCGAGCCGGGATGTCTCATAAGATGGTATTTTCCGCCCCAGTTTAATGATGCCGGCATAGTCGTCCGAAGAAAATATTTCCAGAACCTTTTCGTTATTCTTTTCCAGCAATTTCGGATAATTATTCCCCTTAAACTTATCTGCCAAAATATGAGAGAAAGCATATATTGTTTTCAACAGGTCGACAGTAGAGCCAACTCCTTTCTTTACCAGATAGTACTCCGTATTCGTACTTATCCTGTCCATTATCATCCTCTCCAGGGCTGTAAACCAGGTAGGGATGCGTGTCGGATAATCACCATGCCGGATATAATATTCAGTAAAATCAAGAGAATCTTTATCCACGCTCAGGCCTTCGGGCAAATATTTCTGAAAGAACGCGATTGTGTCTGTCCGTTCGGTTATCTTTTCCAGATCGGTCAGAGGATTGGACAAAAAATTATAGAGTATCCTCCTGCCACCATAACACTGAGTGTGATTAAACAGGCTGAATACAGACGTACCGTCTTTGACTGTGTCAAAGATTTCAAGGTCTTTCAGGGTTTGGGAGTCTACTTCAAATTTCATAGCTTGCTATATTATAATGTTTATATCTTTTAGAGATATAAATCTTTTATTTTCCATAAACCTTATGGTTTTCTTCTCTCTGATTATCCTAAGAATGTATGTTTTGTTCGAATCCTATCATCATATGACTATGAATCGTAAAATACATCTTAATAATCTCCTCCTCGTTTACTTTATTATAAAAATCATCATCAACCTTATATCTTACATTGTTTATTACTAAATAGCAAAGGAGAGAAAGTCTCGGCTGCGAACCCCATAACTTAGGAAAGAGATTTCCTAATATAGGGATATATAAATTACCACTACCTGCCTCATAACTCTTTTTACATTCTTTTATTTGTATCTTACCTAACTCTACAATCTTCTCTCCAGCGTCCAAATCCTTCCTATAATTCTTATTCATAAAGAAAGGTATAAGTATACATAAACTCAAGATTCCAATATTTACCAGTATTAAGCAAATGTCTATACCGTATTCTATATAATAAACAAAATTAAAAAGAAGATCAGCAAATAAAAATAGAGAAGAGAATATAAAGCCAATTCTCATTTCATCTCTTATTATTTTTATATCATGCTCTGTAAGTCTCTCCATATTCATTTTGCCTTTTCTGGAAAATCTAATTATTATTTTAGAATGCACTAGCTTTCATCTTCAACCCTTCTGTTTCGTCCAATCCGAATATCAGGTTCATATTATGTACTGCCTGTCCCGACGCTCCTTTTACCAGATTGTCTATACAGGAAAGGATAAGCAACCTATTTCCGTGCTTTTCCAGATGCAAGATACATTTATTTGTATTTACCACCTGCTTGAGATCTATATTTTTATCGGAGACAACGACAAAAGGACTTTCTTTGTAAAAATCCTGATATAATTTCGCTGCATCTTCAATCGTTCCGTCAAATTTCAGATAGGTAGAAACAAATATACCTCTGGTGAAATTTCCACGGACAGGTATAAAGTTAATATCTTCTGTAAAAGCGGCCTGTAACTGAGTTAAAGACTGGCGAATCTCTGTCAGGTGCTGATGTTCGAAAGCCTTGTAAACAGAGATATTATTCTCCCGCCAGCTGAAATGGGAGGTTGCCGACGGCTTTACTCCCGCCCCGGTGGAGCCTGTGATAGCATTCACATGGATTTCAGTATTCAGCAATCCGGCTTTCGCCAGTGGTAACAGGCCTAACTGTATGGCTGTGGCAAAACACCCGGGATTTGCGATATAAGATGATTTCCGTATCTCTTCTTTATTCAGTTCCGGTAAGCCGTAAATGAATTTATTTCCTTCGGCTTTGTGTCTGTAATCGGTAGACAGGTCTATAATTTTCAGATGTCCGGGGATCTCATTCGTTTCCAGAAACTTCTTTGTATCACCGTGCGCCGTACAAAAGAATAAAACGTCTATTTTATCGTAAGGTAACTGGTCGGTAAAGTCCATATCCGTATCGCCTAACAATCCGCTATGTACATCCGTGAGTTTATTACCCGCGTTACTTGTACTGTTTACAAATACCAGTTCAACCTGTGGATGATTGATCAATATCCTTATCAGTTCTCCGGCAGTATAGCCGGCTCCCCCTATAATTCCTGCTTTTATCATAGTTCTATTTTTTATTTCAGAAGCTTTTTACAAATATTTTCATGGTTTTTCTTATAGAGTATACCCTCCTTACTTTTTCTTAAATAAACAATATTCTCTCGCAAAGGCGCAAAAGGTAACAAAAGTAACAGTTTTTTCATGTTACACTGAGAACCACTGAGAAGACACAATGAGTTTTACTGAGGCTTTTGTTAAAAAGTAACAAAGGTTACACTATTTACAGTGAACAGTTATCAGTCATCAGTTAACAGTTAACAACTGGTAAAATATAAAAACTTTGCGCCTTTGCGTCTCTGCGTGAAACAAAATAAGACGCCAGCCAACTTGTAACTCATAACTGCCCGCAGGGCGAAGAAATAACATTCGCCGAAGCGAAGGCGAGGCAAACTTGTAACTATTTCAAAAAGGTAACAAAAGTAACAGTATTTTCAATTTTAAATACATGTTACCTTTGCTCTGTCCCATACGCTTATGGCCATTATATAGATAAACGAAAAATGTATTTACAACTCTTTCCCGTTCTTTTTCTGTACACTATGATATATCTTGTTTGTCATAGCATAAATCTTCGTAAAACCTTTCGCATCATCCGATGTCCATGCCTTATTCACTTCGCCGTACTCCCCGAAATCAGCCTTCATCAGGTCGAAATCACTTTCCACTCCAATCAGCACGTAATGATATGGCTGAAGTTTAATGCTCACACGCCCTGTTACATTTTGCTGCGAACTCGATAGGAAAGCCTCTATATCACGCATAACTGGTTCCAGATATTGCGCTTCGTGAAGAAACATTCCGTACCAGTTACCTACCTGCTCTTTCCAATACTGTTGCCATTTGGTTAGTGTATGCTTTTCCAGCATTTTGTGCGCATTGATAATTACCAGCGGAGCCGCGGCTTCAAAGCCCACACGCCCCTTTATGCCGATAATAGTATCACCTATATGCATATCGCGGCCGATAGCATAAGCCGATGTAATCTCTTCTATCTTCTGGATAGCCTTTACCTTATCAGCATATTTTTCACCGTTTACTGCTGCTATTTCACCTTCTTCGAAATCAATCGTAAGAACTTCCTGTCCTTGTTTCTTCAATTGGGACGGATAGGCATCTTCCGGTAAAGTCTGCTCAGACTTCAGCGTTTCCCTGCCACCTATGCTTGTGCCCCAAAGACCTTTATTAATGGAATACACCATCTTTGTAAAATCGGCTTCATACCCATGTTCTTTCAGATAATTGATTTCATACTCACGGGTAAGAATCATATCGCGGGTAGGTGTAATAATCTCAATGCCGGGAGCAAGCACATCAAATGTCAGGTCGAAGCGAACCTGATCGTTTCCTGCTCCTGTGCTGCCGTGAGCAACAGCGTCAGCGCCTATTTCCTTTGCATAGTTAATAATGGCTATCGCCTGAAATATACGTTCCGAGCTGACCGAAATCGGATATGTGCCATTACGCAATACATTTCCGAAAATCATATATTTGATGCTCTTTTCGTAATATTCCTGTGTTATGTCGAGGCTTACATGCTTTACAGCACCTAATTTATACGCTTTTTCCTCTATAACTTTCAATTCTTCGGGGGTAAAACCTCCTGTGTTGGCTATGGCTGTATATACATCATATCCCATATCAGCGGACAGATATTTTGCACAGAACGATGTATCTAATCCTCCACTGAATGCTAAAACGACTTTCTTTTTCATATATGTTATGTTATTTCAATTGCTTTTTGAGGTCTTTGATTATCTCTTTTATCTCCTTCTTGTCTTTCTGCTTTTCGGGATCGAAGAGCATCGCAGTACAGATACAGTATTTCCTGTCGGTACGGGTAAGGATATCATAATTGACACATCCCTGACAACCACGCCAGAAAGACTCATCATCAGTCAGTTGCGCAAAAGTCACGGGCACATACCCCAGTTCTGTATTTATTTTCATTACCGCAGCACCCGATGTCAGGCCAAATACTTTCGCTGTCGGAAACATAGCTCTAGCCAGGGAAAAGGCATGCTGTTTGATTTTTTTTGCCAGTCCGTGCTGTCTGAATTTTTCAACTACAATTAACCCGGAATTGGCAACAAACTGTTTATTTCCCCATGATTCTATATAGCAGAATCCGGCAAATTCATCTCCCATCAGGGCAATAATAGCTTTACCTTCCTTTATTTTAAGTTCCACATATTCCGGTGTACGTTTTGCAATTCCCGTGCCCCGCACCTTAGCCGCAGCCTCAATTGTATCCAATATCGTTTGCACGTATCCGACATGGCTTTCGTTGGCTATCTGTATAGTAAGTTGTTGTTGCTCCATTGGCTTTTCTACCACAAGTTCTTCTATGTTGTTCATTGTTGTCTTATCATTCAATGTTCGGTATAAACTCAGAAAGTGAAGCTATTACCTCCTCCCTGCTTATATTCTCTCTCGGTATCAGAAGGATAGTATCATCACCGGCTACTGTACCTAATATATAACGTGTCGCTCTGCGGTCTATTTCTCCTGCTATGGCCATAGCATAACCCGGACGGGTCTTTATTACTGCCAGTTGCCCTGAGAATTCCATACTTACAAAACCAAAAGAAGACAGAGGTGTTTCTTCTTCCACATTCTGTATCGACCCGGAAAACTGATACACATAACTGCCTCTTGCCGTGGGCACTTTCACTATTTTCAATTCCTTTATATCACGGGACAAGGTAGCCTGAGTAAGCTCAAATCCTTTATCTATCAACAGCTTAAGAAGCATATCCTGACTACTCACCTCATTGGTCTGCAATACCTCCCTTATTATTTTATGTCTGTATTTTTTTGTCATTTCGTATAAATATGCAAATAATAGCGCAAATTTACACATATTTATGCATATTGTAAAATATTTAATGTATAAAAAATATTATAATGTAAATAACACATCTGCAAAATGTTAAACATCCCTTTTTTTAATTTATTTTTCTATATTTGTGCATTCGCACTTCAGGGCATATCGTGCCTTGAAATAAACCTATATATTATTGAAATCGAATGGATGAACCAGAGAAAAAGCAGCCGATAATATCTGTCTTGCGGTCAGATGCTCCGGAAAAGAAAGCGACCAAAGTCACAATTGATGACTCTTTTGCACGTATTGTAGTATATGAAAAGGAGGATCTGACGAACGATGAGATTTTCCTGCTTCTGAATATCAGGAAATGTATAAAAATTGATATTGACAAACACTATGAGCGTACAAACGAGGGAGTTGAAACACATTCTTATACAATATACAACATCCTGATTTAAAGCAAGTCACATTCACAGAACATATCTCACTTCTTTAAACGCAAAGCGCCTCTCGTTGCCGTTTTCCGTTTGCAAAACAAGCGTTCCATCGGAGACTACATCCTTTATCCTGGCTATAAAATCATTTGTGTTGTCATTAAATAAATGATAACCTGTTTTTCTGAACAGAGAATCTCTATAATTCTCTGCAATAATCTGTATCTCTCCCCTCCTCAACTGCTCGTAATAAGAAAAAAGGAGTTCTCTGACTTCTTCAAGCATAATACTCTGCTCATAATATTCTCCTGTTATTTGCTTTAAAGAAACAGGATTAGGCAGACTGCTACCGAAACTTTCCTGATTAAGATTAATACCTATCCCGCAGACAGACTCTTTTATCTCATCCCCTTCTAAGGTATTCTCTATCAAAATTCCACATATTTTCTTATCTTGCCAGTAGATATCATTAGGCCATTTTATTGTAATACCGTCAGTATATTTCCGGAGAAAATCTGCTACCGCTAACGATACCATCTGCGAGATAACAAACTGCCCGTTCGCCTTCACTGTATCCGGATACAGGACAATACTGAACAATAAGTTTTTCCCTTTCTCCGATAGCCAGCCATTACCACGCTGCCCCCTGCCTCCGGTCTGAAAATCGGCCGAGATAATGGTTCCTTCCTTTACTTTCTGCTTCAACAACAGGCTTTTCAGGTAATTATTTGTAGAGTCAATTTCGTCGACAAGGTGAATAATCAGAGGCATAGTTATGTTCGATTATTTAGGTATTAGACAAATTATTATATTCGGCTTGCTTTACTTTTGGCAATTTCCTTATCACCTCATCAACAGAATGTTGGATAAGTTCCTTTATCAATACATCAGATACATCACTCTCAATAACAATAGTATTCCAATATTTTTTATTCGAATGATAGCCCGGTCGGACGCCATTATAACACTCTCTCAGTTCAATAGCTTTCTCCGGATCACATTTCACATTCAGCCAGAATTCGCCGTCTCTTGATTCCAGACCCATATAGGCAAACATTTTGTCCATTACTTTATAAACCAGTGTATCATCTCCGAAAGGAAAGCTTTCGGTTGCTCCTTTTATAGATATACATGCCTCACGAACTTCTTCTATATTCATTTTCTTTAATTTACAGGTGCTAAGAATGCATCGTCTATATGTTCTATCTCAAACTTCTCTCCATTCCAGACTGCAGCAACCACATCAAAACGGGCAGGCTGATCTATATCATATTCCCGAAGGTAAAAATCGGCAGCTTCAACAATCCGTTTTATCTTTCCCTTCGATACTGCTTCCTCCGGGTTTCCCCATTGGCTTGAGCTACGGGTCTTTACTTCTACAAAAACAATATATTCCTCATTCCGGACAATTATATCTATTTCATATTTTTCATATAGCCAATTACGCTCTATTATTTCATAACTCTTCTGCCTGAGATAATGCTCCGCTGCATCCTCTCCCTTTTTCCCCAGATCATTATGCTCAGCCATAAAGCAAAATCAGCCGATTGTTATTTTCCTGGTTTCTTTGCTGTAAACAGGAACCAAATTTACGGTATCCTCTGTTAAACAGTATTCTACCGAATCTTGCAGGTTATGGGCTTCCAGCCGCTTAATATGCTCTGTACGGTCAATATAACTGCGAACATCCGGCAAAGCCTCTTTCCACATTGACAAAGCTACCTGCGTTGCATCCGAGGCGGGAGCATACCCTCCTCTGTCTATCAGTTTCCGGGCCAGGGCACCACCAAAAAGAGAATCCTCAATATTAAAACGGTTATTCCATCCGGCACAAAGCACTATTACATCCTTTTGTTTATCTACACAGAAGTCAGCTAAAGCGCTAATATTGGAAAAAGCACCAACAGTCAGTATATCCGAATCTTTCGCCATATCGATAGCCTGTGTTCCGTTTGTGGTAGTAAAAACAATATCCTTACCGCTCACTCTATCAGCTGTATAATCAAATGGAGAGTTCCCAAAATCTGCGAAATCACAACGCTTCACATTACGCTCTGCACCGACAAGATAACCTTTAGCCTTATAATCCTGCGCTTCTTCTATAGATGCGACAGGTATAACAGATTCCGCGCCGTTTCTCAATGCGGCACACATAGTGGTCGTTGCCCTGAAAATATCTACAACAACCGTAATATGATTGTTATCATTTGTATAAAACGGATACAAGGCCGGAGAAAAACAAACTTCTACTTTCATTCTTTTAACGCAGCTTTAATCCGTGTAAGTTTTATCAATAATCCTTCTAACTGGTCGAGTGGCAACATATTTGCCCCATCCGACAAAGCATTCGCAGGATCGAAGTGCGTTTCTATGAACAATCCGTCAACACCGGTAGCAATCCCCGCCTTACACATCGTTTCTATCAACTGTGGCTGCCCTCCTGTAACACCCGAAGCCTGATTAGGCTTTTGAAGGCTATGGGTAGCATCCAGAACTACGGGAAAACCGAATCCTTTCATTTCGGGTATCCCGCGAAAATCAACGACCAGATCTGAGTATCCGAAAGACGTTCCCCTGTCCGTTATAATTACATTATTATTTCCCGAATCCACAACTTTTTGTGCGGCAAATTTCATCCCACCCGGAGCAAGAAACTGACCTTTTTTGATATTCACTATTTTCCCGGTCTTAGCTGCAGCAATAAGCAGGTCGGTCTGGCGGCAGAGAAATGCAGGTATTTGTAATACATCCACATATTCGGCAGCCATCGCAGCTTCATGCGTCTCATGAATATCCGTAACTGTAGGCACACCAAAAGTTTCGTTCACCTTACGCAATATTTTCAAAGCCTTTTCGTCACCGATACCCGTAAAAGAATCGACCCGAGAGCGATTTGCTTTTTTATACGACCCCTTGAAAACATAAGGTATATCAAGTTTTGATGTAATTCCTATTATTTTTTCGGCAATGCGTAATGCCATTTCTTCCCCCTCAATAACACAAGGTCCCGCAAGCAGGAAGAAATTATCATTTTTCAGATTTGTAATGTCCATTTTATTCATTTGATTAGAATCTATTAAAAACTTTATCAAAGGTACGAATATTAAACCTTTTTCAGAAGCGCCTCTCCCATTTTTACATCAACCAACTGACTACAAGCATATTACAATTAAAAACAGACAAATATTCCCTGTTTTAAACAAAAAGGAACAGCAAACCGGCTCCGGCCTTCAGAGTAAAGTAAACAAACCCTTTTTATAATTTGGCCATTAAAAATAAATTCTCTTAATTTACAAAAAAATCTAGCCTCATGAACACTCAATCGGATACGATTATTTACAATTACATGGACACCTTTTTCTGTTGCTGTGTAGAAAAAGACAAACTCTGCGAAGAAATGATCACAGACCATATGCTGGTATATATATGCTCCGGCGAAATGATTTTGCAGACAAAAGAAAAACGCACCATCTTCAAAAAGGGAGATGCCGTATTCATGAAACGCAATCATCTCGCAAAAAAGACAAAACGGCCGACTAAGAACGGAGAGCCGTTCAAAGGACTTTTCTTACAGCTTAGGACACCTCTCTTAAAGACCTTGATGACTGAAGCTAAATTTCCAATATCCACCAACTTTTATACGGGAAATAAAGATAAAAGTTATACAATGCTTACCAGACATCCATTCTTAACCGGCCTGTTTATGTCGTTGGAACAGTATTTTGATTCGCAAAAATATCCATCCAACGAACTGATGACAACTAAATTGAAAGAAGCTGCCCTCGTCCTTTTAGAAGTAGATCCTTCGCTCGCCAGTGTCTTATTCGATTTTGCTGAACCATGGAAAACGGATCTCGCCGAGTTCATGAACAAAAATTACAAATATGACCTGTCGCTTCAGGAATTTGCCCATTATACAGGCCGGAGCCTCACTTCTTTCAAGCGCGATTTTGCATCCATCTTTAATGAACCTCCGGGCAGATGGCTTGTAAAAAAGAGATTACATGACGCGTATAATCAGATTGTAAATAAAAACCAAAAGCCGTCTGAAGTATATCAGGAAGTAGGATTTAAAAACCTCTCACACTTTTCTACCGCATTCAAAAAAGAATTCGGATATCCACCCTCTAATAAAATGGACTTTCAAGAAAAGTAAATTTGAGCCTATAAGCAAAGCAAGCCATTCTCTTTCTACCTATATTTGTCCCTGATTACCGTGACACTATCTTAAGGATATAAAAAAAACAACACGTTTTTTGCTTAATTCAAAGATAATATATAGTATTGTATTGGTTTTGAATATTATGGGTACAGAGTAAAACAAATACCGGAATTACATTTTTTATCAGCAGCAACCTGAAAAACAGAAAGAAGGAGAAGTGTATATTTCTTCTGATTTAACAAAAGTATATTCAATAAATAATAAACACCGCACTTAATTCACTTTGATTATGGAAACAACAACAGTAAAACTTTATTCTCTCAACTACAAAGAGGCTAAAACATATATGTTTGCCCTACTGTTCATCGCCGGTAATATAGCTCTTCCTCAAATCTGCCATTTGGTTCCCGGTGGAGGCTTGACGTGGTTGCCTATCTATTTCTTTACCTTGATTGCCGCCTACAAATATGGCTTTCGCGTAGGGTTGCTGACAGCTATCCTTTCTCCGCTTGCCAATAATGTATTATTCGGCATGCCTCCGGTAGATGTGCTCCCAATCATCCTTATTAAATCGTCGTTACTGGCTGCTGCTGCCGCATATGCTGCTCACCGCTCCGATAAAGTTTCTTTATTGGCCATCGTTGGCGCTGTATTGGCTTATCAGGTAGCAGGTACATTTGCTGAATGGGCGATTGTAAAAGATTTCTTCGTAGCTGTGCAGGATTTCCGCATTGGCATACCGGGTATGTTAATTCAGATATTTGGCGGATATGCCGTACTGAAAGCTATTGCTAAACTCTGATAATATATATAATCTCAAGATTTCAAAATTTCAAGTTTGAAGATTAGAATATAATTATACTGAGAATAATATATTCTGGAAACTTGAAATTTCGAAATCCTGAAATCCAAATCATATGTATGATAAAACATTCGAAGAAGTATTGGAGCGGTTCCGCGCAATATCTTTTTCCGAAGAGTTCGATATGATTGTGGCTATTGCCAACGGGGGGATAATACCTGCGGCAATACTTAATCAACGGCTCGGGATTGAAATACAACTATTAAAAATCAATCTGAGGGACAGCAATCAGAAACCAATCTACGACAGCCCGCAATTGATGGCACCGATAGACTTCGACTTTAAGGACAAAACGATCCTGCTGGTAGAAGACCGTGTAAAAACAGGTGCATCCCTCACTAAAGCATGTGAACTTCTGAAAGGAGCCAAACAAATAAAAACATTTGCAGTCAACGGAAAAGCAGACTATTCATTGTACGATGAAACCTGCTTCAAGTTCCCCTGGCTATTATAAAAATTTATGCAAAAAACATTGTGTGTTATTGCATCGTTGTTGCTGTCTTTGCCGAATATCTATGCAGACGAAACTCCCGATGCCCCAATCCGTGATTCTGTTCAGTTAGGAGAAGTTATAGTCACAGGCAGCCGTCCGGCAGTAAGTGTTAACAACCTGCCTATGAGTATTACAATTGTAGGAAGTAAACAGATAGAGAACCGTTTCGAACCGTCATTATTACCTATTATTACAGAAGAAGTGCCGGGATTGTTCATCACATCGCGGGGAGTTATGGGTTATGGCGTTTCCAATGGAGCAGCGGGAGGAATGACCATACGTGGTATCGGCGGAAGTCCGACAGGGCAGGTACTGATGCTCATAGACGGGCATCCGCAATATATGGGATTAATGGGTCATCCGCTGGCCGATTCATATCAGTCGCTGATGGCCGAACGTGTTGAAGTTGTGCGTGGTCCGGCCTCTGTCCTTTATGGTTCTAATGCAATGGGGGGCGTTATAAATATAATTACTAAGAAACAAAAGCGAGACGGAGTACAAACAGGTGTCCGAACCATGTACGGCTCATACAATACATTAAGCACGGAGGTTAATAATGCTGTACGTTCCGGAAAGTTCAACAGCTATGTCTCGTTGAGTTACAATCATACCGACGGGCACAGGCTAAACTCGGATTTCGACCAGTATAGCGGCTATACTAAAATCGGATATGATTTCACGCCCAACTGGAAAAGCTTTGCAGATCTGGATTTGACAAAATTCGACGCAGCCAATCCGGGAACCGAATCCGCTCCTATGATAGATAACGATTCGAAAATTACCCGCGGGGTAACGTCTTTTTCTCTGGAAAACAGTTATGATAAAACATCCGGAGCATTGAAGTTCTTTTACAACTTCGGGGCACATAACATAAATGACGGATACAAGGCGGATGCACAGCCTAAAGATTTCAGATTCCGCTCGAACGACAGAATGTTAGGCGTAACATTCTTCCAGACATACAGTTTTTTCGATGGTAATCAGACAACTGCCGGTATAGATTACCAGCATTTCGGAGGCCATGCATGGAACAGGTACCTCGACGAACGGGAAGACGCTCAGATTATAGATAAAAGTTTTAATGAAGTCGCAGGTTACCTGAACTTCCAGCAAATCCTTATCAATAAACTGGTGCTGAATGCAGGAATAAGATTCGACCACCATGCTTATACCGGAAATGAATGGATTCCCCAGTTCGGACTCAGCTACATAGCATCCGACAACACGGTATTGAAAGGGATTGTAAGCAAAGGATTCCGTAATCCTACCATTCGTGAGATGTTTATGTTCCCGACACAGAATCCCGGTTTGAAACCGGAAAAACTGATGAATTATGAATTATCGGCATCGCACAAAATGCTAAACAAGGCATTAAGCCTCGACTTGAGCCTGTATTACATCAAAGGTGACAACAGCATAATAACCGTACCGAAAGAAGCAGGAACGGGTATGATATATATGAATACAGGGGAAATAGAAAATTACGGACTCGAATTTGCTACTCGCTATCAGTTTAATCCGTATTTGAGCCTGTCGGCTAATTATAGCTGGTTGCATATGGAAAATAAAGTAGTTGCATCACCGGAACATAAATTATATGCCGGGATAAATTATTCGAAAGATAAATGGGATTTATCGACAGGAGTACAGTTTATACGTAACCTCTATACCCAGCTAGCCGATGCAAAAAACGCCATGCCTGAGATAAAGGATACATTTACCCTTTGGAATATAAGAATTGCTTATAAACCGATAACAACTGTCGAAATATTCACAAAAGGTGAAAACCTGTTAGCACAGGAATACGAAATAAATGCAGGTTATCCGATGCCACGGGCAACAGTATTCGGTGGCGTCAATTTTAAATTCTAAGAATTAAAGGTAAAAATAAATAAAGTGAAAAATTGGTTATGGATAGACGTAATTTTTTAAGAGCGATAGCGCTCACGGGGGCCGCAGCCACTATTAAGGCTAGCGGAAACATAGATATACTATCAGAGAAGCTCATTAGTTCCGAATCGGCTGCTGCCGTGGATATGGTTGCCGTCATGGGCGGTGAGCCTGAGGTTATGTTCAGGCGCGCTATAACAGAGATGGGTGGCATGGGCAAATTCATCAAAAAAGGATGGAAAGTAGTCGTGAAGCCGAATATCGGATGGGATAAGACTCCCGAACAATCAGGAAATACCAATCCGAAACTGGTAAGCGAAGTTGTCCGTCAGTGCCTGTCGGCCGGCGCAAAAGAAGTGGTTGTATTCGACCATACCTGCGACGACTGGATCAAGTGCTATAAAAACAGTGGAATTGAAGCCGCAGCTAAAGCCGCCGGAGCAAAAGTAGTCCCTGCACACGAAGAATC
The DNA here is from genome assembly GCF_054657735.1 of Dysgonomonas termitidis. NCBI lineage: Bacteria > Pseudomonadati > Bacteroidota > Bacteroidia > Bacteroidales > Dysgonomonadaceae > Dysgonomonas > Dysgonomonas termitidis. The sequence continues at coordinate 1,445,775 of NZ_BAAHYD010000003.1, read as the reverse complement.
ATACTATCGTGAGGTTGCCCTCCCACAGGGAAAGAAACTGAAAAGCGCAAAGATACATCAGGCTATCGTCGATTGTGATGCCTGGATAAACCTTCCTGTACTGAAACATCATGGAGGAGCCAACCTGACAATTTCCATGAAAAACTATATGGGTATCGTCTGGGACAGGCGTATTTTCCACAGCACCGATTTGCAGCAGTGTATAGCCGATGTATGTACATATTCGAAAAAACCTGTTCTCAATATTGTAGACGCATACAGGATAGTGAAAACAAACGGCCCGCAAGGACGTTCGACTGCCGATGTGGCAAATCCGAAGGGGCTTTTTATTTCTCAGGATATCGTAGCAGTAGATACGGCAGCCGCCAAATTCTTCGGCCAGGTGCGGGCAATGCCTCTCGACCATGTAGGCCACATAGCGGGAGGACAATCCCATAAGCTTGGAACGATGGACATAGACAAACTGAACATCAAGAGGATAAAAATATAATTCATAAAGATCGACAATGCTAAAAAAACTACGAGTGGGTGTATCTATCATCTTATTCACCCTGATAACGTTCTATTTCCTTGATTTTGCAGCCCTGATGCCTGACCAGTTTCATGCACTGGCGCACATACAGTTTATTCCGGCAATACTGGGAAGTAGCTTTATTATATTGACTGTACTTATTATATTGACTCTATTATTCGGGCGGGTATATTGTTCTTCCATCTGCCCGATGGGTGTCTATCAGGATATAGTGGCATGGCTATCGAAAAAAACAGCCAGGAAGAAAAAAAGATATAAGTACAGTAAGGCCAAGAATATACTCAGATGGTCGGTAATAGTAGTCGTCCTCATTGCATTCTTTGCGGGCTATCCTGTCTTATTAGGCTTGGTAGACCCTTACAGCGCCTACGGACGTATTATCAGTAATGTCTTCAAGCCAGTTTACATGGCCGGGAATAATGTGCTGGAGTCTGTCTTTACCAGTTTTGGCAATTATACATTCTACAAAATGGAAGTCGCAATACTAAGCATATTCTCTTTCATTATTGCTATTCTCACTTTCCTTGGCATAGGTTTCTTTGCTTGGAAATACGGACGCACGTTTTGTAATACGATATGTCCTGTCGGAACTGTACTGGGCTTTATCAGTAAATTCTCATTATTCAAGGTACAAATAGACGACAGCCTGTGCAACAGTTGCGGCTCGTGTGCCATGAAGTGCAAGGCCTCGTGTATAGACAGTAAAAATCACACTGTAGACCATAGCCGCTGTGTAGATTGTTTCAATTGCCTCGACAGCTGTTCCCGGAATGCTCTAAAATACACACCTTACATGAAGAGAGCAGCAGATACCAAGATCGAAAAAACAGCCGATTCGGGAAAAAGGCAGTTTCTGGCTACAGCGATAACAACCGCTGTATCTGTACCCGCTGTACTGGCGCAAGAAAAAATAGTAGAGATTATTACAGACGGCAAAGTCCCTACACGGCAGAATCCTATATGCCCGCCGGGGGCAAAAAGCGCAGAACATCTGCTGCATCGCTGTACATCGTGTCATCTTTGTATAAGTCGTTGTCCGTCAAGAGTAATCAAGCCGGCCTTTATGGAGTATGGCATCGGGGGGATTATGCAACCTGTGATGACTTACGAAAAAGGTTTCTGCAACTATAACTGTACAGTATGCGCAGATGTATGTCCCAATCAGGCATTGCTTCCATTGACAATGGAAGAGAAACATATGACACAGATCGGACGCGTGCATTTTGTCGAAGATATTTGTGTGGTGCATGTAGAAGAAACCAATTGCGGGGCTTGTGCCGAGCATTGTCCGACACAGGCTGTAACGATGGTTCCGTATGAGGGCCATGAAGGACTTACCATACCGCACATCACACCGGACATTTGTGTAGGATGTGGCGGTTGTGAATTTATCTGTCCGGTACGACCTAACCGGGCGATTTTTGTAGAAGGTAATATCATTCATCAAAAGAGGAAAGAATTCGAAGTTGAGAAGAAGGAAGAAGTTAAGGTTGACGATTTCGGGTTCTGATTATCCCGCTTATAGCTATTTCTAAAAATACATAAGGCAGACCCCTTATTTATCAAGAATATTGCAAACTAAAATAAAGCCGGCCATCCGGCCAGGAGTGGTCGGAAGAAATATCTTCCGACTATTTTTTTATATAATCATTTGATATTAAGCTGATTATGTTTGTTTTTATCACATAGTTTTATTATCTTTAAGTATTGATAATCATATATTTATGGCAATATTTAAAGATCATAGGATTGGAATAAATCAACTATTGGGAGTTATTCCAGAGGCACTTTTAAGTCATTTATCCGAAAATACAAAAGTTGACTATTATTCAAAAGTTCTGCATGGCAAGAAATTGTTTTACCTTTTGATGTATGGCATTTTAGAGAATGACAGATTAAGTCAGCGAACCTTAGAGGATACCTTTAATGATCCAGTCTTCAAGATGCTTTTTAACTTAGACAAATCAGAGAGTGTTCGCCGAAGTTCCATATCAGAACGGCTTTCTAAGATTGATGCGGACTTCTTCAAACAAATATATGAATGTATTTATGAACAATTCTCAGCAGCCTATTCATCGACAGAAAAAGAGGAATATAATCTGATACGAGTTGATTCTTCAATGGTAAGTGAAGCTTGTAGCAAACTCTTAGAAGAAGGTATTGACCATAAAAACGGAAAGAAGTCAGTTAAGTATAGCATTGCTTTTGATGGCATTTTACCTTGTGATGTTAAGATATTTACAGACTCCAAATACTCTGGCGAAGAAACAGCTTTACCTGAGGTTATAAGAAGTCATGTGAAACAAGAAACCGGACATCACAATATTTACATTTTGGACAGAGGATTGCAGTCAGCTAGAACCATGAAAGATTTTTCCGGAGAATCTATCCCTTTTATAATAAGAGCAAAAGAGAATCGAAAACATGTTGAACTAAAATCCTTGAAAAGCGATGATATTGATCTAGACTTGGGTAGTTTGATGCTTTTGAAAGATAGTGAAGTTTATTTATATACCGGTAAGCCTATTAATAATAAACGAGGTAATATCCATTACAAAGAAGAGCTGGTAGAAGTACCTTTTCGCTTAATTGTAGCACAAAGCAAAGATGATCCTGATAAAGAATTTTGGTTTATCACCAATGTGCTTAACTTATCAGCCAAAGATATTACGGACGCTTACAGGCGAAGGTGGGATATCGAAGTATTCTTCCGATTTATAAAGCAGGAACTAAATGTGAGTACTCTTGTGTCACTCAATAAAAATGGAATAAAAGTTATCCTATATATGACTTTGATTGTGGCTATACTTATCTTGATATATAAACAGGCTAATAAACTTGGATATAAAACTGCTAAAAGAAGATTTTCCATGGAATTGAGAAACCTGATTATATCTATGATTGTTGTGCAGTGTGGTGGTGATCCTTCTATTTTCTTCAAAACGTAGAAAACAAAAAGTGATCGGAATTTCTTCCGACCACTCCTGGCCATCCGGCCGGCTTTATTTTTTTAACACTGTATTATCTGCTAATAGCAGCCATGAAGTTCATAAGAATCCATTTCCAGCTTTTCTTTGGAATGTCCGTGGCCTATATAAGATTTGTAAATAGAAGAGTTCAGTGTCCACTCCAAATCGAATTCTTCTAACAAACGAACTATCATATAAATAAGAAAGTTCTTCTTGTTTTTGATGCTTTTATTGAGATTCATTCTAATAATGTTTATATGATTTAACTATATCAAGGTAATATAACCCTACTACCATTTTAGACGAATAACTCAGTTACATATTTTAAGAAGAAGCTCTTTTTTGAAAAAAAATCAGATCAGGGCGGAAATATAAAAATATCATAATAGTAAAAAAGGGCCTTCAGTTGAAAGCCCCTTTTCCGGTTATTTAGTTTCTCTTATATACCACCCGACACTCTATCCGCCATTGCTGAGGGAATAAATTATCCCGCATATATCTGTAAGGATTACCTTGAGCCAACTGCATAAGCTTCAGTTCGCGACCGGTAAAAATACCTGTATTGTTTATGATATTCAGCACTTCTTGTTGATACGGCATGTTTGATTGCTTAACAAGTTCGGTTAATCCCGGCCAGTCCTCTCCTTTCCATTCTGTAAAGAACAAAGCATCCGGATAGTTATTTCCGGCTTGCAGGGTCCTCTTAAATGCCAGAGACTGCCCTTTCGTTAGTTCATCATTATCCATATAGATTCCATCAACAGATGTATAAGAAGTAATATAAACACCGATAAGCGAAATATTCTCATTCGTCATTGCCCAATCGATCAATGCCCTGATCTTATTTACTTCCTCCTGATTAGCTACGACAAATGATTTCTTTCCAGAAAGGCGTAAATCGAAAGTAGCGCTTTCGCGGGAAAAATCTGCCGGAACGGAAAAGGAGTTTTCGGTGCGTGACGGTGAATTAACCCTGAATTCAGAGTTAGCAGAAACAATAGGATTTTCCTTCCTGGCTCCTTTAGGGTTGATATTATTTCTTAGAGCTTCTGCATAGCTGTATAAGGGAAGCCCACCTATCTGGCTCAAGTCAATTTTCATATCCAATCTTGAATTATTCATCCACGACTCGTATGGGACTGTAGCCTGATATAATTCATTATTTTGATTCGATATTCTAAGGAACCTATATGAGGTTGCGTTTGCCAAGCTCCTGTTAAATAAATGAAAACCTTGCTTTCCCTGCCCTATCAATACGAGATAAGGTAGTTCCAAAGCATTCGCATTTGCACTTATCAGAGGTGTCAATGTCAGAGAATCTCCTAATTCAACATAGTAGTCCTGCAAATTAAGATAAACACGTACATAGACATTCTCGTTATCGTATTCAAATTCAATGTCTTTGTATTTGGCACTATTGTATTGTTGTGCATAAGTTCTCTGGAGAAAACAAACAAATGTCATCATCAGAAAAATGATAAAAATTTTCTTCATATTTATATAGTGTTATAGGTATCTGTCCTCACCCGCTAAAGTCTTCATCCCCCAAACAGGGTAATATAAAAATGGAATATACCAAAGTATTCTTGTTTGTGTGAATATTAAATTGTCTTGTGTTTCTACCTAGTTTTATGGCCGAAAGATAATAAAAATATTTCAAAAATTTACTTTGTATAAATCAAATAAGCTATATTTATTGTTATATATCACAGATAATGTAATTGTAAAGAATATGACAAGAAAGAAAAAAAAGAATTTTGTATTAGATACAAACGTAATACTACATGATTTCAGATGTTTAGATAATTTTGAGGAAAACGATATATATCTTCCTATCGTAGTGCTGGAAGAGTTGGATAAATTTAAGAAAGGAAATGACCAGATAAATTATAATGCCCGCGAATTTCTCCGCCAGCTGGATGCTATCACTGATGACAATTTATTCACAAAAGGAACACCCTTAGGTAGCGGCATGGGAAATCTGTTTGTAGAAACAGGGATTAAAGCTCAAAATAAGGTATATGAAATATTTCCCGAACGAATTCCTGATCATCGTATTTTGTCTGCCGTTGTAGAACTAACAGAGCGCGACCCGAAAACAAAGACAATACTGGTTACCAAAGATATCAACCTGCGGATGAAAGCGCGCGCCATCGGCCTGCTGGCTGAAGACTATATCAATGATAAAGTGGTGGATGTATTCATGTTTGAAAAACAGCACAAAACCTTCAAAGATATGGATTCTTCCGTCATTGATAATCTGTATGCCAATCCGGATGGGATCGACCTCGACGAATTCGATCTGGAGAACCCGGTTATCGCAAATGAGTGCTTTGTGATGAAGAACGGGAAAAAGAGTGTTTTAGCCCGCTACAATCCTTTTACCAATAAGATAAAGAAGATTGAAAAACAAATGGCTTACGGCATACAGCCACGCAATGCTGAACAAACATTTGCACTGGAAGTATTGATGGACCCGGATATAAAGCTGGTAGCCCTGACAGGAAAGGCGGGTACGGGAAAAACATTACTGGCTCTGGCATCGGCTTTGAAACAGAATGAAAATTTCGATCAGATATTGCTGGCGCGTCCAATCGTAGCCCTTGGCAATAAAGAATTGGGTTTCTTACCGGGCGATGAAAAGCAAAAGATCGCCCCATATATGCAGCCGTTGTTCGACAACCTTTCCGTAATAAAAAATCACATACCATACGGTGGTGTGGAATATCGCAACATTGAAGAGATGCAGAAAAATAAAAAACTGGAAATAGAAGCCCTTGCTTATATCCGCGGACGGAGCCTGTCGGAAATGGTATGTATCATAGATGAAGCGCAGAATCTGACTCCCCATGAGATAAAAACAATTATCACCCGTGCCGGGGAAGGTACTAAAATGATATTTTCCGGAGACTTGCAGCAGATAGATTCTCCATATCTCGATGCCCAGTCGAACGGATTGGCGTATATGATAGATAAGATGAACGGACAGGATCTGTTTGCTCACGTAAATCTGGTGAAAGGCGAAAGGAGTAAACTGTCGGAAGTCGCAAGCACATTATTATAATTAAAAAAAGCAGTGATCTGATACAGATTGTACCGAATCTTGTATCTTTGCACCAATTTTTAAATAATACAGGAAATGAGAATTTTGATACTTGGAGCCGGAAAGATGGGTTCTTTCTTCGGCGACGTGCTTAGCTTCGACCACGAGCTTGCTGTATTTGATATTGATCCGCAAAAACTGAGATTTATATACAATACAGTAAGGATGAGTGATCCGGAGGAAATTGCGGATTTCAATCCCGAACTTGTTATCAACGCCGCTACAGTTAAATATACGATAGATGCATTCAAGACGGTATTGCCGTATATCAGTAAAGATTGTATCATCTCCGACATAGCATCCGTAAAGACCGGGTTGAAAGAGTTTTATGCAACCGTGGAGCAACCTTTCGCCTCGTCCCATCCTATGTTCGGCCCCACATTTGCCGACCTGCGCAACCTGAGTACACAAAGTGCTATTGTTATCTCGGAATCGAGCCAGGAGGGTAAGAAGTTTTTTCTCAACTTATACAACAGTCTGAATTTAAGAGTATTTGAATATACATTTGAAGAACATGACGAAACAATAGCCTACTCGCTGTCCATACCTTTTGCATCCACTCTTGTTTTCACTTCGGTGATGAAGCATCAGGAAGCGCCGGGAACAACATTCAAGCGGCATATGGATATTGCTAAAGGTCTGTTGTCGGAGGACGATTATTTGCTCACTGAAATCCTGTTCAATCCATATACTCCTGCACAGGTTGAAGGTATCCGCAAGGAACTGAAAAACCTTCTGGAGATAATAGAGAAAAAGGATAGTGCGGCGATGCTTGATTTTCTGACCAAAGCAAGAAAGAATATAGCTGAAAAAGACTAAGTAACTGTTTCAAATTAGCGGAAAAACAATATGGACTGCATCTTGAGTAATCAGGATGCGGTTTTTCGTTTTACCCGATATTGATAATATTGCAATACATTAAGCAACACCGATGTAACCATCAATATTTCGAACGGATAACTGAACCGTGAATTTGTTCCGTATGTTGCGAAAGCCTGAAGAAGTGAAGCAAATAATACAATCAAGGATATTATCGATTCGGGCGTCAGCCTCCTCCTGCGTATAGCAACTATAATATTGTATGGGATAAGTAACACAAAAAGTATTTTCACCAGCTGCAGGACAATACGCCCCGCGTAGCATACATACATGACTACGACATGCGATTCGGGTACAGAGAAATTATAAACCTCCCAATATAGCGAAGTTTTCCAAAAATCTCGCCATGAGATAAGTACCTGCTCAAGATAAAGCCCCGGATTCTTCTTAATAGTAGCAATGCTGTAGTCGTACATTTTTTTTGATAAATCGGGGAATGATAAGCCTGTACGGGCTTTCAGTTCGGGATAAGCCTCCCAGATAGTCATAGCGATTTCTTTATCTTTAGGGCTTTCATATCTGTATCTCACATACACATCTCCGATTTCCTTATATTCTTCGGTCGTATTATCTGCAAACCAGACACAATTCTGCGCAATATTGAAGCCATAGAAAGTAGAAGAAACAAAGAGTCCTGTATTCAGTTTATTTACATAAGACCATCCTAAAAACACCAATAAGGGTATCAGCAATACCAGAACATATTTACGAACAATAACCCTTAACGACCGGCAGTGCAGTCCGAGTATTATAAACAAGAGGATAGCCAGATAGATATAAAACATCTTTATCAGCACCAGATAGCCGCAGAGCAAGGACAGCCACAGATAACTTTCCGGCTTACTATCCTTATCCTTGATAATACCAAAGAATATATAAAATATAAGCGTGACAACCAGCAATGTAAATGTCTCGGTAAGTATAGCGAACTCAAAGAAAACCGAGGGCAGATAAATTGTCCCGAAAAGAGTCACTACCAATGCTATCCGTTTCTCCACATTTAGTAATAATAGGGTTTTATAAGCAATAACAAGTGCGAAAACGCCCATTATCAATTGAAGTATAACCGTAATCAAACCGGACAAACCGGAAAGACAAAGCAACAACGGATAGCCCGGGGGCCTCCCCCCTTCGTATCCTGCAAGATTAAAATTTAGAATACGCCCAGCCAACGCCTGATAATCTTTACTATCAGGATATAATGTAATATGCCCGTAAAGGATAGCTATCAATAAACGGACGGATACCGCGGCGATAATAATCGCTTTTACAGGGTTGTTGATACACCACAGCCATATTTTAGTTGTTTGCTCCAAATTATCCGACTTTTAATGATTATAACTAACAGAGCCTGATTATGTTCGCCAAGATATTAATATTTTGTGAAAACATTCCCATTAAAACTTTAATACTTTATATCTTTACAGACACAATTTTTATAAACATGGCAATAGTACTCATATCGTGGTTCATAATTTTCTTCGTATTACTCACTTCCGGAGATTTTTTTATTTCCATATATAATCTGATTTGCAAACGAAAAGAAATATATTCTATTCCCGATACAATTCTATTTGGCCTGTTTTTTACAATCATCCCTCTTTCTGTCACCTCTTTCTTTGTCCCTTCCAATTATTATATCTTATTCGCCTGTATTGCATTATGCACAGGATACTGGGTTTGGAAAAAAGAAAGAATAAGTGCATTTCTGCAGAAAATAAAAAAAATATTCCATAATCTTCATTTCTATCAAAAAGTTTTACTCGTATTTCTCTTTTTATCCGTCATCTTAATCGCAGTGTGGTCACCAGATGGCTTCGATGCCATGTCGTACCATTATGCGAATATCCGCTGGAACGAAGAATACCCCGTAACACCGGGTATAGCAAACCTTGAAGACCGTTTCGGATTCAATTCCAACCTGTTCTTATTAGATGCCATTTTCACATTCAGGCTTTTCCTCGGCTATCCGGTCTATACAGTCCAGTCATTAATCGCCATACTCATATTCTCATGGATACTCCTGGAAGCTTTCAGGTCAAAATTCGAATTGAGACGGGTAATTCTCTTCATCATATCAGTCGTTTATTTCTATTATGAACATAGAGGCATCAGCGATACATCCACCGATATACTCCCCGGGCTGATTACGTTTTACCTCGTTGCCAAAATCATTCTATATCCCGATTCTTTCAGGCAGAATTATTTATTATATATCTTCGTTCCGTTTGCCCTGGCCGGATTCAAAGTATCAGCCGCACCAGTTGCCCTGCTCAGTGTCTTCCTCGCTATTGTTATTATCCGGCGAAAAGAATATAAGCCGCTGATCTTTATAGGCTCCCTCCTATTCCTATACTTTGTTTTATGGATGGCACGGACCGTAATTGTATCGGGTTACCTTATATACCCGCTTCACGAAATCAACCTTTTTGCTTTCGACTGGCAGGTACCAGTGGAGACTGCGGCCAAACAACGTTTCCTTATCGGCTATTATGCAAATGAATACATGGCAGAAGCCTTCCGAAACGGGATAGCAGTACACAACAAATATTATATAATCCTTTCATTTATCTATTTGCTTACGGTATCATCTGTCGCCGTTTCCCTATATACCGCCTTTAAGGGCAGGAATACGATCTATAAATATGTATTGGCAACCCTGATACTCGGCCTGTGCTACTGGTTCTTTTTCGCGCACGATTTCCGTTTTGGCAGCGGCTATGTATTCGCGGCCATATTTACAGGTACAGCGTGCCTATTTGGAAAAAAGGAACATTTCTTTCCCCGGTTAAGCATTATCGGCATAGCCTTACTCGTTTTGTGGATGACTGTCTTTTCGTTCCGTTCAGCCTCTTATTACGATGAATGTCTGAGAGACCAGTTGCATGTGGCTGAAAAGAGCACTCGTATAACAAGAATATTACTGCATCCCTACTCAGCCAAAGACAAAATGGCGGCATTAAAAGAAAGCGAAGCTACGGATGAAGACTTTTCCGTCAGGCAACATAAGCTAAACAATTCGGTATCCATCGGTATCAGCACCTATCCCAACGGATGGTATGGCGACAGCATACCCTGTATAGCCAATAAGGAAGGTACGCCGGATTTCTGGACAATCCCGGATATCAGGTGGATAGAAGCAAGAGGAAATTCAATAAAAGATGGGTTCAGAAGGAAAAGGGAATTTATAAATAAATGATTAATTTTACCCTCTATTTCACGAACTTTTTATTCTCTGAGTTTTTATATAAATAATAAATAGGTTTATGACCTTATTCTGAAATCTAAATCAATAATCCGATGTTCGACAACGAAAAAAGGGCTTTTATCGCCATATCACAAGATGCAGAGGTTTGTCTGGTTCCTAAAATGGCAAACCGTCACGGGCTTATTACCGGAGCCACCGGAACAGGGAAAACCGTTACCCTGCAAACATTGGCGGAAACATTCAGCAAAATGGGTGTACCTGTTTTTGCCGCCGACGTAAAAGGCGACCTATCCGGCGTTGCCGCCATTGGAGGGAACAAGGATAGCGTAGTACAACGCGTAGAGTCATACCATCTGGCTGACAAAGGATTCAAATTTCAGGCATTCCCCGTACAGTTCTGGGATGTATTCGGTGAACAGGGAACTCCTATCAGAGCTACAGTGGCCGATATGGGTCCACTGCTGCTTAGCCGCCTGCTTTCGCTGAACGACACTCAATCTGCCATCCTGACTATTATATTCAAGATAGCAAAAGACGAGTCTCTGGAAATAATTGATCTCAAAGATTTGCAAAAACTTCTCGAATATGTAGGGAACAACTCCAATAAATATACAACATCATACGGAAATATATCGACGGCCAGTATCGGGGCCATCCAGCGTGGGCTGATAACACTCGAACATGACGGGGCCGACCGGTTTTTCGGTGAACCTAACCTAAATATCGACGACCTGATACAAACAGAGGGGGAAAAAGGAGTAATCAACATTCTTGCGTCGGACAAGCTGATGAATTCACCGAGGGTGTACACAACCTTCCTGATGTGGCTGATGACAAAGCTATTCGAGGTAATGCCCGAAGTAGGAGACCCGGATAAACCGAAAATGGTTTTCTTTTTCGATGAAGCCCATTTACTATTCACAGATGCGCCCAAAGCATTATTGGAAAAGATAGAACAGGTAGTACGGCTCATCCGTTCGAAAGGAATAGGTATATATTTCATTTCCCAAACGCCTGCCGATATACCCGATTCTGTATTAGGACAATTGGGTAACCGTGTACAGCATGCGCTCAGGGCATATACGCCGAAGGACCAGAAAGCGGTAAAAGTAGCAGCACAGACTTTCCGTGCCAATCCTAAATTCGATACGGAAACCGCTATCTCCGAACTGGGAACGGGTGAAGCATTAGTCTCTTTCCTCGACGAAAAGGGACGGCCAAATCAGGTGGAAAGATCTTATATACTCCCTCCCGAAGGACAGATAGGTCCGCTCGATACCGATACCAGAAAGAAAATGATAGCCGGTTCATTGCTGTACAGGCATTACGCACAGGTACAGGACAGACAATCTGCTTACGAAATACTTACCGAACGCCTGCAAGGCATCCTTAGCGAAAAAGAACAGGCAGCACAAGAAAAAGCGGATGCCAAAACTCAAAAAGAACAGGAAAAAATACAGAAAGAACAAGCAAAAATAGAACGGCAGGAAGCTGCACAAAAAAAGAAATTCTGGGGAGCAATAGCAACTACGGTCGTAGTTCCCCTGGCAAAGCAGGTTATTAGTGCTTTCTTCAAAGGTTCATCGAAGAAGAGATAAGATTTTCTAAACGATATAAAAATCAGAGATAATGCAGCGAATTGTCTCTTCCGGGCATCTTATTCTTATAAGAGAGGATATTTCATTGTGGTTTACTATAATAACCTAAAACGATATACTATGCACAAATATTTTTTAATAGGAATAATACTGTCAACCTGCCTGTTTTTCCCATCTTGTGCATCCATCCTGAAAAAAAAGAATGTCGATATATTCGTATATACTAAAAATCCGGCAGAAATTATCTATAAATCGGATACAATAAAAACGGAGAAAGAAAAAGAGTATGGCAGCATAAAAATGAGGGTTCCCAGAAATGAGGACTCTTTACGGTTTATAATAAAAAACAATGGCCTGAAAAAACAAATAAGCGTAAATCCTAAAATATCCGATTTTTACGATGCCAGGCTACTCTTGTTCGATGACAGCCTGAATTTGTTTTTAATTAAAAACAGAGTTATTAGCGCAACCCAAAGAGACAGATTAGATTTTGTAAGAAAAAATTATGAATCCAGATATGAACATAAATACAGGTCTTCCATACCTGAAAGAAAGAAACAATATTTTAGTAAAGAAAACTTTGCCCAAAAAGGCGATTTCTATCTCAACCTTTCCTCCCCTTTTTTGTATCCGGGCTATACAATACTAAAGCTAACACCCGGCCTGTATATGGAGAGAGGTTCCGGCCTGGGTTTCGCTGCGGGTTTTGATTATTATTACAATAATAATAAATTCATTAATCTGACGACAAGTGCCACACTGGGAGGAGATATCCCTTTCGGTTGCGGATGGGATATAGGTTATAACGACACAGAAAGATTTAATATATATCACATCACTGTTTCCAATAACCATAAGTACAAATCTTTTTCTTTGGGCTATGGTATAAGTTATGCATATACAGATTGGTGGGCAACCAAATATCATAACAATAAAAATACTTTGATAAACACAGACACAGACTATTATACAAGATTAGGCATAATGAGGCAGGATCAGGAACGGAAATATGCAGCTGTGGGATTTGTGCTTAATGGATACGTTTATTTTTTCAATTCATTTACATTTGGTATTATTTATAAACCTACCTTTGTACGGTTAAATTCCATTATGGAAAAAAGATTTTGTTACGAACACCAGATCAGTTTTGACATGGCGTTTAAAATCAGGCTATACCGAAAAAAATGAATATGCAACTATTACAACCTCAGCACTGGATCGAGTACGAACTGATCGATTCGGGAGAATATGAAAAGTTAGAGCGATTCGGCAAATACATTATACGCCGCCCCGAACCACAAGCCGTATGGCGCAAATCATTATCGGAAAAAGAATGGGAAAATATGCCGGATGCCATATTCAAAAGGGAGAAAGGAAAAACTTCCCAGGATGGTAACGATAAAGGCGTGTGGACTCAAAAAAAAGGAATGCCTGACCAGTGGTTCATCAATTATAAGTATAAGGAAATGAACCTTAAATTCCGTCTGGGGCTGACCTCATTCAAGCACGTCGGCATATTTCCCGAACAGGCTGAAAACTGGAACTTCATCTACGATACAATCAAAGCAATGAAAGTGGAGGAACCTAAAGTTCTCAATCTCTTTGCATACACGGGCGGAGCCTCTATCGCCGCTAAAAGTGCCGGATCAGATGTAACACATGTGGATTCGGTGCGGCAGGTGATTACATGGTCGCGTGAAAATATGGAAGCTTCAGCACTGGATAATATTCGCTGGATAGTAGAAGACGCCCTTAAATTCTGTCGCAGGGAAGTAAAGCGTGAAAAGAAATACAACGGTATAATACTTGACCCTCCCGCTTATGGACGCGGACCCGACGGGGAAAAATGGATACTGGAAGAGAATATTGCCGAACTGATGCAGTTATGCCGGGAACTATTAGCGCAAAAAGATTCATTCCTTATACTCAATCTTTATTCGATGGGGTTCTCGGCTGTCATCGCTGAGAATCTGATAAAAGATTATTTTCCGGATGTGAAAGACTGCCAGTTCGGCGAACTGATTGTGCCGGAAAAATCGGGAAAAAATCTTCCACTAAGCGTATATGCCCGATTTAAAAAGTAAGGTCTTGCTTTAATCCGTCAAGAAATTTTGTAACGAAACTTAAACCGGCCTTAAAACAAACACAAAAACTTTCCGTTATATTATAAGAGTCTGTTTAAATTTTATTCGTTCCAATTTTTAGAGTTATTTTTGACATGTTTTTTCGTTCGCGAAACCATAATAACGGATTATTTGATGAGCTGAGTGAACAGAAAAAACAGCTAAAAAGAAATGAAAAATGAACGGAAAGAAAGTCATAATAAAATATTCAGTCAGAATTTAAACATACTCTAAATATGCAAACAGAACAAATTACGAAAAATCAATGAATTATGAAGAAAGTATTAACCATTATTGGCGTAGTGTTGATAGTCATTATAATAGCAATGATATCAATACCTTTTTTGTTTAAGGACAAAATTAAAACCGCGGTACTCAACGTTGCCAACGAACAACTGAATGCCAAAGTAGATATTAAAGATTTCGGTCTCAATTTATTTTCCAATTTCCCCAATGCCACATTATCTCTCGAAGACGCAAGCATTACAGGTATCGGTGATTTCGAGAAAGATACACTAATACAGGCTAAATCTGGTAGCGTGACTATCGATCTGATGAGCCTCTTCGGAAGTAACTACAAGATTTCCAGAATCAATCTGGACAGGGCTTCCGTATATGCGAAAGTGCTGGCCGACGGCCGTACCAATTATGATATAATGAAAACGGATTCTACTGCGGCTGGTGCCCAGGCTGAAAACAGTACTCCGTTTAACCTGAATCTGAAAAGAATTACAGTGAATGACTGTAACATAGTTTATCAGAACGATTCCACAAAAATGAAACTCGTGCTCAACAAATGGAGCGGTGAAATATCCGGTGATTTCTCTGCCAGCGAAACAACGATAAAAACGACCTCCGAGATCAGTGAAATTTCATTCTATATGGACGGCATCCCTTACCTGAACAAAGTAAAAGGAAATGCGGACGCTACCATCAACGCGAATTTCGACAATATGAAGTTCACATTCGACAAGAGTGAAATCAGGTTAAACGAACTGAAAGCCTCTATCGACGGATGGTTTACAATGCAGGGCAAAAACTATGAGGATATGGATTTTGACCTGAAACTGAATGCTCCCGACACACAATTCAAAGATATACTCTCCCTTGTTCCGGCCATGTACACAGCCGACTTCAAAGATGTGAAAACATCGGGGACAGCGACTCTGGACGCCTATATCAAAGGGCTTTGGCAAGGGGAGAATTACCCTGCTTTCGATGTGAAGATAGGTATAAGCAATGCTATGTTCCAGTATCCGTCATTACCAAAATCGGTGAACGACATCAATGTGGCAGTGAATATAAACAGTAAAGGCGGTTCGCTGGATAATATGATTATCGACATCAGCAAATTCAGCTTCAATCTGGGAGGAAATCCGTTCAGCGGAAACCTGAATATTACCACCCCGATGAGTGATCCTAACCTGAAAGCGTATGCCAACGGTACAATCAATCTGGGTATGATAAAGGAAGTGTATCCTTTGGAAAAAGGTACGGAACTGAATGGTATAATCACAGCCAACATCAATCTGGCCACAAAAATGTCGGCTATAGAAAAAGAACAATATGAAAATGTATCGGCAACCGGTAAGCTGGAATTAAATAATATGGCATACAAAGCTACCGATATGCCGGAAGTATTGATCAACAATGCATCCCTCGAGTTTACCCCGCGTTATGTAAATCTACCTTCGCTGGAAGTAAAAATCGGCAAGAACGACATCTCGGCAAACGGCCGCCTGGAAAACTTTATCGCTTATGCGCTGAAAGACCAGACACTGAAAGGCCAGTTGAATATAAAATCAAATTATCTGAATGCCAACGACTTCATTAGCAGCGAAACATCGGGTACAGCCACGGCAGATAGCACATCGGCGACTTCAGAAGACATCATTATCCCTAAGAATATAGATTTCACACTAAGTGCTGTCCTTAACCAAATCGTATATGGCAAAATGAACATTACAAATATGGCGGGCAACATGACTGTAAGGAACGGAATACTGACGCTGAATAACGTCAGTGCCAACGCATTGGGCGGTTCCGCTAAGGTCAACGGGTCATATAACACGTCCGACCCTAAAACACCGAAAGTAGATTTTGACATCGCGTTGTCAAAAGTATCATTTGCAGAAACATTCAAATCGGTGGAATCAATCCAGAAATTCGCCCCTATCTTCGAAAGCCTGATCGGTACATATTCCATGAATCTGAAATTCAATACTTCACTGGGACAATCCATCATGCAAACCCTTGCAAGTCTTACCGGTAGCGGCGCTTTACAGACAAGCGATGTAAAGGTAGAGAATGTAGCCGCACTTACAGCCCTTTCATCCGCATTGAAAACCGACGCGCTGAAGTCTATATCCCCGAAAGATTTGAATCTGCCGTTCAATATCGATAACGGGCAGATTATTACCAAGCCATTCAATATAAATATCGGAAACGGAGGTATGATGAAACTGGAAGGTTCTACCGGACTCGACCAAAGTATCAATTACAAAGGAACTGTAACCCTGCCTAAATCCTTGGCAAATAATTATATCAACAATGTGCCTATCACTATCGGCGGTACTTTCTCCAGTCCTAAAATCGGAGTGGACACCAAAGCTCTGGTAACCGATGCCGCATCGTCAATTGTCAGCGGCCTGCTTGGCGGAAAGAATAGTGACGGTACTGCAACTTCCTTATCGGAAGAAAAAGCTAAGCAGATAGAAAAAATCAGGGCTGAAGCAGACAATGCCGCCAAAAAACTCGTAGAAGAAGCACAAAAGCAATCTGATAATCTGGTAGCTAAAGCGGGCAGTAATGTTCTCGCAAAAGCTGCAGCAAAAGGCGCCGGAAAGAAGCTGGTGGATGAGGCCGAAAAACAGGCTCAAAACCTAAGGAACAAAGCCGAAGAGCAAATCAAGAAAATTGAAGGCGAAACGGCTGCGACCACAGAATAAAGACAGAATATATATCTTGCTCAGAGAGGTGCTTTAGCAATTGCTAAAGCGCCTCTTTTTTTGTAATGGGATTCCCTTATGTTTATCTATATATTGGAGAAGTTACGAGTAGACGGGATATGAGTTATTTACAGTTAACTGTAAAAACTGTTACCTATGTTACTTTTTAACTATATATTGTAAATATAGGTTAACTAAAAGCGGTCTTTGAAATGATTATTGTTAATGAAGAGGGGAAAAGGTTACAGTTGAGAAAAAGAGTGTTACCTTTTAACAGTTACAAGTTTGCCTCGCCTTCGCTTCGGCGAATGTTATTTCTTCGCCCTAGGGCAGTTACAAGTTACGAGTAGACAAGATATGAGTTATTTGCAGTTAACTGTAAAAACTGTTACCTATGTTACTTTTTAACAAGTAGTAAGTATAAAGGAGTTCTAATTGTTTACTGGTAACTGTTTACTGATATATCTGTTACCTTTTTTTGAAAGTTACGAGTTACGGGTTAGCAGGCTGCTCACTGTTGACTGAAAACAGTAAAAGACCTGACTAAGAATTAGAAGTAATGTGCCAATTGTCAAATATGCCGATATGCCAATGAATACAAGTTCCGGTATCAGGCAATTTGCTAATTTCCGGATTTACTCATTGGCATATCGGCACATTATTTCATCAGCACATTAAAAAATCAGTTACCAGATATCTGCACGTTTATCCTTAGGAAGGAACAAGGAATCTTTCTCTGTAATACCAAATGCATCATACCATGCATTGATATGTGGCAGAGCACCGTTTACACGCCATTTTCCCAATGAGTGAGGGTCCATTTTGGTACGGCGGAGTATTTCTTCATCACGGATATTACCAGCCCATACACCAGCATAGGAAAGGAAGAAACGCTGGGCAGGGGTAAAGCCGTCTATTTTGGCACCAGCTTTAGCTTCATCAGTCTTTTCGAATGCATTATAGGATATTTGCAGGCCGCCGAAGTCACCGATATTTTCTCCCAGTGTAAATTCACCGTTGGCAAATACGCCCGGTAGGACTTCTATCCTGCTGAAATGTTGGACAAGTACTTGCGCTCTTTCGGTAAACTTCTTGGAATCGTCTGCTGTCCACCAGTTTGCGAGGTTCCCTGCTTTATCGTACTGGCTACCCTGATCGTCGAAGCCATGAGACATCTCGTGACCGATAACAACACCGATTGCCCCGTAGTTTACAGCATCATCAGCATCCAGATAGAAGAACGGAGGTTGCAGGATACCGGCAGGGAAACAGATTTCGTTAGTCGTAGGATTGTAATATGCATTCACCATTTGCGGCGGCATATGCCATTCTTCCTTATCCACAGGCTTATTGATTTTCTTAATCATCTCGTTATAAGAAAATTGTTCAGCCCTGACCATATTGGCCCAATAGCTTTCGTCTTTCTTGATTTCGAGGGTTGTATAGTCCTTCCATTTGTCCGGATAGCCGATTTTCACATTAAAAGCATTCAGTTTTTCCTGAGCTTTCTGCTTCGTTTCAAGACTCATCCATGTGAGGTTGTTGATACGCTCACCCAAAGTCACTTGCAGGTTTTTCACCAGTTTCACCATTCTTTCTTTGGCTTCGGCAGGGAAATACTTAGCAACATACATTTGTCCCACAGCTTCGCTCAATGCACCGTCGACAGTGCTTACCGTACGCTTCCAGCGGGGTTGTAATGCCTTACGGCCACTTAGTTGTTTACCATAGAAGTCAAAATTGGCATTTACGAAGTTATCGCTCAGATACGAAGCCGCGGCATCGATCACACACCACGAAAGATATGCTTTCGATTCTTCAAGAGGTAGTGTCTGGATAAGTTTTACGGCTGTAGCAACCGGTTTTACCTGAGCCACATTGATCTCAGTAAAGTCTTTCGCCTCGGCAGCATCGAAGAATGCTTTCCAGTCGAAGTTGGCAACGGATTTGTTCAGTTCCTCAACTTTCATCTTATGATAGTTCAGTTCAGGCTTTCTGGTATCCTCTTTCTTGAAGTGGTCCTGAGCCAAAGCCGTTTCTATTTTAAGAACTGCATCGGCAGCTTTTACCGCATCGGCTTCTGCATACCCTGCATTTACAAACTGTATCCGGATCAAATCGCTATATCCTTTACGGATAGCAACAGAAGTGGAATCGGTAGCAACATAATATTCACGTTCGCCAAGTCCCAGTCCACCCTGATATAGCTGAACGATATTCATCGCACTGTTCTTATCGTCGGCACCCACATAAAGAGCGAGGAAAGGAGAGCTTGCATATTTCCTCAATTCGCCGGATAACTTAATGATATCCGCTGTACTGGCTGCTTTTTTAATCGCGTCAAGCTGCTGTTGAATAGGTTTTGCCCCATCGGCATTGAGCTTTGTGCTATCCATACCGATAGCAAACAAGTCTCCGATCTTTTGCTCTACAGAACCTTGTTTATGCTCTGTCTTTCCCAGGTCTTCAATCAGACCTTTCACTTGTTTCTGGTTCTCTTCTGCCAGCTGGTCGAAAGAGCCGTAACGGGCATATTCATCCTTTATCGGATTGGCTTTTGCCCATCCGCCTGTAGCATACTGATAAAAATCGTTGCTGGGGATAGCTGTAGTATCCAGATTGGCAATATCAAAGCTTTTCACTTCCACGTTCGTCTGAGTATTTGTCTTGTCTTTGCAACTGACGGAAGCAAAGGCGAGAACAGCAATCGGTAAATAATAAATTGTTCTCATTTGTTATAAATTAATAGATATATGATTGTAATTGTTCTTTCCAAACGGCATAACCCGCATCATTCAGATGAAGCCCGTCACCCGTATATCCGGCATTCAGCAAACGTTTCTTTGCAAGGAAGAACGGGTACAGGTCTATAAATGTAATGGATTCTTCTTTGCAGAACCTGCGGATTTCCTTATTCAGGTCTTCGATCTGCTTTTCCTTACCCCTCATCCGTTCATACATGCAGACATCCTTATTCATAGGTAGCAGGCTCTGTACAAATATCTGCGTATCGGGACTTCCGCTTTTTACCTGATAAATGAGGGATTTGATGCCGACCATTATCTTTTCATTCGAACGTCCTAACGAAATATCATTGATTCCCGCCATTAGAAAGAGTTTCATCGGTTTGGCGTCGATTATCTCTCGCAGGCGCCCCAGCATACCGAACACATTATCGCCGGCAATGCCCCGGTTTGCAACATTCATTCCGGGAAAGTATTCTTCCCATTTCCCTGCTTGGGTAAGGCTGTTGCCAAGAAATACGATCTGCCCGTGTTCCAGGGGATTGGCCTTAAATACGGCCATCCGGTCTATATAAATCTGATTATCCAAAATATTCTCTTTAATTTCCTGCCCCATCACGCAGGCCGATAGTGATAACAATAATATCAGCAAATTGGTTCTCATAGTAAATCTTATTATCAGGTTAAGTATTATTCTTCATATTCTCCAGTTCCACCGTCAGTTCCTCCCACCGGATCATATCCTTCTCCAGTTCCTTTGCCAGTTGCCCGTGTTTCTCGAAAAGGGAAGTATCAGCCGTACCTTCGGGCGTAGCCAGTTTCATTTCAATATCTGCTATCTCGCTTTCTTTGTTCTCAATTGTATGCTCAATATCCGAGATTTGTTTTTCTATTCTCTTTATCTGGCGGCTCAACTCTTTACGTTCCCCATAAGAAAGCTTACTTACAGGGTCTTCCGCTATTTTCTCCGGCTCCTCATTTCTGGAAGAGACATTCGCCGACACTTCCAGTTCTTTAAGGCTATCCATCTTTTTGCGTTGCAGGAACTCATAGATTCCTCCAAGATGCTCTTTCACCTGCCGGTTGCCAAATTCATATACCTTATCCACCAAACCGTTCAGGAAATCACGGTCGTGCGATACAACAATCACGGTGCCCTCAAATTCCCTCAATGCATCTTTCAGGACATCTTTCGATTTCATATCGAGGTGATTGGTAGGCTCATCCAGGATCAGCAGGTTTACAGGTTCTAGCAATAAGCGGATCATCGCCAGACGGCTGCGTTCTCCTCCCGAAAGGACCTTCACCTTCTTATCAGAGGCTTCGCCACCAAACATAAAAGCGCCGAGTATATCCCGTATTTTAGTACGAATATCGCCCACAGCAACATAGTCTATTGTTTCAAACACGGTTCTCTCCTCATCGAGCAATTGAGCCTGGTTCTGGGCGAAATAACCGATCTTTACATTATGCCCCAGCTCCAATTTTCCTTTAAAGTCGGTTTCACCCATGATACACTTTACCAACGTAGATTTACCTTCTCCGTTCTTACCTACAAAAGCGACTTTGTCCCCTCTGTTGATAGTGAAGGTCACATCCCTGAATATAAGATGATCGCCATAACTCTTCTCCACATTTTCAGTTATCACGGGATACGAACCGGAACGGGGAGCCGGTGGAAATTTCAGATTCAGCATGGCATTATCTTCGTCATCCACCTCGAGCCGCTCTATTTTATCGAGCTGCTTGATTCGCGATTGTACCTGTACGGCTTTTGTTGCCTTATAACGGAAACGTTCGATAAACTCTTCGGTCTTCTGTATCTGTTTCTGCTGGTTTTCGAAAGCACGCATCTGATGTTCCCTATGCTCTTTGCGCAGTTCCACATATTTAGAATACGGGACTTTATAATCGTAAATACGCCCGAGAGATATTTCCACCGTGCGCTGTGTAACCGCATCCAGAAAAGCCCTGTCGTGCGAAACAAGAATCACGGCATTAGCACGGGTTGCCAGAAAGTTTTCGAGCCATTGAATGGATTCTATATCCAGATGGTTGGTCGGCTCGTCGAGGAGTAAAACTTCCGGTCGTTGAAGCAGCAACTTAGCCAGTTCTATACGCATACGCCATCCTCCGCTGAATTCGCTGGTGGGGCGGGTAAAATCCGTACGGTTAAAACCTAAACCGGTCAGAGTTTTCTCTATTTCAGCCTGAAAGTTATTTCCGCCCGACATCAGAAACTGTTCGTTCAGATGGGCTGATTTCTCTATCAGGTTATGGTATGCTTCCGATTCGTAATCCGTTCTTTCGGCAAGTTGTTGGTTGACATACTCCAGTTCGGCTTCCATTTTCTGAATATGTTCGAAAGCCAGGGATGCTTCTTCAAAAACCGTATTCCCCTCTTTGAGGGTCATATGTTGGGGCAAATAGCCGATTGTTATATCTTTGGGATACGAGATATTGCCTCGTGTAGGTGGTTGCAATCCTGCAAATATTTTGAGCATGGTAGATTTACCCGCTCCGTTTTTCCCCACAAGGGCAATCCTGTCTTTTTTATTCACTACGAACGATATATCATCAAAGAGGGTAAATCCTCCGAATTCTACCGTAAGTCCTTCTACTGAAATCACAATTAATATATTTTAAATCTATGCAAAAGTAGGGAATTTTGTTGATAGCTAAATAGAAACAGGGCTAAATAAGCTATTTGGGAAAATAAAAATATGCTGATCGTCAATATACCAAACAATGTTTGCCGAAGCAACAAGATTGCTGTTACTTGTTAAAAGGTAACAAAAGTAACAGTTTTTTTATGTTACACTGAGAACCACTGAGAAGACACTGAGTCTCACTGAGGCTTTTATTAAAAAGTAACAAAGGTAACAGATATATCAGTTAACAGTAAACAGTTAACAGTCATCAACTCGTATCTGGTATCTTGTTTACTCGTATCTATTTACTTATTACTTAAAACTTATTACTTACTAAAAGGTAACACTCTTTCTGTCTCTTCAATTGTAACCTTTTCCACTCTTCATTAACAATAATCATTTCAAAGACCGCTTTGTGTTAACCTATATTTACAATATATAGTTAAAAAGTAACATAGGTAACAGTTTTTACAGTTAGCTGTATAATCCGTATCTTGTTTACCCGTAACGTATCACTGCTTACTATATAGATAAAGTATTTTCTAAAATCAACTATCATTTGTATGGTAATCTTAGCCCTTGATTTGCAGAATAAAGGAAAGGCTGCATAATGATACAATCATTATACAGCCTTTCTAACCACTTACATACTGAACTGAATATTATTTAACAGACAGCCCAACCTAAAACAACCTTGCCTTAAAATATAACCAAACCAATCTTTTATTTTTTATGCTTAAACAGCCAGGGAACCAACTCCTTTTCAGCGAAAGCATTCACCCAACTGCCATGATTCACTCCTTTATACTCAGTATATTCGACATCACAGCCCAATGTTTTCAGCCGCGCGTAAATATCTCTGGAGTTCGTTACCGGAACCACCGAATCGTCATCCCCGTGGAAAAGCCATACTGCTGTATGCTTCGCATATAACGGAAGCTTGCTTAAATCAGCTCCTCCACATATAGGGAATGCCGCGGCAAAAGTCCCGGGCATACGCCACAATATTTCCAGGGTACCCATCCCTCCCATAGAAAGACCTCCTATATACACTCTGCTCACATCTACCTTACCGGACGATAACCAATCCTGAATAAGCCCCATAACCGTCTTCATCGATTGTGTAGGTTCGTCGGACAATCCGAAGGTCAGGGTCATCTTATCATCGATCTGATGCCTCACTACATTAGACCAGTAACTATTTGCAGGACATTGCGGTACAATAACGACAGCCGGATAGGCAGACTGAAAGTGTTCTGACAAAAACTGCTTGCCATGCGTCAGCTGCTTTTGGTTATCGTCGCCGCGTTCTCCCGCACCGTGCAACATTACTACCAATGGATATTGTTTAGTAGCATCATAGTTTTCCGGAAACATTACCAGATAAGGCAAGGTATATCCGTTTACCATATACGAGGCATTCCTGAACTGGGCAAAGCCATACACAGTACATACAAACAAGATAAAAATGAAGATACTCCTTTTCATAATTATATATTTAATATTAGACTATCAAAGATAGCCATAAAGCCTCAGTTCCGCTCATATTTCAAAGCTCCCGGCCTTATAATAGTTCCTGTTGGATATTTATCCGGATAAAAGGCCGTACCTGGATACGGCCCTTAGCAAAAAAAGAGTATTTATTTTAATGCAAATGATTCAAAACCTAATTTTTTCAGTCCTCTTTGCACATCGGGATGGCTCATAAAAAGATTCCACAACAGTTGCGAACGGTAGTTCTCTATCATAACCGCTATAGGCCCCTGATCGATAGCCAGATAACGTTTCGGATACCAATTATCAGTTTCACTGTATGCATCATAAAACCCATATTGTCCCCATACTTTATCTCCCATATTATACAGATTCCTCATTACTTTCATCGATTCTTCCGGTGTGTAAACAATAGAAGATAATGCCGCAGTAGGAGCTATTACGCCATGATCGCCGGCCTCATCCGGTTCGTGGGCTGCATATCCTTTTACGGAATAACTGGCTGTCAATCCCCAGGCATCTTCACCATATCCCTTATACCCCTTCGGATTGCGGATACAATAAGCCCGGTTAATCAAAGTATAATGCTTCATTTCCTGGAAATAATCGGCATATTTATCTTTCAGTCCTGTAGGATTAAGGCCAAGGAAAGAATAATGCGCCCAGAACAAAGACCCCACTCCGCTATTACTCTGATAACGCATGTTTAATGTATAGCCTTCCAGTTCATGCGTCCCTATTATTTTACCACCTTCGGCCCAGCCTTCATGATATACTTCGGCAGGTACGCCATGTGTAGGTGAGCAAGCCGCCAGTACATATGTAATAAGGCATTCGTTATACCCCCGTATAGGGAAATTCATTTCCCATGAGTGATTGGGACTCCAATGCCAGTACAATACGTTTTTGCTGTTTCGATGCCAGTTCCAGTCTACATTCTTCCATATTTTATCAATACGTGCAGCCAAAGCTCTTTCAGGGTCCGAACCATCAACGTAGTACTGATGCAAAGCCAGTAGTCCTTGTAGCAGGAAAGAGGTTTCCACTAAATCTCCGCCATTGTCCTTATCGCTGAAACCCTTCACTTTTCCGGTTTCGCCATCCCACCAGTGAGGATATACACCGTGGAAAGAGTCGGCCTTTTCCAGAAAATTTACAATCCGGATCATACGCTCCAGACCTTGTTGCCGTGTAACATAGCCACGTTCGATTCCGGCAACCATAGCCATTATACCAAATCCGCTACCGCCGGATGTAACTGTACTTTTGTCATTTTGCGGATATTCTCCGTCTACATGAAAACGTTCGCGTGCCATCCCGCTGTTTGGCTCGGCTCCATCCCAAAAATACAGGAACGTCCTGCGCTGAACACTATCCAGCAAAGCCTCATCTGATATCTCTGTCGAGTCGCTGTTATTTTCCGTCCGATTAGTTGACGGACTACGATTACAACTAACGATAACAGATAGCAAACCAAGCAGGATAAAAGAAAGATGTATCTTTTTCATATTTTTCCTGTTTAATGATTTAATTCAATGTGAATCGCGCCGATTTAACATCATGACTGTTTCCTCCGATCATTACATCGAAATCCCCGGGTTCGAACACATAATCAAGGTTGTAATTATAGAACTTCAATAATTCGGGAGTGATCCTGAAACTTACCGTTTTAGATTCACCGGCCCTGATAAATACTTTTTCGAATCCTTTCAACTCTTTCACGGGACGGGTTACACTGCCTACGAGGTCGCGGATATACAACTGTACAACTTCCGCTCCATCAGCTTTTCCTTTATTGGTTACTGTTACACTCGCTGTCAGTTCCCCTTTGCCATCAATAGATGCAGAACTCAATTTCACATCGCTATATTCGAACGTCGTATAACTAAGGCCATATCCGAACGGATAAAGCGGATCGTTGTCTACATCGAGATAGTTGCTACGGAACTTCTCAAACCATTTTCCCTCCTGAAGCGGACGGCCAGTATTCTTATGATTATAGAATAATGGTATTTGTCCTACATTTTTAGGGAAAGTAGCTATCAGCTTACCGCTTGGGTTAACATCCCCGAACAATACATCGCCGATGGCTTCCGCTGCTTCCGTCCCACCAAACCAAACATTCAGGATAGCGGGTACATTTTCGTTTTCCCATGTCAGGGTTAAAGGGCGGCCTGTGAATAATACCAATACAACGGGTTTGCCTGTTTTTAATAATTCCTTCAATAGAGTTTTTTGTACATCCGGAATATCCAGGTTGGTACGGCTGCTCGATTCACCGCTCATCTCCGACGATTCGCCGAGAGCAGCCACGATTACATCCGCGCTCTTCGCTACATCCAAAGCCTCTTTCAGCATCTCTTCATCCGAGCGTGTCTCTTTATCTCTGTGAAGAGTACGGCCAAACATAGTGGCATGCTCTTCATAAACAGGATCACTTATCAGATGGCTGCCTTTCGCATATACGACCTTTACATTCGCTCCGGCTACAGCCTGTACTCCCTCCACAACTGTCCTGGCAGTATCGAGGTTCACGGCCACGCTCCATGTGCCCGGCATATTTGAACGGGTATCAGCCAATGGACCTACGACAGCAATAGTGCCTTGTTTTTTCAATGGCAGCGTATTGTTGGCGTTTTTAAGCAGTACAAAACTTTCCGAAGCTATTTTTCGCGCTACAGCACGGTGTTCCGGTGTATATATCTCTGTTTTGGCACGATTTACATCACAATATTTATAAGGATCGGCAAATAAACCCAGTTTATACTTGGCTTCCAATACACGGCGGCATGCCTGATCTATTTCGGCTTGAGTAACTTTTCCTTCTCTGAGCGATTTACCTACGGTAGCCAGTCCTTCACTGACCATATCCATATCAATACCAGCCTTTAGAGCGCGGGCCGAAACGGTTTGCAAATCTCCTATACCGTGATCTATCATTTCGCTGATACCTGTATAGTCGGTTACTACAAATCCTTTGAATCCCCATTTGTCGCGCAGTACATCTGTCATCAGCCATTTATTTGCGGTAGCAGGGACTCCGTCTACCTCGTTAAATGAAGCCATCACACTACCGACACCTGCATCCACAGCAGCCTGATAAGGATACAGATATTCATTGAACATACGAATACGGCTCATATCCACGGTATTATAATCCCGGCCGGCTTCACCCGCGCCATATAATGCATAATGCTTCACACAAGCCATTATATTCGAATTGAGCGCATAAGCCTTGTCTCCTACTCCCTGATAACCATGAATCATCGCTTTTGCTATCTGTCCTCCGAGATAAGGATCTTCACCGCTCCCTTCCGAGAAACGTCCCCAGCGAGGATCGCGGGAAATATCCACCATAGGGCTGAAAGTCCAGCTGATACCATCTGCACTGGCTTCAATCGCCGCAATACGTGCCGATTGCTCTATGGCAGCCATATTCCAAGTAGCAGCCAGGCCTAACGGAATAGGAAATACAGTCTCATATCCGTGAATAACATCCATCCCGAATATCAAAGGAATTTTAAGACGGCTTTCTTCTACGGCAATTCGTTGTACATCCCTGATTTTTTCAACACCTTTTATATTGAACAGACCTCCGACTTCTCCTTTCTTGATCTTCTCGGCAATGTTGCTGCTTTTGGCCTGTCCGGTAGTAATATCCCCGGAACTCGGCAGATTGAGCTGTCCTATCTTTTCTTCCAGCGTCATTTTGCCCATCAAGTCACTTACAAACTTATCCATCTTAGGATCCTTCGACACGTTTTTCTGTGCTGTCAAGCCGAGAGTACAAAGGCTTAACGCCAGAACCAATAACCTTTTCATAATTTTTTAACCTTTTTGCCTTTTTATTACCTTTTTCTCCTTTTAAGTTCACATAACGTCAAAGCTGTATCAAAAGCCGTAACCGCAAAGGATGCAAACAATCACGCTAAATTCGCGAAAAACGTTGCGGCCTTTGCGGTAAAGAAAAAAATTCTTTCGATACGCCTTTACCAATCAACCAATAACAATCTTTACAAATAGTCCGGATTTTGCTTCAAAACTCCGTTTGACTTGTCTATTTCCGATTGAGGAACCGGAAGCAGAGCGTGTTTGTTCTGATAATTCGTTTTACCGGCAGCATGTAGCACCTCTGTCGCAGTACCCCAACGTACCAAATCGTAGAAACGATCCGGCTCAAGAGCTAATTCCGCCCTTCTTTCACGTTGTATCGCTTTTCTCAGTTCAACCATATCCGTCGTTGTTACTTTTGGTAAAATAGAAGAACTGGCACCTCTGGCATGGGCTCTTACCATTTCCAGATATTCCAATGCATCGTCCGTGTTACCCGTCTCATTTGCCGCTTCTGCCGCCATAAGAATTACATCCGGGTAACGGATAATACGTATATTAACCCAAAATCCTTCTCTTGTATATTTAGCTCTCATTGCAGGATTCGTATAAGCTTTCTTGTTGAAGTATGCACCCATAGCGGAAGACTCGGGGGATTCCCCGTATGGTTTGTTCGTATTTTCCGGAGTGATCGGTTCGCCCGGTCTTCTGAAATATAACAGTGTAGCATCTTTACGGGGATCTCCGGGCTCAAAAGCTTTTGCCACTTCGCTTGTAGCCATATGCCAGCCCCAGCCAAGATTCCATTCACCGGCTCCTCTGACTCCCTGTACCTGGCAAAACTGGCTACCGATGTCCGTACTGGCTGGTTTAGCCGAAGTAGCTGTACATTGCAGTTCGAATATAGATTCGCCACAGTTTTCACCGGCATCAGTAAATACCTGATCTACTGCGGTATTCAGATTATATATCTTAGAATCAATAACCTCCTTGGAAGCAGCCAGCATGTTGCCCCAGTCGTTACGCATCATGTACGTACGGGCATGCAACGATCTCGCAGCCCCCCATGTCAGGCGGCCTACATATTTAGCCTCCCAACTTACAGGAAGATTAGCAGTAGCATAAGTCAGGTCGGCATCAATTAACTGATATATTGCCGATGCCGGGCTTTTGGCTATATTGGCCTGTGAAGCATCTGTGATCTTGAAATCGATCAAAGGTACGTCGCCCCAGGCTCTCACCAGATTGAAATAACAGTATGCCCTGAAGAACTTAGCTTCGGCTTCCAGGCTATTAAATTCAGGATTATTTATTTTCCGCAAAGTATCGATCACCGAGTTACAATCGTGTATAATGGAATAGTTGTGGTTCCAGTATGTTCCAAGTATACCATTCGACGGAGTGTATTCAAAATCGTCCCAGAACCGGGCATTATCCGGCCCGTCATTATCTGTACTACCCTTTTCCGAGTCTTCGGACCGGAACATGTGCACAGCAAAGGCCGGAATACCAGCTGTTATATTATAGCTTCTCATTTTTGAGTAAACACCGAATACATTTGCTTCCAGGCCACCGCTGGTATCATCGTCTTCAGTAAAGCTTCCCTGAGGGCTTCTGTCCAGAAAATCGCTACACCCGACAATAGATAATGCTATTACAGCGATTATCGTTACATATATATATTTATTAAAAATTCGTTTCATAATATTTTACCTATTAAAATGTGAGATTTAAACCAAATGTATAAACCGCAGGTATTGGATATGGATTAGAATCTATACCGAATGCAGTAGCGCTACCACCTATTTCAGGCGAATACCCGGTATTATTCTTCCAAGTCTTAGGGTTCTGTGCATTTATATATACTCTAAGAGACCTCATGCTTAGTTTCTTCAACAATTCGGAGCTGAATGTATATCCAAATTGTATGTTTCTGATACGGAAGAAACTACCATCTTCGAGAAAATATTCCGACGGATAATCTTTTCCGTTGATAGCGCGGGATCTGTTCAAAACAGGTTCCCAGTTTGATGTTCCTTCTCCGTGCCACCTATTCATACGGCCTTCGAGATAATTGAATTGGGACCATTCATAAATATTCCATGTACGGTATATTTCATTGCCCGCCACGCCCATCATATCAACAGACAGATCGAAGTTCTTATATCCAAGATTAAAGGAAATGCCGTATGTGAAATCCGGGGTAGGATTACCTATCATTGTTCTGTCTGCAGTCGTAATCTCTCCATCACCTGTCACATCTTTGAATTTAAGGTCTCCGGGTCTTACTGTCACTAACTTGTTTACAGGGGAGTTTGCAATATCGTCGGCCGACTGATATACACCTTCCACCTTATACCCGTAGAAATATCCGATCGGGTATCCGGCCTCTGTATACGACATCATCGGAAGTCCGGAAGTACCATCTGTAATCCTGTATCCTTCCTGAACGAGGGATATGACTTTATTCTTGATTGTTGTCAGATTGGCGTTAACCCCGTATCTCCAGTCCGAACCAATCTTGTCGTTCCATGACAGGGATAATTCCACCCCTTTATTTTCTATTTCTCCTAAATTACCAAGCCCCGGCGTAGTTCCTGCGATACCCGGTACTTCGGCCAACAGGTCTTTTGTGTTCTTTTTATAATAAACTCCTTCAAAGTTCAATTTGTTTTTCAGGAAATAAGCTTCCAGTCCGGCTTCCCAAGCTTCAACTTTTTCCCATTTCAGGTTAGGATTAGGAAGATACTGTTTGCTATATCCCGGGATAATATTATCACCGAATACGGCAGATGTGGTATTGGTCAATATAGGTTCAGCCGGATAAACCCTGCTCATATTCTGGTTCCCTAATGTACCCCATGAACCTTTCAGCTTCAGGTAATCAAAAATACCGTTATCCTTCATAAAGTCCTCTTCACTGATGATCCAACCGCCACCGAAAGAGTAGAAATTCTGCCACTGGTTACCGGTGTAGAAGAAAGCGGATGAACCATCGCGGCGGAACGACCCGTTGAACAAATATTTGTTGTTATAGTTATACAACGCCCTTAGAAGGAATGACACTGTAGAACGCTCCCATTGGGTACTTCCCGTAGTAGATGCATCCGGGTCGCCAATACTTACGAACCATTTGTCCGGGTCGTTAGCAATCGGAAGCCCGTTTCCTTCGGCACGCTTGGCGGTAAGGCTTGACAGGCTGTTGTAATAAGTCGTGAAACCCGCTGTTGCTGTGATATTATGCTTATCGAAGGTGTTCGTATAAGTCAAAAGGTAATCGGCCTGAACCTTTGTTTCATTCTGTTTTTGCTGTTCTACGGCTGTTTTTCCATCACCCATTACAACTGCCTGCTGGGTATCCACATCAAACAATGTCCTTTTTGGTGTATACAGCCTGCTGTCATAAGACCCGAAATCCAAAGAGTACATTATCCGGAAGTTGAAATTCTTTAAAAAAGTAAGGTCTCCGTACACGTTTCCGGAAGCCCTGTAATCAATAACTTTGTTCACTCCTTTTTGTAATTCCACAAAGCTCATAGGATTCGACACCTCATTTTTCTGGAAAGCAGGAAGCGTATTGAACAAGCCTTCTTGTTCATTGTATGGTGCTGCAATAGGTGCTGCATACAAAGCCCTCTTCACCCCATCAGTGTATAAGCCGATTGCCGTATTGAGAGGGGTCGCACGGGCTCCGTTAAACTGGAATCCGACTTTCAGATTTTTTGTGATATTATAATCGCTACTCAAATTGATCGTAACCTTATTATATTCCTCGTGCTTCAGGTTACCTTCTTCCGATGTATAACCTACACCCATATAGAATTTATTCTTTTCGGTAGAAGATGTTATGCTGATATTGTTGTTCGTAATGAAACCTGTCTGGAATATTTCATCCTGCCAGTCAGTATCGGCAGTCCATCTTGTATAATCAAATGCTGCTGCGCCCTGATTTGCCAATTGCTCCGAATAAAGTTCTTTAAACTGAGTTGCATCTGCCATCTTAATCTTGTCCACTACTGACTTGAAACCAAAAGATGTATTGATATTAACCAGGGTCTGTCCTTCCTTAGCTTTCTTGGTTGTAACGATGATAACCCCATTGGCACCACGTACACCGAATATAGCAAGAGATGAAGGGTCTTTAAGTATTTCCATCGATTCAATATCGGCAGAATTCAGGAAACTGATATTATCATTGAACAACCCATCTACAATATAAAGAGGTTTGTAACCGTTGATCGAATTCGTACCACGAATCCGGATTTCAGGATCTTGTCCCGCAATACCTGTATTCACCACCTGAACACCAGCCACTTTACCCTGCAAACTAGCCAATGGATTGGCAGATGGTCTGTTTGCGATCTCATCAGCCTTGATACTCACGATAGAACCTGTCAGGTCGCGTTTCTTAGCTGTACCATAACCGATTACTACAGTTTCGGAGAGCAGTTGGGCATCATCTTCCAGTGTCATATTTATTGTAGACTGAGAACTTACTGTAACCAATTGCGTTTTCATCCCTACATAAGAGAATTCCAAGACATCTCCAGATTTGGCCGTCAGGGAATATGTACCGTCAACATCTGTAACAGTACCAGAGGTGGTTCCCTGTATCTTAATACTTACGCCAATCAGAGGTTCGCCGGCGACATCCGCCACCTTACCGGTAATAGTCTTTGTCTGAGCATAAATACTTACAGTACTCACCAGTAAAAGGCAAGCAAGGAACATAAAACTCCTCATAAAGAAGGAGCCGGTTCCTAATGTAATAAATGTTCTTTTAGGTTTACTTTTCATAGTTTTACTTTTTATTTAAACACACATTATCAAACAAAAATCTACTATGAACGACTGAAAAGAAATGGTAATTATTCTTAAAATATTTTTTAGGCTTTAATTTTGGTTGAGAAAAGAGATATTAGATTACCATATCGTATCTATGCCGTGATATTAGATTTTATGTCAAATGTAGATAATCTGACAAAAGTGTTTCGAAAAGTTAATACACCGTAATTACACACCTCCACGTTTTAACAGTACCACAACCTCACTATTACCTCTCAAAATAAAATAATAGATTAATAAACAATGAATTAATACGATCAATCTATTTCAAGAAAAAACTCATTCAAGTTCTGGGAAGGTTGGATATTTAATTTTTTTCGCAGCCTGTAACGGCTGTTTTCTACGGCTCTTATCGAAAGATTCATCAACGAAGCTATTTCTTTTGTCTCCAAATTTAGCTTGAGACAGGCACAAAGCCGGAGGTCATTGTTCGTCAATTGAGGATATAAGGTCTTCATTTTTTTAAAGAATCCGGTATGTTTCTCTTCAAATTTTATAAGGAACATTTTCCAGTCATCTTCAGAGTTCATGTTATTATTGAGGAGAGAATTTATCCTGTGATATAAAGGCAATAACGCATTTATCTTGTTCTTTGAATAGAAATCATCCACTATATCTTTTATTCGCAGAATCAGTTCATTTTTTTGTATGATAAATGAGGTCTGAGTAAGCAATTCTGCGCTTTTCTGTTCCACTTCCTGCTGTAATTCTCCTGCTAATACCCGCAAACGCCTTGTTTCACGCTGCCTGATTTTCTGCAAATGAAGGTTGCGGTAGCGGCGAAGGATCAGCAACCATGTAGTATATAATATTCCGACTATTATCAGTATATAAAGCATATATGCCCAGATAGTCTGATACCAGGGAGACAGTATTTCGAATTCATAGGAAACCGAATCTGAAAAATTACCCAGACTATCTATTGTCCGTATCATAAACCTATATTTTCCCTGGGGAAGCCGGGCATAAGAAACGCTATTGACTTTTTGAGGCACAGACCAGTCCTTATCCACATTTTCCAGCATATACTGAAATGATAAGTTTGAGGCAAACGCATTATTGGATGAAAAGGTAAATGTTACAGTATTGAAACTATAAGATACTTCTGTACTTTTTGTTATATCCTTATATTCTATATGGCCGTCAATATTTACAGTCCGCATAGATTCAAAATACGGAGCTAACAATTCTTTATAAAGGCTATTTTTGCTTTTCGTCGTTTTATTGTATAGCAGAAACCCATTATCGAGACAGATGAGGCTCGTGGTTTCATTTAGTATGGAAACATTCTCATATGCATTAACAAGAGACAAGTTCATTCCCAAATTATAATTCTCTGTTATAGCTATTTCATAACCATCGTAGAAAAACTTATATATAGCAGCCTCTGTCAATGCCCAAAACTGATTTTCTCTTATCGGAATTATCTGCCTTATATTATGCACGGTACTGAAACATTCATTCAGCAAAGAACTGGACACAATCTTGTTTTCAATATCATCATATGTATAAAACCGATTGTCCCCCAGTAAAACTATACGCCCTCCAACCTTAAATATTTTCAGTTTATAAGGTAATCCGTCCTTATTATTACCTCCATAATATGAAAAAGACCGGAAACCCGAAAAATCATCTTCCAGCTTACAACGATATACTCCCCTATTGAAATGTTCGAGCCATATGTTTCCTAAATGATCAAACTCAGCATTTATGATTGGTTCGGATATCTGGCCGGGAGTATAAACCCGGCCTGTTTTCTTATCTACTATCCTTATCGAACTATATGTGGAAAGCACCAATAAATCATGATCCCTTACCTTAGCTTCAGACAAGTTATATATACCCGTACCTATAGCAAATGCGTCGGTAACCGACAGGTTTTTATGAATTTCCTTCAACCCTTTGTTATGGCAACAATATAGAACGCCATCAACAACCTTGAGTGCCCAGACCTGACCCTGTGTCCCATCTATCAGTTTCATATCGGAGAGAGCGTTCGGCTTATTCAATCCCTCTTTCTCTATGTAAAACACACCCTGATTGGTACCAATAAAGAGCTTATTATCCCAAAGCACGGCACAATACACAGCTCCGGTATTTCCTCCGGGATCTGTATAACAACTCATATTCTCAATGTATTGAATATATGCTATTCCACGATCCAGTGCAGCCCAGATATTACCCAGATTATCTTCATACAAAGAAAGCACCGTATTATTCTGGAGTGTATTTTCGGAAGATATATGGTCTATAATCCGCCCATCAATGTCAACCTCGTAGATCCCATCCAGAATAGTACCCAGATAATACGATCCTTTCGAAGACAATACCCCGCAACTCAGTTCCTTTAAATTCATTATACCCGAAAGCTGCGGATTCCACTCTCTAAAGCTCTTCCCGTCATAGATATAAATACCTTTGGATGTAGTGCCTATCAGGTATTGATCTTTCTTGTAAGGCAGAATAACACGGACGTCCGTACCTTCAAAAAACTCGCTCCCCTCTATTTTCTCCAGCCTATCCCCCTTCAGGCGGAAAAGCGAACCCAGCATTTGTTGTACAAGAAATTCATCCCGTACTTTTGAAAGGAACAGGAAGCCTTTCTCGGACGGTATTCGCTTTACCGTATTATAGTCATAAACATATATAGAGCTAAACGACTGGAAATAGACACAATCGCTCGCAATCCAGATTTTCCAGAAATCATCATTTTTGAAGAGCGCCTTATCCAGGCTATCACTTAAGGAAGTGTAAACAAGCTTCCCCGAAATATCTCTATCCCAGCGGCCAAATTCTTCGTAGCTCCCTGTGAATACGGTTTTGTGCGACATTACTGCAACAGACCTGGCGATCAATGAATTCGGTATCCGGTTAAGATTCCATTCTATACCATCAAATTCGAGCAATCCTATATCATTCCCGAAATACATAGTACCTCTTTCATCCTGTCCTATCGACCAGTTTTTGTTATCAGCCTGATATTTTTCCCTGTACAAGTTTATAATATGCGGCTTATTGGAAAAAGCAGAGATGGTAGTTAGCAGCAGTATGATTAAGATAATATATCCGGATAATCGCTTCATAAGGTCCACAGTTTTAAGAAGGGTTCTATTTTGACATTCAAAAATAGCATAATTTTATTAAAATAACATCTCTAAGTCCACTTGGTTCACCGGATGTAAACGGAGCAAAGGCATCCGCTATTGCCAACGGATGCCTTTCATGCATATAAATTGTAAAAAAACTATCGTTCCCATTGCTGCAACTCACTCACAGCTAGCTGATAATCCCTTTCCGTTTCATAATACTTATCTGTCGTTTCATAATATACCGAAAGTTCCAACAGATAGTTTATGAGAGACAACTGGCCTTTATCCAAAGCCTTTTTCAACAAATCGCGATTGTTCGTAACCTTCAGTGTCTCCTGATATTCATTCAGTAATACAGAAAGCTTAGAGGCTTTATCATATTGATTCTTTAATACATTCTGAAATTGCAGTTTGGTATCAGCGTGCTGCATCTGCAAAGCTACAGTCTGCGCTTTACGGTGCTTTACGGTATTCTTTCCTTCCCATAAAGGGATGGAGACACCAACTGTAAAACCCTGCAATGTAGTACCGAGAATACGTTCGCTTGTGTAGCCGGCTGTAATTTTCGGCAGATTCAGTGCGCGGGTCAGTTGCTCCTGTTTTTTACTCAACTCAATTTCTTGTTCGGCCAGACGCAACGAGGGATTGTTTTCTTTTACCCTTTCGAACCATTCTGTAAAATCAAGCGGAAAAAGGTAGTCCGGATAATCACCGAACGAATATGGGACCGGCTCCCCACCATTCAACCGTTGTAGTTCGGCTTTCAGCGTATTTATTTCAACCATGTTTATCTGATACAACTTTTCTGTATTGAGTAAATCCAGTTTGGTTTTATTCCTCTCCAGAACATCTATATCTCCCTGGTTGAAACGTTTCTGGTAAGCATCAGACAATTCCCTGGCAGACTCCAGACGCTGGGCCAGTTGTTCATTCAACTTTGTCCGGTAGGTAAGTTCCACACACAAAGCGCGTGCCTGCTGCATAATCTCCCTGTGTTGTTGGTCATAGGTCAGATCGACCTGCTTATTCTTACCTGCTGCTAACTGAGATTTGTAGCGGTAAGCAGTAGGAAAATCGAAAGATTGCGTTACATTCAGATCCGTACGGTTGCCTTCTCCGGCAGGACTCCCCCAGAGATAACCGAATTCAACTTCAGGATTAGCCATATTTATGCCGGTCCTGTTACCGATCTTATCGGCATTGGCTTGTTCCCGGTACGCCTTCAGTGTTGTATTGTTCGCTTCTATGCTTCCCAACACCTTACTGAATGTATCCTGTGCCTCAACACGAACAACAGACAGCAGCGATAATAAAAGTATATATATTACTGTTCTCATAATTTGATTCTTTTTTGTCAAACAACCTCTTGTTTTACCTCTTTACGGTTTTTCAGCATCCTGTAGATAATAGGTACGACATACATATTCAATAAAGTGGACGTCAGCAACCCTCCGAGTATAACTTTTGCCATAGGGCTTTGTATCTCATTCCCCGGAAGATCTCCCTGAATAGCCAATGGAATAAGGGCTAACCCCGAACACAAAGCAGTCATCAAAATAGGATTCAGACGATCAAGAGATCCTTGCAGAATACTCTTATTCACAGAATATCCATGATTACCCAAATCATTGTAATGCGCCATCAGCAAAATGCCATTCCGTGTCGCAATCCCGAATAATGCTATAAATCCGATAATGGCAGGGATACTTATTTCTCCCGAAGTAAACAAAATAGCATATACTCCCCCGATAAGGGCCAACGGAAGATTTAGAAGTATTACTGCCGATTGAGTGATATTCCGGAACTGATTGAACAACAATAGAAATATAATCATAATAGCAAAAACAGACACAATAAGCAATATTCTCGATGCGGCCTGTTCACTTTCGAACTGTCCTCCATACTCGATGTGATAACCCTCCGGCAACGTAATATCCCCGTCGACCTTTTCCCTGATATCATTAACTACACTGCGCAAATCGCGATCGGCGACATTGGCGGAAACAACAATTTTACGCTGTGCATTTTCACGGTTTACGGTGTTGGGACCTGTGGATGAAGTTACCACCGCAACATATTCAAAAGGTATTTTCTTATCGCCGGCATCTATC
This sequence comes from Dysgonomonas termitidis, assembly GCF_054657735.1. Classification (NCBI taxonomy): domain Bacteria; kingdom Pseudomonadati; phylum Bacteroidota; class Bacteroidia; order Bacteroidales; family Dysgonomonadaceae; genus Dysgonomonas; species Dysgonomonas termitidis. The sequence goes on along the minus strand of NZ_BAAHYD010000003.1, from coordinate 1,407,650 downwards.
ATCAGATTCCGTATTTTGTCCGCCTGATCTTTATAATCGTCCGATGCTTTCAATGTGAGGTCAAAGCTTTTACCATCCCTGTAAACTTGCGATACAACTTCCCCGGACAACATGACTGTTACAAAATCGGAGAATTGCGGCAATGTAATTCCGTATTTTGCCAGCATCTCACGCTTTGGAGTTATCTTCAATTGCGGACGCTCTACCTGTTGTTCTACATTCAGGTCGGCAACACCCTCGATACTTTCTATCGAAGATTTGATTTCATTACCTAACGAATACAACTTATTCAGGTCCGTACCAAACAATTTAATCGCAATATTGGCTTTTGTACCCGAAAGCATATGATCTATACGGTGCGATATAGGTTGCCCGATTTCGACACTGATACCGGGAATAGCGTTCAGCTTTTCGCGAAGCTCGGCTATCATCTCATCCTGTGAGCGGTCTTTGAGTATAAACGGGGCTTCTATCTCCGATGTATTTACGCCGAATGAATGTTCGTCAAGCTCTGCCCGGCCTGTCTTACGGCCTACTGTCTGTATCTCGGGTACACTAAGGATGGCCTGCTCGGCCATAGTTCCTATTTTATCCGATTCTTCCAGCGATATACCCGGTAAGGTATTTATCGTAACAGTAAATGAACCTTCATTGAACGGAGGTAAAAAGTTACGTCCGAATGTAAAGAATATGATAATAGCGGACACTAACAATACTCCTGTCACTCCCAGTACAATTTTCTGTTTTTCTAATGCCCAATGCAGGCTTTTTTCATAAACAGCTTTTAATTTAACCACAAAGACAGGTTCTTTCTCCTCCTTATTCTTCTTGTTCTTACCCAACAGATAACTACATAATACGGGAGTCACTGTCAGAGCGACAACGGTCGAGGCAAACAATGCTACAATAAAGGCAATACCCAGTGGCACAAGCATACGCCCTTCCATCCCACTAAGGAAAAACAACGGGATAAAACTGGTGACAATAATCAGTGTAGAATTAAGTATCGGCATACGTACTTCCTTCGAGGCCTCGAAAACGACAGTCAGCACGGAGTGTTGTTCTTCTTTCGGCCTTTGCCTGTTTTCACGCAAGCGTTTGAATACATTTTCCACATCAATAATAGCATCATCTACCAGAGAACCGATTGCGATAGCCATCCCTCCCAGGCTCATCGTATTAATTGTCAGTCCCATTAGTTTCAGAGCAAGGATCGAGGTGAGCAACGACAAAGGCAGAGCCATCAAGGAGATAAATGTAGTACGCCCGTTCATCAGGAATATAAACAGGATAATAACGACAAATATCGCTCCTTCATACAGCGATTTCTGTACATTATTTATCGAGTTGTTTATAAATCGTTCCTGACGAAATATATCTGTGGATATTTTTATATCGGAAGGAATATTCTTCTGTAATCCGGCAAGAGAAACATCCAGTTTATCAGACAGTTCTATTGTATTGGTATTCGGTTGTTTGGTGACAGTTATCAGTATGGCAGGTTTTGTCTTCTCCGAAGCTATTCCCAGTCTCGGAGTTTTTGCTCCTATCTTTATTTCGGCTACATCGCTGATAAGGATAGGACTTTCGCCTACCTTTTTTACAACGGCCTTACCCAATTCCGATATATCAGCGCTTTGGAGTACACCTCTTACAATATATTCATTCCCATATTCGTACAAGATGCCTCCGGACGCATTCTGATTCATATTGCGTGTTACCTGCAATACTTCATCAAGAGTCACACCATAGTGCTTCATACGCCCCGGATCGATGAGTATCTGATATTCTTCTATATCGCCGCCTATTACCGTAACCTGAGCCACACCACCGGTAGATAGAAGCCGTGGACGGATTGTCCAGTCAGCGATAGTCCGCAAGTCGAGCAATGAAGTAGAATCGGAAGTAAGACCGATAATCATTACTTCCCCGAGGATTGAAGACTGAGGTCCCAAAGTAGGTTGGCCTATATTTTCGGGCAGGGCATCACCCAATGCGGCGAGTTTTTCGGTAACAATCTGACGGGCCTTATATATATCGGTACCCCAATCAAACTCGACCCAGACCACTGAAAACCCGGTAGTAGAGGACGACCGCACACGACGTACATCCGTAGCTCCGTTTACAGCCGTTTCTATAGGAAAAGAAACCAGGCGTTCCACTTCTTCGGGAGCCATTCCGTTTGCTTCGGTCATTATCACTACGGTAGGCGCATTCAGATCGGGAAATACATCTATTTCCATATTCTTTGCGGTATAGAACCCGCCTATAAGCAGGAGCACCGCGCCAATCAACACCACAAGACGGTTGTTGAGTGAGAATTGTATTATTTTATTCAGCATAAATAAGTTACAAGTTGACGAGTTACAAGTTACAAGCAATAAGATGGTCTACTGCATGTATTTTTCTGTATCTACTGGTTAATTTGTCCATCATGTGCATATTTGCTAATTTTCACATTGGCATATTGACACATTAATAATTTAGTGTTCATGAGCATGAGGAATAGCCGCTGAAGCCGATGCCAGTTTAATATGATATGCACCTTTACTTACAACCTTATCTCCCGTCTTTAATCCCGAAAGTATTTCTACAAGACTCCCGTCATTTGTTCCTATCCTGACTTCCTGTTTTTTGTAGGCATCGGGATGAGTCTGCAAATAGACGAAATAAACGCCTTGTTCCTCTGTAAGAGCAGAAGCGGGAATCGCCAGGACATTTTCCCTCGGCTGTCCCAACAGATAAACTTCCACATAAGAGCCGGAAACAACCTGCCCTATATTGTCAAACTCAAAGTTAGCTGGTAGATAATACTCCTGACTGTTTGTTGAACGGCCGTATGAGACAATGCGGCCGTTCAGATCTGAAAGACGGTAAACCGTATTGTCATACGAAGTTTTGAAGTTAGCGGATGTAATGCTTCCCAAATCTTTATAATAGCGCTCCGACACATCGGCCCGAAGTTGCAACTTCCTGTTCTGTGTCACAGTCATTAATGGCTGGCCCACATCCACATATTGACCTTCGGATACCAGTTTACTTTTTACAAACCCGCTGATAGGAGCAGAAATACTGATGCCTCTTGCTGTGGAACGCTGACCTATGGCCTGATATGATACTTTTGCATTCTCATAATTCAGCTTTATCTCGTTGTATTCTTTTTGTGAAATCAGTTTATCCCCGATCAGGGATTCTGCGCGTTGGTACTCGCGTTGAGCTATATCATACGCTGTTTTCGCTTTTACGGAAGGGTCTCCATCTACAAGGTTTTTCGAGGAGATGCTGACCAGAGACTCGCCTCCTTTTACAGTTGCACCCTCATTCAGCGATGCTTTATTAAAAGATACGATACCGCTCGAAGTAGCGGAAACAGTTACTTCATCGCCTTGTGCCGATAATATCTGCCCGCCGGTCTTTATCACCTGATGAAACTTGTCAGGCTTTACGTTAAACACTTCCAAACCAGCCTGCCTGGCCTGTTCGGGTGTAAATAATATTTCATCACCATGAGCCTGTTCTTCTTTTCCATGATCGTGATCGCATTCTTCACCCCCGGCATGGTTGTGCTCAGCCTCTTGTTCATGGTCATGATTGCACTCCTCACCTTCTGCATGATTATGCCCCTCTTGCGATTCGGATGTATGATTGTGTCCCGCGTGATCGTCTGTTTTAGGTTTGGAATTACAACTCCATAATATCGCCAACAGACAGGCGAAATAAATTATATATTTTTTCATTATTCTTATTTTTTAGATTTTCTGACATAACAAAGAGTGAGGTTTTTTACTTCCTCTTCTCAATGACATAGATAAAGTTTCTATAAAATATTAACCTAAAAAATAAGATACGGGAGGAGCGCGCAGACTTTTTACTGAGCCTACGAAAGGAGGAATATAGTTTTCTAAATACGGTTTCTGTTGTAACCTCTGTCCAAATTCGGGAGCTTCCAGATAAAGCTCACTCAGAGGATTTATTGTAAACAATAAGGACAAGCAATTAGCGCAGGGAAGTATATCGTCATGAAGATCATTATTCTGTCGAAGAACGATTTCTTTCAGATCGCAGTCTTCTGAAGATGAATGATGGTGATGCTTGTCATGCTCGCAACAGCAGTCTCCTAAGTCGTCATGTTGACCCGAACAATGATGTTGATGAACGATTTCCTCCAGAGAGAAGCAAACGGCACCATCATGATGGGAATGAGGTAAAACAGAATGCGCCAATAAGAATATATTGGCAAGCATCAATAACGTCAGAGTAAGCAGTCGTTTTACCTTTTTCATATATGCAAAGATATGATTTTTTCTTAAAAAAACCTGATATCCTCTTCATCAATCGGAAAATAGCATTGGGTTATGATCCTTTATGTAAGATTCTATTTTCTGGGCAGTAGCATCCTTTAGTAATATGCGCTTATCCTTGTCTAAAAGATAAAGCGTAGGAATTGCTTTCAGATCGTAGACTTTCTTGTTCAACACCGTTTGATTCTTGTCATAACCGTTTATCCATGACGCAGGAATATCCTTCTGGTGATTTTGCCAGATACTTAAGTCTGCATCAGGATAAAAAGTCAATACTTTAAGCCCGCCTGACTCGTGTATCTTATTTATAACGGGGGATTGTTTCAAATAAACTATATTTTCGGCACAGGTATGACAATCGGGATTGTAGAACATCAGCAAAGTATATCCCGCATCTAATCTGTGAAGTGTACCCGTTTTTCCGGAACTCAGGGTATAGGTGATATCGGCGGCTATCTGCCCGGGCCTGTTTTTTTCCATCATTTCCAGCTTAAATCTGATTTTCTCCTTTTCTACATCACCTGTTACAGAATCAGTCAGTATATATTTAGCCACGGGAATATAATACTCTTCATTACGCATAAAGGAATTAGGATCATACAGATACTTCTCGAAGTTATTTGTGAAGAAAAAATACATCTCCGGTGTTTTCTGATGCTCTGCCTTCTTCAATAAAGCGGCTATAGATTGTTCGGCAATATTCTTATCTGCTACAGGCAAAATCTGTACATAATTAGCAAGAGCCTGCTCGGTTATATCAGGCAGATGGATATATGTTGTATCTGAAAAATCGAAATTATCCCAGTAATGGGTAATCAAAAAATTGGCTCTGTCCACAGGCGCGGTAAGTTCTTCCGGTACCTCCGGCAATTCCACAGCCGTTCTCTCCTCAACTTCCGTTTCCTGTGCAGATGCATTATTCTGCAATGGTTTGCTATTACTACAAGAATAAAAACCAAGTACGGCTATAACGGCTATTAGTATAAAGTATTTCATATCCTATATCAATTAAATATCTGCAAAGATAGCATTTTAACATTTTATATTAAAACAAAGAAGAGCAGTAATAGTTTGATTCTCTTCGTTTTTTGTATTATGTCAGATATCATCAAAATAACAGGGGCTAAAGACAAAATCCGGGGATATAACGGGTATTAAATAAAGAGAGCTATATTTATATAACCGAATTTGAAACAGTTTCTTAACCGTCTCCGGGCAATCTCCAGATAAATAATCCCTATCTTTGGTTTATAAATATGACCTAATAAAAAACAATATGAAAAAAATCCTAGTGCTATTATTGTCTGTGATAATACTTACTCCCTCCTGTAGCAACGAATCGGAAACTGAGATCTCACCATCGGGAGAAAGCAATAATGGGCAAAAGACAGAGACTTATGTATTTAGCGGTATCAAGTATTCCTTCCGGGAAGGCGACGGCGTAGAGGAATCTTTATATACAGCCCCTTCTATAGTATTTACCAATAAGACTGCTTCTGAAATAACTGTTTCTTCCGTAAATCCGGTTTGTGAAGACCTGAAGCAGAAATCCCAATTTATGCCTGAGAACAAGCCTGAACAGAATATAGAGATAAACGATTCTATAACAATCGGAATACCGTATAGCGTAGATTCTGACACGTTTGAGAAAGAGAAATGGTTCACTGTCAGCGGCAATACCGAATGGAAATATTCGGAGTTGCCGGAGGAATCTGCAGATACAACTAAGATTGCAGATAAACTGACCGTCCCGTCATTCAAAAGCCTGAAAGTGGACAGGACTTTCAAGAAACGCGTAGTACGGACATCATACATAGCCACATTCGTAGGTAAAGAGACAGGCAAAGTGGTTGAAGTCTACGGAAAATGGGAAGGAGTTGGATATTCCACATTCTCAGTAGAACTTAATGAATTGGAGATTGAATAAAGCGGCACGTATTGATAAACCAGATAAAAAAGAGTACCGTATTGGCAGGAGTGGTCGGAAGAAATTCCGATCACTTTTTGTTTTCTACGTTTTGAAGAAAATAGAAGGATCACCACCACACTGCACAACAATCATAGATATAATCAGGTTTCTCAATTCCATGGAAAATCTTCTTTTAGCAGTTTTATATCCAAGTTTATTAGCCTGTTTATATATCAAGATAAGTATAGCCACAATCAAAGTCATATATAGGATAACTTTTATTCCATTTTTATTGAGTGACACAAGAGTACTCACATTTAGTTCCTGCTTTATAAATCGGAAGAATACTTCGATATCCCACCTTCGCCTGTAAGCGTCCGTAATATCTTTGGCTGATAAGTTAAGCACATTGGTGATAAACCAAAATTCTTTATCAGGATCATCTTTGCTTTGTGCTACAATTAAGCGAAAAGGTACTTCTACCAGCTCTTCTTTGTAATGGATATTACCTCGTTTATTATTAATAGGCTTACCGGTATATAAATAAACTTCACTATCTTTCAAAAGCATCAAACTACCCAAGTCTAGATCAATATCATCGCTTTTCAAGGATTTTAGTTCAACATGTTTTCGATTCTCTTTTGCTCTTATTATAAAAGGGATAGATTCTCCGGAAAAATCTTTCATGGTTCTAGCTGACTGCAATCCTCTGTCCAAAATGTAAATATTGTGATGTCCGGTTTCTTGTTTCACATGACTTCTTATAACCTCAGGTAAAGCTGTTTCTTCGCCAGAGTATTTGGAGTCTGTAAATATCTTAACATCACAAGGTAAAATGCCATCAAAAGCAATGCTATACTTAACTGACTTCTTTCCGTTTTTATGGTCAATACCTTCTTCTAAGAGTTTGCTACAAGCTTCACTTACCATTGAAGAATCAACTCGTATCAGATTATATTCCTCTTTTTCTGTCGATGAATAGGCTGCTGAGAATTGTTCATAAATACATTCATATATTTGTTTGAAGAAGTCCGCATCAATCTTAGAAAGCCGTTCTGATATGGAACTTCGGCGAACACTCTCTGATTTGTCTAAGTTAAAAAGCATCTTGAAGACTGGATCATTAAAGGTATCCTCTAAGGTTCGCTGACTTAATCTGTCATTCTCTAAAATGCCATACATCAAAAGGTAAAACAATTTCTTGCCATGCAGAACTTTTGAATAATAGTCAACTTTTGTATTTTCGGATAAATGACTTAAAAGTGCCTCTGGAATAACTCCCAATAGTTGATTTATTCCAATCCTATGATCTTTAAATATTGCCATAAATATATGATTATCAATACTTAAAGATAATAAAACTATGTGATAAAAACAAACATAATCAGCTTAATATCAAATGATTATATAAAAAAATAGTCGGAAGATATTTCTTCCGACCACTCCTGCCGTATTGGTACTCTTTTCTTCTTTATTATATCAGATTAATCAATCTTCCTCTTTCTGACTTGCCTCGTACTCTTTCAATAACTTGTCCTGAACATCGGACGGTACAAGCTCATAACTCGCAAACTTCATAGTAAACGAAGCACGGCCTCCGGTCAGTGAACTAAGCGAAATAGAATAGTTAGCCATTTCTTTCAACGGCACTTTGGCATTCAGTATCTCTATACCCTTGTCGCTTTCCATTCCCATAATCATGGCACGGCGATTCTGGAGGTCTCCCATCACATCCCCCATCCTATCCGATGGAACAGTTACTGTCACATCATAGATCGGTTCCAGGATTTTCGGGCCCGCGTTCCTAAACGCTTCGCTAAACGCGTTACGTCCCGCAAGCATAAATGAGATTTCATTGGAGTCTACCGGGTGCATCTTTCCATCATAAACAACCACACGGACATCACGCGCATACGAGCCTGTAAGAGGGCCTTGTTCCAGACGCGACATCACCCCTTTCAATATAGCCGGCAGGAAGCGTGCATCGATAGCACCTCCGACAATACTGCTGACAAAGACAAGCTTGCCACCCCAATCGAGTTCATAAGTTTGCACATCGCGTGACTGCACCTTAAACTCCTGTCCGTTAAACTTATACGTATCCGGCAATGGCATTCCTTCTGTATACGGCTCTACAACCAGATGTACTTCTCCAAACTGTCCGGCACCTCCCGACTGCTTCTTGTGGCGGTAATCCGCGCGTGCAGCCTTCGTTATGGTTTCACGATACGGAATCTTAGGTTCGGAATAAACAATAGCTATCTTATCATTGTTTTCGATCCTCCATTTCAATGTTTTCAGGTGAAATTCACCTTGCCCGGATACGATAAGTTGCTTCAGCTCTTTCGAGTTTTCGATTACCCATGTAGGATCTTCCTCATGCATACGCTGCAACGCCTCGTTCATCTTTTCCGTATCCTTCTCATTTTCGGCCTTTATAGCACGACGGTATTTAGGGTCCGGATATTTTATAAAGTTAAACTTATTATCCGCGCCTTTTGCATTCAGGGTATTCCCTGTACGCACATCTTTTAGTTTCACTGCCGCACCGATATCTCCTGCCACCAGTTCTTCTATTTTTGAACGCTGCTGTCCGGCGGGACAGAAAATCTGGCCGATACGTTCTTTCGAACCTCTGTCGGCATTTATCAGGTCGTCCCCTTCATGCACCTTACCGCTCATTACCTTAAAGTAAGAAACTTCTCCCACATGCGGCTCAACCATTGTCTTAAAGAAGAAAAGGCTGGTAGGCGCCTCCGAATCCGGCTTCACTTCTACCCCTTCGGTATTCACAGGCGCAGGCTGGTCGCGTACGTAAGGCACCACATTACCAAGGAATTCCATTGTACGGCGCACACACATATCTTTTTCGGCAGATACGCAGAATACCGGGAACAAATCCCTGTTCACCAACCCCCAACGGATACCCATACGCATTTCGTCTTCAGTCAGCGTCCCTTGTTCAAAGAATTTCTCCATCAGGGACTCTTCGTTTTCCGCAGCTGCCTCTATCAGTTTTTGCTGCAATTCGGTTGCCTTATCCAATTCTTCGGCAGGTATATCGAGAACCTCAGGAACACCACCTTCAGGTTTCCATCGGAACATTTTAAATTTCAAAACATCGACAACAGCATTAAAACCTTCCCCGCAATTGATCGGATATTGTATTAACACTGCCTTTTCGCCATAATCGGCTTTAAGTTGGGAAACCACATTATCAAAGTCTGCCTTTGGATGATCTAATTGGTTAACAATAAAGATCACCGGTTTCTTAAATTTTTGAGTATATCTCAATTGGTTTATAGTGCCCACTTCCATTCCATACTGGGCGTTCAGCACCATCAGCGCTGTATCTGTCACATTTAACGAGGTAACGACATTTCCCACAAAGTCATCTGATCCCGGACAATCAATAAAGTTAAGTTTTCTATTCATCCATTCCACAGAGAAAATGCTGGAAAAAACGGAATATCCGTATTCTTTTTCCACGGGGAAATAGTCCGAGACTGTATTTCCGTCCTTTACACTTCCTCTGCGTTTTATGACACCCGCTTCGTAGAGCATGGCTTCGGCGAGAGTGGTTTTGCCCGCTCCCGAACTACCAAGAATAGCTATGTTCTTGATTTCTTGTGTTTGGTAAGTTCTCATGGCTAAAAATGTTTTACATGGTTAATATTATTATACCTTTTACCAAAATAGCCTCATTTTGAGGCGACATTTCCAAAATTAGTGAAATGTTTTGAGGAAATTATCATTTTTGTCATGCTAAATATAGTAACATGTTAAAAAAATTCTATTTGCCTTTAAGTTTTTTCACTGATATCGGCTATCAGCCGGGAGAATCAATTAACAGTTAACAGTAAACAGTTAGCAGTAAACAGTATTTCGCGTAGAGACGCTAAAACGCAAAAGGTAACAAAGGTAACACGGAAAGCAATTAAGAATTAAGAATGAAAAATTAAGAACCAACGGTCAGCGGAGCTAATTTTTTTTCCTCGTAACTCGTAACTGCCCTAGGGCGAAGAAATAACATTCGCCGAAGCGAAGGCGAGGTAAACTTGTAACTGTTAAAAGGTAACAAAGGTAACAGATATGTCAGTAAACAGTCAACATAGCAGTCATTAGTCTACAGCTCGTAACTCGTCGTATCTCGTCTACTTGTATCTCGTGTCTCTTTTACTTGTAACTGCCCTAGGGCGAAGTAACTCGTAACTGCTTTAATCAATACTTCAAAGAACTAAAAGCTGTCAGCTATTATATAGATAAATCTGTAAAAGAAAAGTGACAGTAATGGCAAAAGTTTATATACTGCTCTTACAGGGCGTTTACCGAAGATCATTATTTATACCCAAGGCGTTACCGTTGGGTTGAAATATGTAACCCTTTCAGGGTTATTTTAGGCTGAAAGCCTGATATACGATAGCCCGCACCGGGTATGGGTAACGCTCCTGAAACGGCGCCCTGAAACGAGAAACATGGAGAGAATGACAAAAGGGATATCTATCCATAACATTGTTGTAAACTGCTCGTCTTTTCCATAAATAGTTACAAGCTGAGTAATACAAGTTGTTTACTGCTAACCGCTCGCTATTCACAGTTCACTGTTCCTTACTATCTGTTTACTGAAAAGTACAGACCAAACAATAAATTGTTTATTTTTGTGTTTTATTATATGTAATAATCAGCCGTCGAATTATACGTGTCACAAAACAAAACGGTATGTACACTATGTCTTGGACTAAGTGTACTGTTAGTGTTCTTATTAGTATCGTGTTCTAACCAGAAGAACACCGCTTTGACACGCTTTTACCATTCCGTAAATACCCGTTATAATATCCATTTCAATGCGAACGAAGCGTATAAGGAAACCCTAAAGGCCAGAAGTCAGGGTCAGGAAGATAACTTTTCGCAAATGCTGTATATTTTCCCCGACAATTCGGACTCTGCCTCTATGCAGGCTCCCGGCGGAAGTTTTACAACTACCATAGACAAAACGACGAAGGCTATAAAGTTGCACTCCATAAAAGCAAAACCCCGCCGCGACCCTAAACGCAGGAATGACGAAAAATACCAGGCATGGCTTCAGCAAAAAGAATATACCCCTTTTATGGATCAGGTATGGCTCCTGCTGGCTAAGGCCGAATTTTATGAAGCCAATTACCTGCGGGCGATAACCACTTTCATGTATATCACAAAGATATACAGTTCTGATCCCGATATTGTAGCCGAATGCCAATTGTGGATCAGCAGGGCCTACACAGAGATGGGATGGATGTACGAGGCCGGCAATATATTGTATAAGATGGAAATTGCGGGAGGTGCTCCCGAAAGCCAGAAAGCACTGTATTCGGCTGTAAAGGCAAATTATCTGGTAAGAAATAAAGAATACGCGGAAGCTGTTCCTCATCTGGAATATGCTATAAAGAAAGAAAAGGATAAGAATCAAAAACTCCGCTTAAAATATCTGCTGGGACAATTACATATCGAAACGGGAGATAAAACCGCCGCCGCTAAGGCTTTCTCGAATGTATACGGGATGAATACTCCTTATAAGTTTACATTTAACGCCAAATTGCAGGAATTACAACTCAATGCGTCCAGAAAAACATCCGACGTGATCTCTTCCCTCAGGAGTATGGCTAAAAATTCGAAGAACAAGGATTACAAAGATCAGGTATACAATACCATCGGGAACATATACCTGCAACAGCAAGATACGGCTATGGCTATAGAAAATTACCGCACCGCGATAAAAGAAAGTGTCCGCAACGGATACGATAAAGCTATGGCACAGGTAGCGCTTGGAGACATCTATTTCAACAGGAGGAATTTTATTCCGGCCCAGCCCTGTTATTCCGAAGCTTTACCTCAATTGAAAAAATCAGATATGAATTATCCGCGTGTCGCCTTTCGTTCCGGTGTTCTGGACGAATTGGTTGTGCATGCCATCGTTGTTTACGAACAGGATAGTTTGCTGCATTTGGCGAGCCTTCCCGAAGAACAACGTTTGGAGATCATTCATAAAAAGATAGACGAACTAAAAAAAGAGGAAGAAGAGCGCCTGCAAAAAGAGGAAAGGCAGAAGCGGGTAGAAGAACAAGAGAGCCGGATCTCCAGTTGGGACCAACTGGAAACAAGCTTATCCAATAACATCCCGCAAAATCAGGTATTTCAGCCGGGAACGGCAGGTCTGCAAGGGTCGGATACTCAATTCTATTTCTATAACGAGCAAACTGTATCCCAGGGAAAAGTGGCTTTTCAGAAGCAATGGGGAAACCGCAAACTGGAAGACGACTGGCGCAGGCGGAGTAAATCGGGTATATCTCCTTTGGATAAGTTGGATGAAATAAACCGATCAGACTCTATAAGTATAGGCAAGACGGGCTCAGTACCGGAAGATACGGCGGTTTCAGGGGAGAAGGGCGCTATAGAAGACAAATATTCCGTGGAATACTACTTACAACAATTACCGCTTACCGAGGAGGCTGTAAAAGAAGCTGACGAACTGATCGAGAATGCCCTGTTCAACATGGGAAAAATATACAAAGACAAGCTCGAAGACATGCCTCTGGCTATAGAGACCTTTAATACGGACATAAGCCGTTTTCCTGCCACGCCTAATCTGGAAGAAATATATTACCAGTTGTTACTGATATACATGCGGCTCGGCGATCAGGATATGCTGGCTGTGTACAGGAATAAATTACTGACCGAATTCCCTCAGGGGCAATATGCGACACCGTTGTCCGAACCTGATTTTGAATGGAATTTCAGGCATATGCCACTCCTGCAGGATTCGTTGTATAATGAAGCCTATGATGCTTATAGTAAGGCCGATGTACAGATTGTGAGAAATAATTATCAGGCTATGAGGGCAAAATATCCGTTTACGGATATGATGCCCAAATTTGCTTTCCTGAACGCCTTATCTTATGCTCAGACCCGCGATATAAAAGCATTGGGTGATAATCTGACCGAAGTAGTACAAAAATATCCGAAAGCGGACGTTACTCCACTGGCTACAGAAATCCTGGAAAGGATAAAAGAGGGCCGCATCATTCTGGCCGACGGCACACCTATTACAGAGTTCGATTGGAGCAAAGCGTATCTGGGAGACAGTGCAATGGTTGGCCAAAACGGAAAAACATTGGCTTATAGTGACAGTTTGAACACAGAGTATTTGTTGTTACTGATGTATAAATCAAATACTATAGACCGGAATGAATTACTCTATCAGGTAGCTGATTATAATTTCTCCAATTACGTGATTCAAACATTCGACCTGAATTTCGACACCGAGCCACCATACGATATTTTGCAGGTAAAGGGATTCGAATCGTTTGCCAATATCAGGTCGTATATGAATAAGGCCTTTGGCGAAGAAGGGCTGATGCATAAAATGGATACTTCTATACTGGCGCTACCAATCTCGGTCGATAATTATACAAATATGCTTCCCCGGCTGGGACTGGATCAATATATGATATTCTTCTCAGAACATTATGAAAAACAATTGCCTCAATTGGTCGCATATTGGAACAATAAGGGGATAATTGACAGTCTGACAGTACAACCGGCTACTGATGAATCCAATGTAACATTACCGGAATTGCCAGATGATATCACCCAACCGGAAAAAGAAGAGGAAATTATAAAGAAGGATGATGAAGTTGTCAAACAACCAGAACAACCTGTCAATGATAAACAAATAAATGCTGACGACCTGCTTACTAAAGAACAATTGGAGAAAGCCGGAAAAGTAAATGATGTAATAGAATCTGTCGAAGATATTGTAAATAATCCGGTGGATGGCATCAAAAACTTGTTCGGTAAATATAAAAACAAAGAAAATCTGACCAAGGAAGAAAAAGCGGAGCTGAAAGAGCAGCAACGCCAGGAGAAACAACGCCAGAAGGAACTGAAAGCAATAGAAAAAGCCAGACAGGATTCTATCGGCAAGATTGAGAAAATTAAGGCTGATGCTATAGCCAAAGCAGAAAAGGCAGCCCAGGATTCCATAAAAGCTGTAGAAAAGCAACGCCAGCAACAAATACAACTGGAGCAACAGCAGAAGAAAGATGCAGAACGCGCTGCGATTAAGGCAAGAGAGGACGAGCGCAAGCAGAAAGAGAACGAGCGTAAAGAACGTATCCGGCAGCAGGAAGAACGGCAACGGCAACAGGAAAGAGAACGCAAAGACAAAGAGAAAGCCCGCGAAGAAGAACGTAAAGAAAAAGAACGCCAGCAAAAAGAACGTCTTCGTCAACGTGAAAAAGAACGTGATGAAAAGGAAAAAGCCCGCGAAGCAGAGCGTAAAGAAAAGGAAAAACAAGCCGAAGAAAAACGAAAAGAGCAGGAGAAAGATAGATGATAATACCCTATTTTAGCTACGTTAGTTAAAAAACTTTATATTAATAGTTGATATGACAAAAAAAAATGATTAATTTGCCGTGCGAAAAACATAAGGTATTACCTACATCCATTAAAAACTAACTATATGAACGAGAACCTAGAGCCCAAATTGCCTGTGGGAGACTCTTCTGACGAGAACAAAGCCGAAGAAACAAAGCCGGTAGAAGCAAATGTTGAAGCGGTGGAGAATATATCTGCTGAAAAAGAATCCCCGGCTGAAAATATAGAGCCAGTAAAAGATATAGAGCCAGTTGAAAAACCAGAGCCAGCGAAAGATGCTGAAACTGTAGAAGAAACTGTAGCTCCGGATACTACTGAACCTATAGAAGATGCCGTTCCTGAAGTTCCTGAAGCAGAAGCTAAAGCTGAAACTGCGGCAGAACCGGAAGAATCAACTACTGCGGCAGAAAAAGACGAGTCGGAAGACGACACAGAGCAACCAGAGGCAACAGAGGCTCCTGTGGCAAAGCATGCATCTTTAACAAAGGATGAGATAATAGAAAATTTAAAAAATCTTGCATCACAATCCGAATTACCTTCGCGTACAGATGTGGAAAGCCTGAAACAGGCATATTATAAACTTCGTTCGGCGAGTGTAGAAGCAGAGAAAGCCGCATTTCTGGAAGACGGCAATGACGCTGAAGCTTTCACGCCTACACCCGATCCCAGTGAAGATGTGGTGAAAACTTTCCTAAACGAGATAAAGGAAAAGCGGGCAAGTAATGCTATTGCCGAAGAAAGACTTAAAGAAGAAAACTATAATAAGAAGATCCAGATAATAGATTCGATAAAGAATCTGACTGAAAGTTCAGACGACTTTAACAAGTTGTATAAAGAATTCAAAGACTTACAACAGCAATGGAACGATATAGCGTTGGTTCCTCAGGCCAAGGTGAAAGAACTATGGAAATCATATCAGATTTACACAGAGAAATTCTATGACCTGATAAAGATAAACAACGAGTTCCGCGATTATGATTTCAAAAAAAATCTGGAACTGAAAACGTCCATTATTGAAGCCGTAGAAAAACTGATGGAGGACGCAGATGCCGTATCAGCATTCCATCAGCTTCAAAACTTCCATCAGCAATGGCGCGAGATAGGCCCTGTAGCAAGAGAACTCAGAGAAGAGACATGGACGCGCTTCAAAGATGCATCTACGGCAATAAATAAAAAATACCAGACACATTTCGAGTCTTTGAAAGGAAAAGAAGAAGAGAATCTGGCCGAGAAGACAGCTATTTGCGAAACCCTCAAGACAATTGATTATTCTACGCTTAATTCATTCAAAGATTGGGATGAAAAAAGCAAGGAAGTAATTGAGTTGCAGGCTAAATGGAAAACCATTGGGTTTGTGCCTAAAAAGGTGAACACACAGATATTTGAAGAGTTCAGGGCATTGTGCGATACATTCTTCGAACGTAAAAGCGAATTTTTCAGAGGGGTGAGGGACGAGATGGATATCAACCTCGAGAAAAAACGTTCTTTATGCGAACAGGCAAAAATGCTGAAAGACAGCACCGAATGGAAATCTACAGCAGATAA
This sequence comes from Dysgonomonas termitidis, assembly GCF_054657735.1. Lineage (NCBI taxonomy): Bacteria > Pseudomonadati > Bacteroidota > Bacteroidia > Bacteroidales > Dysgonomonadaceae > Dysgonomonas > Dysgonomonas termitidis. The sequence goes on along the minus strand of NZ_BAAHYD010000003.1, from coordinate 1,391,483 downwards.
ACTCATAGGTATACAGAAAGAGTGGAAAACCATCGGTCCGGTTCCACGTAAATATTCGGATGCTATCTGGAAAGAGTTTGTCACTGCCTGCGATTATTTCTTCGAACAGAAAAAGAAGAACGAATCTTCACAAAAAGGTGAAGAACTTGAAAATCTCACAGCAAAGAAAGAAGTCATAGAGAAGATAAACAATATAGACCAATCTTTGGAAGCATCGGAAGCAATCGCCCAGGTGCGTTCTTTAGCTGATGAATTCCATAAAATAGGATTCGTTCCGTTTAAAGAAAAAGATAGGATTTATAAAGAGTTTCATCAGGCCGTAGATGCCCATTACGACCGCTTGAAAGTGGATAAAACCGAACGCCGTTTCGAAGCATTCAAGTCGAATATGAAGGATATGTCAAAACAAGATAATCCCAAACGGGTATTATACAAGGAAAGGGATCATCTGATGCACCAGTATAATAAGGTGAAAACAGATCTTCAAACTTATGAGAATAATATGAATTTCCTTTCTGTTTCATCTAAAGGTGGCGGAGGACTATTGAAAGACATTACTCATAAGATAGAGAATCTGAAAAATGAGATGGACTTGCTTGTGAAGAAGATAGAGGCCATTGATGAAAACCTGAATGAGTTAGAAAAATAGATAATTCTTATCTCAGAATATAAAGAAAGGACACCTGAAAAAGTGTCCTTTCTTGTTTCTATCAATGTGAAAATCAGAGGATTTTTTTTTGATTCAATTGGTTTTCTTATAGCTGATTACCGCCCATATATTAAAGAATAATGCAAATCCGATGAGGACAACCATATGCCTTGTCATATCTGCCAATGCGCTCCCTTTCAGGAATACCATACGCATGACTTCTATAAAATATCTCAAAGGATTAGCCATCGTAATGATTTTTGCCCACTCCGGCATACTGTTTATGGGAGTAAACATACCACTCATCAAAATCAGTACGATAAGGAAAAAGAACATCACAAACATGGCCTGTTGCGTTGTATTCGAATAATTTGAGATAACCAGTCCCAATCCCGAAACTACAAGCGTGTAAACACCTGCAAAGAGGCCGATAGAGAGAAGGCTTCCCGAAGGAGTCAACCCATACACAAAAGCGGAAAGCAGAAAACAAACCGTCAAGACAATACCTCCGATAATCCAGTATGGGATCAATTTTGCGAGAATAAAAGTAAACTTGTTTACAGGTGTCACATTCATCTGTTCGATAGTTCCGGCCTCTTTTTCACCGACTATGTTCAGGGCAGGAAGGAATCCTGCAAGTAGAGTGAGTAACATAACCATCAGTGCCGGCACCATGAACACTTTGTAATCCAGATGCGGATTGAACTTATTCTGAGGTACTATATTGATTACCGGCAGAATTGTCTTTGTGCCTGCGTTTACCCATTCACCCCGTATTTCACTCCCGAAGTCATTAAGAATAGAAGTCATATAGGACGAACTCAGCCCTCCTTTGACGCCATTCACAGCATTTGCCGAAATCATTACATTGGCAGTCCCGTCCCTTACGAGGTCCCTTTCAAATCCAGGTTGTATTTCCAGTATAATATCCGCTTTACCGGATTCTATACTCTCCAAGGCTTTATTATTCGACGCAGAAACATCAGTCAGAATAAAATACCCGGAAAATGTTATTTTATTCACAAGACGTTCCGAATAAGAGCTATGGTCATTGTCGACAACACTCAGGCTGATATCTTTTATCTCCTGATTCGCCGCCCAAGGCATAACAAGCATCATCATTACAGGCCAGACCATTATCAATTTCGGAAGGAATTTATTCCTCAGAATCTGCTTGAATTCTTTCTCGATAAGAAACTTTATCATATTATTCGCTTTTAGCTGTCAGACATTAGCCTATAGCCTTTTTCCTGTATTTTCCAACAGCTGATGGCTATAAAAGCCAACAGCTTATTAAGTGAGCCTTGTTTTGAACTTCTTTAAACTTATCATGATCAGGAATATTGCCATTATCAACAGTATTGTCATCTCTTTCCATACAAATATGACACTAACACCTTCTATCATCAGTTTCCTTACAGCCGATATATACCATTTCGCAGGTATGATGTCCGAAAACCATTGAAGAGCTACAGGCATACTTTCTACAGGAAATATCATTCCCGAAAGTAGCATCACCGGCATCATAAAGCCCATACCCGAAACCAGCATGGCGGCGACCTGTGTATCCACAATCGTAGAGACAAGAAGCCCCAGAGCCAATGCCACCATAATAAAAATGACCGAAACAATTGTCAACCAGAACAGGCTGCCCGCAACAGGGACCTGTAATACAAAGACCGACAAAAGGAGTATCGTGGACAGATTGACAAAAGATAGGGTGAAATACGGAACCATTTTTGCCAGAATAATATATATAGGCTTAACAGGTGATGCCAATAATATTTCCATTGTTCCCAGTTCCTTCTCGCGTACAATGGCTATGGATGTCATCATGGCGCATATTAGCATCAATATAAGTCCCATTACTCCCGGGACGAAGTTATAGGCACTTTTAAGCTGAGGGTTATACAGCATTCTTATTTCAGGTATAATCCGGAAAGGGAGCTGGTATTCCCGCATCAGTTCCTGCTGATACGAAGATATAATACTGGCCGCGTAACCGGACAGCATACTGGCCTGGTTAGGGTCGGTGGCATCGGTTATAAGCTGTACGGATGCTTCCCCCGTATGAAGCAGGTTATCGCTGAAATTCTCTCCGAAGACGACTACCAGATTTGCCTTCCCTTCTTTGAATACTCTATCTATATCATCAGGGTTATTCAAGACTTCTGCAACGGTAAAGTATTCGCTGGCCTGCAATTGTTCCGTGATACGCTGCGTAGAAATATCTTTTGATGGATCGAATATCGCAATCTGAGTATTTTTCACTTCGGTAGTGATGGCAAAGCCAAAAAGGATAATCTGCACGATAGGTATGCCAAGAAGAATAAGCATGGTACGCCTGTCGCGAAATATGTGGAAGAATTCTTTTTTGACGAAGCTTATGAATTGTTTCATAATAGTTGAAAGTTATTAGTTATCCCCCCTTTGTGCTTTCCTCGCCAATTGCTGAAATACTCCGTCCATACTATCCGCATTGAACTGATGGCGAAGATTGTGAGGAGTATCCAAAGCCTCTATCTTACCATCGACCATAATAGATACCCTGTGGCAATATTCAGCTTCATCCATATAGTGAGTAGTGACAAATACGGTGATACCTCTGTCCGATGCCTGATATATCAGTTCCCAGAATTGCCGGCGTGTGGCAGGATCGACACCTCCGGTAGGTTCATCGAGAAAAACGATCTTAGGTTCGTGAAAGATAGAGACCGAGAAAGCCAGTTTCTGTTTCCAGCCGAGGGGTAGTTCTTTTACAAGCGTATTACGTTCATTTATAAAACCCAGTTCGGTAAGTATCTCGTCGGTTTTGGCAGCTATCTGTTTGTCTCTCATCCCATATATTCCTCCAAACAGTCGCATATTCTCCCACACCTTCAAGTCTTCATATAAAGAAAATTTCTGGCTCATATAGCCTATATTCCTCTTTACATTTTCCTGCTGCCTGGCAATATCGAACCCGGCAACCATGCCTTTTCCCGAAGTTGGATAGCTCAATCCGCAGAGCATGCGCATCGCAGTTGTTTTCCCGGCTCCGTTTGCTCCCAAAAATCCGAATATCTCACCTTTATCTACACTGAAAGAAATATTATCTACGGCCGTGAAATCGCCGAATTTCTTTGTGAGATTTTCCGTCTGTATTACTTTTTCTGTCATTATTCGTTATTTTGAGCCAATTGCATGTAGCAATCTTCTATCGTTGCCTGAATAGCATGTATTTCTATACTCTTATGTTGCATATCAGCAAGATAGGTTTTCAGTTCGGCTATATTCAGATTACCACTGACTGTGATATGATGTGTTTCCCCAAATGTGAAGCAGCTTTTCACCATATCGTATTGCCGTAAATCCTTTAACAACCGATACATCTGATCACTCTTTACCGACCATAACGGTTCGGAAAACCGGTCTATAATATTTTGCGGTGTATCTACCTGCAAAAAACTGCCTTGCTGAATAAGTGCAATACGGTCGCAAAGCGTAGCTTCGTCCATATAAGGAGTAGATACAAGAATGGTGATATTCTGTTCTTTCAGTTTTCTGAGCATCTCCCAGAATTCCTTTCGAGAAACCGGATCTACTCCGGTTGTAGGCTCGTCGAGAAATAATACGGAGGGTTTATGTATAAGGGCGCAACTTAGTGCCAGCTTTTGTTTCATACCTCCCGATAACTTACCGGCTCTCCTGTTTTTGAATGGTTCTATCTGCTGGTAAATATCTTTTATCAGATGATAGTTTTCCTGAATGGTCGTATTGAATACGGTAGCAAAGAATTCGAGATTCTCTTCTACTGTCAAATCCTGATAAAGTGAAAATCTGCCCGGCATATAGCCGATTCGTTTGCGTATCTCCTTATAATCACCGACGACATCAAGCCCATCGACTGTAGCTGTACCGCTATCAGCCAGAAGTAATGTGGTAAGTATGCGAAAAAGACTAGTCTTACCTGCTCCGTCGGGGCCGATAATACCGTATATCTCACCTTGCTCCACATCGAAACTGATATTGTTCAGAGCGTGAACATTGAGGTACTTTTTATTTATATTCTGTACTGAAATCGCGTTCATTTGTTTAATTCAACATACAGATTATCATCCTTTTCCAGATAATGTATTTTATCTTCTCTCGAAAGCCAGCCAAGGGTGAGATATACATACATCTGTCTGTAACCTGTTATTTTTTCTATATCATCAATTGTCATCATACCCCTTTCGCAGAGTAATTGCCATATCAATCCAGCATCAGCACTAATAAGATTATTCAACATATGCAATAAAATTTCAAGATTCCACAACTTCTTCTTTTAAACGGATGCTTATCTTCAAAGCTCCTTTCCGTAAGAATACGTTTTATTAGTTTCCGATATAAAAATATGTCCGCTATAGTTTACGGGCAATAATAAATCGACAAACAGATACTATTTCCCGATGAAACCGGTGTCCTTATATATCAATTCAGGATCTCAAGATTATATTGATTTTTAGCGCAGTTTCAACTCTCCATACATTCCTTTTTTGAGGTAGCCATCATTCTTTACGGCTATTTTTACCGCATAGACCAGATTGGCCCGTTCGTCCCGTGTCTGGATAGTTTTCGGAGTGAATTCCGATTTATCCGATATCCATGTGACAGTACCCGCATACTCTTTCATATCCTTTTCGCCGAAGTCGGCAAATACCTTGACCTGCTGCCCTATTTTCACTTCTGTAAGCTGACCGGAAGTAATATACGCCCGCAGAAACATATTGTCCATATCGGCAATCTTGAATAGTGCCCTGCCCTGAGTTGCCAGTTCTCCCTGTTCCGCATATTTGGATAATACAGTTCCTTTTATCGGGCTTGTAATAATGGATTTCTGCAATTGATCGTTCAACTGGGCAACCTGTATATCCAGCCCTGTACTTTCTTCGGATACTCCCTTGTTAGAGTTTTCCAATGTCTCGGTTTGTGCAGCCAACTGCCTTTCCAATACCAGTATCTGAGCATTGATGTCATCTACTTGTTTCTGATTGGCGGCATTGGACTTTACCAGATTCTCGAAACGTTTGAGTTCATTTCTCTGAGTAGCTATCTGCTGTTTTGTGGCTGCTATCTGACGCGGGACATCGGTATAGCGGGTTTTCACCGATTTCATATTGGCCTGTAACTGCATCTTTTTCAGATATAGCTGTACGGTGTCTATATAACCTATTTCCCTTCCTGCGTCGAGGAGTTGACCTTCTTCAAGATCAAATTGCATTATCTTCCCGTTCGCTTCTGCAGAGACAATCACTTCGGTCGTTTCAAATACACCTGATGCATCATAGTCACCATTGCTATTTCCACAAGAGGATATTAAGAAAATTATACTGATGAACGATAAGTATTTTATTAATTTCATAACGTATATTTTAGACTAGCTACCCGGCGAAGGGAGATTAATTATTCGTCGTATATTTCAGATTATATATAGATAGAAGTAATTCGATTTCATGCTGTATTTTATCTTGTTTTGCCAGATCCTCATTGGTTATTTCGCGCATCAGGTCGGTAACGGTCAGTATTCCGTTAGCTACTTTTGCCTCTGCTGCCCGTTTTACACTACTGCGGAGTGAGATTATTTCATCATCATACTTCAATAAATCCCGGTTCTTTTCTATCTCCTGTTGGTCCTGAGTGGTTTCCAAACTTGTATTGAAAAGAAAAGTCTCACGCTGTGTAAGTACATTATCCTGATTAACCTCTATCAGCTTTCTATCATTCTTTTGAGTGTAAAGGCTTCCAAAGTTCCAAGACAAACGGACTCCCCCAATATAGTACGGTGAGAAATCATTATCCAGCATATTCAATCCCGGCTTGCCGTAACCACCCGTGAGGAACAAACCCAACTTTGGCATATAGCCTGTTTTAATTGATTTTTTTTGTATTTCAAGGCTGTTGAATTGTGCGTCGAAAAGCTCCAGCTCGGGGTGATTCACTTGTGATAAAATCATCAGGTCTTCCCCTTCCGGCTTTTGCAATGTGGTACTTTTATCCAGACTCTCACCTATCAACAAAGCGAGCATGTCCAGATAAGATCTTCTGTTCGACAGCAATTGTGTTTTGTTTTGTTCCGTTTTCAACTGTTCTACTTTGACTGCATCCAGATCGGCCTGATTGGCTACTCCGTTTTGAATATAGCTCGAAATCAGGTTGTAGTTACGCTGCAATTCATCTTGCAACAGGCTGTTTTGCTTCAACCTGGCATCAAGTAACAATATACCAAAATACAATTGATTGACCCTATCGTTTATTGTATATAGCTCCACATCCAATTGTTTTTTCTCCACGTCGGCATTTGCATTGGTTATATTTTTTTTTGAGCCGATTACTCCTCCGTCCCAGATAGTCTGGGTAATATCTATCGTTGCAAAATACTGATCTTTGCTTAGTCCTTTGATGTCTATCCCCGGAACAGTAACCGGTATCTTAGTCACTTCCGACTGATACGATGCTTTTGCCGACAAAGAGAACTGGGGCAAATATCCCTTTCCTGCATTCGACAGATTATACTCTTTCGATTTCTCTATCAGCTCATACCGTCTGATAAGCGGATAATTCGCTTTTGCTTTCCGCTGACAGACCTCCAATAAAAGTGTTGCCTGCGAAAAAACAAAGGACGGAATTGAAAACAACAAAAACAACAGATACTTTTTCATAATTCCAGGGATTATTTGTCTATTTTCAACATCATTCTTATCCATTGCGGAACCAGTTTCCGGCGGTCATTGATGAAATTGGCATAGTCATCTTCTGTCATCGGACTATGTATGCTTATCAACAGAGGTTTGCCTACAATAGGAAATACTGTCATTGATACGATGTTAATGAAAATCTGAAGCGGGTCAATTCCTTTTAGATCTTTCTTATTCATCTGATCCGACATCTGTTTATAGAAATAATTGTTTTTGATGAGATTCTCAGAGATGCCTACTCTTTCCATCAGTTTTTTGGGATTTGCCTGTATTTCACTTAACACAAACAGTGGCAGATTCGGATTCTCCAAAAGAGAATCTACATAGCGATTTACAATTAAATCTATCTTTCTTGACAACTCGATGCTTTCATCATTGACAACGCCAACTATCAATCCGAACATTTGCTGCATACTTTCCTCCATTATTATATCAAAGAGTTTCTCTTTGCTGCGAAAATAATAATTGAGTAATGCCAGATTTATACCGGCTTCATCGGCTATGTCACGTGTACGGGCTTGCCCGTACCCCTTTTCCTGAAAAACTTTTCGTGCGGCTTTCTTTATTTTTTCTTCTGTGGATATATCTTTTTCCATAAGCAGATCATTACTTTCATGATGCAAATATAAATTGAATTTTCGATTTAATCAAATGATTAAATATTTATTTTAAAAATATTATTCTTTATTCTATAATCAACCGGATACAAAAAACAATAAGGGATTGTTCCTGTAGAAACAATCCCTTATTATATGGCTTAAGAGTATTATTAACCTTGCAATGCTGAAGCTCCGCCGATAATATCCAGCAACTGGTTAGTCACTGCCTGCTGACGAGACTTGTTGTATTGGATTATCAGATCCTGAACAAGCTCATCCGCATTATCCGACGCTATCTGCATAGCCATCGTACGGGCTGCGTGTTCCGATGCATTAGCATCCAGCAACGCTGCATACAGACGTGAATACAGTACCGTAGGGATCAGGCTCTCCAATATCTCTTCTTTCGAAGGTTCCAGAATATAATCGGTCTGGACAGCGTTTTTGTTTGCTGTGTCATCCGGCTGCGTATGACTAAGGTCGAAAGGTAGGAAAAGTACATTCCTCAGCTTCTGGGAACCAGTAGATATAAAATGGTGGTATATCAAAACCACCTCGTCTATCTCCTTATCGATATACTTCTTTATCAAATCTTTTGCCAAATCCTGCACCATCACGTATGATGGCTTATCGGCCATTTCCTTATAATCTCCCTGGGATACCAACCCCTGCTTCTTCACAGCATCAGCGATTTTTTTACCTATAGGATATATGAGGATATTGTCCTTTCCCAACGCTTTATACCTGTTGTATGTAGCATTAAACTCTTTCACAACATTGGCATTATAAGCTCCACACAGCGAAGAGTTGGAAGCAAAGGCTACTATTGCAACCTTTTTCACATCTCTTGTCTGAGTAAAAGGTGAATCGTAACTTGTATCCGAAGAAAGCAGATTAGTCAGAATGGCATCCAACTTTGCCTGATACGGTAGAAAGTTGCTGATGGCAGCCTGAGCTTTGTGAAGCTTAGATGATGCTATCATCTTCATCGCAGAAGTAATCTTCTTCGTGCTTTTTACCGAAGTAATCCTGGTTTTTATTTCTTTAAGAGATGCCATAATTCAATCATTTTCTATATTGAGCGGCTGTATCCTTCGCAACCTGCTTAATAATATTCTCTATATCCGCGTTGATAACACCTTTTTTCAGTTGGTCCAATACATCTGCCTGATGCTGCATTTCCAATGTTCTCAGAAATTCAGTTTCAAAATCATGGACTTTATCTTCAGGAACATGCCTCAACAGTCCGTTTGTACCACAATACAATATTGCAATCTGGCGTTCTACCGGCATTGGCGCATATTGTGGCTGAACAAGCAGCCGGGTATTTTTCTTACCTTTGTCGATAGTCATTGCCGTTACAGCATCCAGATCCCCTCCAAATTGAGTAAATGCTTCCAGCTCGCGATATTGAGCCTGGTCTATCTTCAATGTTCCGGCCACTTTTTTCATCGCCTTCACCTGAGCCGAACCACCCACACGCGATACGGATATACCAACGTTAATAGCAGGGCGCAAACCTGAGTTAAATAAGTCAACATCAAGGAAAATCTGACCGTCGGTAATAGAAATCACATTAGTAGGGATATATGCCGACACGTCACCCGCCTGAGTCTCGATAATAGGTAATGCGGTAAGCGAACCTCCCGCTTTTACTTTACCTTTAAGACTTTCGGGCAAGTCGTTCATTTGCTCGGCAACTTCCTGCTGACTGATAATCTTGGCTGCACGCTCCAACAAACGTGAGTGCAAGTAGAATACGTCTCCCGGATAAGCTTCACGACCCGGAGGACGGCGAAGAATCAGGGACACTTCACGATAAGCTACCGCTTGCTTAGATAAGTCATCATAAACCACAAGGGCATGACGGCCTGTATCACGGAAATACTCTCCGATAGCAGCTCCCGCAAATGCGCCGAAATACTGCAAGGCCGCAGGTTCGGCTGCCGTAGCAGAAACAACAACGGTATACTTCATCGCGCCTTTTTCACGAAGTGTTTCAACGATATTGGCTACTGTCGAAGCTTTCTGACCGATAGCTACATAAATACAATATACAGGGTCTCCGGCTTCATAGTTCGATTTCTGATTGATAATCGTATCGATGGCGATTGCTGTTTTTCCGGTCTGGCGGTCACCAATGATAAGCTCACGCTGACCTCTACCTATCGGAATCATGGCATCCACAGCTTTCAGACCTGTTTGCAACGGCTGCGCAACAGGCTGACGATAAATAACCCCCGGAGCTTTGCGCTCCAACGGCATTTCGAGTAGTTCGCCCGTAATAGGACCTTTTCCATCCAACGGCTGACCAAGCGGGGTGATTACACGTCCGAGCATTCCTTCACCCACATTGATGGAGGCAATTCTCTTTGTACGTTTTACCGAAAAACCTTCTTTGATCTGATCGGACGGGCCAAGCAATACAGCTCCCACATTGTCTTCCTCGAGGTTCATCACAACGGCCATAATGCCATTGTCGAACTCAAGAAGCTCATTGGCTTCCGCATTCTTCAGTCCATATATGCGAACAACACCGTCCCCTACTTCAAGAACAGTACCCACCTCGTCGAATTGCACGCGGTTGCTAATGTTCTCAAGCTGCATTTTCAGCACTTCAGAGACTTCGCTTGCTTTTATATTTTCAGACATAAATCAATTTAGTTATAAGTTATAAATTATGAATTATGAGTTTCATTCACTCATTTTCATATTGGCATATTGGTACATTAATTCATCTTACTGTTTTCTGCGACAAACTGTTGTTTAATCCGCTTCAGCTGAGTCTTCACACTGGCATCGAGCCGGTATGTATCGATATAAAGAATAAACCCTCCTTCGATATCAGGGTCTACACTTATTTCAAAATCAAGGGTTCCGGGTTTGATTGTTTGCAGCAATCCCTTCATCTTCTCTGTTACAGCAGCATCTACAGGTGTAGCTGTCACGAGCTTTCCTGTATTGATATGCTTCGACTCACAATATAAGTCCACATAACTCAATGCTATATTCCGAAGATATACCTCCCTTTTATTTTTCACAACAAGATCGACAAACCGGACAAACACACCGCTGCCTTTTCCCCCTATGGAGGCTTTAATCAGCGCGAGCTTATCATCAGCGTTCAACGTAGGATTATCCATTGCCATACGCAACCGGGGCTCGGCTGCAAATGCAGCTGCAAGCACCTTCATCTCCGAAAAGAGAATATTTTCGGATTTATTGTCAATAGCAAATTGCAACAACGCTTTAGCATATCGCTTAGAGATCATCCCTTCATTCATAACAGTTAAGATTTAGATACCATAGCCTCATCAACCAGGCGATCAATCATTGACATCTGAGCTTTTGGGTCTTTCAGAGATTCGCGAAGAACTTTTTCGGCCACATCGACGGAAAGCTCGGCTACCTGACGACGAATGTCCCGGATAGCCTGCTCTTTTTCCGCTTGTATCTGTTTCCTTATTTCTTCGAGTTCTTTAGCCCCAGCCACTTTTGCTTGTTCACGCGCTTCGTTTACAATACGGTCGCGGGTGTCGGCAGCATCCTTCAAGATCTTCACCTGTTCTGCTTTGGCCGAGTTAAGAAGTTCATCACTTTTTTCTTTTATCTTGGCCAACTGCTCATTCGCTTTATGAGCTGCATCCAATGAGTCCTGTATATAGTTTTTGCGTTCATCCACCATTTTGGTAATCACAGGGAAACCAAATTTAGCGAGAATGAAGAAAACAATACCGAACGAAAGAAGCATCCAAAAGAGAAGCCCAGATTCAGGTAATAGTAAATTCATATTTTTATTAATTTAATGTTTAAAAATTTAATATTTAAAGATTAAAGCGTTATTATCACATTTTTAAATCCTTAAATCTTAAATCCTTAAATATTTATTAAAGGATAAATCCGCATACAACAACAGCAAACAAGGCAACCCCCTCTACTAACGCTGCCGCAATAATCATGGATGTACGGATATCTCCGGCTGCATCCGGTTGACGGGCAATACCTTCCATAGCAGAACTACCGATTTTACCGATACCGATGCCTGCTCCGATTACAGCTAATCCTGCACCAAGTGCAGCACCAAAACCTGTTAAGCTTGCAGCTTCTGCTGCTTGTAATAAAGTTGATAGTAACATAATTTTTACTTTTAATTAGTTAATTATTTATTGTTTTATTTTAGTTATGAGTTACAAGTTACGAGTTACACGTCAAACACAAGTTGACAAGTAAACGAGTAAACTGGTTTTATTGTTTCTTTAAATTCGTTTCATTGGCATATTGGCACATTTTAGATCGCTGACCGTTGGTTCAAATTGGCTAATCAATTTAATGCTTTTCTTCTGCATGATGATGCGGTTCGGCTTGTGCCAGACCAATAAATACAGCCGATAACATAGTAAACACATACGCCTGGATGTATGCAACCAGAATTTCTACCAGACTGATAAAAATTGTGAGCAATACAGAAACTACAGTCATCGAGCTATTGATGACAGTTCCCAGATTGACCGTAACAAATATCAGACATGTCAAACCCAATACGATGGAGTGCCCGGCAAGGATATTTGCAAAAAGACGAATCATCAATGCAAACGGCTTGGTAAAGACACCTACCAACTCGATAGCAGGCATAATCGGAATCGGAACTTTCAACCATGTCGGCACATCTGGCCAGAATACTTCTTTCCAATATTCTTTTGTCCCGAAAAGGTTTACTGTAAAGAATGTAAACAGTGCCAATATCAGCGTGATGGCAATATTGCCCGTCACATTCGCCCCTCCCGGAAATATAGGGATCAATCCCATTATATTGTTGAAGAAGATGAAAAAGAATACGGTAAGCAGATAAGGTGAAAACTTCCTGTAATTCTTACCCACACAAGGTTTGATGATATCATCCTGAACGCTCATAATGAACATTTCCATGAAACCGACAAAACCTTTCGGAGCTTTCTTTTCCCCGCTTTTCGCCTGTTTTTTATACCAACCGGCAACGCTCATCACTATAATGAGCAATAAGACAGAGCTGATTATCAGGCTAGTAGCATTCTTGGTAAGTGAAAAATCCCACGGACGCACTTCTTCTCCTGCTGCATTCTTTTCTACTATTTTGCCTTTATATTTACCATCGGGAGCAATATAAAAGCCTTCGTATGCTTCGTGCCCGTGATGGAATCTGGTTGACATAAATATATGCCACCCGCTGGTTTCACCCTTTACTATAATTGGCAAAGGGATGCTCAGATGGAAATCGCCGAAACTAGCCATATGCCATTCATAGGAGTCGGCCAGGTGGTCGAGAATCAATTCTTTTACGTTCAATTCGCCTTCTTCCTGCTCCACTTTGGCTTCATGTCCTTCTTCCGCCGCTACAGGCTGCATGCCCGCGACTGCAAACAGAAAGAGTATGGCTATAACATATTTCAAATAGTGTTTCATATACTATTGTTGTTTTTTCTTGATCCGTTTTTCTATTCTGGTGAACAAATAGGCTTCAACGGCCAGGAACAACAGATAGAAAATCATAAAAATAAGAACGAAACTCTTTATATTTTCCTTGACTATAATTGCATATGCCCCAACAAAAATGAGTGCTGCAAATATCTTTATCACCTTTGTCAGCATATATGTATTCAACATCTGCCGCGAAGTAGCCTTCCGGCTTGCCGATTCTACATAAATGAGAATCAAAGATTCCAGTATAAGGAAAAAGAGCAAAATGCCTTCGTACCAGTGCGGATAATACTGCGGGAACTGATAGTACAGCAAAGCACCGATCAAAGCCCCTGCGATAAGGCCGAATGCCAGTAACGAAGTAATTAATTTGGCTTTAAAAAAGTCCATCCTTCAAGCTACGCAAATTGTCACAACTCCGTTGTTCACTTCCGCTATACCGCCATTCACCTCTACTGTTTTTTCCGATCCGCCGACCGTATAAATAATTACACCTTCTTTTAATGGTGAAATCAACGGTGCATGGTCGGGATAAACTCCGAAGCTGCCCGATATGCCGGGTATGACTACCGAAGCCACAGCACCCGAAAACAGTTTCTTTTCGGCTGATATAATATTAAGTTGGAGTTCTGTTTTTTTCATATTTGCTAATTTTCAAATTATTCCGCAGCCTGAGCCAGTATCTTCTTACCTTTCTCTATAGCATCTTCGATTGTACCTACATTCAGGAATGCCTGTTCAGGTAAATAATCCACCTCTCCATCCAATATGCGTTGGAAACCTTTGATAGTATCCTGAATATCGACGATCACACCCGGTACTCCGGTGAATTGCTCTGCCACATTAAACGGCTGGGACAAAAAACGTTGGATACGTCTTGCACGGTTCACAGTTTGCCTGTCCTCATCGGAAAGTTCTTCCATACCCAGAATGGCAATGATATCCTGCAGTTCCTTGTTACGCTGAAGTATTTCTTTCACCCGTTGGGCTGTATCGTAATGTTCCTGTCCTACAACTATAGGGTCGAGACTTCGGGAGGTAGAACCCAGCGGGTCCACAGCCGGATAAATACCCATCTCGGTAATCTTACGGTCGAGAACGGTCGTAGCATCCAGGTGGGAGAATGTTGTCGCAGGCGCAGGGTCGGTCAGGTCATCGGCAGGTACATACACTGCCTGTACCGATGTGATAGACCCGTTCTTAGTAGAAGTAATACGTTCCTGCATAGCCCCCATCTCCGTAGCGAGCGTAGGCTGGTAACCCACTGCCGATGGCATACGTCCCAACAAGGCCGAAACTTCCGAACCGGCTTGTGTAAAACGGAATATATTATCAATAAATAAAAGGATATCTTTTGGTCCGTCTGATTTCGCATCGCGGAATGATTCGGCAATAGTCAGTCCAGAAAGGGCTACGTCGGCACGCGCTCCCGGCGGCTCGTTCATCTGGCCGAATACAAGTGATATCTGGGATTTTTCAAGTTCCTTGGGATCTACTTTCGACAAATCCCAATGCCCCTCTTCCATGCTTTTTTCAAACTCTTCTCCGTAACGGACAACTTTCGACTCTATCATTTCACGCAACAGGTCATTCCCTTCGCGGGTACGTTCCCCTACCCCTGCAAATACAGAATAACCATTGTGCTTTTTAGCGATATTATTAATAAGTTCCATGATCAGTACGGTCTTACCAACCCCGGCACCACCGAACAAACCGACCTTACCTCCCTTTGCATACGGAGCAAGCAAGTCCACAACTTTAATCCCTGTGAAAAGAACTTCGCGTGTAGTCTGCAATTCTTCGAATTTTGGCGGTTCCCTGTGAATCGGATTTCCTCCGGTCTTATCCAAAGTACTCATACCATCGATGGCATCCCCGACAACATTCATCAGACGACCTTTCACCTGATCCCCGGCCGGCATTCTGATAGGTGAGCCCAAAGGTACCACATCCAGTCCCCGGCTCAGACCGTCGGTACTATCCATGGCTACGGCACGTACAGTGTCTTCGCCTATGTGTTGTTTAACTTCGAGAATCAAAGAGCGACCATCAGGCCTTTTAATTTCAAGGGCATCATTGATATTCGGCAAGTTCGATGCAGGGTTGGTTGTGTCGAAAAACACATCCACCACCGGTCCGATTATTTGAGATACATGCCCAACAATTTGTGACATAAGCTTTCTGTTTATTATTTATTTTCTATTATTTCCGTTTGCTCAAAAGTATGCACCATGCAAGTCTCGAAGAATCGCCTCAGCAATTCCCTACCACTTTTTATTAAAGTTTTAAAATTAATAAAACTTTTGGAGAATCAGTATATATTGAAAACCTTTCTGTATAATTTGTGGCACCAGACTCCTCTATAAATGTCGTCGCAAATATAAACAATATAAATTTTTAATAGTATTTTCGCAAACGAAAAAAATAAGTACGCTTATCATTTTTAAACTTTAGTTAACTACAATGTTTTAAATAGTTAAATATCCCCCCCGAATCATTTTGAATTGAGAGATATTTTACCTGAATGACCACAGATATACTTAATAAGAACACTGAAAGGCGCCTTTTATCAAATATGCAAAAGAAGTATCCTGCAAAGCGCATTATAATAATCAGGCTAGCCCTAAATCTGAAAACAGATACTTTCTATTTATCATTTTTAATCGTATTTTTGTAAAGCGAATTTATTCATCATTTAGAAAACCGTCTTAAAATAAAGAAATGGGAAAAGTTTTAATAATCGGAGCCGGAGGTGTCGGCACAGTTGTGGCGCACAAAGTTGCCCAGAATATGGATGTCTTCACCGAAATAATGCTGGCTAGCCGTACAAAATCGAAATGTGACGCTATTGCTAAAGCTATAGGTGGAAATAAAATACAAACAGCACAGGTTGATGCCGACAATGTGGAGGATCTGAAAAGGCTATTCAATTCATTTAACCCCGAATTGGTTATCAATGTCGCATTGCCTTATCAGGACCTGACAATAATGGATGCCTGCCTTGCTTGTGGGGTCAATTATCTGGACACTGCCAATTATGAACCGAAAGAAGAAGCTAAATACGAATACAGTTGGCAATGGGCCTATCGAGAGAGGTTTAAAGAAGCCGGGCTCACTGCAATACTGGGTTGTGGATTCGATCCCGGAGTTACCAGTGTATTCACAGCTTATGCCGCCAAACATCACTTCGATGAAATACATTACCTCGACATCGTGGATTGTAATGCAGGCGATCATGGAAAAGCTTTTGCTACCAATTTTAATCCGGAAATCAATATACGTGAAGTTACCCAGAAAGGTAAATACTGGGAAGATGGTAAATGGGTGGAGACTGAGCCTCATGCCATACACAAGCCATTGAATTACCCGAATATCGGACCAAAAGAATCGTATGTAATTTATCACGAAGAGTTGGAATCGCTTGTCAATAACTTCCCGACACTGAAACGTGCCCGTTTTTGGATGACATTCGGACAGGAATACCTCACACATTTGCGTGTTATACAGAATATAGGTATGGCACGTATCGACCCTATTGTCTATAATGGAGTGGAAATCGTACCTATCCAGTTTCTGAAAGCTGTATTACCTGACCCCGGAGAGCTAGGCGAAAATTATACAGGCGAAACATCGATAGGATGCCGCATCAAGGGTATAAAAGATGGGAAAGAGCGCACATATTATGTCTATAACAACTGCTCCCACGAAGCAGCCTATAAAGAAACAGGTGCGCAAGGGGTGAGCTACACGACCGGCGTACCCGCGACCATCGGCGCAATCATGTTTATGAAAGGCCTTTGGCACAAACCGGGAGTATATAATGTAGAAGAATTTAACCCGGACCCGTTTATGGAACAATTGAATAAACAAGGTCTGCCCTGGCACGAATTATTCGATGTGGACCTGGAAATGTAATTAAATGCTAAATATATGCTAGCAACCATAATTGCCTGGATAGTAATATCGCTTGTATTACTATCCTTTGGCGATATACTTATCCACTCTTACAACAAACTTTGCAAGCAAAAAGAGGAATACAACCTGCCCGACATTTTTATTTTGGGGATGTGTTTCATACTAATACCTTTATCGTCCACATCATTCTGGCTACCATCCAATCATTATATACTATTGGCCTTTATAATTGTCTCTATAATATACTGGGCTTTTAATAAAGAAAGATTAAAGGATCGAATCAAAAAAGCAAAACTCACTCTTTCAACCCTTTCTTCATTCCATCTGATTATTATACTAGCATCGGTCATCTCTATTTTATCTTTTGTCATATGGAGTTCCTGTGTGTTTGACGGAGCATTCTATCACCATCAAAATATCAGATGGAATGAAGAGTTTGCCGCTGTTCCGGGGCTTGCTAATCTGGAAGACAGGTTCGGGTTTAATTCCAATTATCTGTTGATATCAGCTATTTTTAGCTTCAGATTTATGTTTGGTGAACCCCTATATGCTTTACAATCAACTTTGTTTGTATATATAACATGCTGGTTATTAACAGAGCTGATAAAAAGTAATTTCAAGATAAAACATATAATAGCATCTATAATATTTTTGGTTTTCTTCTCAATAAACAGTGAACTTCTTTGTGATTCATCTACTGACATCGTACCTAACTTATGTACCTTTTACTTCATTTTAAAATTTGTATTTTACCCCAATTTATTTAAAGATCAGCTACTTTTCGTTATACTGCTACCTATAAGTTTAGTAACGTTCAAATTATCTACATTTCCTTTATCCTTTGCCAGCTTATATATAATTATACTATATTTAAAAAAGAAAACATGGCAACCTGTTCTTTTTTGTGCGGCAGTCGCAACAAGCATTATCTTTGTATGGTTTGCCAGAAATATTATTGTATCCGGTTATCTGGTCTTTCCTCTTCATGAAGTAGATTTATTCTCTTTCGACTGGAAAGTACCCGGATCGGTAGCCAAATTAGAAAGATGGGGAATACACGGTTATGCCAAGAAAGTATTTTATGAAACTGTAACAACATGGCATTATCTGAGACATGCAGTCTTAACCTACAAAATATATCTGATCAATAATAGCTTTATCATGCTTTCTTTCATAAGTATAGCAATTTCACCCTTAATAGTTTTGTATAGCTATATAAAGAAGAAAGCTGTAAACCACGTGTATTATATACTCTATATTTCCTCCTCTATATATATTCTCTATTGGGCCGTATCTGCTCCTGATTTCAGGTTTGCAAACGGAATCATCCTTTCTTCCGTATTCATTATACTCGTTATATTTTTAGGAGATAAAGCTGATGGAAGTATAAATCTAAAAAATCCGACATTGATAGCCTTTTCCCTGATACTGCTTTTCTCCGGAATAAAAAAGACGCAAAACTATTATAAACTTTTACACTTAGAATATCCTGAAATAAGGACAAAATCGTTTGCCTCCATTCTCTGTATACCATATGGAGCCAAAGATCAAGCAAAAGCGAGAGGGGTATCAATAAAATTCGAAGAGTATCGGATAAAAGATGATATAATTATTTTCCTGTCGGAGGATGAAACAGGCAGAACCTTCGATCAACTACCTGCCACAGCTAATATAGGCCTGCCATTCCAGCATCATTCAAAAGCTCAAGATGTAAGGACTATCGGGCTAAGAGGAAAAACTCTTCAAGAGGGTTTTCGCACAAAAAAAGAATATTTAGATATATTAGATTCTATGATAAAGGAAATTACAGGGAAAGAATACAAATAAAAAAAAGTATCATATTATCTCAAAAAAAGTATCTATCTTTGAACAATAATAAAATAAAGATTGTCATGAAACGGAAACATATGCGAGATCATCATTTTATACCCGAAGACAATCTATTTATTTGTAACAACTATTTTAATATATAGATAATTTATCCTCGAAGAAGTTCTCTTTTTCGGGGATTTTTTTGATATAATATCAAACCTGATTAAACATATGTGCAACAAAAGCCTGGTATCCATTACAGATTATTCTAAAGAAGATATTCTGAGAATAATCAACTTGACTAAAAAGTTTGATGAGAATCCTAACCGGAGATTATTGGAAGGTAAAGTCTGCGCTACCCTCTTCTTCGAACCCTCTACCCGTACACGCCTTAGCTTTGAGACTGCAGTTAACAGGCTGGGCGGTCGCATCATTGGTTTTTCCGATGCTGCCACCACGAGTTCCTCCAAAGGGGAAACACTTAAAGATACGATCGCCATGGTAAACAACTATGCCGACATTATCATTATGCGTCATTATCTCGAAGGGGCTGCACGCTACGCATCGGAAGTATCTTCTATACCCATCATTAATGCAGGGGACGGAGCGAACCAGCATCCGACACAAACGATGCTCGACCTTTATTCCATATTCAAAACACAAGGTACTCTCGAGGATCTCGAACTAACAGTTGTCGGTGATTTGAAATACGGACGCACTGTGCATTCCCTAATCATCGGAATGTCACATTTCAATCCTACCTTCAACTTCGTGGCTCCCGAAGAATTAAGACTACCCGAGACATACAAAAACTTCTGCGATTCGCACAATATTAAATACAAAGAGTATACAGATTTCTCACCGGAAGTAATAAACAATGCGGATATACTTTACATGACCCGTGTACAACGAGAACGGTTCACAGACCTGATGGAGTACGAAAAGGTAAAGAACGTATATATCCTCAAAAAGGATATGATAGCAGATACCAAAGAGAACCTGAGAATATTACATCCCCTTCCACGTGTAAATGAAATACAACAGGATGTGGATGACAGCCCTAAGGCTTATTACTTCGAACAGGCGAAAAACGGGGTATTCACCCGCGAAGCCGTTATATGTGATGCATTGAATATTAATGTAGAATAATTGCTATTAAGAGATGAAAGAACAAAGGAAAGAATTACAGGTAGCTGCCCTCTGCAATGGTACAGCTATAGACCATATACCTTCAGATGTAGTTTTTAAAGTAGTATCTCTGCTCGAACTGGAAAAGCTAAGCAATCCTATTACCATCGGTAATAATCTGGAGAGTAAAAAGATGAACTCTAAGGGTATCATTAAGATCTCCGACAAATTCTTTGAAGAAGAGGTCATTAATAAGATAGCTTTAGTAGCACCGAATGTTGTATTAAACATCATTAAAGACTACACAGTCGTGGAAAAGAAAAGGGTTATCCTTCCCCGGAAGATAAAAGGTATTATGAAGTGTAATAACCCTAAATGCATCACTAACAATGAACCTATGCCGACTAAATTTGAAGTTATCGACAGAGAAAACATCGAACTGCAATGCCATTATTGCAGTGTAAAAATAAAGAAAGACGAGATCATACTGAAATGAAGCAGGACTGGAAACCGGGAACGCTGATATACCCTTTACCGGCTGCCATGATTAGTTGCGGCAGTAACCCCGACGAATACAACATCATTACCCTTAGCTGGTTGGGAACCATATGTACCAATCCGCCAATGTGCTATATATCAATCCGACCCGAACGCCATTCCTACAGTATTATCAAACGGAATATGGAGTTCGTGATAAATATTACCACCGAAGAACTGGCCTATGCTACAGATTGGTGCGGTGTCAGATCAGGGAAAGACTTCAACAAATTTGACGAGATGAAGCTCACCGCAGGAAAAGCATCTATCGTGCAGGCCCCTGTCATTGAAGAATCACCATTAAATATAGAATGCCGGGTAAAAGAAATACTTGCCCTCGGTTCACATGATATGTTCATAGCCGACGTGGTAAATGTGAAAGCCGACGAGAAATACATTGACAGCACAACGGGCAAGTTCAGTCTCGAAGATGCAAACCCGATCGCTTATTCACACGGCCAGTATTACGAACTGGGTAATAAAATCGGGGGCTTCGGCTGGACTGTCAGGAAAAAGAAAGACGAAGAATTGTAAATATGGTATCACTATATAAATACCTCAAGTCCATCATAGGATAAGAACACATTCCCGGGCAGAGTCCGTTGCACCATATCGTGTAAACCTATACCATGCGACATATGGATAAGATAAGCCTTCTTGGGAGCTATCTTTTTAATTTGCTCCAATGCTTGCGACAGGTTCAGATGCGATATATGTTCCCCAATGCGTAATGCATTTATAACCAACGTATCCAAACCTTCCAATTTAGCATACTCTCTATCAGGAATAAATTTTACATCTGTCAGGTATGCAAAATCACCGATACGATAGCCCAGTATGGGGAGCTTATAGTGCATCACACCTATAGGCTGTATCTCTACATTCTTGATCCTAAAAGGTTTTTCAGCGTCCACTTCATGTAACAGCAATGCCGGAATCCCGGGATATTTCTGTTCCATGAAAAAATAAGGAGTCCGCTTCCTGAGAGCATCCAATGTAATACCATTAGCATAGATATCAACATCTGAAAATTTACAAAACGGCCGTAAATCATCTAACCCTCCAACATGATCATAATGTTCATGCGTCAGCAACACCCCGTCAATCGGAGAAAACTCTTCATTGATAATCTGTTCTCTGAAATCAGGACCGCAATCGATCAACAATCTTAAGTCATCCATACTCACTAAGACAGACGCTCGTAAGCGCCTGTCCTTTACATTGCCGGAGGTACATACCTCGCATCGACATCCTATTTCCGGAACTCCTGTAGACGTCCCTGTCCCCAAGAATTTTATTCTCATTCTTTCAAATTCATTTAAGTACCAAAATCCACAAATCGTCGAGAGGTATTCCAAAACGACTTATCCGCCTTGTTTTAGAAACTCCTTCCGTATATTTCTTTGTCACCTCTTCCAATCCCTGAATCGCCTCTGTTTCAGTATCATAATTTCCTAACAAAACGTAATACACTCCAAGATTGTTCCTTACAACTGTCGAGTATTCCCCTACCCCGTTAAATGTCCTTTTAATAAAGTCTGCATTGTTCCGGCTCTTGAAAGAACCCAGTACAATAGCATATTTCTTCATATATCCGTTATCCGCCTGATCCACTAATTTTACGTCCATAGAACGGAACAATTTCCAGTCCGAATCATTGAATGTCCGGAATGATGCCGATGGTTTTGAAACGGGAGCCACCCTCTCCGGATTCGATGTGGATGTAGTCACATCAGCTTTCGACGCAGCCGTTACCGGAGACCTTGTCCCCGAAGGGATTATAGTCGCACGCTCAGACTCTACTGCCCTTTTTGCAGAAGGAGGCCTAACTGCTGCAACTATTCCGGTTTTCTTTACCATAGGAAAGCTCTGAATTTTCGGTTCCGGAGTACCTTTCCCTACACCAGGAGTCCTGTCCTGTGTTTCAACACTGCCAAATAAAGCCTCGGAGGCTGAAGAATGAGGATCTAATTCGAGTGTAATAACCGGATGCAACAATGACTTTCCGTCTTGTATAATATCCGTCACCCCTGTAAGGTTCTTCATCACGGAGTCTAACTCCGCAACTGTAATTTTTTCTATTATAACATCTGAATCTGCAACCTTCTTGGTCTGCACAGGCATAGTCCCGTGAGTTTTATTCACAGATTGATAAAAACTTTTATATTTTTTGTCCTGATTTTTCTGAGATTTACATGGTAAGACAAGAAAGATAAAAGCCAAAAGTAAAGTTGTGTGTATAGTTATTTTCATAAAACCTATGTGTTTTGCGAATAAATAGGAAACTTTTTTACTATTCAATATACAAAGATAGAAAAAAACAAAAGGAAACAATACTCTTATACAAAGAAACTTACAAAAGCCCGTCACTTTTAACAAGCTAATATTGAAACCTTACATAACCCTGTGAACTATTTATAATAATATAAGAACTTCAAATGTTCAGATGCGGGTTTCTCTTAACCCGTTATATAGATAAAAATTATCGTATCCGATAACAAAAAAACAGGGAGAACATTATGTCCCCCCTATTATTATATTATCTGACGATCAGTATTCTCTCTGAAGTATCCACCAGTCATTGAATGGTATACCATATTTAGCTTTTAGTGTAGATGGATCGCCTAATTCCGCATATTTTGCCAGAATTTCATTTTTCTTGGCCACAGCCTGTTCTTTTGAGTCATAGCTTGCGATAATCACGCGGTACATACCTTGCTCGTTACGAGCCAGAATAATATTGTAACCATCATTACCGAATCTTTCCTTCAATGATTCTGCTCCCGGCTTCATTGCCATAGCAGCAACTACTACGCTGTATGCCTTTAATCCTGACGCATCACTCTCATATACAGGTGTTACTTTTTCCTTCCTTACAGATTCGTTAGTGCTTGGAGTGTATGTCGGTGTGGTAGCCGCGGGTTTAGAAACAGCAGCCGATGTTGTATTATCTTCCACATCTCTCTCTTTAGCCGCTTCGTACACTGATTTGTAGGCGCTTTGTTTTGGTTTACATGAACCAAAACCTATAACGAAAGCAATAGCCAATCCGATTCCAATTAATTTCTTATTCATACCTTTTTATAATTATCTTAGTTTTAACGATTAGCACAAAAATAATACATTAACTACTTAAAATAACAGTTTCCCGAATCAAATAGTTCCTTTTTCACTTTAATTAATAAATTCAAATCCCGTATATGGCACCAATGCGTCCGGTATACGGATACCTTCGGCAGTCTGATTATTCTCCAGTAAAGCAGCTACTATACGCGGCAAAGCCAGCGCGCTTCCATTCAACGTATGCACCAACTGAATCTTTTTATCAGCATCACGGTAACGGCACTTCAAACGGTTGGCCTGATAACTTTCAAAGTTCGATACAGAACTTACCTCCAGCCAACGCTGCTGTGCTGCTGAGAACACTTCGAAGTCGAATGTAAGGGCCGATGTGAAACTCATATCGCCTCCACACAGACGAAGGATGCGCCAGGGTAAACCCAATTCTTCGACAAGAGACTGAACATGAGCCACCATTTCTTTCAATGATTGGTAAGAGTGCTCCGGCTTGTCGATGCGGACAATCTCTACCTTATCGAACTGGTGCAAACGGTTCAAACCGCGCACATCTTTCCCGTATGATCCTGCTTCACGCCGGAAACAAGCCGAATAAGCGGTATTCATCACAGGAAAATCCTTCTCTTCCAATATTACATCTCGATAAATATTAGTTACCGGAACTTCCGCCGTAGGGATCAGATATAAGTCGTCCAGCGTTGCATGATACATCTGGCCTTCTTTATCCGGCAACTGGCCTGTACCGTAGCCTGACGCAGCATTTACTACATATGGAGGCTGTACTTCCATATATCCGGCTTCGCGCGCCTTATCAAGGAAATAATTGATCAATGCCCGCTGCAACCGCGCACCTTTCCCTTTGTAAACGGGAAAACCCGCACCTGAGATTTTTACCCCGAGTTCAAAGTCTATCAAATCATATTTCTTGGCTAAATCCCAGTGAGGAAGCGCGTCTTTCCCCAGATCGGGAATTGTTCCGCCGGTACGTTCCACTACATTATCTTCCGGTGTACGGCCTTCGGGAACTTCATCGGCAGGAAGATTGGGTATAAGTACAAGCAAATCCTGCAAATCCTGTTCTGCCTGACGCAAAGCATCTTCCAATATCTTATTTTCGCTTTTTAGTTCCGACACTCTGTTTTTTGCAGCTTCCGCCTCTGTCTTTTTACCTTCCTTCATCAGTTGCCCGATATGTTTGGATAAACTATTGGATTCGGCCAGGCTTGCATCGAGTGTTGTTTGCGTTTTCTTTCTTGTCTGGTCTATATCCAGTACTTTCTCTATTATTTCTTTTCCGTCGAAATGCTTCTTGGCCAGTTTTTTTATAACCAGCTCCGGATTCTCACTAATGGTTTTCAGCGTCAACATTATATCTGTTTTTTCAGGTCACGAACCTATTTTATTATTTGCGTATTTATAATAACAATATTTGAGTTACAAAGGTAACAGGAATCAATTAAGAATGAAAAATTAAGAATGAAAAATTAAGTAACAACGGTCAGTGAAGCTAATTCTTTTCCTCATAACCTGAAACTGCCCGAAGACGAAGTAACCTGCAACTGTTAAAAAGCAACAAAGGTAACAGATATATCAGTAAACAGTAAACAGTAAACAGTGAACAACTCGTATCTCGTATCTTGTCTACTCGTAACTGCCCTAGGGCGAAGTAACCTGTAACTGTTAAAAGGTAACACTTATTTCAGTTAACAGTAAACAGTCAGCAGTGAACAACTCGTATCTCGTATTTTGTCTACTCGTAACTCATAACTGCCCGAAGGGCGAAGTAACTTGTAACTGTTAAAAGGTAACAAAGGTAACAGATATATCAGTTAACAGTAAACAGTGAACAACTTGTATTTTGTATCTCGTATCTTGTCTACTCGTAACTCGTAACTGCCCTAGGGCGAAGAAATAACATTCGCCGAAGCGAAGGCGAGGCAAACTTGTAACTGTTAAAAGGTAACACTTTCCACATATTACTTCTTTTCTTCATTGTAAGTTCCCCCTCCGGGCAGGCCTGTCAACACGTCAAAGACCATAAGCTAATTGCTGATAACAAAAAAGCTTCTAAACTATAGATAAAGTTCCTGCCAAATATTTTATATATTTGCCTATTATGAGTAATAATAAATTATCAAATTATGATTTGCTCTTGTCGTTTTATTTTTTGAGAGAACAAATAGGTCTGCGACCCTAACGATTACGGTTAAAGAATGATTGCAATACTTGTATCCTGGCTTCTAATTTTCTTCGTCTTGTTTTCTGCCGGGGATTTCTTTATCTATTTATATCAGATTTTATGTAATAATCGCACCGGTTATTCTCTGACCGACCGCTTTCTTACCGGAATGTGCGTTATTCTGATTCCGTTGTCCCTGTCATCTTTATTTATCCCGTCAAATCAGTATGTGTTATTCTCATTCCTGGGTTTAATAATCATATACTGGTGTATGAGGAGACACCATTTACAGGAAATCATCAAAAGCATACGCCTAAA
This sequence comes from Dysgonomonas termitidis, assembly GCF_054657735.1. NCBI lineage: Bacteria > Pseudomonadati > Bacteroidota > Bacteroidia > Bacteroidales > Dysgonomonadaceae > Dysgonomonas > Dysgonomonas termitidis. Next base: position 1,365,098 of record NZ_BAAHYD010000003.1, on the reverse strand, counting down.
AATAGGCAGATTATCAATAGTGCAATTATTGATTATCGGCCTGACTATACTCTCTTTTTGTATCCTTTGCCTTTACTCCTCCTTCCTTAGTTTCGATCCCAATTACTACCATTACCAGAATATCCGGTGGAATGAAGATTTTGCCGTTATCCCCGGATTGGGAAATTTCGAGGACAGGCTGGGTTTTAATTCGAACTACCTGCTGCTGAGTTCTATTTTCACACTCCGCTTCTTATTCGGACAGCCTGTTTATTGTTTACAAAGCGTATTGGCTATATTACTGGCCATATGGATATTATATGAAACAATAAATAGCAGATTTGAAGTTAAACGCCTGATTCTACTTATCTTTTACTTTCTCTTATTCTATTTTTCGAAAGAAGGCATTGCTGATACTTCAACCGATACAATACCTAATCTGGCCGTATTTTATCTTATGTCAAATTTGGTATTATATCCGGATGCTCTTAAGGAAAAAGCTGTCTTATATGTTTTTGTTATCACCAGCCTGGTAACCTACAAGCTACTCTTCGCCCCGCTATGCCTGGTTAGCCTGTATGTAATGTATCATCTCATCAAAGAAAAAAACTATAAAGAAATACTATTCCCGGGTATCAGCGCAATGACCGTTGTTATACTTTGGCTGATACGGAATGTAATCATTACGGGCTATTTGGTCTATCCGTTAGGAGAAATGGATTTGTTTTCGTTCGACTGGAAAGTACCTGAATATATCCTCATCAAACAGCGTGAATACATCAGTGAAATCGGAAATAGCGGGTTTGATTATGCGATTCCTCATTATTTGGAGAATCTTTCTTTTTCTACTTTTCTGCTGTCATGGACTACCTATTTTTTCCTGTCGGTAATTGCTGTCTTTATTACAGTATCCTGGTATATCGGAAAGAAAGGGAATATTCCTGCGTATATGTATTTTGTATTTCTTATACTATGCACTAATCTTATATACTGGCTCTTAACCGCGCGCGACTTCAGATTCTGCGCGGGAGTAATATTTTCCATGATATTTTTTGCTATATCCTTAATTCTGAAAGATAATAAGAAAATACGCAAAAGGGCCGGAAACATAATTACGGCAGGTCTGGCGCTTCTCTTATTCATATCTTTTGCCAAGGCTGGCAGCCAATATTACCATGCATTAAAAGAAAGAAATATAAAGGATTTCGTTTGGACAATGCTCTATCGTCCTTATCCGGCAGAATATAAGATGGAAGATTCAGCCCTGTTTGAAAAGACATCGCATAACCTGACATTCGAAATAATCCCCTATAAGATGAACGACAATATCACTATCTATATAACCACCCAAAGGACGGGCTCATGCTTTGGCATATTCCCGTGCACAGGAGATGCAGCCATTGCCAGAGAATGGAAAATGCAGGATATAAAGACAGTGGAAGCGAGGGGAAATAGCCTGCAGGACGGCTTCAGACCGATATATTGATTACGGATTAGCAAATCCTGAGATTAGCCAATTCATATTTTATTTCCTTTTACTAGTCGCGATATTCATAAACAGCATATTTTCACATCGGCTAATTTCAGGATTTGCTAATTAATATATTGATTTCATCGGGAAATAGTATTTGTTTGTCGATTTAATATTGCCTGCAAACTATAGCGGATGTATTTTTGTATCAAAAACTAATAAAACGTGTTCTTATGGAAAGAAACTATAATGATAAACACCTGTTTAAAAGAGGAAATGGAAACGGTATCGGATTCGCTCTCTTCTTAATTCTTTTTGGAGGAGTGTTCCTGTTCCTCAATTTGGGTATTATACCGATAGAATACAAACGGATACTTATATCATGGCAGATGCTTCTGATTGTATTAGGTATATGGACATTACTGAAAAGGCAATATGTAGGAGCTTTCGTTCTTCTAGCTGTCGGCATTTTCTTTATATATCCTGTTTTATGCAACGTGTTTCCCGAATATTTTGTACGGTTCGACGTAGATATCAAAACATACTGGCCTGTCCTGCTTATTGCTGGCGGGGTCCTTCTAGTAATAAGCCGTTCTTTTTCTTCACCCAAAAAGGAATTCCATAAAGGATGCAGGCGAGAATCAACAAATGGTAATTACAATCCGGCAGAACAGAACAGTGCCGACTATATTGACAAGAACCTGATGTTTGGCGGATCGGAACAGATTGTTCTCTCTCAGAATTTTAAAGGAGGAGAAGCCAATGTAATGTTCGGGGAGCTGATTATAGACCTGCGCCGTGCAAATCTTAGCGAATCCGCGGGCATACTCGAAGCCAACGTGATGTTCGGCAGTATTGTCATTTATATTCCATCCGACTGGACTGTGGAATTAAAAAGCAACTCCTTACTGGGCTCTTTCGAAGATAAAAGATATCATTTCAGTGAAAAAATAAGGGAAACCGGTGTGCCACGCCTGGTAATCAAAGGGAGCGCTATGTTCGGAAGCGGCGAAATAAGAAACTAATATCCTGAAAATGGAAAACCGCAAACTGATTTATATACATATTCTCATTGCGTCATCAGCAGGCATCACTCTGTACATCTGTATAAAGCCGCTGGTGGATATATCCGAATATGTATTGATAACAGACTCAGCCATATCGGGAACCGTACTTTCGGGATTACTCCTATTGTTAAGGAATATAGCGCAATATAGTCGTATTTCTTCATTTCCGGTCAGGCAACAGCTTATCAATTACAGTGCATTGGCTATCCTCTTTGTGGCATGCTGGCTCTGTATCGAATTTCTGGCTCTATATCTGGTATTCCCCGAAGAAGGCTGGGCTGTACTACTGCACACGATCCCTATACGTATTGTACTGGCATTACTGGTATACAGTCTTACAATAGCGACATTTACCCGAATGTATATAGCAGAAGATAAGATTGCCGATATAGCGATCGAAAATGAAAAAGAAGTAAGGGAACGTCCGGGCAATATACCGGAACCGGTGACTGAGGCCGAAAACAATGAAACACTGGAACGTATAGCCGTAAAAAACGGACAAAAAATAGATGTGGTACTGGTATCTGAAATCATACACTTACAGGCCGAAGGCGACTATGTAATGATACACTCCACGAAGGGAAAATTCCTGAAGGAGCAAACAATGAAATCGTTCGAAAGCGGCTTGCCTCAAGATAAATTTGTACGGGTACACCGCTCCAGCATAGTCAATATAGAATTTATATCCCAGATAGAGCTCTATGACAAGCAAAGCCAGCTGCTGAAACTGAAAAACGGAGGACACGTGCGGATAAGCCTGAGTGGGTATAAGGCATTGAAGAAGACACTGGGTCTGTAAAAAATAGAAGAGCCTGAATTCCGGTATGGATTCAGGCTCCTTCTTTTATATTACTAACATTTACTTCTCTACCGAACTTTTTTCTTTATCGGCTTTCCATATTCTGTATTTCACCTCATAACCCTTTGGCGCATATATTACAATAGGCAATTTGCTGTTGTATCTTACAATAAGGGTTTGGCCGCTGACAAACTTGTTTTCGTTTGGTTTGTTACAGGCCATCATTGTGGAACGGGTTTGCCCGTCAGAAGTAAACTCATAATAAGTATATCCCCAGCCTTGCAGGTCTTTTTCTTCCAATTTACCCATAAGCGAGTGATGATTACAATCTACGCTCATCACTTTTCCGGGAATAATCTCTACTTTGTACAATGATTCATCTGACTTCTTTTTCATTTCTATTACGTGTCTTACCATCCCTTCTCCGGCTTTAGGGAATGGAGCCAGCGCCTTCTCTATATCGTTTTTTTTATCCTGTGCATTCATTGAAGTTGTGAATGATAATAATACGGCTACCGAAAGTAGTGTCAGCATTGTTTTTGTTAAGTTCTTCATTTTTACTTATTTTTAATTAATACCTATATTTTAATCACTTATACTGTATAGATGAACAAAATGTTAAAAAGCTGCATCTATATGTCCGGTTAGTTAACATCCGGACAGACCGATTTGTTTATATAATCTTCTTAACATGGAAAATAGGAACGAATTAATTTATAAAAAAAATATCTTTTCCTTTTTAGTTTCTATCTTTGCATCCTGATATTCTGAAAAAATATAAAACAATATACTATATGACTAAGAAATTCAAAAGAACCCTCGTTACATCGGCCCTTCCCTATGCCAACGGGCCTGTCCATATCGGGCATCTGGCAGGCGTTTATATTCCTGCCGATATTTATGTGCGTTACCTCAGGCTGAAAGGTCAGGAAGTAATACACATCGGAGGTTCTGACGAACATGGGGTACCGATTACCATACGCGCCAAAAAAGAAGGTGTGACGCCACAGGATATCGTAGATAAATATCATACCATAATCAAAAAATCGTTTGAGGATTTCGGCATATCCTTCAATATCTATTCGCGCACAAGTTCGGAGATACATAAGCAAACAGCTTCTGACTTTTTTCTCAAACTATATCAAAGCGGAGATTTTGAAGAAAAGACAAGCGAACAATATTTCGACGAAGAGGCGCAAATGTTCCTTGCCGACCGCTACATAATGGGTGAATGCCCGCATTGCGGCAATCCGAACGCATACGGAGACCAGTGCGAATCGTGCGGAACATCTTTAAGCCCTACCGACCTGAAGAATCCCCGTTCCACAATTTCAGGTTCGACACCTGTAATGCGAGAGACAAAACACTGGTACTTGCCTCTCGATAAACACGAGTCATGGCTTCGCCAGTGGATACTTGAAGACCACAAAGAATGGAAGCCGAATGTGTACGGACAATGCAAATCATGGCTCGATATGGGATTACAACCCCGCGCCGTAAGCCGCGACCTCGACTGGGGTGTACCTATTCCTCTGCCGGACGCCAAGGGGAAAGTGCTTTATGTATGGTTCGATGCGCCTATCGGTTATATATCGAATACAAAAGAATTGTTACCTGACAGCTGGGAGAAATGGTGGAAATCGGAAGATACAAAATTGCTTCACTTCATCGGCAAGGACAATATCGTATTCCATTGCATCGTATTCCCGGCCATGCTGAAAGCAGAAGGCTCGTTTATCCTACCGGAAAACGTTCCGGCAAATGAATTCCTGAATCTCGAAGGAGATAAAATATCCACATCGCGCAACTGGGCTGTATGGCTGCATGAGTACCTCGACGATTTTCCGGGACAACAGGATATCCTGCGTTATGTGCTTACGGCAAATGCCCCTGAAACTAAGGATAATGACTTTACATGGAAAGACTTTCAGGCTCGTAACAACAATGAACTGGTCGCCATACTCGGAAACTTCATCAACCGTGCGCTGGTACTTACTCAAAAATATTTCGACAATAAAGTCCCGCAGATACACGAGTTGACCGGCTACGATAAAGAAACCCTGAAAGAGTTTGCCGACGTAAAAGAAGTGGTGGAATCATATCTTGAGACATTCCGTTTCCGCGATGCACTGAAAGAAGCTATGAACCTGGCCCGTATCGGGAATAAGTACCTGGCGGATACCGAGCCGTGGAAAGTGGCTAAAACAGATATGTCCCGTGTGGAAACCATAATGAATATCGCATTGCAACTGACAGCAAATTTGTCTATCGCCTTCGAACCATTCCTACCGTTCAGCGTGCAGAAAATCCGCCAGTTCATTAATAAAGATAATCTGACATGGGAACAACTGGGCAGAATAGATCTATTGCCGGCAGGCCATCAGCTGAACCCTTCGGAACTGCTATTTGCCAAGATAGAGGATGAAGCGATCGAAAAACAAATACAAAAGTTGCTTGACACAAAGAAAGCCAATGAACAGGCTGTGGAGATAAAGGTTGCCCCTCAGAAAGCAAATATAGCTTTCGATGATTTTGCAAAACTCGACCTTCGTGTAGGCAAAGTATTGGAATGCATAAAAGTGCCGAAAGCTGATAAACTGCTCCAGTTCCTTATATATGACGGAATGGGCAAACGTACAATCATATCGGGTATCGCCGCATGGTACAAACCCGAAGACCTTATAGGCAAACAGGTATGCTTTGTGGCTAACCTTGAGCCACGTAAGCTGAAAGGAGTGGAATCGCAGGGAATGCTGTTGTCTGTGGAAGACAGTGATGGAACACTATCATTGATACAGCCGCCTAAAGACGTAACTCCGGGCAGCCAGATAGGATAATAATTTAATGAAATAATGTGCCGGTATGCCAATGTAGAATGGGATACCGGTATTTTCTATTCCGAAAGGATAATAGAATCATATTTGAGCTGTGGTTCTTCGTTCAGGATGCTCTTATAATCCAGACAAAATTTATCATAGCATTGCTTTGACAAACCTTTTTGTCCTAACTTATATAAACTCCGGCATTTGATCTGCACGGAATCTTCGTCTATACTATCATGTATAAGTATTACATCAGCCAACTTTACCAACAGCCGGAAATCGTCTTTAATACCCATACTTTTTGCTGCTTTGAGCAAATTATTGATAAGCAGATCGGAATAACCGGACTGATATTTATCTGCCCATCTCTTATCTATATTCGGCAGCAACAAACCCGCTGATGCAATATCAATAATCTTTTCCACGGTGGCTTTATTCATTCTATCGCTACCTGATATTTCATGCAACAGATTCATTACAGTTACATAATCGCAAAAGGTATCTTTCCCGATACTTACGTGCCAGTAACTGTTATCTTTCTGAAAAGCTACATCGCCTGTTTCCTGAAGAAGAAGCCGTAGTTTACGGATATTTACATTCCGGTTGTTTGTCGCCTTGTTCTTATCCATATCAAACCAGAACTGCTCATCCAAACGCTCGGATGTTATTCCTTTTCCCGTAGCAATATATTCGAGCAAACACATAAGGAACATTTGCCTGATTACCGGAGTAAAGTATCCTGTGATATCATTGCCTTTACGGTCGAAAATCTGAAAACCTCCCAGCAGCGATATCGTGGACTGTTTCTTATCTTTATAATAATGAGCAGGCTGTACCTGCAATTGTTCCGGAAAAGAATCTCTATTTCCCACAGCCTCAGGGTGGATATTTTGTTTATTATATCCGAATCTCATAATCAGAGAGATAATCAACAGAACCACCACGGCCAGCAAACCTATTACGATATAGGTCACAGGCGAATTACTGAATGCCCCACCTGCATTATATACCGGTAAAATATCCGGTTGAGACAATGGTGGATAAAGTAAAGAATATATACCGATTTCAAACGCTCCCTCTTCTGTTCTCTGTAATATAACCGCATATATGCCGGAATTTTTATATCTGAACATATCACAAAAAGACTCTGTATCCTGAAAATTGTATGGTATGGAATCGGACAGGAACCTGTAAGAAAAGTCATCCATATTCACTTCCATCAGGCGTATAGAAGATTTATAAACATCGCTTCTGTTGGCAAGAGTATAAAACTTATTCTCCGCCACATTGATTATCATCGAATTACCAAAAACATACGGCTCCTGCATTCTGGTCAACATACCTAGTTCCTCAGTTGTCTTGTTCCTTGTATCGATCAATTGAAGATCATATATATTGTACGAAGAAGCCTCCTGCAATCCGGTCTTGCTGCCATACCCCCCGAATACGAGTATCTGTCCATCTCCCAGATACCCCATCGATGACAAATAACGGGGGGTCAACTGGCCGATAAGGTCATTTGACTCCCACTCTCTCGTGCCTGGATTATAAGTCGATAAAGCAGCGCTATATCTGTACAGGCCGTAGCCTCCGAATATGACCAGTTGATTTGTATACGGATCTATGAACCTGTTATGATGCTGAATATACAAAGACATATCCACCGGACTCCCCGACCATGTATCTGACCCGAAATCATACAGTATCAGTTCGGGCTGGCTTATGCTGTATGATATAAGCCTGTCAGCTTTATAATCATAGATCAGATAGCTGGATGCCCCCTGAAAAGGCCTGCCGCTATTAACCTTTATACGTTGTACCGACTTATTCTTCAGATGCATTATATATAAGCTGTCATTTGTGGCTACAAATACCCTGTTGTTAATAGAATCCGTTGCTATCTGGGGATTATAGTTCTTCGTAATCAGGCTCATATCTTTATTCCAGTTCGTATGCCTGTCTATTTCCCATATACCGTTCGATACAGTAGCCCTGTATCCGTTAGTTTCATCATATACAACGCCCGTATCATGTCTCCCCATATCCCATCTACGGATGATCTTTCCTTTCTCATCCTTTATTACGATATCTTTAACCGACATGGGAGGCACATCGGAAGTATAAAAAAACTTATGTCTGTTAGCTCCAAAGTATATCTTTTCTATAATAGATATTCCTGACGGATTATCGGGTGTATCAATCTGTATTTCATCTCCGTCTATGGAAAATGTTACTGAGCCCGTACGGACCTCTATCTTTACTTTCACCCATTTGTCTTCGAGTCGTTTGCGCTCATATTTATATTCCGATGAGGCTTTCGTGTTATGTATGCCGTTAAGTATAAGATTGATGCGATTATTCCCCAGATAAGATGTCATATCCAGACTTGTAGTATCATTTGCTATAATCCTGAATATATATCCGTATGTATGGTTACTGTTTGTAAGTTTAAGGTCAAATCCGAGTGTATATCCTTTTGAGAGTTTCAAAAATGCGTCGGGGAGTAAATCAAGAGAAGTCCTGTCATCCTTATTTACTTCATGTGACTTAAAATTCAATCCATATGAAAGATCCTTATCCATATCTTTGGATTGTGAGATAATAGTAAGGAAAGAAGAAAAAATAAAAACAAAAAGTATAGAAATTTTCATCTTATTTCTTTTAAGGTATAGCAGCTAGTACAAATTTACATAAAATTAGTTATTCGTAATTATATACAAAATATTAAAGGATCTTCCCGGACCGCACAGCCAAAAGACTCCTTTATGCACCATTTTACATAAAATATTAAATATCAACATAATTACAACAAAAACATACAATAAAAGGTCATCTTACCGGAGATACAAACAGATCATTCGTTAGTGTACAAATGAGACAAAAGTGTTGCTTTTGACGCCAATTAATAATTAATTAAGATACGGGTTAATAGCGGAAATATACGTTTGCACAATATAATTTGCAGACACAACAGTCAGCCTGAAAAACGATTTAGCTTTTATTTGAATATAATATTCCAACAAAAATATGAAGAAAAGTATATTCGTCTCTTATACCTTAATTTTACTGTTTTTACTAACAAGCAATATAAATGCCCAGAACAAAAGCCAGCCTGTAGATTTTGTAAATCCGTACATCGGTAACATAAACCACCTTTTGGTGCCCACGTATCCGACTGTACATTTACCTAACAGCATGCTTCGGGTATATCCCGAACGTGAAAATTATACAGGTAATACTATCGCAGGACTTCCCCTTATCGTCACAAGCCACAGGGGAAGTTCTGCCTTTAATCTGAGCCCGTATCAGGGAGCGGCAGATGATATAACAAGTGTGATTAACTTCGGCTACGACAATGAGATTATAAAACCTTATTATTACAGTGTCGACCTCGACGATTATAATATACATGCGCAGTATGCTCCGTCACATCAGGCAGGAATTTACGACATCGGGTTCGAAAATAATAATGAACCCGCCTATCTAATCCTCAATACCCGGAACGGGGAACTCAATTCGGAAAAGAATACAATATACGGATATCAGAATCTGAGCAATAATACAAAAGTATATATCTACTTCGAAACTGATATACAACCTTCAGAAGTTGGAACATACAAAGGGAATACCATAAATAGCAATGAAAAAACCACCCAAGGCCGGAACGCTTTTTATGTGATGAAATATCCTGCCGGAACCAAACAAATAAAAGTGCGTTACGGAGTCTCGTTTATAAGTGCCGAACAGGCTAAAAATAATCTAAGGCGTGAAATAAAAGACTATGATATGGAAAACGTAGCGCAAAAAGGCCGTGACATCTGGAATTCAACATTGGGAAAAATACAGGTTTCCGGTATCGACGAGAATGCCAAGACAGTTTTTTACACCTCTCTTTACCGCACTTACGAACGTATGATTTGCATTTCGGAAGACGGTAAATATTTCAGTGCTTATGACAGCAAAGTCCATGATGATGAAGGCCGTCCATTCTATACCGACGACTGGATCTGGGATACTTACCGTGCGACTCATCCGTTGCGCATAATTATCGAACCTGAAATGGAAAATGATATGGTTAACTCATACATAGTAATGACTCGCCAGATGAAAAATCCATGGATGCCAAACTTCCCCGAAGTGACGGGCGACAGCCGCCGTATGAATTCGAATCACGGGGCAGCTATGGTTGCCGATGCCTACATAAAAGGATTGAGAGGATTCGATCTCGAAGAGGCATACAATGTGAGTAAAGCGGCAATCACCGAAAAAACACTTGCTCCCTGGTCGTCCAAGCCCGCCGGAGTATTAGACCGGTTCTACAAAGAACACGGATACTTCCCGTCCTTATCAAAGGGAGAAAAGGAAACAGCTCCGGAAGTCCACGGATGGGAAAGACGCCAGCCTATCGCCGTTACTTTAGGTACAGTCTACGATGAGTGGTGCCTCTCGTTAATTGCAAAACAATTAGGGAAGAATGATGAAGCCGATTACTTTTCGAAACGTAGCTTGAACTACCATAAGGTGTTTAATCCCGAGACCAGGTTTTTCCACCCTAAAGATGCATCAGGCAAATTCATGGAAGACCTTGATTACCGCTTTCCACCGGGTATTGGCGGACGCGATGCTTACGATGAGAACAACGGATATGTATATCGCTGGGATGTGCCGCACAATATTGCAGACTTAGTGAGCATGCTCGGAGGAAAAGATGCTTTTGTAAAAGAACTTGAAGATATGTACAGCACCCCTCTGGGGAAAGGGAAACCCGATTTTTACCATATTTACGCCGATCATAGCGGTAATGTCGGACAATTCTCGATGGGCAACGAGCCTTCGATGCACATTCCGTATTTATACAATTATGCAGGACAGCCATGGCGTACGCAAAAGCGTGTGCATACCCTGCTCAATCAATGGTTCAGAAACGACCTGATGGGTATTCCCGGCGATGAAGACGGCGGCGGACTCACTGCATTTGTCGTATTTTCGCAGATCGGATTTTATCCCGTTACCCCCGGACTACCAATGTACGTAATAGGAAGTCCGACCTTCGAGATTGCAAAACTGGATATCGGCAACGGAAAATCATTTGAGGTTGTGGCGATCAATTATTCTCCTGAAAATAAATACATCCAATCAGCAAAGCTAAATGGTAAAGACTGGAATAAATCATGGTTCTCACATGAAGAACTGATGCGTGGAGGAAAGCTCGAACTTGTTATGGGAAAACATCCGAATAAAGAATGGGCCTCAGACGATAACGCTGTGCCGCCATCATTCAGCATGAATAAATAAAATTCAATTACTATACTACCACACGGCTATGAATATCAAAAACACGATTAAGAAAGTAACTGCTTCCGGTATATTCTTTTTATTTGCAATTATTACTTTTGCGCAAATAAAAACAGAACCGGTAGACTATGTAAGTATCCTGACAGGGACATTATCTAAATTTGAACTATCGACAGGTAACACATATCCGGCAATAGCCCGTCCGTGGGGGATGAACTTCTGGATGCCTCAGACCGGGGAAATGGGGAATGGGTGGTCGTATGTATATACTGCCGACAAAATCAGGGGATTCAAGCAAACACACCAACCCAGCCCATGGATGAACGACTACGGACAATTCTCCATCATGCCTATTGTAGACAAACCGGTTTTCAATCAGGACAAGCGGGCCAGCTGGTTCTCGCACAAATCGGAAGTAGCAAGACCTTATTACTATAAAGTATATCTTGCCGATTCGGATATAACAACTGAAATAACGCCAACCGACCGCGCGGCAATATTCCGTTTCACTTTTCCCGAAAAGGATAATTCCTATGTTGTTATAGATGCTTTCGACCGAGGATCTTATATAAAAATTATTCCGGAACAGAACAAAATCGTAGGTTACACAACGCGTAACAGCGGCGGTGTACCCGATAATTTCAAAAACTATTTTGTCATTGTTTTCGACAAGCCGTTTACCTATCAGGCAACTGTAGGAGACAGTGAAATCCGTAAGAACGAACTTGAAGCTAAAGAAAACCATACAGGTGCTATTATCGGCTTTGCTACAAAGAGAGGTGAAACTGTTCACGCACGTGTGGCATCATCATTTATAAGTCCCGAGCAGGCCGAACTGAACCTCAAAGAACTCGGCAGTGACAGCTTCGATCAGATAGCGGACAAAGGCCGCAAGGTCTGGAATGAGACATTAGGGCGGATAGAAGTGACAGACGACAACATAGACAACCTTCGTACATTCTACTCCTGTTTTTACCGCTCGGTACTATTCCCGCGCAGCTTCTATGAGATAGATGCAAAAGGAGAAGTTGTTCACTATAGTCCTTATAATGGCGAAGTCCTTCCGGGATATATGTTTACCGATACTGGTTTTTGGGATACATTCCGATGCTTATTTCCATTCCTGAACCTTGTATATCCGTCGATGAACGAAAAAATGCAGGAAGGTCTGGTAAACGCATACAAGGAAAGTGGATTCTTGCCTGAATGGGCCAGTCCCGGCCATCGCAATATTATGGTGGGGAACAACTCTGCTTCTGTAGTTGCCGATGCATATCTGAAAGGATTAAGAGGTTACGACATTGAAACACTATGGGAAGCCCTGAAACACGGAGCGAATAATGTACATCCTAAAGTTTCGGCTTCAGGGCGTCTGGGGTATGAATATTACAACAAACTGGGTTATGTGCCGGACGATCTCAGAATAGGACAAAGTGCCGCACGTACTTTAGAATATGCATATGACGACTGGACTATCTACAGATTGGGCAAAGCATTGGGCAAACCCGAAAGTGAAACCAGCATATATAAAGAACGTGCTATGAACTACAAGAATCTCTACAATCCGAAGTTCAAACTGATGACAGGGCGCAATGAAAACGGTGAATTCGATAAAACGTTTGTAGCCGAAGACTGGAGCCGTGCATTCTGTGAAGGTAACAGCTGGCACTGGAGTTTCTGCGTATTCCACGATCCGCAAGGCCTGATAGACCTGATGGGTGGAAAGAAAGAATTCAATACAATGATGGATTCCGTATTTATAGTACCGGGGAGCAAAGGAATGGAAAGCCGCGGTATGATTCACGAAATGCGAGAGATGCAGGTGATGGACATGGGACAGTATGCACATGGAAACCAACCGATACAGCATATGGTTTACCTGTACAACTATTCCGGTGAACCATGGAAAACTCAATACTGGGCACGCGAAATAATGGATAAGCTCTACAACCCCAATCCTGATGGGTATTGCGGCGATGAAGACAACGGACAAACATCGGCCTGGTACGTTTTCTCTGCACTCGGCTTCTATCCTGTATGCCCAGGCTCTGATGAATATATTCTGGGATCGCCATTATTCAAATCAGTCACCCTGAATCTGGAAAATGGGAAAAAAGTAGTTATCAAAGCTGATAATAATAGTAAGGCAAGCAGGTACATATCATCTATGACTGTGAATGGGAAAACTCATAGCAAAAACTACCTGACTCACGATACATTGCTGAAGGGTGCGAATATCAATTACAAAATGGCTACTACCCCTAATATAACAAGAGGTATAAATGCTGCTGATTATCCGTATTCATTCTCTAATGAGAAATAATGACAAATAAAATTCTGTATTAATCAAAAACAACCCTGGTACTCAGGTATCCCAAATTACCAAAGAAGTATATACATACGCCAACGGCTCATTTATAGGCTTCTTTTGGTAAAGCGGATAGCAGAAGATATTTTAATATTAATTAATATTGCATGCTGTATTTTCTATCTGATCCGAAAGAAACTTAAAAAGAATTAATTATATAAAAAATTGGAATCAACAAAGAATTAACCCTTAATTTATCCTCACATATATGCTCTATATTATACAAAATACAACAACAATGAAAGGCATTTTTTCATCTGAAAATTTGGCGGTTAGCTGTATTTTACTAGAGAGAGAGAGAGAGAGAGAGAGAGAGAGAGAGAGAGAGAGAGAGAGAGAGAGAGAGAGAGAGAGAGAGAGAGAGAGAGAGCATTAATTAAAAAAAGGCAAAAAAACAATAGGCCGGATATAACAAATAGAATCCGACTATTCTATTAAGAAACCCTTCTTCCGGGAAACTGACCAGTTCCCCGGAAGAAGGGTTTCCGTATTTATACACATCTGTTAAAATTATGGTTTGTAAGAGGGGAAAACACCCATTCATATTAAAAAGTCCGATTATTAACCTCTAAAATTTATAGCCTATGGGAAAACAAAAAAGATAACAGTAGATCAGAGATTTTAAACAACTAACCTTATTCGTAATTATTATAACAATGAAAATAACAAAAAACTCCCATCGACTGGACATTCCTCTGTGTCTAAGAGTTATAGAACACCCCTCTGAGACACGATTAAATAGTAAAGAACCGCAAATTACTAACTTTAATTAACCTATTATGAAAGACATTTTTACTAAGAAAGTATTTATGCGCATAAGAACGGTATTGCTTATAATAACATTATTAGCAATAGGAAGCCCGCAATACATATCGGCTTCAGTACACAAAACCGAACAAACCCAGAAAGAAGTAAAAGGGACGGTTTTCGACAGTTCTAACAAAGAGACATTACCCGGTGTCAGCGTTTTTGTAAAAGGAACAAACATTGCCACTATGACAGATGCAGACGGCAACTTCTCCATAAAAGTTCCGTATGCTGAAGCTACCCTCATTTTCTCATATATCGGATTCCAGCCACAGCAGATAGAACTGAATGGCAGAACAACCTTAAACGTTGATCTGGTAGAGGATATCAAGGCGCTGGATGAAGTTGTAGTTGTAGGTTACACTACTCAGAAAAGAGAGAATATCACAGGCGCCGTAGCAACCATCACTACGAAAGACCTCGTACAAAGTCCCACCGCAAATATAAACAACGCGCTAGCCGGACGACTTCCGGGTTTGATTGTAAACCAGTTCAGCGGAGGAGAACCGGGTGTCGATAAATCCGAATTGTTTATTCGGGGTAAGTCCACTTATGGGGATCAGTCTCCAATCGTAATCGTTGACGGAGTAGAACGTGACATGTCCTATCTGGCGGCAGACGAAATAGAGACATTCACTATATTAAAAGACGCTGCTTCTACCGCACCTTATGGTATCCGTGGAGCCAATGGAGTTATAGTTGTTACCACCAAGCGCGGTAAAGCTTCGGAAAAGGCTTCTGTGAACTTCAAGGCTTCTTTTGGATTTAATAAAGTAGGTAAGACCCCTAATTTATTAGGCTCTGCCGATTATGCGACTCTATATAACGAAGCATCGCGAAATGACGCCATGATGAACGGAACCCTGGAAAACTTTAAATATCCGTTCACTGACGAAGCTATTGCCAATTTCAGAATGGCTAAAGGTGATAATTCGGATGGCTTGGGATACAACTGGGACTATTTCGATTATATGTTCAAATCTGCCGCCCAGCAAGACTATAACCTGTCGGTTCGCGGAGGTACAGATAAGGTCAGATACTTTGTTATGGCCGGACATATGAATCAGGGAACCAATTACACACATGTAGATCTATCCGATTATGACACATCCCCTAATTTCAAGAAATATAATTTCCGTTCTAACATAGATGTGGATATTACAGATAAGTTCTGGGTGAAACTGGACTTGGGCGCACGAATAACTGACCGTACAAATATTGGTTCGGCGGCCAGCCGTCTGGTAAATATAGCCATGACCCAGCCTCCTTACCTGCCGATCGTTCTGGAACAAAATGATAATCCGGCGAATCAAAGTTATTTTGTCAGCAATCCTAAAGGTATGCTGTTCGGAGACCAGATATATCGTTTCAATCTATTGGGTGAATTATCCCGTTCGGGCTACCACAACCAAAAGTTCACTTATCTGGAAGGCAGCTTCTCTATGGGATACGATTTGGACTTCATTACAAAAGGATTAAAAATCGAAGGAACCTTCTCTTATGATGCCCGTGAAGAACAATGGACAAGGAGGGAGGTTAATACTTATAGCGAAGGATACCGCCAATACCCTTCTTACGCCACATTCAAGCCTACAGATGGTATTGACATTTACAGGACTCCCGGCCACTACCAAGGAACATATTCTACCGGTAATAAATACAACACAGACCAGACGGTAGGTAATAACTTCACTCAAAGCAACCCTTCTAACAGAACATATTATCAGGCAAAATTAATGTATCAGAACTCATTCGCACAGAATCATAATGTAGCGGGTATGTTTCTGTTCAATCGTTCCACAGAAGGGCAATATGATGGGCAATACATTCGTCCCGACCATAGGTATCAAGGCTTGACAGGACAGTTTACATACAATTTTTCCGATCGCTATTTTGCAGAATTTAACTTCGGGTATAACGGCTCCGAGAACTTTGCTAAAGAGAAACGTTATGGCTTCTTCCCTGCCGGTTCTTTAGGATGGATAATCTCCAACGAGTCATTTATGAACAGTACCAAATCGTGGATGGACTTCTTAAAGATCAGAGGTTCATACGGTTTGGTAGGTAGCGACAAACTTCCCGGAGGACGATTCGGATATCTGCAATTTTTCGAAAGCGGTGAAGGCTATAACTTCGGCGAAGGAGGCTTTAACACAAACCCGGGCGGATGGAGAGAAGGTGGATTGGCTAATAGAATACTGACATGGGAAAAGGCAAAAAAATTAAACATTGGACTAGATGCTAATTTTCTAAAACAGAGACTGCGATTCTCATTCGACTACTTCCACGAAAACAGGTATGATATCCTCACCGAACTGACCGGTGACAGGCTCGGTTTCCCTGATATAGTAGGAAAAGATGCCCCTCGTATAAATTCTGGTAAAGTTAAAAATCATGGACTTGAATTTGAAGTAACATGGTCCGACAAAATAGGCAAGGACTTCAGATACTTTATCAAACCTAATTTCACATTCGCCCGTAATAGGATTGATTACATGAATGAAGTTGTATATGAATATGTATGGAGAAGGAAAACAGGACAAGTTCTGGATGTAAATATGCTATATGTATTCGACCACTTCGTAGCAGATCAGGCAGAGGCCAACAAATTGAATGCCGACGGTTACCAGCCATGGGGAACTCTGATACCGGGAGATGCCGTTTACAAAGATCTGGATGGAGACGGTGTTATTACCGATCGGAATGACCGCATGGCAATGGGGTATCCCCGCAGCCCGGAAATCCAATTCGGATTACCTGTTACGTTACAATATAAAGGATTCGATTTCAGTGTACTCTTCCAGGGTGCGACAAACTCTACCATCATGCTGAAAGATGCTGCCGTATTTGATTTTCCTAACTTCGACCAGGACAAGATAGGACGCGTAAGACCTATGCATCTCGAGAGATGGACTCCTGAAACCGCGGCAACAGCCAAATATCCGGCTTTGCATATCGGTACACACTCTAATAATAAGAATGAAAGCAGTTCTCTTTTCATGTACGACGGTTCATATGTAAGATTAAAGAATATAGAACTCGGTTACACACTACCCCGCAAGATCATAAGGGTAGCAGGACTAAGCAATGTCAGAGTATATGCTCAGGCTCAAAATCTAGCCACATGGGATAAATTGGGTGATGTAGACGTAGACCCTGAAATGCGTAATGGAGGAGGGGACTGGTATCCTATATTGAAGGTATTTAATTTTGGTGTGGATATTACATTTTAATAAAATAACAAGAATATGAAAAGTTTCAAATATATATTAAGAGGTCTGCTGGCAGTCATGCTAATGTCTCTTGCCGCATGTAGCGAATATCTGGACAAGCAACCCGACGATCAGATTCCTGAAGAAAAAACTTTTGCCAGCTATGATAAGGTAAACCAGCTTGTAACAGACTTATACCTGAGAACAAAAAGATGTAATGCGCCAATGACATGGCTATCGCATTTTTCCTCTGCCGGTTTGACCGATGAAGCCGAGGCTACTAATGTGGAGGGAAATATCACAAACCGTTACAATAGTGGTGACTGGAGTCCTACAGCTGTACCTCAGCCGAACAATGATATGTTCTGGAAAGGAATTTACAATACGATACGCCGGGCCAACGTAATCATTACCGGAGTTGCAAAGTATAACACTCCTGACAGTGCTATCGATCCTGGAGACCTGAATATAAGGATTGGAGAGGCATATTTCATCCGGGGCTATCTGCACTATCTACTGGTACGCATGTACGGTGAAGTACCGTATATCGATTACGTAGTGGATGCCAATCAGCCTATGGACTTCAAGAAAGAATCGGTACATACGATCGTTAGTAAAATTGCGGCCGATGCCAATGAAGCGGCTAACCGCCTGCCTGCAATTCAAACAGGAATAAATTTTGCTCGTGCCGATAAAGGTGCCTGTTTAGGATTAATCGCTATCGCAAGATGGACTGCTGCTGCGCCGATGTACAACGGAGCTGCCAGTTACGGTTATACCGGGAAACGCGAATTTGAATCTGAATATGCTTACGACGTCAAGCGTTGGGAAGCTGCCCGTGATGCAGCTAAAGCTGTGCTTGATTTTCAGGCTGACGGCAAACCGCGCTACTCCCTCTATACCAAATATACTAATGCAGACTTCAATGACAGCGGTGGTAAAAACTATAATGGTTCTACTGTATATACCCGCCTTTGGCAAATGTTCTACGACGAAGAAGCATTCAAGAACGAAGCTGTTTGGTTTGTAACAAAAGACAAGTATGAAGGGTGGTTTGGTGATATGTATCCTCCTAGCCGCGGAGGAGGTTCCCGTCAGCAACCCGTACAGGAACAAGTAGATGAATATGAGTACATTTCTCCTGACGGATACGGTTATCCGATCTATGGCAGCAAAGCAATAGCAGACGGATACGATGATAGTGACCCATACATGTCGGTCAGGCGTGATCCTCGCTTCTACCGCGATATTATATTCCACGGAGCTGCATTCCGCGATGGAGGGAACAATCCTTCTGTTACAAATACGGCTTCCGGAAGTGATAAAATCGGGGCTAGCAATGCGACCACCACGGGCTATTATCACCGTAAATACCTGCAGGAAGGCTGGAACAGAAGCGGTAGTGTCTCCATAAGCGCCCCTGCTGTATGGCGGTTACCGGAATTTATCTATATCTATGCCGAAGCTGTAAATGAAGTATCGGGGCCAAATCAAGCGATATATGACCTTGTGAATACTGTAAGGGCACGTTCTTTTATGGTGCCTATGCCCGAAGCTTGTAAAACAAACAAGGATTTGATGCGGGAATATATCAAGCGTGAGCGCCGTGTCGAATTCTATTATGAGAATAAGAGAACATTCTACAGCCGTTTGTATCTGGAACCGACAACCGAATCGGAGTTGACGAAAGAACAACAATGGCTGGCGGCAGGTTCTACGAACAACGAAAGATCTAAAAACTACTGGACGCAATACCATCAACCATATCCTAAATGCCAGCGTATGATTAACGGTATGATGCCTGTAGAAGATCCTAATGGTAAAATCGAAGTTGGAGATAAAAAATACAGGATGGAACGTTTCTGTAAGGAAACACGGGTATTCGAGGCTCCTAAGCATTATTATTGGCCGATAATGCAAACTGAGTTACAGAAGGCCGTAAATCTGGTGCAAAATCCAGACTGGTAAATTTTATTGGTTATCTTGTGAAAGAGAGTTTATAGCTCTCTTTCACTGTTTTATGGCCTTTATTATTTATCTTTAGCCTCCAATAAATATAGCACCTTGAACGAATACTAAAAATCAATTGAATATGAAACACTTAAACGTATTTATCGCTCTTATCATCTGTTTTGGCATACTCTCATGCACGGGCAAGAAAGAAAGCAAAGTATCCACACCGGGCAACTCCAACAACCTTCCGGATTGGGCTTTTGGAGGATTTGTCCGCCCGGACGGAGTCAATCCGCTAATCGAACCCGATCCGGCCACGAAATTCTTCTGTCCTATGCAGAAAGATTCTATCGGATGGGAAGAAAGCGATACATTCAATCCCGCAGCAGTTGTAAAAGACGGGAAGATCTATGTCTTGTACCGAGCCGAAGACAATTCTGCCACAGGCATCGGCAAGCGCACCTCCCGTATAGGCTTAGCCGAAAGTCCGGATGGCATTACAATACAACTACGCAATACCCCTGTGCTATATCCCGCTGAAGATAACAATAAGGAATATGAATGGGAAGGCGGCTGTGAAGACCCGCGTGTTGCCATGACCGAAGACGGAACATTTGTAATGATGTACACCGCATGGAACCGGCAAGTCCCACGCCTATGCGTAGCTACTTCCAAAGACCTCATTACATGGGAGAAACACGGCCCGGCTTTCGCTAAAGCATACGACGGCCGTTTCAAAGACCTGGCGAGCAAATCAGCGTCCATTGTTACCAAGGTTATGGATGGTAAACTCGTAATTACCAAAGTAAACGGGACATATCTGATGTACTGGGGCGAACACATGATCAATGCCGCTACATCGACCGACCTGATAAACTGGACTCCTCTCCTCAATGAAAAGAACGAACTGAAAGGGCTTATCTACCCACGCTATAAGTATTTCGACAGCGCCCTTACCGAATGCGGCCCTCCGGCGATAATGACCGATAAAGGCATCCTGCTCCTGTATAATGGCAAGAACAGAACCGATGACAGACGCGACGAACGCTTCAATGCGGGTACATACAGCGCCGGACAGGTCTTATTCGATCTGCAGAACCCATATAAAGTGATCGGACGGCTCGATACTCCTTTCTTCCGGCCAATGGCCGAATTTGAAAAGAGCGGCCAATATAAAGACGGTACTGTTTTTATAGAAGGACTGGCCTATCTCAATAACAAATGGTTCCTATACTATGGGTGTGCCGATTCTAAAGTTGGGGTTGCCATTTATGATCCCGGCAAACAAGTCCCCGGAGATCCCATCGAATAATGACAACGTATCATCAATGATCTATATGCCAATATCTAATTTAGAGTTGGCATATTTTTTTTCCAACCCTCATCAGAAACTTTCCAGATTAGCCATATTCCACAGATTAAGGAACGACAGTTTGGTTATATCCACCACCTTATCATAATTTATCTTATCCGCTTCATCGCTTAGTTTATGATAATCGGGATGCAGATCGGTGTTATAAAAGATCACAGGTACTCCTTTCTGCATAAACGGCATATGGTCGCTCCCTCCCGGCGAACTGTCTAAAGAAGGAAAGTCCGGAACCAGCTTTAGGCTGTATCTTTCTATATCCGACTTAATCCATTCCCCGAATACCGGTTTGCTCTCACTGTAAAAAACAGATACATGAGCTCCGTCCCCGTCTTTGTTGCGCCCTATCATATCACAATTGATATATCCTTTTATGGGAATAGGTGAAAGCAGCGGAACAGGTATATATGAAAAATGTTCTTCCACAAAATGAAAAGAGCCCAACAGCCCCATTTCTTCCCCATCCCAAAGGGCGAAAACGACAGTCCGCTCCGGTTTCTGACCCGAAGCGACGAAAGCCTTCGCTATCTGCAATACAGCCGATACGCCCGAAGCATTATCATCAGCCCCGTTATACACACTATCGTTCAGATTACCGGAGCTCAGGCCCAAATGATCGTAATGCGCTCCTATCATAACTATTTCGGCGCTGTTTTTACCCGGAATATATCCCAATACATTATTTAATCTGGTATCCTTATTAGCCGATCCTTTAAAAATATCCGGGATAAAAGGATGCATGAATTTACCTTGCCAGGGCTTTATGCCAATATCTTCCAGAATAGACGCGATATAGCTTGCAGCCTTCGCTCCGCCGCGCTGCCCTGCTTTCCGTCCTTCAAGACTGTCACTGGCGAGAACTCCTATATAAGTAAGGGCATCCTGACGGGTAATAGCCGACAAACCCTTTTCCACAGGAGTTTGAGATAAGCAACAAATAGAAAGTAAGAGTAGTGTAGAAGTAAGTATATGTTTCATGTATTCAAAAGTTTTTCAGGTTTGCCATATTCCACAGATTGAGGAAAGAGGCCTTGGTAATATCCACCAGTTTATCCCAGTTTATTTTATCGGCATGGTCGGTAGGCTGATGATAATCGGGATACCCATCGGTATGATACCATATCAAAGGGATATCGCGTTTTGCAAAAGAAGCGTTATCACTCCCTCCTATCGGCTTATCCCACGGCCTGTAGTCCGGTTTCAGATTCAGTTTGTATGTTTTTATATCATCTTTGAGCCATTCTCCGAACGCAGGGTGTGATTCGGTATAAAAATAAACGACATGTTCCGGTTTTGCCTCATCCTTATTACGGCCTATCATATCAAAGTTCAGGTATCCTTTGACAGATGATGCAAAAGGACAATCAGCCACAAAATATTCCGAACCCAGCAAACCCAGTTCTTCCCCGTCCCAGAAAGCAAATATAACCGTTCTCTCCGGCTGCTGACCTGAAACGACAAAAGCTCTTGCTATCTGCAACACGGCTGATACCCCGGAAGCATTATCATCGGCGCCGTTATATATTTTATCTCCCGCCAGACTCTCATCCACTCCCAGATGGTCGTAATGAGCGCCGACAATCACATATTCGTCTTTCCTTTTACCTTCAATATATCCCAGAACGTTTTTTAACTCCAGCTTTCGGTAGGCCCTTTCCTGCTTATATTTAGCTATAGAATCGGGATTTACGGAAAATCGCGCCCGTGTCTGGCGCTCGCGGCTATATGCCTCGAACGGCTGGAAATAAGAACCGGCATTCAGAGGCTTAACACCCATATCCTGCAACAGAGATTTGATATACTCCGCAGCAATACGGCTCCCATGCCTGCCCGCTTCCCGCCCCTGCAAAGCATCACTGGCTAGGAAACCGATATAAGCTTCGGCGCTTTCCTTGTTGATACTGCCGAGTCCTGCATCTTTTCCCGGCTGCCCGAGAACAGACAGAGATATAAAAAAAACGGTTATAAGAAATATTTTATCCATAAAGAAGATAGCATTTAATGATACATTATTTCAATCTGACTTGATTATTGCATACTTCAATGCAGCCCTAAAAGCATATTAGCTACAATAATACACAAAACAATTAAGGTCACCACCACATACATGTAGTCTTTTTCTATCAGAAAGCCAATTACGGAAAAGGCAACCCGTAATATAGGCGTCGCAATCAGCACACATACCCCCAATTGTATAATAGCCGCGCCATCGAAAGACAAAACACGGGGAATTATTGTAGACAATTCCCTCAGATAATACTCCACTCCGGGGAATGGCTGCCCGTCCGGAGTCGGTTTGTAATGTTCCATAGACACCCCGTGATTCTGGAAAAGGTAAATAATACCTCCCAAAAGCGTAATGCCACAGGCAAGGGTAACTCCATAGCGAAGCAGTTTTCCTATAAAGAGCTCCATATCCCTTTCGGCCCAAAATTCTTTTGTAAATATATTCATACCCTTTATAGTTTACCTGTTATACCATTATATATCATCGAAACAGCTAGCAAGAAAATCACGACACTGAAAAGCAGGCGTAATTTTTTCACATTCGTCTTAGGCAGTATCTTGGACCCGAAGAATGCCCCCAATAGCACCCCTACAACGATAGGCATTGCCAGTCCCGGATCTATATATCCGCGTTGCAGGTAAATAACCGCACTCGCGGCAGCTGTTACACCGACCATGAAATTACTTGTTGTGGTAGATACTTTAAAAGGTATCTTCATTGCAGTATCCATTGCCAGCACTTTCAACGCTCCCGAGCCAATACCTAACAGTCCGGACAAAACTCCCGCCAATGTCATCAGTGAATAACCACCCACTACATTATGTACATTATATTTTTCTATTCTGCCGTCTTTTGTGGGATAGGAACCGTTAAGCTTCAGTTTTTCCCCGAGCTTATCACCCGGCGCGGCATAATCGATATTCTCTTCCTTTTTGCTGATAGAGCGTACTGCCGAAAAAATCAACACACAGCCGAATATGACGGCAATATATACTTTATCGAGATACATTGCCACTATAGCGCCGATCACAGCTCCGGTGGTAGTCGCTATCTCGAGGAACATCCCTATACGTACATTCGTTATTCCTTCTTTGATATAAGCCGCCGCCGCACCCGACGACGTAGCAATCGATGTAACTAAAGCCGCGCCTATCGCATAGCGCATATCTACGCCAAACCCCAGAGTAAGCAAGGGGATTACCACAACTCCCCCACCCAATCCTGTCAGTGAGCCGATAAACCCGGCAAAGCAAGCACCGAAAAAGAGGATGATGGAGAACACTTCTAAATTTAAATCCATTTCATTTATTTTTTATGAGTGTAAAGATACTATTTCGCAAGCCAATTCAATTAACAAATTTACAAATTAGCATATTAGCAAATGATGCGAAGCGACTTTACAGTTAACAGTTAGCAGTAAACAATATTCTCTCGCAAAGATGCAAAAAGGTAACAAAGGTAACAGATATATCAGTGAACAGTGAACAGTAATGTAGCTTTCTCAACTTATGACTTACTATTTATTACTTAAAATTTACGACTTGTTAAAAAGGTAACAAAGGTAACAGTCTTTTTAGCCTTTGTGCCCTTTGTGATTCCCTTCGTGTACTTAGTGGTTAAAACTCTTCCACAAGGGGCACCCGCTCGCGCAGACGTCCCGTCTGTGTGTTGCGTAGCAAACATTTTCGCCCTGTCAACAAAACACGGACTGGAAGTCCGCGCCAGCAGGGGACTTACTACTTATTACTTAAAATTTACTACTTGTTAAAAGGTAACAAAGGTAACACTATTTTACAGTCAACAGTTAGCAGTCATCAGTCAACAACTCATAAGATGTAAAACTTTGCACCTTTGCGTCTTTGCGTGAAACAAAACAGGGAGTCAGCCGACTCGTAACTTGTAACTGCCCTAGGGTGAAGAAATAACATTCGCCGAAGCGAAGGCAAGGCAAACCCGTAACTATTTCAAAAAAGTTACAAAAGTTACACTTTTTCCGCTATTTTTTATCTGTTACTTTTTTCCCCTCTCTGTAAGTCCCCTTGGGGCAGGGGCCTATCAATACATCAAAGAGCTATCAGCTAAAAGCTATATCCTATAGATAAAATACTCCATTCCTATTCATATAAACCAGCATCTTTTTTTTATAAAAACAAAAAAGATGCATCCAATGAATACATCTTTTTTGTGAACGGAACACCTGAATTATAAAAACAGGTATAATCTATTCATATAATCATCTGTAAAAAGACTGACTTCCCAACCTGTTTTCTTACAGTTTCTTAATTATCTGAGTAACATCAACAAGGCTGAAAGCTTCCCTGAAAATCTTCAAGATCTCATTGTAGGTAGAATACTCAGCTTCTACTTCAAAACTCTGAACACCAAACGGACGGCATTCATTAATTTTGGCCTCATGGCTACTTCCAATATTGTAAATTCTTTCCATAACTTATTTTTTTAAGAGAAAATAAAACAGCAGCATAACTTATTTTGAAACATAAAAATTCATCGATACTTTATTTTATTTCACTGTATAAACAAATATAACGATAATAACATATTTTTGCAAACTTTTGTTTCATAAAAATTCATTTTTAACACCACAGTTCCAATAGCTTTCCAATAAAACAGACAAAATACTATATATCAAATAATTAAAACATGAACGAATTAACCGGCATTAAAAAAAACAACTATCCAAAGCAAAACTACATTTCAAATCAAAACTTTTATGATTTCGAAAAGAAACTTTGACAGAATTCTATCGTAACTTTATTCGAAACCTTAATTAACCCAAAGCCTTTGCTAAAATCGAAATAGGATGTTCACTACGTTTCGTCGTAGACATTTCTATCTGCCATTTGCATGTTTCGCAATCGGTAACTACATAGTCAGCATCGCTTGCTTCTATCTGCCCGAACAAAGGCGCGCCAATATCCTGTGATGTCTTATAATTTTCTTTCTTAAAGCCGTAGGTCCCGGCAATACCACAACATTGCGAATCAAGAACTTTTAATTCTATATTCGGGATCAATTTCAGTAATTCTATCGAATAGTACGACCATCCCAGTTTTTCCATATGGCAGGGCGTATGATAGGCCACCTTTATTTTTTCCTTACCGAATTTCAACTTCACATCAGTTATACTTAACAGCCGGTATATATAACGGGTCGCAAGCTCCACATTATCCCTTACATCGGATGTATCGATATCCAGCAAATGAGGATATTCGTCCCGTATGGTAAAAGTGCAGGTCGAAGAAGTTGCCACCACAGGAATATTCTTTTCCAGTACCGATTCCCTGATAGAAGCCATATTCACCTCCGCCTGTTTCTTAGCCTGACCTATAAGACCGTTGGAAATCAATGCCACTCCACAGCACTTCTCTGTCCTAAGCAGCTGAACGCCGATTCCGAGTGCATTAAATACCTTTACGAGATCTTTTCCCAGTTGCGGATTATTATAATTGGCATAGCAGCCATGAAAATAGCTGACCTGCTCCTTAAATTTCTTTTGCTTATCCGCCTGCTTTTTATACCAGCTTTCGAATGTACCAGACGAATATTTCGGAAAAGTACGGTGATGATCTATCTTCAAAGCAACATCCAGTACTGACTTCATCGGCTTTAGTCCTAAAGCCAGATTCACGATGGGTGCAAGGGGAGTAGCCAGCGTACCTACAATATCCGTATTGGCCAGAATATAATCCCTCAGTTTCGGTTTTTTCTTACTGTATTTTATCCGTGCCGACTGGATAATATCGCCAATCTTCACATTCGAAGGGCATGCCACTTCACACCTTTTGCAATTGATGCAATACTTCAATGCTTCGTCATAAAAGTTCGATTTTTTCAGACGCAGACGTTCTCCGTCAGGTCCGGCCTGCTTAGGTCCGGGATAAGCGGGATTTACAGCTGCTACCGGACAATATACCGTACAGATGGTACATTTGATGCATTGTTCGAAATTATTATCGCTCATGTTATGTTGTTGAAGATTCATGACCGTCCTCCTTCCAGGTCTCAGACCTTTTTTTACTTACTCATTATTTTATCCGCTATAAACAGGGCGCTAAGGATGGAAACCCCTGCCCCACTACCTTCTTTTATAGGATTGAATCCTTCCAGAACCGCGCCGGAAACATATAGATTCTCTATAACTTTGCCTTTACGCAAAGCATTGAATGTTTCGTTTGTCTTTACGCCAAATTCCTGATAGTTCTGTCTGTCGAACATATTTCGGTTGTACCAGTCTTCCCTGCCGGGATTATAAGACACATCCAGATCGAACACAGGTTCGTAAACCCGGGAACGCGTCGCGATCAGCCCCTGGCTGAAATAGCTCCCTGTTGCCAGGACTATATTCCCGGCATTGAAAGGGATATTACCGTGGTTGTAAGAATAAACCCTCATCACCCTGTTATCCTCCACATCAGCCCCCTTTACCGTATCGCCCAACATATATACACCTCCCAGATGAATAAAATAATCGTGCATATACTGTTGCGTGTGTATTCCTATAACAGACGGCGGCAATGTCGGGATCAGGAATACCGGCTTACCTGCAGCCTTCCTCAAGGCGGCAAGTATATTTGTATTTTCCAATCCGAAACATGCCGGAAAAATGATGGCATCACTATCCGGCGCCGCCTTGCCTGATATCCTTATCAATTCATCTTTATTGGACTCTTTATCGAGTATCCGTGCAATATTCGTCGAACGCAGTTCACTCGGATTGCGGCGGAGATAATCCAGACCGGGCAGGCTAAACAGGTGAACATCGCTCTTCGTCCCTATTTTAGCAAATTCATCCGCTATAAACCGAGGATAGAAATCAAGGAATCCGGCAATATTAAAAATCGAAACTTTCTTCCACGGCAATTCCCGTTCCGATTTACTGACAGCAAAATCAGATGCAGACAGCCAGGTAGGTTTCAATGTTCCCATAGGAGTTATCCGGTAATGGTTTTCCATAGAATCACCCCGAACAGACAAGCCGATTCCCGTGAGAAAAGCTTCTAACTCACCCGCCAACTCACAAAATTTATTTTCACCTAATTTTGCGTATGGATGACAAGGTGACATCCGGATCAAATCCTTTACGGATCTCCGGGGATTGGTCACCGCTTCGCCATCCGGCAATACATTCAACAAGTCGAACGAACCTGATGAGAAATGCAGCGCACTCTGCCCCGAAGAAACAATTGCGCACCGGTGTCCTTGCTGCAATAAACGTATTCCACATGCAAGGCCGGATAACCCTCCTCCTATAATTACAGTATCAAACTTCATCCTGTCCTTTTTGCTTTTGTGATAACTTCAATCCGCACACACTCTCATATACCCAGTTTGTATATTCACTTTCACGTAATGTATCACCCCATGCTATGGGATAAATACCTTTCCAGCGTTCATTCAGAAAGTAAGCCAGATCTTCTTTGGCAGTCTTTGTACACAATTTATCCGTATCGCTCATAATACCGGCGGCACGGCAGGCACACAGTTCCCCCTGACATGTCCCCATCCCCACACGTGTACGGCGGCGAAGGTCAACCAGGTTGGTCACATTCAGTTCTTCCAACGCGTACTTCACCTCCCCGACTGATACTTCTTCACACTCACAGACCAGACTATTATCATCTTCCGTATTACCCGACAAATTACCCGCCATATCACCATGACGGTAAATAGCGGATTTACGCTGTGCCGTGGGAAGTGATATTATTTTTTTACTTATATCTTCCATTTTCTCCCGTGAACCGGGCAGATTCTCTTCGGCAGTAGTACATTTATTCGTTACATTCAATTTTTGGCACACCAAATCCGTAGCCCATTCTGCCATCAGGCGATAAGTCATTAATTTACCTCCTGTAATAGTGATATATCCTTCCAAACCGTCACGTTTAGCATGATCAAGCAAGACAATACCCCGGCTTACACTGCGTCCTGTAGGATCATTATCTGAAGCAACCAAAGGCCGTACTCCTGCATAAGCCCGTAGTATCCGTGTACGGTTGAGTATCGGGGCTAACTTTTCCCCTTCGCGTATAAGCGTATCTACTTCCTCCGGAGTTACCACCATATTATCTATCTGGTCGTACGGAATATTGCTCGATGTAGTACCTATCAGCGATATTGTATCTCCGGGGACGAGTATATCGGCATCAGCAGGCTTGCGGCACCTGTTCAGCACCATATTGTTTATCCGGTGTCCAAAAATCAATAAAGCCCCTTTGGCCGGAAGCATATTTACTTTTATATCTGCAAACTCAGATATATGTTGCCCCCAAATACCGCCTGCATTTACTACGACAGAAGCATATAGTTCTTTTGTTTCTTTCGTTTTATGATTAAAAGTCTTTACCCCCACAATCCTGTCCTGCTCACGGATCAACCCTACAACTTCGTGATATGTATAAACCACAGCCCCGTAATTCTTCGCATCTATCATATTAGAAGCTGTTAGACGAAAGGGATCGACAGATCCGTCAGGAACTTTTACAGCTCCTATAATATCCTTATTAGCAGATGGCTCCATCAAAAGCGCCTCCTCCGGATCTATTATTTGCGCGTTGATGCCCGCCATAGTACATGCCTCGACAAACTTAGACTGGTAGGCAATATCATCTTCAGGAAGAGTAAGGAAGAGCCCGTTTGTCTCCTCTATACAATGGCTTGCTATCCTTTTCAGTACCATATTCTCTTTGATGCATTCCTCGGCCGACTCCAAATCTGTGACGGCGTAACGCGCGCCACTGTGAAGCAACCCATGATTGCGTCCGGTGGCTCCTGTCGCTATATCAAATCTTTCCAGCAACAGCACATGTAAACCCCGGCGGGAACAATCGCGGGCAACCCCGGCTCCGGTAGCGCCTCCTCCGATGACAATAACATCGAACAAATTTGCCGAATTAGGATGATTAACACTCATGGATTAGTTTTTTTAATTTCACTATACAAAAAAAAGAAAATTTCGGAATATTTGAAAATGTTTTCGAAACTATTTGAAATATTTCGAAACTTATTTTCATAAGGGAAACATAGACGATCGCCTGTCCGCTAAACTTTATTGGTAATTATTTGTTTTATTTATTGACTTATAAATACAAAAGGTATGAAACAACTGACACTTGCTTTATTTTTTAGCTTAATAATGATATCCATGGTTCAGGAAGACAAAACAGTGTATGATTTCAAAGTGACGGATATCGATGGAAAAGAATTCGACTTTTCATCATTGAAAGGGAAAAAGATTCTGGTTGTAAATGTAGCTTCCAAATGCGGTTTAACTCCTCAATATACAAAGCTACAGGAATTATATGAAAAATATAAAGATAAGGATTTCGTCATCGTCGGTTTTCCGGCCAACAACTTCAATGGACAGGAACCGGGTACAAATGAAGAAATAAAAACATTCTGCACACTAAATTACAATGTATCTTTTCCAATGATGAGCAAAATAGATGTAGTAGGAAAAAGCAAAGCTCCAATCTACAAATGGCTTACAGAAAAGGCGGAAAATGGTAAACTGGACGCAGAAGTACAATGGAATTTTCAAAAGTTTATGATTGACGAAAACGGACATCTGGTAGGTTTTGTTCCTCCTCGCGAAGATCCGTTCTGTGATAAGATCGTGAATTGGATCGAACAGAAATAATTAGTATTAATATTTTATTGGCGAGGGGCTCGTCGCCGAGGAACAGAGTGTCAGCTTTTACTTTTGGGCAACAAAAGGAAGCAAAAGTCCGGGAGACCGTGGCAGGAATGAGCTAAGGTTTCCGGCATAAATGAGGACAATTATTACGTATAAAAACAGAGGGGTATCCGCTCATACGGATACCCCTCTGTTATATTTATATATCTATATAAATTATATTTCTAAAGGTTATTTCGTCGTCTGGAAGTAGTCGCGCCCTTATATACCATATACAAAATCAATATAGACAGAATAATAGGTAAAGAGATATCTCCGACAGGCGCACCGACATTGCCCGTATTAGACCATTCTCCTTCACCCGGCATATATGGATCTTCCCATTTATCCATGACACTCCTAAAACCGCGGGAAGGCGCAGCCAAAGCCGAGGTTTGAACATCACTGGCTATGGACCTCTTCTCTACCTTCAAATATTCGGTTGAAGGCAGATCTTTTGTTATAACCGGAGTTTCAAACGCCTCCTCAGCATGGATGGATATTGAGGGGAGCGCTAAACAAAAGAATAACGTCAAAAATATTAATATTCGTAGTTTTGTTTTCATCTATCTTTATTTTACGTACGTCTGTGTAATAACTAGCTTATGCTCTTGTATTTAGTTTTGTAAATTTACAAATTTCACAGTATGATTTCTTTTACCTACAATTTTCACAATATATGTACCAATGCTCAAAGGCTTCACATAAGTCCATGGCTGCAATACCTCGGCTATTTTTGTCCGTCCCATCAGCCGCCCCTGCATATCATAAATGATGACATCACTGTTCACATCATTCTCCTTTAAGCCGGAGATATATAATGTGGATGAACTATAATAACAGGATATCGCTGTTTCGTCAGGTCCTACCACTGTTCCTTCAGTATCATAGAAGCGAAGGATAAAACGATTGTCATTAATCCCGCTCTTTGTATTTGACGCGGTTTCCGAAACAAAAGTATATTCAGTATCGGGTGTTACCTTTATAGTCTTATTATTAAGATATCTATCAATCAACCATACTCCCGGTACAGACTCGAGTTGATTCAATCCGTAGAATTTCAAGGTCATCTCCTGAGTTGAAGCCGGAGGCATAAAATACAGGGCTAATTCCTTGGTCTGTGTAGGAACAGCATTTCCCAGCAGGTTTTCCTGATCACTCGATTTAGTATAAACAATCGCTTTGCTTTGCTCGAACAAGGTCTTGGTCGGCTTACCGTTTACTTCATCTATATATGTTTCAAATGCCACGGATAGACCTTTCCTTGTATCGTATGAATCTTCTTTATACTGAGGTTTAGCATTATCATTAAATATAACAGTAGTTCTGTCGGCTGTCCCGTCATTAGCAGCAGCCTCCACGATAAACCAGTCTTTCATCAGAGAGTTGTTGCCGCTGACGGCGGATGCCTTGGTAGCCTCCGCGCTTTTCGCAAAACGGGTTACTCCAAAAGCCTGCAACTCCGGACCAAGCTTTATTGTTACAGGTTCACCTGCCTGTAAGCAAAACATCTGCATAGGCGAAATCACATGAGATAATGGATCAATAGAAGGAAGCGATGCGTTTCCAGTCCTATCGGGCTGAACACCATACACAGCCGATGCTCCGTCATGACTCACAAAGTCGTAAGTTGTACGGTAATTGTATATATTTTTAGTTGGATCATATTTGACTAAGGCCTGATTTATCATCCAATATTTAGGTCTCACATTTACCCCGGACTGAGATGGATCTAATCCTATCTTCACCGGCTTTGAGGCATCAGCAGAAAATATAGTAGACACAAATCCCGTAGTCACAATGTCTCCACTGGCAGCTTCAGGTGTTTGAGTTACACCATCGGCTTCATAACCTAATAACGGATTCAAACTTATCGGAGCCATAAACGGATTACCTAAGAAATTCAATCCCGGTTCCAAATCCACTGTTATTTGATTACTACCGGTAAAGATATCAGTATTGAACTTCTCATTCTCCATCAGTTCGTATCTGGATCTGTCTTTACCATTTTCTATCCATTTAGGATCATTCAAACCATTCACTGGTAATGCCGGATTTGCATAAGCATTACCCGAACTGAATTCAGTTACATCATACAAGAAACGACTGAAGCCTTCCATTGCTTCATCAGGCGCAGCCAAATCATAGAAGATCTTCCGGTTAAAAGTATATCCGCCTCTTGCACGTTTGGTATCCTTTATACCCTTAGTCGGAGAGTTAAAGAAGTTCCACCTGTCATTAATATTATCCGGTCCGGTTGTATGGTCCGCATGTGAAACTTCCATACTGATGAAATACCCGCGCCCGGATTTCATTCTAAAGAAAGGATCGACTATCGGCCCTTCATACGAAGTAATACTGCTTCCGTTTGGCTTAGTCAATGTATGATAGAACATGTAATCGGCACCCAGCTCCTTGAATGGAGGTGAAAATCCCGTCAGTTTATTCCAACCTTCTGCAGTCCTAAGTGAACCGCCGAAAGTAGCAGGATCTGTAATCTTTTCACTGCTAAAGTGTCCATCGTCCGTGCTTGCACTGCCATCTGATATAAAGTTATACAACTTCAAATTCACCTGACTATAGGTTGCTAAAGCCACAGGATTTGAGGTCATCGTTGGATATACATTTTTAATTCTGGCAAAACCGGTATTTATTATTTGCGGGTCAGTAACCCCGTCGGCATCCACTGCCAAACGATTATCACCGTTTGCGCGGATATAATTAACATATATCGCGGCCGATACATTAACCAACAGGTTATTATTCGTTTTATTCTCTATACTGATTGTAGGAAATTCTATCCATTTACTCTTTTTCTGCAAATAGGTATCCCATGTATAAGAATTCCATTCACCCGTACCGGTCCCTTGTACCTCTTTATCTCCAGTCCCATATATATGTTGCTGCGTAGTACCTATAAAAGCAATAACGCCGTCCTTTTCATCGCTATCTGTTTTGTCAACGAAAAGCTGCGGAGCATCTTCTGCTACCGGAGTTGCCAGGGTACCAGGATCTTTTGCATTAATAAAATTTCCGATTATTTCCGTACGCCCTTTTTGTACAATCGCTGAGCCTGTAGCAAATTTAGCGGACCCGCTAATATATAATGTAGTAGACGGACTTTCACCTTTATCCGTAGCAATTACGGCATCAGGATATTTGACATACGTTTTACCTTTGGAATAAAATATCACCTTATTAGGATCAGATGACTGCCCTTTAACGAACAAAGGCAGAAAAAATAATACGACTAATATTAATCGAAGTTTCATTATTGTAGTTTTATTAAAGTCAGTCAAAATCAAAACATTATCCTAAAAAAACCATAGGGGGAAGACCGTTTATAAAGTTTTATGTACCTTCAAATTTCTCACAAAGATAATGCTTTTTTCTTAAATATGAAGATTTTAAGTTTTTTTTATAGTTAAAAGCGCCCGGGCTTCACCACATATTTAGAATATCCTTTCACCAGCCAACGATAAAGGGCGCAGCAAAAATATATTGTCATTACAGAATGTCTATTTTCCGGTAACACATTGCTAACACAATTATTACTCCGGCATATCGCCTATTTATCTTAAACCCCATGACAATACCACGGATCAAAGGAAACGGCAACCATAAAGCACTCTGTCAGAGCAGCATAAAAAAACATCGCGACCTACTGCCAACCGGCGTAACAATCACAAATGACGGCCCCTCAGAAGATCGTTTACTGTTTTAACAGGGTTAAAAGTTTCAATCGGAACTTCTACAAATATTGTATTCCAATCCGACATTGCCCCGTTCCATAATCCGGGCAATTCCAAAGCCTTTAATTCCTTACCATTTTTCGATTTGACAGATATAAATCCGGTATTATAATCCACATAATCTTTCAGATTGAAATGATACCCCCTGTAGTCTTTTACGCTACATACTATATCTACAGGATTGAAATGTGTTCCACTCTTGAACATCTCTTTCTTTTTCTCGTCCGACATGTCGATCTGCGAACTTTCAAGTATCTGGGGAGAAACCGTTTTATCCGTATTCACCGCCAAAAACGGGCCTCCGCCGGGTTCACCGACATTCCTCACCATACCGCAAACACGGCATGGCCTGTCCAGTTTACGCTTTAGATAAAGTACCAGTTCCGCATCTTCCAGAAATTTCGTATCCGGATTCTTTATATTCAGTACATCCTGTATAAAATGCAGAATTTTCAATAATTCATCATGCGTATATTTTCCACAGTCTATAAGCTTCAAATACTCAAAAACTTTTTGCTGAGTCTCTACCAGCACGCCAGCCAGTATCTTTTTATATTTAGTTTCAACTTCTTTATATTTATCCGGAACCGTATTATCTATATTCTTCACGAAGATAATATCCGCATCCAAATCATTCAGATTCTCGATCAACGCGCCATGCCCCCCGGGCCTGAACACGATCTTATCATTATCTCTGAACGGTTTATCATCCGCGTCTACAGCAACAGTATCTGTGCTCGGTTTCTGCTCGCTAAAACTTATATTGTAAGTTACAGATAATTCCTTCTCAACTTTCCCTTTCTCTGCACCTATTAGTTTCTCAAACAAATTCCGGTGTTCCGGAGAAACTGTAAAATGAAGATTTATCTCTCCCTTATTATTCCGGGCATACAAATAACCTTCCTGCAGATGCTCTTCGACCGGAGTCCGTGAAAAACCATTATAACGATGAAATTTCAGTAAGCCTTTCGGTAAATTTCCGTAATTCAAGCCTTCCGGCTTCATCAGATTCTTTACAACCGATTTATAATCGCCACTTGCCAGCAATGTTTTAATATCTTTCCCTTCGTTTTTAAGGCAAACTGCATCTAGTTCTTCGTAGAACGCAAATTTCTCAAGTCCCTCAAAAAAAGCTTTTTCGAATGCGGACGCGGGTGCGTTGTATGGCGCATCCAAAAACTCAAACAGATCTTTAAACATCCTGCTCGCAGCACCGGAAGCGGGGACAAACTTCATCACTTTACGGCCCGAAGACGCGTATGTATTCCATGCATCTAAATACTTATGCTCTTCACCCGCGGCAATTACCATTATCCCTTTTTCTACCGAGGCAGGGGCTGATATTTCCAGAAATGGAAATCCCTTTTTGAAACTGTCAATTTGTTTTTGAAATTCTTCCGGGGAAATTCCTTTTTCCTCAAGATAAAGTTTATCCGATTCTGTCATCATAGCCTTACGTTATACTTCTATATTATTAGAGTGCAACTGCAAAACTAACAAAAATATTGCAAAGTCACCGCAACTGTTTAAAAAATTCCCATATGACAACACCCGCCGCAACGGAAACATTCAATGAATGTTTTGTCCCATACTGAGGAATTTCAATACAGCAATCGCATAGGTCTACAACCTCCTGCCGGACACCTTTCACTTCATTTCCTAATACGACAGCATATTTTTCTGTTTTGTCCAATACCAGTTCATCCAGCATAATACTGCGCTCAGCCTGCTCTATAGCACAAATAGTAAAGCCTTTGTTTTTCAACGCCCTGACAGCATCCTCCGTATCCCCGCAATATATCCAATCCACAGAATTTTCGGCGCCCAGAGCGGTTTTATGTATTTCCGCATTTGGCGGACAAGCGGTTATTCCACATAAACAGACCGCTTCTATCAAAAAGGCGTCTGAAGTACGAAAAACCGATCCGATATTATTCAGGCTCCTTACATTATCCAATACAACAACCAGCCGGGTTTTCTCTGCGTCCTTAAATTCGTCTATCGAAATCCGGTTAAGTTCCGTTATCTTTTTTACCCTCATAGACACTAATCAATAAGAATAACACTTGCATAGTCCAGCTGCGCTCCAATAGGCGGATTACGCTTCGAGAGTCTAAGCTCGATACTTTCTATCTGAGTATATTTATCCTTTAGACGATCTATTATACGTTTCGCTGCATGCTCCAGCAATTTTGACGGTATAGCCATCTCATTTTTAACATCTTCATAGATATCCGCATAACTTATCGTATCATCCAAATCGTCCGTCAATGAGGCTTTCTCCAGATTCACCCCGATTTTCAGATTAATGATATAAACATTACCTACTACAGTCTCCTGGCCAAAAACGCCATGATTGGCATAAATAGTCAGATTTTCCAATAATATAAAACTTTTCACAATTATATTGTATTTTGATTATTCGATTGGCAAAGATAGGTAAAAAGATGGATTCGGATTGACTCGCCGAACATGTAAAAGACATGTTATAAACTATTAAAACAGTGACTATTTTTATTTAAGAAATGGATAGTTCTGATGTTTTTTAACTAAGTTTGTTTCCTGATAAACCTAACGAACTAATTTAAAATGGCAAAAATGAAAGAAGGCATAACAACGGCCAACACTCACAACATCCTTACACCGGGCACGCGGATAACAGGTGACATCAGTGCCGAAGAAGATTTTCGCATAGATGGTATAATAGAGGGGAATATCAGTTGCAAAGGGAAAATAATAGTAGGAAACAATGGAAAAATATCCGGGAATATAGACTGTACAAATATAGAAATATGGGGGTCGATAAATGGAAACATCTCATGCATTGAAAACGTTATACTAAGAGCATCTTCATTCCTGAAAGGCGACATAAAAACGGGAACGATAGAGATAGAACCCGGCGCGCAATTTGACGGCGGCTGTTCAATGTATAAAGGACAATAAAAAATTAATAATAAAGGGTGAAAAAATAATTAGCAGATTCGAATATTAGCAAATGATATTGTCGCTTATACTCCATTTGCGAATTTTCAAATATGCTAATTCGCCAATTAGCTGCTTCTAACTAATAACTATATAAACATATGAGCAATACAATTCATAAAAGGCTGAACGCTTTACGCAGGTTTATGGAAGAGAAAGGATTACATGCCTTTATTATTCCCAGTACAGATTCTCACCTGAGCGAATACCCTGCGTCACATTGGGCTTCAAGAGAATGGATAAGCGGCTTTACCGGGTCGGCCGGAACAGTAGTTGTAACCC
Organism: Dysgonomonas termitidis; assembly: GCF_054657735.1. Taxonomy (NCBI): domain Bacteria; kingdom Pseudomonadati; phylum Bacteroidota; class Bacteroidia; order Bacteroidales; family Dysgonomonadaceae; genus Dysgonomonas; species Dysgonomonas termitidis. The sequence goes on along the minus strand of NZ_BAAHYD010000003.1, from coordinate 1,327,239 downwards.
GCGAGAAAGCCGGATTATGGACTGATTCGCGCTACTTCCTTCAGGCGGCAAGTGAACTGGATGGCACAGGAATAGACCTGTTCAAAGATGGCCTGCCTCAGACTCCCGCCATTGATGAGTGGCTGGCCTCTGAACTGGGAGAAGGTGACTATGTGGGTATAGATGGTAATGTATATGCCGCCAAAGAGGCTTTTAACCTGACTAAAAAACTAAATATGAAAGGCTTGCATCTGATCAGCGATTATGATCCTTTCGATGTAATTTGGCACGACAGGCCTGAAATCCCAAAGAATCCGTTCTTTGTGCTTCCCGAAAAATATACAGGAGAACCGGCTCACAAAAAAATAGCGCGCATATGCGACTCTGTCGAAAAAAGCGGAGCCGAATCTTTGCTTGTAGCATCATTGGATACCATTGCATGGATTTTCAATATCCGGGGCAATGATGTAAAATGTAATCCGGTGACCGTTAGCTATGCCTGTATTTCGCGCAAGGAAACCGTACTATTCATCGATCCGAAAAAACTGTCCGATGAAACTACAAGTTATCTGAAGGCAGAGGGAGTAACAATTGCCGAATACTCCAAAGTATATGATTATGTATCAAAAATAAAAACATCTGTCTGCCTCGACAGCAGTAAAATAACTTTCAGCCTGTATAATACAATCCCCACAGAAAACAGGATCATAGATATCCCATCTCCTGCCGACCTGATGAAAAGCATCAAGAATGAAGCGGAGATACAAGGATTCAACAACGCTATGGAACGTGATGGCGTAGCCTTGGTTCGTTTCTTCATGTGGCTCGAAAAAGCTGTACCTGAAGGTGGTGTTACAGAAATAATGATTCCTGAAAAACTGGTAGAATACAGAAGCCGGCAAGATAACTTCGTAGGAGAAAGCTTTGATACCATTTCAGGCTACGGGCCAAATGGTGCTATCGTGCATTACCACGTATCACCTGAAAGTTCGGTTGAGATCAAACCCGAAGGTTTTCTGCTGGTAGATTCCGGCGCACAATACTTTGACGGCACTACCGACATTACCCGTACCGTAGCTGTAGGCCCGCTTACCGGGCAAATGAAAAAGGATTACACCATGGTATTAAAAGGCCATATCAGCCTTGCCACTGCCGTTTACCCGCAAGGAACACGTGGAAGCCAGCTGGATATCCTAGCCCGTAAATCCATGTGGGACAACGGAATAAACTACCTGCACGGAACAGGGCACGGCATAGGCCATTTCCTCAATGTACATGAAGGTCCTCAAAGTATCCGTATGAACGAGAACCCTACAACACTACAGATCGGCATGGTTACATCCAATGAACCGGGACTATACAGAGCCGGAAAATATGGTATCCGCACAGAAAACCTTATACTTACACAGCATGAGACCTCTACGGAGTTCGGAGATTTCTATTCGTTCAAAACTCTTACTCTTTGCCCGATAGACACAACTCCCGTGATAAAGGAAATGCTGACGAAAGAAGAAATCATATGGCTCAACGAGTACCATAAATCAGTATATGACCGTCTCTCCCCTCTGCTAACTGAGGAAGAAAAAAGCTGGTTAAAAGAAAAGACAAATGAAATATAGTGTATTAATCTTTATAAGCCTCCTCTTTGCTTTCAAAGCGGAGGCTCAAAACAACACAAACAAATACGAAGCAGGCTTCAACCTCAACGTAAACATTCCATCCCAAAAGAATAATATGTTATATCTGGGCTATTATTGGAAAGGTACTACCTATGCCCGGGATTCGGTACAATTATCAGCAGAAGGAAAAGCCAGGCTCAGCCTTTCGGAAGAACCGGCAGCAGGACAATATTTTATTTTTATAAAACCGGACTTCCGTATTGATCTCCTTATTGATAAAGGAGAAAATGACATCCAACTATTCATAAACGAGAAAGACTTTACAAAAAGCACAGTAACCGGCAGCAACAATACCAAATTATTGTGGACATACCTGAATAACATTCAGAAAAGAGATATAGAACGAAGCAAATTGGAAAAACAACTTGAAGACTCATCCATTACCACTCAAAAAAGAAAGAATCTGGGTGTGGAGATTCAAAAACTAGATGAAAATACTCAGGCTTATATCCAGAAGACAATAAAAGACAATAAAGGCAACTGGTTTGGAGTTTTCCTGAAAGGGATGGAGTCTGTTACATTACCTTATAAACAGCCAAAAGACGGGAAAGAATTCCAAGAAAACAGGGAGTATGGCAAACGGCATTTCTTTGACAATGTAGACCTCACCGATCCCCGCCTATGGTCGACCAACTATATGGGCAGCTATATAGACACTTACATACAACACTGGGTGGATCAGGTCCCGGATTCGTTGGCAGATGCAGCAAGCCGGCTGGTAGCAAAAACAAAAGGGAATGAATTTTGTTTTAAAGAAATGCTGTCGAAACTTACAAATGAATCACTAAAGAGCCTGAGAATGGGTGACGAAAATATCTGGGCACGTCTGGCCGAAGATTATATTTTCGACAAAAACCTAGTGTGGATCGATAGCGCCCAAAATTCGGAATTACGGAGACAATACGAGCTAATCAAAAATAACCGCATCGGGATGAAGGCTCATAATCTCACTCTGCAAACCCTTGAAGGCGAGACAATCAACACCAACGACATCGACGCCGCATATCTGCTCTTATATTTTTACAACACCGATTGCGGGCATTGTCAAACAGCCACTCCTGAGCTTCACGACAAAATATATACAAAATATAAAGACAAAGGGCTTAAGGTAGTAACCATAAACCTGAACAATAATAAAGAAGAATGGACAAGATTCGTACAAAGCAAGGATATAAGCGATTGGATCAATTGCGCCGACCCGGAATATAAGTCCCGGTACTGGACATATTACGATACATCGGGTGTTCCGGCCGTCTTCGTTCTAAATAAAAATAAAACAATCATAGCAAAGAAAGTAGACGAACAGAATCTGGAAAAACTTTTCGATTTTTATATAAATAACAATGGCATTAATTAAAGAAGTTAGAGGGTTTACACCCGAAATAGGAAAAAACACATATCTGGCCGAGAATGCAACAATCATCGGCGATGTAGTTATAGGAAATGATTGCAGTATCTGGTTCAGCACCGTACTGCGTGGCGATGTAAATTCCATCCGCATAGGGGACCGGGTAAATATCCAGGACGGCAGTGTCCTGCATACACTATATCAGAAATCGGTAGTGGAGATTGGTGACGATGTTTCAGTAGGGCACAATGTAGTCATACATGGGGCCAAAATAGAAAACGGGGCATTAATTGGCATGGGAGCCATCGTTCTCGACCATGCTGTCATCGGTGAGGGCGCCATCATAGCGGCAGGCTCAGTTGTACTTAGCGGTACACAGGTAGAGCCGGGTAGTATTTATGCCGGCGTACCGGCCAAATTTGTCAAGAAGGTAGATCCCGAGCAGGCTAAAGAAATGAATCAGAAGATCGCAAAGAATTATCTGATGTACTCGGGATGGTTTAAGGAAGAGTAATAGCTTGGAAATATCGGTAAGGGAAATAAAAAGAGAAGAGCTCTTTGTTCTTGAAAGTATGCTGTATGAAGCAATTTATCAGGACGAAGGCTCCGCGCCTTTACCATACGATGTAATCAAGAATCCGGGAATAGACGCTTATATACACGATTTTGGAAAGCTGAAAGATGACTATTGTCTGGTAGCCGTCCTCAACGACAAAATAATAGGTGCAGTATGGATACGCATTCTGGCAGGAGAAGTAAAAGGCTTTGGAAATGTAGATAATGAAACTCCTGAATTTGCAATCTCATTACTCAAAGAATACCGGAATCAGGGCTACGGCACACTGTTAATGTCAAGGATGATAGAATACCTTCGCAAAGAAGGCTATAAACAAACATCCCTGAGTGTAGACAAGAATAATTATGCTGTGAGAATGTATAAAAAACTGGGATTTGAAATTATACAGGAAAAGGAACATGATTATTTGATGGTATTGAAGCTGGATAAATAGAATATATAAGATAGACCCAAGGCTGTAGTAACAGCCGCATTAAACATATGACAACTTTTATGGTTTGTATTTTGTTAAATTACAATACACAAGTATAAAATTCTAAATAAGAACCATTATGAAAAAAGATGTTCTGAAAAAAATAATCGCTAAGCCCGGAGAAAAACATAAAGTCTCCGATTATCAAACAGACTTCACTGCCGGATTGAATAAAGACGAAGCAGAAAGACTACTGACTGAAAACACAGAAAAACTGGCAAAGCTCCAGGATAAACTCTATGCTCAGGACCGCTATTCCGTACTTGTTATTTTCCAGGCAATGGATGCCGCCGGAAAAGACGGTACAGTAAAGCATGTGATGTCGGGCATTAATCCGCAGGGATGCCAGGTATATTCTTTTAAACAACCATCAGCCGAAGAACTCGACCACGATTACCTGTGGAGAATCTATAAATGTCTGCCCGAGCGCGGAAGGATAGGCATATTCAATCGTTCGCACTATGAAGACGTCCTGGTTGCCAAAGTACATCCGTCAATAGTACTGAACGGGAAACTACCCAAAATCAATAAAATAGAAGACGTTGACGACAAGTTCTGGAAAAAGCGGTACAGGCAGATCAATGATCTTGAACGCCATCTGACCGAAAACGGAACGGTAATACTTAAATTCTTCCTTAATGTATCACACGAAGAGCAGGAAAAGCGTTTTCTGGCAAGACTCGACGATGAATCAAAAAACTGGAAATTCTCTGCATCGGACCTCAAAGAACGTGAACACTGGGACGATTATATGAAAGCATATTCCGATATGCTTACCCATACATCCACCGACGATGCCCCGTGGTATGTAATCCCGGCCGATAATAAATGGTTTATGCGATATGCGGTAGGGGAAGTTATCTGTGACAGGATAAACGATTTGAAATTACATTATCCCGTATTAACGGAAACCGCTAAGCAAGAGTTAGAAGCAGCGAAAAAGATTCTGGCACCTCAAAATACAGAAGCCGAAAAGCCCAAAGCTTCGTCAAAAACGCCAAAGGCTACGAAAATAAAAACAATAAAGGACAAGCAAGCCGCTAAATCCGACAGGAAGATAAGAAAGTCGTAGAGGAACAGAATAGAAAATCCAAAAAATAAGAAGAGGCTGTGTCAAAAGGGGAACAGCACTGTCAATGTGCTACCTTCTTTGTCATCCTGAGTACAACGAAGGATCTCAACCCTGTGAAACGAGATGTTTCACTCCGTTCAACATGACAACCAACGGTCACAGGAGCGTAGCGTATGTAAATAGAAAGTGAAAAATACTTTTGACACATCCTCTTATATCATAGAATTATGGATATAATCACAGCCATTTCTTCTTCTTGAAATAGATCAGAATTACAGCCACGGCGAATATCATCAACCCTATCGAAAAGACATAGCCATACTCCCATTTCAATTCTGGCATATCGCCAAAGTTCATCCCATATATACTGGCAATAAGCGTAGGCGGCATAAATATGACAGAAATAACGGTAAACATCTTGATAATCTTGTTCTGCTCGATGTTCACAAACCCGAGGAAAGTATCCTGTAAGTAATCCAGACGGTCGAAGCTGAAACGGATATGTTCAAGCAGTGAATTTATATCTTTAATAAGGATGGTAATCCTGCCATGCAGCTCCTTCGGCATCAGTTCACTTTTCAACATACTGGACACAGCACGCTGCTTGTCTATAATATTTTCACGCAGCATCATTGTCTTTTCCTGGAGGTTTTTGATCTCCATCAAAAGTTCCTCATCCGCTTCCTGAATACTGATACTATTACTGAGCGTCGTAATCTCCTGTGTCATATCCTCCACCATATCCGCGTCTATTTCGACCCGCGTCTCCAGTATGGCCACAAATACATGATATCCAGTCGGATAAGTCTTCGGATTAGCCGATATTTTCTTTATTGTTTCGTGGAAAGAAGTCAGGTCCTCGCCACGTACAGTTATCAGTATATTATTCTTCAGGATAAACGAAACCGGCTCCCGCTCAAAATTACTCAGCAGGAAGTTCGAATTCACGACCAGAGAATCCGCAGTTTCCATATAGCGGGACGACATCTCGATTTCGACCATCTCCTCCTCTTCCTGTATATAGATCTTCAGATAATCTTCCAGTTCATTCTCTATTTCCTCATCTACATTGTTCAGGTCGATCCAAAGGAAGTTTTTGATGGGTGTAGTTTTCAGGAATTCAATGCTACGGCTCATTCTTATAGCATTGTCTTTATGGTAAAATAGTTTTACTTCCGACATGAGCGCTTTCTTTTAAAGGGTGTGTACTCTATTTCCTCTCGTCTTGTCTCCCGGGCAAAAAAGCAGCAACAATATTTGTCAGCCTTTCGAAATCTGCAACCGAGAGCCGTTCGGGTCGCTCATCAAAAACCGGGTCTGTATATGCATCGCAATCTTTTCCGAGCAATGGTTTCATCGAGTTCCTCAATGTTTTACGGCGCTGATTAAACCCTGTCTTAATAACTGTTTTAAATAATTTTTCATCACAGTCCAAACTCTGACGTTTGTTTCTGACAAGTTTCACCACTGCCGATTTCACCTTCGGAGGAGGGTCGAACACCTTCTCACTCACCGTGAAAAGATATTCAATATCGTACCATGCCTGAAGCAGTACACTTAATATACCATATGTCTTGCCACCGGGTTTGGCGGCGATACGTTCAGCCACTTCTTTCTGTAGCATTCCCGAACAACATGGTATCTGGTTTTTATAATCGAGTACTTTAAAAAATATCTGTGAAGATATGTTGTAAGGATAATTACCAATTACGCAAAACTGGCTATTATATATTTTCAACAAATCCAGTTTCAGAAAATCATCTTCAATAATATGTCCCCGCAAGGCAGGATAATGCTCGTTAAGGTAAGGAACAGAGTCGCGATCCAGTTCCACGACGGTAAGTTCCTTTCTCTTCTCTATCAGATATTGAGTAAGCACTCCCATTCCCGGCCCCACTTCAATAACAGGCACATCTGGAAAATCGTCGAGAGTATCCGCAATACGACGGGCGATATCCAGGTCCTTCAAAAAGTGCTGTCCTAAGAATTTCTTTGCTTTAACTACTGCCATGCTTAACAATTATGATTATCTTTGCAGGCGCAAAGGTAGTGTTTTATTACCAAAAATTTGCTTGTACTTCTACTATTATATAAGGGAGCTTCTAAAAATCTGATTTTTCGAGGCTTGCTCCTGAGTCAAAAACAAAGTTTACAGACGTAGACGTGCATTTTGCAGAAAGAGCATAATGAAGAAAAAACAGTTTCAAGAAATCCTCTAAAGATAATACAATTTTACAATACAAATGGAAGAATCGACAGAAGTAACGACACCTAAGAAGAAATCTTTACTCAACACTTTGGTGAAGATAGTACTGCCTTTGGTACTGGGTATTGCCATTGTTTACTACCTTATCAGCAAAATAGACCCTGCCGAATTGTGGATTGTCCTCAAAAATGCCAATTGGGCCATTCTGTTGTCATCCCTTGTATTTGGCCTATTGGGTAATATCATAAGAGGTTACCGGTGGGAATTATTTATCCAACCGTTAGGATATACGCCTAAATTATCGACCCTTATATATGCTATACTTGGCGGGTACGCAGTAAACTTTGCGATACCCAGAGCCGGAGAAATCTGGAAATGCGGCATGGTTGCCAAAGAGGAGAAAATTCCTTTTACGAAACTATTCGGCACCATGATACTCGACCGTATATTCGATATGATAACAGTTATTGTCATTTGCCTTGTAGCATTCCTTATAAATATGCAGTTCTTCATTACACAACTGGAACAAAGCAAATCGACTCTTGATATCATCCTGATGATTGTGAAATCACCTGTTCTCTATATAGCATTAGTCGCCGCTGTGGTTACAACATACATAGTCTTCAGGTTCTTTAAAGAAAATATAATCGTAAAGAAGGTAAAAAGTTTCCTGTCGGGCATGGTAAATGATATGAAATCCATATGGCGGATGAAAACCAAGGGGCGCCTCCTGCTCTGTTCTATTGCCATCTGGACATCTTATTTCTTTTATTTTTATATAACATTTTACGCTTTTGATTTCACGGAAAATCTGGGTATTACGGCCGGACTGATAACATTCGCGTTAAGCAGTCTCAGCATGATCATACCGTCCAACGGAGGCTTAGGTCCCTGGCAGATAGCGGTAGTAGCCGCATTGATGCTATATGGCGTCAGTGAATTAAATGCGACAGCTTTCGCTACCGGGGTATTTGCCCTGCAATCTATCATATGGGTAATTCTTTGCGGATTATTCGGAATAGCCGCATTGGCTTTAAAGAAACAGAAATAACCATTAAAAACCTTAATACATCATACGAATATGAAAATATCAGAACACATAGAGCGATTGAAACTAATACAGAAACTGATACAAGAAGAAAAGACCGGGCACCCCGACGAACTGGCTAATAGATTAGGCATCAGCAGAGGTACGTTATATAGCCTGATCGACGAGTTACAATCTTATAATGTATCGATCAGTTATTCAAGAAAGAAACAAAGCTTCATATATAATGATGATACCGCTCTTGAGATTAAATATTCCATCAAATTGTTGAATAAAGATGAATTAACAGAAATTAGCGGAGGATGTTCCACTTTTTCTCTTCCGTATAAAAAATTATACGGAAGGACAATATCTTTGTAAAAAAATAAGCTAAACCGGTTTGCTTTTGGAATTTATTATTAATTTTAAAAGTATTTTATTATGAAAAATTTAGATTTGGAGGTTTGCGGAGTAGAAGAGTTAGATACTCGACAAATGGAACAGATTAATGGAGGTAGTAGTGATTTTTGGACATGGCTTCGTATCGTATCTGAACTTATAACAGATAGTCGAACCGGCATGGGATTAGGAGAAGAAGCTACATTTACTGCTGGCAGATAATAGTATTTTATCAATTGTGTACTGATTCCCGAATCAGCTGACTGGATAAAAGATATTTAACTTACAACGGAAACAAAAATAAATATTCTTGTTTCCGTTTTTTGTCAGACAAAACCTTTCTGGTATAGTTATTACTTTTTTGTACATTTGTTATATAAGTCATAAAATAATAGCATGAAATCATTTGATAAGAACAGATTATTTCTATGGCATTATTCATTTGCTATTTTGTTTCTCTTTCTGGCTGTATATATTCAGAAAAGTATTGGTTATGAGAATCCTAATGAGATGCTGAAGAAGACTTTCTATCTTTACTTTATGGTTATTATCGGAGCGCCTGTTATTGAAACTGTTCTAATCCAATTGGTTCCTTTCAAAATTCTCCAATTATTGAAAATAAAAAATTATTTCATTATTCTTTTTTTATTGACTCTATTATTCTCTGTCCTTCATAAAAGATTCTATGATAACATTATTATTTTTCTGATGTCTACTGTTTCATGTGGTGTAATTATCAATTATTTTTTACAAGTAAAGAAACGGGAAAATACAAAAAGAGCTGTTTTGAAAACCATCATATTTCATAGCCTGTTTAATACATCAATAATAATATTAGACATTATATACAATAAGTTTTTATGCACCTGAATATAAGATGATTAAAAACACAATTCTCCAAATATCTAATTTTTAGGGTGTAAAAAAATATACTTCATAAGCATCTGATAATCACATAAAATAAACCCCTATTCAATATAAACTCCAGTAATGATAATGTCGATATAATATGATAACTTAGCTCATGGCGTTACACCCTTATATCCTTTACTTTCAACTTTTAAATAATAAACACATGAAAAGACTATTATCTTTGAGTTTCTTTTTCTTTATACTAAGCTTTATACAAGTATTCAGCCAAAAAGACATGAAAATATATTTTGAAGCGAAATGCCATGTGGTACTGAACGAGTATAAAAATAAGTTTGATTGTGACTCAAGTATAATCAGCAATTTCAAAGCTGACTATACTATTGACATGAGTAAAATAGCACAGGAAAAGCTTTTCAAGAAACCTCCTTCGGAGATAATCGCGTTTTTCAACACTGATAACGGGAAAAAGTACAGATGCTATATCAAAGGTTACAGAAACCGGAATGATCTTCTACTGAAATAATTCTTGTTACAAAAAAGTATGAGGGTGTGTCAAAAGTAATTTTTACTTTCTATTTACATACGCTACGCTCCTGTGACCGTTGGTTGTCATGTTGAACGGAGTGAAACATCTCGTGTCGGGAGGGTCGGGATTCTTCATTGCATTCAGAAACAACGTTCGGCAGAGCAAAGCGGAGCCAATGACAAAGAGGGCAATAATTTGATAGTGCAATTTGGCTTTTGACACACCCTCTTTTTTACTCTTTCATCCGTTGATTAAGAATAAACATTCAATCTATGCATTTATGTATCCATATTCTTGTCCGGATTTATTATTGAGTCAGATCGAAAGCAAGAAAATAGAATAATAGTTATTTACGCCAATTAACTTTAGCAGCCAAGTGTTACCTTATTTGTACAATTTTATCTATATATTGGCTGATAGCTGGAGCTCTTTGAAAGAATGAAATGGCCCCCTAGATCCCCCAAGGGGGACTTATAATGAGGGTAAAAAGTAATAAGTGAAAAAGTGTTACCTTTTAACAGTTACAAGTTACTTCGCCCTAGGGCAGTTACGAGTTACGAGTAGACGAGATACAAAATACGAGTTGTTTACTGTTCACTGTTTACTGATATATCTGTTACCTTTGTTACCTTTTAACAGTTACAAGTTTGTCTCGCCTTCGCTTCGGCGAATGTTATTCCTGCGCCCTAGGGCAGTTACGAGTTACAAGTTGGCTGGCGTTTTGTTTCACGCAAAGACGCAAAGTTTTACATCTTACGAGTTATTGACTGATGACTGTTTACTGTTAACTGATATATCTGTTACCTTTTTTATAATGGCGGACAATATTATAATCCCAGCAGATCACATTATATATAATAAGAAGAAGAACGACAAAACAGATTGTAAGCAATGCATCCGGAAATAATCTAAAAATATCTGTTATGCTGATTATCCGCACTGATATTTTCCTATCTTTGTTACTATTCGTAAATTTTAAAACATAATCATTATGTCGAAAGAAATACTTAAACTAAAACCGCAGCAATTGTGGAAGCACTTCTATGATTTAACCCAAATTCCACGCCCTACAGGGCAGATGAAAGAAATTACAAAATTTGTAATTGACTTCGGGAAATCGCTAGGGCTCGACGTTAAGCAAGACAAGACAGGCAATGTATTAGTCACTAAGCCTGCAACAAAAGGTATGGAAAAAGCCCCTGTGGTAATCCTCCAATCCCATCTGGACATGGTTCCTCAAAAAAACTCTGATGTAAAGCATGATTTTACGAAGGACCCTATAGAAACTGTAATAGACGGCAACAAAGTAAAAGCCAAATCGACCACTTTAGGTTCTGACAATGGTATAGGGGCAGCTGCTATGATGGCTGTTCTGGAAGATAAAAAACTGAAGCACGGCAAAATCGAGGCTTTATTTACCGTAGACGAAGAAGTAGGCATGGTAGGTGCTATAGGATTGAAGAAGGGATTCCTTTCGGGTAGTATCCTGCTGAACCTCGATACAGAAGAAATAGGAGAACTGTGTGTTGGTTGTGCCGGAGGTGCGGATGTAAATGCAGATTGGGAATTCAAAGACGCAAAAACTCCGAAAGGCGACATAGCCTATAAAATCACATTAAAAGGACTCAGAGGAGGTCACTCCGGAACGGAAATACATTTGGGCAGAGCCAATGCTAACAAGCTGATGTTCTATTTCCTGAAAGAAGCCGTGAGCAGTTATGAAGTACGTCTTTCGGCAATCGACGGAGGCTCGCTGCGTAATGCGATCCCCCGCGAAGCCGTCGCTATAGTGACACTTCCCGAAGAGGACGAAAAAGACTTCCTGAAGCTTGTGAAATCGTATGAAAAGATATTCAAGGAAGAATACAAGGCCGTAGAGCAAAACCTGTCATTCAAAGCAGCCAAAACAGACTTGCCGAAAACACTCATACCGGAAGAAATACAGGATAGCCTGATTAATGCGGTAGTTGGGTGCCAGAATGGTGTGATCAGCATGCTTACCGATTTTGAAGGTATCGTTGAAACTTCTACCAACCTTGCTTCCATCAAATCCGGACCGGGACATATTGCAGCAAAGATGCTAGCCCGCAGTTCTTCGGAAACCCGCAAAGATGAGATTTGCTCAAGCCTGGAAAGCGTATTTGCTCTTGCAGGTGCGAAAGTCTCCATCGAAAACGGTTATCCGGGATGGCAGCCTAATGCCCAATCGGACACATTGAATATGATGGCCAAACTGTACGAGACCATGTATAAGGAAAAAGCGCATGTTGTAGTTGTACATGCCGGGCTGGAATGCGGTATCATATTAGGCAGCACTCCGGGACTGGACATCGTATCCTTTGGGCCTACAATCCTGAACGCCCACTCTCCTGACGAGTTTGTGGAAATAGATACAGTGGCTAAGTTCTACGATTATCTGGTAAAAACACTGGAGAATATTAAATAGAATAATCATATATAAAAAAGGCGAATATCTACAGATTTCGCCTTTTTATACTCTTGCCGACCCGGGCTTTATTCCGGCTTCGTCCTGTACTTGGCCAATATAGCAAGAACATCATCGTTTAATTCTCCAAAAATAGAAACGCCGCATGCTCCATTTTCCAGTGCATATTTTATCCCTTCTTCCAGTTCGCTGTTATTTTTGAAATCCGGTAAAAACAAGCCTGCATACAGAGGAAAACGCCCGTCGATACCGCGTATGCCCTGCTTAGTAGCGTCCCCTATCCAAGGTACATCTTCTTTATAAAACCCATGATAGATCATCGGATAAACCGCATCCAGAGGCCAATTTGTCCAGTCCTGACGGACAAGGCGCTTTGCGACATCAGGAGTAGGAAAAACAGCTGCGGTAAGCGGCTTGTTATATGCTTTAGCGACGTCTCCTATCTTATTAACAATACCTGTGACCGCGTCATACCTGAAAGTACGCCATGAAAGGCTCTCCTGTGGATATTGAATGCTATCCAGGTCTTTATGGTACTCTTCTTTAAACTTCGCCTTACATAAATTACAATAACAGTAATCGTATTCCGGCAATTCCTCCGTTTGCACAATTCCATAGACCTGCCATAAATTAACAGCCAATACCACATCACTGAAACGGACATAATCCATATGGATGCCATCTACATAATCCTTAGCTAATGCATTTTTCACATCAGCCACCAGAAAATCAGCCACCTCGGGGCGAGAAGGACACATCCACCGGTAATAATCCACATATGGCGGATGGTCGGCACAGGATTCTCCCTTTCTGTTTACAGCCGCCCATTCAGGATGTGATTTCAGGGCATCGCTCCTATTCATTATCCACATCCATCGGTGCGCTTCGAGCCCCTGTTTCTTTGCCGCACGGTAATGCTTTTCGCTATCGGCTTCAAAGAATATACCTGCGATTCCGGCATCATGGTATTTCTTATATTTTACAGCTAATTCTTCCTCCGTATCTTTCTCCTGAGGATTGATCCACACCCAGTGTTTATAGGTAGAATCACATTTTGCCCTTTCCTTTTTCGATGAGTCGCAACTAAAGAAAAAAGATAAGAGGCACAGGAGCGCGAACAAATATGCTACAGGTTGGTTTCTCATTTATACTTCTGTTTTAGTTTATACATTAAAAAGGCTTATATCATAGAAAGCATTATTTAAGCAACTTACGTAATTCCTCAACTCCCTCCGATGCTCCTTTCTTTATAAAATGAATATCTTGCTGATATACCTTTACTTCATTCGGGTCTATCAGATAAACAGGAGTGTCGCGGCGAATATAATTCAACAATCCGGCAGCAGGATACACATTCAGAGAAGTACCTATTACCACGAGGATATCGGCAGTCCGGACTACTTCTATAGCTTTTTCTATCATCGGCACAGCCTCTCCGAACCAGACAATATGCGGACGGAGCTGTGAACCTTTTTCGCATTTATCCCCCACTCTAATCTCAGCATTATCGGGAGTAAGTGTATAGATAAGAGAAGGATCGGCCGTAGAGCGCACCTTATCCAGTTCACCATGCAGATGCAAAACCGTCGTGCTGCCTGCCCTTTCGTGCAGGCTATCCACATTCTGAGTAATGATCGATACTTTATACTCTTTTTCCATTTCGGCCAGACCTATATGCCCCTTATTGGGCTTAGCTTCGAAAGCCGCTGTCCTCCTCGCATTATAAAAATCGAGAACAAGTTGCGGATTACGCCTGAATCCCTCAGGAGTAGCTACATCTTCTATCGAATGCTGCTCCCACAATCCTCCGGAATCCCTGAATGTGGATATACCACTCTCAGCACTCATTCCAGCACCTGATAAAACAACAATATGCTTCATAAATATTAAAAAATGTAAGTATAACATACAAATATAGTTTTTTCGCCTATAAACTTTATCAATGTATCGTGAAAAGAATTACTTTTGTTGGCAAATAAAAATAAACAATTAATCTTTGTTATCAGATATCTATCATTCTGATTTACAATATTAATTAAAAATGAAAATATATATGGATAAAATCAGTTACGCTCTGGGACTAAGTATTGGTAACAACTTCTTAAGTTCCGGTATCAAAAAAGTGGATTTTGAAGCTTTCTTGAAAGGGATGCAGGATGTAATAAACGAAGCTCCGCTTGCTATGTCATACGATGAAGCAAAAGAAGTAATGAACGATTATTTTACCAGACTGCAGGGAGAAAGACTTGAAGTAAACCTGAAAGCCGGAGAAGAATTTTTAGCGATCAACAAAAACAGGCCGGGAGTTGTAACTCTGCCAAGTGGACTCCAATACGAAATACTGAAAGAAGGAAACGGCTCCATGCCGAAAGCTACAGACCAGGTAAAATGCCACTATCACGGAACCCTTATCGATGGCACTGTATTCGACAGTTCTGTAGAACGCGGCCAACCGGCAACATTTGGTGTGAACCAGGTGATTCCGGGTTGGGTAGAAGCCCTTCAATTAATGCCCGTAGGTTCAAAATGGAAACTTTTTATCCCATCTAACCTCGCTTATGGAAAAGCAGGAGCGGGACAATCTATCGAACCTAACTCGACTTTGATATTTGAAGTAGAAATTTTAGATATTGTTTAATAATAATTATTTAGTTAAAACATGAAAAAAATTCAAGTTGTTGCCCTTGGTGCTTTTGTAGCCGTAGGAGCGTTGTTTACATCTTGTGGAGGAAGCGTTTCATCAGAAGCTTCATTGAAAACCGAAAATGATACTATTTCTTATGCTTTTGGAGCAAGCCTTTATGACCAGGGGCTTTCTATGCACCTACAACAATTAGGTGTGGTCAGTGATACTACAGGTCTGAGTTCTTTTTACAAAAGACAAATTGAAGCAGAGCAAGACTCTTTCAAAAAAGACTCATTACAAAAAGTAATGAAACACAAGCTTGACTCTACTGTAAAAGTAAACGAAAGAAATATTGCTGAGTTCCTGAAAGGATTGAAAGAAAGCATCGATGCTCCGGATTCTAAATCCGCATACTATGCAGGAGTATCGGTAGGTGGACAAATCTCGAAACAAATGTTCCCCAATCTGATCAGTCAGATGTACGGTCCCGATTCTAAAGAAAAGATCAACACCAGCGCTTTCATAGCTGCTATGGCTACCGCTCTGAAAAAAGGCAAATTTGCCGTAAATGATCCGGCTTCTCTTTTCCAGGTAAAGATGCAGGAAGTACAAGCAAAAGCTCAGGCAAGACAAGAAGAAGAATTGAAAAAACAATATGCGCCTCAGATAGAAGCAGGACAAAAATTCCTTGACGAAAATAAAGCTAAAGAAGGTGTTGTGACTCTTCCTGACGGACTTCAGTACAAAATAGTAAAAGAAGGTACAGGAGCTAAACCAACAGCAACAGATGTAGTAAAAGTACATTACCACGGAACTCTTCTCGATGGCACTGTATTCGACAGTTCTGTAGACAGAAAAGAACCTGCTACATTCAATGTCAGCGCAGTTATCAAAGGATGGACAGAAGTTCTTCAGCTAATGTCTGTAGGATCTAAATGGCAGGTTTACATTCCTTACGACCTAGCTTATGGCGCACAGGACAGAGGAACTATCAAACCTTTCTCCACTTTGATTTTCGATATCGAATTATTGGATATTGAAAAAAAATAAGTCAAAAAGTAAGATTTAGATAATATTTTGGCACATCCAATGTAAATTTTCGAGCAAAAAGTCTTGTTTTTATAAAAAATATCCTATATTTGGATTAAAATAACGATAAAACGCTCATATTATGCAGAAAATTGACAAACTTGATAAGAAGATACTGGAGATTATATCTCAGAATGCGAGGATTCCATTCAAAGATGTAGCTCTTGAGTGTGGTGTCTCCCGTGCTGCCATTCATCAGCGTGTACAACGCATGATCGAGATGGATGTGATAGTAGGTTCCGGTTATTTTGTAAATCCAAAGGTATTGGGGTATAACACTTGTACGTATATCGGGGTAAAGCTGGAAAGAGGCTCCATGTACAAGACTGTAATCCCTGAACTGGACAAGATTCCTGAAATCGTCGAATCTCATTTTACAACAGGACCATATACTATTCTTATCAAACTGTATGCCCGCGACAATGAGCATCTGATGGATCTGCTGAATAACAAAATACAGGATATACCGGGTGTTGTAGCTACCGAAACTATGATTTCTCTTAGCCAGGGAGTTAAACGCCAGATACCAATATCTAAATCGGAATAAGAAATAATTCTTTCCTTATATAAAAGGATAGTCATTCTTTGGCTATCCTTTTTTTGCACTATCATCTTTAGCTTATAATAACATAAATATGTAATGTAAAAGAAGCAAAACCCGTATTTTTTTAATATTTTTGCATCACGTTCAATATGGAATAGGTCTGCGACCTTACTTAATTTGTTTACATGGAGAAAAAAAGCTTTGTTTCGAGATTTCTTACCAATATCTATGTTAAGAATATATTGTTGATGATTGCCGCAGGACTCGTTCTGGTGATTATCATATTATTCTTTTTAAACAGATATACCAAACACGACGAATCTGTCATTGTACCTGCCGTAAAGGGATTGCAGGTAGAAGATGCCGAAGGTATTCTGAAAGCGGCAAATCTCCGATATGAAGTCGTGGATTCTATCTTCACCACAGGAGGTGTTCCGGGAGCTATTACGGAACAAACCCCAAAAGAACAATCGAAAGTAAAAGAAGGACGCACCATTTTCCTTACTATTCAGGCCAAAGGTATTCAAATGGTAGCTATACCTGAACTAAAAGACTACTCGCGCCGTCAGGCGGAAGCCCAGCTTAATTCACTCGGATTTAATAAGATCATCATAGACGAAGTTCCATCGGCATACGCCGGCATCGTTATCTCAGTTTCATATAAGGGGCAAACGTTGTCTCCAAATCAAAAAATACCGAAAGGTTCTACCCTGAGGATGACTGTTGGCGCCGGAGGAGAAGTTCTTGAAGACAGCATTCCCGATGCAGATACTAATGTAGATGAATCTTTCTTTCAATAATAATGAACGATTCTTTTGACAATATAGAAGACCTTCCGGAAGATGAATTAACCGAAGGACAGGAAGATTCAGGCCTGTACGAACATTACCGGTTTGTAGCCGACAAAGGGCAGGGCATGATACGTGTAGATAAATATCTGGCAATGCATATTGTCGGAGTGTCGCGCAACAGAATACAGCAGGCAGCCGAAGCAAATTGCATCCTGGTCAATGAAAATCCCGTAAAATCGAATTATAAGATAAAACCACTGGATGTTATATCTGTCGTGATGAACCGTCCGCCACGCGAACTGGAAATCATACCGGAAGATATACCGTTGGATGTGGTTTATGAAGATGACGATCTGATGGTCATAAATAAACCGCCGGGACTTGTCGTACATCCCGGATTCGGGAATTACCAAGGTACTATGGTAAACGCCGTAGCCTACCGTCTGAAAGATACACCCGAATATGACGCCAAAGACCCGCGTTTGGGAATTGTCCACCGCATCGATAAAGACACTTCGGGGCTGATTGTGGTAGCCAAGAATGCTTATTCAAAAGCACATCTATCCGCTCAGTTTTTCAACAAAACCACAAAGCGCCAATATGTGGCACTTGTCTGGGGTGCAATCGAAGAAGACGAAGGACGAATAGAAGGCAATATCGGCCGCGATCTGAAAGACCGTATGCTGATGACTGTTTTTAAAGACGGAGACCATGGTAAACCGGCCATCACACATTATAAGGTACTCGAACGCCTTGGTTATGTATCATTGGTACAATGCCGTTTGGAAACGGGACGTACACACCAGATACGTGTACACATGAAATATATAGGCCATACATTATTCAACGATGAACGATACGGTGGCCACGAAGTACTGAAAGGAACTCATTTTGCAAAATATAAGCAGTTCGTTCAGAATTGCTTCAATATATGTCCGCGCCAGGCGCTACATGCGCAGACTCTGGGTTTCATACAACCCCGTACCGGGGAAGAACTCATGTTCGAAGCGCCTATACCGGATGATATGAGCCAGCTGCTCGAAAAATGGCGGGGATATATAGCCAACAGGGAAATATAAAAAGGAACGAAGAAATTTAATACAACAATAATTAATCATAACTATCTGTTGTTGTTTCATATATAAAAGTAATAAATAGGTCTTTGACCTTAACTATCAAGTTTAATCGACCAATGAAACGAAACATCGCCATAGTATGGGGAGGATATTCTTCCGAAATAGTAGTATCGGAAAAAAGCATGTCCGGCGTCTATTCTTTTTTGAATAAAGAAAAATACAACATCCACAAAGTTAAAATAGTAAGAGAAGGCTGGACTGTCGATGCAGACGGAGAGATATATCCTGTCGATAAAAACGATTTCAGCTTTACACATCCGCAAAAAGGCGAAAAGATAAAATTTGATTTTGCATTCATCATCATACACGGTACTCCGGGCGAAGACGGCCGCTTGCAAGGCTACTTCGATATGCTCAATATCCCCTATTCCACCTGTGGCATGATGGCCTCTTCTTTGACCATGAACAAATTTGTCTGCAATAATTTCCTTAAAAACTTTGGAATAAGAGTCGCAGATTCCTTATATTTGAATAAAGAAACAAGATGCAGTATAGATGACATCGCTGCAAAGCTGGGATTTCCTATGTTTGTAAAGCCAAACACAGGAGGTTCGAGTTTTGCTACAACTAAAGTAAAATCGATAGAACAACTACAAAAAGCTATAGACATCGCATTCGGCGAAACTCCCGAAGTTATTATCGAGAACTTTATCAGCGGACAAGAAGTCACCTGCGGTTGTTATAAAATAAAGGATAAAGAAGTGGTCTTTCCTATTACGGAAGTAGTCACTCCTAATGAGTTTTTTAACTATGAAGCCAAATATGAGGGCCAGGTAGAAGAAATTACCCCTGCCCGCATACCGGATAATATGACAAATGAAATACAGCGATTAACTCGCAGAATATATGATATGGTAGGAGCTAAAGGTATTATCAGAGTAGATTTCATTATTTCTGACACCATACCGTACTTACTGGAAGTAAATACCGTTCCCGGCATGACACAGACAAGTTTCATTCCTCAGCAGGTAGCTGCAGCTGGATTAAACATTACTGATGTGCTGACGGAAATTATAGAAAACGAATTTAACGCGAATTGAATTTACATGCCATGAGTAATAAATTTGATGACATAGCACCTCTATACGATCATGAGGTGGAACAAGCCATTCAGGATATACTGGTAGATCCGGGGTTTCAGCACGCTGTAAAATATATAATACCGAATATAGACTGGGATGAATTTTCAGCGGAAATGCTGAGATATAAATCCAAAGAACAGTTTCAGTCGGAAATGATATATCCGGTTGTAACTATGCTGGGTATGAAGGTAGCAACCAGTATTAAAGGCGACAAATGGGAAACTATCGACAAATCGGTACAACACCTCTTTTTATCCAATCACAGGGATATTGTTCTGGATGCCGGATTACTGAACATCCTGCGTCATAAGGAAGGATTCAAAACAACCGAAATCGCCATTGGCGATAATCTGCTTATCCATCCGTGGATAGACAAGTTGGTAAGGCTCAACAAAAGCTTTATAGTAAGACGGGGACTTTCTATAAAAGAGAGGCTTACCGCATCTAAACACCTATCCGAATATATCCACCATGTAATATCTTCCAAAGATGAATCGGTCTGGATTGCCCAGCGCGAAGGCCGTGCAAAAAATGCAGATGACCGTACACAGGACAGCCTGTTGAAAATGCTGGCGTTATATCCCGAAGATAAACCGTTTATTGAAAGCCTGAAAGAACTGAATCTTATACCGCTTTCCATTTCATATGAATATGACCCGTGCGATTATCTGAAAGCCAAAGAATTTCAGCAAAAACGCGACAATCCTGATTTTAAGAAATCTCAACGAGACGATCTTCTGAATATGGAAATCGGCATACTGGGACAGAAAGGGAACGTGATATTCCGCTTCGGGAACTGTATCAACCCCGAACTGGACAAGATTACAGAACCGGACAAGCGTTTGCAGCCCGAACTGGCCGCTAAAATCATAGATAAGGAGATACATTCCAATTACGAGATATATCCTTGTAATTACATGGCCTATGACATGTTTTACAAAGTGGATAAGTTCAACGAAAAGTACACAGCCGGGCAGTTGGATGATTTTAAAACTTACCTGGATAAACAAATAAGTAAAATAGATCTCGACTATATCGACTATGACTTTGTGTGGGATAAGATGCTGGAAATGTATTCTAATACATTAAAAAATTATCTGGAAGCCACACAATCGTAAAATGGAATAGCATCTCTCATATATTTTGAGTTCTCAAATATATTCCTATATTTGCAACACACAAATGACTCAAACTATGAAGAAATTTATATTCTATATTATATGTTTTATATTCCCTATCCTGTGCTTTTCTCAAGTAGTAAAGCTGGGTGAAGATTTCGTGGACGTACCCGTCATCGATGGAAAAGTGACATTTTTAAAAGAGATTCCTTCAAAAAAGAATATTTCTACAGATGCTAATTACAAGATACTGAAAGAGTGGGCTATTATTAATTATGGCAAAGATCCTTTTATCTCAAGTGTACGCCACGATACAAAGAATAATGAATTTATAGCTAAGTCGAGGATCGAACTACTTCTGCCTGCCAACTCGAAAGGTGTCCGCGAAAAAATGGTTATGAGGTACCGTATAAACGGATTCCTGTTTCAGGACAAATGCGTACTGGAAGTGACTGACATATCTTATTTGTATGAAAACCAGGCGAATGACAAACTACTGCCCCGTGTAATACGGGCGGAAGACTTTATTACCGACAACGCTGTTGAACTGAATGACAATATACGGGAATTCAGAGTAAATACACGCAAGAGTACACTTTATTTCATGAATGAAATCTCAAAAGACTTCGAAGGAAAATTTGGTTATTAAAAATCCAGTTTCAGCTGCTTTTCCGTAAGGTTAAACGTAAGCCGGTGATAGGGAGTCACCCCATATTCCTTTATAGCATTCCGGTGTTTCTTCGTAGGATAACCTTTATTATGATCCCAGTCATACAAAGGATACTCCCCATGTAATTCCGCCATATAATCATCCCTGTATGTCTTGGCCAGAACAGATGCCGCCGCGATAGGCAATAGCTTTCCATCTCCTTTTACCACACAGGTATGGGGCACATCCTCATACTTCCTGAACCTGTTGCCGTCGATCAGTAAATGTTGCGGCCTGATCTTCAATGAAGCCACAGCCCGTTGCATAGCAAGGAAAGACGCGTTGAGTATATTTATCTTGTCTATCTCCTTATGATCAACGATCCCGACAGCCCAGGCTAAAGCTCTTTCTTCGATAAGGGGACGCAGCTTATACCGCTCTTTTTCTGTCAACTGTTTTGAATCGTTTAGTTCTTCACATTCAAAATCCTTTGGCAGTATCACCGCGGCAGCAAATACAGGCCCGGCAAGGCAGCCCCGTCCGGCTTCGTCGCATCCGGCTTCGATCTGGTCTGGATATAATGATAATTGGAGCATAGTTCAATAAGTTTTTCGGTTTCTTCTGTCAGAAAGTAATCCGGACATTATTATCCGCGGGTGGAAAATCGACATGTAATTCTTCTATATCCATTGGCGAGTCCATTACTTTAGATAATCTGAGCATCGATTGTTTCAGTTTTTCATCCGGTTTTTCATCTCCATACAGGTGTAACACAAATACCTGGGACAATACGTCCGCAAATTGTTTTAATACATCATCCGGCAGGTTATAACCCATCCCTTTCAGCTTTTGGATAGTCAGTTTATGCGATAAAAGCTGCATACGTTGCTTATCATCGGATGCCAGTGTCGGGTTATCCGGTAGCGAAGTTACATTTTTTGTTTTTATATCCATACCTTTTTCGCTCAATTCAACAAAGCGATAAGAAAACGGGTAGCCGGATAATGTCCCTGTCTCAATATCATAAATCGTATTTCCCTTATCAGAGGTGAAAGCCGAAATATCGTTCGAATGGAAATGCCCCGTAAAAATAGCTTTCATACCCTTATCTGCAAAAAGATTTGCAAAGCGTTTCCAGTCATCGACCAGATAATCTTTGAAAAATATAGACTGGTATACGATGTGTTCTGTCAGTCCCCAGTGCATCATACCTATTACATTTACATTTTGTAGCCTGGCTTCATCTAAAACTTCAACAATCCACTTTTCGGTATCAGCAGAGATCTTTCCGCCCGAAATACTCCGCGTCTTATATTCTTTATATCTTGCCGCATCTATAGCCACAAGCCATGTATTGGCATCCAAAGAAGCCACATAGCTCAACGATGCCGTATCTCTCAGTAAAGCACTATTGTATCCGCATGAAGCGTAAATATCAGTAAAATCTTCCGGAGTAACGTTCGGTACCGGTAAAGCCTTATTCCCTTTAAACTCTACTGCACCGGGCATATTTATATCATGGTTGCCGGGGATAACGAATACTTTTACACCTTTATCCTGTAATGGTTTCAGTTTATTTACAAAATCGAGATGGCTTTGTTTTTCCCCGTCCTTTGTCATATCTCCACTCACCAGCAGCACTTCTATATCGCTGTGAAGGTAGTCATCCAGGACTTTATCCAGGACTGCGGGGGCGTCTTTAATATTTTTCCCGCTCACCTGTATATAATCCTGCAAGGCATAACCATCGTCCATCAGTTTTTCCGAAAGATAATGCGTATCTGTTATCACACCTATCTTTATCGGTTTACCGGCCAATAATGAAGTTGTGAAAAGGAGAAAAAGTATATAGGGTAAAATCCGTTTCATTTGTATTTTTTTAGTTATAACAAAAATAAGGTATTTATGTTAAACAGGGCAAACCTCTAATAAGTTTTAAATAATACAAAACATTTATTCCTGCCCTGGTTATACACTTGACAGTTAACAGTATCTCTTGCAGAGACACTAAGGCGCAAAAGGTAACACTTTTTTCAGTCATCAGTTAGCAGTAAACAGTAATGTAGCTTTCTCAACTTACTACTTATTACTTAAAATTTACTACTTGTTAAAAAGTAACAAAGGTAACAGGGATATCAGTGAACAGTAAACAGTCAGCAGTTAACAACTCGTATCTTGTCTACTCGTAACTTGTAACTGCCCGCAGGGTGAAGAAATAACATTCGCCGAAGCGAAGGCGAGGCAAACTTGCAACTGTTAAAAGGTAACAAAGGTTACACTTTTTTACTTATTACTTATTACTTTTTACCCTCATTGTAAGTCCCCCGAGGGGAAACAACGTTCGGCGGAGCCAATTTAGGGCGCCATTTCATTCTTTCAAAGAGCTCCAGCTATCAGCCAATATATAGATAAAGTTCCGGTAAAATATTTCACAGGATATGCGAAAAAACTGCGGATCGTCACGACCACAGAGGCTACAGCAATAAAATAATGAATCTCATGTTATCGATAACATACGAAACCTTTTTCTTTTAAGCAAGAGCCGGCTCCTTACATCCGCTACCGCACAATTGTATCGTGTGGATGAATGATTACGGATTTAAAGTAAACGCTCTGCCTGCAATGATTGGAAGTGTCAATCCCATCGAAGGTCAAGCAAAGCACCTTTCACAGGCTCTAATACCATACCCATCGTCGCCTGAATCGTAAGCAGTGCCGCAGATGACGACCAGCAACATTAAAACAATCGTAACTTTTAGTCGGTCCGGTTTCTTTAGTTCGATTATTCAAATTGTCATTTGTAAATAAAAAGGCTGTACAGCCATAGATAAGCTGCACAGCCAAAAGAAAGTCTGCATGAAGATTGGAATAGCCTGCCGGACGGACATAACAGCGGGATACCGGTCACGGCAGGATATTTGTGCATTTTGGAAATTCATTTCGTAAGCTACGCGCGGGTGCGCACAGTAGGAGGCTGGTGTATATGTTTCTTTCTTTTTTCTCCCTAACAGAATAAGGCTAAGCACCAAATTTTCAGGATAAAAAATGACAGAAAATATTATAGAATTATTACTTATACCTGGTGTTGTCATACGCCGGAAAGATGAGCCTGTTTTATTTTATTGTTAATGGCCGGAGTAAATATACATAGGCAATTTTGTGTTTTTTTTGAAGATTTTGAAAATAAAGGGTAGAAATATTTGTTGAAGTGCACCGGCCTATGGAGGTGAGACAGCATTCATTTGCCAATAAACATGCTATCCGTCATTATCTTTTACAGAATATAAAAGACATCTTAGTTATTATTCCTACTTTTGTAATTACTTATTAAATAAAGTCGTCCGGACTTTTTATTTTTGTATTATTTTGTCATTGGCTCCGCTTCGCTCTGCCGAACGTTGTTTCTGAGGTACGAAGGATCTTGTTTTATGAGATGTTTCACTACCGTTCAACATGACGAAGAGAATAAAAACAGATTAAAAGAAACTTTTTTGAAAAGTCCAGACAGCTTCAATATTATTACTTCGATATAATTTTCCTTATGAAAAAAATTATTTCCTTATCGGTTTTCATTTTTTTATGTGTGGGTTTTATCTGTTCGCAGGATTTAGTAGTGGGCAGTTACAATATCCGTTACAATAATCAGGGCGATGCAGAGAAAGGAAACGGATGGCAACGCCGTTATCCTGTAATTACAAAACTGATTTTATTCAACGACTTTGATATTCTGGGCACACAGGAAGTGCTTCACAATCAGTTGGAAGATCTACAACGCGAATTGCCTCAGTACGGATATGTGGGAGTAGGCCGTGATGACGGGAAGACCGCCGGGGAATATGCTCCCATATTTTATAAAAAGGACAGGTTTGAGCTGTTGAAATCAGGGCATTTCTGGATGTCCGAACAAACAGACTTTCCGAATAAAGGCTGGGACGCCGCCCTGCCACGTATCTGTACTTGGGCCCAATTTAAAGATAGGAAAAAGAAGAAAAAAATATGGTTCTTCAATCTGCATATGGACCATGTAGGCGTAGAAGCCCGCAGGCACAGCGCCCGGCTGGTACTGAAAAAGATAGAGGAAATGTGCGGCAAAGATGCAGTAATACTGACAGGCGATTTCAATGTGGATCAGACCCACGAAAGTTATAAGCTATTGGCTAATTCGGACATCCTGTTCGATTCGTATGAGAAAGCCGGAGTTCGCTATGCGCTCAATGGCACATTCAACGCGTTCAAACCCAACCTGATGACTAACAGCCGTATCGACCATATATTCGTAACCGGCAAATTTGTGGTTGACCGCTATGGCGTACTTACCGATACGTACCGTGTTCCGGTAGAAAACAGTAAAGAGCTGCATGTCGGTGATTTTCCGAAAGAAGTATTTTCTATGGAAGCCGAAACCCGTTTGCCATCAGACCATTATCCGGTGAAAGTTTATTTACGCTATAAAAAATAAATACATATTTTAAACAGACTCCATGAATAAAAATAAGGTACTCCATCTGTTCCTGATAGTTGCTGTCCTATCTGTATTGTCCTCCTGTAAAACCCGGCAACAACGTGTCTCATTTACTGACATAGCCCATCCCAAAAGGGAATTTAGAGGCGCATGGCTAAGTACGGCCTGGCAAACAAGATACAGGACAATGACAGTATCACAGCTGAAAACATATTTTATAAAAACGCTGGATGAACTTCATGCCGAGGGGATCAACGCCGTTATTTTCCAGGCACGTCCTTATGCTGATGCATTCTATAAGTCGGAACTGGAACCCTGGAGCGCTTTCCTTACCGGAACGCAAGGTGTAGCTCCCGAAGGAGGATTCGACCCTCTGGCATTCCTTGTCGAAGAATGCCACAAACGCAATATGGAACTGCATGCATGGCTCAATCCTTACCGCGTATCGGCCAGCGAAAACGATATGTTCGCAAAAAGCCATATATATTATAAATACCCTGAGAGGTTTGTAAAATACGGCGGTAAAGTCTATTTTGACCCGGGCATCCCCGCCAACCGCAAATTTATCTGCGATGTGGTAAAGGATATTGTAATGCGCTACGAAGTGGACGCCATACATATGGATGATTACTTCTATCCTTACCCTATTGCCGGAGAAGGATTCCCTGATGACAACAGCTTTAATACATATGCAAAACAACAGGGATTCTCCCAGAATCAACTGGCCGACTGGCGACGCAACAATGTGAATTTGCTGATACAGGACATAAAAAATACCCTGATGACTTCAAAACCATGGGTAAGATTCGGAATCAGCCCGTTTGGTATTTACCGCAATAAGAAAAGCACGCCCGACGGTTCGGGTAGCGATACTAATGGCCTGCAAAATTACGATGACCTGTATGCTGATGTAAAGCTATGGGTAAAAAATGGCTGGATAGATTATAATATGCCCCAGGTATATTGGGAAATAGGCCACAAGACAGCCGATTATAAAACCCTTATTAAATGGTGGGCATTCAATAATTACGATCAGCACCTTTATATCGGTCAGGATGTAAAACGTACAATGGATGCTAATACACAGCCTTCGGGAGATAACCAGCTGAATGAAAAGATGGTGCTTTCACGTAGTTTCACAACTGTACATGGCAACTGCTTCTGGCCCGCTTATGAGTTGTTGGATAATTATAAGGGTATCGCTACCCAATTGAAAAATAATTACCACAAATACCCTGCCCTTATCCCGGCATATAAGCATATGCACAACAAAAGCCCCAAAAAGGTAAACAAGGTGGAGGAATCCTATACAGCGACCTCTCATACATTGAGCTGGAAAAGTAATTCGGACAAATACGATCCCGAAACAGCGCAATACTATGTGGTTTACCGTTTTGCGAAAGGAGAAAAAGAGAATCTGGACAACCCTCAGTATATTGTCGCCATAACACGGGATAACAGCCTTGTATTGCCTTACGAAGGAGGAAAAAAGGAATACAAATATGTAGTTACCGCAGTAGATGCCTTCCACAACGAATCGAAAGGTAAGTCGAAAAAGATAAAACTATAAGCCGATAAGCAAACGATGATAAAGAAAGAGTTTACAATGATAGCCAAAACGATGGCCGGCCTTGAGGATGTTCTGGCGGAAGAGCTTACCGGACTAGGTGCAAACAATCTGGAGATAGGTAAACGCATGGTTTCCTTCGATGGCGACCTGGCAATGCTCTATAAAGCAAATATACACTGCCGGACAGCCCTGCGCATACTTCGTCCAGTATTTGAATTTAAGGCTAAAAATACAGATGAAATATACAAGAGGGTAAAGGCGATGAACTGGTACGAACACCTGACAGAAGACAGTACCTTTGCCATTGACGCCATCACTTTTTCCGACTATTTCACCCATTCTAAATTTGTCGCCTATCGTGTAAAGGATGCCATTGCCGACTACTTTATGCAAAAAACAGGCAAACGTCCGTCCGTGGATACAAAGAATCCCGACCTGCTTATCAATTTTCACGTTGCACACGACAAATGCACCTTATCTTTCGACAGTTCGGGCGAATCATTGCACAAAAGAGGATACCGTGTAGCCCAGACAGAAGCACCTTTGAATGAAGTGCTGGCAGCGGGGATGATACTTAAAACAGGATGGCGGGGTGAATCCGATTTTGTGGACCCGATGTGCGGTTCCGGGACACTGCTTATCGAAGCCGCTATGATAGCCATGAATGTACCTCCGGGTATATACCGGCAGAATTTCGCTTTCGAAAAATGGAAGAATTTCAATGCAGGCCTTTTTGAGACCATATACAACGACGATAGCGGAGAGCGCGAATTTAATCACAGGATATATGGTTCGGACATCTCTCCGGAAGCTATCGATATAGCTGCACAGAATATCAAAAGCGCAGGACTGGAGCGCCGCATCGATCTTGAGGTGAAGCCATTTGAGAAATACATACAGGCTCCTGCCGAAAAAGGGATATTGATTACGAACCCGCCGTATGGAGAGCGTATAAAACCGGAAGACCTGAGCGGATTATATGAAATGATAGGCGAACGCTTCAAGCATGTATTTATGGGTTATTCGGCATGGGTACTCAGCTATAAGAAGGAATGCTTTGATAAAATAGGGCTGAAACCATCTAAGAAAATACAGCTTGTTAATGGTTCATTGCAATGTGAGTTCCGCAGATATGATATATTTGCAGGAAAGAAGTACGATTCGAAGAGAAAAGACGATGAGTAGGAACAGAAGTCTAACAAAATAAAGAATACAGATATGAAAACACTCTTTACCTTATTTTTGACCGGCATAGCGATCATAAATTTATCTTCGTGTTATTCACAGCGGCCTGTTGCCAGCAGAGCCTCCGATAATAATCAGACTTATAAGGTAGAGTACCTTTTCGAACATGAAGGTTGTAAAGTATACCGTTTTTATGATCGGGGCAACTATGTGTACTTCACTAACTGCACGGGAGATGTTACTGCTATTTCGACTGATTCGACTAAAACCAGAGTGGAGACTATTGTAAAAAGTAACTTATTGAAATAGGCTCTATATCAGGTCAGAAGTATCGAGACTTACATCATCTTCAAGGTCTATCATCGTATTGATTATGTATAGCCTTGAATATTCTTTCATGTCCTCTGCTTTGATCTCTTTCTCTTGTATTATGCCCTGTTCAAGCAATAACCTGCGCTTGGTCCCCGCCAGCAGATAAGAAGCGGGAGTGTATAAGCCCGAATCATTTCTGAATACGACATTACTGAATGATGTATCGGTTATGCAGCCACTCTTTACTATTAAGATATCATCACAATCGTCTTTTTGGGAGAGAAGATTATCTATATCGTGCCTGTCCGCATATTTAAAGGAATAGTCGATGGTATCATCAAATACCAATTTAAGTTTCCGGATTGTTCTGAACTTGTAGTGTTGATATTCAACACCTATCATATGACTGGAATATATTATACGGCATTTTACTATTCCATTCCTGTATCCGAGTGGAATATCGCCTTCTGATAAGTCAACCAAAGTCGGCTTCGCAAAAAAGGTCTTTGACGTACGAAAAATACGTTCCTGATGAAAAGGCAGGTTACAGAACTTACCGTCCAGTATTTTTAATGCTTCGGTAAAAACAGGTTGTCTCATATTATCGGTAAATAGATTTTACTTAATACTTCTTTGTATTCGCTCTCACAATTGCTATAGGCTGTTATACCTCCACCGCTCCGGAAATAGTACCGGCCATCTTCCTCTTCTATGAAACGTATCATTACTGCCGTATCGAGTTCTTTTCCGTCATAATAGCCGAATATTCCGGTATAGTATCCACGGGACTCGTTCTCAGCCTCTCTGATAATATCCAAGGTTGCCGGTTTTGGTGCGCCTGATATAGACCCGGCCGGAAGCATTCCGAAAATGATATCTCCCAGATTATCAACACAATCACCCTGTAACCATCCTGTGATTTCGGAACTCACCTGCAAAATATCGGTTCTGTTGGTCTTTATCCGGTCTATATACCTGAATCTGCTGACTTGCACATTATCGGCTACAATACTAAGGTCGTTACGCAACAGGTCCACGATCGTATTGTGCTCTGCCGTCTCTTTATAGTCGTTCAGGATTATCCGCGCGGCGTCGGGAACAGAGGCATCTATCGTCCCTTTCATCGGGTTGGTAGATATAATTTTATCCGATATTTTCACAAACCGTTCCGGAGAAAAGCAGACGAAACGACCGGGCAATAACAGTTTATAGGGAGCATTACTATATGCGAAAATATCAGGAAATGATAAATTGGTGGATATGGGAGTCTTTATTGTCAGGTTAGTAAGATAGGAGTAACCTCTCAATAGACCTTGGTGAACAATATCGAATTTCGCTTTATAGGTATCATAGGTAAGAGGTTGCGGGCTAAATTGAATGTCGTTTTCAATCTGTTTTTTTACGGGAGAATTACCCTGCCCTCTTATATCGAATAATATCTCTGCCTGCTCAAAAGGATTTTCTAAAAAAAAGCCTTCAGTCAGTTCAAAGTTAACAGCAAAGAGAAATGGCCGTTTCGCGTTGCCGTGCACATTCATCTTGTGCTGTATATCTTCAACTCTTTTTGTAAGCATTTTACTTATACGCCGGGAAGATAAGATTAATATGAATTATCCAAGAACAAAAAACAAGAAAACGGCTCTTCGCCACTCCCTTGTTTCCTGCTATTTCTTTTTCGGTTGGATCAATCGTCGTCATCGTCGCAGCCTCTTCGTTTTTTCCTTTTTTTACCCGAGAAAATAGACTTTATCTTTCTGATGACAAAACGTAACAGCATTGGTTGCACTATTTCCCACACAACAGGATAATAAGCCATCAGGGTTCCCAATAGGCCACTGTGTGCTACTCCATCCGAATCCGTATCTTTAGATTTGGACTTCTCTTTGGGGCCGAACCCGAATTGACGAAGTACCGTATTCACGGCGCTATGAAAAAGGAGTGGACCCGCATTATCGGAAAGATACGTCCAGTGTTCACCCAGACGTTCTTCACTCTCGGCGCACTCACGCCTCGCTATTGCTTTTTCCTGACGGAGTTCTTCTAATGGTGTTAATTTATTTCTCATCATTATCCTCCATTCCTCTGAAAAAGTTTATAGTACTATTCAGTATAGATTCTTTTATCTTTCTCCTGAACAGAAAAACTACCAACAGAACAAACAAAGAAAACAGGGCCATAATACCGAATCCGGCCGCCAGACTATTCAGGAGTTCACCTATAAAAAATGCCAGCCCGATCAGCAGGAAGAACATAAGTACAGCGATAATAGACAGAACTATTAAGCCATATCCTACCGCAGAAGCAGAGAGACTCAACTTCTCAAAAGCATCCAGCTTGAACAGCCGGATTCTTTTATTGATATAGCTTAATAGTTCTAATTTGATTTCTTCAACCAGAGTATTTAAGCTTTTGTCTGTTTCTTTATCATTCAACATCGCTCCTCAACTCATCTATTTTTTCCCGGCCTCTGCCTGCTGCATGTCTTACATTGCCTTTTACCTTATCTACAAGGCTGTTTATGTCTTTTAACCATTCTTCTTTCTTATCAGAAGCTGCAACATAGCCCACCGCAGCACCTAATGCCGCACCTATGGCTAAAAATAATAAATTAGAGCCAGTTTTATTCATAATTCTTTAAGTTTTTAAATTAATCCTTTTTTCTATAACAAATATTTCCTTTCTATGTTTTCCAAAACGGACAACTAATATAGTTACTTTTTGAAAAAGCAGGAAAAATCTTTAATAAAAATAACTAAACTATGTATATATTTCAGAGTTACAGAGCTATTTAGCATATTGGTAAGTGAAACAACGAAAATAAGTTAGAAATTAAAATGCATTATTAGCCCTATTTATAACTTATATGGCCTCGCCAAATAATGTAGCCGAAGTATTCCCTGTAATTCTGACAGTTACAAAATCTCCGATGCGATGGCTGCCTTTATCAAAGATAACCACTTTATTTTGAGAAGTACGTCCAAACAGTTGTTCCCTCGAACGTTTGGAGAATCCTTCGACCAATACCTCAAACTCTTTGCCGACATCTCTTTTATTACTTTCAAGGGAACATTCGTTCTGTAATTCTATAATTTCCTGCAAACGCTTTATTTTAACATCTTCGGGCACATCATCTTCTAACTTTCTGGCAGCAAATGTTCCCGGACGCTCCGAGTATTTAAACATAAAGGCCGAATCGAAGCAGACTTCACGCATCAGTGACAAAGTCTCCTGCTGGTCTTCTTCTGTTTCGGAATGGAATCCGCACATTATATCCGTAGAGAGCCCGCATCCCGGAATAATCCGTTTGATAGCCTCTATACGGTTCAGGTACCACTCTCTGTCATACTTACGTTTCATCACATTCAGCATACGGCTGCTTCCCGACTGTACAGGCAGGTGGATAAATTTGCAAAGATTATCATACTTCGCTATCACTTCCAGCGTTTCATCGGTCATATCCGTTGGGTATGAAGTGGTAAAGCGGATGCGCATTTTTGGGGCTTCAAGAGCTACAATTTCGAGTAAACGGGAGAAGTCTACCACCGTACCATCTTCATTCTCATAGCGGTACGAATTTACATTCTGCCCCAGCAAAGTTACTTCCTTAAAGCCTTTGTCGCGTAAGTCGGCAACTTCGTTCAATATACTTTGAGGCAAACGGCTACGCTCACGTCCTCTGGTATAAGGCACAATGCAGTACGAACAAACCTTATCACATCCGCGCATAATGGATATAAAGCCCGAAATATGATTTCCTCCGATACGCAAAGGTATCACATCCTTATATGTTTCGGTTTTTGATAAAACGACATTGATTGCTTTTTCGCCACTTTCGGCGGCACCCACCAGATTAGGCAGGTCGAGATAAGCATCGGGACCGACCACCACGTCTACATGATGCTTGTCGTGCAGTTCTTCTTTCACCCGCTCTGCCATACATCCGAGAACCCCGATGATCATATTGGGCTTCTTCTTTCTCTTAAGGGCATTGAAAAAATCGAGGCGCTGAATAACCCGTTGCTCGGCATTATCGCGAATCGAACATGTGTTTACAAACACGGCATCAGCATCTTCCAGCTTGTCCGTCATAGTATAACCATCCATCTGCATTACAGATGCAACAACCTCGCTGTCCGCCACATTCATCTGGCAGCCATAGGTTTCGATGAACAGTTTTTTCTCTCCGGCTTCAGTCATGGATTTAAAGTCCAGTCCTTTTTCGTTGTTCATAGAAATATAATTTTAATAAATAATAAAATAAAAATGATTTATCTCAAATCGTTTCAGTCTGGCAAAAGTACAAAAAAAACGGAATACTGATGCGGTATTCCGTGCAAGCTATGTTAAATATCTACTTCTCCTCTTCTACGATAAACCAGCGGGCGCTGTCTTTCTCTCGGACAGCGGCTTGTCCCGGTTGTAAATCAGGCAATTTGCGGAGGGCAGGCTCCATCTCCAGCATTTCGTCTACAGAAACGAGATAGGCGTCTTCATCATCAGTCACATCCTCTTCACCGAAGAGCTGCCAGTCTCCGTCTTCATCATATAAAACGAAGGTAACGGGCGAACCGTTAGTCAGTACATAACTGGTCGTTAATACCGATTTGTTTTTTTGTTCTTCTTTAAATTTCATGTTGTATTATTTTAGAATAAAGATAGGAATTATAATCCGATAATACTTCGTTCCCATAATCCGTTATAAAAAATATGAATAACGCCTGAATTTCTTTATTTATCATACACCCGCCAGGAAAAGAGATTTTAGCCGCCTAATATGTTAACATAACCGCACATTTAGTTAAAATAAATGTAAAAAACAGCCCGCCGCAGTATATTTTCTGCTTACCGGATACTAAAATCTATTATTCCCCGTAACCTTGCACCTGCTTTACTATTATTAAGTTTTTATGAAGAAAATATATATCCTCTTATTTACCCTTCTTACTTTCACCGCATGTGAAATGATAGAGTACCACCCCTATGACGGGCGTATAAAAGGAGAAACGGGAATTAATGCAAAAAATATTGCACGTATAGAAGAGTTCTGTAAGGGAAAGGAGACGATCCGTTTTGTAATGACCGGGGATACGCAACGCGCCTACGACGAAGCCGAGGATTTTGTGAAAGCTATAAATAAACGGAACGATGTCGATTTCGTTATTCACGGCGGAGATATTTCTGACTTTGGCCTCACTAAAGAGTTTCTGTGGCAAAGGGATATTATGAATAAGCTGAAAGTGCCTTATGTGGTACTTCTGGGAAACCATGACTGTCTCGCAAACGGCATAGATGTCTTCCATGAAGTATTCGGTGAGGTGAACTTTTCATTTCTGGCAGGCAACACTAAATTTATCTGTCTGAATACAAATGCCCTTGAATTCGACTACTCGCATCCTGTTCCCGATTTTCAGTTCATAGAACAGGAATATAAAGACGAAAGGGAAGAATATGAAAAGACAATATTTGCAATGCATGTACGCCCTTATTCGGAACAGTTCAATAATAATGTAGCCAATGTTTTTCAACGATATATAAAGGAATTCCGGAAATTGCAGTTTTGTCTGAATGCACATGATCACTGGGCGCAGGTAGACGACCTGTTCAACGATGGAGTGATGTACTATGGTACACCAAGTGTGGACAAACGCAAATATTTACTGCTGACTATAAAGCCTGACGATACATACGATTATGAAGTTATTGAATTTTAAGAATACACTATATCTGTGCCTTGTTGCAATGCTTATCACCCATTCTCTTTCTGCCCAGAACGATTACGACAGGCGTATTGAGAAATATAAATCGCAATGGGAGAACCTTATTCCCAATTATACCAAAGTGCAGTATGCCGGCGGAATGGGGCTGATATCATTAGGCCTGGGATGGGATTACGGAAAAAACAATCAGTGGGAAACGGATATATTCTTCGGATATCTGCCAAAATATTCGACCAAGCGTTCTAAGATAACGTTTACCCTGAAGCAGAACTTTATTCCCTGGAAGAAGGAACTGAATAAACATTTCTCGATAGATCCCCTGGCTACCGGACTGTATGTAAATACGATCTTCGACGGGGATTTCTGGGTAAATGAGCCGGACAAATACCCGAACAGTTATTATTCGTTCTCTACAAAGATGCGCTTCAACATCTATCTGGGTCAACGGATCACGTATAACATTCCGCCGGACAAACGCTTCTTTGCCAAGTCCCTCACTTTGTTCTATGAAATAAGCAGCAATGACCTGTATATCGCCAGTGCTTTCACGAACAGTTACCTGGGACCAAAGGAATATCTAAGATTATCATTCGGATTGAAAATGCTGATGTTCTGATATAAAAGAAGAGGCTGTCTCAAAAGGGGCACAGTACTATCAATGTGCCACCCTCTTTGTCATCCTGAGTGTAACGAAGGATCTCGACCCTGAGAAACGAGATGTTTCACTCCGTTCAACATGACAACCAACGGTCACAGGAGCGTAGCGTATGTAAATAGAAAGTGAAAAATACTTTTGGGACAGCCTCTTTTTTATATTCATTCTTCTCTCATTCAGGATTCCGAATCAATCGTTATATGTCGGCAATGTCGAAAACTCTTTCGAGTAGCGTATCATCTGTTCCGCATAGCCTTCGGTATAAGAGATTTTCACATCGGTCATCTTACCGTCCTTATCCTGTACCAATTGGAATACCGGATTCACAAAACCTTTGTATGGTTTCATATTCAATGTCTTGTAACGCTCCAGCACTTCTTTATGCAATTTCTGATCAACTTTTACCGCATAATTCGCTACAATAGCTTTTGCCCCATTGAAATCGCCTTCCGATTTGATTCGTTGGATTTCGGCAAGTAAATCGCCGAATAATGTGCGCAATTTGGCATAATCGTTTACTACAACATATGTTTTGCCATCTTTTATTTTATATTCGACAACATTTTCAGCTTTTCCTTTTTCATAAACCCACCTGGCTATCAACTGGCGGTTACGCATATGCGCTTCCTCGATGTCTTTACCGGGTTCGATACGTACAAGTTGTGTCATCAGGCCATTCATCATAAACTTATAGTATTCTGCTTTGTAAGCGTCCGCATTCGGGATAATGCCCAACTCTACAAGTTTGGCATCGGCAAGGAAATACAGTCCGAACAGGTCGGCACGGGCTTCTTCGATGGTAGAACTGAATTCTCCCAATGCATTAGGATCAACCTCGGGCAGTAATTTTCCCGAACCATGTCCCAGACATT
This sequence comes from Dysgonomonas termitidis, assembly GCF_054657735.1. Taxonomy (NCBI): domain Bacteria; kingdom Pseudomonadati; phylum Bacteroidota; class Bacteroidia; order Bacteroidales; family Dysgonomonadaceae; genus Dysgonomonas; species Dysgonomonas termitidis. The sequence continues at coordinate 1,290,827 of NZ_BAAHYD010000003.1, read as the reverse complement.
CGTGGAGATCGGTATGTAAAACATCGGTAATGAAGCCATATTCCTTTATCATATTCACCTCAGCGTCAGACCACATAAACTCTTTACCAAATCCGGTATGCGCGCCTGCCGCGTCGTATGCTTCCATGATATTTTCTATTGTCACCGACTTGGAACCATGATCTTTGCGTATCCAGTCCGCATTCGGCAAATTGATGCCGATAGGCGTCGCAGGATAGCAGTCTCCGCCAAGTTGAGCTACGGTGATTACTTTGGCAGATACGCCTTTTACTTTTTCCTTTTTGAAACTTTTGTCCACAGGTGAATGATCCTCAAACCATTGCGCGTTTGAACTGATAATCTCGGTACGTTTTGTCGCTTCTACATTTTTGAAGTTTACAATGGACTCCCAACTGGCTTTGATACCAAGCGCGTCTCCATAAACTTCCGTGAAACCATTTACAAAATCGACCTGTGAATTTAAATCTTCAACCCATGCCACAGCATATTGATCGAACGTTTTCAAATCACCGGACTTATAATATGAAATAAGTTTTGAGATCACATTCTTTTGCGCGTCATTCTCGGCTACAGCCTGAGCTTTTTCGAGCCAGAAAACTATTTTTTCGATTGCAGGTGAATACAAGCCGCCGACTTTCCAAACCTTTTCGACCAGTTTTCCGTCTTGTTTTACCAAACGGCTGTTGAGCCCGTAAGATATAGGCGTAAGGTCGGTTGTATCTTTCATTGCCCCGTAAAATCCCTGGACTTCTTTCTGGGTAACTCCTTCTCCGTAATAATTATTGGCAGAAGTAAGGATGAGATCTCCTCCCGACTGGTTCACTTTCTTTGCCATTACCTTAGCGTCGAACATGACAGGCGTAAGCATCTTTATAAAATCATCTACGGACTGACCTTCTTTTACCGGAACAAGTTCCGCCGGTAAGTTTTTTACCTGCTCCGCGAAAAATTCTTTAGAAAAACCCGGCAGGAATTTTTCCTCGCCGTAGTGATGGTGTATCCCATTAGAGAACCACACACGCTTGAGATATACTTCAAACTCTTTGTAATCAGCCGAGCTCTTATCTCCTTTATAATTTCCATAGATAGCCTCCAGCGTGCGGCGGATAGCCAGGTTATACCGGTTGTTCTGGTCGAAAAGAATATCCCGCCCTTCGACAGCAGCCATAGAGAGATAATAAACCAGTTCTTTTTGCTCCAAAGTCAGATTGTTGAATCCGGGAACGTAATAACGCAGGATTTCGAGGTCGGCAAAAGCATCTATTGAAATCAGCAGGGACAGTGTCCGCTTCAGCCTGCTTCTCCGGTGCTTTTTGCCCCCCTCCGCAGCCGGCAAACATCATTGATAATCCGGTCATAGTTATTAATATTGTTTTTTTCATTTAATTATATAATTTAAATTCTTATCTATTGCCTATTGCCTGTCGGCTCACTCTTTTATTTCGCCCATATGCAGGTGTGATGTCATCAATAACAATTGAAAAATCGGGGTTTATTGATGTTTCCATTACAATCAATGAATTATTTTTATAAATAACTGTAAAATTACTGTTTTTTTGGAGTTTGATGTAATGATTTACTTTTAATTAGGCTAAAGACTTTTCTCAAACTTTATCTATACTATTTTTAGTGTACTGGTTTACAAGAAAGGGAGTTCTTTGAAATGTTGGATTTAGAATTTAAAGATTCAAGGTTTAATGATTTAGAAAAAGTTACGAGTTACAAGTTGGCTGGCGTTTTGTTTTGTTTCACGCAAAGACGCAAAGTTTTACATCTTACGAGTTATTGACTGATGACTGTTTACTGTTTACTGATATATCTGTTACCTTTGTTACTTTTTATATAGTGTTCTTTGTGTAAATATTTGTGCCCCTTGTGGTAAAGAGTTTTCAACCACTAAGTACACGAAGGAAATCACAAAGGGCACAAAGACTAAAAAAGTGTTACTTTTGTTACCTTTTTTTAAGAGTTACGGGTTTGCCTCGTCTTCCTCCGCTCGCGCAGACGTCCCGTCTGTGTGTTGCGTAGCAGACATTTTTGCACTGTTAACAAGACACGGACTGGAAGTCCGCGCCAGCGGGGGACAGGGCTGTTAAGTTCTCCGCTTTGTTCTGTTATTCTCTGCTGTCATCCTGAGTGAAACGAAGGATCTCCTTCTATTTAGGAGATGTTTCACTTCGTTCAACATGACAAAGAGAATATAAGATTCAGAACTTAACAGCTCTGCCCTAAGGGGGGGACTTACAGAGAGGGGAAAAAGGAACAGATAAAAAATAGTGGAAAAAGTGTAACTTTTGTAACTTTTTTGATATAGTAACGGGTTACTTCGCCCTAGGGCAGTTACAAGTTACGAGTAGACAAGATACGAGTTGTTAACTGCTGACTGTTTACTGTTCACTGATATCCCTGTTACCTTTGTTACTTTTTAACAAGTAGTAAATTTTAAGTAATAAGTAGTAAGTTGAGAAAGCTACATTACTGTTGACTGTTAACTGCTAACTGATGACTGAAAAAAGTGTTACCTTTTGCACCTTAGCGTCCCTGCATGAAATACTGTTTACTGTTTATAAAAAAATCTATCCGTTAACATCAAAGATAACGAATAGATTTATATGCTATTATATACTTAGTTTTCTAACCTCTTAACACCAGCAAAGGTGTATCGGAGTGAAACAGCATCTTACGCGAGATACTCGGACTAAACATACGGGCAAAGATATTCCGCTTACTGGTGGTCAGGGATAATATCTGTATTTTATCATTCTTTATATATTCATCCAGGCTTTTGAGCATATCATTGGTGTCGATCAACTTATAGTCGAGGTTCAAGCCCGGATATTGCTTACTGAAATAATCTTTGATTCCGGCAAGTTTTATTTCGTCCCAGCGGTCACCTTTCTTAACGGCTATATGAGTAAGTACAATCTGTACATCGCTATATGGTTGCAAGAGTTTTGCCAGCAAATCGAATGAGATCAAATCTCTCTGACTGAAGTTTGTAAGGAATGCCATTTTCTTCACTTCCCTCAAATCCGAGAATGGTGTGTTTTCCGGAATTGCAATTAACGGAACGTGAGTCATTTCTATCACCTCCGCCGTTACACTGCCGATGAGGTCGGCATCTTTCTGATCCTTGCCTCTGGTGCCCATAAGTATCAGTGTCGGCTTATATTCTTTGGCAAAAGTCACTATCTCTTCTTCGGGCAAGCCCTCGCGCAATACATAAGAATAGTTTACCGAAGGGAATTCCCCTTCCGAAACCTTCTGGTCTATCGTATTGCATAGTTTCTGGATATTTTCCTTTACTTTCTCTATAATATTCTGGAATTCCTTTTCTTCCTTTCCCTGATAGGCAAATGCTTCGGCCATCGGTAGTGCAGTAGGATAGTAGGGATTGAAATATACATGAAGTATCTTTACTTTCGCGTTGAGATCACGAGCCAGGTTAAAGGCTATCTTACATGCTTTAAGCGAATAATCGGAGAAATCGACCGGAATAAGGATGCGTTTGCGTCCGTCATCAGTCCTGTATGTTTCTTCCTCATCGTAGCTGAATAAGTGACGACTCTCCACTACGCTCAGGGCTTTGGGCAGATCGGATTCTTTGATACGGATACGAACGCCGGGTGATACTCCCGGATTATCCAAATCCACATCATTGATATGGACTTCAATATTCTCACCTTCCAATACGCCTTTCAATATCTGGGCTTTTTCGTTTGTGTGAATCGCAAGTGTTACCAATTTATCTCCCATTGCTGTATATATTTATTTGTTGTTGTACTTATTTTAAAAGAGATGAACACTTTTGGCATTCATCTCTGTATTTTTTCTTAAGCTTCCTTCGCTTCCATCATCTCTAAAGCCATGTCCAAAATAGTGGTATCATCGAGTGAAACATAACCTCCGTCCGGCCCGGGTTCTATATGTACGCCACAACTTTGCCCTTTTTCGTAGCTATATCCCCCGAAGTAGTTCCAAACCGTTTCTACAGGAATTTGTAAAGTTTCAGCTATCTGATGTATGCTTCCATCCGGTAAACTATCCTTGATTTTGCGAAGCTCTGAAAATGTAATAACTCTAGTCATACTCTCTAAGTTTTAAATGGTAAATGATTAGGAATATGTTCTAAAGTTATAAAATTCTTTTTTGAAAAACAATGGATTTTATGAAGGAATATCAAATATTGCGCTATATATAGCAATTGATGCTATCGTGAGCAATATTGCGCCAATAAGTATCTTTGCTCTTTCTTTGCTATAGACAGGTATTCTAACCTCCTCTTTAGGAACTTTCAGAATATACCGGCGAGAGGTTAAATAAACATAATACACCAAAAAGCCTATTAAAGCACCCCAAACAGCACCTCCGACAACATCGGAAATAAAATGAACTCCCAGATAAACACGGGAATACGCTGTAATGGTAGCCCATATTATCATTGTAATAGTTAGATATCTGTACCGGAACAACAGGGAGGTGAAAGCTACAACTCCGAATCCATTGGCTGCATGATTGGATATAAACCCGTAACGTCCTCCGCGATATCCTTTTACTACTTCCACAAAGGCTTCAAAATCGGGATGATGTGTGGGCCGCAATCGCTCAAAATAGGGTTTGATAAGGTTCGCCGAAACAAAGTCACATAAAACTCCGACTAATACGGCACAAATAAGAAGCAACAGGGCTTCCCTCCATTTTATTTTATACACAAATACGGCCAGACCGGTTATAGCTAGAGGTAACCAGATAAGTTTACCGCTATATATCCACATAAATGTGTCCCAATAGTCAGTATGATGCTCGTTGAGCCATAGAAATAAATTCCGTTCGTATGGCAATATCTTTTCTACAAGGCTCATCAGAAGTTTCTCATTTTAAAGCAAATTATATTACTTCCAGCTTTTCGCGCTGAATCCAGCCCACACTGCCATTGTCTATTTCTATTTCGAGCCAGTTGCGGTCTTCTTTTGTTATATATACTTTTGTTCCGGAGTGTAATATGAATAACTCTTTGCTGTTAATATCCGGAGAACTGACCACGGATGCCGAACCGGCCATGATAACAGCGGTATCCCTGTGTTCGATCTTGTTCTTCTGTCCGAACGAAAATACATTTGCGAGTATGACCAAAACCAATGCCACTATTCCTATATAGAAAGCCGTTTTCTTCATGAAGACATAGCGGCTGAAGAAAAACATGGATAAGCATCCCATCAGTAAAAGGAATGAGACTACTGCTATGACGGCCCAGGTATTCGAACTGAATAAGTTCTGGACAGCCCTGAACCATATGTTGAGAAAGAATGTATCCGCAACCAGTATTTTATCTTCTATCTTTGTCGACAGATATTCAATATTGTGACGGGTATCCCTGTCCCCCGGATCGAGCAACAAGGCTTTTTCATAGTTCAGGCGGGCATGCGCCAAGTCATTCACCCTGAAATAAGCATTGCCTAAGTTATAATACAATTGGGCTGACTCCAGCCCTTTTTCCAATTGTTCATTCTTCCGGGTTTCCAGTATTTCAATGGCCTTACGGAAATCACCTTCATTGTAGGCTGTTGTAGCCGGGTCGGAAGAAGTTCCGGGTTGCTGTTGGCTTCCTGTCACAGTTGCCGGCGAATCACTCACAACCGGGACCGAATCCTGTGCATAAGCGACAGAATATATAGCGAATATGAATAGGCAAGATAATATGATTCGTTTCATCAGACCTTATTTTATTTTCTTAATTGTACTTTCCATTTTACCGATAGCATCTACTGTATTGTTGTACAGGTCATCCATTGCGTGCCCGGATTCGGACGGAGCATAACGGGCAAATTCCCCTGTATCCAGTATATTAATAAACTGGCTTATAAGATCATCGCCCACACCGTATTTCAATAATTCAATTTCAATATTTTCCCTGTTCAGGTCTGCAACCGGGATCGTCAGCTTGTCACTCAGATAACCCCATACTGCGCGCAGGATTTCCTCATAGAAACTATCTTTCTGTTGCATCTGCAAATATTTCTTAGCCAGTTTAAGACGCTTTGTCGCCACCTTATTCGCTTTCCTGGTACGCATCATAGCGATATCGGCATTCGCCTTTATCTGTTTCCTGTATATTATAGTAAATGCAATAAACAGCACTAACGGAATCAGATACCACAGAAGATATGTAAGGGAGCCTACAAAGAAACTTTGAGGGTCTGTAAATGAATAGTCCCCTGTTTTAAGATAACGGATATCCTGCTCCATTTCCAGTTCTCTCTGGCTCGAATAACTGGTAGACACATTCTTTCCCGCATTTGGGTCCTTATCTACATCCAGTGTGTATGATGGGGATGAAACGGTTTTATAAGAACCGCTTCTGGTGTCGAAGTAGGAAAATTCGATGGCAGGTATTGTAAATTTACCCGGATAACGGGGAATAAACATATACTCTATTGATTTTGTACCCGACAAACCATTCTCGGTTAACTTAAAATCATTCTTTACATTCGGATCGTAAGTTTCAAAATCTTTAGGGAACTTGACTTCAGGATTCTTTATAAGTTTCAGGTTTCCCGTTCCCGTTATGTCCAGCTTGATAGTGACAGCGTCGTTTGCCTTAATTTTTTCTGCGGATATAGACGGTTTGAACGAAAAGTCTCCCACTCCTCCCGAAAAATTAGCGGGTTTATTTTGTATCGGAAGCGCAGATACATCGACCGTGACAGGTGTTGTCTTCAATGTTTTTTTAGCCTCGGTCATCACCTCCTGAGTACCGAAGAACGTCTGCACTTTTTTACCTGAAGCCACTTCAAATACGATTTCCATTGTACCCGACGGTATCGTCATTTTACCCGACCGTTGAGGGAACAAGAGCGTTTTCTTTACATCTACAGTATAATAGTTGCGTCCGTTATAATGCTCCAAAGCCATTTGGCGATTTGCCGGAAGCTCGAAATCCTCTGTCATGAAGCCTTCAAATTCAGGAAATTGGATCTTCCCTACATCCCTTATATTCAGTACTGTGTAGAAGCGGAATGTGACAGTCACCGCTTCCTGTTCTTTTACCTTAGTTTTAGAGAATATCGCCCTTACGAAAGCATCATTCGGATTGACATTTCCGGCTGTAGAAGAAGATGTTGTCGGCTTTACCTGCTGCCCGGGCTGTTGCGGCTGAGCATTCTTATCGGGAGGTAAGACCTTTATCTGGGCAGTATTCGATTTATAATTGCTGCCTCCTACTTTTACCGATGCCGAAGGTAAGGTAAAGGTACCTTCTTCTTTTGCCAACAATAGGTATGTATAGGTTATATTACTCTCCGAAGTCACTTTCCCATTGATGTTCGAAGAACTATACATTTGCGAAACAGATGGCCCGTAAAGTACGTCAAAACCTTTTATCTCATCCGGCACATGAATTTCCCGGCCTTCACCACCTTTCAATACATACTGCAGCTGGATTTGCGCACCCTTCACTGTAGAAGCAGGGGCACTGATAACAAAGGTGATGTTATCAGCGCATATGTTTGAAATGCTTATGAGTAATAATGTCAATAAAATCAAATACTTTTTCATTACTCTATTTACTCTTTTTCGTTAGGTCTATTTTTTTATTCAGAATACAAAAATAATAACTTTAAGGTCTCAGACCTACTTATTGACTACACTTTGTTCCGTCGAACGTTGTTTGTCCATCTAAATATAGCATCGGTCGAAAGTCATAACTTTAAAGTGTAATATTAAATATCAACGTTTACTTATATTGCTTTCAGGTCTTGTACCCGTATTATTACGGGCTCTATTATTAAAGACTTTTCACTTCTGATCGTCTCATCGTACACGTCTCCCCACATATCTCGTACTCTTCTGCCTGTCGGGGTAGAATATTCTACTGATATCTGCCCTTCGGGAATAGTCATCTGTCCCTGATTACGTGGCTGAAGTATTAAGCGCCTAAGTTCGACTACCTTATAGGTCTTGCCATTCACAACTTCATCTGTAAAGGTTTGACGCGAACGTGTTATATTGGTTGTATAAAAATCTTTCACAACAGGAAAATCCGCACTTATTATACGCTTAACCTCTTTAGTTGTATATAGCTTATAAGTCAGCGTCAATGTATCTGACAAATTTACACTTGTTCTGGATACGGTTGTTTTTACAAAAGCATCGACTTCGTCCGCAACTTCTTTTGGCGACTTCACTTCTACTTTGACGGACTCCGCTTTATATTTCTTGCTGTTTACCGTTATTTCAGCTCTGGGCAATGTATATTTCCCGTCTTTAGAGGCTTCCAGATAATAGGAAGATGTGGTCATATATACAGTCACTCGTTTACCATTATTAAACCTGACTGCCCTCGACGATGATACAGAAGGGCCATATAATATGGTGAAGCCCTCCATATTCTTTATTATTACCGGCTCTCTTATATCATTATCGCTTTCAACTATATAGTCCACTCTGAATTGTTCCCCTGTGAACACTGTTTCGGGCGCTTTTACATTTACCTTGACACTCTGGCCTATAGCCACCGACAGAAAGGGGAATAGTAATACAACTGACAAGCAGAACCGGCAAATTGAATAGCTATATCCTTTTCTCTTCATTACCAGTCTTTATTTTGCTTTCTGTTATTTTCGTTCTTCTGTTTTCGCTCCTGAGCTTTAGCCTGTTTTACACGTTCCTGTGTTTCTTTCTCGTCTTGTTCCAAAGCCTGAAGTATCTGTTGCATATTTTGCTGCGACATTTGGTTCTGATCCTGCTTCTGGTCCTGCTTATCCTGCTTAGGGTCCTGTTTCGGATCTTGCTTGGGATCTTGTTTCGGATCTTGCTTTTGATCCTTATTCTGATCTTGCTTATTATCTTTATTCTGGTCTTTGTCCTGATCTTCTTTATCTTTTATCATTTTCTGAACCACAGCCAGGTTGTACCGTGTTTCTTCATCTTTAGGATTCAGGCGCAGGGCATTTTTATAGGCTTCCATCGACTGCTTCAGATTATCCGCCTGTTGCCCTCCCCCCTGTTGAGGCTGACCTCCCTGTGCCATCTGCATTTGCTGTCCTTTTTCATTCCCTTTCTTTTTCAGGAATGTATTACCCATATTGCTCCAGGCAGAGCCCATTTTTGTTTCATCTTCATTCTCCAAGGTCAGATAATGCTGGTATTCTTTCAGCGCGTCATCCCATCTCTGCTGCTTATAATATGTGTTAGCCAGATTGAAAGAAGCTTCTTTCGAACTTGCATTTTCTTTCAGCGCATTGCTGTATTCGGTTTCAGCCGCGCCATATCGTTGTTCATTATATGCCTTATTCCCTGTTCGTACAGCTTTTCTAACCCCCTTCTGGGCGGATAGGCCGATAGTTACAAACACTAATAATGTTATAAATATAATTTTCTTCATCATCTTGTCCACATTCTCAATTATTTAAACAGCCTGATATTCCGGAATATCCTGTTCTTCTTATCAAACACACATATCTCCAGTAGAAGCAGCGCCAGCATAACCCATGCGAAAATCTGATATTTTTCGTCGTATTCGGAATATGCGATTCCATCTATTTCTTTTTTCTGCAATTTTTCCAACTCCGCTTGCAGGCTTTTCAGCGCACTGTTCGAATTATCAGCATGTGCATAAAGCCCTTTTCCGGCCTTTGCTATCTGGCGGCACATCTCTTCATTCAGCTTTGTCACGACCGGCTGCCCCTGAGTATCACGTTTCATATTATTAGAACCCGGCGATACAGGAATCATTGCACCTTCGGTAGTACCTATGCCCACAACATTTACATGCACACCCTTCTCAGCTGCCCGCGTTGCGGCTCCTTCCGCGTCGCCTTCATGTCCTTCACCATCGGTAATCAGAACAATAGCCTTGTCTATATCCGTATCGTTAGAAAAGCAACTCATGCTGATATCTATCGCACTGCCGATTGCAGTTCCCTGAACCGGTACAAGACTGGGATCAATCGTTTCCAGAAACAATTTAGCTGACTGGTTATCAGGAGTAAGCGGCAACTGTATAAAAGCTTCTCCGGCAAATACGACTATAGCCACTTTATCATCCCTGCGTTCATCGATAATGCGGGTCAGCATTTGCTTTGCCTTGGCTAACCTGCTCGGTTTTATATCTTCAGCCATCATCGAATTAGATACGTCTATGGCAATAACCAGTTCTATTCCTTTCTTGTCGACCTTCTCCACTTTTGTTCCAAACTGCGGGCGTGCAAGAACGACTATACCAAAACCTATGGCAACAAGTATAACCCAGAATTTCAGATATGAACGTTTCAATGAAAGTTCAGGCATCATTCTTTTTACCAATGCAAGTGTTCCCAGTTTTTCCACACTTTTCCTTTTCCTTATATTCAGGAAAATAAAGCCTATCACAAAAACGGGTATGGCAAAAAACAAATACAAATATTCAGGATTCCCAAATTTAAACATACTATTTTGCAATTACGAGTTACAAGTTACGAGTTACAAGCTTTAATACGTTATAACCAAACCCTTAGCCCATCATCATTCTTAATTTTTAATTCTTAATTATCTCATGGTATATTCCTCAACCATGTACGGCGAAGAACCAGCTCCAGGCCAACCAACGCTAATGCGAAAATGGCAAATGGCAGGTAAAGTTCTTTACGCTTGGTTACAGTATTTACACTTATATGGGTTTTTTCCATTTGATCTATCTCATCATAAATCGCACTCAGGCTGGTATTGTCCGTTGCGCGGAAGTATTGCCCTTTGGTAATAGCTGCTATCTCCGTCAATGTACGCTCGTCAAAGTCGCCTGACACCTGCATAGTCTGCAAGCCGTAAGGTGTCATTATCCTTGCTGTAGATGTCCCTCTGGAACCAATTCCTATGGTATAAACACGTATATCATAAGACGCTGCCAGTTCTGCTGCCGTTAAAGGTGCAATTTGTCCGGCATTATTGGAACCGTCAGTTAAAAGTATTACAACCCGCGATTTGGACTTACTGTCTTTCAAGCGGTTCACAGAGTTGGCCAAACCCAGTCCGATGGCAGTACCATCCTCTATCATGCCGAATTTAACCTCTGTAAGTAAGTTCAACAATACCTTGTGATCCGTTGTCAACGGGCATTGGGTAAAGCTTTCCCCACCGAATATGACCAGACCGATCCGGTCGTTAGGCCTGTCGTTAATAAACTCGGCGGCAACCTTCTTAGCCGCTTCGAGACGTGTAGGAGAAAAATCCTGCGCCATCATCGTACCCGAAATATCGAGAGCCATTACAATATCAATCCCTTCAGAGTTCGATACATCCGAAGAATTGACACTCTGCGGACGGGCCAGGACAATTATAACTAACGCGATTGCGACCACCCTTAGCAAAAACGGAAAGTGGCGCAGATAAACTCTTATTGTAGAGGGTGCCTTCTCAAAAGCAAAGCCTGAAGACATCTTAAATGTAGCCTGCATCTTCCTCAACTTAATGATGTACCACACAATTAGCGGTATCAGCAATAAGAGCAAGTATAAATATTTCGGATTGGCATATACTATATCCATCATATATCTTTAGCTTTGTTTTTTATCTTCTTTGTTTTCTTTTTCATTCGAGACTTGATTCTCTGCCAGATTATCCTTTTGTTCTTCCATTGTCTGCCTTTCTTCTATCTTAGTCTGATTGACAAACAGGTAAGCGTTAACCAGGCTCAGGTCGTTTTCGTCGGCAAACGGAGTATATTTGGCAAACTTGACCAGATCGGCCAACCTCAGTATCTGAGACAGGCCATCTGTTGCCGATTTTGTATCAGTAGCCAAATGTACGGAAGCGATAATATCCTCTGATATCATTTCCGGAGCATCTATATTGAATCGCCGGTCAATGTATTCGCGAAGAATATCTGTAAGTTCGGTATAATACTCTTTCTCCTGCCCTTTCTGCCATAGTTTAGAAGTCTTCAGCTTATCCAGTCCCTGTAATGCAATCACATGAGGAGGCAAAATAATTTTCGGGGTGAAGAAATAACCTTTATTCCTCTTCCGTATATAGAAGTAAAAGGCAAGCCCGATAAGGGCAAGGATCAATAGTATAATCAGAGGAATAAACAAATATTCAAGATAGTCCTGCCATACAAACGGCGGATCTTGCACTGTTTTTATATCCGATATCTGAAGCTTTTCAAAATCTATGGAATCAGTCTGGTGATTTTTCAATTGCTCCAGATATGCTAAAGACTGCTCCGACAATTGCGGTGCGGAAACTTTCAGCCCAAAATCGTTTGTACGAAGCGTATCCACACCATCCAACACCTGCATATAAGGTACATGGTAGAGTGTGGAATCGAACGAAGTCACGACATATTTCTGGCTGATGGTCATTACCTCTGTCATTACCGTATCCGGCTTCAGCATTTTCAGCACCTCGATACCTGTTATCAGCGTATCCGGATAGACAGGGAAGACGATATCCCGTCCTTTGGGGGCAATGACCTCTACATTAATGATTGCCTGTTCACCGATCAGGATATCCGATGGCTGTATTGTTGCCCTTACCGTCGACTTCTGCGCCGATAGCGAAAAACTCAGGCAGCAAAGCAAGCCAGGCAATAGTATATTTTTTAGTTTCAACATATTTTAGTTACGAGTTACAAGTTACGAGTTACAAGCCTTTTATAATTTATAACTCATAATTCATAATTATTCTTTTAGCTTCTCTTCTTAAACAAGGCCATCAATGCCTTTACATAATCCTCATCGGTACGGACAGAAACACTATCGACCTTACTCCGGTTGAATGATGTCTGCATATTCTCCTGTTGTTTTTTCCACCAGTCCTGATATACCTGGCGTACCCTTCTGGACGAAGTATCTACCCAACGTTCCGTTCCGGTCTCCGCATCCATAACCTTCATAAGTCCGACATCCGGAAGCTGGGTTTCGAGATTATCATAAACCTGCAAAGCAACGATATCGTGCTTACGATTGGCGATGGTCAGGGCGTTGTTATAATCCTGAACATCTACAAAGTCGGATATCATAAACGTCGTGCAACGCTTCTTGATAACATTCGTCAGATATTTCAAAGCCATTCCCACATCGGTTTTGGCACTATCTGCCTGAAAGTTTATGAGCTCCCGGATAATATACAGTATATGCTTCTTACCTTTCTTGGGAGGTATGAATTTCTCTATCTTGTCGGAAAAGAAGATCACCCCGATTTTATCGTTGTTCTGTATGGCTGAGAATGCGAGGGTTGCTGCAATTTCCGTAACCATATCGCGTTTCAGAGAGTTCCTTGTCCCGAAGTCCTGGCTGGCAGACACATCCACCAAAAGCATAACTGTCAGTTCACGCTCCTCTTCAAACACCTTAATAAAAGGCTTATTGTAACGGGCAGTCACATTCCAGTCTATATCGCGGATATCGTCTCCGTATTGGTATTCTCGTACCTCCGAAAAAGCCATACCCCTGCCTTTAAATGCTGAATGATATTGCCCTGCAAATATATTGCGGGACAAGCCACGGGTCTTTATTTCAATCTGACGTACTTTTTTTAGTAATTCGCTTGTTTCCATAAATTCAGTAAACAGTAAACAGTAAACAGTAAACAGTATCGTACACTATTTTCCGTCACTTTATTCTGGTTGTTTTTAGTATCGAAAATAATATCCTTGCGATTTCATCCACATCTTTATATATCTCTGTAAAAGCATCAATCTCCAAGTAATTAGTATCCTTAAGTAAGGATAACCAGTATTTAGTTTCCAGCACTTCTTTGTATGCAATACCCATTTTTGCAGAAAAATCAGCATGCGATATTGCACCGTTAGCTTCAGCAACATTTGCACCAATAGATGTTCCACATCTAAGTATTTGTTTCGACAAGATATATTCATTCTTTCCGTTTAAGGATTTATGCAATCCTACAATTTTTATCGCAAATGAATAAGCCTTCTCATAAACTATACTATCTTTTTGAATCATCTCAGTACTGATTACTGCTTACTGTCAACTGTTTACTGATCAAGGTACTTCAATCTTATTTAAGATTTCGCTGATGATCTCATCGGAATTCGTATTATTGGCTTCCGCTTCATATGTCAGTCCGATACGGTGGCGCAATACGTCGTGGCATACTGCACGGATATCCTCTGGGATAACGTAGCCTCTACGTTTGATAAACGCGTATGCACGTGACGCCAAAGCCAGACTGATAGATGCACGCGGAGAGGCTCCGAAACCGATCATCCCTTTCAGCGATGTCAAGCCGTTTTCTTCCGGAAAACGTGTTGCAAATACAATATCGACAATATATTTCTCTATCTTTTCATCCAGATAAACATCTTTCACCACTTCTCGGGCTCCAATGATTTCATCCGCTTTCATTACCGGAGTTAAATTTCCATAGTCTCCTGTCAGGTTGTTTCTCAGGATTAATTTTTCCTCTTCTTTCTTCGGGTAATTTATCACTACTTTCAGCATGAAACGGTCTACCTGCGCTTCCGGAAGCGGATAAGTACCTTCCTGCTCAATAGGGTTCTGAGTTGCCATCACCAGGAATGGGGACGGTAATTTATATGTCTTTTCCCCGATCGTCACCTGGCGTTCCTGCATGGCTTCGAGTAAAGCACTCTGTACTTTGGCAGGAGCACGGTTTATTTCATCTGCCAATACAAAATTTGAAAATACAGGCCCGTGTTTTACGAAGAACTCTTCGTTTTTCTGGCTGTAAATCATTGTACCGATAACATCGGCAGGCAATAGGTCCGGAGTAAACTGTATACGGCTGTATTTAGCATCGATCAACGACGCCAATGATTTTATAGCCAGTGTTTTTGCCAATCCCGGCACCCCTTCAAGAAGGATATGCCCATCGGCTAAGAGACCGATCAGGAGTGATTCCACAAGATGCTTCTGTCCTACAATCACCTTGTCCATCCCCATTGTGAGAGACTCTACAAATGAACTTTTACTTTGTATCCTTTCGGTAAGTTCTCGAATGTCAACTTGCGCCATACTTTTATTCTATTTTGCGTTTATATTTATTGTTTGATTTTTCTCAAATATAATTAGTAAACTCAGATTAACCCAAGATATTTTACGGGTAAAACACTCCTATTTTACTAAGCACGACAAAAATAGAAATGTTAAATCTGAAAACCGATAATTCGGAGTTAAAAAAAATTAAGCGGAACGAAGTATTTAAACCGACAAATTAAATAGTGTACAGCACATACATCATATTATTAATTTAAGGGTTTTAATATCCCGTTCAGTTACGAAATTCTCAATTGAAAAGGCTTTCTAAAAACGGCCTTATCCCGGCTAAGAAAAACTCAACCGCTATTACCATCACTATAAGTCCCATCAGACGCATCATTACATTGATACCGGTTTCGCCAAACCGTTTTATCAGTTTCGATGAACTGATAAGAATGAGATAAGTAACCAGTAACATAAGGCATAACGCCACCACAAATACAACTTTCAGCAATATACTGTCGGCATCTTCCATCAAAACAATAGCATTCGTTATCGCTCCGGGCCCGCACAGCATAGGTATGGCAAGCGGCGTGATAGCAATATCTTTGATTGTCTGTTTTATTTCCGAGCCTTTAGCTTTAATCGGAGACAGGCGGGCATTAAGCATATCGAAACCGACAACGAAGAAAATCGCGCCTCCTACTATCCGGAAACTGTTGACGGATATACCAAATACCCTGAACAGGAACTGTCCGGAGAAAGCAAAGACCAATACAATAATGAGTGAAACCAATACAGCCCGTTTTGCCACGGCAACCCTGTCTTTCGGCTCCATGTCGGAAGTAAGCCCGAGAAAAACAGGCATCGCGCTAATAGGGTTTATAAGGGTAAAGAAAGATGTAAAGACCAATAGTCCGTAGGTTAACAATTCATTCATATTCTTATTTTTCAACAAAGATATATCAAGCCTCAACATATCCGGTACATTTCCCGGATTTTGTATAAAAATTGTACATCCGTTCTTTCTGCCGGCACTATAATGATAAATGTTTTCCGCATTTATACTGTTTTGTACCGATTAATTTCAGAAACACCTTACCTTTGTTAGGTCTGACTAACAAATAGCAGAAGAATGTATGCTAATAAGTCAAAATTCACTATAATTTCATTTTGAAGCAAAAAATCTTCCATAGAATTTAGTATATTTGTACCGCTTTTAAGGATAGGAAATCCAAGCAAACAACATATTGATAATCAATTATATTAATTATATTTAATTACAGACAATCATGATTACAATTGACAAATTCAATTTTTCAGGAAAGAAAGCGTTCGTCAGAGTTGACTTCAATGTACCTCTGGATGCAGATTTCAACATCACAGACGACACCCGTATCCGTGCAGCTATGCCGACCCTAAAGAAAATCATAGCCGACGGCGGTAGCCCGATCATCGCATCTCACCTTGGACGCCCTAAAGGTGTAGAAGAAAAATATTCACTGAAACATATTCTTGCCCATGTATCCAAACTTCTTGGAGTCGATGTACAATTCGCTAACGACTGTGTAGGCGAAGAAGCCGGTATAAAAGCGGCCGCCCTTCAACCGGGCGAAGCTCTTTTGCTTGAAAATCTTCGTTTCTATGCCGAAGAGGAAGGCAAGCCACGCGGTTTGGCTGATGATGCAAGCGATGAAGTAAAAGTTGCTGCTAAGAAAGCAATCAAAGAAAGCCAGAAAGAATTTACAAAGACACTTGCTTCCTATGCGGATGTTTATGTAAATGACGCTTTCGGAACTGCTCACCGTGCACATGCTTCCACTGCACTTATTGCTGATTATTTCGATGCAGAACACAAAATGTTCGGCTATCTGATGCAAAAAGAGATCGACGCTGTAGAAAAAGTAATGAAAGACACTGCACGTCCGTTCACAGCAATTATCGGAGGATCAAAAGTGTCTTCTAAAATAGATATTATCGAAAACCTGCTTGACAAGGTGAATAACCTTATCATCGGCGGTGGTATGGCTTTCACATTCGAAAAAGCGAATGGTGGCAAGATCGGTAATTCTCTTTGCGAAGATGACAAGCTGGAATTAGCCAAAGACATTATGGCGAAAGCTAAAACCAACGGTGTAAACCTTGTTATAGCAAGTGACGCCAAGCTTGGTGACAAATTTGCTAACGATGCCAATACACAGTTTGCCGATGCCGGCAATATCCCCGACGGATGGTCTGGTTTCGACATAGGGCCTAAAGGTGAAAAAGAATTCACAGATGTAATCATGGCTTCCAAAACTATCCTTTGGAATGGTCCTGTGGGTGTATTCGAATTCGACAATTTCGCTCATGGTACCGAAACTGTTGCCAAAGCGATTGCTACTGCAACCAAAGCCGGAGCTTTCTCTCTTGTAGGTGGCGGGGACTCTGTTGCTGCTGTTAACAAGTTCAACCTTGCCGATCAGGTATCTTATGTATCTACTGGCGGTGGTGCATTGCTTGAGTTCATCGAAGGAAAAGTTCTTCCGGGAATTAAAGCTATCAGAGGATATTAATATCCAACGCTTATATATGAAGGTCCGTACATTCCTGTACGGACTTTTTTATTTCATTTTCAATTTATTTTTTTTAACTTTGGAACAACCTAAACAACAAAAACATGAAGAAAAAAATTAATGCCCTGCTTCTATGTTGCCTATTCTTATTCTTCACAGGATGTTCCAATGACGATGATCTTATAGTAGATGAACCTGAAGAAAAACAGGAAGAAGTCAACCCGATGGACGCATTTACCCCCCTTAAATCAAAATCAGCTACAAATAAAAAAGATTTGTTAGGAAAGGGTTATGATTATACAGGCTCATATGCAAGCGATCTATCAGTAAAAGAGTCCATCATCGACATGGAGAAATACCTGGCTGAGGAGTCGGGCCGTTACTATAAAATGGGATGCTTTGAAAGTTCTAACTTTACGGTTTCCGGTTCCACTGCATGGCGTTATACGAAACATCTTACAAATATATCCAATGACAGCTATTGGAATCTGATACCCGATAATATTGCCGCTTTCTCGGGTGTAATCCTTGATAATGAAATGCTGTATAACAAAAAGGATGAAAATAAAGAAGATTACTCATTTGCAAGCATCCACTATTATTACTATTGGTACAGGCACTCGCTAAACACCGGGCCTAAATATCTATATGATTATCTGACAACGGATTTCACGAATGACCTCACTTCTTTGCCTTCAAACAAAATCATTGAAAAATATGGTACTCATATTATTATTGAGTATGTTACAGGGATGCGTCTGGATTTAATATATAGGTCTAAGGTAGATAAATCGGGTTATGTGAGCCCAGAGTATGATGGTACATACTACACAGAACAGTATGTCGAAGATGGAATAAGGCACACTGTCAGGAGTATTGGCTATTGGCCTAATGGGCCGGGTAATCCGCCAGATGAAAACAATGTAAAACTAAATGGTATTCCTATCCTCTATATTGAAAACCATGGAGGTGACAATAGCCTGATACCATCCGGAGTCTACAATCTACAGAAACAATATCCACAATTAAACATCAACAAATGGTTTCAATCTTTAACCGAAGATAATACTGCCCTTGTAGACTTGAATTTAGACAAACTTATTCCTATATATGAGCTTGTAACAGATGAACTGAAGAAAACAGAATTACAAAATGCAATAGAAAAATATATCAAAGACCGACAGATTGTTTTCGAGTAAACAAAATAATAATTCTTATGAAAGCCTGCATAATTAATTATCAGGCTTTTCTTTTATCTCTTAAAAACTTAAACATTGCCCGTTCCCCTCCCGGATAAGTTTGACGATTAATAATTTAATCCGCTTTTTATTTTATCAACTGTATATTGTTAGAAAGTAACAAAGGTAACAGAAATCAATGTACCGATTAATCAATTTGCCGATGTGCCAATGTTTTTAACGAAAAATGAAGAACGAAAAATATTCTTAAACGAAAAGTGAAGAATGGATAACAAAAAATACTTTTAAACGAAGAATGTTTTTCACTTATCACTTTTAGTTTAAAACATTTGCTAATATGCTAATTTTAACTACACTTCGTTCCGTTGAACGATGTTTCAAATTTGCTAATTAATTTTTTCAAAGAACTATCAACTATCAGCTGACAGCCAAAAGTTATATATAGATAAACTTTTCGTACTTTTGTTACCTTATAATAAACTTACAAATGATAATATTCAATACGACTTTTCATGTAGAAGACGATGTTTGCGGCGATTATATTAGCTACATGAAAGAAACATATATCCCGAAAGCGGCTACCAGCGGATTCCTGCATGAACCGCGATTCGCCCGTATCCATGCGCAACATGAAGAAAGCGGCAGCAGTTATTCCCTGCAATTCAAGGTAAAAAATGTAGATACACTCAACCACTGGTTTGAGACAGAAGGTCTGGATTTACAAAAAGAAATTACGGTACGCTTCGGGAATAAAGCTCTGGGATTTGTTACATTACTGGAAGAAATCGAATTATAATGATAGAAAAGGAAAGGATCATTCTGGGTATCGACCCGGGAACCCAGGTAATGGGGTATGGCGTTCTCCGGGTGGTGAATAACAAACCTGAGATGCTGGCTATGGGTATACTCCAGTTAAGTAAGTATGATGACCATTATCTCAAGCTTCGCCGTATTTTTGAGCGGATAATCGGCCTGATTGACGAATTCTTACCTGACGAACTGGCCATTGAGGCTCCCTTTTTTGGAAAGAACGTGCAAAGTATGCTCAAGCTAGGCCGCGCTCAGGGCGTAGCTATGGCTGCTGCTTTATCGAGGGATATTCCCATTTTTGAATATGCACCATTGAAAATAAAGATGTCGATTACCGGAAACGGAAGGGCGGCTAAAGAACAGGTTGCCTATATGTTACAAAATTTTCTGAAAATACCTGATGAAAATATGCTGCCACAGATGGATGCCACCGACGGATTAGCGGCTGCAGTTTGCCATTTTTTCCAAACAAACAACCCTTCTCAGGAAGTAAAATTTACAAGTTGGAAAGATTACATAAATAAAAATCCGGGAAAAGTGAAAAAATAGACAACTCATATGATATACGAAGATCTGAAAACAATAGAATACGGCAGAGCGTGGGACTATCAGCAGCAGCTATTCGCAGAGGCTTTATCCTGCAAGGATAAAGGCACCAGACCCGAAAGTCATCTGCTTTTCTGCGAACATCCCCATACCATCACAATCGGTAAACATGGCAAACAGGAGAATCTACTCTTTCAGGAAACTTATCTGAAAGAAAAAGGAGTATCACTTTTCCAAATAGACAGGGGAGGTGATATTACCTACCATGGTCCTGGACAACTCGTGGGTTATCCGATATTCGATCTGGAAGCTTATGGTATAGGCCTACGTCAATATATCTTTAACGTAGAAGAAATTATTATCCGGCTTCTTCAAACTTATAATATCCGGTCGGAACGCCTCAATGGTGCAGCTGGTGTATGGTTAGATACAAATATCCCTTCAAAAACACGGAAGATAGCTGCCATTGGAGTACGTAGCAGCCGCTTTGTCACCATGCACGGATTTGCGCTGAATGTAAATACCGATTTATCTTTTTTCTCACTTATTAATCCTTGTGGCTTCATAGACAAAGGAGTAACTTCGATGGAGAAGGAGTTGGGGTATAAAGTAGATATGGAGGAAGTAAAAGAAAAAGGGAAAAATTTATTTGAAGCACTCTTTATCGAACAGATTGTTTAATAAACGTTTAACTAATTTTAGTTTCTCAATTCCAAACTTAACCGTGGCTTAATCGTTTCGTAATACACTTCTCATACTTTTGACGAAACAAAAAATGTAAAGGGATGGATATAAAACGATTGGGAGCCATCGACATAGGCTCCAATTCGGTACGTCTGCTGATTACAGATGTACTCGACTATCATGGCAAAGCAATCTTCAAGAAAGATTCCTTAATACGCATACCACTAAAATTAGGAGAAGACACATTCTCCAACGGATCGATCAGTGAGCAGAAAAAAGAGAAACTCGCTATACTGATGCAGTCTTTCTATGGACTTATTCAGGTAAATGATGTGGAAAAATGGCGTATCTGTGCTACATCAGCCATCAGGGAAGCTACAAACGCCAATGAAGTACTGGATTATGTATATGCCAGATCAGGCATCGAAATTGAGATAGTGGACAGTAAAGAAGAAGCCCGCTTTATACTGACCAACAGCATAGACGAACTTCTGGAAGAGAACCGGGCATACATATACACCGATGTAGGAGGCGGAAGCACCGAAATGGTTATATTCCATCAAAATAAAGAGATCGCCACGGAAGGATTCAAGCTGGGAACTTTACGCAATTTGTCTCAGGATGAGGAAAGGGCTGAATGGGAGAGGATGAAAGACTGGTTGTCCGAATACTGCAAAGATTTTGTAAAAATATCCCTGATAGGCTCAGGAGGCAATATTAATAAGCTGGACTCCCTGCTTCGCCGCTGTGGACGCATAAGACGGGAAGAACTCGTTAGTTTTTCGTGTAAACTGAGAAAGATGAGTTATGAGGAACGTCTCCTCAAATATAATATAAACCTGAACCGGGCTGATGTTCTCCTTCCGGCCATCGATATATACCTGCGCATAATGAAGCTGGCACGGGCTCTGGTTATCGAAACACCCATAATCGGTGTAGCCGACGGTATAATCAAAGATTTATACCTGAGAAATTATATGCCCGCATCAACACCCGATATCCAGGAAGTTTCTCAGCCTCAGGCAAGAGGAAAACAGCCCGCTTAACTGTTTATTCATAGGACCTTAACAGCGCTGTCACAATATATTTATTCTTTTGTTAACGATAAAAAAGAATAGATATGAATCAAAAAAAACATCACAAGACCATCGTTTTATCGGACATACATTTAGGTTCGAAATGGTCGAAAGCAAAAGAAGCTACAAAGTATTTGAAAGAAAATACATGTGACACGCTCATCCTGTGCGGTGACATCATCGACGGATGGCAACTCATGCGCGGTAAAAAAGCAAAATGGAAAAAACGCCACAGTAACTTTATAAAACTATTGCTGGATATTCAACACGATACAAAAATTATTTATCTGAGAGGGAATCACGATGACTTCCTGGACCGTATCCTGCCTCTCCAGTTCCAGAATATAAAGATTGTAAAAGATTACATACATACGAGCAACGGCAAGCGTTTCTATGTAATACACGGCGACGTATTCGACATGGTAACCAGCCGTTACAGCTGGTTGTCGAAAATCGGCGATGTAGGTTATACCCTCCTCATGTGGGTAAACAAATACTATAACAACAGGCGTTTGAAGAAAGGACTGCCTTATTATTCCCTTTCGCGTGAAGTAAAGAAAAGGGTAAAAGCATCCGTTTCCTACATCAGCGACTACGAGAAGCACATTGTGGAAATAGCTCGGAAGAAAAAATGCGATGGCGTTATCTGCGGACATATCCACCATCCGGAAAAGGCTTATTACGATGAAATATTATATCTCAATTCGGGTGACTGGGTAGAATCTTTATCCGCGCTGACTGAGGATTATGAAGGCAATTGGGAAGTAGTGATGTATAATCAGGAAGATAAAGTGGTGGAAGTTATGAAAGAGGATAAAGTTCCCGAAAAAGTAAAATTAGCCATATGAGATACCTATTCATCGTTCAGGGTGACGGCCGCGGGCATATGACACAAGCCATAGCCTTATCCGAAATACTGCGCCGCAACGGACACGAAGTCGTTGAAGTGCTGATCGGGAAAAGTAAAGTAAGGGAGATCCCGGATTTCTTCTATGAAAAGATCGGAGCAAAAGTCCGGGTTTTCGACACACTGTCTTTCAGTTTCAAAAAAGATAAAAAACATATACACCTGCTAAAAACGATACTATACAACATTACACCTAAAAGGCTCAGAAAGTATAAGAAAAGCATTGAGAAAATACACAGGCGCATAAAGAAAAACGAGCCGGATGTAGTAATTAATTTCTATGAAATACTGACTGGTTTTGCCCACTTACGTTTCAGTATGGATGTTCCCGTTATTAACATAGGTCATCAATACCTGCTTAAACATCCGGGATATACACATGGCAAAGGAGACGGACAGGGCATGATGTTTCTTCGCCTCCACACCCTGCTATGCGGAGTAGGAGCAACTAAAACCCTTGCCTTGTCATTCTATCCCATGAAGGATTATATACCGGAACGCATCGCCGTAGTCCCTCCACTACTAAGGAAAGAAGTTTTAGACCTTACACCCACAAAAGGAGACTACATACTGGGGTATATGCTGAATCACGGTTACGAGACCGAAGTCAGGACATGGCATGCTAAGTATCCCGACATTAATTTACATTTCTTTTGGGATAAGAAAGATGCAGGCAGAGAACAGCATATCGACAAAAATTTAACACTTCACACGATTGATGATGAAAAATTCCTTAACTTTATGAGCGGATGCCGGGGATATGTTACCACTGCCGGATTTGAGTCGGTATGTGAAGCCCTTTACCTCGACAAACCAGTAATGATGATTCCGGCTCATATAGAACAGGAAGTAAATGCCGCTGATACCGCATCTTTCGGAGGAGGGGTTATCGGGAACAATTTTAATATAAGTGTGTTATTGAATTATATGGAAACGAAAGAAAATTCAGACGGATCATTCCGGAAATGGGTGGATTCGGCTGAGGAAACCTTTCTCAGACACCTTACAACGCTTGTGTAATGATAAACAACAGAGATTTAAGCTGGCTTACTTTTAATGAACGTGTATTACAGGAAGCTCAGGATAAGAGTGTGCCTCTGATGCAACGTCTCCGCTTTTTGGGGATATACTCTAACAACCAGGATGAATTTATCAAAGTCCGGGTAGCCAATATTGTACGGCTGAGCCAGATAAAAGGGAAGAAAACACCCCGGTTTTCCGGAGGCTATACCGGCAGGGAACTACTACCGCTTGTAAATGCGGGAGTGTACTCGGGACAAAAAAAGTTTGCACATACCTACACAGAAGTTCTGGACGAAATGGAACAACAGGGGATATATGTTATCAATGAAAAACAACTGAACAGGAGACAGAAGCAATTCTGCCGCGACTATTTTTCTTCTGTTGTCAGCCAACGGCTGGTTCCCCTCATTTTAAAGAAAACAACACAAATACCGTTTTTGCAGGATAACAATATCTATCATGCCGTAAAGATGACTTCCGGCAAGAATTGCAAAAATCCGAGGTATGCTATTATCCAGATACCGGTAAGCAGTTCATGTCCCCGGTTCATCGTGCTGCCTTCGGTCAAAGACAGGAATGATATCATTTTCCTGGACGATATTATCCGGCTGTGCCTCGACGAAATATTTTTCATGTTCAATTACAAATATATATCGGCCTACACATTCAAACTGATGCGTGACGCGCAGCTGACCCTGGATGACGATATATCGAAAAGCCTGATAGAAAAGATGGAGGACGGATTACAAAACCGTCTGCACGGACAACCTGTGCGCCTGATTTACGACAAGGAAATGCCGGATGACTTGCTAGATATAATCGCCACTAAGTTGAGACTGAAAGGAAATGAAGGACTGGATGCCGGCGGCAGATACCATTTGATGCGTGACCTGATGAAATTTCCGAAAGTCCGTCCCGATCTGGAAAGTAAAAGCCCTGAGCCCTTACAGCATCCTGACATAAAAGCATTCTCGAGTATATTAAAAGTTATAAGCAGAAAAGACATTCTGCTTAATTATCCTTATCATACATTCAACCATTTTATCGACTTTCTCCGTGAAGCGGCTATAGACCCCAAAGTGGAAAGCATATATATAACGCTTTACCGTGTGGCAGAACGTTCGAAAGTGATAAATGCGCTGATAAATGCGGCGAAAAACGGAAAGAGAGTCGTCGTTCTGCTCGAACTACTTGCGCGCTTCGATGAAGAGCAGAATGTTGAATACTCCGAGCTGCTGCAAAAGGAAGGAATAAAAGTCATACATGGCGCAAATGGGCTGAAAGTGCATAGCAAGCTGGTATTGGTGCAGCGTAAAGATAGAGGATACGCCTATATCGGGACCGGTAATTTTAATGAATCGACAGCACAGATCTATGGCGATTTCGGTTTGTTTACATCCAATTCGCAAATAGTAGCCGATGCGGCGGCTGTTTTTGATTTTTTACTTAACACGCATAAACACTTTTCGTTCAAGCAGCTGATGATTTCCCCCTATTATATGAGAGAGCAATTTGAAGCACTGATAAAACAGGAAATAAAGAATGCCCAGAACGGTAAGAAGGCATATATACACGCCAAATTTAACAGTCTTACCGATGAGGACATGATAAGCCTGCTATATAAAGCCAGTCAGGCCGGAGTGGAAATACGCCTGATAGTAAGAGGCGCCTGCTGCCTGCAACCCCAGATAAAAGACCAGAGCGAAAATATCAGGGTTATCAGTATTGTGGATAAATATCTGGAGCATGCGCGGCTTGCTATTTTTCACAACGATGGCGATGAAAATATATATATCATGAGTGCCGACTGGATGACCCGTAATCTCGACCGCCGGGTCGAAGTCGGTACCCCCATCCTTGATAAAAAGATAAAAGAAACTCTAAAAGAATTCTTTAACATACAATGGTCCGATAACGAAAAAGCCCGGGACCTTACCATATTTGGAAGCAACGAATATGTAGAAAAAGAAGGCAATACCCCGTGCCGGTCACAAATGGCCCTATATGATTTTTATAAAAACCTGAATAAATAAACAAAATGAACACCGATATATTTGCAGGCATAGATATAGGCTCCAACGCTATCCGCCTATTGATAAACAATATAGAAACTTCCCGAACAGGCGCCGACTTTAAGAAAGTCGCTTTCCTGCGTGTACCCATCCGGCTAGGGGAAGATGTATTCACTAAAAATGAGATAAGCGAAGATAAGAAACAACGTCTGATCGATGCCATGCAAGGCTTTTCGCATATAATGAAAGCCTATGGTGTAACCGACTACAGGGCATGCGCGACCAGTGCCATGCGTGATGCCAGGAACGGGAAAGATATAACAAATACGATCCTCGAAAAAAGCGGTATCAACATAGAAATCATAAGCGGACAGGAAGAAGCTGATATAATATATGAAGCCGGAGGCCTGAACAACCTGATGGACAAAAACCGTAATTATCTGTATGTTGATGTAGGTGGAGGAAGCACCGAGGTCGTAGTATTCGGTAACCAGCAAAAAATCACCTCCAACTCATTCCAGATGGGAACTGTACGCATGCTCGTGGATGCTGTAAAAGAGGACGAGGAACAACGCTTCAAATCATGGTTGAAAGAAATATATAAGAAATATGCACCTCTTAGCATAATTGCTTCCGGAGGAAATATCAACAAGGTACACAAAATGCTGGGTAAAAGAGAAAAAGAATACCTTACCTATCCCGAGATGAAAGTTCTATACGATACCTTGAAAGATATGAGTTATGAAGAGAGAATTCAGAATTTCAAATTGAATACTTACCGCGCCGATGTTATTATTCCGGCTCTCAAAATATTCCTCATAGTGAGCAAGGCATGTAAGATCGGTGAAATCTATGTTCCTAAAGTAGGATTGGTAGATGGTATAATACACCATCTCTATGGGGAAAAACATAAATAAAGCCGGTTAGAATACACCCTTTTTTAATAAGCAAGGGACTAAAAGGCAAGCCGGCATGATGTGTGTGACGCTCTTTTGCCATGCTGAATAAGCTGACGCCGAGCATTGTTTCAAGAAATCAGCGATTCAACTGATTGTGAAGGATATCCTATATCAAAAGTATTCCTTCACAGAGGACAGGGTAACAGAATGATACCGGAAATTTCTTTTGGGGCAGCCCCTTTACTCAAATAAATCAATCGTGTTTTAGATATCTCTTGCAATTGCTGATATGGATACTATATCTCTCCCTGAGTCTGTAATGACTTCTCTTCCGTTATCTATTTGTCCGGTCAGTAAATGGAAGGCTACACCTGTTTGCAGACTATCCTCCATATCATACTGACATATCATCAGTAAAGAAGCCACGTCCCCGCGTGGTAAAGAAACTTCCATCGACCAGTTTTCATCTATATACAATGTAACATAACCAGCGGAATCTTTATAAGATATGAATACGCTGTATGGCTCCTGTGAGTCTATAAATACTTTGTATTTAACAGGGATTGAAGTTTTCTTACCGGTTGAACATGAATATACTCCCCCGATGAACAACGGCAACAGCATTGTGTAAAATATTACTTTCATAACCTCTTACTTCATTTCGCCCCATTTTACAATAGCAACCTGTTTAATCCGTTCATATGTATCACCTTTTCTCGATTTTAAGGCATTTGTAACTGTGTTAACATGGATACCCAAGGCAATCGAAACCTCCTTCTTCCATCCGTGAGGTAAAAAATCCGGTAGTTCTGTTTTATGTATTATAGTCGTTTTCGCCATATGTTTTATTTTAAAAAATTCATATCTTTATGGCTTTGTGAATATTCACAAATGCAAATATACTCAAATGAGTACACAAAAACAAATAAGTATTTACTAAATATTCACTTTTGAGAATAAAATTATCTCATGTCTATTAATCAAAGAGTTCAGGAAATAATAGATAAACTGTTTTCCGGCAACAAAAGAGCTTTCTCCGTCGCTGTAGGGATTGCTGCGACTGTTACTGAGAATATTGTAGGAACAAGAGGCACTAATCCTTCGTTTGAAGTAACCTGCAAAATAGCATCCGCAATTGAGAACATCAATACGGAATGGTTGCTGACAGGGAAAGGCTCGATGTTTAAAACCGGAATATTGCAAGGTAACGATATACTAAATACCGTTTCGGAAAATGAATCTTCTTATGGACTAATATCGGATTATAGCGCCAGACCTTTTATCGAATCAGCCTCTCTTGTCAAAGATAATTTCAGCCGAGCCATTAGTTCCAATAATTGCAAAACTATTATAATCCCCTTTATAGATGGCTGCGATTTTTTGTTACGAAATCATGGGGACAGCATGGTTAACCTGTCCGACCTGAAGAAAAGTATAAACGATCAGGATATTGTGGCATGCCGGTTTTGGGAAAATCTTTCGCATATACGCTGGGGTGAGGTGTATGCTATGGCTACAAAACAAGGATATATCATAAAAAAAGTAGTGCCATCGGATGTAAAAGGGAAAATAACATGCATTTCTTTTAATGGAAAAAAAGGATATACGCCATATGATCTGTCCCTTTCCGAAATTTCCGACTGGGCCATTGTAGTGGGTGTGGCTTCTGTGAATGTATGGTAGAACCGTTAACAGATAAATATATCAAAGGTTAAACAATAAATATTCGTCTATCACAAAATTAGAGGTTATTTCCCGAACCGCTTCGTCCGGCGCTATCATCAAAGAGGTGGAAAGCACTTCTGCATCAATAGCATTTACAGCCTTCACTGATACAATCTTCCGCACCTCACTATAGGTTCCTGTATGAGGGTCTAAAATATGCTTCGTATGACTTGGCATATTCCCGGAAGTAGATAGCGTACTATCTTTCAATTCCACTATTCCGAGGGTATTCTGAGGATTGTAGGGGTCTTCTATTCCAATAGACCAATTATCTCCAAAAGGATGAGAACCCAATGCCAGTACCGAACTATTACCGAAATTTATCAATGCGCAACTAATTCCTTTAGTCTGTAGAATATCCCTTATTTTTTCCAACGCATACCCTTTGGCATAAGCTCCCAGGTCCAGCTGAATGTCCTGGTCCTGAAAAAAGACCGTATGCCTTCTGCTATCTAAAAGTACCTGTTTGAAATCTTTCAGGCTGATGTCAAAATAGCCTAGAGTCATTGCATGATATTGCCTGCAATCGACGAGTACCGACCATAATTCATCATTCACCGGTACAGGTGAATGAGCCGCGTGCTGATTAACTGCGTACAATTCACTTTCTTTATCGAATTTATTAAACAACTTATTTAGCCGGAAAATCTCATTTTCAATTTCTATCCAGCATTCCATCGATACATTTTTGCCGGGATGCAGAATCAAAGCATCCAGCCTGGTCCCCATCACATGCATCATAGCCCCGTGAAACAGGTTGGAGGATTCATAGAAATCTGAATAGGAATCTGACATATTAATTCATTTTGTAAGTTAAAAACAAACTCTTAGCTTATATGACAAAAATACTGATAACTTTTAGTTTTTACAGTACCCGATTTGATTAAACTCTATGAATAAAAAAGAAACAATGAAAGAGGATATGAAGTTTTACAATCTATTCATTCCTCTCTCATCACTCTCCAGAGCCTTATTCAGGCTTCATCAATCATGATAATTGAACGCTTCACTTATATAGCGGGATCAATTCCATCCCGGATTTTGCGTAAGATTCGGATTCAAATCCATTTCGGCTTGCGGTATCGGCCATAAATAATAATGATCGGGAAATCCTCTCTGGCGAATATTTACGCCTGTAAATTCAGTCATCCAGACTCCGTCCACTACATCTTGCCCTATTCTCCACCTGCGGATATCAGAATACCGTTGTCCTTCTCCACAAAGTTCTACCATCCTTTCATGCCGTATTTTTTCACGCATCTGCTCTTTGTTCAGGCCTGAAGGGAGATCCGGCATACCGGCTCTGTCCCTGACATCATTTACAGCATCGTAAACAGACTGATCCGGAGCAGCAA
This sequence comes from Dysgonomonas termitidis, assembly GCF_054657735.1. Classification (NCBI taxonomy): domain Bacteria; kingdom Pseudomonadati; phylum Bacteroidota; class Bacteroidia; order Bacteroidales; family Dysgonomonadaceae; genus Dysgonomonas; species Dysgonomonas termitidis. The sequence goes on along the minus strand of NZ_BAAHYD010000003.1, from coordinate 1,261,100 downwards.
GAGCTTCATTCCGGGCTTCCGCATACATCAACATCACATCAGCCAAACGAATAAGAGGGAAATTCAGAGGCATATTATCCTGTAATGTATATACAGAGCCTGTTTCCACAAACTTCCGCCATGCGTAACTGCCGTTTGTCCAAACAGGAACAAAGGCGGTAAGATCAGTTGACACAACCGGAAATTTATAGACATATGATATCCCTCCCGCACCTACGAACTCTGACCAGGGTACTATTATTCCCGCATGGAGGCGAGGGTCCCGGTTCGCATATAATTTTCTGACAGAAGCTTCATCATTCCAGTCTGTTACTCTATTTGGGTTAAATGTCTGCCCATTCGCATTTGTATAATTATTAAAATCGAATGGAGTACCATCTATCATCTCATATGCATTTACCAATTCAGGAGTCGGGCGCGTACGTTGCGAATTTGACGTTGCACCCCTTCCGGCGCCATAATTCCGGTCTGTCGCTATTCCATGGCCTGATTCGGCTACATATTGAACATCAAAAATGACTTCGCTATTATTATTACCGGCTACCCTGAACAGTGTATGATAGTCGCCGAGTAACGTCCTGTCGCTTTGCTCCATTATTTCGTTAAAGTCTGCGGCAGCTTTGTCATATTGCTTTGCCCAGAGATGGGCTTTGCCCCGCATTGCTAAAGCAGCCCACTTAGTGACACGCCCTTTGTCTGACTGACCATAACTTTCCGGTAAAAGGGAAATAGCATCTGTCATATCCTGTACAATGAAATTATAAACTTCCTCATCTGTACTACGGGCTTTATATCCTTCGTCAATATTCATTGGATAGTCATAGATCGGAACACCTCCAAAGTAATCCCACAACTTGAAATAGAAGTATCCCCTGAAAAACTTAGCTTCACCCAGGCAGCGATTTTTTATTGTCGCATCCATCGAAGAAATATCGGGAATGTATTTTAAAGCGGTATTGGCCCTGTAAATACCTTTGTAGAATATTCCCCAGGAAGTTGAATATATCGCAGCATTAGTAGGATTGACACCAGTAGTCAGACCTGTGGACCACGACTGGTAAGAAATATCAGTAAAATCGTCCATCATGCCATATATAACTATACTATTGACAAACTCACGGTTAGCATGGTACAACGGATTTATGCCCTGTATCGCATCTTCCTGTGATTTCCAGTAATCTCCTTCCGACAGACCGACCAATGAATTCCTGTCAAGGAAATCGCTGCAAGAAGCCAGAAAACAAACAGATAGTAAGATTAATATTATTTTGTTTTTCATGTCTCTTTTATTTAAAATGTTACATTTAAACCAATAACCCATTGTTTCATCAGAGGATATGCCATACTGGGATTCTCAGGATTATAGCCATCGAAACTTGTAAATGTGAAGTAGTTTTCGAGATTTGTATATACCCTCAATCTTTCAACCATAAACCTGGAAGTTAATTTTTTAGGCAAAGTGTATCCCATCTGTATCGATTTTATCCTAAAATAAGATGTATTATATAACCAGTAATCACTGTATGCCGTATTCAGTGCTGATCCCGACGTAAGCAGGCGCGGATATTCAGTGGATGGATTCTCCGGTGTCCAGCGATTTAAAATTTCAGCCCTCTGAAGGAAGCCTTCATTTATATTGAACGTATTAAATCCGTCATTCCCCCAATATCCCCTGGCTCCGCTGACGCCTTGTCCTGCTATATTAATATCGATACCTTTGTATGCCGCGCTGAGATTAATTCCATAAGTCATTTTAGGCAGGGAAGAATAGTCTTTAACTACACGGTCTTGCAGATTGAACGTTTTATCTCCGTTCGAATCCTTATATAACATATCACCGGGCTTTGGCGTACCTCCTATATCGCTGCCAAACTTATAACCATCGGCTATCAACTGGTCTATTTCCGCCTGATCCTGTAAGATTCTATCAAACTCCAGCACATAAAAACTCTGGTAAGGATTGCCCTCTTGGGTTATAGTGGCTCCGCTGATCAATTTATCCCCGTTATATTTGGTTACTTCATTGCTGATTGTTGATAAGTTTCCGCTGACACTATAGGTAAAATCTTTTCCTACATTTCCATGATAAGTCAGCTGGAATTCCATGCCTTTATTTGACATCTCGGCAATGTTTTGCCAAGGCGGAGTGAAATTCCCAAAAACCAGAGGAATCTGAATTGTAGTTAATAAATCCGTTGTTTTTTTGTTATAATATTCTGCACTTAAAGATAATCTGTTCTTCAACAGTACCAAATCCAATCCGACATTAGTCATAGTAGTGGTTTCCCATTTGATCTTACTATTAGCCAGTTCTTTAGGAGCTACACCTTGTTGAAGCTGTCCACCGAACGGATAAAGAAGGGAGCCATATACCACCTGATAGCCATAATCTCCAATTCTGTTGTTACCGAGTTTACCCCATGAACCTCTTATCTTCACGTCATCGAAAATATTCTTTAATGGTTGGGCGAATGATTCTTCAGTCAGTCTCCAGCCTCCTGAGAATGAAGGAAAGAACCCCCACCTGTTATCCTTATGGAATCTTGAAGAACCATCATAACGGGCATTGACCTCCAATAGATATTTACCTTTATAATCGTAATTGATACGTCCGAAATACGATCTGAGGGCATCATCGGTCCCGTTTCCTGTAATTGATTCATTATCAACACCGGCATCCATGATGTAAATAGCATCATCCCCCAATATATCACCTTTTCTTGCATCGAACCTGTCCATACGGTTGTATTGCTGGTCGAAACCGAGCATTGCTGCAAAATTGTGTTCTTTATTCAAAGAATAATTAAAGCGTAAGAGCGAATTCAATACAGTTGTATAATCTCTGCGTGTTCCATTGAATAGCTTATCAACGTTAGAACTTGCCTGATATTCATAGCCTGTCTGGAAATTCCATAGCGAGTATGGCCTTGTATACTCCCAATTATATCTGTTGTCATAATTGAAACCAAAGCTGTTTTCCCACTCCAGATATTTCAGGAATTTTATTTTTGCATAAACTTTTAAACCTAATTTTTGTCTTTCATAATTACCCCTTATATTATCGATGTATGCGCGGGGATTTCCTACACGCGGGAAGTTTTCAAACATTGTTCCTCCATAGCGTCCATCTTCATATTGAGGAATAACTCCGGGCGTGGTATTTCTGATATTATCATAAAGGCTGGTTACATTGATCGGGTCCCTGTCAGACCAGGAACCATAAACATTCCCTCCCATATCGAGCCAGTTTGTTACTTTCGAGTCGACATTTATACGGAAAGAGTATTTCTTATAGCCTGAATTATCGATAATACCTTTATTATCAAGATATCCGAGAGACATCGAAAAATTCGTATTTTTCCCTCCTCCCCGTACTGTCAGATTATGTTCTGTCACTACAGATGTATTCAACATCTCTTCATACCAATTGGTATTCGGATAAAGAGGGTTGCCTGCGGCGGATTCCGTCCTCCATTGTTCGATTAGGCTGACCGGATATTTTTCACGGCCTTCCGATTCGTTGACTAATTCCATGTGGGTAGCCATATCGTTTATAAAGTCTATTGTTTTAGCCGCTTTTTGCCAACCTACATAACCGCTGTAGGTAACATTAACTTTGCCTTCGCTCCCTCTTTTTGTAGTAACTAATATTACTCCATTAGCTGCCCTGGAACCATAAATGGCGGATGATGCCGCATCTTTTAGCACGGATACACTTTCTACATCATTCGGGTTCACATCATTCAATGCCCCCGGAACTCCATCGATAATAACCAATGGCGAAGCATCATTCATTGTTCCTCTACCTCTCACCAGGATATTGACATCCTCTGCGCCGGGTGTTCCCGACAATTGCGAGATATTCAATCCGGCACTCAATCCTGTAAGTGCAGAAGACAAATTCATTGTAGGCCTGCTCGATAGTGCTTCGTCAAACTTTACGGATGACACGGCTCCCGTCAGATTCTGTTTTTTCATCGTACCGTAACCAACCACAATGACATCATCAATCATATGGGAGTTTTCGATCAGTTCAATATCATAGTCATTACTTGCGCCAATAGTAACTTCCTTCGGATGATAGCCCAGATACGTGACAACTATTACCGAACCGGGATTTACAGTCAAAGAGAACTTCCCGTCAATGTCGGTCATAGTAGCGTTCGTTGTACCTTTTACAGTAACGCTCGCCCCTATAAGCGGTTCTCCTGATCCGTCGGTAACAATACCCTGTATTTTTTTCTGTTGCGCCGGAGCTGGTGGTAATCCTTGAATTTTACTACCGTTTTCCACTCCATCATGAGTATATGCATATGCAGTAATATTGGATAACCCCAACATTACAGAGCAAATAAATGCCCATAAAATAAGTTTCTTACAGTTTCTCATTTTGTTAGATTTTTCAATTATACGTTGGTTTTTCAAACTAGAATGACATCTTTTACAGTCAGTAATTCTGTATTATCTAAGGATGCCATCATTCTCAAACATCTTTCTTATTTCATAATTATTAGAGTTTACAGTAACATTTACTATTCGATATTAATGAGAGCTCAATGATGGAAATTGAAAAGAAGATTATTATATCTTTTTTGTACTGACATTAATATTTCAACGAGTCAAATTCCTGAAAATCATGACTTCCTCAAGAACTACAGCCAGACCTACACATCCCCTTGCACTATAAACAAAAATATCTATTCTTTCATTTTCATGATGTCATATTCGAGTTAAAGAATCCTCATATTACGTCATTCTGAATTTATACTTGTATCTGCATTGGGGATATCAGGACAAGCTGTTCAATTGTCGTAAAACTGTACGGGAATATAGGAACGCTGTATTCATGCCACGCCCGGCATGCAGTGGTTTAAAAGGATATCCGTTGAAATTGGCTTGCTGTATATAAAGAAGTTATGATTATTTATTAAGTTCGTATTGTCTCCCCGGAGTGATAAAATATTTACCTTTTCCAGCTTTGAAGAAGATTGTGTTTTTACCTGGCTCCACCCTAAAGTTGAGACAGATATTCTTATCCTCACCACAAACATTCCAGAAGCCGGACTTTAAATCTGTAAGTAGAATCTGAAACTCCATATCCTGATTTACAATCAAAGCAAATGGCTCTTGTATCTGCTCATAACCGGCGCTCATACATACCATACGATCTTGCAATAAGATAATATATTTATTGTCTTCTTCCTTAAAATATACAGGCAAGGGGCCGGTATCACCTGCCGCCATCTGAAGAACAGTAAGGAAGCGGTTATTCCGTTTGTTTTCCCTGGGATACACAACAACCTGATAGCCATCTGTTTCCGGCAAAGCCGATTTTATCTGATACTGTACACCTAATACGCTGGAAGAGTCTTTCAGACTGGATATTTCTATTTCCCGTTCTTCCGGCAACGGAAGTAACACATTCAGATGGGTCTTGCCAGTAAGACCGTTTTCACTGTTATGTAATACGACTCCGGTTTGCAAATAGTAAGGTTTATTGAGTGTATTGATTTTCCAATATTTTTCGAAACTGTCCTTAGATGTAATCAGGTCGTCAGCAACTATGACAGCTGCCGGAATATCCTCTCTGTTCAGATTCAGAAAGCAGAAGCTACGGGTATAATTACTCACTTTGCTATAATAAGCAGCAGTGAGATCCGCTTTGAAATAACTGTATGACGGTTTTTGAGTATTAGCTTCAAAATCTGAGGAAAGTACAGTTCCATAATCGAACCACGGGTCTGTTTTCGTTTCATGGGGAGTTCTTGGAGTCCTTTGGTTGAAACGGCTTCCTCCATCATTAATTGTTGTCCTGTGCTCTAACTTTTCGTCAGGGTCTTTTACCAACATCATACTGTGAGCTACCGACCTTTTGTAGAAATTAAAGTCATAGGGTGTACCATAAGCCCGGTATATACCAAGGTCGGCTATTTGTTGTCCGCGATAATAAATCTGGAAAGATCCTGCATTGGCATGCTGATGATTCCCGAAATGATAACCGCCACCTTTTATTTCGACAATTACATCATTACTTTCTTTACGCATACCCCATCCTGTACGGGCAATCATACCTCCCAGAACAGTACCGAAATCTATCGTCAGCGGTAGTGAATCCGGACTTGGATTTGCTTTAAGGTCAGGATCGTTTACCAGAAGGAAAAGTACAGGATTATCTTTAGCCCGGGAGAGTCCGCCACGGCGCTCAAATTCTCCTTTCGTTACCGGATCGCCTGCATATGCGTAATCCAGTAATAACGTCTCCGGATAAGACACATGAGTTTTTGAGAATTTATCCCCGTCCGAAAGCCTGTCTCCGTTTGGTAGCTGCATATACACCCAGTATTTTCTAAGGTCGGAAATATTATCGTTGAATATGCGGATTCCTGTCATCCGGTAAAACATCCATGCCGCATGCATTTCCCATCCATGCCTGTATGCACCGTAGTCAAATCCCTGGTTATGGCGGGGCGACTGATATTCGAACGCCCGCATCGGAAGTAATTTTTCCAGCATCAGGTAAGATATATACCGGTAAGGTTCCCGGTTCTTATCATATATAGCTATGCTCATTGCCAATAAATCCCTGTTAACCTGTGCTTCGCTGGCATGCCCGTTTACAATATTTTCTTTAAAGGGAGGCCATCCGATTTCCATATCGGGCGCAAGGCGCATCATATTCTCATAGAGAACCTGCTTATCACCTTCGTCCAGCAGGTCATAACACCAATCATATATAAGCGCTGCCGTATAGATAGATTTACCTATCTCCCTTGTGATATCTCCATGCCTGACATTCCCGTATTCAAGGACTGATAAGTAACCGGTCATCAGGCGAACGACTTCATTGCCTACAGAGCGATCGCCGGTCATGAGATAATAAAAAGCTTTGATAATTGCGACATCTCCCAGTTCATTATTATGGAATACTTCTTTCCGCATATCGAACTCAAAAGGGAACGGTTTTTTAGCTGCTTCCTCCACTTCCTGCCATATAGCAAGGTTCTCGCCTTTGGTCAATCGTTCTCTGACTTCAGGCAAGTTATCTTTGTTAACCCATAGCCGTGGATGGCTCGCAGGAGGAGTGATAGCGGGCGTGTAAGTTACTGCCCCGGCAGGAACCTCTTCCGGAATATATGTTTTTATTCTGATCGCTTCGAAAAAGATTTTTTCCGGAAGCCATATTTTCAATTCCTGCCCCGCTTCGAGATTGAATGTACCGAGATCATGCCCCGAATATTCATGAAGATTGGACACTATTCGCCTTGTTATACGCTGATTATCTATCTGAAGTTTAACCAACCTGGTCTCAACCGTCATTCCCGGCTTAATCTCCTCCTCTCTCACCACATCGGCAAATATCCTGTACTTCCCTGGTTCGGGAACATTTATAGCGTATGTAATATCCGGTTCTGATTCGCTATCATTACTGACTCTCTCGCCTATTCCTTTTTTTAATGACACATATTTCATATCCGTAGAAGTTGCTTTATAGCTTGTTATTGTAGTCTTGTTATTGACTTTTGCTATATTTACAGGTAAGATTATAGTGTAGCTTTTGGAAATATTCTGGGCCGATGTGCCTGCACCTGACATCAGGAATATCAGGAAAGTAACAAAATATAGTCTGTATTTTTTATCGTTATTCATGTTCTGTTTTTTCTTATATGAAGATTCGGTCGATAGGTATTACAGGCTCGCTGGCATCCCCCAAATGCCCTTCGGAAAGGGGGACTGAATATCTACTGTGAATAGACTTTGGGGAACAGGACGCCATATTCCGGCTCGCTTTGGATAATACCGGAATGAACAAAATATTTGAACGGATAAAATTCAGTCTACTTCTTTACCGTATTCGTTACTCTTACATTGACATTCTCCGGGTCAGTCTGAATATCTTTTCCGACCGGATTAAGTTGTATTATCTTATTAAAATGCGAATTATGAACAGGTGCCAGAAACTCCAGTGCTATATCCGCTTTATAAGAAAGAATGCCGTTCATATAAATATTATACATGTTCCCTGGCTTGAAGCCCTGTCCGTATTGTCCGTTCCCGTAAATACGTATGACTTTTCGTTTTCCACCTTTAGGGCCGTCACTGATATTGGAACAATAGATATTGTATATCTTCGGCTGCGAAGGGAGAAGAATCATCACATGGTGTATACCCGATGTTTCAATATTGCGGCAGGTAATATCATGAATATCCCCACCGTAGGAATAATCTGAATAGCTGACCGGTAACAAAGGAAATACATATTTATTGTTGCTCCATCTCGATTCGTCGAAGGCAGCCAGGATAATGGAGTCGTCGGATGTTTCGCCTGTAATATTCTCAATCAGGATATCAGATCCGCCTTGTATTACGCTGATCCCGTCCCCGTTTTTTACAGTCGTGTGCAACTCGAGATTGTTGACATGGCCGTTCTTGCATCCATTGGTCAGTACAATACCCCAGCTATGTGTTTTCTGAACTTTCAGCCCGGATATTTCAAAACCATCTACATAAGAAAATAATATGGTAAAATTTCTCCATCCCCAATAGTCTCCCAGCCATTTTTCTCTGACTCCTGTTTTGGGATTAACTCCTTCGTAAAAATTTTCGGCACCTTCGATTACAGCACCGTTCTTACCTGTAATCCTGATATTCTTGGCAGGTAATAACTGTTTTACGTAGCTATTCGGATTCTGTTCATCTATATCGAGATTTCCGGAACGGATGATATTATCAAAAGTCTGGTCGGCCAGTTTTATTTTGCATCCGTCGACTACCATCGTTGTATTGGATGGCAGGGCGATAGCTTCCGTGATAAGGTAAACAGCAGTATCCTTGAACAAGATGGTGCCACCGTTACACTCTTCCAGAAAACCAAGCGCATTGGAAATCTTCTCGGATATATTCTTTCCTTCGAAATCTTCCGGTTTGACTACAATGGATTTGTCGCCATTTTCAAGATTCTTTGATTCCCGCGCAAATACAATACCCGGGTGAAAGGAAAAAATCAGAAATGCAAGCAATATCAGTCTCATTATTCAATCGTTTTATTAATTGATTTCTTACGGATTATACTACGGACCAGCCAGTATAACAACCGGAAAAACAGGATGAAGAAATAGAAACCTATACTTAGACTCAGCACCCATAACAATTGTGTATAGAGTTCTTTCCATTCCGTATCAAAGGCAATAATGGAATATACATTCAATAAGAACGCGAATACAAAAGAGGCTCCCCATATGATTAACTCTGTCCGTTGCCTCTTTGCTGTTATTTTAAATTTTATATCTTTCATGTCAGTAGTTATATTACAGGTAAGGTATTTCGTATTCTTTAGGGAACTCGATTACAGAACGCTCTTCCATAGCTTTATTTCCCAACAGGGCCAGAACGGATGCATAATATGCTTCCTCTACCAGCATCGGCATAGATTCTCCGGTGATAACAGAAGTACAATAAGCAGATACAAGAGCCAATGAACCATCATCTACTGCAGCGCCTGTAGTGTTAGACCCGTCGTGTGTCTGGATATTATCTAAAATAGGCTCTCCCAACGCCTTAGATGCAGTTTCAGGCACCCAGCTGGGACCGGCAAACGGTATACTGTCGAATACCTTATGTTCTATCTGATTTATCAGTTGTTGTATTCCCGGCGCCGGTTTTGGATTTTCCATATATAGCAGTCCCTGTGCCAGTTCGAGTGTACCCTTATGACCGAGTACCTGCTCATCCATTCCGTAATGCTTATTCGAGATAATGGATTCGAATGTCATACGCAACCCGTTGGAATAATGGTAAATAACGCTTACGCTGTCGTAAACTTCTCGTCCGTCTTTCCAGAAAAGGATATCTCCGAAACCTGTAATATAGTCAGGCAGGGACTTATTTACCCAAGTGCCCATCTGTAGCTGATGCGAAGCAAGTTCAGTCATCAAACCGCCCGAAGACTCCCTGTATAAACGCCAGTTTATCTGTTTCTCCAACGATGGTTCAGGTACAGGCCTGCGCCAGTCGTTATTCCGGTACCAGAAGTTACGAAGACCTACTATCTCACCAATTGTACCGTTCTGTATGAGCTCCAGAGCTTTCAGGTATTTAGGGTCAAACAAGCGTTGTAGCCCAATGTACAAGACTTTGCCGCTTTCTTTATAAACCTCATACATCTCTTTACACTGTTCGATAGTTCTTGCCATCGATTTTTCGCAAAATACATGCTTTCCGGCTTTAAGTCCGGCAATAGAAATAGGCGCATGCTGATGAAGCGGTGTAGAGATCAGGATACCGTCGACGTCCGCGGCATTAATTGCTTCGTTGTAATCTTTATATTGCTTTGCCTTTGGACATAGCTTTGCCGCATTATCCAAGTGAGGCTGGTAAATGTCACATATAGCCACTATTTCAGCATGTGGAATCTGCAACAGATGATTAATGTGATACATTCCCCTCGAACCCGTTCCGATAATTGCAAGCCGGGCTTTAGATCCGGCTACATCCTTCTCTTTTTTAAGGGCATATGCATGCAGTAACGGTAAAGAAGATAACAGAAGTCCACCCCCTCCTACTACACCCATATTCTTCAGGAAATCTCTGCGAGATAAATTTTGTGTTTTCATCGTCTATATTGTTTTTTTTTAAATATCATCTCTTTTATTGTTTCAATGCACCGGATCTTTTTTCTTTAGCAAGTTCCAGGGCGGTGGTTGTTATATAATATTTAACCAGCATATTCGGCACTTCCCAATCGGGCATTTCACGTGTAATCAGAAAGTTGAAGTATTTCTCCGCTACTTTCGAGAAATGTGCTTCATGCCCGTCATCCATACTCGGAGATATTTCTATTTCCAACATGCCGTCATATGCATTTTTGAGTGATACGGGGTAAATATTTTTCAGGTCGCTGATCGCTCTTGCAATATTCTTCCTGAAATCGCTTTCGGTAGCCTCTGCTCCTTTTTTGATATAAAGCCTGGATTTATAGTCTTGCTCTTTCCCCTGTAGTACCAACAGTACCGCTTTGGTCCCGTTAATTATCGTCCGGTGCGTATCGCCTGTTCCTTCGGGCGCCTGATAGTCCCACACAACTTTTATGCCGACATTCACGCCTTTTACCTGATAATTGATCGTACCATTGGCATTGACGTATAAAATGGAGTCTTTTACATATTTGCTTAAATAACCGGGAAATTTCTTAGCCTTTGTAGAACGGCGGAATTGTTCTAAAGTGACAGGTGTTGCCCAGTGGCTGGCGCCGGTCACTTTTATGTCTTTTTTATAATCCAGTGCGACTTCGGGGAAACATTCCCAGTTGACGATATCGATCAGATGTGTGGTAACATCCACAATTCCTTCACCCTGCTGTTCCACATCGTAATACCATGCAGGACGTGTAAGAGGTGTCCCGGATACAATTTTATAGAAGTGGTGTACACTTTCCATTTCTACGGCAGGATTTTCCGGCGTGCCTTTGGTTATCGTGCCAAAGAGTTCTTTGTCCTGCATAAGGACACGGTTCAGTATATTGATGAAATTATAGCGTTCGGTCATGATATCATACAAAAGTACATCATTTTTTGCAGAAAGTGTAAATGCTTCTTTCAATTGTTCGAAAGAAGCTTTATCTATTGCCATCGGTTTATCGGCAAGGACATTCAGCCCGGCACCCACAGAACGTAGTATGTAATCAGTCTTCAACTGGTTGTTTCCGGCCAGCACCACGACATTCCCGCTCTTATCGGAGAGCATTTTCCCGAAGAAATCATCCCCTGTATATACTTTAAGGTTCCAATATGTGGGATTATTCTCCCGGGTATTATATGAATCAATCAGGTCCATATAATTATTCAGTTCGGGCCCGCTCGGGGCATATACCTGCACGTTGTAATTCAGTTGCTGCAACATGGACTTCTGCAACAAAGCAGCATGGAAGTGTGCGGGTGCTACTGTGATCAGGCGCACTTCTCCTTCCGAACCATTAAATTTCTTACTTCCCGATTGCATATTACAAGCTGTGATTAGAATCAGAACCGGAAGAAAGCAGAATATATATTTTAAGTATTTCATATATCAAATGTATTATTTCTTTGGCCTGAATGACCATGATTGAATCTTATGTCCGTGTGCAGCAAAGAATATCAGATACATATAGCATGGAATCAATACCCAGTAAGCATGTTGCAAATCCCAGAGGTCGGCAAAACTCCCGTAAACTATCGGCATTATCGCATTTCCACTCAACCCCATAATCATCAGTGATGACCCTATCTTTGTAAACCGTCCTAATCCTTTTATCGACAGCGGCCATATGCCTGCATAGATAAGGGCATTGGGAAGTCCCAGCGCACACAGGAACCAGATGGAAAGGGTACTTTCGTGACCAAGAATAACAACTTCCTTACTTACAAGGATAATGGCGAAAGACAGTAACAGACCGAGTGTACAGCAAACCTGCAATGCCCTTGTCTGAGATACATATCTTGGTATCAATACAATTCCTATCATATAACCGATTATGGTCGCCGTCAAAGTATAAGAAGGGAAAGCTTTGGCCTCCAAGAGATTCATGCCCATTGAGCCTGCATAACTGATAATGGTGTCGATGGCTATAATCTGTGTCCCTACATGAACGAACAAAGCAAAAGCACCCAGTATCAGATATGGAAACTGAAAGATGGAAGTCCTTTTGTGAGTACAATTCTCCTCTTCCTTATTATTTTTTTCAGGATCTATTTCGGGCAGTACGGAATAGCGGACAAATACTCCGAACAAAAATAATGCTACGGATAATATCGCGTAAGGCTTTATTACCCTGCGGATAAGATCATCGAGCATCATATTTTTGGAGGCGTCGTCCAATGTGCCGGATTCCAGGAGGGTGAACAGGCTACTGTCCGTAACCTTCAGTACCACGGCAGCGAAGATAAGAGGGGAGACTATACCCGCGAATTTGTTGAATATCCCCATCATACTTATTCTCTTAGCCGCACTCTCGATAGGCCCTACGATCGTTATATAAGGATTGGCCGCCGACTGGAGTATCGTCAGCCCCGCGCCTATTACAAACAATCCGGCGAGGAATATTCCGTATGTCCGGGTAAGAGCAGCAGGGATAAACAAGGCCGCCCCCACGGCCATACAGAAGAAGCCATACATTATCCCCCGTTTATAGCCCACTTTATTTAATATATGGGCCGATGGAATAGACAGGCAGAAATAGGCTATATAAAAGGCAAAGGCCACGAAGTAGGATTCGAAGTGCGTCAATTCACACGCAATCTTGAAATATGGAATAAGGATCGCATTAACCCATGAGACCAAACCGAAGATAAAGAACATCGCACCTACAATAACTATTGCAATGGTTGTATTACGTTTGTTTAATTGTTGATTGTTTATTTGGCTCATGGGTATTTTTATATTTCAAGATTTTAAAATTTAAAGATTAAAAAATACTCATTTACAGTTTCATTTCCCAACCAGGCTGATAATCGCGGCTCCAGTATTTCATCGCGTCCGTATCCTGCATGATACGTCCGTTTGCCGGGTCTATGTTCAACTGCCGCCCTACGCGTTGAGCAATGTTACCGACCTGCATCAGCAATGTACTCTTATGCCCTGAAACTATATCCGAATTCAATTTTTCTCCTTTCCTGATACCATCGAAGAAGTTATTTATATGCAGAGCGTCCAGACTTTCGGCAGGATTCATCAGGTTGCGCGGATCTATCTCAATTTTGCTGTACTGCTGTTTCACGACTTTATTATCCAGGTCGAAAATCCTGTAACCGTCACTTCCGGTAATCAGCATACTACCCTTGTCCCCGTAGAACATAGCGCCTACGCTGCTGCCTTCGATAGTTCTTCCGTTACAGCTACGGCCTTCCCAAGTCATGGATTTATTCTTCCCGAATTCCATATTTATCACTTGTGTATCCGGTGTTTCCCAATCGTCTTTGAAGAAATAACGCCCCCCGGCCGAGTTCACCATCGTAGGATATTCCAGTTCCATACCCCAGCGCAGTATATCGACCATATGTGTGCCGTTATTCATGGATTCGGCTGTTCCCCAGCGCCAGAACCAGTGCCAGTTGTAATGTACTATATTATCTTTATAAGCAATGCGTGGCGCAGGCCCCTGCCATAGATCCCAGTCGAGCCATTCGGGTACGGCAACCTCTTTTCCTGTACCTATCGAGGTGCGATTGTTGGTGTACCATGCTTTCCCGAAGTGTACATTACCGATAATGCCTTCTTTTATCGCCTGTATCCCTTCCTGTACATTTGGCCAGGAACGTCTCTGGTTACCCATTTGCAGAACCCTGTTATACTTTGCTACGCCGTTGATAAGTATTTCGCCTTCTTCGGGACAATAGCTGCATGGCTTTTCCAGATATATGTCTTTGCCTGCCTGCATCGCCATCAAAGCCGCGGGGGCATGCCAGTGGTCGGGTGTGGCAATGATAACCGCATCCACATCCTTCGATTCGAAAACTTTCCGTAAATCCTTTTCGCCCTTTGGACTGAATCCCTGAATCTTAGCTACGGCATCGGAACATTTGGCGATAGCACGGCTGTCGACATCGCATATATAGGTTATCTCGCAACCTTTTTGTTTCGCAAAGTTCGCAGCCAAGGCCCCTCCCCGCGAATTAACTCCAATTGCGGCAATACGTATTTTGTCGTTTGCCCCGTTGATATTGGAATAACTTTTTGCACTTAAACCGTTTAAAACTCCCCCGAACGAAAGAGCCGATGTGCTCACAATTGCTTTTTTTATAAAATCACGTCGTGTACTCATGATAATGTGTTTTATAGAGGTTAAATTTGATTCTCAGTTACTAAATACAAAGAAAATCTTATTTGATACAAAACCGAACTCAAATGACGCCTTACTATTCTCAAAAAACGTCAACATCTCCCTGCAATGACCTAAAGCCTTTATTATACATATATTATCAGACATTCTGAATATCACGGAGACTGTGTTTCGTCTTAAAGACAGATAATGTTAAATCTAACAGCAAATATGGAGATTCCCGCCATAGCTCACCAATACACTGTAATACAGAGTATTTAAATCCACACAGGCCGGTATACACAAATAGTAAAGATTGGTATTTCTTCGTATTTTGAATTTTATGTTAATAATCTCTTAATAATATGGTATCCATATCAAGGTATCAATTTCATTTATAAATTATTTTTATCTTTAGCCACTGAATATTTCCGGCCTGATATAAAAAAATATGTGGAGCCGTTATACTTCTTCAAGTCTAAAACTCCATATTATACTTATAATATAGTTTCGTATTTGCTACTATAGTCTAAATATCAGGTTGAGGCATATAAATAACTTTACTTAGCTTTCTGTTTGGAAATATAAAAATTAAATTTGAATATTCCGGCGATTAAACAATGTTTAGATTATTTTTAAGATTTGGAGCCAGTTTAAAATTCGCTTATTTCATAGTACAATCACCTTATCTATCATAAACCAAAATACTTTAAACTAATCTTGTATAACTATGCTAAAGATACTTGTATTGACAGATTTTTCGAGTGGTTATAGCCGCCGGTTGCTGGAAGGTATTATCCGGTACTCCAGAGAAGTGGGGCCGTGGTCGTTTCTGCGGATGCCTCTGTATTACCAAATGATGTATGGCGAAGCGGGTGTCGCCGACTTTGCAAAAAAATGGAAAGCAAACGCCATCATAGCACAACTCCGGGATGTAAATCTGGAATTATTCGAAACTCTGGATATCCCGATCATTGTACAGAACTATCGCGACAGGAATAAATCCATTTCGAATCTGACAGGTGACTACTACGAAACAGGTGCCATGGCCGCAGACTTCTTTCTGGCGAAAGGTTACCGAAACTTTGCATATTACGGGTACTCGAATGCAATCTGGTCCCGGGAGAGAGGATTAGGCTATAAGGAAAGAATTGAAAAAGCCGGGTATAAATGCAAGATACTGGAAAACAAAAATCCCGACAACAAAGAATGGCTTTACAATACAGAATATATGGGGAAATGGCTGCAATCCCTTCCTAAGCCGACTGCCCTTTTCGCCTGTGACGATTATTATGCACTGCAAATATCGGAAACCTGCAACATATTTAATATCAATATACCTGATGAAGTAGCTATACTGGGCGTGGACAACGATACACTGTTATGTAACCTGTCCACTCCTACGCTATCCTCCATCGTACTCGATGTGGAAAACGGAGGATATCAGGCAGCCAGGCTACTCGACAAATATATCAAAGGGGAGATAAAAGAGGCTTTCAATATAGTAGTCAAGCCCCTGTATATAGAAAACAGATCGTCGACAGACAAATATGCCGTTTCGGACGAACACATAAAGATAATACTGGATTATATCAACAAAAACTACAATAACAAGGTATCAGTCAACGATATAGTCGATATCGTCCCTTTATCGAGGAGGGTCCTTGAAAAAAAATTCAAAGCCTTGGTCGGCACATCCATATACCAATGCGTATTGGATCACCGTATCAATCATTTTATAAAACTACTGTTAACCACTGACGAACATCTGCCGGATGCTGCCATACAGTCCGGATTCGATGATTTTAAAAATGTATCTCGGATATTCCGGAAATATAAATCCATATCGCCTGCGGAATACAGAAAATTATATAAGAAGCAATAAGAACTGATCATCTCCGGCAAAGACGCTAAGGCGCAGAAATACTTTTCAATTATTTCCGTATGGAATTTTCAGGTAAAAACGGTTGTTATTTTTTTCTTAAACATTTATCTATAAAATAAGAGCCGATAGCCTTTAGCTGTTAGCTGATAGTTCTTTGATAGATTGATTAAAGCAGTTACAAGTTACTTCGCCCTGCGGGCAGTTACAAGTTACAAGTTAGTTCACTGTTTACTGCTAACTGTTAACTGATATATCTGTTACCTTTGTTACTTTTTAACAGTTACAAGTTTGCCTCGCCTTCGCTTCGGCGAATATTATTTCTTCGCCCTAGAGGCAGTTACGAGTTACGAGTAGACAAGATACGAGATACGAGATACGAGTTGTTCACTGTTTACTGTTTACTGTAAATAGTGTTACCTTTTGAGTTGATAGTGGCTGATGACAAGCATTGATAAGCTCTTACTTTATCTGATTATTGTCAATTGTAACAGGACGCCATTTCATGTTCTAAATGAAACATTGACGTCTTATGAGAACAGTCATTCGCATTACAAACCATATTCTGAAAATATAAAAGCTTAATTTTGAGCTATCGTTAAATCAGTCCTAACCGATTACTAAAAACAGAACCCGAAATGAGAACTATAATAGAAAATGCTACTTTAATCCTACCTGAAGGGATACTAAAAAACGGCTTTGCCGTATGCACCGACAGCATTATATCGCAGATAGGGGAAGGTCCTTTTGGCAAATACAACGATTCTGATATGGTAATCGATGCCAAAGGAAACTATGTATCCCCGGGATTTATTGATATGCATACACATGGTGCCGGAGGACATGATTTCATGGACAATACAGTGGAAGCATACCTCGGGGCGGCCCGTACACATGCGCGGTACGGAACAACAAGCCTTGTCCCCACCACCCTGACCAGCACGACAGAAGAACTGCTAAACACATTTACTATATATGAACAGGCAAAAGAGCAAAATACAGATGGTGCGGATTTTCTGGGATTACATCTCGAAGGGCCTTATTTTGCCTACAATCAGCGGGGCGCCCAAGACCCGGAATACCTGAGGAACCCGGAACCGGAAGAGTATAACCTGATATTAGCTCACGGAGAGAAACACATTATCCGCTGGAGTATGGCTCCCGAACTGGATGGCGCTTTAGAATTGGGACGATTGTTGCGGTCGAAAGGTATTCTGGCTTCACTCGGGCATACAGACGCGCTTTATGAAGAGGTTACCGAAGCTTATAAAAACGGCTTCACTCACGTTACCCATCTCTATTCCTGCATGTCCACAATCACCCGGCGCAACGCTTACCGCTATGCAGGAGCCGTTGAAGCCACTTATATGATAGATGATATGAGCGTGGAGATCATCGCCGACGGAATACATCTTCCTAAATCGTTGCTCCAGTATGTTTGTAAATTCAAATCCATCGATAATATTGCCTTGTGCACCGACTCCATGAGGGCTGCGGGCATGCCGGACGGAGAATATATATTGGGCAGTAGAGACAAGGGGCAGGTGGTTGTTGTAGAAGATGGCGTAGCCAAACTTCCCGACCGTAGCGCGTTCGCCGGCAGTGTGGCCACGGCCGACCGGCTCGTGCGCACGATGGTCGAAGTTGCCGGGATTTCTTTATCCGATGCGATAAAGATGATAACCCGGAATCCTGCCCGTATTCTTGGTGTTGATAAAACCAAAGGATCTCTTGAGTCAGGCAAGGATGCCGACATTGTTATTTTCGACTCTGATATTGCGGTACAAACGACAATCGTAAAAGGTAAAGTTATTTATACACAAAACAATAATCTTAAATCATGATCTTTAAAAAGGACAAGTTGACGGTAAAAATATATACTTCAACTAAAGAAATGTCAGTCAATGCTGCGTTGGATGTATCTACACAAATAAAAGAACTTCTCAGCCGGAATGAACATATCAATATGATTTTTGCGGCGGCTCCTTCTCAGTCTGAATTTCTAAAGGAACTGGTTAGTTATCAAGATATAGATTGGGGAAGAATCAATGCTTTCCATCTGGACGAGTATATCGATCTGAGTGAAGATGCACCGCAAAGGTTTGGCAATTTCCTCAAAAAAGAGATATTCGGACTGCTGCCCTTCCGGAATATTTACTATCTTGACGGAAATAAACCGACTGACGAGGAATGCAAACGCTATACCGCTTTGCTGGAGAGGAATCCGCCTGACATTGTATGTCTGGGCATAGGTGAAAACGGACACATTGCGTTCAATGATCCCCATGTTGCCGACTTTAATGATGCGGAGACTGTTAAGGTTGTTACACTCGACGAAATGTGCAGGCAACAGCAGGTAAACGACAAGTGCTTTGCCAGAATAGAAGATGTGCCGGAACAGGCGTTGACATTGACGATACCGACCTTACTATCAGCCCGGTATTTGTACTGTATAGTACCATTCAAATCTAAATCCCAGGCCATATATAATATGATAAACGGAGATATTTCGGAAGCCTGTCCGGCATCTGTACTAAGGACTGAGGATGATGTCATCCTATATCTCGATAAAGATAGTGCCTCTTTACTGGTTCAGTGAGGATAGCCAAAACAATGAATAGGTCTGAGAGACCCTAACCTTATAATAATTACTGCCATATGAAGCTAAAAATTATAGTAATATCAATCATCTCCCTGTTTATATCAGGAGGTTTGTATTCCCAGGATGTAATAAAACTGGGAATCATAGGACTGGATACATCACACTCCCCGGCATTTATCAAACTGTTGAATGATAAAAATGCAGCTGAACAGTACAAAGGATTCAAGATTGTCGCTGCTTATCCCTACGGATCAAAAACAATCGAGAGTAGCGCAAAACGCATACCCGGATATATTGAAGAAGCCGGGAATCACGGAGTAAAGATAACATCTTCAATTGCCGAAATGCTCAAACAGGTAGATTGTGTACTCCTCGAAACCAATGATGGCAATCTGCATTTGGAACAGGCTCTCGAAGTTTTTAAAGCCGGAAAACCCATGTTTATAGACAAACCGGTTGCCGCCAATCTGGCTGAAGCAATCGCGATATTTAAACTCGCAAAAAAGTATAATGTTCCTGTATTTTCGTCTTCAGCCCTCCGATATTCCCCTGTAAATCAGGAAATACGTAAGGGAGATCATGGTAAAGTGCTTGGAGCGGATTGCTATTCACCTGATGCATACGAACCCAGTCATGCAGATTTCACGTGGTACGGCATACATGGTGTGGAAACGTTATATACCGTTATGGGAACCGGATGCACAGAAGTAAGCCGCTTATCGACAAAGGATTTCAGCGTAGTCACAGGTGTATGGGCAGACGGCAGGATCGGAACATTCCGCAGTATCCGCACAGGCCATAATTACTTCGGGGGAACAGTTTTTTGTAGCACAAAGGTAGTGCAGGCCGATGGTTATAAGGGATATGCGGTACTGCTGGATCAGATTCTGCAATTCTTCAAGACGAAAGAAGTGCCTGTCGACCCTGATGAGACAATCGAGATATTCACATTTATGGAAGCATCGAACGAAAGCAAACGTCAGAACGGGGCTCCGGTATTGATGGAAAGTATCCTGGAAAAAGGAAAGCTGGATGCCGAACGTATCCTGAAAAATCTAAATGATTAGCATTCTTCGTGCATCATTAACAGGTAAAAGTAATTTAATGAGTAGTCATATTTCTGAAAAAAGGAAGTTGCCCGGTTGGATAGCTTCCTTTTATACGTAAATGTATCGAACAGTGATTCACGTTCCTTATTCTTATATTTAGCCGGTTTTTAAGTTATGAGTTCTTTGAAATATTTTTAGGCTTCAGCCTGTCTGCCGCAGTATTACTGTCAGATAATTATGCATACATTCTGTATCCGGGACAAAAAGTGAAATTGCATTATTGCCTGTCTATATTCTTCCCGGGTCGGAGATACCAAAACAGCCTTACAACGAAAGCTGCTTGTTTTTTGTATTATCTCCTCCCAATTTAACATAAAAATGAGTATGATGCACGGTAAAAATACCCAGAAATAGGTATTGAGGATATCTTCAAAACAGTCTAATTTTGATGATCATTTAATAGATTGTAATTCATCCATCATTTATCTGTTGATAAAATTTAATAAATTTTGCCGAATGAAAGAGAATTTCTTTCACAGTAAACTTGCTGCAGTAGTAATCCTTTTCTTAATTTTAGGTAACACAAATCCATCCCTGGCTCAGAATAATACTTATCAAATCAAAGGTGTTGTATTAGATTCTTTGGAGATGGCTCCGGTAGAGATGGCAATTATCTCTATTGTCGATCTCGGCCTCTGGTCCAGAAGCGATGAAAAGGGAGTATTTGTATTGGACAATGTTCCTGCAGGGACACACCGTATCAGATTTTACCTCCTGGGTTATAAAGAAATAACCGTAACCAAAGCCATTCATTCAAATATCGAAGGATGGACACAGAAAATACAACCGACAAGCCTGTCTTTGAATGAAGTAACGGTTACTGCAACAGAAAACAAGCTGGGGTCAATCTCAACAATCGGAAGAGAAGCAATCGAGCATATTCAGCCCAAAAGCTTAACTGATATATTCCAATTGCTACCGGGACAAATAACGGACAATCCGGCTTTGTCATCACCGGGACAAGTAAAGATCAGGGAAATAACAGAAAACGACAACAGCGCATTGGGAACGTTGGTTATTGTGGATGGAGCCCCAATATCAAATGACGCGAACATGCAGACGATCAACACATCCCGGTCTGGTAAATCATTCAATGAAACCAGCTATTCCGGGAGAGGGATCGATTTACGTGACATTTCCGCAGACAACCTGGAGTCGGTAGAAGTCATCAAAGGGGTGCCTTCTGCTGAATACGGAAATCTTACCTCAGGAGTTGTGTTGGTAAAAACAAAGATCGGGGAGCAACCCTGGACAGCCAAATTGAAAACAGACCCGAATACTAAGATAGGAAGTATATATAAAGGCTTACGCTTACCAGAGCGCTCCGGCATACTGAACGTAGGAGCTGATTATGCTGAAGCTTACGATGATATTCGTGAAAAATCTGACGGTTATAAGCGCCTGACAGCAACAGTGGCATACTCAAATACTTTCCTCAACAAAGCGAATCCTTTAGATGTGAATATCCGCTTGTCAGGCTACAGCACGATCGACGAGAATAAGTCCGACCCTGAGATGAATAGCGAAGAATTAAAAAAGACATCACAAAAAGGAGTCCGCTGGGGAATCGATGGTAAATGGATGCTGCGTAAATCATGGATCACCAATCTGGAATATAGTATATCGGGTGACTATGCATCGAACACAAGCCGTACCAAGTCATTACAGGTACTGTCTACCGGAGCTGTACCCTATCCCACTTCCTACGAAGGCGGAATGTTTGAGGAACAATATCTGCCGGGGGTATTTTATACGGATTACTCTACAGATGGTAAACCATATAACGTTTTTGCCAAACTAAAAGGGAACTGGAGCCGCCAATTTTTCGAGCAAACCCTCAATTCCGTTAAGATGGGATTAGACTTCTCTCTTACAGGGAATAACGGCCGCGGGCTTGAATATGACATATCCAGGCCGCCAATGCTAAATCTTACAACCAGTATCAGGCCAAGGGCTCCTAAAGACATCCCTACGCTAAAAAGTTATGCCTTCTTTATAGAAGATAAAGTTGTACAGCCTATAGGCACAACCGAGCTTACAGTACAGGCAGGGACACGTTTTGTAAAAGTACAACCGGGAAATTTTCATTCGGTAGAACCCAGAATAAATACAAGTTTTGAATTTCTCAATAAAAAGAACAACCAGTTATTCGATCATTTTAGTATCGACATAGGCTATGGACTTTCATCCAAAATGCCAACCTTGTCATATATATCGCCGGATAATGCCTATTTCGACAATATGAGTCTCAATTATCTGGATGGGGAAAACTCTTTAGCTGTGATATCGACCGAAGTATTAAACACATCCAACCCTAACCTGAAACCGGCACGCAGCACTAAAAAAGAGTTAGGCTTGTCTTTCAGGATAAATAAAGTCTCCGTCTCATTAACAGCATATCACGAAAAATTAAAAGACGGGCTATCGTTTTACTCCACTCCTCACTTCTCTTTTTATGAGAAGTTTACAGTAAACGGAGCAGGCAAAATGCCGGAATTTGAAAACGGCAAAGTCTACTATTACGAGAACGGAAACCGCCTGGAGGCTCCATCATCGACCAGTGTAGCGATATATACTTACAATACGCCGGCAAACAACCAGACGCTTATAAAAAAAGGGTTTGAATACATTGTCGATTTAGGTAAGATAAAAGCCATAAATACATCGTTTGTCATAGACGGAGCCTGGTTGTGGCAGGAAAGCTACAATACTCTCCCTACATACATAACTATCTCGCAACTTTTATATGGAGAACCATATCCGTATATAGCAGTAATGCCGGCCAACGATAAAACAATCCGGCAGCGGATAAATACAAATATCCGGATGATAACCCATGTACCCCAACTAAAAATGATAGTTTCACTTACAAGCCAGATAGTGTGGAACTCTAAGTTCAAATACAAATGGGATGATGAAAATGGCAACTCCCTGATTTACTATTACGATGATAATGGCAACAGGGTGTATGGCGATGCTGCCTTGAAAGATATGAGTGCTACCCGCTATGTAGACCCTGTCGGGTTTATGGACAATACAGGCACTATCCATGATTGGAAACCTGAATATTCCACCCATAATGACTATCAGGCAATGGTAAGGACGTACAGTGAATCGTACTACTTTGTAGAAGAAAGCCTGCCTCCGGCCGTTCAGTTCAACCTGCGGTTGACAAAAGAATTTTCGCGCAATCTCACATTGTCTTTTATGGCAAATAACTTTCTGAAAATGAATCCGCTGCAAAAAAGCAACAGGACCTCACTTGATGTAAAAAGGAACACGAGGTTCTACTTTGGAGCAGAAATCAATTATAAATTTTAAAACATCGAAACAATTATGAAAACATTACTTTTTAAGCATAACAATGCTAAAGAGTTCTCGGTTAAAACCGCCCGGTCACTTTGTTTGCTTATCTTTTTACTTTCAATATTATTACTTCCGTCATGTAGCGACAATGATGAAGAAGCAAAAAGATATGTCGTAAAAGTAACAGTAAATTACCCGGAAGGATACAACGGGCTGGCTTCGGGAGTTGAAGTAAAAGCAGTAAATTCCCAGACCGGCTCCAGTACTGCAGCTACCACCGATGCCAGTGGTATAGCTCAATTCAATCTGGTATCAGGTTTATATAACTTCACCGTAGTTCACGAAACTGAAGAATTTGCCTTCAACGGGCTGAAAGAAAATCAGACTGTGTCTCTGGATATGGCTGTTTCTGTAGACCTCCATGCAACATCTCTTACAGGTGGACTTGTATTTAAAGAATATTATTATGCAGGTTCTCCGGTAGAAGGAAAAGCCGTAGGTTATAGTTCCGATCAGTTTATGGAAATATATAACAACTCAGACGAAGTTATATATCTGGATAATATAGGTATTGGCTGTTTAGATCCGGCTACCTCCAGTAGTGCATCCGTCTGGGTCGATAACAATGGGGAACTCTTAAATGTATTGCCTTTGTGGGGCTATAGTTTTTATATAGAGGGATCAGGTAAAGATCATCCGCTCGAGCCTCGCACCAGTATTGTGATTGCCCAGGATGGCATAGATCATCAAACAGACCCTCTGGGCAATCCGGCTTCTCCTGTAAACCTGGGTAATGCGACATGGGAAACTTATGTAGGGGACATCAATAATGGAAAAGATGCGGATGCCGCCGGTGTACCTAATCTGACCTTATTATCGACAACTACAACGACACAGAATGACGCTTTATATTCGGTATTCGGCCCTGCACTGATAATGTTCCGCTTCCCGGAAGGAGTAGATCCCGCTGCATTCGCGGCAAATGCAAGCAATCTGTCCACAAAACCGGGTACATCTGCAGCTACACAATATCTGATGATTCCAAAAGAATATGTGGTGGATGCGATAGAATGTGTCTATAATGACCCCGGGAAACGTAATAAGAGAATTCATTCAGATCTGGACGCGGGTTATACGTTTATAACAGGAGGTACATATAACGGAAAAAGTGTCCGCCGTAAAGTGAAGCAGATAATAGACGGCAAAGTTATCTACAAAGATACAAACAACTCGACAGAGGACTTCCTGAAAGATCAGACTCCTACCCCATTTGTTCATCCTGTCACAGTAGACTAGATAATTAAATCATAAACCTAGATGAAGTTTATTTACAAAAATATAATCCTGACCGGATTCATCTGTCTGTACACAGCGGCAACTTGTAATGCCCAGTCTGGCGACAGCATTACAAGCCCTGCCGACTATTCGCTATTGCCAATACAATATACCGGACTGCAAACGTCAAATCCTGTTGCATATATCGAAGTAGACAGGGACCGGATGAACGGACAGATTACCTATAATCATACTTCGGGAGATTATAAATATATTTCTGACCCGAGGTCTATGAATAGCGGACAAGTCGCATTGGAAGGATTTAAACGGGTAAATAAACTTCATTTCTACGGAAGTTTTTCCTACAATATATCAGGGTTGAAAGGCCAGAAGTGGAAAGACGTACTGATGCCTTCCCAAGGCAATCCCTTCATATTGGGTGACAGTATAGGAGGTGATTATGACAATGAACGTTTCGCCATAAAAGGAGTAATGGCTTCCACCCTCAACAAAAAACTGAAATGGGCCGTTGCCGTAGATTACAATGGAGGCAGCTCTGCCGACCAGAGCGACCCCCGGCCCAGGATTGATGCCACACGTTATTCTATTTACCCGGGTATCATGTATAACTTATTGCCGGATTGGAGTATCGGGCTTGATTTTGGATATGAAGGCTATAAGGAAGTTATCTCCGTTACCACAACTACTAAGAAAGACCATAATTACTTCCTGTTTCAAGGATTAGGCAATTATACCATCGAATCGGGAATATCACATGGCCGCCAATACAAAGGAACTGCGTTTGGTAGTAATGCCCAGATTAAATGGAGAAAGAATATATATGAAAATATTCTCCAGTTAGGCTATAAAAGCAATGAAGAAAAGTCTGAAGACGGTGCTGTCTCGGAGAGTGACAATAGTTCTGTAAGTGGCTCCGGGAATAGTAATATGTTCAGATCAGGAGATTATAAGGAAACAATTTACTCGCTGATGAATATATTTTCTGTAAAACAGGGTCAAACATCACATATTCTAAAGGTCAATATCGACAACAACAATTCCAAAGGTATATGGTACGACCAGAAAAAAATAACAAACAGTAATAATCAGCAAATCTGGGAGATATATAATAAATCGGTAAAATATAAAAATAAAACGACAAAAATCGGACTGGATTACATATGGCTGAAAGAAAGATCCGGCTGGAAAGATTATATGCTGGGAGTCGCGGCAGAATTTGAGCAACATAAGACCACACTCCTGCCTGATATGCATCTGCAAAAATATTCAAACGTCAATGTCGCTATAAAAGGAGGCAAGACCTTCCGGTTGCCAAAGAATTTCCAATTAGGCTTCGATTTAAAGGCTTCATACCAACGTAATCTTTCTTCAAAAGCGGATTTTACAGGTCTGGCTTTAGCTAATCTGTGGTCGTATCCTGTCTTTGAATATCTTACATCCGATCATTATAGAGGCGATGCTTCATTCAAATTAAGTAAACAAACACGGATGGGAAACCTTCCGTCAACCATATATCTGACAGCCGGTGCCAGTTATACAAAATCGGCTCTGGATACCGATAATTTCAATAAACCCGATCGTATAGGGATTGCAACATCATTTGGTTTTACATTTTAAGAAGAAAATGAAATACAAGATACTTATTATTCTATTGTTTGCCTATTGCGCGACTGTAGGAGCTAAAGACACAAGGAGAGGCTTTGCCATTGTGATAGATAGTATAAGCTATGTACAAGCAAAAAGCGAAGTCGAAAGTTATGCCGGATCGGTAGAAGCCGATGGACTTAAAACGTTTATAGTTGTCGACCGTTGGAACAATCCCGACTCCATAAAGCATAAATTGAAACAATTATATCTGTCAGCCGATAATCCCATAGAAGGAGCCGTATTTATCGGGGATATTCCTGTGGCTATGATACGGGATGCACAACATTTGACATCGGCCTTCAAAATGAATCAAAAACGGGACTGGCAACGCTCCAGCATTGCATCTGACCGTTTCTACGATGACTTCGACCTTTCTTTCGAGTTTCTGAAACAAGACTCTGTAAAACCTCTTTTGTTTTATTATTCATTACGGGCAGATTCCAGGCAGTCGCTTCATTCCGATATTTACACAGGCCGTATCAGGCCGTTGGATAAAGGAAGTAAAGGAAAATACGAACAGTTGCGGGATTATCTCGTAAAAGCCGTTGCCATAAAATCTCAGGAGAAAAACAATATTATAGATAATCTCAGTATGGCCCGGGGATACGGATACAATTCCGAATCACAGGTAGCATGGTCCGGTGAGCAACTGGCGCTTAAAGAGCAATTCCCGACACTATTCAACCCCGGGAGTTTTGTTAAGTTTATGGACTTTGACTCCTATTGGCCGATGAAACCATATTGGTTAAATGAAATTCTCCGTCCCGATCTGGATATTATGCTATTCCATCATCACGGGGCTAATGACAATCAGTATGTGACCGGCAATAAAAAAGGAAATGACGTCAATACATCGATAGAAAACATCAAATTTTATCTTCGCAGCAAGATATCTTCAGCTGTGGAAAGAGGTAAAAGCAAGGAAGAGGCGATAGACTCTTATATGAAATTGTTAGGTGTACCGCGCGAATGGTGTGAAGAAGCTTTCGATCCGGAACTGATAGCAAGTGACTCAATAACAAATGCATCGATGGGAATTACTCCGAAAGATATACTTGAAATATCCCCTAATGCGCGTTTTGTTATGTTTGACGCATGTTTCAACGGCTCGTTCTTCGAAGAGGAATATATAGCAGGCGCTTATTTATTCAACAATGGAAAGACCATTGTAACCCAGGCAAATACAGTTAACACCATACAAGACAAATGGCCGGACGAATTCCTTGGACTTCTCAGCCATGGCCTCCGGATAGGTCAATGGGGTAAATACACCCACTTTCTGGAAACGCATATATTTGGAGATCCTACCTTCAGATTTGCAAGGAATGTGACGACCGGTTTCGATATCAACGATGCCCTGACAATTCATAAAAATGATATTAAATTCTGGAAAAAAGCTCTGTTAAACCCGTCTGTAGATATACAGGCAATCGCTTTACGGATGCTCTACGAGAATGATTATACGGACATTTCGGCATTATTGAAAAGATCCTATTTCGAATCGCCCAGTATGATCGTAAGGCTTGAGGCGCTGATGCTGTTATCTCAAATAGATAATGATGATTTTATAGAAGTACTTGCCGCTGCTTCGTCTGACAGCTATGAATTGACAAAACGGTATGCGATAGACCTCATTGCCAGAAATGGTTCCGAAGAGTTGCTGCCATCCGTAGCCGGAATGATACTAAATGACAATACATCGAAACGCCTGGTATTTAAACTATCCTCAGGTTTCAGGATGATGAACCTCGATAAACTCGAAACAGAGTTACTGAAACAAGCCGGAAATCTACCTTTATACTCGCGAGACATGCTTGACAGCAGCCTGAAGAATATCAGGTCGACCAAAGAAAGTAAGAAAAAGGATTTTGACCTGATGGTGAATAAATCGGAAGGAGTAAAAAAACGATTATCTGAAATTAACCGCTTTCGCAACCAGCCGGCATCAGATGAAGTCGATATATTATTCACAATATTGTCAGATCCGGACGATGAGGCGGAAATACGGTTGACAACGGCCGAAGCTCTGGGCTGGTATATCTATTCTTACCGTAAACTCCACATAATAGATAGGTTAAACGAGCTGATAACAAAGGAAAAAGACACCTCAGTATTATCTGAAATGAAAAAGACTATCAACCGGTTGTCTGCTAAATAAGGAATAGATCAGTGTATGAAAAAATATATTTATATAATTCCGGCCCTCTTTCTTTTACTTGTCTTATCATGTAAGAGCAATAAGCCCCTGACTGAAATAAAGCCAATCTTTACAGAATATGAGCAACACCTCATAGACTCCATATTGCAATACGGGCTCGACCATGAAGCGCTTTACACAATGTTAGGCAGAGTGAAACCGATGAGTTCCCTCGTTTCTTTTTGGTATCCTTTAGCCAATAAAGACAGTTTGAAGAAAACAAGCGCCGATGTAGTAGACCGTAAAAACCAGGGAATATATCTGGACAAACTGCATGCTGTTCAACAAGCTGTAAATAAGTTGAATATTCCCGATTTACGTTTTATAATGATTCCCTATAAGGCAGCTCAGGGCAACAGACGTATAATGCAGCTTAATGTTGTGCGTGTAAGCGCATTAGACAGTCTTTTAAGGGTAAAAGAAAGTTTCTTCGGACAATTCGGGTTAGTTCCGGGTACAGATCCCGGCATCGCCGTCAGTGCAATAGAGAATGCCGACCGTTACGAACGCAACCGGGGATACGGATATTTGTTCGGTTATCCTGATTACGCGGTTGATTTCTTTGTGGATGACGCTGTAAGAAGGAGCCAGAAGAAAGAATCCCTGCCAAGAGAGTTTTTCCAGATACCTGTATATGCCGGTGACAAAGGTTATTTCGTCTATACATACCCCAAAGATCACAAGCCTGCGCCGGCAGTAGACTCGGCTATATACAACAGAGCCGGAAAAATACTGGAAGATTATAAGAAGATAAGGGACAGCTATATGAATACTGACAGCACCATCAGCGCTTACCAGTTACTTATAGAGTATAATAGGCAATGATATAAACCAGTATAAACCACAAAACTATTTTGAAGGATAAAAGTAAAGCTAAGATAAGTGCTCTTACCGGAGTATCTATTGTTGTAGCCAATATGATAGGTGCAGGAGCATTTACCAGCCTGGGCTTTCAACTTGAATCGTTAAGCAATACGGGAGTCGTGCTTTCCCTGTGGATATTAGGAGGAATAGTAGCCCTTTCGGGAGCGTTCAGCTACGCCGAAATAGGTACAATGATTAAACGGTCGGGAGGCGAATATACTTTCCTTTCACAAATATACCACCCTGTGGTCGGCTACCTTTCAGGATGGATTTCATTGACTGTCGGATTCGCTGCCCCCATCGCCTTATCGGTTATTGCTTTTACCACATATCTCCCCGTAGAATTAAAGTATCCGAAGCTGATTGGTATCGTCCTGATTTTCTTCATTACACTTATTCATTGTTACAATCTGAACTCCAGCTCAAAATTTCAGAATATAAGTACGTTTCTGAAAGTATTCTTCATCGTAATTATTATTTGTACAGGTCTCTTTTTACCGGAAAAAGGAGCGAATGCCTTTAATTTTGAACAATCTTATTGGACAGAAACAGGGTCACTCGCTTTCGCTGTGAGCCTTATCTATGTCAGCTATTCATATTCAGGATGGAACGCCGCCGCTTATATAACCGAAGAATTCCGTAATCCCCGAAAGGCTCTGCCCGTCGCGCTGATTGGCGGAACTTTACTTGTGACCGTCCTATATACTTTACTTCAGTTTGTTTTCTTAAAGCATGTCCCTTTTACCGAACTTGCAGGAAAACTGAATATAGGTACTATTGCCGTAGAATATATGCTGGGTGATACAGCTTCGAAAGTATTCAGCGCAGGTATCTCCATTATCCTGATTTCGGGAATAAGCGCGATGGTATGGGTTGGCCCCAGGGTTACATCAAGTATCGCGCGGGAACATAACTTATGGAAGTATTTCAATGTTGCACCGGATCATATACCCCGCAAAGCCTTATGGTTCCAGTTTTTACTAACCGGGATACTCTTGCTGACCGGAACCTTTGAGCAGATAATGATTTATTGCGGAGTATTGCTTAATGTATCCACATTACTGGTCGTGACCGGCGTTGTGATATTGAGATATAAAAAAACAAGTAACCCGGATGGTTTTCGAAGCCCGTTTTTCCCTTTATTCCAGATTCTGTTTATCATCGTTTCTCTCTGGATGATAATATTTGCGTTTATCCACAGTCCAAAAGAATGTTTACTGGGTCTCCTCAACCTGCTGACAGGCTTCTTAACGCTCATATTCAGTAATAAATTTACAAAATAATCATCAGGCTCGAAAACATTATCCTTTCATGAAGGATACAAAAAATAAACGAGTCCGGAATATTTCCGGACTCGTTTACAAATAGTTTACACGACTCTTTTCTTGCTCTTCCTCTTGGACTTGAACCAAGGACCCTCTGATTAACAGTCAGATGCTCTAACCGACTGAGCTAAGGAAGAATATACTTTTGAGGGAAAGAATCCTTTCAGATTTGCTCTTCCTCTTGGACTTGAACCAAGGACCCTCTGATTAACAGTCAGATGCTCTAACCGACTGAGCTAAGGAAGAGTATTTTTCTCTCAAAAGTGACGCAAAAATAGGCCTTATTTCTGAATTATGCAATATCTTTACGCAAAAAATTAAAGAAGAATGACAAAAGTGCTTGGAATGGGCAACGCCCTTGTGGATGTTTTAGCAGTAATAGAAAACGATAAGATACTGGAACTCCTCGGATTACCGAAAGGGAGCATGCAACTTATCGATGAAACGAAGCTGGAAATAATATCTAAAGAAATTAATAAGCTCGACAAAAGTATTGTTTCCGGCGGCTCTGCTTCCAATACAATCATCGGACTTGCCAGTCTCAATGTCGAAACCGGGTTTCTCGGTCGCATAGGCTCCGACTTCTATGGTACATATTATAAAGAAGACCTGAAGAAGCATCATGTAAAGTCACATCTGACCGAAGTGAATGAAGCTTCGGGCGTGGCATCTACATTTATTTCCAAAGACGGAGAACGTACTTTCGGCACTTATCTGGGCGCGGCGGCATTACTCCATGCTGATGAGCTGGAAGCAAATGATTTCAAAGAATATGATTATTTCTATATCGAAGGATATCTGGTACAAAGCCACGACCTGATAAAGAAAGCCATCGTACTGGCAAAAGAAGCCGGAGCAAAAATCATTCTGGATATGGCCAGTTATAATGTTGTGGAAGCCAATCGTGATTTCCTGCTCGAAATTATACCTCGATATGTGGATATCGTTTTTGCAAATGAAGAAGAGGCAAAAGCCCTGTTCAGCCTCGAACCTGAAGAAGCTGTTTCTGAAATAGCGAAGCAGGTAGATACAGCGATTGTAAAAACAGGGGAAAAAGGCTCGTGGATTCAACAGGGAGATGAAAAAGTATTCGTTCCCGCACTTAAAGTAAATTGCGTGGACACAACAGGAGCAGGCGACCTGTATGCGGCAGGTTTTATCTATGGCCTGATACATAACTGCCCGCTTTCTGCTTGCGGAAGGATAGGTACATTGCTGGCTGCAAATGTAATAGAAGCTATCGGAGCTAAAATAGAAGAAAATAAATGGAGCCGATTACATCAGGATATTAAGAAATTAATCTAGAACAATTACCATTATGAAGAATACTCTGGAAAACAAAGTCACGTTCGTCACCGGAGGCGCGCTTGGGATCGGCAAGGCTATAGTAACCGCTTTCTGTAAGGCTGGCGCAGATGTATTCTTTTGCGATATAAACGAAAAAGAGGGGAAACAACTCTGCGACGAACTGAATGATTATAAATGTACATTTGCTAAAGCCGACATATCGGATAAAGGGGCTTTAGCAAATGCCATAACCTCGATCCTCAGTCAAAAGGGCGACATAGATATTATCATTAACAATGCGGGCGTAAGCCAGTTCGGTTCCATTCTGGATATGTCGGTCAATGGGTTCGACAAGGTTTTGAAGACAAACCTCCGGCCTGTATTCATTACCGCTAAATTATTAGCCAAACACCGGTCAAAAAGCAGACCGGAGAATAATTACGGACGCATTATCAATATGGCGTCTACCCGCTACCTGATGAGTGAACCCGATTCGGAAGCATATGCGGCTTCGAAAGGGGGAATCGTATCCCTCACCCATGCGTTGGCCATCTCCCTGAGTAAATACAATATCACGGTGAACTGCATCAGTCCGGGATGGATAGACACGGGACACTATGGAGAATTGCGCCCGATAGACCACGGACAACATCCATCCAACAGGGTGGGTACACCGGAAGATATCGCACGTATGTGCATCTACCTCTGCCAGCCCGAAAATAATTTTATCAACGGGCAAAATATTATTATAGACGGAGGTATGACCAAAAAGATGATCTATGAAGAATAAAATGCAAAGCACACGGACGGGACGTCTGCGCGGGCAGAGGCTATATCTGCATAACTAAAAATTTATCAGAACCAAATATCTTTATCTATATAAGAAACTGATTATTAACATTAATATTTAAGTATCTTATGAAGTATAAAGAGAAAACGGCTTCGGAGATTATCCGGATGATAGAACAGGACTTGTGCAGCATCTCCGAAATATGCAAATCGTTTAAAATCAGTCGTAAGACATTTTATGAATGGAAAAAGGCAAAACCTGATTTCGGTGAAGCGGTGGAAGAAGCCATCGACCACCGTGAAGAAGTGATGATAGCTTCGGCACGTATCGGACTGAAACAACTGCTCGAGGGATACATGCAGAAAAAAGAGAAGGTCACCTACATCCCCGATAAGAACGATCCGCTGAACGAGGTGGAGAAATGCCGCGTAGTGGAAAAGAAATTCTGCCCGCCGAGCATCCGCGCGATAAAGTACGTACTCGACCGGGAGGAAAGGAGGAAGGACAGAGACCGCTTGCTTGCATCGGAACGCCATCCGCTGGTCATTGAAGTACAGGACGAAGAAACCAGGCGTCAGCTGATGATATTGAAAGGGAACGGCTTCCGTTCGGGCGGCTCGCTCAATCCGGAAGTAGTGGCGGCCGTGGACAAGGAAATGGAAGAGGAAGGGCGAAAAACGAAAAATGAAGAACGAAAAGTGAAAAATGAGCAAGGGCAAGCTATGGAACAGCCGCCTGTCGCTCAACCATCTGCCGCTCCGGTAGAGAAGCCCAAGCCAAAGAATCTCTATCCGTTCCTGCCGCCGGGATATACATCGAGAACGGATTGAAGAAGGGGTAAATAATAAGTGAAAAACGAAAAGTGAAGAACTAATTGAAAATCGGCGGAGCCAAAAGCGAAGAACGAAAAATTATACGGGATACAAGTTGTTAACTGCTAACTGTTGACTGTTAACTGAAAAGTTAACCCGCTGGCGCGGACTTCCAGTCGTGTCTTGTTGACAGGGCAAAAATGTTTGTTACGCAACATACAGACGGGACGTCTGCGCGAGCGAAGAAGACGAAAAATTTGGAAATGGACAGAGTATATGACAAACCACGATACTGTTTACTGATGACTGTTTACTGTTCACTGAAAATACTGTTACCTTTGTTACCTTTTAACAGTTACAGGTTACTTCGCCCTTCGGGCAGTTACGAGTTACAAGTTGGCTGGCGTTTTGTTTTGTTTCACGCAAAGACGCAAAGGCGCAAAGTTTTACATCTTACGAGTTATTGACTGATGACTGTTTACTGTTAACTGATATATCTGTTACCTTTGTTACTTTTTTACAATATATAATTAATAAGCGTAAAATAAAGTCTATCTTTAAAGGATAAAATTTGAAACTATGAAGCGGACACTATGTATATTTTTCTTATTCATCATCATATCTTTTCCTGCACTGGCCTGTACCACTGCCATTATTTCGGGTAAATACATCGCCGATGGCCGTCCGTTGCTCTACAAGCACAGGGATACAAGCAGCCTGCAAAACAAACTGATGTACTTTACCGATGGCAAGTACAGTTATGCAGGCATTGTAAACAGTTCGGATAAGGCAGGCAAAGAAGTATGGGGAGGCTATAACTCCACCGGATTCGCCATAATGAATTCGGCTTCTTACAACCTCAACCCCGATGAAGCCGGTAAAGACGAGCTCGAAGGCGTGGTTATGAAACTGGCATTGCAACGCTGTGCCACTCTGGCCGACTTTGAACGCCTGTTGGACTCATTGCCCAAGCCGATGTATGTGAGTGCCAACTTCGGAGTGATAGATGCGCAGGGTGGCGCAGCCTATTACGAAACAGGAGATTATACATACAAAAAGTTCGACGCCAACGATACCAATACCGCCCCTCTGGGGTATATTGTCCGCACAAACTACTCTTTTTCCGGCGATAGGGAACGCGATAAGGGCATAAGCCGCTATCAGGCTGCCGAACCTCTGTTCTATCAGGCATCGTTATCAAATTCTTTCTCATACAGATTTTTATTGCAAGATGTATCCCGCCATCTTACACACGGATTGACAGGAGTAAATCTATATGACCTGATACCGGAGAATACCAACAAACGGATGTTCGTACCCTTCAGGGATTTTATCCCCCGCTATAGCACATCATCCGCTATGGTTGTACAGGGTGTAAAGGAAAACGAATCGCCCGCCCTTACCACAATGTGGACAATACTGGGTTCACCGCTTACAACCGTTGCAATACCGGTATGGCTGAGCAAAGAGAATATCTGCCCTTCCATACTTCTGGCCGATGAAACAGGCAATGCAAAACTTTGCGACTGGTCGCTCCAGCTGAAAAAACAGCTTTTCCCCATTACGCGCGGAGAGGGTACAGATTATATAAATCTTACAGCACTAATTTCCGCAGATGGAAATGGTATTATGCAAAAGGTTCAATCTTATGAAAACAGGATACTGAATGATGCCGATATATTACTCAGCAAATGGAGGACCAATGGATATGATTTAAAAAATCTGAAAGATTTCTGCCATCAGACAGATGTAGGTGTTGCAGACCTGTACTTTACAACATTCGCTATCCCTAAATAAAAGAAACATAATAAAAATAAACCTTTAACTTCCTATATTACTATGCTGTACGACATTGCCATTATCGGTGGAGGCCCTGCCGGATATACCGCCGCAGAAAGAGCTGCCGCAAACGGATTAAAAACTATTTTATTTGAAAAAAATGCATTAGGCGGTGTTTGCCTGAACGAAGGATGTATCCCTACCAAGACACTGCTGTATTCTGCCAAGACATTAGACAATATAAAACATTCGGCAAAGTATGGAGTATCAGTCGAAGGGCAGCCGGGTTTTGATTTAAGTAAAATAATCGCCCGCAAACAAAAGACCGTTCGTAAACTGGTAGCCGGCATCAAACAGAAAATGGCCGCTCACGAAGTGGAAATTATCGGTGCGGAGGTACATCTTATCGGAGAAGATAACAGCCGGAACATACTAGTAGGCAATGATGACGAAACATATACAGCAAAATATGTACTGCTCTGCACAGGCTCCGAAACAATAGTGCCGCCCATTAAGGGACTAGACTCAAGTGGCTACTGGACATCGAAAGAAGCGCTGGACAACAAGGAAGTACCCAAATCGCTGGCAATCATAGGCGGAGGAGTTATCGGTGTGGAATTTGCCTCATTCTTTAACAGCCTCGGTGTAAAAGTCAGCGTCATAGAAATGCTGCCCGAAATACTCGGCGCTATGGATAAGGAACTGTCCGCCATGCTCCGTACCGAGTACGCAAAAAAAGGTATTGATTTTTACCTCGGTACAAAAGTAGTGGAAATAAAAGACGGGGAGGTAATTATTGAAAAAGACGGGGAGCAATCATCTGTCGAAGCAACCCAAATACTGCTAAGCACAGGCAGGCGACCGGTTACAGCAAACCTGAATCCGGAAAAACTGAATATTGAAATGCACCGCAACGGAATAAAAGTCGACGAATTTATGAGGACATCGCATCCCCGCATATATGCCTGCGGAGATATTACAGGCCATTCACTGCTTGCCCATACCGCTGTGCGTGAAGGGGAGGTGGCCGTAAACCATATTTTCGGTAAAGCGGACAGGATGAGTTACAAAGCGATCCCGGGAGTAGTATATACCAATCCCGAAATAGCGGGAGCAGGACAAACCGAAGAAGAACTTATTGCAAAAGGCATAAAGCATACCGTACTGAAACTACCGATGGCATACTCAGGACGGTTTGTGGCAGAGAACGAGTTGGTTAATGGAATGTGCAAATTAATAACCGGTGAAGACGAAAAGATCATAGGCTGCCATATGCTGGGCAATCCGGCTTCGGAGCTGATTGTTATCGCAGGCATAGCCATAGAGAAAGACTTTACTGTGGAAGAGTTCCGTAAGATTGTATTTCCTCATCCTACCGTGGGAGAGATCATTCACGAAACCTTATTTATATAAAATTGAGGATTAATCTTTTACCTGTATTAACAAAACCCTGCTGAATAGTTAAACCATTCGTTAACAGGTTTTGTTATATTTTAAGTAACTGTTTAAATTTATTGGTATCCTATTATGAATAATATTGCCGCGCCTTCGTTTCCGCGACCGTTAATTCAAAAAGTTACCAGGTATATCTTAAAAAAAGGAAAGATTATGAAAGCAATTGTATTTCTATTATCATCAATCCTGTTAATCTTTGCAGGATGCAAAACTCAGCAGGACCCGCTCAAAGCTGCGGCCGAAGAAGCGGAACAGAGAATGTGGTTTGAAAAGGCAGTCCAGGCGCTCAACGACAGGGAATTCGTATTGGAAGCCGACCGTATCGATTTTAAATACGGACGTTTTGTTTATGTAAGCGCCAACACAAATTTCATCTCCATGCATCAGGATAAGGCGACTATTCAGATGGCTTTCAATTCGCCCTATGCAGGCCCTAACGGGATCGGTGGTATCACTGTAGACGGAAAAGTGTCGAACGTAAAAATGCAATCGGATAAGAAAGGCAACATTACCTTTAGCATGACCGTGCAGGGAACGGCAGTTTCAGCCAATGTCACGTTACGGCTGACCAACGGTTCCAATCAATGTAATGCAACCATAAATCCGAACTTTAACAGCAACAGAATAGAATTCAGCGGAAATCTATATCAGGAAGCTGATTCGAATGTATATAAGGCTATGTCTTTATAGAGAGATACACAAGATACAGATAAGGTTGCTAACAGTTAAAGGCTGTTAGCCGGAGTTCTTTGAAAGAATGAAATGGCCCCCTAAATTGGCTCCGCCGAACGTTGTTTCCCCTCGGGGGACTTACAATGTGGGTAAAAAGTAATAAGTAAAAAAGTGTTACCTTTTAACAGTTACAGGTTACTTCGCCCTAGGGCAGTTACGAGTTACGAGTAGACAAGATACGAGATACAAAATACAAGTTGTTCACTGTTTACTGTTCACTGTTTACTGTTCACTGTTTACTGTTTACTGTTCACTGTTTACTGATATATCTGTTACCTTTGTTACTTTTTGATAAATGAGAGCTTTATGGATATGAATTGTAACTTCATTAGAGTTACAATTCATCTTTATACATCTTATTAAACTTTGGTTTAATAAACAAACGTAACGATACGTCGTAGTTCAAATAACTCCATACCCAGTCTATGAACACGGAAACTTTATTCCTCATACCTACAATCGACAGTATATGTACCCATAGCCAGAGCCACCAGGCAAACCAGCCTCCAAAACGGAATTTACCCAGATCGGCAACGGCTGCATTACGCCCGATGGTAGCTAATGACCCTTTGTCCGTATAGGTGAATTTTTCCCAACTATCGCTATTGGCCGCAGTATTGAGGTTTTTTGCCAGGCGTTTTGCCATTTGCAGCGCCACCTGCGCCACTTGCGGATGGCCTTTGGGGCTCTTGTCGGATATAAGGATGGCAGTGTCCCCTATGGCGAATATATCGTCATAGCCTTGTACCTGATTGTATTCATTGACAGACAGCCGCCCCCTGTTGTACGCAGTATCTGCGAGTCCTTTCAGGCTGTTCGGCTTTACCCCTGCAACCCAGAATACATTCCGCGTGCGGATGTTAGTCCCGTCGCTAAGTTCTACAAACGGCTTATTGTAAGATTTTACGGATATATCCTGATGGATGATTACACCGCGGCTTCTCAGGGTTTCGGCAGCTTTCTCCGATGCCTGCTCCGACATGGCGAAGAGTAACCGGGGTGAGGCGTCTACGAGATGGATATCCATCTTGGTGAAATCTATTTCAGGATAATCTTTAGGGAGGAAAGATTTCTTCATATCGGCCAGGGCCCCTGCCAGTTCAACACCTGTAGCCCCTCCGCCAACGATGGTAAATGATAGTATTTCTCTAAGTTCGTCATCATCATCCGTACTAAGGGCTTCTTCGAAACTAAGTAATATCCTGTTTCTGAGAAGTAAAGATTCTGACACTGATTTCAGGGCAAAGGTACTGTCTTTCAGACTGTCATTACCAAAATAATTAGTGTCGCATCCTGTTGATATGGCCAGATAGTCATATGAAATATTGCCTATATTTGTGTGTATCACCTTATTCCCGGGGTCAACATTCTGCGCCTCACACATACGGAAATGGAAATTCTTATTCTTTTGGAAATTCTTACGGTGGGGATAGGAAATAGAGCTGGGCTCCAGTCCTCCGGTGGCTACCTGATAAAACAGCGGTTGAAACTGATAGTAATTATTCTTATCTATCAATACTACCTGATATAGGTTCTTGTCCATCTTCTTGGCTAACTCCAGACCGGCGAATCCACCGCCGATGATGACCAGCCTCTTTTTTGTTCCCGCGTCGGGTATGTTTGCTATATTGTTCATAACAATAGTAGTTTATGGTTTTTATTAAATGAAAAACCACTATCACGATAGGAGCAGTTAAGCTCCTGTCAGTGTCAGTGGTAATAGTTTAAGATGTAATATCTTTTTATCCTTTGGCTTTTGTCGCCTTTCTCGCTTCCAATTTAGCCTTTATGACCTCGTATATTGCCGGCAGAATGGATACTATCACAATAAGGATAACTACTTTATCCAGATTCTTCTCAACCCACTCCAGTCGTCCGATGAGGGCTCCCAGGGTACAGAAAATAACCACCCAGGCTATACCTCCTATAACATTAAAAGAGAAGAAATGTTTATAACTCATTCTGCCCATACCCGCAACAAAAGGGGCAAATGTACGTACTATCGGTACGAAACGGGCTAGTATAATGGTTTTACCGCCATGTTTTTCATAAAACTTATTCGTCTTTTCCAGATACTCCTGTTTGAACACTTTGGAATTAGGGTTGCTGAATAGTTTTTGCCCGAAAAAACGGCCGATCGTATAATTGACTGCATCCCCTATAATTGCAGCAACTATAAGTATGGCAACTAAAAAATAAATATGAAGAGGATTATCAGGGCGTACAGCTATGGCTCCGGCCAGGAACAGCAGGGAGTCGCCCGGAAGAAAAGGTGTGACAACCAAGCCGGTCTCGCAGAAAATAATAAGGAATAATATGGCGTATACCCATACTCCATAGTCGGTTACCAGCATATCAAGCGTGCCGCCGGTGTCCCGCAGCAGGTTGAGGAAGAAGTTCCATACTTCATGTAAAAATTCCATTTTCTAAGTTTGAGTTATATTTAAAATATTTAATGCAACATTGTTTTATTATTACTGACGATTGCTGTTACAGATACAAAAGCCATAGTATAAATAGGTCCGCGACCTTAATAACAGAAATGATGAGACAAATCCCATCATTTCGTGTTTTTATTTTACTAATAGTCCGGCAGCTACGGCATCACGCTTTTCCTTTCCGGCCAGTTGTTCTACCAGATTCAGGGCAAAGTCGATTGTAAGTCCGGGGCCACGGCCTGTTGTGATGTTTCCGTCTACTACAACAGATTTATCTGTTTGCAGGGTAGCGCCTTTCAGGTATTGTTCGAAGCCGGGATAACAGGTCGCTTTTTTGCCATCCAGTAATCCCAAGCCGCCTAATACCATCGGCGAAGCACATATCGCTGCTACCTTTTCGCCTTTATTGGCAAAAGCGAGCAACTCTTTTTTCATATCCTCATGTTCATTAAATCGGGTTGTCCCGCCCGGTAATATCAGCAGTTCCGCTTCGGAGAAATTTACCTGGTCAAGCATCAAGTCGGCCGTAACCATTACCTGATGACTGCTCGCCACTTGCCTGCTATCTGTCAGGGATACTGATTTAACATTCAACTCAGCCCGGCGCAGAATATCGATTGTAGCAATCGCTTCAATGTCTTCAAATCCGGTTGTGAGAAATATAAATATAGTCTTCATACCAATTTAATTTAGATTAAACTTATATGTGATCGTTCCTTTTTGATTGGTAACAGAAGATACCGCGTTGAACTTCGTTCTTTTTGCCGCCCTTAATGCTTCGTTGCGCAGATTGGTATTCGGGGTATTGGTTCCTTTCCCTATCATAGCTTCTACGACATCGCCTTTGGCATTCACGAGTATGTCGACAACTACTGTACCATAATCATCCACAGAGTAATTCGGTTTAACAAGTCCTCCACTGCCAAGACTGCGCCCTCCGAGATCGAAAGAGCCCCAGCCCCCTACACCGGATGTCTTGCCGTAGCTCGCATTTCCTGTAGGTACACCCTGTGTTCCCTCTCCGGTGCCTTCTCCACGGCTGCCACTGCCTGTTCCATTACCAAATAATCCTGCCATTTGGTTGTTTATCTGGCCTTTTTTAGCCGCTTCTTGTTGAGCGATACGTTCGGCTTCGGCTTTCTTATGTTGTTCGGCAGCCTCCTGTTGTTTTTTCTCTTCGGCTTTCCGTTTGGCTTCTTTTATAGCTACCGTTTCTTCAAAGTCCTGGGTGACGGCTGTTTTTTGCGTATTGGTTACAGTCGGTTTTGCTTTGACTGTGGTATTCTCTACCATCGGGATGGGATCTTCCACTACATTCGGAGAGGTTGCTTCTGCTGCACCCTGATTTCCATTTCCCCTGCCAAAGGGTTCGTCATCACCGCCCGCATCGGCTACGTTGCCAAACATAACAGGCACTCCACCCAGCTCGTCGGAATGGCGTATGACCGGCGATGGTTTCAAATAGTAAAACAACAGGAACAGGATAATCAGCAGATGAAAACCCGCAGTTCCTATTATACTTATCATTTTATCTTTTTGTGCCTCCATATCTTAATCTAATAATTCGGGAGTTTCTCTTAAACAGTTTTTATAAGCCTTTATAGTCTTCTCCAAGCCCATATACAGTGCATCGCTAATCAGCGCATGACCGATAGAAACTTCGTCGAGCCAGGGAATATTCTTATATAAGAAATGTAGGTTTTCGAGGCTCAGGTCATGCCCGGCATTTACTCCAAGACCTAATTTCTTTGCATGCTTAGCAGCTTCCAGGAAAGATGCGACAGCAGCTTCTTTATTTTTTGCATAGTCATTGGCATACGGCTCGGTATATAGTTCAATCCGGTCGGTTCCGGTTTTAGCGGCGAACTCTATAATCTTCAGGTCGGTTCCGGTAAAGATGGAAGTACGTACACCGACTGCTTTGAATTCGTCAACCAGATCGGACAACAGTTGCTGGTTTTCGACAGTGTCCCAACCCGCATTAGATGTTATGGCATCGGGTTTGTCGGGAACAAGGGTTACTTGTGTGGGCCTGATCGTCGTAATCAGGTCTACAAACTTCTGGGAAGGATAGCCTTCGATGTTAAATTCTGTCCTTACTTTGGCTTTCAGGTCATACACA
This sequence comes from Dysgonomonas termitidis, assembly GCF_054657735.1. Taxonomy (NCBI): domain Bacteria; kingdom Pseudomonadati; phylum Bacteroidota; class Bacteroidia; order Bacteroidales; family Dysgonomonadaceae; genus Dysgonomonas; species Dysgonomonas termitidis. Next base: position 1,218,669 of record NZ_BAAHYD010000003.1, on the reverse strand, counting down.
TCCTTAAAGCGGATATGCCTTTCGTCAGGACGAGGATGAACTGTGATTCCTTGTGCGCCAAATTTTTCACAATCAAGAGCTACCTTCAGTACATCGGGGATATTCCCGCCACGCGCATTACGTAAAGTCGCTATTTTATTTATATTTACACTAAGTTTGGTCATAAAAAACAATTAAGGTCACAGACCTATTTATTATTTGGTAAGTAAAAAAACAATAGTAAGTTATGATTTTATATTATATCATTAAATACTCTCTTTTACCTAAAAAACGAACCCTCAAACATCAAATACTAAATCTATCATTATTAAGTTAAAACTTTTTAGCAACTTTGCAAAATGATACGTCATGCAAATGTAATACGAATTGGTGAAATAGTGTGTATCAGTTCCAATTTATTAACAGCTTGACTGTTTATTTGTTTGGTATACATCCAAAATTATAAGATAATGAAGATCGCGATATTCGGGAGTAAACATCAAAAGAAAGAGCAGGTAGAAAAATTGTTCAAAATCCTGCTGGACAATAACACTGAAATATACCTTCAGCAGAAATTCTATAATTATCTTAAAGATGTACTCTTTTTAGAATATGATATTGCCGGTATAATTATGAACGATGAATTCAATGTCGACCTGGTTGTCAGCATCGGCGGTGACGGAACATTTCTCCGCACGGCATCTATCATCGGCAAGAAGAATATACCCATATTGGGTATTAATGCCGGGCGCCTAGGATTCCTTGCAGATGTAGGTGACAAAGACCTCGAGGATACATTTGCCGATATCTTCTCCGGTAATTACCGTATCGAGCATCGCAGCCAGTTGCAATTATCTACCGAGCACAAGGATTATCTTGGCTTCAATTACGCATTGAATGAAATCGCGATATTGAAACAGGATACAGCATCCATGATTACTGTACACGCCCATATCAACGATGAATACCTCACATCGTACGAAGCGGACGGATTGATTATCGCAACGCCGACCGGCTCTACAGCCTATTCGTTGAGTGTGGGTGGCCCGGTAATGACTCCGACTGCAGCAAATATTGTTATAGCTGCCGTTGCTCCCCACAGCCTTAGCAACAGGCCACTGGTAGTGACAGACGATTGTGTGCTTACGCTGGAGGTTGAAAGCCGTAATCAGAATTTCCTTATCTCACTGGACGGGCGTTCCAACATATTTACTACGGGAACCAAACTGATAATAAAGAAAGCCGATTTTACACTGAGAGTTATAAAGCGCAAAGAGAATACTTTTTATAATACATTGCGTAACAAGTTGATGTGGGGTGTTGACCCGCGCCAAAGCTAAGGGTATATAAGCGATAGTATATAAAACGGTAAAAAAGGCTACAGTAAACCGATGTGCCAATTTACCAATATACAAATGTGCCTATCAGCAATCGCCGAAGCGAGGGCGAAACAATGACGTAAAGCAACTATACTGCAAACAGAGAACAGGCAACCTGCACCTTATATACCGTCTACCCGCAACTGCTCTAAAGGAGCCAATTGCCAGCCAGAATTTATATAATATCACATCTATCCGATTTCTGCATATAATTTCTATATTTGCATACATGAAGATTTTTGCATTGATTTATAATATTGGTTTTTATTTTTAATATATACACTTACATAACAATGATACTTTTGGCTGAAAGCGGATCTACTAAAACCGAATGGTGTTTAGTCAATGGAACCTCTGTTTCCGAACATTCCTTTACCGATGGAATAAACCCTTATTTCGAATCGAGAAAAGAAATCAGCCACACTATCAGGCTACAGCTACCCGAAATATTTTTCAAGACAAAGATCCGGGCTATATATTTCTATGGCGCCGGATGCTCTTCCCCTGAGAAAAAAAACGTAGTAAAAGCATCCCTCGAAGCCCAATTCCGCACCCCCGCTTTTGTAGAGAGCGACCTGTTGGGTACCGCCAGGTCTCTGTTTAACGACCAATCAGGAATAGCCTGTATTCTGGGTACGGGTTCCAACTCCTGCTTTTATGACGGAGAAGATATTATAAAGAATGTCCGGCCCCTCGGCTTCATTTTAGGTGACGAAGGCAGTGGTGCTTATCTGGGAAAAGCATTCCTGTCAGATTGCCTGAAAGGACTAGCTCCGGACGAGTTAGTCATTCCTTTCTACAAGAAATATGGCATCAATCCGGAACAAATACTGGATTATATATATAGCAAACCTTTCCCGAACAGGCTTTTAGCGGTACTCTCCTTTTATCTTTCCGAAAACCTCGGCCATCCTTATGTCTACGATTTAGTATATAGCAGCTTCAAGGCTTTTTTCGTAAGAAATGTGTTACAATACGACTGTCAAAACTTTCCTGTGCGCTTCTGCGGATCAGTAGCTAAAAAATATTCAAGCATGCTGAAACAGGTTTCAACAGACCTGGGGATAGCTATAGACAGTATTATCGAAAATCCCGTTGACGGACTGATCAGATATCATCGGAGCAGTCTTAAGTTATGAATTTTTGTTTATAACAATTAATAAAAGTTAATTTAAGGGATCTTTTTCCATTATACCCTAATTTATTTAAATATATTAATTTATATTTGTTAGTGTATTATCGTTTATCAGTTATTAGAATAAAAAACAAAGAAAGCATCAGTTCCGAATTACTTCATTGATAAAACTATAGATCATTGATGTAAAATCTTCTCTGTCTCAAAATGTGAATTTATACTAATTTTAGTATCTAAACATTAATTACATTATTGGCAAATATACCGTTTCGACGTATAACATTGGCATTACGAACCTTATTTTATTGGCAATTGTGCTATAAAAACACTATTTATTTCTATTAAGTAAGTAAGAACTTTCAATTATTATTTAAATTAAACCTATGCTACTATGATCGCATCAAAACAAGCCAGGAAAAGTTTTATAAAGAAACTCTTGTGTGTGTTCTTTTCCGTATTAGTACTATCTAATACAGGGAGCATAAATGTGCAGGCAAATACGGGAAAATCAGGGAATCCCGCCGATTTGCAACAAACGGTAAAAACTATAACAGGTACTGTTATAGACAGAAACGGAGAACCTCTGGTAGGTGTGAGTGTTACAATACAAGGCACAGTTACTGGTACAATGACCGACATATCAGGCAAATATGCAATAACGGTACGGGATAATAATCAGGTGCTGAATTTTTCATATATAGGATTCAAATCTATCTCAGTAGAGGCTAAAAACAATGTAATCAATATCACTATGGAAGAAGATGCCCAGATGATGGATGAAGTTGTAGTAACCGCAATGGGTATAAAAAAGGAAAAAAAAGCATTGGGTTATTCTGTTCAGGATCTCAATAGCAAAGAGTTAATGAAAAACAAGACTGCGAACCCGATCAACTCTCTGGCGGGTAAAATCGCAGGTGTAAATGTCACTCAGGCTAGTGGTGGAGCCGGAGCCGGAGCCAACATCATCCTTCGCGGCGGAACCTCCCTGGAACGGGACAACCAGCCGCTATTTGTCGTAGATGGTATTATTTATGACAATTCTACCAGTATAAATGGTAACAGCGCCTTTGACGGAGCACAATCCACCAACTCAACTTATAGTAACCGTGTAATGGACATCAATCCGGAAGATATAGAAAATATATCCGTTCTGAAAGGCCCTGCGGCGGCAGCGCTATACGGATCGCGCGCGGCAGCCGGGGTGGTACTGATAACAACAAAAAAAGGATCTGAAGGTTCGGTATCCGTCAGTTTAAACTCCAGATTTCAAACGAATTGGGCTAACCGGTTACCCGAACAACAAAGTCTATATAAAAGGGGTTCTTACCAGCAAGACGGCTCACTGATGGAAGGAGATGCCACCACCACAATGAGTTCGTGGGGAGCCAAATTCGGAGCAAATGAAACTATATATAACAACATTGAGGATTTTTTCCAGCCGGCAAATACATGGGATAATTCCGTAAGCATATCGGGAGGCTCCAAAACAGGAAGTTTTTATTTCTCTGCTTCCAATTTTGATCAAACGGGTATTATCCCGAACTCTTCTTACGATAAAAGTACGTTCCGTTTCAACGGCGAACAGAAATACGGAATATTAAAAGTCGGCGCAAACGTAGCATTTTCAATTGCAGACCAACTCAGTTCACTGACATCGGGAGGACTATATGGTTCAAACGGCGAAGGTGCCGTACAGGCCGCTTACATCTGGCCGCGCAATCTGGATATGAACTATTGGTTGAATGAAGACGGGACAAAACACCGTTTGTTTGACTGGGATTTGGTGCAAAACGACTATGACAACCCTTATTGGATCTTAAACAAAATGCCAAGAAAAGATAAGACAAAACGTTTTACGGGTAGTGTCAACGTCGGCCTGGATATTACCGACTGGTGGAGTGTCAACGCCACGCTGGGTATAGACCGCTATACCACCAATGCGTCGCGTTTTTCTGCACCTGGTTCCGGAATCTCTCTCATCTATCAAAAAGGCTTATTGTCCGAAAACGACAGGACGTATGAGTACTCAACTACCAATGTTATGACGAATTTCCATAAACAATTCAGCGATTTCGACCTGAATTTGTTATTGGGGACAACAAGCGAAGCCACATCAGTAATTTATAACGGCAGAAAAGCATGGAATTTCATTATTCCCGAATTCTATGTCGTAACAAATGTGGCAAATACTGACCTTGCCATCGCGCAGTCGAAAAGCAAAAAAAGATTAGTAGGAGCCTACGGCGAATTCAGAGCTTCCTACAAAAATTTTGCATACCTCACTTTTACCGGACGTAACGACTGGACATCCACACTCCCTATTAATTCCCGTTCTTATTTTTATCCATCGGTATCGGGTAGTATCCTCTTCACCGAGCTTCTGCCCAAAAGCGATATATTGTCGTTTGGAAAAGTACGCGCGTCCTGGGCAAGAGTAGGTAAGGATGCTGACCCCTATGTAACCAATACCTATGTTAACGCTCCCGAATTTACTAATTATAACAATGGGGACGGTTTGGGTATTCGTGACGAATGGACACAAGGCAATCCGTTTTTGATTCCCGAAATCACCGAATCGCAGGAATACGGGTTCGACCTCAAATTATTCAACAACAGGCTGGGAATAGAATACACCTACTACCAGAATAAAAGTAAAAACCAATTGATGCAACCACGCGCCAGCCAGACAACCGGTTATATACTTAAGACCACAAACGCCGGAGTTATTAACAATAAAGGTATGGAGTTGGCGATAAATGTAGTACCCGTAAAAACCAAAAACTTCACATGGGACCTCACCATCAACGCTTCGGGCAATAGGGGTACAGTAGACGAGCTACTACCCGGAATGGAAATATTGTATGTCACCGACGCGCAAGTAGGCAATGCCAAAGCGGCCTCCTTCAACAAAGGAAACTTTATGGGAATCTCCGGTTCGGAATGGCTGAGAAGCCCGGAAGGTTATCTGGTTTTAAACCCTGAATCGGGTATGCCTACTTCCGATGGTTTGGCAACTCATGAAATTGGAAACAGGGAACCTAAAGTATTTGGAGGCATCAACAATAGCCTTCAATATAAGAACTGGAATCTTTCCTTCCTTCTGGACTACAGAATAGGTGGAGATGTTTATAACGGTACTAACCATTACATGACAAACAACGGAACAAGTGCACTTTCTGCGAACCGTGACAAACTATCCATCACCGGCGTGGTGCAAACCGGTGAAGACATTGGCCCGAACGGAGAAAAAATACCCGTTTACTCGGAACCAAAAACATTCGAATATGAAGCGGGGAAAATGTATAAAGTAGGAAATCTGGATCTGAGCGGCGAATATATTATCAATAATTATTATTGGCAAAACGCTTATAACCTTGAGTCAGCCAATTATATGACAAATGTAAATTGGCTGAGACTTCGGAATGTCTCCCTGTCATACACATTTTCGCAAAGCACATTGAAAAAGTTGAAAGGAATAAAAGGATTGACAGTAACTGCATCGGGAACCAATCTTTTGCTGTGGACCAATTACAAAGGCATGGACCCTGAAACATCGGCAGCAGGTTCCGGTGCCGTAGGATCCAGTTCCGTGGGTATTGACTATTGCGGTATCCCTGCGTTGGCAGGTTTTTCATTCGGACTCAATATAACATTTTAAAATCAACATGAAAATGAAAAAAATAGTTTACATAATAATAGGATTCTTGCTGTTGTTAAACTTTTCAGCATGTCAGGATTGGTTAGACGTGAACGAAAATCCCAGCAAGGCCAACAATACTGTGCCTACACCCGACCTCCGGTTGAGGTCTATCCAAATGCAATTTATCGACGCATACGAATCTTCGGGTACGCGGGCTTCATGGATCACTCAAAATATTACCAAAGTACCAGCTAATAACAATAACGATAAGATACAAAGGTGGGACTGCCCTCTTGCCTCCACTACGTGGCCCTATCAGGCTTGGTTTGTATATTGTGCATCCAATCTGCAACCTTTGATCGACAAGGCTACGGCCGAAGAAGCATGGCAGTATGTGGGCGCAGCTCAGCTAATTCACGCCTGGGGTTTTATGCTGATGCTGGACATGTATGGGGAAATGCCTTACACGGAAGCCTTGGGAACAAGCATTACACCTAAATATGACGACGGGAAAACCATTTACTACGGCTGTATGGACATGCTTGAAAAAGCGATCGAGAATCTTTCGAGAAGCCAACCGGCGACAGCAACTCCATTATCAAACGGAGATATATGGAACGGTGGCGATCAACAAAAGTGGATTAAACTGGCATACGGTCTGAAAGCGCGCTGGCTCAACAATCTGAGTAAAAAATCATTTTATAACCCCGATGCTGTATTGGAAGCGTTGTCAAAAGCACCTCAGTCGGTAGCAGACAACACTGTAATGCGCTTTATAAACACCGCGTCCACGGACAAAGCCGGCACCGTAGCGGCATTACAGCATACAAATGTTGGTGCTACAGCTTCCCGCATGTCGAAATGGTATACCGACCTGCTGACAAACACATATACCGGAGGTTCCGGCGTAAAGGACCCGCGTGCCACACGGATTATTCCAAGTGCGGAGTTCTATAACCCGGCCACAGGGTTAAAAGAATGGAGATTGTCGAAAGGAGTTGACCTCATTTATTCGGACATCCGGACAAAAAGCGGTCCCGTAGCATTCGAAATCACAGCGACAAAACCTGATCCCACAACTACACATCCATCAGGTTTTGTGAGAGCCACCGCGGCGCAAAAAAGCGATCCGGCATTTACCAACAGGTGGTTTACAACAAACACTACAGCGGCAAGACAAGGCGACTCCGTATATATTTCCGTCTATTCCGATCGTCTGGATTGGATAATCGGCAAGGGAGACGAAACAAACGACCGCTATCTTGCCTATCGTTACAATGGCGTCACTGAAGCCAATCCTAACTACAACAACAGCATAATCAATGTTACTTCCACAGGAAGTTTCTATATCCGTGCCGACGCTCCCGCCCACCTGGTATGTTACCACGAAATGTGTTTTATCAAAGCGGAGGCCATGTTTCGGAAAGGAGATAAAGGGGGTGCTTTGACCGCCTACAAAGCCGGCATCCGTGCACACATGGAAGCTATGAATGAGAAATTAAAGGATTATCCGCAGGTATTGGGGAAAGAGGTTATAACAGAAACGGAAATATCGGCATTCTTGTCGAGTGCCGCCGTCGCTCAAAGCGCGGGAGAATTGACTATGGCCAAAATTATGCAGCAAAAACAGATCTCCATGTCTTTTACCGTACAAAACTGGACAGATATGAGAAGGTTCAATTACTCGGCTCCCGACTCACAATTCGGCGTTGTATATCCTGATTTTGGTAGGCCTTACGAATTTGACGCGGCAGCTCAGGAATGTTATCCGTCCACCGATCCGAACAATCTCCGTTACTGGCCACGCAGATTTCAGCAATGTACGCATGAGATTACTTATAATATAGAAAATTTACTGGCTTCGAATCCCGAAGCACAAAAACGGACGATATTATCATACCCCGTTTGGTGGGATACTGTTGAATAATTTTGTTTAGCTAGCAATATAATCCCGTTACTAAAAGTAGTAACACCCCTTCGAAACAAGGGGCGATCAACCTGTGTTTGTCCCTTGTTTTTTCCCAGTAATTCATGATTTTTAATTACAAATAAAAAATATTGAACAAAAAAAAATGAAAGTATTTAAACTGCTAATTTTATTGATACTTGTATCGCTTTCCTGTTTCACCCAAAACAATAGGGTGATAGTAGGCGCTGAATCTACAAATGAATTTTTCCCTATACTGAAGAACAAGCGCGTAGCAATAATGTCCAATCATACGGGCATGGTCGGAAAAGAACATTTAGTAGATATATTGGTAAAAAACAAGATCAATATGGTATGTATACTGTCTCCCGAACATGGATTCAGGGGAAATGCCGATGCCGGGGAACATGTATCCAGTTCTGTCGACGAAAAGACCGGAATACCGATACGTTCATTGTATGACGGGAAGGATCAAAAGCCCAGTTCGGATACGATGGATTCATTTGACGTTCTTATTATCGACATCCAGGATGTCGGCCTGAGATTTTATACGTACTACATCACCATGGCCCGGTTAATGGATGCATGCGCCGAATACAACAAGAAAATGATCGTACTGGATCGTCCGAACCCGAACGGTCATTACATAGATGGCCCTATCCTGGATATGAAACACAAATCGGGAGTAGGTTGGCTGCCGATACCTGTCGTACATGGCATGACATTAGGCGAACTGGCTCTGATGATAAACGGGGAAAAATGGTTACCTCAATCCCGTGTCTGCGATGTGACTGTTATTAAATGCAAAAACTATACGCATCAGACATTATACCAGCTGCCGGTCCCGCCATCACCTAACTTACCGAATATGAAGTCGATATATCTTTACCCCTCGACATGCCTGTTCGAAGCCACACCTGTGAGCCTGGGCAGAGGTACGGAATTTCCATTTCAGGTATACGGGCATCCGAATATGAAAGGGTATTCATTTTCGTTCACTCCGCAAAGCATTCCTGGTGCGAAAAATCCTCCGCAGCTCAACCGTGAATGTTTCGGTGTAGACCTCAGGAATATCCCAGATGAAGAAATATTTAAGAAAGGTTTTGACCTGTCATACATCATAGATGCTTATAAAAACTTAAATTTGGACGATCATTTCTTCCGCCCGTTTTTCGAAAAGCTCGTAGGAGTATCTTACATACGGAAAATGATAATGGAAGGGCGGTCGGCTGATGAAATAAAAGAAATGTGGAAAGACGATGTTGAAAAATTCAGGGAACAACGCAAGCCATACCTTTTGTATGCCGAATAGACCTGTAACTTATAACTTATAATTCATAACCCATAACTAAGAACATGAATCCAATATTAATACTTATTACCATCATCTCCTATTTTGCCGTCTTGTTTGGCATATCTTATATAACGAGCCGCAAAGCCGATAATGAAAGTTTCTTTGTAGGCAACCGGAAATCATCGTGGTACATCGTTGCCTTCGCTATGATAGGATCGGCAATATCCGGCGTTACGTTTGTATCCGTACCCGGTATGGTAGCTGTAAGTAATTTTGCCTATTTACAAATGGTAGTAGGTTTTGCTGTCGGACAATTCATTATCGCCTTCCTCCTGATTCCCTTATTTTATAAGATGAACCTGACTTCCATTTATGAGTACCTTGAAAACCGGTTTGGGATAGCATCCTACAAAACAGGCGCATGGTTCTTCTTTATTTCCAAAATGCTAGGGGCGGCAGTACGCTTATTCTTAGTGTGTGCGGTACTCCAATTCCTTGTATTCGAGCCATTCGGTTTACCTTTTATTCTCAATGTAGCGGTATCTATTGCTCTGGTTTGGCTATATACCTACAAAGGTGGCGTAAAAACACTTATCTGGACCGATTCGCTCAAAACCTTATGCCTCATCGTATCGGTGGTTATGTGTATCTATTATATCGCTTCCGATATGGATTTCAGCTTTGGTGGCATGCTATCGTCCATCAATGACAATAAATATTCGCAAATATTCTTCTTTGACGATATTAATGACAAAAGATATTTCTTCAAACAGTTTCTCGCGGGAGTGTTTACGGTGATTGCAATGACCGGACTAGATCAAGACTTTATGCAAAAAAACCTGAGTTGCAAAAATCCGAAAGACTCCCAAAAGAATCTTATCGTAAGTGGTGTGCTTCAGATTGTTATTATTTTATTATTTTTAATGCTTGGAGTACTTTTGTATATGTTTGCAGCAAGCAACAGTATAACTATTCCGGAAAAGAGCGATGAATTATTCCCTATGCTGGCCACAGGCGGATATTTTCCTGTTGTAGTAGGAATATTATTTATCATCGGACTCATTTCGGCGGCTTACGCAGCTGCGGGCTCGGCATTGACATCGCTGACCACATCCTTCACTGTCGACATATTGGGCAGCACTAAAAAAGGGTCGGATAGCACAACAGCCAACAAAAGAAAAAAAGTACACATAGCGATGGCCATTGTTATGGGAGTGGTTATTATTGTTATTAATTTATTGAATAATACGTCGGTAATAAATGCAGTCTATGTTTTGGCAAGTTATACTTATGGGCCGATATTGGGGATGTTTGCTTTTGGTATATTTACCAAACTAACAGTAAAAGATAAATACATACCACTTGTAGCAGTCCTCTCCCCGCTACTTTGTCTTGTAATAGACCTGAATTCTGAAAAATGGCTCAACGGATATTCGTTCAGCTATGAATTACTGATAATGAATGCGGCTTTCACATTCGTCGGCCTGTTATTATTGACAAAGAAAACAAAAACTGAAAAAGAATAAGTACAATTTGGATAACGTAAAGAATAATAAGATATGATTTTATTAGCAGATGGCGGTTCTACCAAGGTTGACTGGTGTTTAATAAATAAAGGTCAACTGATAAAACAGATTTTCACAAAAGGAGCAAATCCATTCTTCTGCACACGCGAAGAAATCAGTGAAGAATTGAGAATCTCTCTTACTCCCTATATATCAGGTCATAAGATAGAAGCCATATACTTTTACGGCGCAGGGTGCGCATTTCCGGAAAAGAATGAAATAGTAAGATCTGCTATCGCCGATAATTTCAAAGTTGACAAGATAGAAGTCGGAAGTGACTTACTCGCTGCTGCCAGAGGGCTATGCGGACACAGTGCAGGTATAGCCTGTATTATCGGGACAGGATCAAACTCTTGTTTCTATGATGGTGAAAAGATCACGTCGAATGTTTCCCCCTTAGGTTATATTCTGGGAGATGAAGGGAGCGGCGCTGCCTTAGGCCGCCTGTTTGTAGGCGCATGCCTCAAAAATCAGTTGACACCGGGTATAAAAGAAATTTTTCTCGGCCGGTACAATCTTACCCCGGGTATTATTCTCGAAAATGTATATCGCCAGCCTACCCCGAACAGGTTTCTGGCAAGCCTGTCTCCGTTCATACTCGAAAACATCAATGACAGCACGGTATATGATCTGATATATAATGCGTTTAAAGATTTCTACATCAAAAATGTAATGCAGTATGAATATGAAGACTATGATGTGCATTTTACCGGATCTGTTGCTTTTCATTATCAGCAAATACTGAGAAAAGCAGGGGATGATTTAGGCCTGAGAATCGGTAAAATCACGCAGTCCCCGATGGAAGGCCTCATCACATATTATAGTAGCCAGCAAGTCGTAGGCACATTTAATTCTTAATTCTTAATTCTTAATTAAAAATGTCCTTTATAAAAATAACAGAACAACCATCATTATATGACAATCTGGAAAACAAATCTGTCCATGAACTTCTGACAGATATTAACAAAGAAGACCAGAAAGTTGCTTTAGCAGTAGAAAAAGCCATCCCTCAGATAGAAAAACTCGTATCGCAGATCATACCTCGTATGCAACAGGGCGGCCGTATTTTTTATATGGGAGCTGGCACCAGCGGAAGACTGGGTGTATTGGATGCATCCGAGATACCGCCTACATTCGGGATGCCGAACACACTTGTGATAGGCCTTATAGCTGGCGGGGATACAGCTTTACGGAATCCGGTAGAAAAAGCGGAAGATAATCCGGAGACCGGATGGCGCGACTTACAGGCATATAACATCAACGAAAAGGACACGGTAATAGGTATTGCGGCATCGGGAACAACTCCTTATGTTATCGGCGCCTTACGCGAAGCACGGAAACACGGAATCCTTACAGGCTCTATTTCCAGTAACCCCGGCTCTCCCCTGTCACAGGAAGCTGATGTACCTATAGAAATGATTGTAGGCCCCGAATTTGTAACCGGTAGTTCCCGTATGAAATCGGGTACAGGCCAGAAAATGATATTGAATATGATTACTACCTCTACCATGATTAAACTGGGACGGGTAAAAGGAAACCGCATGGTAAACATGCAACTATCCAACGACAAGCTTGTAGACAGAGGCACCCGCATGATTATAGACGAATTGGGACTGGACTACGGGCAGGCGCAACGGCTCCTGCTATTGCATGGGTCGGTAAAAAAGGCAGTAGATGCTTACAGAGCCGATCATCAATGATTGACTTTCAGGTGTCAGTATTATAGAGTATTTCGCAGCAAAAAACTTATAACTCATAATTAAAACCAGTCTGACATGATTAAAAGAACAATAATTTTCCCGATATTATTAATCCTGGTATGCAGCACGCTTTACGCACAGTCGCTGCCCCTGGTCAACCCCCAAAAAGCAGGCTTGGATAAGTCCAGGCTGATATATGCAGACAATGCCATTAACCAGTCTGTTCAGGATGGAGACATCCCCGGAGCAGTACTGGCTGTGGTAAGGCATAAGAAACTGGCTTACCTGAAAGCTTATGGTAATAAACAAGTATATCCCGGAACAGTAGCGATGACCACAAATACGGTATTCGACCTCGCATCGTTAAGCAAACCCGTATCCACGGCAATATCTACAATGATATTACTGGAACGTGGACAATTGAGGTTAAGGGACCAGGTGGCTACGTATATACCGGGATTCCAGCCGTGGACAGATACTATAACAGGAAGAAAAAGAAATATAAGAATTGTCGATTTGCTGACCCATACATCAGGACTTCCACCCTATGCTCCCGTAGAAGAATTAAAGAAACAATATACAGTCCCGAATCCGGACGGGCTGATTACATACATATCGAATGTGAAACGCAACAATGAACCGACCAAAGTATTCGATTACAGTTGCCTCAACTTTATAACCCTCCAGCGCATCATCGAGAATATATCGGGTATGAGCCTGCAAAACTTCGCCAGGCAAAATATATTCAACCCACTGGGAATGAAGCATACCGATTACAATCCTACGGGTGAAACGCTCGATTTGACGGCTCCGACCCAAAGACAGGCCGACGGCTCCGTATTAAAAGGAAAAGTACATGACCCGCTGGCCAATATAATGAATGGCGGGGTTTCCGGGAATGCAGGCGTATTCTCCAACGCGGAAGATATTGCCATACTTGCCGCAATGCTGCTGAATGAGGGGGAGATCAACGGTGTACGCATACTGAGCCCGTTGACAGTCCGGGCGATGCGCTCCGTCCCGAAAGGGTTTGAAGAATTCGGACGCTCACTGGGATGGGATGTATATTCCGGCTATGCCAGCGATGGGGATTTATTCGATACGTCGGCATTCGGGCATACAGGCTATACGGGTACATCAATTACCATAGATCCCGGCTCAGGCACCGCAGTCATACTACTAACCAACAGGGTACATCCCGATGATAAAGGAGCAGTATCACGCCTACGCGAGGTAGTGGCGAATGTTGTAGCTGCATCTATAGTAAAGATCAAATGATGGATTATGAAAAATTGTAAGATAACCTATGTATTTATGTTATTCCTCTTCGTTGCCTTCCTTACAAATAACGAAATAAAGGCGCAGGAAATAACAAAAGATGTGACTGATAAGATCGGTGAATATCTCACCAAGACCATTAATCAGCAAACACGCATACGCCCTGTAACAATTGACTCTGTTGATATACAGAAAAAAAAGGTCCGGCTGTTCGCCAATGTCAATTTGTCTTTCGGAGGCTTTGACAGGCAACTGGTAGACGACATATATGCGGGAGTGAAGGAATATCTGCCGGATAATATGAAAAATTATCAGGTCGAACTTTTTTCCGACAAGTACAAAATAGAAGACTATATTCCGCTAATCAGGAAAGAAAAATTTACCAGCAAAGTTGATAAGCCGTTAATAACGCGCCTGTCTCATCCTGTAAAGAGCAGCAAAGGCCTTCAGAACCGCCATATCGCCATGTGGCAAAGTCACGGCTGGTACTACGAGCAAAAGCTGTCCCGCTGGGAATGGCAGCGTGCCCGCGTCTTCCAGACAGTAGAAGATTTATACACGCAAAGCTATGTTTTGCCATACCTTGTCCCTATGCTCGAGAACGCAGGAGCAAATGTTTTCCTGCCGCGCGAACGGGATACACAAAAGCATGAAATAATTGTAGATAACGATAAGTTCCTCAATAATTCTGCTTATAGAGAAACAATAGGAAAAGAAGCTTGGATAAAGGGGGACAGCACCGGATTCGCCCAGCTGAAAGAAACCTATCTGGACTTGGAAAATCCATTCCGGGACGGTACATACCGGCAGGTGAAAACCATAAGTAAAGGAGATGAAAGCGTTTGCGAATGGTTGCCCGATATTCCGGAAAAAGGAAAATACGGAGTGTATATATCTTATGCCAGCCTGAAAAACAGCAGTGAAGACGCCCGTTATACCGTGTATCACACCGGAGGTAAAACGGAGTTCAGCATCAATCAGACCATGGGGGGCGGCACATGGATATTCCTTGGATTCTTCTCCTTTGACAAAGGTAAAAATGAGAATTGTAAGATCACCTTATCCAACAAAAGCGCGAAAAGCGGGCGGATAATTACTGCCGATGCTGTAAAGATAGGGGGAGGTATGGGAAATATCGCACGTACCACCGATCCCGGAAATTTAAAGCAACCCGATGATACAATTGTATCTAAATTTCCGCCAATAAAGTACGAACTGGAAACGAGCAACCATCCCCGCTATACAGAAGGAGCGCGTTACTGGCTGCAATGGGCAGGTGTTCCCGACAGTGTGTACAGATGGACAAAAGGAAAAAGCGACTATACGGACGATTATCAGAGCCGTGGGTTATGGGTAAATTATATGGCGGGAGGATCTCCTGTTATCCCGAAGGGGAAAGGATTGAATATTCCTCTGGATATGGCAATGGCTTTCCATACTGATGCGGGCACAACCTACAATGATTCTATCATAGGCACGCTGACCATCTGCATGACGCATATAAACGATGAGATATTCGCGAACGGTACTCCGCGTATTACTTCCCGCGACCTTACATCCCTCATCATGGACGAAATAGTGAAAGACATACGCACCGGATATGAGCCGGACTGGACACGCCGCCATATATGGAACCGCAATTACAGCGAAGCCCGCATGCCGGAGGTGCCGACTATGTTGCTGGAGTTGCTCTCCCATCAGAATTTTGCCGATATGCGCTACGGACTCGACCCGGCTTTCCAATTTACGGCAAGCAGGGCTATTTATAAGGGAATACTTAAATTTATTGCTTATCAGTACAACTTCGATTATGTAGTGACGCCGTTGCCGATAAAATCGTTCAGCACCGGATTTACAGGAGATACTCAGGTGAAACTGCAATGGTTACCGGTAAACGACCCGTCGGAACCGACCGCAATACCAAACAGTTATATCGTTTATACCCGTACGGATAGCAACGATTTCGATAATGGTATATTGGTAAAGGATAACCAGACTACTATCGATATAGAGAAGGATAGGATATACAGTTTCAAGGTAACGGCGGTAAACGAAGGCGGTGAAAGTTTTCCTTCCGAAATATTATCCGTTTGCAGAAAATCGAATGAGAAAGGAACTGTCTTTGTTGTCAACGGGTTTCAACGGGTATCTGCTCCCGACAGCTTTGCCAGCAGTGACAGCATTGCCGGATTTTTAAGCTATAAAGACCACGGAGTGCCCGATAAGAGCCAGTATAACCTTATAGGCAGCCAGTATGAATTTCGCCGCAAGATTCCATGGATGGACGATGACGCAGCCGGATTCGGAGCAAGTAATTCCAATTATGAAACGACTGTAATCGCAGGTAACACGTTCGATTATCCGTTCGTGCACGGTATATCCATCGTAAATGCAGGCTACTCTTTCGCATCCGCTAATACGGAAGCCGTAATGAACGGTCTGGCTGATATGAACAATTATAAACTGACAGACCTTATATTAGGGAAACAGAAACAAGCGAAAATCGGGCGTGGCGCATTTCCTCCACGGTTTAAAACCTTCCCTGACGGATTACAGTCGAGAATAACAGATTATTGCAACCGGGGAGGAAACATATTTATCAGCGGCGCCTATGTGGGTACAGACCTCTGGGACAACGAATTTGTAAATGAAGAAGACAAGGTATTCGTGCAAAAGGTATTAAAGTATAAATGGCGGACAGGGCAGGCAGCGGTAACAGGAAAAGTCAAAAGCGTGGCTTCACCTTTCACACAGCTCACAGGAACTTACAGTTTCTACAATCAACTGAATTCGGATTGTTACGCAGTAGAATCGCCTGACGCCATAGAGCCTGCGGATGCAAACAGTTTCACCGTATTCAGGTATAGCGAAAATAATCTGAGTGCGGGAATAGCTTCTGATGATAATTATAAGACCTGCGTTTTGGGTTTTCCTTTCGAAACGATCAGGGAAACACCTTTGCGTGACCAACTGATGAAAAACATTCTGGATTTTATGTTTAATAGAAAATGATTAAGTAATGAATAATATTTATTGTCGCATTTGTTTTATAGGAGGGTGTTTCAAAAGTAAAACTACACGATCAAAGTGTCACTCTCTTTGTCATCCTGAGAGAAACGAAGGATCTCGACTCTGAGAAACGAGATGTTTCACTCCGTTCAACATGACAAAGAGAAAGTGAAAAATACTTTTGAGACAGCCTCCCACAGCCAAAATATATCAATAAACGCTTTTATTTAATAATAACTAATATGAGAATCAACAATATAACAAAACTGGTTGCAGCAGCTTTAATTCTCTTATCTGCCTGTCAGAATAAAGAAGAAAACGCACCTTATCCCGAACTTGATGCTCTCGTAGACAGTGTCAGAATGAAGCATGTACCGGACAGGCGGGACAATGTATATGACATCAAAGTGGTGGAGAATGAAGGCAAGCCTGTCATAAAAGGGGTGACTTCTCTGGAAGAGGCCAAAGCCGATTTACTGAAACAGATCCGGAAAAGTAATCCGGCGGCAATAGACAGCATCAGTGTATTACCTGATGAAACGGTCGGAGAAAAAACATATGGAGTGATTAACGTTTCAGTAGCAGATGTACGCATGGGTGCAAGTTATGCCGCTGAAATGGGAACCCAGCTATTACTGGGAGCGCCTGTACAGGTTTTGCAACACGACGACTGGTGGAGGATAAAGAGCGCGGAAGGCTATGTGGCATGGACGACCGGCAGCTCATTTGTAAGAATGACAAAAGATGATTTCAATAAATGGATAACTGCAAAGAAAATCATTTTCACAGATGATTACGGCTTCGGATATGAAAACCCTGATGAAAAGAAGCAAAGGGTATCCGATCTTGCATTCGGCAATATGCTGAAACTGGAAGCCGACAACGGACGTTTCTATAAGGTATCTTATCCTGACGGCCGCATCGCTTATATATTGAAAAGCCAGAGCAAACCCTATGAAGAATGGCTGGCATCAGTCAGACTGACAGAAAAGAGCATTCTGGAAAAGGCTCTGTCTCTCAAAGGTATCCCGTACACGTGGGGCGGTACATCCGTCAAAGGCATGGATTGCAGCGGATTTACCAAAACAGTGATGCTGATGCATGGAATTATTCTTATGCGGGATGCTTCCCAGCAGGTAAAGACCGGCATTCCTGTGGATATAAGCAATGGTTACGAAAACCTGCGTCCGGGTGACCTGATGTTCTTCGGAAAAAAAGCGCAGGACGGAAAAAAAGAACGGATACGCCATGTTGCCTTTTACAAAGGTGATAAAGAGTTCATCCACGCTTCGGGATATATAAGGATAAACAGTCTGGATTCGACCAAAGCAAATTATGACGAACTAAATACCCGCGAGTTTGTACGGGCGTCGCGAGTTATCGGTGCTGTGGATACTAAAGGAATCTGGAGTATAAATAATAGTCCGTTATATAAGGAGCAGAGATAATTAGCGAATTAGCATATTTGAAAATCAGCAAATGGAGCGCAAACGACAATATCATTTGCTAATATGCTAATATCCGAACCTGCTAATTATTTTTCATTTTTCGTTTTTCACTTTTAATTTAATAATATATGGCACAATCAAGACGTGATTTTCTGAGAAAGACAGCATTGGCCTCTCTTGGTGCCGGTCTGGCTGCCGGCTCCCCATTGAGCATATT
The DNA here is from genome assembly GCF_054657735.1 of Dysgonomonas termitidis. Lineage (NCBI taxonomy): Bacteria > Pseudomonadati > Bacteroidota > Bacteroidia > Bacteroidales > Dysgonomonadaceae > Dysgonomonas > Dysgonomonas termitidis. The sequence continues at coordinate 1,200,098 of NZ_BAAHYD010000003.1, read as the reverse complement.
CGCACAGAAAGGTAAAGACAAGGTTACAGGCAGCAAAGGAAAAATGAAATTCAGCTTCAGACCTTTCGACCTGCAATTGAGACATGTATTCACTATCGCTAATTTTTCACGTACAACAACCCCTGTTGTATTGACGGAGATCGAATATGACGGTATTACCGGATACGGGGAGGCCTCTCTCCCGCCCTATCTGGGAGAAACGCAGGCATCTGTTATGGACTTCCTAAAAAAAATAGACCTGAGCCAGTTTTCCAGTCCGTTCGAGCTCGATGATATACTCACCTATGTAGATAAAATAGCGGAAAACAACACGGCTGCAAAAGCATCTGTGGATATAGCCCTGCATGATCTTGTGGGTAAGATCATGGGACAACCGTGGTATAAAATATGGGGGCTGGATAAGTCGAAAGCACCGTCCACGACTTTCACTATCGGAATAGACACCGCCGATGTGGTGAAAGAGAAGACCAGGGAAGCCGCGCCGCTTTACAATATTCTGAAAGTAAAGCTGGGACGCGACAATGACAAGGAGATGATAGAAGCTATCCGTACAGTGACCGACAAGCCTATTGCCATAGACGCCAATCAGGGCTGGAAAGACAAACATCATGCACTGGATATGATATACTGGCTGAAAGAAAAAGGGATAGTAATGATAGAACAGCCGATGCCGAAATACAACCTCGACGATTCGGCCTGGATAACAGAAAGGAGTCCCCTACCCGTTTTTGCGGATGAATCTTTCCAACGGTTGAATGATGTATTGCGGCTCAAAGGCGCTTTTACGGGTGTAAATATCAAACTGATGAAATGTACGGGAATGCGGGAAGCATGGAAGATACTGACGGTAGCCCGCGCAGCCAATATGCAGGTAATGATAGGTTGTATGACGGAAACTTCCTGTGCTATTTCGGCAGCGTCCCAATTATCCCCTGCTGTGGATTGGGCAGACCTGGATGGAAACCTGTTGATAAGTAACGATATTTATAAAGGGACGACTGTTGTTGACGGGAAATTGATATTGAATGATTTGCCGGGAATAGGGATAGAGAAGTAGTATCGAACAGGAGCCAGTCATAAAAATCTCTCGCAAAGACGCAAAGGAAGTATTTATCATTTAAGAAAAAATTTATCTATATACTAGAATTGAATAGCCTGAACAATTGCATTTTAGACATAAAAAGTAACATCTGAATAAAATTGAAAAATGTGTTACTTTTGTTACTTTTTTATTTAAACACAAAGTAAAAAAGTAACAATGAAAAACAATACAAAAGTGTCAAGTTTGTCAAGTTTTGTGAGTGTACCGGTAAACACTGCTAACTGATGACTGTTAACTGTTCACTATAAAAGCTGTTACTTCTGTTACTTTTTAACTATAAATAGTTAACGAAACAAAAAAAAAGATCTATGAAACACTTATATCTTATAATAATCACACTGGCAATATGGGGATGCAACACCCAACAACCCAAGCCTGTGAGTCTGGAGCAGATAGATACGGAAGAAAAGGCCGGAAATTTTACGAAAGCTTCTTACCTGATCGACCTTTATATTGCTGAGAATAGACCTTCTGCCGATACAATCTATGACCTCAACTGGAGAAAGGATAAGATGCATCGCATAGCTCTGGACTTCAACAAGGACAAAGAACCGGTAATGGAATACATCAAAAAATACTATCCTGATGTAAGTGATGATATGTTAGCCAAATGGGAAGCAGATAAATCTCTGGAATATATGGTTATAGACGGTCAGAAGAGATACTTTAGCCGTGGAGCCAGCAACCTGTTCCGGCTGGATAAAGATGCTATCGCAAAGAAAAAGGAAATAGATAAACCGGGGACAGACGCAAAGGAAGAAACTCTGAAAGTACATCTGCCGGAAATAGTATCTGTATTGGGAAAAACAGGAAAAACCCAAATGCCTCCCGTTGCAATGAGAGTAAAATATGAAGTGACGCTGAAACCGAATGCAGTACCCGAAGGTGAAGTTGTAAGATGCTGGCTTCCGTACCCGAGAGAGGATGAGCGCAGACAATCGGAAATAAAATTGTTGTCGGTAAATGACGATAATTATATTATATCCCCGTCTGAATATGCACACCGCACATTATACATGGAGAAAGTTGCGAAGAAAGACGAGCCTCTGAAGTTTGAGATGGAATTCTCTTATAAATCGGCGGCAGAATGGTTCAATCTTGAGGGCAAAGAGATCAAGCCATATAATACAAATAGCGACCTGTACAAGACATATACTTCCGAACGGGCTCCCCATATCGTTTTCAGCGATTCTATCAAAGCCATATCGGAACGTATCATCGGCATCGAAACAGATCCTTATCAGAAGATGAAAAAGATATTCACATGGGTAGATGAAAATTTCCCTTGGGCAGGCGCACGGGAATACTCGACAATAGACAATATCCCGGCCTATGTACTGGCAAACAATCATGGCGACTGCGGACAGGTAACATTGTTGTTCATAACGCTGGCACGCTATAATGGCATTCCTGCACGCTGGCAAAGCGGATTTATGATGCATCCGGACGGACTGAACCTGCACGACTGGAGCGAATTCTATATAGAAGGTACCGGCTGGATACCGATGGACCAGTCATTCGGTATCAACAGGTTTACAGATGATGAAAAAGTCAGGTACATATATTCTAACGGGATGGACGCGTACCGCTGGATAGTCAATAACGATTATTCCCGGCCTCTGTTCCCCGAAAAGATTTACCCTCGAAGCGAAACGGTGGATTTTCAGCGCGGAGAGTTGGAATGGAAGGGTGGAAACTTATACTTTGATAAATGGAACTGGGACTTTGATGTCACATATACTAATAACTAACCGGAAGGTTATTCACTGAAACTAACATTTTTTAGGGTTCTCACAGAAAAGGCTTTAGCCATATACCCGTACAGGTCAGACTAAAGCCTTTCTATCTAGTCGTTCTTTGACATATTATTTAATTTTCACAGCGTCACTCCCGACTTAAAGATGGCTATTTCCTTAAAGCCGGTCTCTTCATGTTTCAGATGCCTGCCATCACAAACTTCGACCGTAAAGTTGATAAAATCATTCAGAACGGTTTCCATACTCCTGCCTTCGAGCAAAGCTCCGGCATTGAAGTCTATCCAGTTCTGCTTGAAATTATATAGCTTACTATTGGTAGATATTTTCATTGTGGGAACAAAAGCGCCGAACGGTGTTCCACGGCCTGTTGTAAACAGTACGATCTGACAACCGGACATAGCCAGCGCCGATGCGGCAACAAGGTCGTTACCCGGTGCATTAAGCAGGTTAAGGCCATGTTTTACTACCGGCTGGCCATAATCCAGCACATCCACGACTTCCGAATTGCCACCTTTTTGGGTACAACCAAGTGATTTATCTTCAAGGGTAGTGATGCCCCCGGCTTTATTACCCGGTGACGGATTTTCATATATCGGCTGGTCGAACTTGCGGAAATAATGCTTAAAGTTATTGATTAACAACACCGTATCGTTAAATACCTTTTCAGTTTCAGCTCTGTTCATCAGGATAGTTTCGGCCCCGAACATTTCGGGAACTTCGGTAAGGATGCTTGTTCCTCCCTGTGCTATCAGCCAGTCGGAGAACTGCCCTACCAACGGATTAGCTGTAATGCCGGAAAAGCCGTCGCTACCGCCGCACTTCAATCCTACTTTCAGTTTCGACAATGGAAGCGGTTCGCGTTTATCGTTACGCATACTTTCCACCAGTTCCTTCATCAGCTGAAAGCCTGTTTCTATTTCGTCCTGTACCTCCTGTGCAATAAGGAATTTAACCCGCTTATCGTCCCATTCGCCCATTACTTTTTTGAAGTCTTTCTGCTGATTGTTTTCACAACCGAGGCTCATGACCAATACGCCGCCTGCATTAGGATGTTTGGCCAGTGCCGCCAATGCTTTCTGTGTGTTGACATGATCATCGCCAAGCTGGGAACAGCCGTAATTATGGGTATAGACACGTATATCGTCTATATGGGAAACATCCAGTTCGTTTTTTATACGGTTGATGATAGCCTGCGCCTGTCCGTTGACACAACCTACGGTAGGAACTATCCACAGTTCGTTGCGGATACCCATTTCGCCATTGTAGCGCAGATAACCGTTTATTGTAAGGCCGCTCTTCTTTATATCCAGCTTCGGATGGACCGGAACATAGGTATACTGAAGGTCGTCATGCAAATTGGTCTTCACATTCTGGGTATGTACATGTTCACCGATATGGATACCAGTTGTAGCATGCCCTATCGGGTAACCGTATTTGATAACGTCTTCGTTTTCCTTTATTTCGTCTATTGCGAATTTATGGCCTGTAGGGACAGCATTCTTGATGGTGACTTTTTTGCCGTCTATATCCAGAATATCACCTTCATTCAGGTCTTCTATAGCCACGCAGACATTATCCGTAGGGGCTATTTTAAGATATTTATTCATTTCTGTTTTCTCCTTCTTTTTCTATTGATAGTCGATACTTTTTCAGTAGACTTTGACTTTGCCGAATATAGTTTGCCGCATTACACCAATCTGCTCCTGACAGATGCCCGCATGTCCATATATTCCTCATCCGATAAATAAACCTTTTGGGGATTCATCGTAAAAGTAGAACCAAAATCCGGGCCATCCGTATATTTAGGCACCAGGTGTATATGCAGGTGCGGCAATTTGTCAGAGTAAGCGCCGTAATTGATTTTAACAGGGGTAAATATATCTTTCAATGCCTTTGCAACCTTATTTACATCCTGCATATATGACAAAAGGGCATCGTTATCCAATTCATAAAGTTCCTTTGCGTGATCTTTATAAGCGACGATACAACGGCCTCTATATGTTTGCTCCCTGAAAAGATACACGGTGGAGACATTCAGCTTACAAATCTCGATCATCAGATCGTGTTGTATCTGATTCTTATTACAGTATAAACAATCGTTATTCATAATCATTCAATTACATTAGTCGTTTTGCATTAGAGACTGTAATGCAGCCAACATGCCTTTATTCAAGATCAGCTCCACATCTTTAGATACTTCATCTATAAATTGAGGCACTACCGAGAAGTTTTCCTTCCACATTTCCTTATTGTCCACAATGGCTGTTACCCATCCTTTGATATTACCCTTATCAAAAGTCTTCTGTATAAATTCGATAAACTCAGGGGTATCATTCGGCGTAAAGTTCTTTGCATCTGATTGGCCGGTATAAAGCACCAGCAGGGCAGCAAAAGAGAATGTAGTCAGTTTTGCATTCTTATTCAGCTTCTTACAACAGTCATATACAGTAGGATAATCCCGCGTCTCCCATTTGGAGATGGAGTTTAAAGAGATATCTTTCAGATAGTGTTTCAGATACGGGTTGTAGAAGCGTTCCAGGATTTTGGCGGCAAAGGCTTTCAGTTCCTCCGGATCTTCATCGATACATGGCAATACCTCTTCGGCCACCATCTTATTGATATATTTCTCTACTTCGGGAGTATTGAAAGCATCCATCACCGTTTCGCAACCGAGCTGGAGAGCCACAGGCACCATAGCTGTATGGGAGCCGTTAAGGATACGTACTTTCTTGGCGCGGAAAGCTTTGATATCATCCATGAAAAGAACATTCAGTCCGGCTTTGTCTAACGGGAATTTCTCTTTAATAATGCTGTCGCCGCCGATGGCCCATACATGAAAATATTCACCTTTCACGACAAGGTTATCATCGAAGCCTATCTCAGCCTTGATTTCATTGATATTCTCACGAGGAAAACCCGGTACAATGCGGTCTACCAATGTATCATAAAAATGGCATGCGGTATTTACCCAATCTATGAATCCGGCTTCCAGATTATTGAACCTGGCGTGTTTAAGTACATATTCGCGAAGTGTGGAGCCGTTGTCTTCGATCAGTTCGCAGCAGATAATAAGAAGGCCTTTATCTTTGGCGCCATTGAATTTTTTATATCGTTTATGCAATAAGGCAGTCATTTTAGCAGGGAACGATTTCGGAGGCTCTGCCGTAAGGTCGTCACCTTCTTCGTAACGGATACCGGCTTCGGTAGTGTTGGAGATAATCATTTCAAGTCCCTCGCTCAAAAATAGCTTTTCGTATTCAGCATACTGGCTGTAAGGATTCATAATATCCATAATGCTTTTTACCAAAGCAACTTCTTTTACAGGCTTCTTGTCTTTAATACCTTCGAGGTAAACATGGTACATACTGTCCTGATCTTTGAACATCTTTACCATATTTTCACCACCGCCTATCGGCTGTACGGCGATGATGCCATGATTCATTACACCTGCGTTGTTTGCCTTGTCGATCATCCAGTCTACAAAGGCCCGAAGGAAGTTCCCTTCGCCGAACTGAAGGATTTTTACCGGTAAGTCTTTTTTTTCTACTGTTGTTTTATTAAGTGACTTCATGATATAAGTTGTTATTATAGTTGATTCTTAATTCTTAATAGCATATGTTATCGGATTATTTAAGCGGTTCAGGACTTCATCTATACATTTCATAAAATCGTCTTTGGTGACAACCGGCTCTTTGTCCAGTTCCCATGTAGGCATAAAATAATATTCCACATAGCCGTTCTCGGGTTCAAGTACCAACACATGGTTCAGTTCATCGCCTGTTATCTCTTTAATTTGCCGTGTGTGCGCAAACACAACAAGACCCTGCATATCGTTATTCAGGCTTTGCTTACCAAAAGTAGCTATGTAAGACCATTCACTGTCCTTACTATTGCTAAGGATCAGCTCTGCGTCTTTTATTTTGATAATTCCCGTTGCAATATTAACCTTTTTGTCCACAAGCAACTCCATGCGTGAAGCCCGGCTACCTGCATCGATGGATATGAGAGAAGTAAGGTCACATTTTTCGCCGTTGGCATCCCATCCGTAATAAATTGTTTTCACCTGCGACCGTATTTTACCGTCGGCAGGAATAAGGCAGGTCATACTGTCTTTCTTTTCTACACGGACAGCTTTTTGTCCGTCCCATACAGCGATAGTTCCAATTCCCAGAGCAGTTCCCACTTTCATATTATCCATTCCCCAGTCCGCCATATTGTGATAGTTATCGAAACCATCGACCCCTACAGCAGGAAGGACAATATCTGAGGTCTTTTTACCGAATACGTCAATCGCATTACGGTTATCCAGATAGAAGCGAAAAGCGGCTTTATCGCTCTCCCAACCCGGGCCCTCGTATTTGATATAATAGGAATGATCCCTGAATGTTCCGGGCAGACTTATATAATTAGGCTTCACCCACGAGTAACCACCTACATATTTATGTCCTTCGAAGTGCCCGCCTATTTTGTGCGATAATTCCGCATAACTGCGTTTAGGATAAGCATCGGCCGCACCCGGCCGTACCGAGATAACAATTTCACTATTAGCATTGATTTTATTTACAGGCAGTATTGCCAGTTGCCGCCCTTTTGCATCAGTAATTATTTCAATGGGAACCTCTGTATTATTTACGGTCGCCATATAATTTCCTAAAGAGAGATCCAGTTCATGTACCGGGATCTCCAAAGTATAATCAACAACCGCCTGTCCCGAATTATTCTTCACGGAAATGCTTTGCGCCGACAAGAAAACGTTTATCTGTAAGAATAGAAACAGAGAAATAAAAAATAACTTTTTATACATAATAGAATAATTGTTCATTGGTCTTTTTTTTAAGGTTAGGAATTTTTATAAACTGTGTAAAAGTAAACATTATTCTGCTCCTATAGCAAATATAGGAGTAACGAATCAGATACAAAGGGGTATTTTTGACTTAATTAGTTTCACCCCGTATATTTACATTACTATGAACGATTTTTCAGGTTCTTATACTCGCTGGGAGTCATTCCATAAACATTTTTGAAACACTGCGTAAAGTATTTGGTATCTGATATACCTATCATAAATGAAACCTCTTTTATCGTATATTGCTGCGTCCCTATCAGCTTAGCCGCATGTTTTATTTTTATATCACGGATGAACCCGATAGGTGAAAGCCCTGTAAGGCTTTTCAATTTCTTGAAAAATACGGTCCGGCTCATGGCAATGGCATTTGCAAGGTCATCTACCACAAAATCACTATTATCAATATTCTCTTCTACCACCTCTTTTATTTTCCTGATGAATAATTCATCCTGAGCTGTGATTTTATGTTCGGGTTCTTCCTTTTTCTCAGGTACGGTGACATTCAAGGGCCTGCCCGCAGAATAAACGTCGTAAAGCCGCTTACGCTGACGAATGATATTTTCAATCCTTGCCCTCAGATATTTAACACTGAACGGCTTGGTTATATAATCATCAGCGCCGTAATCGAGACTATCCAGTTTACTTTCCATATCGGTCTTTGCTGTAAGCAGGATAACAGGGATATGGCTGATTTCGACAGTAGAGCGTATTTTTTGTAATAGTTCTGTCCCATCCATTTCCGGCATCATAATATCGCTCACTATAAAATCGGGAACATTTTCCATGGCCTTATCATATCCTTCTTTTCCGTCCGAAGCATCCAAAACATTATAATAAGGCTCTAATATAGTAACAATAAAGCGCCTCAAATCGGAATCATCTTCCACTACCAGTATAGTCTCTTTCGGGCTATCCGGTTCCCGGTCCTGATCCTGATTCCCGGACTCATTCCCGCCCATCTTCTCTTCCGCAACGATATTTGTATCCGTTTTATCCGCATCGGAATCTTTAGATGCGAATGAGAATATAACATTTGTATCGTCTTTCAGGTGTTCGATCCCCATCGGGAACAGTACGGTAAAGGATGAACCCTCATTTTCTTCACTATCAACGATGATCTTTGCATGATGTTTGTCCGCTACTTCTTTGACTATAGACAGACCAATGCCTGTACTCGGCTTATTCTTATCCTTATTAAACGAGGCAAAGCGGGTAAACAACTTATTCAATACATCTTTTGTCATGCCTTTTCCTTCATCTTTTACCTGAATAGCAATAGTATTATCTTTCTTATTGCTAATAACATTTACCTCTATTGTTTTATCGTCGGACGTGTATTTAAATGCATTGGAAAGCAGATTGAATATCAGTTTTTCCACATTATCCCGGTCTATCCAGATTTTATCGTCACCGGCCCGGTTATTAAACTCAAGCTTTATGTTCTGGTACTCAGCCGCCTTTGAGAAATTGTTACAAATGTCGGATACATAATCGCCAAACTGTGTTTCCTGAATATTCAGCTTCATTTTTTGTATTTTCCTGAAATCCAATATCTGATTCACCATACGCAACATCCGGTTAGAATTTTTCAATACCAGTTGCAACTGGGATTTTATATCTCCCGGCGTTTTTTCATTTTCTATAATATTTTCCACAGGTGATACGATCATAGTCAACGGGGTTCGTATCTCATGTGAAATATCGGTAAAGAAACGGGTTTTCATTTCGGTTTCTTCGTGCTCCAGCTTCACTTTATCCCGCAAACGGTAGAATATGAACAGGGTGCGTAATATGGCATACAATATAGCTGTAATAAGAACTACATATAGTAAATAAGCCCAACCTGTCTGCCAGAAAGAAGGGGTTATTTCTATATTTAATATATGTTCGTTATCCATCCAAATGCCGTCGCTATTTGTGGATTTTACCCGGAAAGTATAGCTGCCGGGCGACAGGTTTGTATAATTAGCTATCCGTTGTTTGGAAGTAATAATCCAGTCCTGATCGAAGCCTTCCAGCTTGTATGCATAATTTATCCTTCTGGGATCTATATAATCGAGAGCGACAAATTCTATACTGATAAAGTTTTGCTTATGGTTCAGCTTTATATGATCCAGATCGTCTATATTCGCTTTCAAAGGAGAATCCTCCCCGATAGTAACATCTTTATTTGCAATCTGGAATTTTGTTAATGCAACATATGGTGTAAATGTACTTTTATTAATATTCTCCGGATCGACGGACAATACGCCTTTCGAATAACCTACATATACGATTCCCGACCGGGCTGTACACCTGGCCCCTTCCGAAAAATTCTGCCCTTCTATCTGCCTGTTTATCTCACTATAGGTTTCGAATGATTTCTTTTCCGGATCGAACTTGGTGAGATTACCTTCCGATGTCACCCAGAGATTCCCTTTCTTATCTTCTGTAAGAGTCAGTACGACATCCGAGGGCAACCCATCCTTGATAGTATATGACAGAAACTTAAGAGGAAAACCATTTCCATCTACAGCTTTGATCTCATTAACCCCGCCACCGAAAGTCGCGATATAAGTTTCCCCTTTCCGGGTTGTATAAATATCGTAGACATCGTTCTCACTAAGGCTCTCGTTATCTCCAGGCACGCGCGTATAAGACTTGTAGTCAATATCGCTTACCGAACTGAATCCAGAAGAAAACATGATAAGCCCCAAGGTCGTGCCTATGCAAATATTCCCGTACTTATCACTATTCATGGCTCTAATCTGCGACCCATACTGGAACGGATAATTTTTCAGTTCATTCCTATGACTTAAGAACCGGCCATTACTTTCATCCAGCAGATTGAGCCCTCCGCCATATGTGCCTACCCATATCCTCTTTTTATTGTCCTGGAATATGGCATATACACTATTGTTACTCAAACTGTATATATCGTTTTCGGAATACTTGTATTGTACTATTTTATATATACCGTTTACTAAAGTAAGCTTATACACACCTTCTCCTTTTGTTCCTATCCAGATATTCTTATCTGTATCTTCCATCATGCAATATGTGACTCCTTCAAGGGGCCGGCCATACTCTATTCTTCCGTTGCTGCATATATACCCCAACTGTGCCAGTGACGGATCATAGACAAATATCTTACCTCCTTTTGTCGATACCCACAGCTTCCGGTCAGTATCTTCAAAAATACTGCGGATATCATTATTTATCGTAGAATGAATATTCGGGTCGACTACAATTGTCTTAAATACTCCATCGTTAAATATCACTTTATCCAACCCATGAGAACGTGTACTGAGCCATAGATTTCCCTGCTTATCCGAGAATGCTGTATGCATCATATTCGAAAACTTCCACGATGGAGAGTACGGCTCGTTAAAGAATGGGATCAGACTATCATTTTGAGGGTCATACCAGGAAAAGCCCCCACCCCGGGGATGCACCCATAAACGGTTTTCCTTATCTTCGAAAATGAAGAAATTAGCCGGGAAGACATTCGAAACCACGCTCTCTATTTTCATCCGGAAGTGTTGCATAACCCCTGTGCCGGGATTGAATTTGGAAACTCCGGCCTGATCCGATTCAAACCATATGTTCTTCGATTTATCAATATAGCAGGATACAATATAATTAGTGGGTATGCCTGTTAAATCCGACATATCATATTTCCTCAGATCCTTAGATGTACGGTCATAAACAAAGAAGCCATCGCTCCTCGTTGTCATTAATATCCGGCTACCATCAATAGGTTGAATATGACTGATATATGAATCCGTACCGGTCTGTAATAAATCCGACTGGCCATTACCTTTATTATAAATCCATATTTTACCTCTATCTGATCCGAACCAGAGTCTGTCACCCGATTCCATCACAGAATAAAAATTCTGTGCAGGCTTGGATTCTATATATGTCTTATCCGAAAAGAAACTGGTTATTTTACCATCTTCAGACAGGAGATAAAGGCCATTATCTGTAAGTATCCAGCTATTCAGGTCTGTATCTTCATATACCTCATATATTCCGTTACTATTCAGTTTTCCATTCTCCTTATTCAGAGTTTCTATGGCAAATGTTGAGTCGGTAACACATACACAGCCCATATTATCTGACAACAGCCAGACTTTACCCGACCGCATTGTTTTTATCTTGGTAGCAATGAAAGTGAGATTTTCATACCCTTTTAGCGACCTTATACCCATGAATGTCTCGGTATGGGGGTCAAACCGGTGCGGCTCCCGGTCGTAAGGCAGCGTCCAGATATACCCGTATTTGTCTTCGTATATATTATCTATACGGTTACTGCGCATATGATATTTGTCCCCCTGCTGGATTCTGTATGTATAAAAATTATATCCATCGAAACGGCAAAGCCCGTTCCATGTAGAAAACCACATAAAGCCCTTCTTATCTTGCAGGATACTCATTATGGTATGCTGTGGTAATCCGTCTTCCGGCCCGTAATGTTCGAAAAAACATTTTTGTTGAGCATAAGAAGATAAAGCAACATACAGAACGAATAAAAAACAATAGAAACGATTCAAATTCATGGTACCAACAGGTTTTGTACAAATATAAGCAGTTTTAAATAAAATGCTGTAAGATACGGGGGCAAGTCAATTCACCCCCCTTAAAAAAATATTTTACCACCCCTCCGCTCCGGAAATGATATATACATTGCATTCGAAATCTAATAACATCTTTTAAATAAAACCCAAAGTATTTTTTAATGACTAAAAAACATCCAAACTATCTATTACCGTAAAGAAAAATATAACTGAATTTAATAAGAAAAATCTGGACTGACAAAACGACCTCATCCTTTCGGATACAATTTTTAAAGAAATACAAATCATAAATCTAAACAACCATGCAAAAGACAATCAAAAGAATTTTGTCTCTTATCTGTATCTCAATGTTTCTGTTATGCGGACAAACCGTATATGCCCAGCAACGTGAGATAAAAGGGACAGTAACCGATACTCAGGGTGATCCTCTGGTTGGTGTTACAGTTTCAATCAAAGGTACGACCAAAGGTACAATGACCGATATCGATGGTAAGTACACACTTTCTGTCAGCAATGCTGACAAAACCCTTTTGGCTTCATATATCGGTATGAAACCGAATGAAAAACCAATTACAGGAAATATAATCGACTTTGTAATGGAAGACCTTAGTTCCGAACTGGATGAGGTGGTAGTAATCGGATATGGAACAGTTGCAAAAAAAGACCTGACAGGTTCCGTAGCTTCCATTGGGTCCAAAGATATCGGCTCTATTCCTGTATCCAGTGCTGTTGAAGCTATGACCGGCAGACTGGCGGGAGTAAATATCACTACCACTGAAGGCTCTCCCGACGCAGATATAAAAATCCGGGTGCGGGGTGGAGGCTCACTTTCTCAGGACAATTCTCCACTATATATTGTTGACGGATTCCAGGTTTCAAGCATCAGCGATATTGCACCCACTGAAATACAGAGCATCGATGTATTGAAAGATGCCTCTTCTACAGCCATATACGGTGCACGCGGCGCAAATGGTGTAATCATCATTACAACTAAAAGTGGCCAAGAAGGAAAAACCAGAGTCGACTTCGGAGCATATTTCGGTATAAGAAAAGTCGCTAAAATGACTAAAGTGATGAGTCCGTATGACTTTGCTTACTACCAGCACGAATTAGGCAATACCGACTATGGAAATTTTCAGGATCTGGAAATCTGTAGAAGGAAACGATTTTCAGGATGAAATTTTCGGACGCACCGGCAACCAGACACAATATAATGTAAATGTAAGCGGTGGTACCAAAGATATAAAGTACAGCGTAAGTTATGCCCATAACGAAGAAAAAAGCATCATGTTGGGCTCCGGCTTCAAGAAGGATAATATTAATGCAAAAATCAATACTAACCTGAACCAATGGTTGAGCCTGGACTTCAATGGACGCTTGAGTTATACATCTGTAGATGGCCTGAGTGGAGGTGCTGATACGAACGAATCGAATGCAGCTAATTCTATCGTTGCCAATTCGGCCCGTTTCCGTCCTGTTAATCCAATATCCAGTAATACGGACGATGAAGAAAACAATACCTCATCCCAGAAAAATCCATTGGAACGTTCACTGGCTACATACAAAAGACGTAGCACATTCAACCAGAATTACAATGCGGGATTGAACTGGAAGCCTACAAAGGAACTTACTTTCCGTTCCGAATTTGGTTATGGCTGGAAATATGATGATACAGACCAAATCTGGTCTGCCGATGCTGTTCAAAACTCAAAACTGAAATATGACGGGCAACCTCAGGCTATATTGTTAAGAACTACAACCAAGAACTGGCGGAATGCAAATACAGTGACTTACGATAATAAGAAAATGTTTGACGGACGCGACCACCTGAATATATTATTAGGGCATGAAGTCTCCAGCAGCCAGGCAAAATCAGTTGAAAACACATCTGTGGAATTCCCTACTTCTATGACTATTGCCGAAGTGAAGGCTAACATGTCGGCGGGATCTCCTCTACCTACAATCACGACAATAGGAGCAAAAGAGAATATGTTATCTTTCTTTGGCCGGGTAAATTATACAATGCTGGGTAAATATTTATTCACCGCGACAATGCGGGCCGATGGCTCCAGTAAGTTTGCCCAAGGTAACCAATGGGGTGTTTTCCCTTCTGCAGCACTGGCTTGGCGGATGTCTGACGAAGAATTCATGAGTAGTACCAATAGTTGGTTATCGAATATGAAGTTCCGTCTGAGTTTTGGTACTGCAGGTAATAACCGTATTAAGTCAGGTTTGACAAGTACCACTTATTCTATGGCCAGCAATACATCAAAAGCCCCTTTCTTTAATGACAACCGCACCAGTATGCTGGAGGCAGGCAAAACTCTATACAATCCGGACCTGAAATGGGAAACAACTGTTACCCGTAACTTCGGTATAGATTATGGCTTCCTGAACAATCGTATTTCCGGTACTTTAGACTTATACTGGAATACAACCAGGGATTTGCTGATGCAAACGGTAATCCCGTCAAATACCGGCAACGACAATCAATTCCAGAATTTTGGACAGACATCGAACAAGGGCATCGAACTAGCAATGAATGCCGTACTGGTAGATCAAAAAAATTTCAATCTGAACTTTAACTTCAACATATCTTACAACAGGAGTAAAATTGACAAGCTACCTATAGAAAGTTCGTGGCAAAGCAGTAGCTGGGCAGGCAGCACTCTTTACAAATACGAAGATTTCCGTGTGGAAGAGGGTGGACGCCTCGGTGAAATCTGGGGTTATAAGACCAATGGATACTTTACGGCATACGACCCGAATACTAATCCCAACGGCGAATTGGTATTGAATGGTACAAACTGGGTATTGAGAGATGGTATTGTTGACAACAGTAAAACCTTTACCGGAGGTAACTACTATCCAGGTGCATTAAAAGTCGAATGTGACGAAAACGGAGAACCTCTCAAACAGAGATTGGGTAACACCATAGCTCCTGTTACAGGTGGTTTTGGGTTCAACGGTAATATAGGCAATTTCGATTTCAACGTATTCTGTAACTATTCCATTGGAAACAAAATCATAAATGGGAACAAACTGGCATTGGCTTTCAACACAGGATCTGCGAAAGGTTATAACCTCAATAACGATTTTGCGATAAGCAACCGTTATACATGGATTGACCCCGTAACAGGGATGAATCTTGGTAAAATAAGCAATTCTACGATATCTTATTATGGAAGTGCCGATGCTGTGGCTGCACGCCTGAATGAAATAAATGCAGGAGCCAGTATATACAACCCGGCTGCTGTTACCAATATGCAATTGATAGATTATGCCGTAGAAAATGCCTCGTTCCTGCGTATAAACAATGTGACTATAGGCTATAACTTTCCTAAGACATGGGTAAAAAAAGCCTTTATACAAGATGTAAGAATCTATCTAACAGGCTACAATCTGCTGTGTATCACAGATTATTCAGGATCTGACCCTGAAGTGGACACCAGTAGCAAGAAAAACCCTATGACCCCGGGTGTTGACTATGCCTCATATCCGAAAAGCCGTTCTTTTGTAGCCGGTATAAATGTATCATTCTAATTTCTAAAGAAGAAAAACGATTATGAAAAATATAATTAAAACAATAGCATTGTCTGCCGGTATACTGGGCTTATCTGCCTGCTCCGATTTTTTAGACCAGAGTTCACCGTCAGAACTAACAAAAGACCTTGTTTTTGAATCGACATATTACACCGGGTTAACAATAAATAAACTCTATGGAGAGATGACCCTGGACCAAACTTACTCACAATATATCCCTATCGTATGGGGAACAAATACCGATTGTGAACTGATAGACGGATTGGGCGGGGATGCCACCAATACTGCCAACGAACGTGGTAATATGAATTATAATGCCAGCCCGGGTTGGGGGAATATTGCCAAATTATGGGACGCGATGTATGGTATGATCGAAAATGCCAACCTTACTGTTGAAGGCATCAATAGCAGCACCCTGGCCCAATCGGGAGGCAGTGATGGCACCACAATGCTTCGTTTCAAAGGTGAAGCATTAACCATTCGTGCTATGCTGTATTTTGACCTGATTCGCTTCTTTGGGGACGTACCGTTGAAACTTGAATCTTCAAAACCCGATTTAAGCAATGCCTATCTCGAAAAAACAGACCGGGATGAGATCATGGACCGGTTGATTACCGACCTGGAGGAAGCCATCGGGCTTCTCCCCTGGGCCGGAGAGGTTTCTTCTTACACTACCGAACGTGTAACCAAAGGCTATGCACATACACTATTAGCTAATATCGCCCTGACACGTGGCGGATGGGCTATCCGTGAGAAATCGAAAAGTGGTTATATCACCGCCACTGAAAATAGCGATGGAACCTACCCCACTCAGCGTTGCGACGATGCTACCCGTAAATCCATGTATGAGTTGGCTTTGACTCATTTATCTGCTGTTATTACCAATAATACCCATAAATTGAACCCTTCGGTCGAAGACCAATGGTACTTACTCAACCAGAGCCGACTGGACCAGACTTATCGTGAGAATATATTCGAAATCCCAATGGGATTAGGAGTAAGCAGTGAACTTGGCTATACGATAGGGGTGCGTATCAATGGAGCCAGTGCTCAATACGGAGAAAAAGGCAACTCATCCGGAAAACAAAAAGTTACCGCTCCTTTCTTCTGGTCATTCGACAAAAACGACCTGCGCCGTGATATTACATGTGCCCATGTACAATTGAAAGAAACCAACGGAGTATTGGAAGAATCCACGATAGGCAATGCGCCGTTTGGCATTTACGTCGGGAAGTGGGATATCCGCAAAATGAGCGAAAAATGGCGTAATGTGGCAATCGCTACGGGCAATGCAAAATGGATGAGTGGTATCAATGTAGTAAGGATGCGCTATCCGCAAGTATTGCTGATGTATGCGGAAGTAATGAACGAGCTGGCCGGCCCCGATGGAGGTTATACTAATTCGGCCGGGCTGACAGCCCGTCAGGCATTAGGCGAAGTACATTCCCGAGCGTTCAATGATACACATAAAAGTGTCGCGGAAGAATATGTTGCAAACATTCCTGCTGACAAAGATTCTTTCTTCAATGCAATAGTTGATGAAAATGCCTGGGAGCTGGCTGGTGAAGGTTTCCGTAAATTTGATCTGATCCGCTGGAATCTGTTAAGCAAAAAGATTAACGAATTCAAGGCTAACTATGAAGAACAACTGGCCAACAAATATCCTGAAAAAATCTATTTCAATTACACTGATGCATCAAAAACAGTCATCGACATGTCCAGTGTAACATGGTATGAAACACCGGCCAACACAGGTAACTATGATGCCAATGCATCATTCTTCGGGGCTGAAAGGACTGCTGCTACCCAGACGCAGTTAAAAACCAATCTGCCGTCCATTTCATCCGGATTGAATTCAACGGTAAGGAACCGTTACTTACTGCCGTTGGCTTCGACAACGATTTCGGCATCTAACGGAAAATTGCAAAATTCATATGGATACAGCAATTAATAGTGTACAAAAAAATAAAATGAGCAAGATGAAAAAAATAAAATATATAATCGGTCGGGGAGCATTCACGCTTCTGACCATATTTGCCACTGTGTCTTGTACAGATGGAAATGACTGGGATGTAGACAACTCATACGATCGTTTGTTCAGCGTCACTTCTTCATCACTGAGCATTTCTCCCGAAGCTACAACAGCAGAATTCAAGTGGACGAAAACTCCGGGCACCGAATATTATATAATAGAAGTCAGCAAGGATACTTTATATAACGAGGTACCCATGAATAACACTAATAGCATTATTTTCGGTGAAAATAAAACTATCACTCAATCTCCTTATGTATTGACAGACCTGGATAGTGACAGTAAGTACTTTATCCGTATTAAAGCCATGTCTTCGGTAAAAACCGGATCAAAATGGACTTATCCTGAGAAATTTTCGTTCAAGACTAAATCTGAACAGATAATGAACTCTGTATCAAACAGCGATAAGACATCGAGCAGTATAAGGCTATCATGGACTGCCGGAGCAACCGTTACTAAAATAGAATTGTCGAAAAACAACCTGGTAGTTCAGGAAAAAACTTTAACTGCTGATGAAATCGCCGCCGGAGAAACTACTTTGACCGGTCTTGAACCGAATACTTCTTATCAGGCCAATCTGTATAATAACATTATCAGAAGAGGTTATGCCCTCTTTACTACTTTCCCGGAAGCGCCTGGTGCCGACATTATACTATATCTGGCCGCTGATGACATCATAGACCAGACATATCTGGATGGTCTGGCAACACAGTACCCGGGTAAATCGATAACTCTGGCACTAGCTGCAGACGCAACCTATACCGTAGCTGAAAAAATAACGATACCGGATGGAATGTCAATCAACTTCTTCGGTATTCCGGGGAGTAATAAAACTGCACTAAGAATTCAGGGAACTGTAGATTATGCCGGAAGTCATGATTTCATCACATTCCAGAATTTAAATCTTGATTGCCTGAATAAAGGCTATATAATGAATCAGAGTAGCGCCGGACAGGTAAATAAGATTGAGTTTGATGACTGTCTTATTCAGAATATAGCGACAAGTTTTTTCCGGATGCAAAGTACACCGATAAAAGTTGTCAACTCACTGGTTCTTAACAATTGTATCTTCCGTAATATAGGTAGCGGTTACTTCTTTATTCATATCGATGCTAATTCGGGAAGTGGCGTATTAAAGAATCTGACTATAAGCAATTCTACTTTCGATAAAGTATGTGCATCAGGTAAAGGATTTATTTACAGTAATAAGACCAATATGGAGAGTCTGACTATAAGCAACTGTACCTTGTATAAAGTAGCGGGAGCCAGCCAGCGCTTTATTGATTTCAACACTGGTTATGGAGCTACGACCTTCACTATCAGCAATACTATATTAGGTATGACTGGTGATGCCACAGCCCTGGGTATCCGTTCCGTACCTGTTCCATCTATAAACTCTACATATGCTACAAGTAATTGGGCTCAAACTAGTGACGCCGTTACTTACTCTACATATAGCGGTACTGCAGCCGACTTATTTACAGATCCTGAGAATGGCGATTTCTCAATTAAAGACGGCTCGTTCAACAATAATATCGGAGATCCCAGATGGCGTTAATAAATAATTAATATACAACATGGAGGAGGATGTAATATCCTCCTCTATCTAAAAAAGTAATGATATGAATTTTTTGACAAAAATGTCTTTTGTCCTTCTATGCATTTTGCTTTCTGTAAGTACGGTAAAGGCTGAAAACAGATATAACTATCTCTATAAAGACCTGCCATTCAAAATGCCAGTCATTCAACATCCGGTATTCCCAGACTATAAGGTATCGATTACCGACTTTGGCGGAGTCGCTGATGGAATAACCCTGAATACCGGAGCTTTTGCAAAAGCAATAGATGCACTGTCAAAGAAAGGAGGCGGTACTCTTTTCGTCCCTTCCGGAGTATGGTATACAGGGCCTATCGTATTCAAATCGAATATAAACCTGCACTTAGATAAAGGAGCGCTTATATTGTTTTCCGCCGATTTCAATCTGTATCCGCTTGTCAACACAGTTTTCGAAGGGCTGGATACGCGCCGCTGCCAATCTCCTATATCAGGGCGTAACCTTGAAAATATAGCCATAACAGGAGAAGGTTCCATCAACGGATCGGGCGAAGCCTGGCGTCCACTGAAGAGAAGTAAGGTGACGGAAATCCATTGGAAAAAGGTAATCGCCTCCGGAGGTGTGGTGAAAGATGATAACTACTGGTTTCCATCAAAAGGTTCTTTGAAAGGGCTTGAGATAAGTGATATGAATGTCCCCCGCCAGGACCTGACCGAAGCGGAATGGATGGAAATAAAAGACTTTCTCCGACCGGTAATGGTGAGCTTCATCGAATGTAAAAATGTATTACTGGAAGGCGTTCTGTTCGAAAACTCACCAAGCTGGAATATACATCCTCTGATGTGCGAGAACGTTATTTTAGACAATGTGATGGTACGCAATCCTGGATATGCCCAGAATGGGGACGGTCTGGATCTGGAATCATGTAAGAATTCGATCATAGTAAATAGTATCTTCGATGTTGGTGACGATGCTATCTGTATCAAATCGGGGAAAGATGAAGACGGTCGCCGACGTAACCGACCGACCGAAAATGTATTGATAGATAATTGCAAAGTTTTCCAGGGGCACGGAGGTTTTGTTGTCGGCAGTGAGATGTCGGGTAGTGTCAGGAATATATCGGTGTCCAACTGCCAGTTCCTCGGTACGGACGTAGGCCTGAGATTTAAAAGCTGCCGTGGCCGTGGCGGTGTGGTGGAAAATATTTATATTAGAGACATAAATATGTTTGATATTGCAACCGAATCGTTCCTCTTCGATCTTTATTATGGCGGTAAATCGGCAGTAGAATCGCTTGAAGACGGCGATACCATACCTGTAGCATCTACCGTTCCGGCTGTGGACGAAACGACTCCCGCGTTCAAAAATATTTATGTAAAGAATCTTGTGTCGCGAAATGCACGCCGGGCTATGTTTTTTAATGGCCTGCCGGAAATGAAGATTGAAAATATAAATGTGGAAGATGTCATTATCACGGCAAACATCGGAGCTGAACTTGTGGAATCGAAAGATATTCATTTCAAAAATGTAAAAATCGTGCCGGCACAGGGGGCGGCTCTTATTCTCCGGAATGTAGAGAATGTAACCGTTTCGGATTTTAAATTCCCTGTATCTCTAAAAGAGGTGGTAAATATGAGTGGCAATAATAAAGATATACATTTGCCAAAAACGATAGATAAGACTCTTATCAAAGAAACAAAATAAAAGAAAGGTGAAACAGGCATGAATATTAAACTACTTATTTGCTTATTGTCTATAGCTTCCATCATATCAATGGAAGCCCAGACAAAATATTATGTCCGCCTGACCGATTCGGAAATAAAGCGAAACCCCGAATCGTGGATGCTCGATTTTTCCAAAGCTCCCAAATGGAACTATTGCCACGGACTTGAGTTGCAAGCCATATTCCAGACATGGCAAAAGACGTTCGACCAAACATATTACGACTATGTATATAGTTTTGCCGACCTCATGGTTGAGCCTGACGGGCAGATCAAGACCTATAAACCCCTGGAATACAATATAGACCGGGTAAATTCAGGTAAGTTCCTCTTCCCGGTGTATGCGCTTACCAAACAGGAACGCTTCAGAAAAGCACTCGATCTGATGCGCGACCAGATGCGGACACATCCGCGTACTGCTGACGGTAGTTTCTGGCATAAGAAGATATATCCGCATCAGGTATGGCTCGACGGATTATATATGGCGGGGCCATTTCTGGCAGAATATGCCAAAACTTTCAATGAACTGGAATTATTCGACGACGTTGTTGTTCAAATATTGGATGTACATAAATACATGTATGACGCTAAAACAGGCCTTTACTATCATGGCTGGGACGAAAGCCGGCAGCAACGGTGGGCAGATAAGGTAACAGGACTATCTCCTAATTTCTGGTCGAGAAGCATTGGCTGGTATATGATGGCAATGGTAGATGTACTCGATTATCTCCCCGAAAACCATGAAAAGCGGGGCGATGTGATCAAATTGCTGCAAGACTTGTCGTCCGCTATTGAAAAATACAGGGATGAAAAAACCGGGATGTGGTACCAGGTAACCGATCAGATGGGGCGTAAAGGTAATTATATAGAATCCAGCGCATCGGCTATGTTCATCTATACATGGGTGAAAGGCGCTCAGAAAGGATATCTCGATAAAAGTTATCTCGAAAAAGGAGAAATAGCCTATGACCAGTTTGTAAAAAGATTTATAAAAGACAACGGAGACGGTACCCTTTCACTCACAGATGGTTGTAGCGTTGCCGGACTGGGCGGCGAAAATAACTATCGAGACGGAAGCTATGAATACTATATAAACGAACCTGTAAGGGACAATGACCCTAAAGCTGTAGGACCATTCATTATGCTTAGTGTATTACTGGATAAATAATTTTAATTTCAAGATTTCAGGTTTCAAGATTAAATATAGGAGTAAGAAACAATCTTGGAACCTGAAATCTTGAAATCTTGAAATCTTGAAATTAAATATGAAAAAACTTATACTACTTCTCTTCTTTTCGCTTTGTCTGGCCTTTGCTTATAGCCAAACTCCCGCATTCCCCGGTGCAGAAGGCGGCGGAATGTACACCTCCGGAGGCAGGGGAGGCAAAGTATATTACGTTAACTCCCTCGAAGATACAATAACGGGTAATAAGAAAACTCAGGAAGGTACGCTTCGCTGGTGCCTGAAAAGACCGGGGGCAAAAACAATCCTTTTTAAAGTTGCCGGTATTATCCGCTTAAAATCGAAACTGCAAATATCCGACAGTATCACTATTGCGGGACAGAGTGCACCCGGTGATGGTATCTGTATCTCGGATTACCCGGTAAGGGTAGAAGGCAATAATGTCATAATACGTTATATGCGTTTCCGGCTCGGAGACTTACAAAAAGTACAGGATGATGCGTTATATGGTTTCCGCAACAAGGATATTATCATAGATCACTGTTCTATGAGCTGGAGTACGGATGAATGTTCCTCGTTTTATGACAACGAGAATTTCACCATGCAATGGTGTATCATCTCCGAAAGTTTACGGGGGTCGGTTCATCAGAAAGGGAGTCACGGCTATGGAGCAATATGGGGTGGAAAAAAGGCATCGTATCATCACAATCTGCTGGCACATCACGACAGCCGCAATCCGCGTATGTGCGGAAGCCGTTACAGTAACCAGCCTGAGCTGGAACTGGTAGATTTCAGGAACAATGTAATATATAACTGGGGAAGTAACAGCGGATATGCAGGGGAAGGCGGCAGGTATAATTTTGTCAACAACTACTACAAACCTTCTCCCACTTCCTCAAACCCCGACAGGATATTTTCACCGAATGCCGATGACGGAACAAACAAACAGGTCAAAGGGATATGGGGTAAATTCTTCTTGGATGGAAATTATTTCCCTGAAAATGAAAAAGTAAACAAAAACAACCTGATAGGTTTACAACCTAATCCATCATCTAAGGATATTAAGGATATCGTAGTGGACAGGCCTTTCGATGTACCTTATACAACAACAGATAATGCAAAGGATGCTTATAAAAAAGTATTGGCAAATGCCGGAGCCAGTCACATACGGGATAAAACAGATACAAGAGTAGTGAACGAGACTGCCAGAGGATTAACTCCTGTCAGAGCCTCGGGTAGACTTGGAACCAAACCGGGCCTGATTGATTCACAAAATGATGTGGGCGGATGGGAAACATATATCTATGACCCTGCAACCGTGCCCGTCGATTCAAATATAGATGGCATTCCGGACGGATGGCTGGAAAAACATTATCCGGGCAAATTGGCAAATGATACAGACGAAGAAGGCTATACCTATCTGGAAGTTTACCTGAATAGCCTTTTAAAAGTGAAAAGTGTAAAATAATTGTCACCTTGTAACTATTATACCCCATGAAAAAACTCATTTTAGCTTGCTTGTTATTATTTTCCACCTGCTTTTATGCTCAGGAGAAAACCGGAATAACAGTCGACCGCAACGGAACCGGTGATTTCAGGAACATACAGGAAGCGATTAATTCTGTCCGCACAGCCGATCCCAGAGGAATAATAACTATATTCATCAAGAACGGAGTTTATAAAGAGAAGTTAATCATTCCTCCGCATATCACTAATATACATTTAATCGGAGAAGACAGGGAAAAAACTGTTATCAACCATGACGATCATGCGAATATAAACAAGATGGGTACTTTCAAAACATATACTTTCCTCCTGAGTGGAAATGATATTACACTGGAAAATCTCACAATAGAAAACTCTGCGGCAGAACTCGGGCAGGCCGTTGCCCTGCATATCGAAGGTGACCGTGTCATACTCCGCAATTGCCGCCTGCTCGGTCATCAGGATACGCTCTACGCGGGTAGAGACGGAGCAAGGCAATATTTCGAGAATTGCTACATCGAAGGTACTACCGATTTTATTTTCGGCCCGTCTACTGCCTGGTTCGAAAAGTGTACTATTCATTGCAAAAGGAACTCATATATTACAGCAGCCAATACACCCGAAAATATAAAATACGGATATATATTCAACAATTGTACAATCACAATGGCCAACGGCATCAACTCTGTCTATCTTGGCCGTCCATGGAGGGCTTATTCCATGACTTTGTTTATGAACTGTACCCTCCCAAAAGGAATAAATACGACCGGATGGGACAATTGGCGCAATGCTGACAATGAAAAGACAGCCCGTTATATGGAATATAACAACAAAGGTGAAGGAGCAAATACATCAGGCCGTGTAAAATGGGCTAAAATATTATCTTCCGGCGAAGCAAAAGAATACACTATTGAGAATGTACTGAGTGGCTGCGACAACTGGAATCCATTAACCAAAACGTATCAGTAGTTAAAGGACAGGTGTTACTTTATTCATATAACTTTATCTGTATATAAGGATAACAAGCGTGTTATATTACAAAAGGTGACAGAATGAAAAACTTTGAAAAGGTTGTTACTTTTGTTACCTTTTAACAGTTACAAGTTACGAGTAAACAAGATACGAGATACAAGTTGTTAACTGTAAAGGTTGTTACCTTTGTTACCTTTAAAAGTTATCACCAAAATTCGCCAAGAAAACAAACGAAAATAAAAGTGATATGTATGAAACTAAATACACTTATATATAGCTATTTATATTAGTTAACAAGAATAAAAATAGATTTTTATTTTTCATTTCCATAATCGTTTTTTATCCATTATTTGTTACCTGTTTGTTACTTATGGATTTTTATAATTGTTACTTTGTTTGTTTTTCGTAAACTATTATGTTTCTTGTATTTATATAATATCTGATTATTAGCTATTTAAAAACATATATATCAAAAGGTAATTAATCCTTATTTTCCTTTGCCATGTCGTTCCTTGTTTGTATCTTGCCCCCGGTTTAATTTTTAATTTTATTCTTTTTAGTTTTTCTTTCTTGATTTTTTAGTATTTAATTTAATATTGATCCTTATGACAACCAGCAGGAAACAACCCAAAGCAAAGGAGCCGGTAAAGATACGCTTTAAACAACTCTCCGGCGGCAGCCAGTCCATTTACTTCGATATCTACAGGAACGGCAAGCGCTTGTACGAGTTCCCCAAACTCTACCTTGTACCAGAAAGGACACCCGAAGACAAAGAGCTGAACCGCCGGATGCTCGACAAGGCCGTCCGTATCAAAGCACAGCGAATAGATGAGTTGTCCAGTAAGGAAAACGGCTTTGTCAATATGGGACTGAAACAAAAGGCGAATTTCATCAAATATTTACAGGCATTGACGGAACGCAAAGAAGCGGAGGGCAAGACAGCGGTATGCGATACCTACCGGAGCCTGATAAAGCACCTGATCCTTTATAAGGGTGACGGGCTAACCTTCAGGTCAGTTACCAGGGAGTATTGCTGCGGTTTCAGTGAATACCTGCTGACAGCGGAGAACCTTTCCAGCCGCAGGGGCATTGCGGCTAGCGCTAAAGGCAGCCTGTTATCCAAAGGCAGCCGTTACGGTTACAGCCGCGCCTTATCCATTGTATTGAACTGTGCGGTACAGGATGGTATCATTCCCGATAACCCGATGAAGAAGCTGACCCGCTTCGAGCGTCCCAAACGTCCGGAAAGCGACAGGGAATACTTAGGCCTGGAAGAAATCAGGGCGCTGGTAAAGACCGAATGTGTCAAACCACTGGTAAAGTCAGCCTTCCTGTTCAGTTGTTTCAGCGGGTTGCGCTTCTCGGATGTCAAGGCCCTGAGATGGGACGATATCCAGACCGACCATGAAGGCCGGAAGCAGATCTGCTTTACCCAGCAGAAGACAAAGAAAAAAGAATACCTGCAGGTATCGGACGAGGCTTTGAAGTTCCTGCCGGAAAGGGGAATCGCTATGGGAGAAGATATTATCTACCCCTTATCTTCCAGCGGCTTTACAAATCAGGCCCTTAAAAGCTGGGTACTGGCGGCAGGGATAAAGAAGCGCGTGACATTCCATGTTGCCAGGCACACAAACGCTACCCTTTTACTGTCCCTGGGTGTACCTATCGAGACAGTGAGCAAGCTATTGGGGCATGCCGATATGAAGACGACACAGATATATGCCAAAGTGATAGATAAGAATAAGCGGGAAGCAGTCAGCAAGCTGGACGGACTGACGGACTAGGATACTGTTTAAATTCTAATATATGGATAAGGATAAAAAACCGGGAGCGGGATTTGAGACAGGGGGACTGATCGAACGAATTTCAGGCAGTACCCTGTCCTCAGCCTGGAAGAACGGCAAGGCGGGGCAGTTCAAAGATTTGGAGGACAACTGCTGTTACAGGTTCCTGGAAACAGACGGACATTATATGGCATATAAGGAAGAAGCCGGACAACCACATACGCTGCCTGTAGTCATATGCGGCTTTTGCGCTTACCTTATAAAGAAGTGGGGAAAAGATACCCTAGCCATTTACAACGGATACCTGGATATGCGGCTGGGTGAATACAGGGAACGGCATAGGAACGATGCGGGCTTACCGTTCAGGAACCTTGAGGAAGAATTTTACTCCCGGCACAGGACGGATGAAGAAGAACTGTTCAGGCAGTCACAGGGGTTGTTTGAATACCTGGGCGATAGCGAAGCGGAGATAATCAGGTCATACATGGATAATTATTTCAGGTATATAGAAACCAAAACACCTGTCAGGGTAAAAGAAGCACAAAAGCAGGATAATCAGGATAAGGATAATATAAACCATCCGCCCTGTTTCAGCCGCATTTTTACCGCTACGGAACAGGAACAACTGTACACCGGGCTGGTGAAAGGCGGATTTATATCCGCAGGAACGCCTTACAGCCACTTTTGTTATGCTTTCGGGGGAATGGCTATACCCGGAGAAGAAAAGCCGTTCAGTCCGCTGCAATGGACGGGAACGGTCAAGGAACTGCATTACTTTATATCCCGGCATTTCCCAAAGGAAATAAACCAATGGTTAAAAGCGGCACAGTGCTTTACAAAGGACAATAAGCCCATCAATAAAAAAAGCCTGAGCACGGCAATGGATAAATACGACAACCCACCGGAAAGCAGTGCAGTCATAGACAGGTTGCTAAGTTAAACAGTTGATACATAAAGGCGGCAGGGCGGTAACCAGGGGGAAGCAACCCGGTACCGCCCGTTTTGTTTTTCCATGCGTCCTATCTTTGCTTTTGTTAACCGGGCGGGAGAGTGTAAGCCCTACCGGGTTGGCAAAGGCATGCAGGGGAAGCCTTACACCTGTCCCCGTGCAGCCAATACCGAAAAAGATAAAAAGGACATGGAAGAACAGCTATTGAACGAGTTGCAGAAAATCAGGGAACTGACATTGCTGGGAATCAAAAAGGCGCTGACGATGACAGACGCCAGCCTGCTGACAGGATTGAGCAAAAGCCATCTGTATAAACTGGTATGCGCGAAGAAAATCCCCTATTACAAATCCCAGGGAGGCAAGCTGACCTATTTCGACAGGCGGGAGCTGGAGGCATGGATGCTGTCCGGCCGTATCAAAACCAGTGTCGAACTGGAGCAGGAAGCTGCCGACTTCCTGGTGGCAGACAGATGATAACCTACAACTTACTACCGGACAAAACAGGTTAAAAACCCTCTGTCAAAACCATTTTAACAGTTAAACTTTTATAATAATCCCCTGGCTTCCGCCTATGGGCATACAGTCCCATATTCAGCCACATAAACACATATAACTAACTGGTTTTAACAGTTTTGCATATCTTGTTTTTGTCCGGTAAATTGCTATTCCAAATAAAAAAAACAGAACATAATGGATACTATACTAAGCCTGAAAGAATATGCCGAAAGGACTGATATCCCGGAAGAGGAACTGACCGGGAAATCCAGGAAGCAAGTCCTTGCCGTAGCCCGTTTTATCTATTGGTTTTACCTCAACAAGTCCGATCCTGTCCGCTGGTCGAGCGTGAAGATAGCGGAAATATTCGGCAGGGAGCATCCCGCCATCCTCCACGGGATAAAGCAGGTAAAGAACTTCATCGATACGAACGACTCCATCATCGAGCCTTACAGGAAGGATTTTATTGAACCTTTCCTGAGCCGGGAGTAACCGGATTAAGATAAAATAAAAGGCCATGCCGAAAATTAAAACGCCTGCCGGCGGTATCACCACAACAAGTACATACGGGGAGGGGGATATGTATTCCCTGGTCAACCTCCGCCCCAAGAACGGGGCATTACACCCTGTACCGCCCCGTAAGGTAATGCAGGAACTATCCCAGACATACGGTATTGTCTTCCTGCACCAGAATAACAGCTATAAGAACTGGATCGGGGTTGTTTATAACGATACCGGCTATTCATCCGTATACTGGGATATACTAAGCCCGCAGCCCAAAACTATCCAATCATACATACAAGGCAGGATTCATAGTGTACAGCAGACAGGCAATACCGTTTCACTTATCACAGCCGACAATATTTATTACCTGTTCTATCAGAATAACAACTATACTTTCATCGGGGAACTGCCGCAAGTGCCGCCCATCGGGTTAAGGACATCCGACCGGATGGCGCACGCCGAATTATTCTATGACAACGAATATGAGCCGGGCAGCGTAAGGCCGGAAGATTTTATCGACGTAACCAAAGGGCTTGTCAACGTAGCGGTCAACAAGCTGAATGAAGAATACGGACTGCACCTTTTCGACGCCTGCCTTATCCGCTATGCCTTCCGCCTGTATGACGGAACCCTGACCAAACATTCCCCTCCGGTATTTATTATGCCTGTAAAGCCTGTCACGGGGGATACTTCGATAAGCCGCACCGGGGAGGATAAAGACTCCGTTAAATGGGTTCAGTATGAGATAAACAACGACGGCAACAGGTGGTATGTCGCTTCCTGGTCGCGGGTACATGTCTACGGCTATAAGATGCATATGCATTACGATTTCGCCTTTGAGGGCTGGCAGGACTGGCAGGATATTATCCGGTCGGTCGATATCTTTATGTCCCCGCCACTGGGTTTATCCAATATCGAAAATATCCGGGGGGACATGCCCTTTGATCTGGATATACTGACAAGCTGCAACCTTGTTAAAGAAATAAAGCCGGAAACATTAAAGGAGGTATCCAATACCGCCACATTCTACTATATGAAGAGCATCCCCTTGGGAAGCAGTAAAAGTATCCTTGAACCGGAAGTATTCCCCTCGACGGATTCGGATGTTACCAGGATGGAGAACCTCATCTACCAGGAAGCGATGACGGACGATAACTTCTCCAACCATAAGTACGGTGCAGAAGTAAGCTATACCTATAATAACAGGTTGCATATCGCCAATGTAAAGACTACTTTCTTCAAAGGCTTCAACCCGGATTACTTCCTGTGGTACAATACGTCAGATATACCGGACGGTAATTACAACGGGTATAAATATTCGGATGCACACGGGCAGTTATGGAACAACCTTTTGTTCGAAATAGAGATAAACACCGGGATAACGAATGAAAAGCTATACAGGTATGTGGCCAATGCTCCTTACTTTCCCGTATATAAGCTGTTTATGAGTTCCTTTATTTCCTATCCGGATACCCGCGCCAAAAGGATAACCATTTACAGGCAGACGGGCGGCCAGTGGTATAAGGTATTTACAGAGCCTTTGGAACCGCATAATTTCCTCAACCTTGCATTCTTTGTCAACGACGGGTTAAAGCCTGTCACGGAAGACAGCAGCCCGTCCACTGCCGTATTACCCGATACCAACACCGTAGTAACATTATCCGAACCGAATAAAATAAAGGTATCGGCCTTAAATAATCCGCTGCTGTTCCCCAATATCAATACCTATCAGACCGGGAACGGGACAATACTGGCAATGGCATCCAATGCCATGCGCATCTCGGAAGGACAGTTCGGGCAATATCCCCTGTATATCTTCACCACACAGGGTATTTATTCGCTCGATGTGGGACAGGGGGAAGTTGTCTATTCGAACAAATCCGCTCCTGCTTCGTATGAAATACCGACAACCCCTATTGTCGCTTCCACACCCTTTGGCGTGGTGTTTACATCCGGACGCGGCGTATGCATCATCAGCGGGCAGGACGTGGAACTATTGACATCACAGCTACAGGAAGAACAAAAAAAGTTTATTATAGAATCTCTCCCGCAGATGGAAGGGCTTATGCATACACCCGGCGAAACATTAACGGAATACCTCCGGGGACTGGACAACCTTATCTACGATCCATACGAAAACGAACTGCTTATCTGTAATAAGGAATCAGGGTTTAACTATGTGCTGAACTTCTATTCCAAATCGTTCTATCGGTCTACGGAGAAAATAGGCCTGGTAGTGGATAATACCTTTCCTGAATTATATGTTATTGGAGACAACAAACTAAAGGATTATGAGTTTGGGAACCTGAATGAAGACGGCACGCCGCAACGGGCGGATGTCAGCTTTATCATGCGCCCGCTACAGTACGGCAGGCCGTATATCAAGTGGCTGGAAAAGCTACAGTTGTTCTGTACGCTTTACGATGCAGGCCCTTTGGTGTATATATCCCACTCCTCTATGGACGGTGTAAATTTTCGGGCGATGTCGGGCATGGCTCCGGCGCAAAGGGGGAATTATTCCACGCTTGAGACCCGGAGGATAGCAGGCAATAAATTCCGCGACTTCCTGTTTTCTTTCGGGGCGTCGCTGGCTCCGCAGAGCATTATTTATTATCTGGAAGCATGGGTAGATGTGGGATACAATGAAAGTCTGATGAAATAAGGTGTTTGGTTAATTGTATTTTTAGGCTGGAAATGTGTTTTTTATCCGTTCATTTATCTATATTTGTAGTGTATTACTGATTGTGGTAATATTAATTTAATCAATAAAGTCTATGAAAAAGCATCAGGTAAAACGGAAGACCATCCTTGAAAAGATGCTTGAGGATAAGAAGGCCTTATCGAAGTGTATACGTGAAAACGGAGATTTAGAAAAAGTTTTGAATGAACGGAACATTAAACTCGCTAAGCCCTTACCCTTATAGTATTTCGGGGGCTGGTTTGGCGTATTCCTTTATAACAGTGAGCGGTATCGAATATACCGCTTATTTTATTTGTTGTAGTAATTACGACAAAAGCCTTGAGAATACCTTTATGTTCAACTTTGAGCACAAAGGCGAACGCGCCGCTAAGACATCAGACCCGCGCATACGGGAGACAATCCTGTGCATCATTGAATTATTCTTTCAAAACAACCGGAACTCAATGATATACATATGCGATAGCCTGGACGGCAGGGAACTGTGCAGGAAAAGGCTTTTCGACATATGGGGCAATGAATGCAGGGACAGGTTCAGGCATATACATAAAGAAGAACTGCACGAAGAAGGGGAATATTACACACTTTGCTCATCCCTGCTGGTACACGTTGAAAATCCTGATATGGAGCAGGTAATACAATCGTTTGTCAGGCTAAAAGAAATGTTAATATAAACAGAATAAAGAAGCCTGTCAGAAAACAGGCTTTATCCAAATAAAAAACGAACCTACATATACCTTTTAGCATACCTTATATACTTCTCCTTAGCCTCTTTCCTTTCCAGTAGCGTTGCCTTATTATTCCGGCATTCGGGCGTCTGGTAAAACGACATCCTTTTACAGTCGCTCCATTTCAAACGCTTTGGCAGCAAGCCTGCCCGTTGGTATTCCAGGAACTTATCCCTGTGTATGGATACCAGCCTGTCCCCTGCCGGCAGGCTCATCAGCATAACTATAAACTGCCTGTTCCATCCCTTTTGCTTCATATCGGCAAGGCTGATGGCAATATCCATCCTGATAGCCTGCTTACGGCAGAAAAACCATTCTTTCAAAGAAAGCCGCGCTTCATTAAAGTCCGAATATATGATACTGAATACTGACATAGGTTATTTGTTAATTGGTAATTCTTGTTTTAAGACATTGTCGCTTTGCGCTAATTGGCACATCGGCACATCATCTCATTGGCACATTAAATTTACTCAATTACGCATTGCCACATTAACAAATTAATCTGGACTTATTTACATCTTAAAAACTTTTTGCAGTGATAGGAAAATTGAGGACAGGAGAGAATCAAAACAGAATTGAGCCGGTTTGGGGACTTGAACCCCAGACCTGCGCATTACGAATGCGCTGCTCTGCCAACTGAGCTAAACCGGCGTTTGGGCTGACAAATGTAGTATTTTTCTTAAAAAAAAGAATAATCGGACTAATGTTTTGCCCTGATGCGTTTATTCCATATAAACTCAACCAGGTCTACAAATGAAAAGATAACGATCAGGTGGAAAATACTGATATTAACCTTGAAAAGCAAGGATGAAAGATAAGTAAAACCCATCAGTAAGAGGCTGACAGATAAAATATTGACCGGGAACTCGAACGGCTCGAAATATTTTATCCTCAGCGTCATTTTAAGGTGGCGGCTTCTTTTCCCTGTTTGCAGCCAGACAATCCAATAGAGGAAAACGTAAAGTACCGCCAGATACCAGACAGGTAGTATTTGCCTGTCGAGGTGCAGGTGCAGGTAAGCATTGAACAATATCAGCGTACCCGGCTGCCTGTTCAGGTAAGTGTTGTGGGCATCATTCTCGAAGTCGCCTATTAATATATACCTGTTTTGCAGGTAGTCGTTGAATACTTCGGGGGCTATTTCCAATATGGATACCAGTTCGCCGAGGCCGATTTTCACATATTCCCCATCTGTAAAATCAGAGCCGCGAAGCGGGTAATCATCAATCTGGTTGTTGAAGGCAATGCCTTTTCCCTGAAACCACGTGAACAGAAAGTTCTTACGGACATTCACCTTATCCAGATCCGTGTACATCCTGAAAGGAACCAGCGTGTCCCCGTATACGCCGAAACAGGGGACTTTGTACACGGCGTTCTGCTGCAAATACACCGAAGCCGTTGCGGAGCGCACACCTGCAAGGTTACGGCTCAGGCTGTCATTGGCATAGGTATTGATACCCAAAAACTTATCGCCCAGCCCCGAAACGGATTCAACCAGCAGGCTGTCGTCCGGGGTGGGGATATCGAAATGCACATCGCACAGCACATACCTCACTTGTTCTTTGTTAGCTGCCAGATGGGTAAACAGCCGGGCTAGATATTGCCTGTTGGTAACGACGTCGTTTTCAGTCGAATCTTCATCGAGCGGGACAAGGTACCGGGATTTGGAAACGTCGATAAAAATAATCTCATCCGGCATCGGCTTATGCCCGTCAGGTAACAGCATGTTAATCCCGCCCACCCTTTTTTGGATAGCCATATCCGGCCCCGAATTATAGGGCAGCGCCATCCACAGGAAAGTGGAAACGAACAGCAGGATGCTGTAGATATGCAGCCTGCCGTCAGAGAATAAGGTTTTTATATAGTGCATTTTTCAATCAAATAGTATAGAACTGCCTTTGATGCGGGAAAAATAAATCAAATAAACCGGATGCTTCACTATTATTCTTGAACGCAACGGACGGAGAGGCTGACCGCACGGCTGGGCGAGTTGACGGAAGTGTCGTCACTGCTGAAGAACAAGCTAGAAGCGCGCTGCGCAGACACTGAACTCGACCAGTATTGGGCGAATGAACCCGGGGTAATGGCAATGACGGAGGAGCGCCCAGTAGCGGGAAGGAAAATGCTGTTGCTGCCGTTACCAAATACTTGGCCGTTCTTACCATTTTGAGTTACCCAGGTATGAGGCGCATTCGCCAGTATTTCATATTCAGATTTGGTAGGCACACGCCAGCCGGCAGGGCAAGCCGATTGGGCTTCATCAAAAGTGTAATAGTTGCCATAATCTTGCGGTGATGATACAAAAGTCCCTTTTGCCCCTACATTGTATTTAGCCCAGACAATACCGTTAATAGCTATGCCATCAACGGCTACAGGAGACGGAGATGGAGATGGAGTCGGTACAGGAGACGGTGAAGGGCTTGGAGTGGGCTTATTACCCGGCGGGATAAAGTAAAAATCCTCTGTCAAAATACCGGATTTGAAGGGTAATTGTTGATCGTTTGTAAGATTGGAGACGCCGTTTGCTACCCGGTTCAATATATTATCTATAGTAGCGCCCTCCTTCAAAATTTCCTGTTTCAGGTAATGGGTAAATACGCCATTGCGCAAATTATAAGTTCCGCCATCCTGCGCTGTAGACCCCGGTGATGCTGCAAAGGCAATGAGCGTACCTTTAGGAGCAAGCATTCCGGCAAGGCCTTTTTCATTGCTTCCCCGGCTCCAGCCTCTGGTAAACGGATTATCGCGGCAGGCATCCAGTATCAGCAGCTTAAAGCGGACTCGTTTCTCTTCCATATTGCCCAACACCTGGTTTACATTCAGTGCGTTGTACCGTACATCGGTTTCTGAGTTCAACTTCGCGCCAACAGGTATTAAATAATTTTGTCCCTTTACCTCCATGCCGTGGCCTGCAAAATAAAAAATGGCCATAT
Source organism: Dysgonomonas termitidis (assembly GCF_054657735.1). NCBI lineage: Bacteria > Pseudomonadati > Bacteroidota > Bacteroidia > Bacteroidales > Dysgonomonadaceae > Dysgonomonas > Dysgonomonas termitidis. Next base: position 1,165,251 of record NZ_BAAHYD010000003.1, on the reverse strand, counting down.
CGTTACTTTCAATCGTGTTGTACCAATTGCTTAAATTGGCTTCCAAGTTCGGTAAGTCGTTATCTTTAAGGAGTGTGACTTCAAAACCAAGCCGGGTAAGCACACCGGTTATATCGTTGGCATCGTTCAGCGTATTGTTCAGGCTTTTGCCCGCCCCATAGTCGCTCATACCGATAACAACGGCTTTGCGTTTCTGGCTGGTAGGGTTTTCAACAGGTGCCTTTACCAGCTTGAGATTGCGCTCCTGTGCAAAAGACAGGTTTGCACAAAATAAAAGGAATATAAAGAGAAAAAAAGGTTTCATTATTATCTGCGTTTTATTTTGGTCAAAATATTTTATCAGTCTCAATTTAAGGTAGCGTCTTTGGTCGTCTTCTTCTCGTTAGGAAGAATATAGACTTCAACACGACGATTTTGAGTGCGCCCTATAGCAGTGCTGTTATCTGCAATCGGTTGTTCAGATCCCACGCCTTGAGTTATCATACGAGAGTAACCCACACCCTTACTCATCAAAAAATTAGCAACAGCTTGCGCTCTTTTTATAGACAGTTTGTTATTCTCCGTAGAATCTGTGTACCCATAAAGAATAACATTAGTATCAGGATTTTTCGTCAAAGATGTTGCAAAACTAGTCAACACGCTTTGAGAAGCGGAATTCAGTGTGCTTGAGTTAGTAGCAAACAAGATTCCTGATTCGAAAGTAACTTTGATAGCTTGTCCATCATTTATAATAACTTCTTCATCTTTAGTAGAAGATGAAGACCCCAGAGCAAGGCGGAAACCGTAGGTGTTGACCTTGAGAGTGGGAGGAGATTTGAAGGCCCGATTCGCAGAGCGGCAGTACTTAGCGGGGAACATCCAACTACCGCCCCGCAACACGCGGCTCGAACCCGAAGCAGCCCCAAGCGGATTGGTCGCGAGAGCAGTACTATAATCGCCATACCAGTCGTTACACCATTCCCACACATTCCCGCTCATGTCATAAACGCCCAGTTCGTTGGCCTGCCTCTCGCCTACAGGATGAGTGGCATTATCCGAATTATACTTAAACCAGCCTGCAACATTCAGATAGTCGCCGCCACTGTACATATATCTCTGGCTCTTATTCCCGCCCCGGGCCGCATATTCCCATTCGGCCTCGGTAGGCAGGCGGTATTTTTTTCCTGTCTTTGTATTCAGCTTAAAAAGAAACGCCTGTATATCGTTCCAACTGACAAACTCCACTGGCCGGTTACTGCCTTTAAAAGATGAAGGATTGTTGCCCATAACGGCTTCCCACTGTGCCTGTGTTACCTCATACTTTCCTATATAAAAATCGCTAAGCGTTACTTGATGTTGTATTTCATCGTATCCGCGATCAGGTTCAGATGCGGGGCTACCCATCGTAAATGTACCGCCTTTCACGGCAACCATCTCTATATTCAGGCTGCCCGCTGTTTCCGTGTAGTCTGCAACGCTGTTAACTACAGGCGCCGGCGAAGGACTGGGAGTGGGCTTATCGACTGGCGGGATAAAGTAGAAACCATTACTGCTTATCAAACGGTTTTCTTCAACAGGGGTTTGTTCGCCATTGCTTAACTTAATTACCTTGCCCCGGACTTTTTGGAACAGGATGTTAAGTTCGAGTCCCGGCACTAATAATTCATCGGACAATACTTTTGTATAAAGTCCATTATCGCTGTTATTGCCATCACTAGCTACTTGCCCGTTATCAGCGGCAAAGGCGGCAAAAGAACCGGTTGTAAAATCCGCCTTTCGCAAAACCAAACCTCTGTCGCCCACTCCTCCTCTGCTACCCCAGCTCCGGTTTTTAAAAGGATTGTTACGACAGGCATCTATCACAAAGATATTCATGGCATCAGTCCTTGAATTTTGAAACTGGTCAAATATAGTAGAGAAATCCAAGCCTTCTAATGTTACGTTTTCCCGCTCATCCAATGAGGCATCGACAGGAACTAAAAAGTTTTTTCCATCTATCTGTATGCCATGCCCGGCATAATAGAAGAAACGCACATCGGCATTTTTATGGTTTTTGATAAAGGTAAGCAATTGTTTCTCGAATCCGGATTTTGATGTATTTACAACTTTTTGTACGGTAAAACCTAATTTCTGTAAGGTAACTTCCATCAGGTTCGCGTCATTAACCGCGTTTTTCAGGGGAAGCTCCTTGTAATCGTTATTGCCTACTACTAACGCGGCTTTTTTCTGCGCAAACGACAGGCCTGTAAAAAACAATAAGACTGTAAAGAGAAAAAGTTTCATAACTATCTGTGTTTTATTTTTATAAAAATAGGGACAGCCGTATGGTTCACAGACGCGGCTTTAAATGCTATTTTATTCTTCTCGAACACCACTTCGTTTCCGTCTGCGATTTTATCCGCCAGCGTATTCTTCACAATTCTTACAAAGCTTTCACCGGGATTATTTTGCAGGGAATTTCTTATCGCATCCATATTCAATTCTTCTTTCGAATAAATGACGCACAGATAGTCTTCGCCTGCTGTTTCGTCCATCTGGATATATTGCGTTTCGTCCGGGATGGATACGGATACTTCCGATTTAAAATCGAGCAATGCGGAAACATTCCTGTCCGGGTCTGGGAAAAGCTGCGCCAACGGGCTACGCCTCGAATCTGTTGAAATCAGGTAAACATAGGCAGGCTGCGAACTGGTGAAGTTGATGCGGAACAATGTCCCGGCAGGATACGGATTTAGGATATTGTAAGTCATTTTTTCTGCGCTTGCCAGCCGTAATCCGCGAAAAGCCGCTTCATCGCCTTCGAGTTGCATGGAAGTACCGTCACTAAGTACCAGACTGAATGAGCCTTCCATCCGTTTCATTGTATCGGGTGCAGGAGGAGGTACAGGCAACGGCTTAGGCGGTTCAGGCGGTGGAATGGGCAACGCATCATCGTATAAGGAGATAGCATAGTTCAATATTTTCGGAAAATCCTTGTACTTCACACGGATAAAGCCTCCGTCACCCCAAGCAGTACCCCAACTGTTCAGAAGCTCAACGGCTCCGGATGTACCGTCCCCGTTATTATAGTTATCGTCATAGCCGACCATGCACATAGCATGATACCCCCGCAGGCCGTCAAGCACACCGTTCCATACCTTGCCATCAAATGATTGATAACATTTTATGCTGACGAGCACCGGCTTTTTATCCGCTATGGCTCTTTTTATATTGTCGAAATCTTCCCTGCTTTTTATACCCTCATCTGTAGTCAACCGTTGAAAATCTTTGATGGCGTATGTTTTGGCTTGTTGAAAAAATGGGGCGATAACAGGGTTACACTGATAAGGCAGATCCGTCAGGAAAACAGCCCCTGCCTTTTTTAGTAATTCCACGCTTGCATAGATAGTGGAACCATTCTGGCAATCGACATCATTGTTATCCTTTATCTGGGAATAAACGAAAGAGGGTGAGAATGCTTGATTGGTGATATCTTGTACATCGGTCAGGTTATTTTTCACAGCCCAACTGATCGTTCGGGCAGCATATGCGCTTGCCCATCCGGTACATGTACCGTACTGCCCCTGGTTACCCGGAATAGGAGCGTATTGTCTTAATGAAGCAGCCGGAGGCAACGGCGCCAACGAACGGACTTTAGGCACCAGGGGAATATTTTGATATGCATCCGGGCTCATCAGTTCGCCGGTAAGCCGGGGAGGATTGAAACCGTACTTCGTTTGCATAAATCCGGCGATATCCTGCCAGTAAGGCGTTGCAAACTCCAGTACGCAGTAAGGGGTAATGTATTGGCCGAACATTTCGTTTACATTGTCTGGCGTAACGTTTAATGTCTTGCACAGGGCTTCGACCGATTCTATTTGCTTGTCCTTGCCCGGATTTGCTTTCCATGCCCTTGTGCCGAGTGTGGCTACGGAATTTTTCCTGATGCACGATTTGATTAAATCCAATAGTTCCGAAGAGCCTTTCTCCTTGTAGTTTTTGTATTTGATTACACAAACACCTGTTTGCGAAAGGACTTTGAGCTCTGCGCCCGGATCGCCGAATACGACCTTTCCGGTACTGCTCAGATTGTCGCCTTTTTTCACTGCCTGCCCGTTTACAAGTACCTTTCCGGTAACATTTAATACAATATTCTGACTGTAGGACTGGTAAGGCAGTAAAAAGAGAGCAAGCGGTAAGATAGTTCTCAGGAACATAATCATTACCTTTCTATTTCCGGTATTTTCTTTCATCTTCGTTTTTTGACTATTAGTGTTTTACAAATCAGGTTTCTATTTTCAAAATCATTATACACAATGGATTCCATTAAAAAATACAGACACCTACCCGTACGTAAGAATGCCTCCCGGACGGAATAAGTGTAAACAATAATAAAGAAAATGCCATCCTGTGCTAAAGGATTCCGACATTTTCATGTACCGGATATTATATCCGGTATAAAATAACAATAAAAATAGATGCCTGTATTTAAAATATTATTACCTATTTTTATCCGTTTATTACCTATTTCGCAACTATAGTTACATTAGTTGCGGTATTGATATATTTATGGAGCCATACATATATGACTTGTGTAAATATTCGTTCCGCAGGTATTTATATGTTATTTGTACTCATATATGAGTATTATGTTACGATTTCAGCTATTTCCGGCGGTTAGCTGCGGTTCCCTCGTCCTACCGGATTTGCAATCCGATAGCTTTTGATATAAGAATTTTTAATTCTATTTCTTTGGATTTATAGTTATAAAGCGGATTAAAAATCTTTCTGGTAAACATCTCAATATTCCAATCAAAAACTCGCCTCCCCCACAGACCTTTTCACCTTCACTTTCTTCACCTCATCCAGTAATACGGGCAATGCCAGTTGGAAACAGATATACAGGCCTATCATCCGTGTCATTAGTATATCGTCATGCTTTCCTTCCTTGGCCCCATACGAGCCGTTCTTCTTCTGTTCATACACACGCGCCTCGTTGAGCGCTTCCCCGTTGCGCTCTATATACCCTTTCTCGCGGATAATAGCCACATAGTTGGCGATTATCATTGTCTTGGTGCTCCTATTCGTATGGAAGCCGTATTTTGCAGGCAGGCCCTCCCGTATCTTATCGGCAGGAGTACGGCTGTACAGGTTCGGGTAATGCTTTACAAGCGTATCGAAGATCAACTCCGACTCATCCGTTTTTATATCCGTATCATACGTGTTGCTTTCGATGATAAGCAGGGCGTCATTATAATACCGGGCTATCTGTGCGGCTATCCAGATGGAAATATCCTTGTCTATACGTCCCCGCCACTCCGCCACTATTTCAGGGGCGCAGCCGTGCATCATCCAGTAACGGTCGATAACTGTGATCACACCCCAGTCCGCACTCTCCGATACTCCCTTCTGCGGGTCGAATATCACCAGGTAACGGTCTGACACCCGTATTTCCGTATCCGGGAACTCCCATACTTTAAGTTTGTTCCTCTCCTTTATGGCTTTCAGTACAGGGTCGGAAGTATGCATATCTGCCAATGCTTCCTTATCCTCTATAAAGCGTATGTTCTGTAAAATTTCCTGCACCCGTGTTGGCTCCAGCTTCGATAAGGCAGGGGAACAATCTCCGGTAAGCTCCCCTACGGCGACAGGCATCCTGCAATCTTTCCGCAGGGCTTCCACTTCCTCGGCGCGGAAAGCAGGCAGTCCGGAATCCTGGAACGCTTCTATATCGTCGCTCGGATACTCCTGCTTCATTTTGGCATGGCTCGGCATTTCGGATAGCTTGCCCCTGTACCAGTTTATATTTTCCAGCGTGCAGCCTTCGTTGTTATTGAACAGGTTCAGCTCGTAATCCGTCAGCGTCCCGATAAAATCCTCTACCGTCCCTTTCTGCTTTTTCCCCCTGTGGTTATAATATGTACCGTTAAATCCTTCCTTATAAATATCTATCAGGAACCATTCGACAAAGACAAAGGTATAGGCTGCCGATTCTTTCTTCGCTTTTTCGCATTCGTTATAAAAGAAATCCCCCACGCCGTTGGCCGTACTTTCAAAGGCGACCAGTGTCAGGGGCTCCCTTGGTATCGACCCGACAATGGAAGTTACGAGGTCTTCCGTCTTATTCTTCTCCGTATTCGGGTAAAAGGCAATTTCCGAGAAGTGGGCCATTTTCGCATCCTGCGAGCGTACCGAATCCGGCTCTTCCGCCGTACCTACGGTAATCAGGCAACCCCTTTCGGGTACTTCCTTTATATTCTGTGTCTTCTCATAGCTCCTTATCGTGTGTATTACCCCGCCTACGGGCATCATATTCTTGACCGACCTTTCGAACATGGCGCGTATGGTGATGGATGCGTCTTTCAGGTGGGCGCAGATAACGCTGTTCCAGTTCTTTTTATGTACCAGTTGTATCCAGAACATATACAACTGTATCAGCGTGGAACCGCCCCATTGCCGGGCTTTCAGCAGGATGACACGTATCGGCGTTCCGGCTTTACGCATGGCTTCCAGCTTTGACAACAGCCGCCTTTGCCCCCTGTTAAGCCTGAAAGGGATATCCCTGCCCGAAATCTTGTCGCGGATGGTAACGTAGAATACGGCGAAGAACTCGAAGTCATATTTTATCCGCAGCTCGCAGAAATTTATCCAGAAGGCTTCGTATTCCTCCCGGTCGGGACAGATATGGTTAGCCCGGTATAGTTTTTCGATGGAGCCGTACTCCTGCAATTGCCTGCAATGTCCGGTTTCCATCATCTCCTGCGGCAGGTACATAACGGGAAAGGGCGCATCCTCTACTTTGAGGCACACCCTTTCGCCGTCGCATCCCTGACCCGTTACCGGGTTATAAGGCTTGTTTATTTCCTTATGTTTCCGTGCGTTCTTCCTGACTATATCTTCTACATTCCTGTGCACCACTGGCATGTATTATTTTATACAATACAGTTCATAAAAAGGTCTGCGACCTCATCCGTCAATCCCTTATTTCTATGTATTCTATACCTTTTATTTTAGTATTCGGATTTTTAGAAACGGCGTCGATCCGGCTTTCTTTCTTCCCGTAATACCAGAGGAAGCCTAAAAAGCGTTTTTGCTTCACATGGTTTACAACAGCAAGGCTGTCCCTGTTTTCGAATCTTCCGCAAAACTCATCCAGCTTGTTTATGCAGCCGTTCATGTCGAACCACTTATCGCGGATAGTTATACACCGGAGGGTATCGGCAACAGATTTATCCCGGTGTACAATACTGTCACGGACAGAGCCTTTCAGTTCATATATGGTTTGCGTCTGCATGGTTGCAACGCTTTCCAGGTTCTTCTTATCTGCTTTCAGGCTGCTTATCAGCTTCATGTCTCCGGCCCTGTACTTTTCATATTCCGACAGTTTCAACTCCAGTTTACCCACGCTGGCTACATGCAAACTGTCTTTTGTCCGGTAGGTTTGTAGTGTATCCAGGAGAATACGGGTATTTTTTACATACAGTTCTTTTTCCGCCTTTTCCCTGTTCATTTTATCATAGAGAACTTTAACCGTTCCCATCAGGGAGAGCAATGCTATTACCGCTCCGGCTATAATATAAATCCTTATTTTATCCATATTTTATTATTTAGTTTCATTATTGATAATCTGTTACAGCTTTAATAATTTGCCAGTCCGGATTTATTTTGATTAATTTGCCATATGTTTAATTCTATATCATGGAAGTAATATTGGATTATATCTCTGGACATGGGCTTCATATTATTATCGGCTTTATTTTTTTCAGATGGATCGTTCATAATCCGGTCGATAAAAAAGACCAGAATCCTGGTAATAAGCAGCCGTGAGGCTTTCATCAATATATTATGTGTTAATAAGCGATTGGGCGGGCAACTAAAAAGCCCGCTTTTTAGTTTAGTTTTCATTCCTCATTCTTCATTCTTCATTATTTTTTCGACCATAGCGATACACGAGGTAATAACAGGCACATAATTATCTGCCGTTGCATACTTCCAGCCCTCGCTGTCCATCAGCCGCCTTGCGAACTCCCTGGGTTCATCCCGGTAAGGCCATGCATCCGCATAACCCGTTTTCCGGAATATCGCCTGATGGTCGTATAAGCACTCTTCATAAGACTTGTAAGCTCTAAAGTACCTGTACACGGAATATTTATATTTGCTTCCGTGAGGAGTAACAGACACTACCCGTTCCGGATATACGAACTTCTTATCCGGGGTATCGAAATATTCGGTAGTCAAAGCCCGTTCAACGGGGCCGTCCCAGCTAGTACCCTTAGTTATCCCGAACAGGTTGTACGGGAGTTTTCCACCCAGCAGCCAGCCTTTCTCCAGTCCTGCCTGTGCCGTTTCGAATACCGGATGAATGGAAGCCTCCGGCTTTTCCATGTGTAAGCGGTATGCCGCCGGATATATCGTCCTTACAAATTCAGTTTGCTGTTTCCCTGTCGCCATCTTTACCCTCCTTTTCTGTTTTATTATCGGCTTCTATACTTAGGTTACTCCCGATGTTTATTTTCAGGTGCTCGAATGTGGAAGCCAGGATAAAGATGATGCTCTGCGCCGCCCCGCAGGCTACCACTATCAGGGAGGCCGTTTCCTTCATCCGCTCGCCGTCGCATATCACGCACCAGGCAGTGAGGACGCCCCAGAATACCGTAATTATCCACCGGCGGCTGCGGAATTTAGGATACCACCTGCCGGTAACGAACGTAGAGCTGATAAAGGTGGCTAAGGCAACCAACCCGACCGCTATCTCACTGTAATTCAAATTAATCTGTTCCATTTTTGCAAATCAAATTTTTATTTTTATTTCTATTTTTTTCTTTATCCACCCCATAGCCATTTAACAGCCGTTTTCGGCAGCGCGTCAAACTGTGCCTGTGTTAATCCGGTATTGCTTGAATAAGAGCCCGAAGACGCATAGAATATACTGTCCATAAAGTTGTTGTTATCATTGTTAGCAGCCCATGCAAATAAATTACGGATATCTATATACAGCCGGTTACTGTCATAGTTACCGGGGGAAGCACACGCATACAGGGAGTATACTTTTGCAGATTCATTATACAAAATAACGATCCCGTGATCGTCTACACCGGATATTGTACTTATGATGTCAAAGACATTGGCATTCCATGTCGGCCTGAGAACTACTTTTCCCTGCGCTTCCCCGTTACCCCATCCGCCACCGCCACCTGCCTGCGTGTAAAATACATCGAATATTATCCTGCCGTCCCAGCCTGCTGAAGTATAGGACACATCGACAAGTTTGAAATACCTGCGTGCATTTACTATCCCTACAGCCGATGCATAATCGCCACCGTTACCTGAAATCCTGACAACACCGTTTTTAACAAGCCCCAACGCATTCAGGTTAACGGGTATAGATATATTGGCCGAACCGTCGAAGGAAGCCGATCCCGTAGCATCGCCAGTCATTGAAATTGTTATTGCCTTAGCCAGCTTTACCGCGCTGTTTGCACTGCCGTATGTGAAATAGGAAAACAAAGCTTTCAAATTATTACGGATACCCTGCATACGGGTCCAAAGCCCCGTGGCTTCTGTTTCGGGCAAGGTGGTACTTGCATCTGCATCCGTTAGTGTGCCGGTAAGGCCAGCATTCATCTGACCGACTGTCACGGCGTCGTTGTCACCTGTCCCATTTGCGACATTGGTAATCCTTCTTTTTAGGGTAGGGTGACCTATAGAAAATTCATTAGTAGCCGTAGCAGAGGATTCACCCCCGATGGCTACGCTATAGTCTCCGCTCGCTACCGCAGACCTGCCTATACCTACCGAATATATACTCGGAGCACTTGCAGAATATCCTATAGCAACTGAACTATTGCCGTTAGAGTTTGTTTGAGCACCTAAGCCTACTCCGTATATACCAGTTCCTACCAAATTAGCTCCTGCACGTAATCCACCACCAATACGCCAGAGTGTAAACACCGGGTCTGTCTCCGTTGTCGGTACCAGGATCTTATAACGGAAAGACAATTCAGGTTCCGTGCCACCTTCAGGTATAAGCCATGCGTAACAGGCCTGAGCGCCATTGCCTCCCGCAGGATTTTCATCGGCATTGACGAATGTCCACGTTTTATTGACAGGCTTTTCGCTTAACTCCGCATCGTAAGCTGTCAGGGCGGCATAAGTAGCGAAGTCAACGCCGAGCCAGTTGCCCTGCATGGTAGTCAGTGCATCCAGACTATTCTGTAACCCTGTTATTGCCCTTATCGGATGCTGATCCGCTTCATCGCGCCCTGTCAGTTCCCCGTGATCCGTTACCCCTCCACCGCCCTGTTCCGCCCCTATTCCTTCAAGTAAGCCATCCATATTTTCAGGGGTCAATTCCTGTCCGTCAATAGTCACGCCTTTACTCATGGACATATTTATAAGGGGTGCTTCCGATGGCCAGAGGTACACGTAGAACCTGTCCCCACCATCCGATAACCTGAAACGGAGCTGTCCTTTATAAAAAGGTATTTTCCTGTAGTTGTCTACTTGCAGGAATACCTGTTTTTCTGTTGTTGTAACCGTAAGCATAATATTTAAATTTTTATAATTGCTCAATATGCCGGTGTGCCAATGATTTCAGCTAATGGCCAATAGTTTTTTTTAATTGACATTGTCGCTTCGCGCCATTGGCATATTGGCACATTGGTATATTTGTTAATCACCTGTCATTTTTATATTTTTGCGTCGAGAGAAATTCTTTTATTCATTCAATAAGAATGGTAAGGTTAAACAGGGCTGTAGCGATACACCCCTGTTTTTTTATGATTCATCATTATTCCTTACCTTTTTTATTGTCAGCCGACCGAATAAGCGGAACCGTTTTGCAGGTCAGGCGCATAAGTCGAACCGCTGGTACCGTCACCGCCTTTCCAGTAGATCATATAGTCGGAGCCTGCCATAAAATCACCGTGCGAATGATCCCTGGATACATTATTATATGTAGCCCCCGGAGGAATATTATACTGAAACGAATCATTCCAGTTATAAGAGCCCGGATAAAGAACAACGATAGCAGTAACAGTTGCCAGTGAATTACCGTTTATAAGGCTTATAACAGGATTAGTGGCAACCCCGTCCTGTGCAAGCGTACATGTCGCAGTCGCCGTTCCCGCCACTGCTGTGATAGTGCCTGTACGCAGGGAGCCTGTATTGCCCGCTACCGTCACGTTGACTGTCCTGCTGCCCGTACCGCTCATAACATTTGCTGTACACCATCCCGGAAGCGACACCGTCCATGATGTATTGCTTGTAACGGTAATAGTGAACGTTTCCCCGGCAGCAGGTGACGATCTTGTTGTAGGGCTTATGGATATATTTGGAGCCACATAAGCGGCTTGTGTAACAGCACATGCAGCATTTAATGTTCCGGCTGTGACAACGATGTTGCCAATTCTCTGACCGCCTGTATTGCCTGTTACCGTTACGTTGATTGTCCCGTTGCCCGTACCGCTTGTAACATTCGCTGTGCACCATCCCGGAAGCGACACCGTCCATGATGTATTGCTTGTAACGGTAATAGCGAAGGTTTCCCCGGCGGCAGGCGACGATTTTGTCGTAGGGCTTATGGAGAGGGTATAGATAACCGCCCCCTGCTGCGATACATTGACAAGTCCGTTTGTCCCGTTGTCGGAAGGGATGACGGTAACTATTCCCGTGCGGACTTCACTTGCGCTGTTCGGGTCTACCGATACGTTAAACGAGTCTTCAACGGCAGTTGCCACAATATCCGTTACTTTCAGCCATTCCTGGTTGGAGACAGCCTGCCAGGCTACACCGTCCTCTATACCTGTTATTATTATCTTTTGCTTTGTTGCCATATATTAATGTGATAATTTGAAAATGTGCCGATGTGCCAATGGTAATTACTGACTCCGTATCATTGGCATATTAGTTTATTGGCATATCGGCATATTGAATTTGCCCATTCGCTGATTATTCATATATTTACATCGAAATTTCTCTGGGATTTCACTTCAAATCGGTAAGGCTGTATCTCTCTTTTATGCAGTCTTACCTTTTTTATTTCACCGCCTTGCGTCATTGGCATATTGGCATATTTGCTAATCTGCACATTGATTATGAAAGTACATTCCCCGCAGCATCGAATGTGACTGTTGTAGGGTTTACCACTACAGCCGACCGCGCTTTCTGTGTTACCGCTACCGTTGCCGGGGCTCCCCCGTCCGAAGGCGTCACTGTTACCGTTGCAGACCTGTCTGCCGATGTGGATGTGTAAGCAGCACATGCGATTGTAAAACTGCCGTTGCCCGTACCGGTTCCTCCTGTAAGGGTACACCATGCCTGATTGGAAGAGGCTGTCCAGCTTACGCCGGTTGTTACGCCCGTTACCGTTATCTGTTTTGTTGTTGCCATATTTTTTAATGTTATAATTGTTTAATATGCCGATGTGCCAATTGGCGCGAAGCGACAGTTTATTCATTTGCTAATTAGCTGATCTGACATTTGCTAATTAAATTGGCACATCGGCACATTAATAAATTGACCCATTGTTATATCACATTCCCTCCTGCATCATATACTGCGCTGCCCGGTGAAGGGACTATCTCCGACTTCTTATGAATGATATAGGTTATTGCATACTTTCCCGGAGCAAAACACCGGATAATAAACTCCGTTACCATACCCGGATAAATAGCTGCCTGATACCACTTGTCCACTTCATACTCCTCCGAGGTAGGCAGGGTTACGAATACCAGCGTCTGCGAAGTATTGCGTACACGGATACTCATAACATAACCGGGCTTTAATTTCTCCAGCCGGACAAGCGAGAGCGTTTCCGAGGCGGATATGCTTACCGTTGTCGTACCCATAGGGATTATACCGGATACGGAAGTCAGTATCTGCGTATCGGTGTAGAAGTTCACATATGCCCCGCCTGCACCTGTAAACCGCCACTTATCTTCTTCCATATTCCAGTAGGCAAAATTGCCTTCCGATAATACAAGGGCGTACCACCCTGCCTCTCCCCCCTGCGGATATTTTATATACAGGTCGTCGATATAGACCACAGGCTTTTTCTGATACCTGAGCAATGGTATTTTATTGAAGTCGTAAGGAGGGATACTATCCCCGCATCCATTTTGCTGACATCTGTTCATCGGCACATTTTGATTACGTTACACTCCGTCGAACGTTGTTTCATATTGGCATATTGCCTCGCCTACGCTTCGGCGAACGTTGTTTGGCACATTAGATAATTAGCATATTAGCTAATTGGTATTAGCACATTCCATTGCCCTGGTTTCCATTACTTTCGCCATTGCGGGCTTTTCAAACAGATCGAACACCATGCCTGCGCACAGGTACGCCAGGGGGATAAACAGCTTGTCACTTATGACAGTACCGTCACTAAGCGGAGCGGTAACGGGTATGTACAGGGCTTCCGATATTTCATGCTTATATCCTTTGGGGAGGGAGTAATATTCCAGTACGGTGCTTATCCCTTCATCCGTTTGAAGTATATTCCTCACGCATACCGGACGGCAGATATTCCCGCGCGTATATTCGTTCGCCTGTATAGATGCAATGGGATCGGAACTGTCATAGAGCGTCTCGGCCGCCTTTTGCCATCCTTTCATCCTGAACGAGGCCAGCCTGTAAAAGTCTGGAGGCAAAACCACATATCCCGTACCTTTGGATATATCAGGGGAAATTGCCTGCCCGGAAAAGTCTTTGACGGTGAAATATGTCCTGGGCAGCAGGTTGACGGCTTTCCGCCATGCATCTGCAAAAACGGCCCCTATATGCTTTTCCACCTTTGTCGTATCCGAACCTATAAAAGCCTCCGGGCCTGAATCGTCCCATCCGGTCTCATTCATTACCTGCATCACACGCGCTGTAAATTCTGCCTTCATACCTGCTTTACCTTTTTACCTGAGTGTATAAACTGCCTTATAATTTGAGCTTCGGAAATGAAATATTCAGTTCCCCGGCTGCCCTGAGTATTTTCTCCGGAGTGCCTAACTGCTGGTACGGGATATTGTAAGGGCTCGACCGGAGCAGTTCCTTTGCCTGCTGTATATTGGTTACATGCCCTATTTCCGTCGAACCGCTTTCTTCCTCTTCCTCGCTTTGTTCCCCGTCAGTGCCTGATGCCGTATAGACCAGTCCCCTTTTGAAATAAAAACTGTCCTCTATCGCCTTTTGCTCCTCCTTACAGGAAGTAGCGTATGAGCCCCCGAAATTCGAGAACGTAACATTCTTAACTCCCCCGCTTAACTTTACGGCGAAAACGATTTTGGCCTTATCCTTTGAAAAATATACTTTCCTCATATTGTTATCCTTCGAATTGTGAACGGTTTAAATATAACCTGGCATGGGCGTCAGGGAATGATAATGTCAGGCCGCTGGCTTCGATCAGCAGCCTGCCCTGGCTATCGGCTTCCCCGTTCTTTACATTATCCAGTTTTTCAGAACGCCATCCCATCGTCCATTTTGTCATATAGTCGGCATCCAGCATATAGGCGCATCCCTGCAACCCGGCCTCGACCATCGACTTATCCAGTATAGGCACGAGCGTCCCGAAAGGCGATTCGATGGGGGTTACTTTCAGCCCGAAGAAGTCTTTCTTTGAGCCATACCACATATTCTGTGTCAACGGCGCTTTGCACAGTTCGGCCATAAAGTCGGGAGAGCACATCATCAGTTTGGTATCGGAGGCGGCGTTATCGCTAAACCCCGCATTCATCCAGTCGATAAGCAGGGATGCGGTAATGCCTGTTCCGGCGGCGTCCAGGTCTTTTCCCGCCTGTGTCCATATCCCCTCCGTAAAATAGGTATCTTCCGGCTTCCTGTTGTATTTGTTCTTGACATTGCGGATTGCAGCCGATGAACGCCAGTATGAGTTGTTGGTTTCCTTGCGCATCTGATCCAGGGCCTGCTGGACAATATCCGAAATAGTCCACCTGACCTCTTTATTGCGCATCTCGAAGAAGGTGGATTCTTCCACTTCCGCGATGAACTTCTGGAGGTACTGGCTGGAAGGCGTCGGCAGGATGTTATAGACATCGGTGCGTATCTGGAACTCGGAAGCGGCGCGTCCGGCTATGGTAACTTCCGAATCTGCCGGGATGGCCGGGATTGTAAAGCCTGCGCCCTGCCCGTTCACGGCAATAACAATAGGCCTTCCGTCCGCGTGCCTGTCTACGACATACAGCAATAAGGGCCGTGTATCCTGTACATTTGTCCCTGCTTTGCCGTTAACCTTATATCCCAATACCCCCTTTACGATCAGGGTCTGGTTGATAGCTATAAGTGCATTGTCCTGCCCGTCTTCACCGAAAGTAAGGGGTGTTTGCGCACTGCCTCCTGCAAATGCGGTTGTTATTATACTGTCGGACGGTAAGGTGGCGACACTGTAATAAGTAACCACCTGAGACTTGCTGTTCTTTGTACGGGCTTTGCCTATACTCCGGGCGATGGTATCGAGGGGATACCTGTAACGGTTGATCTTTACGATCTCCGAGTCGATTTGCTCCAGCAGCAGCCTTTCTACGTTATCCTCCGTGAACTCTACCGACATCCCCTCATGACGGTTGGCCCCGTCCCCATGTGCGGCTACGCCCTGCGGCTTCCCGTTCGAGAACTCTATTTCCACAGCCGGGGCTACATCGGCTGTCATCGCTCCCGCATCCATCACCCCGAATACGGAACACAACAGCATGATTATTAACACGAATAATCCGCTGTCCTTCATTTTCTCATAAAATCTCTTCATCATTTTTATTTTATCGTTTTAATAATTTTCTCTTCGTACCATTGGCACATTTTCAAATTGGCATATTGGCACATCAACTCTTAATCTCCTTCAACTGGTCGTAAACGCTTTCGGGCCGTGGCTGGAACAACTGCCTGTCCTGTTCTTTCGCTTCCGGCCCTGTCCCGCTTCCCATATCCACAATACCATCCGGACGCTCCGTTTTCTCTTTCATCTTTGCCTTTATGGTTTGGTTCCTGCCTTCGATCTCGGCGGTTGCGATAGCTTCCTCAACATCATTGTCCCTGGTCTGGCCCTTGTCTATCAGTTCAAATATCTCCGTCGGGATATTACCCATCAGGAAGCTCTCCGCCAGTTGCATAAGCCCGTCATAAATGGCGTTTTTCCTTTCTTCCGGCAACTGGTTGTCGGCAACATACTGCCCGAACCTTTCCAGGGATTCCCGGAAGTTCTCCTGCGCTTCTTCCTGTTCCTTACGGCTTTGGGCCTGTGCCTGGTTATACTCCTGCGTACCCCTGATAAAATCCTCATCATCGCTGAATGCATCCGGGCCGTACAGTCTTCCCAGCGCATGGTTGAACGGGATTTTATCTTCCCCTTCGCCGAAGCTCATGCCGATAGCCGCGCCGAAACGGGGGTCTCCGGAGATATAGTCATGGAGTCCCTGTTGTCCCGACATGACTTTCTTATGCGTCCCTTTCAGGCCTGCATAGTCATTGCCTGCAAAGTCCCATAGTTGTTCCTCTGTCGGTTCACCTTCAAATCCGGGATTTGCTTTCATAAATTTTGCAAGGACGCCTTTACGTCCTGCCGGCTTTTCTGTATTTGTTACATCTGTTTCTGCCATATTTTTAATAGTTATACAGTTCCATCGATTCTGCATAACAAAAAAATGGAATAAACAAGGCTTTTGCCGTACTTCATGCAAAAAGTAATAACCATGTAAATAAGTATCCTTACATACAGTCCCGTGTTCCCTCCTAAATCCCGAATTTTAAACCGGGTAAGCAATTAGCAGATAAAGTGAAAAACTAAAAGTGATAAGTGAAAAATATTTTTCATTCTTTATTCTTCGTTTTTCGTTCTTCACTTTTCATTTAAAAATATTGGCACATTGCATTCTTAATTCTTCATTTTTCATTCTTAATTAATTTTTTCACATGGCTAACTTATTTTACGAAGAAGACAGGAACAAAGATTTCCTACAGGCTTGTGAAGCTGTCAGGAAAGAAGAAGGCACTCGCCTGACAGTATCCGGAATAGCATCCAAAGCCATCTATAAAAAGGCCGGGTCATTCTATATACATTATCGGGTTTATATGAAGATTATCAGTAACAATGGGAACAACCTGCCTAAGAATGAAATATCCAGGCAACTGCATACGGAAGTATTGAAACGGGCAAAAGAGATAATGCAGCAAAACAATTATACCCCTGCACAGGCAGCAAAAATATTATCGGAGCAACAAGCCCCGCGTTTTTATATATCGGAAGCACGGGCAATAAGCCTGTACTATAAACTACTGGGAAAGTAAAGTTAATGTGCTGATTATCTAATGTGCCGATGTGCAAATTAAAAGCATGAAATACCTGATTATCCTCATCCTGATACTAACGTATATATTCTTTGGGAATGAATTAGGCTATACAAATGTATCTCCGTTATATACTCATTTCACATATATATTCCGGCATGCGTCTGTACTTCATTTACTGATAAATTCACTCGCTTTCATCGGAATATACACCTCTATGGAGAAGCATCTGAATAAATGGGTATTCCTTGGTATATCTTTAGGTTGTTCTGCCCTGGCTTCCTTTGGTGCGATGTACGATAAACCCACTGTCGGTATATCCGGCATTGTTTATGCAATGACAGGATTATACCTGGGTATCACATTATTACATAAGCATATAAAAATAGCAGATACACGGAAGTACCTGCTATATATATGCTGTATTGTGATTTCTTTGTCCGTCAGCTTTGTAAAAGAGGATAGTAATTTTTTACTTCACCTGTACTCACTGGTAATTGGGATTGCCGTATCTGTACCTCTGGTACGGTTAAAATCACATAATGATCCGGACTGATTCCGGAATTTCATCTTATTGCCCTGAATATTCAACTCAATATGATTTTTTCACTTCATTTCCCAGTGTCCGCTTAATGTAACTATCTCATTTCTATTGTTAAAGACCGCAGCTAACCTTCGAAAATAGCGATCATCGCAAATATGCGCTTATACACGGACAGATACAATCTTTCAAACACTTTATAAGCGAATATTTAAGTGGGATATATATGTGCGGTTGCTGAAATTTATAAATATCACAACCACATGTAACTATAGTTGCGAAATAGGTAATAAACGGATAAAAATAGGTAATAATATTATGAATGCCGGCTTCTACCTTTGTTGTTACTTTGTGCTTGGTATAATAACCGGTAGCTGAAATGCCGGAATCCTTTCGCACAGGATGGCGTTTCCGTTGATTTTGTTTACATCTTTTCCGTACGGGAGGCATTCTTTTTGTACGGGCAGGTGTCCGGATTTTTTAATTGGATTCTATGATAAAAACAGGCAGGGTAAGCAGATTATCCACCGTTTTTCGTACGGTATGTGCGTTCATTTTTCCGCCTGGAAATTTGGAAGTTAGCCGTATTTTGTTAGAGAGAGAGAGAGAGAGAGAGAGAGAGAGAGAGAGAGAGAGAGAGAGAGAGAGAGAGAGAGAGAGAGAGCAGTACGCCCGCGTATAATAATTGTAATTGTAAATATATACTTTTTTTTAAAAGTACAATCCCTGTACAGTTTTTTAGACTGTGCAGGGATTTTTCGTTTTTCATCCGGGCCGTTTCGGTTCCGGACTTACTTGTTTTAAAACGATTGAGCCGGTAATTACCTGTCTCTCTGTCTATAAAAAGTAATTCAAAAAGCAGACCTCACAGGTATGTTGGTATTTTAATAATAAAATTGTGTATTAAGTATGAAGAAAAGAGTGATGTTAATTTTATCCTGCTTATTACTAAGTATAGGATACATTGCGGCGCAAACGACAAAGATCTCGGGAACTGTTGTCGATGAGTTGGGGGAACCCGCCATCGGGGCATCCGTTGTAGTTAAAGGTACCTCTATCGGCACTATAACAAATGTAGACGGAAGTTTCTCTTTAAATGTTTCAGCAGATAAGAAAACATTAGTGATTTCCCTTATTGGCATGAAGACCAAAGAGGTTGCGGCCGGAACAAATTTGAAGATTACGTTGGAAAATGATTCTCAGTTGTTGGATGAAGTAATGGTAGTGGCTTACGGAACCGCAAAGAAATCATCCTTTACAGGTTCTGCATCCGTAGTCAATTCTGATAAAATCAGTTCCCGGCCTATTACAAGTGCCTTGTCGGCGATCGAAGGAAATGCCACCGGTGTGCAAGTAAGTACCACTACAGGCCAACCCGGGGAGTCGGTAGGTATTCGTATCCGTGGATTTGGTTCTGTGAATGCTTCCAATGCACCCCTCTATATTTTAGACGGGTCTATTTATAACGGGAATCTGGCCAGTATCAATCCAAGTGACATTGAGTCAATGACTATATTAAAAGATGCTGCCTCTACCTCCTTATACGGTTCAAGCGCAGGTAACGGAGTCGTTTTAATCACAACTAAAAAAGGAAGGCAGGGAGCAGGTGTAACATTAAATGTTACACAAGGCTGGTCAAACAGGGCTTATGCTGATTATGCTAAAGTAGATGCATATGAGTATTACCCACTGCAATGGCAGATGTTGAAAAACTCAGGTGTTACCGGCGGCAAATCGCAAGCCGAAGCTGCCGAAATCGCTTCCAGAGACATTGTGAGTACATTGAAATATAATCCATTCGTGGGTATAGCCGATGGTGAAGTCGTTGGTCTGGATGGTAAACTAAACCCCGGAGCAACAAACCTGAAATGGGGTGATGACCTGGATTTTGAAGATGCCGCTTTTGGCAATGGCTATCGTCAGGAATACTCTCTCGGTTATAGTAGCAAAACTGATAAGAGTGACACCTATTCTTCCGTATCTTATCTTGATGATAAAGGCTACATGATGAAGACCAACTTCAACCGCATGTCGGCACGCTTAAATCACAACATCACTCCGGTTAAATGGTTTAAGTCAGGGGTGAATCTGGCTTATGCGCGTTCTCAATCTAATTATTCATCTTCTACTTCGGGCAATTCCAGTGCTTACAGCAATCTTACCCGTTTTGTCAGGGTCATGGCTCCTATATATCCTGTACACAGGCATGACCTGAATACCGGAGCCTACCTGGATGCCGCCGGCAATCCGACCACCAATCCGAAAGAATATATTTGGGACTACGCGGGGGCGCGCCTCTCCGGCAACGGCCGTGATGCTTTGGCGGAAACAGATTATAACAGCCGTCAGTTTAACCGGAATGATGCATCGGGGCGCACATATATCACCTTGACGCCCATTACCAACTTAACGCTTACCGCTAATTATAGCATCGATGGCACCGATTACCGTGCCAGAGTATATGAAAACCCGTTAGTAGGAGACGGAACCGCCGGTCCGGGACGTTTGGCTCTCACATCTACCCGGAGTACAACGCAAACATTGAATCAATTGATCGGCTACAATAAAGCGATAGGCAAGCATCATATCGATGTCCTGGCCGGCCATGAAACTTATATTTACTCTTACGAATATTTATATTCCATGAAAGTGGGTGAAGTATTCAGCGGCGTACATGAATTTCCTAACTTTACAACTATCAGCAGTGTTTCTTCTTATACGGACACCTATAAAAAGGAAGGCTATCTGGCTCGTTTGAACTATGATTATGATAATAGATACTATGGTTCTTTCTCTTACAGGCATGATGGAACTTCCCGTTTTTCCAAAGATAGCCGCTGGGGAGATTTCTGGTCTTATGGCGCTTCCTGGAGAATCTCCGAAGAAAAATTTATGCAGGATATAAACTGGATAGACAATCTGAAATTGAGGGTTTCTTATGGGGAAACAGGTGTTGACCGCACACTTGACGCCGATGGCGACAATGATTATTACCCTTATCAGACATTGTATGACCTGGGTATCAATAATGGGCCCGACGCAGGAGTGTATTTCTCTACTTTATCCAACAAAAATCTTGTATGGGAAACGCAAATATCTAAAGACGCAGCTCTTGAATTTGCTTTATTCGGTAAATTATCCGGAGCAATCGAATATTTTCAGAAAGACTCCAAAGACCTGCTGTTCAATGTACATGTGCCTACTTCCACGGGGGCAAGTTCACTGTTGCAGAACATTGGTAAAGTGAGAAACAGCGGTATAGAACTTGAGGTCAACTACCAGGTATTTAAGAATAATGATTGGGCGGTGAATATAGGCGCGAATGCCACACGCATCACAAACAAAATATTGAAGATGCCGGACGAAAACAAAGAAAACGGACTGATAGACGGTTCCAAAAAACTGATGGAAGGCAGTTCTATCTATGAATTTTGGTTGAGACAATGGTATGGGGTCGATCCTGCTAATGGCGATGGTTTATATCTGCTGGATACGGATGCTTACAACAAGGAAAAGGGCACATTAACCGCTGCTATCGAAAAAACAGTACAAGAAATAGATGGTGTCCCCGTGACAAATTCTTATAGTTATGCGAAATATGATTTTAGCGGAACCGCCATTCCTAAATGGTTTGGGGGTTTCAATTTCAATGTAGCCTATAAAGCATTCTCGCTAGGCGCTGTATTCTCCTATCAACTGGGAGGTAAAACCCTTGACAACATGTATCTCAACATGATGGATATGACTAATTACGGTTATGCAATGAGCATAGATGTACGAAAGGCATGGCAAGCCGAAGGCGATGTGACCGACGTCCCTCGCCTGGATAAGACAGCCGTGCATAATACCAATGTAGGACAATCTTATTCCACTCGTTGGCTGGTAAGTACAGACTATTTGAACCTGCGTTCAGTGAATCTATCCTACACTTTACCAAAGAACCTGCTTAATAAAGTGCAGATACGGGAGACCAAACTTACCTTCAATGCGGAAAACCTGTTTATGTTGAAAGCAAGACAAGGGTTGAACCCTCAACAGAACTTCAACGGTATTACCTATAACGTATATATGCCGGCAAGAACATTCACGCTTGGCCTCAACATGTCATTCTAAAAAATAAGCAATTATGAAACAGATATATAAAATAAAGATTAGCGTTGTCGCCCTTGCAGCATTGTTTATACTCTCAAGTTGCGACGACAGTTTTTTGGAAACCACGCCGACAGGTTCCATTTCTGAAGAGACAGTCAGCAGTACATTGGATGGCTTGTATATCGCCTTAAACGGAATTCATCGTAAGATGGTTTCACAAGACCTGAGTAATCAGGGAATGGGCGGTGAACCCGGCTTCATTATCGGACGCGAAGCTCATGGTGACGATATGACCTGGGATACACAAACATGGCACCAAACACATCATACATGGGCGATCAACACAAATGCAAGCTCTTCTTATAATTATGGCGTATGGAATACCTATTATCAATTTATTTTGAATGCCAATAAAATATTAGAGAATTTAGAAACCAAGTATGCAGGCTCTACAGAGCCTTTGGCAAACCAGATCAAGGGGGAATGTTTAGCTATCCGGGGCTGGGCTCATTTCCAACTCGTTCAGTACTACGCCAAACGTTATGCCGCAGGAGCTGGTAATAGCCAGTTAGGCATCCCCTACAGGGAATCATCGGAAGTAACAGAAATGGCCCGTAATACAGTTGAAGAGGTATATACAAAAATCAACAGGGATCTGACGGCGGCAGCTACTTTGCTGGAGGGGTATAAACCGGCTGTTAATCACTATAGCCCGGCTGTTGTTGCCGGACTCAGGGCAAGAGTCGCCTTAACTCAACAGAACTATCCTGAAGCCGCTACCCAGGCCGTTTTAGCTATTAATCTGGCTAAAGCCAATGGGAAGTCTGTCATGAAGCAGGCGGAACTTATGAATGGATTTGCTAACATTACCACAGCAACGAAGGAAGCCTTGTATGCTGCCATCACCCAAGATGACCAAACGGTGTATTTCTATTCATTCTATGCGTATATGTCATGGAATTTCAACTCCAGTTCCATTAAAACAGGGATAAAATGTATCAGCCAATCAACTTACGATTTAATGTCGCCAACCGATTTGCGCCGCCAATGGTGGGATCCGACCGGTACCGCCGCAGTACCAACAGTCAGTACCTATAACAAACGGGTTTATCAAAATCGCAAATTTACGGCCCGTTCCACGGCTGACGCGGTGGGAGATTTTGCTTTCATGCGTATTTCTGAACTCTATCTGATAGCTGCTGAAGCATATGCCCGCTCAGGACAGGATACTCCTGCAAGGACGTATTTGCAAGAACTGATCGCAGAACGTGATCCCGGATATACCGATTCAGGAAATACGGGAACTGCTTTAGCGGAAGAGGTTATGAATCATCGCCGTATCGAACTATGGGGTGAAGGTTTCCGCTGGTTTGACCTGAAACGTTTGAATTTACCTGTCAATCGTACCGGAAGTAATTTCAACCCGGCATTCTGTGGATTCTTAGAAAAACAACCGACAGATAATGGCTGGTATTATGAAATACCTAAAGCCGAAACGGACTATAATACATTGATGGAAAAGAACTATTAGATAATATAAAAAAGCAGTTTATGATACAGGGGACAGGATGCGCTCCTTTATGTCGTAACCAATTTATACAAACACACTCTTGATGCAGTGATGCATTGACATTGAAAGAGTCCGGGCCCGGGCTCTTTCGTTTTTTTTGCTATAGTTACACAGTTCCGGCCCGTTGAAATAAACGGTGGATAAACGCCCTTCCTTTTTCAGTCCATACGGTGATGGTGTTGGTTCCTTTCGTACCATCCTTCCGTTCGTAGCTATGTGTCCGTGGCCGGGTATAACCTTTGTCCTGGTACTTTGCATATAACAGCCATTGCTCCGACTGCCTGAACATGACGCCCCGGTCTTTTAATTCACGTTCCAGGGCAATAGCCGACATTCCCAGTTCTTTGGCTACCTGTGTCATCGTGTAAGTGGATGTGGATTGTAATACCTCATTCGTATAGGCAGCTTTAGGGGCTAAGGCTTTCACTTCGTTAACCAGTTGTTCATTCTGTCCTCCGAGTATTTGGAGCTGCTGCCTTTGAGCCTCCACACGCTTTGCCAGGGTATTCATGGCAAGAAGCAGCATTTCATCCTCGGATTGGGGGAGGGCCTTAGCTTCGAGTTCTTCCCAACGGCGGTTAACCTTTATCCTCAGTTCAATACTGTAACCCGTCATTAAGTCGAAAGTCTGCATTTTGGATAGTTCAAAATACCTGTCCTTCGTTTCCCCTCCGTTTGGTAATTGCCTGATGCTGAACATCTGTCCAATTTTGGGTAAATGTAAATTCTCATAATGTTCATTCAGCTTATCGCAATCCCGCAACACGTGTTGATGGTTTTTCCCTGTCAGCTCCGCAATTTCACGGCTCGACATTGTTTTCCGGTTAAAATTTTCTACATTTGTCATTGTCATAATATATTCCGTTTTAGGATGTATATTACAAAGAGGTGCCCGTTGTCGCTAAACTTTTGGTAGCCTCTTTGTTTTTGTTATATATCCGGTAAGACAAATTTATGCAGGATAAACAGGACACCGGAACTACCGCACGGATACTTATTTACACCCCTGTTACTTTTTGTATGAAGGCCCACTAATTCACTTTTCATTCTTCATTCTTAATTTTTCATTTTTCATTTTTCACTTTTCACTTAAAACCAATACCCCCTTCGCCTCCTTACATTTATCTTTTGCGCCAGTCCGATCATTATATCCGTCCTGTATTTCCCTGTGCCAGCCAAATAAACGGATGCATCGTCCGGGCTTTTATCCTTTAGCCATTCGTACATGATCCAGTCTTTTATAAAATGGAAGATGTAATCCTCTACAGGTCTTGCCATATGCATATTAAAATCATCGTCCATGCCCAGATATACAATATAATCCCTGTCCGTTGTAAAATCCGCCCTTTCAAAATAAGACACATTGACGGGTATGTCCTTTTGATATGCTGCCAGTACAGGGGCAACCTGTCCCTGCGCATGAAAAAATAATTCCCTGAACCTGGGCAGGTAAGCCTCATCGAAAACAAGCTGCTCAAACAGGGGATTACCGTTCTTATCCTGCCTCCTGACGGCAAGCTGGGACGATTCCTGCTTTACCGCCCGGAACACCTGTTCATGTGAAAATATAAATGTAAGCAGTTTCATCAGGCAACCTTCTTGTTATTGTTCAACATGTTTTGTATCAGCGGATTCGTATTCCGTGCGATCTGCTGCTGTATATCCTGCGGTACGACTCCCTGTCCGGCAGGTTGTACTGCCCGGCCCAGCATCATGTTCTCTTGCGCCTGCTCCGCTTCCATCCTTTTGGCCTTGATGGACTGGAGCAGCTTGTCGGCAAAGGGGAAAGCCCCGTTTTCAAGCAACTGCTCTATATCTATCTGCCCCAACTGGAACATCTGCATCAGGAAGTCGTTCATTACCATCCGGTATGCAGGCGTGGATGTGCTTTCGGTTATATTCAGGTCTATCTCCGCGTCGCGCACCAGCTTCGCATCATATACGATAGATTCCGGGCTCGCATTATTCCTGTTCAGGTTGATGTATTTCCTGTCGGGATAGAACTGCTGTATCAGCTTCATATTTTTCATATCCCTTTCTTCCCTCAGTTCCCTGAATGCCTCGTATATCTCGGTCAGGGATGTCGTGGAATTTTGTGTCTGTTGCAAATACAGGGAGGCAGGCGTTCCGGCAGCGGGAGCTTTGCCCTGTAGCGCGCCCTGCACGCCCGATATATCTTCCAGCAGTTTCAACTGTATGGAAAGCATATCGTATGCTCCCGTCTGTGACGAATTGGCGATGACCTGCTGCGGTATTTTCCCGTGTGCGGCGGGCTTGTATGCGATCACCCCGTTATATACGGCCCAACTGTCCGCGATATCGTCCATTGTATAACCTGTGGGGAGCGAATCTTCAGGAAACAGCAGCACTCCCTTGGCGGAAGCCAGCATAACAAAGTCCTGTAAGGTTATCAGCCTGTTGATATAGCGTTGCTGGTCGATAAAGTCCCCGATGAACGGGAAGGCCTGCCCGTCTATAAAGGGGTATATCTTGAATGAGAAGGGGTGCGATTCATGCCAGTAAGGCGTTTCGCCCTCTTTGAGTACATCCCCCTGCGGGGTCATGTAATAAAAATACCAGTATTCATCGATAAACCATTTATAGTCTATCAGCCGCATATCGCCCGGAGCAATGCCCTGTGCCGTCTGCTGCTGTATCCTGATATTGTTTTCCGTATCGAAGCCTGCCTTTGCGCTTAGTTCCTCCTTGTAAAACTCTCCCGTCAGCGTATCATGTACAAGGAGCCTTTCCTTGTATTCCTTTTTCCATATCTCGATAACCCTGCATTGTGCGGGATTGGCAGGCATAAAGAAATTCTTGCTTTCGTTTATATCCTGGTGCAGGGTATCGGCTACATAAGTAACGGTGGCTTCCTCATCCCTGCACCTCCCGTAGATATCCCTTATCCATCCGGCCTTTTGGGGAGAGCCGCCGGCAAACTGCGCCATTACCTGGTGGATGGACTTATCGTGCAACTGTCCTACCAGATGGCAATCGCTGTGCCGGGGGTCTTTCATGTCCGGGTCTACAAAGAAATCGTTGTAGTTGACAAGGTCGTTCCATACATCCATCTTGCCGTTGCGCCAGCCATACACGCTTTTGAAAATACCGATGCCGGAGAACAGGAAGTATTGCAGGTTTACGCTGTCCAGCCCCCAGAGCTTATTTAACTGGTATACATATTGCAGGGTTGCCGACATCATCTCGCCCTTCCCCTGTTCGTCCCTGTCACGGGAGACGCATACCGGTTCGGTCTGTGTGGACTGGAACACCCCGACTACCGAGCGCATGATGGAGCGCATACGGTTGTTCTGTAAAGGCACGCCTCCCTGGTTCAGTATATGCTGGCGTTCCGTGACTGTCTTGCAGCCGACCCGTATATGGTCGCCCCACTGGTCTTCGAATGTATATTTCTTGTTGCGCCTGGCATTGTTCCTGAACTTATCCAGTGCAGCCCATGCCGTATAGGCATCCGTCAGTACATGGTCGTTTTTTTTGAATGTGCCGCCGCTTACGGTATCTATCTTTTCCCTTCCCTTTTGTGGGAAATACTTAGCCGCTATTTTCAGGTTTACTTTTTTCGCTTCTGACATAAACAAGAGGTCGTTAATAATTTTTGAAGCGAATAAACCAATTATGCAGGAACGGGTATGTTCCCGGTGCAAAAAGTTATTTACCTGTTGATTGTTTGGGAATTTTGGTCAGGCTAATACATTTGAACCACTTCTTTCTTAAGGTTGGCAATTATCTTTTCCGCTTCTTTCTGTTCTTCCCCGTCCAGTTCCTTCAATGCGCTTTCATACTTCCTGATTTGTTTTATATACGGGTAGATACGCTTGTACCTCTCGATATCCGGGCTAAAACTGTTTATTTTGGCGGCAAATTCCTCTGTTGTCAGGTCTCCTTTCTGAGCCTGCTCCTTATATCCTTTCACTTTGCGCCGTGTCTCCTGCATATCGTCCGCTATTTTAAAATACTTCGGGTTCAAACCGCTGCCTGCCGTCATTAAATCGCTTCCGGAGGTGTAGAATGTTTTTAACGGTGTTTCGCGTACTTTCAGTTTAAGTTCCCCGGTGTCCGTCCAGTCATAAGCCTTGTATGACATATCCAGCACCTGCATACCCGTTGCATACAGTCCCCCGAAATACCCGTGTATAAGGTGATTCACCTCATCGGGATTAAAGCTGACGATACCTTTCTCCACACCATCCCCGCCTGTGGCCTTGTCTAATGATTCTCCTAACTTTACTAAGAATGCAGGCGCATAGGGTTCTCCTTTCTTATTGGTTCTGATACGCAAATATCCGGGCTTGTTTTCATCCGCCCATTCATTGGTTATCCTGCCGCCCGTATAGTTCCTGTTCGCTTTCAACTGGAAGAACGGCTTTACCGCATCCGGCATCATATCCGCCCAGCTTCCCCGGATCGAACCTGCCGGATTGGCCGGGATCAGGTCGGAAAACGACAGGATGACATCAGGCAATGTTTCTGCTATATCTTTTCTTCCGAAAACTGCCTGGTAGATATTATCCCCCATTGCATGGAAGACACGCAGTTCATGGGGGAGGGGAATTTTTACAAATCCGCTGCCTGTATAGATACACAGGTTATTCTGCCTTTCCCAGTCGCTTAGCTTCATATAATCGTCCAGTCCGTCATCCCCTCCGGTCAGTGCAGTAAGCAGCGGCATTAAAAATCCCGACATGGCATAGGAAGATACAAGGATAGCTGTTTTACCCTTATTCTTCTGTGCTACCTTTGCAAAGTTCGATAAGGCCTGGATACCTGCATTCACAAACAGGTATAAACTCCTGAACCATGCCGCGCCATATCCGCCCGCGCCGTTCCGGTTAAAGTTTACCGTTACTTCCTTGGCGTCCGATATGGATTGCACGACAGGGCGTCCCTGTTCCCTGCTGGTAATATAGACGGACAGCCGGGAGAGGTTCTCTGCAAACTCATTGCATCCTTCCAGCGCATCGAGGAAAGTATGCAATACGCTTTTACTATCCCCTTTTTTTATTTCCCGCTCTATTTTCCTGCGGACTGCATCGAGTTCCACCAGATGTGAGAATCCCGTCTTACCCCCGTTCATAATATATTCGATAACATAGCGGTCTGCTTTTTCCGATAAGTCCGCTTTATTCCTGATATAGCGTTGCAATGCGCCTGCCGAACGGGGTATATTGCTCTGGAATTGCAGGGCATACTTAGCATCTTCCTTAACGCCAAGTATGGAAGATGCAAAAATATAGTCGCGTGAAAAATTTGTCGCTACGAATATAGGGTTGCGGGTTGTAAAGTTGGCTGCCATCTGTCTTGATACTTTTGCTATAAACCGCAAATCCTTATGTAAATCTTTTGCATTTATCCCATTAATGGCACGGGCTACCGCAGGATTGCCATTGATATACACGGCATATTCGGCCCCGTTCTGTGAAACATATACTACGTGCTGGCTGGCCTGTGTCTTTTTGATAAACAGTCCCCCTATATCCAGTTTCCCCCGGTTTTGTACAGCCAGCCCCTGCTCCTGTAATTTTTGCATCCGTTCCTCAAATTCCTCTATATTTATCCTGTACTGATCCGTATTTTCAGAGTAGGCGGGAGCCTGTATCTCATAGACAGGGACGCCGTCTTCATTCAGCCCGGTTTGCATATACCAGGCCTTATTTACTCCGAGCAGTCCTGTCTTGTCTTTTAACGCCAGCCGCAGTATTGTCTGGTTCAGGATATTCCTGTTGGCGGAGCTGACCGCGCTTTGAGCCATTGAGAAGATAAAGGCCAGGGGGCTTTCCGAGCGTGTCCTCCGTCCTTTAGCCCTGATAAGCGGGGCGACAAAGTATGTCCCCATATTGGGGCTGTAGTCCCACCTGTCCTCCGCCGTTTCGTCATCATGCCCGCGCAGGGGGATATAATAGTCATACCTGCCAGCCAGTTCGTCATAGGTCTTTTTGTCTATCAGCCCGCCCTCAAGCTGTTTGCCTATGGAGAACAGGGTGGCATTCTTAACGCTCTTCCAGAAATGATATATAAGTTCTTCCCCTGCCTTGTGCTCAAATTCAGCGATAAACCCTTCGGCATGTGTTCCCACTTCTGCCTCTACAGCCGTAATCCCGGAGAAATCATCCGGCAGGTTTATCTCAAAGCGTCCGAGTTGCTGCGGCGTGGCATCCGGATACCGTTCCGCATACCGCCTGACAGCATCCTCTTTCATCCATTTATTCCGTTCCAGCCCGTGTTTGAGTATGGCATAGTTCTCGATGGCGCGGTAATCGAAGCCTGCTTTTTCCAGTTCGCCGACAGCTTTATTCAATGGCTTCTGGAATTTTTCATTGTAATTCTCCAACCCTGCATCTATCTTGCCGTTTATATGGGTGGCCTGCTTGTAATAGTCGTTATATCCGGCAATATCGGTTCCATGCCTGCGGAGAACGTCCAGGAACTCTTTTACCGCCAGATGCCTGTCTTCCCATGCTTCGCGGATACGGAAGCGGAAATTCTTTAGCCTGCCGTCCAGTTGGCGGCGTGCCGCTGCTGTCATGGCAGAATTGGTTGCAATGGCAATGTCACTGACAGACTGGAAGCGGATATCGTTGTCAGCCGGATCAAAAGAGCCTGTATTATCCGTAGCTGATTTTATCATGCCGCCATTTGCAAACGGGACAATATAAATATCCGACAAATCATTCTCATTATAGTCTTTATTGTCATAGATATTCCTGATAATATAAGGGCGTTGCTCATAAACAACATTCCGTGCCATATCGTCAAGCCCGCCAAGCCCCTCACTGCCTGTCATCGGATTATACAGGGGAATAGCATAAGAGTTATATGATTTTTTACCTGCGTTAAATTCCGCCGGGTTATCATGTTCCCTTATATTTAAGAATACACCGTAATTAACAGCATATTTTTTATGGGGGTAATTCTTCACCGGGATATCCTCTTTTACAGGTGTATGGTATTTTTTTGCATAACCTTTTGCCGTTTCTTTATTACTTGTGAAAAATACCGGCTGGCCTTTAATATACGGGGTAGTCCACCCCCCGTTCTTTGTCCCGTGATACACCACCAAAGGCTCACCATTCTCATCAATTACTTTACTTGCATTCCCAGGATCATTCTCCCAATCCCCGAACCAGTTTTTAAAGTTGGCAGTACGTACCTGTAGCCATTGCCTTTCGTTCAGATTTGTTGGCTCACCATTGGGAGCTTTCATAAACGTACTGTTATTAACCGAAAGCTGCTTTATCTGCTCCATTTCGGATAATTCCTGTTTGCTGATAGCTTCCGTATTTTTACTATCGTTCATATAACCGACCGAATGGGGAACCGTATCAATAAAATATAAATTACCGTCTTTTCCCATCAATACATTAGCAGGACGGACATCGAACAATTCATATTTACCATTGCTCCACACTTCGTGGCCGTTGCTCCAATCCCTTACTCCGTCTTTTTTGAAGCCATGTTCAGTAAGGAAACCATCTATCTCCTCCTGTGTCGCGTTGCGTTCTATATTTTTTATATACGGCTGTTCGGTCACCAATGATGGAAAGCCGTTCTTATTGTCCATAAATCCTTTGATTGTATATACTATGTTCGGGAATAAGGCGTTATGAGCAGATAATCTGTCCACAAGAGCGGCCATGTTATTTTTATGACCTGTGCCCTTTACATAAGAGAGGTTATTTAGTTTGGTAAGGGTGTTACCGTCCGGATTAAGATATACATCATTCTCTGATGTACCTGTTTGTTTCTGGTCGTGTAGTAATATTTTATCGTTCAGGTAATCTTTGTCAAACCACACATTATTTTGCCTGGCCCGATCCTTTAATACTTTCCTGAATACTGTCTTATCGAAGTAAGGGTCTATTCCCCTTGCTTCCAGTTCTTCGAGTTCCTCAGCATCGTAAATTGTGCTGACGCTTCCTGCGGTGTTGACGGCGGCAATGACTTTTGATATTCCGCTCCGCTTTTCTGGTTCTGCCACCAACCCACTGATGGCACTGCGTCCCATTGTTCCTGGGTTATCCAGTCCGGTTTCTGCTCTTCTGCCATATCGTGTATTGTTGTTATTTTTACTTTCTCCAAAGTTATTATTTTTTCCTGGATTTGTCAATCTTTCCCCTCCGAATAAATCCTTAACAGCCCTGTCTGTAAAATCAGATAAGGACATATCCTCAACAGCCATATCCGTATTGAACCCGAATGCTTTTTTGATAACATTCCAAACATCTTTTAACCAAACTTTTAGCTTGTTGACTGTTAACTGTTCACTGTTGACTGTTTTTTCCCCCTTGTCGCCTATAGCCATTGCAAGGGCCTCATCGATCTTCCTTTCTTCCGGTAAGCCGGAGTATGCGGGATTGTTATATATACATTCCCGGTAATACGGGGATTGCCTGATAAGTTCCACCCCCTTTTTCCACAATTCAGGATTGTTTTCTTTTATGAAAGAGTTCCATAAATGCCCGAACTCATGTACAGGCGTATTGGCGTTTATCCGGGTAGCATCCAGATAAATGACGCCATCCGGGGTTACATAGCCGTAGACATTGCCCTGTGTGTCTTTTATCTCCGGATTGCTTCTTATATTTTCATCCAGAACTACCTCAACTGCCAGCCCTGTTTGATTAAGAGTATCTATCAGGCTATTGAACTTTTCAGCAGGAATACTTTCGAAATTACCGGATGATGCTTGTATCCTGGTATCACTTTCCGGAGTATCCTCAATATTCTTTTCAACTATGCCGTCAATGTCAATAGCCTCTACATCTTCTTTCGCCTCTGCTTCTTCTATTTGTTTCAGTTCGGCTTCCATTTGAGCGTTAAGATCCTTAACCTTTTCTTCAGTAGCCCTCAACTCTTTTTCTTTGGCAAATGGTTGTCCTATTTGTGGTTCGTAAGCATCTATATCGCGTTGAGCTTTATCGATACCCAGCTTATACTTCTGTATCCCTTTATCAATATCATAACCGCTCAATAAGTCGTTTATATCATCGATTACATTTTGGATATTTGCGCCCGCCCGGCCTTCAAATACAGGTAAAATATTTTTAGGATCGGACATTAACGGATTATGGAGTTTAACATCAGGAGTAGTATAGAATATCTCTTTTGTTATTCTTGTTTTCTTCGTATCAGTATCATAATTCCTTGTGATATTTACAACAAGATCGACTTTAATGCCGTTTATAGCAATCGAATTTCTTATAATAGCATCATTACGAAGAAAATCTTCCCTAAGTCCGGCAGCTTCCTTATCTATTCTTTTAGTGATATGCTGATTTAAGACGATATCTATATCTTCCGGCGTATTGGCTGATACTTTACCGATCGATATAGTTGTTATCTTTCCGTCAGGAACAAGCCTTTGAAGTTCTTTCCTGTATTCTTCGAATCGCTCTATTGCCTGTCCGTTACCAACGATGATACTTTTTGCTCTTCTTACGGCTCCAGCCATGTACACCTGGTTATCTTCGTGGTATTGCCTGGCGTTTTGTAGCTTCTTCAACTTATTTTGCTCTATCGATAATGCCAGTGCAGCCTGGCTACCGGATAAATTAGCCATCATCTGGTTAAAGTTGCTGCTGTCCGTACTCTCGATGTCTGCTTCTTCGAGCATACGCTGGGAAACATCCCCTTTCATTATCTGGTCGATAAACTTTTTCTTTATCTCCAGGCGTTGGTAGCCTGTAACGTCCAAAGTCTTTTGCACGCCGACACGGAGAATCTTAATAGTCTTATCCATATTCAGGTGTGTATTACCCTGACGCATAATTCTACCGTTGCGTTGCTGATAATCACTCGGACGAAGCGGAGCATCCATATGTACTGCCATGTGCAGGCGTTCCTGTATATTTACACCTACACCTAATTTTTCGGTAGTACCCAACACTACACGAACATCTCCTTTATTCACCGCAATAAACAGTTTTTCCCTTGCGTCGTCCTTATCGAAGTCATTGATGATAGCAACCTGTCCGGCAGGAATACCATTATCTACAAGTTTCTGTTTTATTTCCCGGAATACATTGAAAGCCTTATCGCTACTTTGGTAACTGTCACAGAATATAGCAACAGTGCCTTTGTAGCTTTGTGTATCTTTTAGGTCTTGCACAACTTCCGCAACTGTTCTGTTCAGTTTGCTGTCCGGATGATCCGGCAAATCAGGATCAACCAGACGCACATCAATCGCAGCACGTTTAGCAAGTCCGAACATAACAAGAGGAATATAGGAGTTCTCTTTTTTCTCGGCACCACTCATACGGTCAAACTCTTCAAGTTTATTCCTGATAGCTTTCATGACCGATTTTAGCGGTGGTGTTTGCTCCAGCATAATATCCGCAGGCTTACCGCCTTCTACCCGTGGAGTACCGACACCCTCTTTAAGAGTAGATACTTCCTCTGTCAATACAGTATGAGTCACTTGTCGCCAGGCTGCTATCAGTTCCGGAACATTCGAGTAGGAAGAGAAACGGTTTGTTATTCTGAATTTACCGTTTGAGCCGAACTCTGCACTTTCCTCTATGCTTCCGAAATTGTTTACGAAGGCATCGAAGTTATTCATTTGCAAACGTCCCATTTCTGTACGTGGGTACAGGTAACGCATAAACGTCCACATTTCAGCCATTGTGTTGGATATTGGAGTACCTGTCGCCAACACAACATTCTTTCCGTTACGATTCTCCAATATGTATGATGATTTAAGCCGTGTACTTTGAGCGCGTTTCGATTCTGCCGTATCGATGCCTTTCACACGTTGCAGGGAAGTAACGAAGCCTAGTTTCTTATAGGCGTGTGCTTCATCTATCAGCAGGGCATCAATACCCAACTGTTCAAAGGTCATTGTATTATCGGTACGTCTGTCAAGAGACTTCTCGGCTTTTGCTTCTGCATTGGAACGAACTTTCTCGATATCCTTTACAGAACGCTTGCGCTTCGATTTTGTTGGAGTATCAGACTCTTCCTCTATATCCGGGTTTAGCGTGTTGTCCCTGTCTCTCTCCAATCGTTCAATCTCTTTTTTCAAAGCTCCCATCATCCTGCCTGCATTGGCTGCACCGTCTTCTTTGGCCCTCTCCATTTCTGCAAGAAGGTCCATTTTCTCTGAAATCTTTTCGTCTATGTATTGAGCGACACGTTGCGGATTGTCGGGTATCGAATCCAAATAGGAATGATAGAGCACGACAATATCCCAATCGTTATAGGCTATTTTGGCGAAAAGCTGCTGGCGCTGTTTAGCTGTCAGGTCTTTTTCGGATGGCGCCAATACTTTCGCGTTCGGATATTGGTTTTTAATCTCTTTTACAAATTGCTTATAGGTCGAACGCTGGACAATAATAGCCGGCTTTTTGGCCAGTCCCAGCCTGCGCATCTCCATTGCAATGGTAATAAGGGTAAGCGTCTTACCTGTTCCTACTTCATGAGCCAGAAGCGTAGCACTTTCCAATCCACGGATAACACCTTCTTTCTGGTGCTGGCGGAGAATCTTAGCTGTTCCATTCAGTTTCTTGAAAAATACATCTGCGTCCCCTCTTAAATGAGTGGAATAAATACCCGTTTCAGGGTCTAATTTAAGTCCTAAACTTTTGGCTTCCCTTACAACCAGTTCATTGTCCGCTTCTGTATTTTCTTTGGCTACTCGGTATTGATGAAGTTCTTTTCCGTTCTCCAGTTCCTTGGAGCCTAACGATACTACTTTGCCGCCAACACCGGGGAAACGGTCAAACGAATCAACATCTACCGCTGAATTCACAACTGCATTGAACGTATTGTTATAAATATTCTCCAGCTCTTCATGATATTCTTTCTTTTGTTTTACCCATGCTTCAAAAGTTTCGGCTATCTCTGTCTGTTTGGCTGCCGCCTGTGTTGTTTTCAGGGGGTCAGTAACAGTCTTTCTTTTACCATCTTCCCATACCTGCATAGATATGGTAGTAGTGGCGTTGTTCATTGCATTTAGAGCCAATGTACTTCCTGATGCTTCAGGCATACCCATTTGTATATCCCTGGCATTGTTTTTACCGGATATTTTTCCTATATATTTGTCGGTAGACGTTTTCGTCAGTTTTGCATTTACATCGAATGTTTCTTTGAAGAAATCTTCATACACATTAGTCGGCACCCATGTACTACCCAGAGTCAGCTTGATAAGGTTGATAGGAATATCGGCAGGAATAACTTTCGACAATTCCTCAATATTGCTGTCATATTCATTATCCTGGTTTGCTTGTTGAGCGATAGAAAGTTTATCACGGACATTACCGGATAGATATTGATTGCGAGCTTCTATAAGTCCGGTCTCCGGATTAACAAAGCCGATACGCTTACTGACTATCTCCGATTGTACCTCTTCATTTGTCTTATGAAGTAGCCTGGCTATATATGGTATATCTACCTTTCCGTTCTGATTTATAGATACACGAACAGCATCTTCTACATTGTCTGCTTTCGGTTCAATCTGGTTGTCGATAACACGCTTACTGAATATATCACTCTTAGTGATTGTCTTTTCTCCGTCCTTCCCATCCTCTATGTTTTCAATAGCGGAAACAGAGGGAAAATCGATATCATCCTGTAGGAAGTTTATCTTCTTATTCTCATTCAGGGCGCCGTATTTCTTCACAAAGTTGTCATATACCTTATTCAGGTTCTTACGGTAAGTATCAATATTAGCATCATTGTTATGCTCTGCCTCCAGTAACAGGTCTATGCTTTCTTTTATATCCAGATAGTCTTTTAATATTTCTGTTTTCGGATAACCTGCAGCTTTATTACTGTTCCAATCTACCGGGATAGCTTCGTTATACTGTATGATATAGGCCTGTCCGTCTATGATTGTCAGGCCGCCCTCTTTAGTTCCGTTATTGGCTACTGCTTTAGATGTGTCACTGGCAGGAGTAGTATTATATATATTGCCTGGCAGTTCATCAATCATCCGGTTGATTACTTCCTGTTGATTGATAGCTTTGACAGGTGCAAGCCTTTGTTCGGTAGGACGGATGGCATTACCACCCTCGAAACCGAATTTCATTTCCCCGGCCATCCTCGTGGGATTATCAAGGAAATATTTGTTATACACCATCCGGGCTTTCTTCTCCACCTCTCCTGTGTTATACCCCCATTGATTTTTTTCCTGTATGGTATAGGTAGCTTCACGCTCCATAACGGAATCCTGCATATTCCTGGCATATGGGGATATGCCGTTTACATCACGCTTACGGACAATGATAATATCGGCGGTTGCTTCCGTTCCAGCATCATTTTTGAATGTATCCGTGTTCAGGCGGACAGCATCTATAAAGTCCGCATTACCGTTATTGATAACCCAGTTACGGAGAGCAGAACTCTTATCGAGTGTAGATGATGTTGTGATAAATACCCCTATACCGCCTGCTTTCAGCGTTCTGACGCTCTTCGCTATAAAGTAGTCGTGTATATCAAACCCGGTGGATATATCCTTATTGTTGCTGTCATACACTTTAAAGTTGCCGAAAGGAACATTCGAGATAACAAGATCCATACTGTTATTGGCAATACGTTGTTTCTCGAATCCGGATATATTGATATTGGCATCCGGGTAAAGCAGTTTCAATATACTGCCCGAAACAGTATCCAGCTCAACACCCCTCAATCGGGATACATTGGATATGCTTTCCGGCATCAGGGCAAAGAAATTACCGATACCTGCCGATGGTTCAAGGATATTACCACCTTTAAAACCCAGCTTTTCAATCATATCCCATACAGAAGCGGTTACTTCCGGTGGAGTATAAAAAGCCGTTGTAGTGGATGCACGAGCCGAGTCGTACTCTTCCACTGTGAGTAAATCTTGAAGTGCTTTGTAATTTTTATCGTTTTGTTGGAATACAGAGGACAAACCTCCCCAGCCTGTGTACCTTCTCAGTACATTCATTTGTTCGGGAGTGGCTTTCTTTCCTGTTTCAATCAGACGCTTTGCCAGCTTGATTGCAGCAATATTAGCGTTTATCTTCGCTGTGTTACCTCTCGGTACTACATTTTCTTCACGGGATTGTCTGTTATTGTTGGTATTTAAAGTTTGGCCAGCGTATCTTGTATCTCCTGTATCATCTCGTCCGATATATACATCTCTTGAGGTTCCTCCGGTATATAGCTTGGTTCCAGAAGAGTCTGCATTATTTCCTGAACTTCGTCCGGATCGCCCCCGTTGCTCAACGTTTTCTGTTTCCACTGCAGGGCGTTGTTCACTTTGCGCTCTACCATCTGTTTGAGTTCCTGTGGTTCCTCCCGGAACATCCGCATCAGCATGTCCGGCTGGTATTCTGCCATTTTCAGCAATACGGTTGTCGCTTCGGTTGTCGCTATTAGTTTCATTGACATTCGTATTTGGTGTATTACTTTCTTCTTCAAATATAGTTAAATTATCAACATCAAAAGAGTTTACAATTTGAAAACTATCCATTTCTTCCCGGATGGTTTCCATACCGGGCATTTGCCGGGCTCCTTCGTAGAATGCTTTCAGGTAGGGACGGATATTGTCGCCCAGGTCATCTATCATCCGGCCTGCAAAATCTGCAAACTTCCGTGCGCCCGCTTCTATATTATATACCGCCATTTCTGCGCCGATGGCAAATAACTCCGGGTCGATACCGGCATTCAGGTTGTTCAGCTTGTCGCGCATCCGCTTTTTAAGCTCTTCGTATCTTTCGGTGGATACGAGTTTGTTATTGGCCCCGAATGCAAGGGAGAATTTTTCCGCTTCGTCTCCGGCTGTTTCATCCTGTACAGATGAACTATCAGGGGTAAATATGCTGTCTCCAAGTTCAGCCCTCTTATCATTATAGTATTGTATCAATTCCCTGTCGCTGTCCTCCGGTGTTGCCAGCAGGGGCGTTCGGTCAAAAGACCATTCAATCGCCGTTTGTTCCCGGTCGGTATATTCCCTGCCTAAAGCATTTCGAAAGTCCCTGAAGCTGATTTCTGAAAAGGGATGCCTTTTAACAAACTGCACCCAGGCGGGTATGTCCCATAAATAAACAGGCTGATCCCTTTTTAACCGTATTTCGGCATCGGTTGCTTGTGTGTAATACCTGCGGTCATTCGGATTCGTTTTCTGTATGCCGCCTGACTTTATCTCCCGCAGGGTCGATAATCCCTTCTTTTCAGGCTCCATTATTTCGTATTGGACACCGGAATATATGTCTGTGATGATATCCCCCTTTTTCCGGCTGCTTATCGAATGCAGGATGATCTGGTTTTCTGCCTTTAACGGTTCCGGTTCTCCGGCAGGAGTAATATTGGTTTCTGATTCAGCCGGGCTTATCTCTTGTTTTGTATCCGCTTTATCCGGTTGTATATTTTCATTTTCCGTATTTACTTCCGGACTATCCTCCTGCCCTGAATCCTCTGTTGACGTATTATTTATCCTCTCATTGCTTACCGGAGTTTCTTCTCCGGTTAACTGTCCGGTAATTTGCTGCCTGAGAGGTTTGCTCTCCTGTATAGCTTTTCTGACCTCTTCCCAATACGACAGGCGGTTGTTCAGTTCTTCCAACTGCTGATTGGCGGCACGCTTACCGGCAATATCCTTGTTTATATCACCGGTAGGTTTGGGAGCCTTAGCCTTATCTATCTGCTTCCGGATATTGCCGATAGTAGCGTCCACAACGCCCGACAATTCGGCTGTATCATTATATACTTCGCTCAATGCCCCGATAGTTGCCTCAACGGGAGCCTGTTCGAATAACAGGTTGCCTTTCTCATCCTTCGGTATCTGCCCTGTTGGTGTTAAATTGTCTTGTTCTCCTGCCGGTATATCCTTATTTTGCTGCCCTGTTGCTTGCAGGTTGTCTGCACTTTCAGGGGTAGTTGCCTGCAAATTGTCAGATTCCTGTGTTAACTGTTTACTGTTAACCGTTGACTGACTTACCAGTCCTATAATATCGGCAACAGGCACACCGTTCCCGTCGATGTCCATCATACCCTGCGGACGCAGGCCGTAAGCATCGTTGACAGTGCCCTGTACCCTTTCGCCTTTGTCGTTCCTGTATTCGACCAGCGAGCCGTTTTCCACGCCCTGTATATTATCCTGATTGATTATCCGGCGCGGTTCTGCTTCCACCTGCTCTCCTGTAACCGGGCTTACGATGATATAGTTGCCGCTTTGGGTTATACCTGTTACCTCTCCTGTAAATGTAATACCATTACCCGCTACATCCGCCGTTACCGTTTCTCCGGGCAGGTATTCCCTTACTTCCTCATTCTCCTGTCGGGATATGATGTTTGCCGTTTCTATTTCTATTAATTGGGCGATAGCATCCTGCGCGGGGATATTTTCCCCGATGCTTTCAATAAAGTCAATAGATGTTACCTGTTTGTTCCCTTCCGCATCCACATAGAATATCTGCTTGTCCGATGCTTCACTGTCTATGCTCCCGTCCTCACGCTGTACGATGTTCCCGCCGGTAACCTGTACCGGATTCCCGTTGCCTGCGATAACAGCGGATACAACGGCATTCATCTGCGGGTTGATATTTTCATCTGCCAGCCAGGCCATTTGTTGTTCTGCCTGCTGTATATCTTCCTGTTTGGCCTTATTTATCCCCGAATAGGCGGAATAGGCAGTCACATATTCCACAATGGCCCTTTTCCCGTTATCATCCAGCCGCTCATCCCCGATCACGGAAAGAAGTTCCTGTTTGAGTTCCGCCTCACTGCTGTTATCCACCAGCTTATTGAAAGCAAGTGCAGCCTGCGGTGCATCTTCCCCGAAATACTTATTCAGGCTGTCAGCCGATCTGTCATATGTTTGCCGTATGGCGCGTTTAGCCTGTACGTCCCTTATCCTGCCTATTCCATACCCTGTAGCATTGATAGCAGAGAAGGGTATCTGCATGATAGCCACCGCCCCGAATGTCTCCAGGTTCTGACGCGGATCGAAGAAGCCTTCTATCGTTTGTTCACCCCTGACTATATTTGCCAGGTCTGCATACTTTTCCTCTGCATATTCTGTGATTGGGCCTTGTATTCCTGTCGCGCTGCTTAGTCTTTTGGCTGCATTCGTTTTTAAGAAAGCAGGTACGGGTATTCTGAATTTCTGGAACAGCTTATCGAGGACGACCTCGCCGAGTACCTCCGACTGGTTTTCGATAAATGCGGAAGTCATACCCTGTCCTTGTGACTTCCTGTTACCGAACATGATATTCCCCTGTCCGTCTTTGTTCACGGCCTGTCCCTGCATCTCCTGATAAGCCATTGCATAAGAAGATGGGGAGAACATTGTCTGCACGGCAGGGCGTACACTGAGGTCTATGGCTCCTTTTGCCAGGCTGCTAGCTGTTCCTCCGATACCACGTGACAGTAGCAGGTTTGCCCCTGTCTTTGCAGCTAATGCAGATGCGCCTCCTTTTACGGCGCTGGCTGCCGCGCCGCCGATGGGAGCGGTAAGGATAAAGTCCCGCATAAAAGGAAGGGACTGTTTTGTTGTCTGTCCTATATTATACCAGCTACCCGGATCGACGCCTGCATTAATCTGGTCGGCAATATATTTGGCCTGTATAATGATGGCTTCTTCTTCACTTAACGAACCGGGGGCCTTTTGGTATTTGTCGATAACCTGATTCAGGGCTTTATCATTATAAAAGCTCTCTGTCAATACGGCCAGTTCTTTCAGGTCTTCATTTGTCAGATGTAGCCCTTTCCTGAATCCGTCGCCTTCTTTGCTTGCAGATAACAACAGTTTGGTATTCTTTAGCAGGTTGGCGGCTTTACCGAGTATGGCATCATTCCGGTAATTGGTTCCTTTCAGGCTCCATGCGCTTATATTGTGCCGCCCGGCGTATGCTTCCTTATTTTTCTCCGATGCTTCCCTTATACTTTCAATCCGGTTAAGCAGAATGTCCGCATCACCCTCTAATTGCCCTATAAACTCCTTATGTGCCTGTGCATAGCGTTTACCTTCTTCACTATTGGCGATATAGTCTTTTATAAATGCGGTTTGTTCCGGGGTATTCTCTTTTACGGTAGTCGGATAAGAGCCGCCACCCGTAACAGAAGGGTTGTAATGTGTTAGCTCCCTCGATACCTTGTTCCTCTCCAGCCAGTCTTTAGCGGCAGGCGGCAGGTCTTTATCTGCTACCGTTAAATCAGGAGTACGGGTATTAGCCAGATAGTCATTGATAAGGGATTGCTTTACATTTTCGGACAGGCTGCTGTCGTTCTTCACCTGCTCTACCCAGTCTTTTTCCTGCCTGTACCTGTCGACGGACATATCGAAGTATGCTTCCGGGCTAACGGGCATATTTTGCATGGTATTACTAATGGTTTCTTTTAACGGCTTACCTTTAAATGCGGAAATTCCTGACAGATCCGGCTCTTTTAATTGGGAAATATTTGTGTTTACCGGAATATCGACATAACCTTCTGTTCCATCTTTGAACCTGGTCTTCATTTTTTGAGGTTGATTAGCCCCAAAACCGGAGTTAAAGCCATTTAAAGGTTGATTTGCCGGAGTTATAGCCGCAGAACGGCCTTGTCCGTCCTGAATATCCGACCCTCGTGGGGTTGATATGCCGTTTTGTACCCGCCTGTCCTCGAAATCGGACAATTCCTTACGTGTGGCTTCCCTCGAACCGGGATATTTAGACAGAAATTTTTGTTCCTTTCCTTCCGGAACCAGGCGTATGTTACCTTTGCTGTCTATATAAAATTTATCAGGCATAAACGTTTCCTTTTTAAAAATTAGCAATATTACCCACCGATGGGAACTCTTCGTCTTCTTCCTCTTCCTCCGGTATCCCTGCCTCTTCCGCCTCTTCCGCCTGTACGGGAAGACTTGACGGCGCTACAGGCTGTGTAGCAGGAGGAACATTGTTGCCAAACCCCGGAAGCCGGTTGTTTTGTTCCCATTGCCGGTATGTGTTACTTCCACCTGTCGACGGGACGGAATAATCAGGAGCGGCGGGAGTTGAAGCAAAGCTGTTGTTATACTGTTCCTGCAAGTAGGCGGCGGCTATATCCGTCCTTTCTTTTTCGGTAAATGACCTGGGGGCTTCACCCGGTAGTCCGGGCTTACGGTCATATTGCGGATATCTGGCTTTGAATGCCGGATCGGACAATGCTTCCCGCGTGTACCTGTCTATTTCGCCTTTGGACATTTCAAATACGCGCACATCCGCTCCCAGTTGGTTATCTCTGACGGCTTCCCTATCAGCCGGATTAGCCTCGATCACCAT
This sequence comes from Dysgonomonas termitidis, assembly GCF_054657735.1. NCBI lineage: Bacteria > Pseudomonadati > Bacteroidota > Bacteroidia > Bacteroidales > Dysgonomonadaceae > Dysgonomonas > Dysgonomonas termitidis. Next base: position 1,122,578 of record NZ_BAAHYD010000003.1, on the reverse strand, counting down.
CCGGTAGCCGGTGTTCTTACCGCCACCGGATGAAGAAACCTTTTTCACGTATGCCGACGTCCTGTTTTTAGCATCGCCAACACGCGACCATCCCTGCGCTACCATCGCTTTACGGTAGCTGTCCAGGCTCTTCTGGTTATCTTCCCTTACTTTGCGGTCTTTATCTTTGTTTGCTTGCTCCTGCGCCAGTTTATCATAGGCAAGGCGTTGTTTGTCTTCGAACTGGGCCTGCGCCTGATCCAGCTTTTGTTTTGCTGCCAGGACGCCCTGAATACCCTTCTTTCCGGTATTGTAATCATCCAGCATCCGTTGGAAATCTTTCAGGCGGGCATTGAACAGGCCGTCATTATACCGTGCGGATTGCTGCATATAGCGGTTCTCCAGTTCTTTGGCCCTGCCTGTTGCTTGCGACAGGGCGGATTGGCTGTAATCACGTTTTTCCACATGTGCGCCTTTGCCATAGCTGTACATCTGGGACAGTAAGCCTATACCGTCGGCAATGGAAGCTATCAGTTGTGCGTTCCTGACTTTCTTTTCATCCGGTGCAACAGGTTTGGGTATGGCAGATTCATAGTAACGCTGCAATATATTTTCCCCTGCATCCGGATCGAAAGGGGCCGTAAACCTGATTAACGCTTCGGGAGTAAAGTATTTAAGCAGGTGTTCATACTCGCCGTCATTCAGTCCCTGCGGCTTATTTGGGTATTTTACTGCCTGCCGGGTTGCTGTTCCTGCTGCCGGGTTGCTACCGTTTGCTAACAGATTGCTTTGTCTAGCTGCCGTTACACCCTCATATTGCTGTCCTGTTGCTGGCAAATTGTCCCCGTTTTGCCCGGTAGTTGCTTGCAGATTATCAAAACCCTCTGTTAACTGATGACTGTTTACTGCTAACTGTTTACTGTTAACTGCCAACTCCTGCTCATCCACAGGAAGAAAGGTGTTTACACCCTTCTTTTTGTCCTTAACCAGTATATCGTCCAAGATCATATTTTTTTAAATGAAAAGTGATAAGTGAAAAACGAAGAACATTCTTAAACGAAGAACTAAAAATGAAAAATGAAGTTGAAAGTAGTAAGCACTTATAAACCATAACTTTTCACTTATCACTTTTAGTTTTTCACTTTATTGAATTACTTCCCCCACATGCTTAGCAGGCTTCCCGCCGAATTACCCAGCATATTCAGCCCGTTGCTTTGCAGGTTCTCTCCCGATTGAGCCTTGCCCTGCATGATATTCATGCGCTGGTTGGCTATGCTTTCCCTGCGCGATAAATAACGGTCTGTAACACGGTCTTTCCACTGCCGGCCCATTGCCCCGATATTCGCATAAGTATCGGAGATAGCCTTATTGGCCTGTTCTTTGGCTACTGCCTGCTGTTCCGGCGTGGCTCCCGTGACAACCGCCGTATTGGCTATCGTCTTATTCTGCCTGCCCAGGTTGTCCCTCAACTGCTTCATCAGGTTCTGTACATCCGTCCGCTGTGTATAGTCCGATAAAGCATTGGCGTTATAAAATGATTTATTTTCCGTATCCTGCCTGTTCAGGTAGTCCTCCATCAGCTTGCGCTGTCCGGCTGCCTTATTACCCCCGATCAGGGAAGCACCCAGACCTACCACACCGCCTATTACAGCTCCCCAGGGCCCGAAGGCCGCCCCCGCTGCCGCTCCTTTTCCTGCGCCACTGGCTGCGCTGCCCATATCTACTGCCATATAGCCTGTTGTTTATAAGATAAATAGATTATAAAAGCCCATACGGGACTGTTAAGCCGCAAATAAAGGGATTGATACGGTCTTTGGCTGTTCCCTGTGCAAAAAGATGTGTAGATGTAAATAAGTATCCGCTACGGTGGTATGGAAGCCGATAGCGGCGGGTTATTTTTGTAAATCCTGTATTTAACAAAAATGATATGGCCGGAGTAAAAGGAAAAAGCGGTTTGAAGAAAGGTACTACCAACAATCCCAACGGGCGTCCCAGGGGGAGTGCCAACCTGCTGGGCAGGGAATTAAGGGATACACTGATCGGCAGGCTCACAAAGGAGGATATTATCAATAAGATCATGGATGATATACTGGCCCTTCAGGACCCTGCCGACAGGCTGAACCACCTGAAGAACCTCTATCCCTATATCTTCCCGCGTCCATTGGCCGACGAAGAGAAAAGCGCACTGAATACACAGTCGGTGCTCTTCAAACGCTTATCGCAGCCGGATGAAGAATAAGCCTGTGCCTAAAAAGGCAGGTCTGCGGCTTCCGTGGTATCCGCGATAAATTCCTGTTCCAGTTCCTCTGCGGATTTTGTAAAGCCGATGGATGACTGGCTACCCTGACAATAGCTCTCCAGGTAATCCGTATCATCCTCCTTTCCCTTTTTACCGTTGACAAACGGGACATACCTGCCGTTGGCATAGTCGTAGCTAAAGTAAGCCGCCCCGCATTTACCCAAATGTTTGAACTTGACCTTGTGCACATCCACGCGGACATGGTCTTCCCTGTAATCCCTGTAGACCGTAAACCCGAAGTCGGCCTTGTTGTAGAAGTTCGCCGACCCGTTCACGTCGTAGAGGTTGGGGGCTGTAGGTACGCCGCCTTTCATTTCCATCTTACGGGGATGGGCTACCAGGAATACCAGCACGTCTTTCTGGCGGGCGAATGTTACCAGCTTGCTGAGTAAGGCGGAGATATAGTTCGTTTCATTTGTTCCGTGAGGCATCTGGTGCTCTATCGCATTGTAGGGGTCGATGACAAGCACCCGGATGCCTTTCTTTTTGACCAGGAAGGAAGCCTTTTCCAGTATATTGCCGATACCGAAGTCCTCTTCCGGGTAAATGAATGAGAAGTTATCCCCGATATGGGCGCAGGCCCTTTCATATGCGCCGGGGCGCAGGGATTCCCTGTCGAAGCGTTTGCCTGTGAACTTGGATACCAGCTTTGCCGCCAGGTAGGGCAGCGGATGGTTCTCCGGGGAGAAGTAAGCGAATTTCAGGCCGTAGTTCAGGTTCAGCCGGACGGCTATTTCATCGACAAATTCACTCTTCCCGTGTGACGGTATCCCGGTAACGACGCACAGGCGTCCTGTTTCAAAGCTCAGCAGCCTGTCGAAGTCGCTGTGTCCCGTTGTCATTCCCGGATGCAGCCCCTCCCTGAAAAGCAGGTCGGCCTGCTGCCTGATATCCGGCAGGGTGAATATGCCCTCGATGCGTATCTCCTCCGCATTGGCGACAGCTATACGGAGCGATTCCGGGCCATACTTCACCAGGTGCTCGTTCGCATCCTTGCATCCCGGCCCGTAGGTGACAACCTTACAGCGTTCAGGCCCGAAGCGGCGGATCAGTTCGTTACGCAGGATAATGCCTTTCCTGTCGGTATCCACGGCAATGTAGACCGTTTGTTTGTCGTCGAAATACTCCTCGATGTAGTTATCCAGGTAAGCCGTGCCGTTCGCGCCGTTGGGAACAGAGACAACCGATTCGAACCCGCATTCGCCGAATGACATGCAATCCAGTTCCCCCTCCGTGATGATCACTTCTTCCTTTCCAACCGTAGAGTCCAGGTTATAGAGGATCAGCTCGCACCCTGCTTCGATGGCCCAGGCTTTATCCCCTGTCCTGTATTTTACGTTTACCACTTCCCCGTTCAGGAAGTAGGGGAATTGCAGGGTATTGCATTTCCTGTCTTTGGCCGGGATGTAATGCAGGCCCTCCGACAGCCGGAACTTCTTTAAGGTAGCCTGCGACAGCTTCCGTTCGTCTTCAAGGTAACGCGCCAGCTTGTCCGACAGCTTTGTATTGTTCTGCCATGCAGGCTTGCGGTAAGTCTTTTTCTCCATTTCCCTGTGGTTGTAATAATCTTTTTTCTGGTTGATGCTGCCGGAGAAGCCGCAGTAATGGCACTTGTACAATCCTTCGTCCAGGTTGACAGAAAGGGACTTGTCCAGCTTATGACGCCTCGATCCTTCCCGGCATTTCGGGCAAAGCGTTTTGACCTTGCCGGATGTCCTGCCGAAAGGTATTTCTATCCCTGTATCGCTCCATGTTCCCATAGCAGTCACATAAACCTCGGTTTGGACGGGTCGTCCGGCATTAAGCCGTAACGGGTTACCTCATCGTTCCATGCCTCCTGGCTGATATAGGTCTCGAAGTTCTTCCGGTACTGCTTATCAGGCGTAGACTCCACATAAAGCGGGATATGCTCCAGTGCCGTTTCCCTGCAATGATTTTTCAGGTTCGACCATCTCCTTTCGCTCGTTTTGCGGTTGCCTTTCATGCCGTACATCCGCCAGGCTTGTTCAAACGGAAATTTTTCCTCAGTCACACAAGATATAGATTTATCTATATCTATATTCTTGTTATCATTCTTGTTAATGGATGGGCTATTCGTCAATCTTTCGTGGGTCGCCCGTCCTTTCTTCACCGGTATGCCCGTGGTTCCTTCGTAATTGTCGGGGTTCTGGTAATAATCATAATTACAGATCGTTATCAGGATGCCCCGTGGGTACTTTCGTGTGGCGATCCGTCCGGCTGTTCGCAGGGCGTTCATGGTATGCTTCACCTGAGATTCGCTGTAACGCCCTGTACGGGCCCCAACCGTCCATGAAAGGGCCTCCCGGATCTCCCGGTAACTGCGGAACAGTTGACCCCGTTTTACCAGGTACCCGCCATACTCCGTATCCGAACTGTTGGCTTCCCTGAGCAGGTATGCCCAGGTCTCGCGCACACAGGGGGGAGACTTCGATATGGCGCTCTCACTGATGGCTCGCGGCTGCAAGATATAACCGCCTTTTATTGTCATTGTTTTTATTGTTATGATTAGATTTTGTTATATACCAGGTAAGTGTAATAGTCCGGCTTAACCATTCTGCCCTCCTTCCTCTAAACAGAATGCTAACAGTTCAATATATCCGAGATTCTTATCCCTGAATAATTCATGCGTCAACGTCTTCATGTATTCAATACTCGTTATACCTATAATTTCATTCCTGACTGCTACCACAAGGCCACAGTCCAGCGGTTTTCCGTCAAAGCTGCAACTGACCGGGCGTTTTGTTATCCAGCGTTTTTGTGCCCGGCTGTAATGGATGCCCCACCTTTCATAAATGTCCGCAGACCGTTGTATAATTACTTTCTTTACCATCTTTTTTTATTTTAATGATTATGGATTTATCTTCTGTTCTATTCCCCGGATGCCTGCAATTGCCTGATAACGCTATGCAATAATTCATTCTCAGTCCTCAGCGCCCTTATTACCTCATCCTTCGATTCCAGTTGTCCGGCGACAAGCGATTTTACATCGATGTTGAAGTTGTTTACCGTCATATTGATACTGCAATTATCACCCGCCTGGATCACATCCGCCTGTATGATCATCTCCGTATCCTTACCGCCTTTTGCCAATGTCCCGCCCATAGCCTTTTATTTGTTATATACCAGGTAAGTGTAATAGTCCGGCTTGTCCTTCCCGTTGTTATAACAGGACAGGATTTTGATACAGGCTTCCTTTACCCCGCAGAGGGACAATATCCTTTCTTCCGGCAGTTCAGGCCGGCTGATAATAGCTGTATCCGGCATTTTGAAAAAGTCATGCACCGCTTCCCCTTTCGATACCTCATCGCCTGTAACGTATATCACTTTTGTTTCCATCATTTACAGTTTAGATATATTTATCCTGTTATCCCGTTTTCTTCCATGACCCTGGCTACTTCACGGCTGACGGCTTCCTTCAGGAACACACGTTTCTTACTGGGCAGGATAAGCGTATCCCCCGGACGGTTGAACTTCTTCCCCTCGCGGATATGCTGCTGGAGCGTGGAACGCGCGATACACAGGCACAGCAGGCATTCCCCGTAAGACATATAGTTGTCTTTGAGGTAGTTGTAATCGTTCTCTGTTAACGGCATAATCTTTATATTTATAAGGTTATTATTTGGATACATAAACTCCTGTCGTTACATTTGCGGTGTGTGAAGCCGTTAAGGTTTATGACGGTTGTTTATATCCGTTTATTTGCTTTTATTATGCAAATATATTCCAATAGTGGATTATATTTGGATTAAAAGCATTATATTTGTGTCATGATTAGATTAATTTAACTTTTATATAAATGAAGGATTTTAAATTTCGGTTAAATGAGGCGATGGAAATGCGGCGCATATCCCGGTACAGGCTGGCTAAGGATTGCCATTTGTCTGCTACAACCATCACAAACTGGCTGGAAGGGAAGACCCTCCCTGACAAAACAAAGATCCGGGCGGTAAGCGAATATATGGACATTGATTCAAACTGGCTGCTGACAGGTGAGGGGAATATGATTTCCGGGACTCTCGGACAGCCAAAGGAAGATACGGACACAGGGGAAGATAAATGTATCTGTGGTAAACGGGAGACCCGTCCCCGCATCCCGCTGAATGCTGCGGCGGGGGCTCTGACCTGTGCGATGGATGGCGTCAGGATGTGTGATTGCGAACAAATCCCGGTAGTCAGCATATTCCCGGAATACGACTTTACGATGTTCATCAAAGGGGACAGCATGTACCCCCATTATGAAAGCGGTGATGAAATAGCTTGCAGGAAGATAAAAGGCTCGCAGTTTATACAGTGGGGCAAAGTGCATGTGCTGGATACTACGCAGGGACTTATCATCAAAAGGATATACGATGCAGGCGACAGCATCAGGTGTAACTCGTTTAACCCGGATTATCCGGACTTCGGGATACCGAAAAGTGAAATTTACTCCATTTGTTTGGTAGTGGGGCTATTGAGGCTGTAAGAACGAAAATGGATGATGTCCGGGAAAGCAAAAGAATGGTTGTTGCTAATACCGGAAAACAAATGTATCTTTACATAATCAATCTCATCAGGCGAATGTTATTTTCCGCATTTTTGTTACCCAGTTGTTACTCGCCATTTTCAAAAAGTAGGCTTATGTATTTATTATCAATTGATTACAAATACCATTTACCTTTATTACCTTTTTAACAGTTACGAGTTACTTCGCCCTGCGAGCAGTTACAAGTTACAGGTTGTTAACTGTTGACTGATGACTGTTAACTGAAAAGTCGTTTCGCTCCATTTGCTAATATGCTAATTTACCAATTTGCTAATTGAATTGACATAATTAAAATAACCATGAACAAGACATCTGTACTTCTGACAATTACACTTTGCCTGTTAAGCATTTCGGCGATTGCACAGAAGCGTATTTTTATGATCGGTGACTCCACTATGGCCGATAAAGTTTTATTTAAAACAGTTACCGACAGCATATCGGGTGATTCCATATGTGAACCTTTTCCTGAAAAGGGATGGGGACAGCTTCTTCCGGCCTTTTTCAATGATAATGTTGAAATAAAGAATTATGCAAAAAACGGCCGTAGTTCGCGTTCTTTTATTGCCGAAGGCCTGTGGCGGCAAGTCATAGATAATATAAGTAAAGGAGATTATCTGATTATACAGTTCGGACATAATGATGCTTCTATAGAGAAGAAAGAACGTTATACGACTCCGGAGGAATATGTGAAAAACTTTACAATGTTTGTAGAAAAAGCCAAAGCGAAAGGAGCAAAACCGATCATCTGCACATCGGTGGTAAGACGAAGATTCGATAAGAGTGGAGCATTCCGGGATTCGCATGGTGAATATCTCGATTTGGCACGGGGTGTAGCCAAAAAGGAAAAGACACCGATGATAGATATGTATGAAAAGAGCAAAGCTTTAATCACCGGGCTAGGTGACGAAGGCTCCAAACCATTATTTCTGCATTTGAAGCCGGGAGAAAACAGGAATTTCCCGAAAGGGAACACCGATAATACACACTTCAACGAAAAAGGAGCTACAGCAATGGCAGCCTTGTTTGTAGAAGGGCTTAAAGAACAAAATATAAAGGATTTAGTTAAAGAGTTGAAATAATGAATATAACAAAGAAAACGATTATAGGCTTTTTGTTTTGTATTATACCATTCGGTATCTCGGCGCAAGACTATGTATCTAAGGTATGGGTATCTGACTTAGGAAACGGCAACTATAAGAATCCTGTCTTATATGCCGATTACTCCGACCCTGACGCCTGCCGTGTAGGGGATGATTATTATATGACTGCATCCAGTTTCAACTGTATACCGGGACTACCGATCCTGCATTCAAAAGATTTGGTAAACTGGACTATTATAGGCTATGCTATAAATAAGATGCCCAAAGATGCTTCGTTCGGAAAAGGCGTGAATCATGGAGGTAGTGTATGGGCTCCGGCTATCCGCTATCATAAAGGCGAATTTTATATTTACTACGGCGATCCCGATTTAGGGATATTTATGACTAAAGCCAAAGACCCTGCGGGAGAATGGGAACCATTAACATTAGTAAAAGAAGGTAAAGGATTAATCGACGCCTGCCCGCTATTCGATGATGACGGACAAGTATATCTGGCGCATGCCTATGCAGGAAGCCGCGCAGGAATAAAGAGCCTGCTGGCCGTTACCCGCCTGACACCCGACGGCAAAAAGGCAGTAGGTGAATCGAAGATAATATATGACGGACACGATATAGACCCCACAATAGAAGGCCCTAAGTTCTATAAAAGGAATGGCTATTATTATATATTCGCCCCTGCGGGAGGTGTTGCTACCGGATGGCAATTAGCCATGCGTTCGGGAAATATATTCGGCCCATATGAAAGAAAGGTAGTAATGGATCAGGGTAAAACTGTAATAAACGGACCGCATCAGGGTGCATGGATAGACACGAAAACAGGCGAAGACTGGTTTCTTCATTTTCAGGATGTAGGAGCATTCGGACGCGTTATGCATCTGCAACCGATGATATGGAAAAATGACTGGCCTGTAATTGGCGAAGATAAGGATGGCGACGGCTGCGGTAACCCGGTACTGACTTATAAAAAGCCAAATGTAGGACAAGCATATCCGGTTGCCACTCCTCCCGAGAGCGATGAGTTTAACTCAAACACACTAGGCTTGCAATGGCAATGGCATGCAAACCCTCAGTCATGGTGGTATTTCACCAATCAGGAAAAAGGCTGTCTTAGCCTGTATTCGGTTCCGGTAGCTAATGACTATAAGAGCCTGTGGGATGTGCCGAACCTGCTGTTGCAAAAAACACCAGCTCCTGCTTTTATTGCAACGGTGAAACTTACATTCAGGCCAGATGCACGCTTCTATGGCGAACGTACAGGATTGGTAGTAATGGGTATAGATTATGCCCTACTCTCTTTCGAAAACACAAAAGATGGATTCGTATTATCTCAGAATGAATGTATTAATGCTGAGAAAGGGAATAAAGAGATTGTCAATGAATCCATAACAATGAAAGAATCTACAATTTATCTGAGGGTGAAGGTTATAGCCGATGCTACCTGGATCTTTAGCTATAGTACGGACAACAAGAGATATACAGACTTAGGTAAAAGCTTTAAAGCAAAAGAAGGTAAATGGATTGGAGCAAAAATCGGTACATTCTGTACACGCCCTGTTCTAAAGAATGATGGAGGGCGTGTCGATATAGATTGGTTCAGGATTACTGAATAAATGTTCTTTAGTTCAGATTGTTTTTAGGTTTTATTGGGAGGTGGAGGCAACTACTACTCATTGCCTCTCCCTCCTTGTATAAATGGCTTTTAAAACTCTGATATCTCACTCAATTCGGTCTTGAATCCCTTTACATCCGATAATACATACGGCTCTACACCTTTGGCTACTTTAGCCCGGTAGTTAATCAAACGGCAACCATCCACATCTTTCATCCAAATGGAAGGACGGTAATCCGGCGTCATAAAATCGACCTGCACATTATTGAGTTCTATATTACGTGCATGACGGATAAAGAAGCCCGACGCAGGTATGGTTCCGAACATCCACGGCTCCGGATATAAGCTCTCATTTTCGGGAGGAGTAAGCTTCGCATCCTCCGCCGTGCCGCCACCCTTATATAATATGCGGATATCCGACAGAGTCACATCTTCGATATGATAATCAGGCACACCGCTAATAATAGAAGCATAGCGTGAATCGGCATTATAGACATTGACATTACTGATCGTTATCCTCGACATGCGCCCCATAGGAGTACCTTTCGGACTTCTCATTCGCGAGCCCAGACGAAGAAAGATAGGAGCGTTCACTATATCCCGCATTGTAATATTGCTGATAACGATATCCTCCAGAAAGCCTCCGTCCACCGTTTCGAGGGCAAGACCACGGCAACGTTCGAATACACAATTGGATATGCTGATATTCCTGAATCCCCCGCTCGACTCCGTGCCCAGCTTTATGCGTCCGGTTACATACCCCTGATCCGGGGCTTGTGGCTCATCCCGCCGGAATGTACCGTCTATTAGCGAACCCTTGTCGTATCCGCTTACATAGCAATTAGTTATGGTTATATTCTCCGTATCCCGGAAAAATCCTAAGCCATAGCTGCTTTTCAGTACGATAGCATCATCCCACGGTGAATTTACCGAACAATCCGATATACGGACATTGCGGCAGCAATCTATATCGAAGCCATCCCTGTTTGTATCCACTTTTACATTGTGGATGGTCATATTATCCACGCCTGTAGCCAATAGCGCAAAATGTCCGCAGTTGACCATCGTCACGTCTTTAAGGATTACATTGCGGCATAGTTTCAAGCTCAACGCCTTATTCCCCACTCCGGGCAGCCGGCTTTCTTCGCGGGTAAGCCCGCGTCCGTCTATCATACCCTGACCGCAAACTGTTATGTTCCCGAGTTCTATCCCCCATATCAGGCTATTCTTCCAATGACTATGGCCGAAATCCTGAAAGCGGTTATGTTCATTATCCTCTGCGAGATCATATCCTGATGCTTCTCCGGGATAAGCGGCCAATAATACAGACCCGGCATCCAGATAAAGCGTTATATTACTTTGCAGACGAACAGAATAACTCAGGTATGTACCTGCAGGAAAGAATATTGTTCCTCCCCCGTTCCTTGCGGCATCTTCAATAGCCCGGTTTATAGCCGGCGAATCTATTTGTATGCCATCACCCTTTGCCCCGTAATCTTTTACATTATAAAAAACGGATGCATTCAAATTCAAACAACTGAAAATCAACAATATAAAAAATACATATTTCATAACATTCATTCTAACGGCATTAAACGGAATGTCCGCAATTCGGAAGCATTCCCGTACATTGTATGATGTCTCGACAGATTCCAGAATCCATCTTTCTCTTTTCCCTGACTATTATCATAATCGATAACAGCCCAGCAAAGGCCGATCAGTTTATCCTCCCACAATTCGGAAGCGACCGAATGATCCGCTCCTTTGGGTGAAGCATAATCGAACGGAGTTATATAAAACTCAAGTATAAGCTTACCACTTTCGCCCTCTTTGAAATTATAGTTGTATGCATAACCGGAATAAGGCTTCTCCCTGAGCCACTGCTGCGGGCCCCAATACATGCACCAATCCCCATTTTTGGCCGGGGTGTATATATGATAATTCTGAGCATGCCGCCCGTGAAACAACAGCCAGGCATCTTCCTTACTTACATCCCGGAACGGATAAAACTTATCTATAAAGGGGCCACCCGACCGGTCGCCGTCTATTACAACTTCGAATATATCGACCATAAGATCGTCACGCGCAAAAGACCAGTAATCGTCATAAGCTTCGTAAAGGAAGTATAGCCTGTTCAGGCCTTTCACCCATCCTACTTTCACTTTTATGTCCAGATTCGTCTCATCAGGGCGGCTGTGCTTCCCTTCGTCCTCGGTCATAGATTCCATGCCTATAGTATAGCTATCGGGCACAATATCCCAGTCATCTGTGTTTCCGTCTATCCGTGGAATTCTGTCTGACGGGAAACAAAATACACTGAACACCGTATCGGTCTGCCCCCATAGAGGACTGATAGACATATATTGTATGAAGAGTATAAATACAGCAATACTCTTTTTCATATCATTCACTAATTATACCGGCCGTCTCTTTCCGGAAGAGTGCAGGTAACATATAATGGTTATAATCAGCCTTTTCGTTTTGCCGGTATATACAGAAGTACTCTTTCTGTCCGCTTTTCAGAGGCAAAACAGCCGCTAAAGCCGGAGCATCCGTCTTTTTCCCCGATTCGAAGAAAGAGAGTGGAGACTGTTGCATATAGGCATCCGACAAACGGATTTCGGAAGAAACCGGCATGACAGCATTGATCGTTTTCAGTTTCATACTCTGCCCGTAATACAAAGTAAAGGCTGTCCACTCCACACTGAACACATTATACTTACAGTAAACCGGCCTTAAACTACCATTACCTGTCTTTTCCAATACCTCTCCATAAGCTCCTCCGTACGACCAGAACAGGGAAATATCATCCGGTATTTTTACAGCGGAGACCTCTATGATAACTCCGTCCGAAGAACTCAACGCGACCGCATTTACAGTAATTTCTCCTCCTTTCAATACCGGATCGGAAAGCCTGTATGTCAATTGCCTGCCGGACTGCTTTACATTTTTTACTTTAAAATCTCCCAGCCATTTACTGCTCTGTCCTTGTACAATCCCGAACTTTAAATTTCCGGCCATTTCGGGTAAAAGGAAGGAAAATTCGGGATGTGCGGCGCCTTTTATTTTCGCCTCTTTATTTACTCCATTCAGGGTATAAGGAAAATCCGTTTCTATAGCCACAACACCTGACGGGAAATGAACATTTTCACTATTTTTGATTATAACAGGCTCCCGGTTCTTCGCTTTTATATTTATATTGTCAAATTTCCAGTCTCTTGCATATCTGACATCGCCTATCCTGTCTACATTGGCATCTATATCACTGAAGTTGAAATTCTTCATCAGAGAAGTTTCACTCCCTTCCACACTCATAAACGTTTTCGAATTCCGTACCTTAAAACCGGATAGATATATATTATTGAAGTAGGGCATCCCTTTGTCCGGTTCCACTTCTTCAAGCATTTTCGCCCAATGTTCAGGTATTTCTTTGTCCGTATATTCTTTGGGCAGGGATGAATAGCTATATGATGGGTTCCAGTTCATTGTCGCTTCAAACACCGTTCTCACATTATCCATTTCTACATTCTTTATATAGATATGTTCAGTAGTGCCACCCCTGTTCATCGCTGATTTAAGGCGGATACCTACCGTTGTTCCCTTCGCTTTCAACCCTTCGGCAAGCACATGACGGATACCGCCCGAAGTCTCACTGCCGCATGTCAGCAAGCCGCCACCTGCACGCGATATACAATTGCGTATCACGATATATTCGGTAGGACGGTTTACCCGTAGACCATCGGCATCACGCCCCGATTTGAGACAAAAATTATCATCATTACAATCTATATCGCAGTTTTCTACTAATATATAGGATGATGAATCTATATCCACCCCATCCGTACTCGGCCCATGCCCTCCCACGTTGTTTTGGATAATAACCCCGTCTACAGTGCAATAAGACGAATAGAGAATCTGTATAGTCCAGAATCCCGCCTGACGAAAAGTAAGTCCCTTTACCGTTACATCCGACGATTCGGAAACCAAAAGTGTACGCGGGCGTTTACAATCGTAATCCACAATCCACCTTAACCCCTTAGCTTCGTAATCCTTGCGCATCGCCCAGTAGGAAGCCCAAAATACTTTACCTTGTGCATGTACCACACCTTCTCCGCTCACCATCACGTTTTTTTGTCCCAGAATATTTATTAACGCCGATGGCCACTGCATCTCTATCCCCGCAACCCGTGTATTCATCTCGGGATAATCTTTCAGATCGGTACTGCCGAGTAGAGTGGTACGCTTAGGAATAATAAAATGAACTCCTTCTTTCAGATAAACAGAGCCTGTAAGATATTTTCCCGGAGAAAAGGTAACAGTTCCGCCACCATTTCCGGCACATTCGTCGATGGCCTTCTGAATAGCTTTTGTATTCATTGCAATACCATCGCCCACCGCACCATAGTCGGTTACATTATACGACCTGTTATTTTTCGGTAAATTTCTCGCACCCGTTTTCCCTACCCAGTTCAATTCGGGGATACGGCTCGCATAAGTCATGCAAGTCACATATAAACAGATTATTAAAATGAAAAAACGAATACTATTTATCATAATTATATTTATTAGCCCCCTAGCCCCCATAGGGGGAACTTTTAATACAGCTGTATTCTCTTTGTGGCTTCCCAAAAGGAGCAGCGCTAAAAAGGTAACACATGTAACAACTTTTACAGTGAACAGTTAACAGTCAACAACTCGTAGGATGTAAAAAACCTTTGCGCCTTTGGTCTTTGCGTGAAACAAAATAAACAGGCTGCCTTTTCCGTAACTTGTACCCTGCTGGCGCGGACTTCCAGTCCGTGTCTTGTTGACAGGGCAAAAATGTTTGCTATGCAATACACAGACGGGACGTCTGCCCGAGCGAGGTGTTTACTCGTAATTCGTAACTTGTAACTGTTAAAAGGTAACAAAGGTAACACATATTACATATTTTAAAACCTGTAACATTTCACTCATTATCAACACTTTGACAACACTGTATAGATAAAATTGTTACTTTCCGATCACATTATTTCTTCCGGCTCTGAGACTTTGCCAGTTTCATCATTTCTATACCCGTATCGATGATAAGCCCCAGCCCATGCTTTTCGTTCTCGCCTACCGGACGGTTGTAATAGAAAGGCAAATCGTCGGTGATTCCCGTACCGACACATACATTCCTGAAATGCCCGTCTGCTGTTATCTGCTTTTCTTTCAAGGCCTTCCATGCAATCTGGGCTATAGCGGTATAAGCCGGATCTATCCATTTATTGTTCACAGCCTTAGCAATGCCATAAATATACATGGCTGTAACAGATGACTCGTCATACGATTCAGGCTTATCCAGCAACTGATTCCACATGCCATTTGCATTCTGGTACCGGGATGCACCGACAATCTGTTTTTCAAGCAGGGCTATAAGTTCCCCACGCCTCGGGTGAGTCTCCGGCATTACATCCAGAAGCATCACTAAGGAGACAGTTATCCAACCGTTCGCCCGTCCCCAGAATGCCACACCATTGCGTTTCATATCAGTATAATAGCAATGGTAAAACAGTTGCTTTTCGGGGCACCACAGGTAACCGGCAATATTGATAATCTGGCGTGCTGCCTCATCATAGTATTTCGCTTCCCCTGTCATCTTTGCCATTTGCGACAAAAAGGAGACACTCATATAAACGTCGTCGGCCCAGACCGTCATCTCACGGGGAAATGTCCGGCAAAGCGTACCGTCCGATAAGCGTACCTGCCCATTCATTATATGATCGGCTGCCGTTTCTATATATGTCTTATATTCCGCTCTCTTATCCAGCATATATACATCAATCACCGCCGCGCCCATTGCCCCGCAATCATCCAGTTCCTTTGTATTCCATAATTGTCCGAAAGGCCAGTGCCAATGTTTCCGGTCATTACGGAATGTATTTTTGAAATACCCGTAATTGGCAAAGCCAAAAGCGACATGATTTTTCGCATAGTCCGTATATTTCGGCTCATTGAGGTATTCACCCAGATGCATCATACTCATATCCAGCACTCCATTGGAATAATGCCACTCTGTAAGCGGACTTTTAAACCTGACGTCTTCACCTTTTGGTATCTCCTTTGTACTGTTGTATGTAACTCCGGTGGTGACTCCTACAAACTGTGTCACAGGTTGTTTCAATATATTGTCGGCGACAGCCCTTATACATTCTTCATCGGTACGTTGTTGTCCGAATACCGGGATTGATAATAAAGAGAATACTCCGAGAATGATTGATGCAGTTCGTTTCATATAATTATAAAAGTTTTTATTTCAAGATTTTATGTATCTGTCAATTTTATTCTATTCCATATCAGTTACCGTCCGGTTTTACCATCGAGGAGAATGGAGTGGCCGGAATATCGAATTTATCAGGGTCATCGGGATGAGCCGGATCGAAAGGCCTGACATCTTTTCTGATGTATTTTTTTACAGGCAGGTTATTATCGATCATGCCTTTTAGTATGCACCTGGCTATTTCGGTTCCTCCATAAGGATTGAAATGTGTATTATCAGCCAGCGGTTCTTTCTGATTCGGGAAAGTACCTGCGGGATAATAGACAAAAGCTCGTTTTGAACCTTCCACACCCCAAGCTTCATATAATGTCGCACTCATATTATTGAGGTCGATGAGTGTAATATTTTCTTCTTTTGCCAATTGCCTTACAGCGTCGGGATAATCGCCATGCGTATTTTTCACTTTCCCGTTATCATCAAAGAAGCGGCGGTGCATAGATGTTACCAATACGGGAATCGCTCCTTTTTCGCGGGTTTTACTAGCAAGATATTTCAAATCGCTTTTATAACTTGTATAGGGGCCTTTCCCCTCTCCTTTCTGTTTCTGGTCGTTATGCCCGAACTCGATGAACAGGTAATCGCCTTTTCTCATTTTAGAAAGGAGTTTGGCAAATCTTTTTGAGGCAACGAATGTATTGGCCGCTTCACCCGATTCTGCATAATTGGCTATCGCAATATCAGAGGTAAAGAATCCCGGGAAAATCTGCCCCCAACCGCACCACGGCTCTTCGGCTTCATCCACCACCGTAGAATTTCCTGCAAGGAATATGGTCGGAATATTATCAGCCTTTTCTATTTCTATCTTTGCTACTGCCGGATTCTTCCCGTTAAACTCCAACGTAAGTTTATCGTCCCAAATAAGTTTTCCTGTTTCACGCTTCTTTATCCGCACCGAATCCGTATCTCCGATTTTTGTATTACGAATATTCACGGCAAAAGTATGAGCCGAATATTTACCCTTTGAGGTTTTGATATTGGCAAGCATCAGCCTGCGCGACTCGGCTTTCACGGTTGTGTTGCTTTCACCTTTATTGCTGCCTAATACAACCGTTACTTTATAATTGCCTTCGGGTACATCTACGGAAAAGAAAAATGGATTCCCGTCTATCGGATTTGTATTCAAATCATAACCGTATACCGGGTTTTCACCATAGATAGTATTCGACGGCACAGATGTATAACCTTTTACAGGCTTATCCGTAAAGTTGAATCTATAAGCCGTCTGCTGTCCGAGGACAGTCATCGAACTTAAAAGAAGCAGAAAGATGTAACAGGTTTTTCTCATTTGATATACTGTTTAATCCATATGAAAAACTTCCTGCAACGGAATGGATACGGGCGAGTTATCCGGATTCGTATCCATAATATCAGCCATATAAGCCCACCATTTCTGCACAATCGGATTACCGCCTAAGTCCTGAGAGGAACTATCACCATCAATAACCTGATAACCAAACAATAGATTCGTTTCCTTATCCCAGAAAATCGTATAATCGGATACACCCGTATCTTTGAGTAATTGCTTCAGTTCCGGCCAGATAGCGTTGTGTCTTTTCTCATACTCTGCTTCGAACCCCGGTTTCAAATACATTTTAAAAGCTTGTCTTTTCATGATATGTTATTATTTCAATATATACTGGTTCAAAGAAAAACCATTCAGACTTTGTAAGCCTTCTATTACCGACTGCCCGTTTATGATAGCCCCGTCGTATGTTGTATGCACACTGTCAACGAACAGTTGCTTTCCTTTTTCTTCACCCATGGCATCGCATTTATCAGCCGTGCGATCATTGAGGTCGATAAATTCCACGCCTTCCTGCCGGGCCACTTCTTTTGCCCATTTGGTATATGTTTCGGTCATACGGTTCATTTTTCCGTTTGTCCATCTGTTGCCGGGTGTAGGAGACAGCACAACCGGTATGGCTCCGACCGCTTTCGCCTGACGGATATAGATACGCAGATAGTGACCAAAAGTGAACACTTCTTCGGGGCCTCCGTTACGTTCCATTATTACCACCTGAGACTCATCCCCCGTACCATTGAGTGAAGCACGCGCACGCCCTGTATTCAGAGGGCCGCCATCGTTATGTCCGAACTGTATAAACAGATAATCGCCTTTGCGGATACCCGGCAATACCTTATTCCAGAGATCTTCGGTAAAGAATGTCCGGCTACTGCGTCCGCCTAATGCATGATTTTCTACTGATATACGTGTTGTATCGAAAAATTGCTGAAAGAAGCTTCCCCAGCCCCACTGACCGCCATCACCTTTCCCCCGGCCATTCTTTACGGTAGAGTCGCCGATAAGGAATATCACCGGTGCTTTATCGTTTACCCGTGAGCTGCCTGAGGCGACCGCATCGGGACGTGTAGTGTCCTCTATCCCGAATATAGGGGACTTGGTTGTCTGCGGAGAAGTATAATATTGTATGGCACTGTCATTCATGCGCGGGTAGAATTTTTTCAACAGGTTTATCATTTCCGCTCCTGCCAGTAATACAGGCCCGTAACCATGCGCCGCATATACATTCACCGGACGGTAGTAATAGAATGCCGGATCAAATGCCATGCCTGTACCTACACAAGTACCTTCTACCTCTCCGGCATTGTTTATCTTGGTAGAAACCGCGTTCCAGCCCAGTTGCGCCACCGGACCGTAAGCCAGAGGATCTATCCAGCCTTTGTTTATGGCACGGGCGATACAATATACATATATCGCTGTAGCCGAAGTCTCCGGATACGAATCGTTTCTGTCCAGCAACTGATGCCAGAATCCTTCTCCCGACTGATACGAAGCTATTCCTTTGATATGCGCACGCAGTTGTTCCAGTATGCGTTGCCGTTCAGGATGGTTTTCGGGTAATACATCCAGTACTTCAGTCATAGTCAGCACAGCCCATCCGTTGGCACGTCCCCAGAAAAACGCAGGATGGTCTGCCATAGACTCTACCCAGCCATGCATATACAATCCTTTTTCTTTCACAAACATACGTTCCGAGAATTGTTTGATTTGCTTCACCGCTTCATTATAATATTTGGCGTCCCCTGTCAGTTTTCCCATTTGTACTATCGCAGGGATACTCATATACATGTCGTCGAGCCAGAGCGTGTTCATTTGCGGGCGCTTACGGGCAAATGTGCCGTCGCTCAGGCGGTATTCCTTATACATGATGTAGTTCATATAGTTGTCTATAATGCTTCTCAGCTCATAGTCAGGTTTGTCCGGTTGCAGCTTTATCATCGCGGCACACATAGCGCCTGCGTCATCGAGCGCATGAGGAGTAAGCATCTGTTTCATCTGCGGGTCGATAACCCCGTAATCGTTCATCAGTCTTTTGAAATGAGGAGCGGCATCCGACAATAATCTGAATCTGTCGTCCACATACTTATAATATGCCTTATCACCGGTAGCCTTCGCCACTTCAAGCATTCCGGAATAGGTTACCCCCCATTCATAACTCGCAAGGCGGAAATTACCCCGTTCCAGAATCGCATTTTTGTCCACTTTGGATAAGTCGGTAATTGCCTTATGGCTATCTTTATCTACAACCCGTGCCGGAGTAGCTTCATCCAGATATTTCAGGACCCTGTCCAAGGATGCTTTTATATCCTTTTCGGTCAGTTCCCTGTATGGAGTATTATAATCGGGAGTTAAAAGATGTAATGGCGTATTGAAATCATTTACTTTCTCCTGCTTCTTTTGAGCAAATAAAATGAAACAATTAAATAATAATACGCCCAATATAAATATGTTCTTTTTCATGAGATTTTTTATTACAAATAAAGCTTTTTCCACAGATAGAGAGTATGTAAAATCATTCAAATAGATAGAAATATGGTTCTATTCCTACTTATTTACCGCTTGATCTATATTTACGATCATCAAACTTAACTTCTTCCCATCGGTAAGATAACCGGACTGAATCAATATCCGGGTATTATCCGGACTGAACGACGGATGTGTATGATCCGGCTTCATCCGGTGATTTGCAGTCAACAACTTCCGTTCTCCGGTCATACTGTTTATAAGATAGACTTCCCCTTCGAAATTATCCGATGTTCCCCACTTTCCATCCGAAGTACCTCCGCAATGCCAGAATCCTGAACCGTAATCGAGTTGTCCGAGCAGCTGAACTTCATCAGTTCTCACATTAATGCGGAATAATCCTGTCGGTCTTTTCCGCAAACGGGGTAAATGTCCCATCACATTAAAATATACATGATCCCTGTCTACCCATGTTTCGTGTGTTACCCAATCGTCAGCATCTTCTACAAACAGGGGACGGTTACCCGAGCCATCCGCTTTTGTAATCCACATGCGCTGCGGAGCATCACCCCCTGTTTCCTGACAATATAATATCTCGCCCGCAAGGAAGGGGTTAGCTTGTACATGTCCCATTGTGAAAGGTACATCTACGACAGTAGATATATCACCTGTTTTCAGGTCAATAGCCCTTATACCAGAAGGTACCTGTGCTATACGGAACTCATTATCATCTTCTGCTTTTTCTACTTTTGCACCAATAAGCCGCACACCGACATATGCTTTCGTTTCACCGGCATCGAGTGTAAAACCACCAGACTCCGCCAGATGGGAAGGCAATACTGCAATAGCACGCTCGTAGGCTTCTTTTTGCTTTACCGTATTTCTGTAACTATCATTAAGTAATGAATCGAGATTTAACTCTATCAGTGTTTTTACATTATTCCCTGTTCTGAAATAATATAATTTATTGGAAAGGCGCGCCACATTCAGACTGCCTGTACCTGTACCCTCACCATCTGTCAACTGGATAATCTCCCCGGTCGCCTCCGATACGGCAAATGCCTGTGAATGCTTATCTGCCGAACGGTCGGAAGACCTGAAAACGATATACCTCCCATCCGAAGTCCATTGCGGATGCGTCGGATACAATTTGGCATCGCTATACGTACCGTTTGTAAGTGCCGTTATTGTATATCCGGTACGGGTATCTACCATCACAAATTTCTCAGAAGGAAAACGCTTGCCGATATCCGAAGCCCGGGTAAAAAGTGACAGGCAAAGGAGTACTATTAAGATTGTAGTATATCTATTCATCAATTAAATGTTATATAAACATAGTCCTTAAACTCGCATCCGCGATAAGTCACAGTCAGTTCAACTTTTGTTTTCTTACCTACAGGGATATCTTTTGTTGTTATTTTTCTTATTCTCTCGTTTCCTCCTACCGACCAGCTATATGTGTCATAATCCATTCCTGCATTGAGTTCTATATAATCTTTATCTACAACAATGTCCTTTACGGGAAAACATTTGCCCAAATCGGCTCCGAAATAAAACCCGGGTTGAGTAGGCTGGTTATAAGCCACATTCTGAGTGGCGATACTAATTCTGTAAACAGGGTCTTCGAGAAACGTATGAAACCTGTAATCAGTATCATGTGTAGATACATACAATCTCAGGTTCTTATTGTCTTTTGTCCTGAAAAGCACCTCTTCGCGCCAATCGCCGATAATATCGCCTTGCAGGCACGGAGTAGCTTTCGTCCCATTGTTGGAAAGGCATTCATCGGCAGAGAAAATGACCTTAGAGATCTTGTTTTTATAATCGTACTTTGTAATACTTACTTTATCCAACAACTCTCTCAGCAGATCTCCATCCCACCAGCAAGCCATATTTACCGATACATCCTTTATAGAAGGATTAATGCATTGTCCGTCCACATTGTAAATACCGTTGCTGAAATGCGACCACATCTCCACTCCGGTATGCTCAGGGTCAATATCGGCAGCCATACAGCGCCCTACATCCTCTGAAGATTTTATCTGAAAAAGGACTTCCCCCGTTGCAGCATCACGGTAACTGGAACCATCGCGCCTGTTTTCGTGGCAATCCCAAACCTGCAGTCCTTTTCTGCGGGGATCGAACACAGTCATATGCATCGCATCGCCATGCCCCATCTGTGTGCTATACAGGCCTTTCCCATCATGGTCTATTGCACACGAACCATATATAATCTCATCGCATCCGTCCCCGTCCACATCTCCTACCCTGAGGTTGTGATTGCCTTGTCCGGCATATTTCCCGTTTCCGGGCTGATCGGAGTCAAACACCCAGCGGTTTGTCAGCTTGCCCTTTCGCCAGTCAAAGGCGGCGAGCACTGTGCGTGTATAATATCCACGACACATAACCACACTCGGGTACTCCCCGTCGAGATAAGCGACACAAGCAAGGAAACGGTCTACCCGATTGCCTCTGGTATCGCCCCATACGCTTACATCACCTCTCTGAGGAATATAATCGATTGTAGACATTGCTTCGCCGGTCTGTCCATTGAAGACTGTAAGATATTCAGGCCCTTCTATTATAAACCCGTATTTATTCCGGTAGTCGGCATCAGCCTTACCTATGATATTTCCTTTTCCGTCGACAGTCCCGTCTGCTGTTTTCATAACAATCTCGGCTTTGCCGTCATTGTCCAGATCGTAGACCATAAATTGTGTATAATGCGCACCTGCACGGATATTCCGTCCGAGGTCTATACGCCATAATTTTTCACCGCTCAATTTGTAGCAGTCTATATATACATTTCCGGTATAACCGTTATGTGAGTTGTCATGGGCATTTGAAGGGTCCCATTTCAATATAACTTCATATTCTCCGTCGCCATCGACATCTCCTACCGAAGCATCATTGGGTGCATAGGTATATGTTTGTCCGTCGGGGGTCGCACCCGACGAAGGTATGTCCAATGGAATATTTAAGCAGCCAGCAGGTGCATTAGCCGGTAATGTGTAAGATTGTCCGTCAGCTTCCTTCCCTTTTAGTATTTGTTTCAACTGGTAAGTAAGGGCAACATCCGATTGTATCTTGTCCTCAAAGTATGTTTTTCCCGAAACAGGCTCTGCATTTATCTTTTTCCCGTTTCTGTATATATTAAAAGAAGCGTCTGAAGCATCCGATGAAAGATAACGCCAGCTTATAGAATTTGTATTGCTATTCTTCTTTACTACCACGAGTCCTCTCCCTAACTTCTCCCTTTTGAGCCTAGAATAGTCATAATTGGGTTGGGAGATAATATGTGTGGTAATAAGTAATAATAGGGAAAGTAATAGGTTGTACTTCATACTACTGAATTTTTATTTTATAAATGAGGGTGTGTCAAAAGGGGCACAGTACGATCAATGTGCTACCCTCTTTGTCATCCTGAGTGTAACGAAGGATCTCGATCCTGAGAAACGAGATGTTTCACTCCGTTCAACATGACAAAAAGAAAGTGAAAAATACTTTTGACACACCCTCATTTAAAGATATCCTTAGAAAACAGGCAGATTAATTACCATTCAGGATTTTGCATGGCCTGCTTTTCTCCTGCGGATAAAGATTGTCCGTTTTTAGTTACTGCATCGAGGAAAGTTTGTGGCAATGGACGGAGGTAGTGCTTACTTGCCTTAAAAGCCGAACCTGTAACAACCGAACCGTCATTAAATGCGTTAAACCGTTTTTCAAGCTGTTTGCTACGAGCCAGGTCAGGCCAACGGTGTAATTCACCCATCAATTCACGAGAACGTTCATTCATGATAAAGATCATAAACTTCTCGGCATCTGAACTTGCATTGAGAACATCATAAAATTCTTTTGTGGAATTAAATATATCACTTACCGACGTAAACTGCATTACACTCTTTGTAGAAGCTGTCGTCTCTGGCATATTATTGTTAGATTCGTAATATGTATTTGTTTCCGAATACACTGCAAATCCGGTACCACTCCCGTGTCCGGCGGAATTCTTCTTATAAGCCTGTCCACCATCGATATTTTTACTACGCACTTCCCCATCAGCATATCCGGCTCTCTCACGTAGCTTATTGATATACGGAAGAGCTTCACTGTATTTACCCTGACGGCCATAAGCTTCCGCAACCATCAGATAATCCTCTGCCGAACGGGCCAGTATGCCATCGCGGCATCCGAACTGATCTGCGACTGTAGTACGCGAACCATCACGGAATTTACTTAACGCAACATAACGTGATTTAGTCGCATATGTACCACTGTTACCATGATTCCCGATATATGATTTTTGCTCTCCTTCAAAATAACGGACAAATGTGTGAGGCGCAACAGGATAAAGCTTATTTACCGAATATCTTGTATCACCTGCATCATTCACAATGTAGCGCACAGCTTCTGCTCCTCCTGCAAACTTCTGTTTGTAAGTTGCTTTTCCGGTTTTAGGATCAATACTTTCTATCAAAGACGCATCCGGAATAAAAACTACTTGATTATTAACCTTAACTGTGTCCCATCGAGGAGCGCCTGTTGGATTATTGCAACGATAAGTGGTTATATAGCTTTTCCAAAAACGGGAATCATTTACCCTATCATATACATCAAGGGCATATTCGGTTGTACGTAAACGGGAAAACTCACGGTCACCCGAAATATCCCTCTTCAATCCCGCAAGATTCTGATAAAGAGATGGATAATATAAATGGACCTGATTACCATAACGACCTTTGGATGTGGCATCATTTGAAAACTGGGCGGCTAATACAACTTCCGTTACTTTTTCATTTGCACCGTTAGGTTCCTGATAATTCCACAAATCAACAAAATCATTACATAAAGGACGAGCGGTAATAACCTCCTTAGAAAATTTTATAACATCGTCTAAGTCCTGAGTTTTATAACTACTATTCCATGAATCATTCATTTCACTCGCGCGGAATAAACATGCTTTGGCTATAAAATGAGCTGCCGCCCATTTTGTTAAACGGCCTGTCTCGCTTACGCTGGCCGGGAGTAAATTATAGGCTTCTTTTAAGTCTGATATTACAAGATTGTATGTATCTTCAATACTACCACGTTCAAAATCAGTTTTTGCACCTATAACAGGTTCCTTTACTAAAGGTACTCCTCCGAATTGACAAACCAAACGGAAATAATTGAATCCTCTCATAAAATACCCTTCTCCCAAACGGGTATTATAATTAGCATTACCCGAATCATAATAGAGAGGAACATTCTTTATTAATATATTAGCTGAAGATATGCCGGAATACATATTGTCCCATAGTTCGGGCATTCCGGTACCCCTGCTAGGGTCAAAAGCCGATGTATAACTATTGTAAGGTTCCTGAATCCCGTCATTTGCCACAGCCATCTCGTCCGTCCCGTATTGCCACAAGGTATAGACCCATTCATAGTTGAAATGAAACTCAAGATTTTGATAGAGGCCGATAGAAAGTTTGTCGAGGCCTTCCTGTGTTTCGAAAGACTGCGTACTTTCTGTTGTTATCAATTTCTCATTGAGAAAATCAGCGCTACAAGACGAAAGGCCAAATATTGAGGATGCAATTATCAGCCCCGTATATAATATTTTATATTTATTATTCATAATAAGCATTTATTAAAATCCGACATTAATACCAAAAACAAAACTACGGTTGAATGTAGACCCACCTAAGTCCGGATCGATAAAGTCTATCTTTGAATAAATAAGGCCCGGATTCATACATTGTGCATAAAGCTTAAGATTATTAATACCTAAAGATTTGGTTATTTTTGGAGAGAAATTGTATCCTAATGAGATATTTCTCAATTTGACGAACGAACCGTCGCGATAGCTCATAGTAGATTTTTTATCATCACCGTTTTCGCCTCCCACACCTGGAGCATAATATTCTGCATCTTCATTCACTCCTTCAATCCAGTAGTCAAGTTTACGCATAGCAAAACGGCCGGAAAGAGTTTCCTCTCCTGTACGAACGGTAAACCCAAAACGGCCGTATAAGAAGAACGATAGTTCCCAGTTTTTATAGGTAAATGTATTCAATAGGCCTCCGGACCAGTCAGGACGCGCTTTCCCTACAATTTGCCTGTCATTATTGGCTTCTATATTTCCGTCTCCATTAAGATCCCTGACTTTCAACTGCCCGGGTTCACGACCATATTTTGCAGCTTCTTCTTTTTCGCTGGTTTTCCACACACCGTCGTAGACATAGTCATAATACGAGCCTATAGACTCTCCGACAAACCATCCGTTGGCTATATCCTGAGTCTTTCCATCTGCCAACTCTGTAATCTTATTTTTATCAGCAGAGAACGTAACAGACGAAGTCCATCCAAAATCTTTTGTTTGTATATTAGTTGTATTTAAAGTGATATCAATCCCTTTATTTTCAGTCTTTCCTACATTTGCCCAGGTTCTCAAATAGCCGGTCAGAGAAGGTAAACTTTTTGTCATCAACAGGTCTGAGGTTTTCGATTTATATAAATCGATAGAGCCTCCTATACGTCCTTTCAGGAAAGAGAAGTCTAAACCCAGATTATATTGGGTAGTCTTTTCCCATCCCAATTCCGGATTTGCCATTACTACCGGATCTTTTGCAGAAGGGTCTGATGCGACCATACCATTTACCGTAACGTCTCCGAAATGGTAATAGTTAGGAGCAATAGCACCTTTTGTCGCATATGCATCAATTGCCGAGTTTCCTGTAATACCCACACCTAAACGAAGTTTAAGCAAGTTGATCCAACTCATCTCTTTCAGAAATTCTTCCTGCTCTGCTCTCCAACCCAAAGCTGCAGATGGAAAGAAATCCCATTTATGCCCCTCTGCCAATTGAGACGCTCCGTCCCAACGCCCGGAAGCCGTAAGAAGATATTTATCTGAAAATGCATAATTCATACGAACCATATATGATTGGAGAGATGTTTCTGTGAGATACGTTCCATAGCTTTGGATATCGCTTTTCGAAGCAATGTTATACCAGAGTTCCTGTGATGAATTAACATAGCTTCTCATATTTGAACCTTCCAGATGATAGGCTGATGCACTTTGCAATAAAGTAAGACCTAAATTATGCTTGCCAATAGTCTTGTCGTAATACAACAGATTGTCCAGAGTCCATGAGCGTTTGGTTTCAGTATTGTACTGAGCCAGATTTTTCCCATCCCCATTTATAGATTCAGCCGGATCGGCTATACCTGTACGACCATAACGGAAATCGGGTCCGAACTGGAAACGGTACCGCAGTCCGTCCAATACCTCTGCCATCTTTCCCATATTCAATTCGGCATAAAAACTACCGAAAGCACGAAGATTCTGCCGTTGATTGTTACAATATTCAGCCTCTCTTATCGGGTTGATGATATTTACGTCTCCTCCCGGATTTCGGATATATCCCCCATTATCATCATAAGGTACAGTCCAGGGTAGCATACCTTGCAAAGCAAAATAGAGATTGGATGCACCCGTTGTACTCTTGCGAAAGTTATAACCATACTCCTGGTCTCCCCATGTGACATTCATGCTACCCCCTAATTTGAACCAATCGTTCGCTTGCATATCCACACTCGTTTTTGCAGTATATCTTTGATAACGTTGTCCCGGTTGCGTGCCGTCCTGATTTAAATATCCAAAGGAGAAATAAGCCTGCATTTTATCAGAACCTCCGCTGGCACTAAGTGTATGCTCGTGAGTAAAAGCCGTTTGAAGACCTGCGTCTGTCCAATCATAAGTAGGGACAAGGCTCCCATCCCAAGAACCGCCGGCCCATCCTTTTTTGAATTGAGCCCATGCATAAGGATCTTGTCCATATACCTTTTCATCATTCTCCATCGAAATAGTTGTAGATCCATTATATGTGCCTGCTTTTATCTTTGCCGCACGGCTATAATCAATCCATTCCTGAGAATTCATCATTTCCAGTCGGTCATGCATATTTTCCACGGAAAAAGTTCCTGAATAATTTATTGAGACTTTACCAGTCTTACCTCTCTTCGTTGTAACAAGAATTACCCCATTGGCACCTCTTGACCCATAAATAGCTGCAGCCGAGGCATCTTTAAGAACATCCACCGACTCTATATCGCCCGGATTTAAATTTTCAATACCTAATCCCTGTAATGGAATACCATCCACTACATATAAAGGGCCATTAGTCGCATTGATAGAGCGTTCACCACGTACACGTATAGAACCTGCTTCTCCCGGACGTTCATTAGAAGTTATATCTACTCCGGCTAGCTTTCCCTGCATAGCTTGTAAAACATTTTGCACAGGCATAGCTTTCATTTCTTTCTCGCCGACTCTCACCATAGCTCCGGTCACATCACTTTTCTTCTGAACTCCATATCCAACGACGATTACTTCATCCAGCATCTGTGTATCTTCCTGAAGTACAATCTTAATATGTGTCTGTGATCCTACCGTAATATTCTGCTCAATATAGCCGATGAGCTTTATATTGAGTACATCCTGGGCGCTTGCCACAACAGAAAAATTTCCATCATGATCAGTCACCGTTCCTTTTGTTGATCCTTTTACTGTTATTACAGCTCCGATTACACTATCTCCCAGATCATCGACAACTGTACCGGTTACAGTCTTTGTCTGCGCAAAAACTAATGTCGACATAAAAATGAGAATCAATGTCAACATACCTCTGGCTCTTAAGAGCCGTTTTCCATGGTAATTCCTCATAAATATTAATTTAAAATGGTAATTGAGTTTCGTGTGTTTAAATTCTTTTCGCTTTAGATTCTAAAAATTCCAACACCAGGTTTTTCATATTTCGATTTACAGCAGCAAAACTAAGATTAACATATTTTCAGAAAAATGTATTTTTGTTCATAGTTATGGAAATTCATCATTGATATTCCAAAACATACAATACCATAAAAACACAAATTCCGAAAATTGTTTATAGGAAACGGTTACAAGCCAGACTTTCGCAGATTGCAATACAAAGGAACATGACATCTGTAAAATCGTTCAATCTTATAGATTTTTAGCCACCCGGCCCCGAATAAACATTAGTTTTCGTACTTTTGATAAGAGTTTCAAATATTGTTAGCCTTATGAACCTATTGAAATCTATAGTCTTCATTATTCTATTCATTATCTTACCTGTAAAATCATACCCGGCAAAGGACAACAATTTACAGTTCACACAAATCAGTACGAAAGACGGGCTGTCGCAAAATACTGTCCGGGCAATTCTCGAGGATAAAAAAGGTTTTATCTGGGCAGGGACTTTAGATGGCCTCAACAGGTACGATGGCTATAACCTTATTGCTTACAAACCTCAGCTTAACAATCCGAATTCACTGATAGACCATCGTATAAAAGACGTTTTTCAGGACAAGGACGGGTATTTGTGGATCAAGACATACAAGAATGAATTCAGCTGTTACAATCCGGTTTCCGATTCCTTTGTAAACTATCATTCACAGGGAAATAAAATTCACGAAAACAATGCATATTATATAAATTATTATGAAACTTCGGATGGTACTATCTGGTTGTGGGGAAATACCAACGGTTGCCTGCGAATACGCAAAACGGGAAGTGGGTTTTCCACAAAGTCATTTCTTACCGGGAAGACAACAGAGAATAAGAAAGACTGTAAATTTCTCTTCGAAGACTCCAGAGCTGCCATATGGGTTGGCGGCGAATCCGGCCTTTTCATGATATCGGGAGATAAGACAGATACTCTCTTTTACAATAAGCATTCTTTTACTAAAGCAATAGAGCTTAATAATAAAATATACTTCATTACCGAAAAGTCGGTTATCGTCGAATACGATATTAAACGAAAATCTTTTCAGGAGACGACCAATTCTTCACTTAATGACGTTTATACCGATGTGACCAGACTATCAGATAATGAACTATTGATAACAACAAAAGCGTCGGGACTTATTTCATATAATATAAGCACCGGACTTTTTGACAAACCTGTTTGGGCAAAAGATCCGCAACTCGCAGGTAGTATAGAGTTCATAATTGATAAGAATCAGGGTATCTGGATATATAATCACTCCGGTATAGTATGGTATTATAATCAAAACAGCCGGAAGGTAAAAAAGATGGAATTAATACCATCGGCTATTGCTCAGATCATCGACTTAGAGAGATATAATGTATTCATAGATTCTAAAGGTTTCATCTGGATTACGACATATGGGAATGGACTATTTTACTATAATTCTGAAACTGAGATTCTACAGAACTATAAGTATAGCGCCGACAAAAACAGTCCGGCATCGGATTATCTCCTGTCCATCACGGAAGACAGATATGGTAATATCTGGATTGGGAGCGAATATGCAGGTATCATTAAGGTTACCAAACCCAATTACGACATACAGATTGTCCGCCCTGAGATAGAGACTTCAATTGGGAAAAACAACAATGTACGCACAATATATGCCGACGCATTCGACAAAACATGGGTAGGCACAAAGAATGGCAGCTTATATGTATATGAAGACATCCTGGAAGCCGGGAGATGTATATATAAAGATATGAATCCTTATACTTTGACCGAAGACTCCAGAAAAAGAATGTGGGTAGGGACTAAAGGAAAAGGCTTATACATCATAGATCTGACCACATACAAAGAAATAGCTCACTATACGAATATAGAGACAGATACCAATTCACTCAGCTACAATACCATCTTCAATATATATAAAGACAATAAAAGCCGTATGTGGATAGGCACTTTCGGAGGAGGGATAAACCTTGCCGAAGATACACCCGGCGGTATTAAGTTCAAACGCTTCTTCTTCGACGACGGCAACCGTAGTTATATCCGGTATATATATCAGGATAGTAAAGGACGTATATGGGCGGGAAGTAGCGACGGCATCATTTTATTCAATCCGGAAGAGTTGATAAAGAATCCCAAAGCCTATAAAACGTACCGTATGAACCTGAATAAGAAAAACGGGATCAACTGTAATGATATAAAGACAATATTTGAAGACGAAGAAGGCATCATCTGGATAGGTACTGCCGGAGGCGGACTAAATAAGTTCGTTCCTGCTACCTCGGAAAATGATGAACATTTTATAGCTTATACTACGGCAAACGGTTTGTCCGGTGATTTTGTATCAGGTATCCAGGAAGACAAAGAACATAATCTGTGGATCAGCACAGAAAGTGGAATAACCAAGTTTAATAAGAATACAAACACATTCATAATCTATCAGTTTTCTGAGAAAACATACGGCAACCATTTCAATGAGAATGCAAATATCCATTACAAGAACGGCAATATGCTGTGGGGCAGCCTCGATGGATTAATCGTTTTCAATCCCGAATCGTTCGTGCCCGACCAAAATACCCCGCCAGTTACGTTAACGGACTTTTTCATTTATGATGTCAAGGTCGAGGCCGGAATAAAAGGCTCTCCCCTGAAACAATCGATAAGCTATTCCGATAGAATAAACCTAAGCTATAAGCAGAATACATTCACCATCGAATTCGCCTCCTTAGTATTAAAAGATCCGGCAAAGAACAGGTACGTCTATATGCTGGAAAACTATGACAAGCAATGGAGTGCAATAAGCCACTATAATACAGCTACCTACAAGAACCTTTCACCGGGGAAATATATATTCAAAGTAAGAGGGACAAACAGTGATGGGATATGGAATGAAGAAGTCACTCAAATTGAAATCATTATCGCACCCCCTTTCTGGAAATCATGGTATGCCTATATTATTTATGGCCTGTTAGCAGTACTCCTCTTATATATCGCGTTCAGACTTATCTATAAGTTTAATATGCTTAATAATAACGTAAAGTTAGAAAAAGAGCTGACAAACCATAAACTGCGTTTCTTTACCAATATATCCCACGAGTTCAGAACCCCGCTTACGCTGATCAGGGGGGCTGTAGAAAACCTGAATGAACAGACAGGAGTGTCTCCGCACGCGATGAAGCAGATAAACATTCTGGGTAGAAACTCCGTTATACTCACCCGGCTCATCGACCAGTTACTAGAATTCCGTAAACTACAGAACAATGTATTGACGCTCGATTTGGAAGATACCGATATCATTGAGTTCTCCAAAGACATATATTCCAATTTTCAGGAAGCCGCCAATCAGAAGAAAATAGAATACTCATTTATCAGCGATACCGGCTCATACAAGATGTTTATCGACCGCCGCAAGGTAGATAAGATACTCTATAACCTGTTATCAAACGCATTCAAGTTTACTCCTAACGGGGGGAAAATAGAACTTATGATTTCTATAGACCAGCAAAAGCAAGTATGCCTTTTCAAAGTGAAAGATAACGGTATAGGTGTCGACAAAGATAAGCAGCATATGCTGTTCAGCCGCTTCATGCAAATCAACTTTTCGTCGGCCGGAACCGGTGTAGGTCTGTCTCTGGTAAAAGAATTTGTCGATGTGCATAAAGGCAGAATCTGGTACGAGAACAATGAAGAACAAGGTTCCATATTCAATGTGGAGATATCTGTAAATAAGGAAACTTACAAAGGCGAAAATTTCATTACTCCTACTCATTCCGATATTGTCTCTAATGAAAACAAGAGCAAGATCCTGTATCCGTCAGATACTACCGAAAATATCCAATTACCGGATATAGACGATTCCACACTCTCCAATTACAAGATGCTGATAATCGATGACAACGATGATATCCGCAATTTCCTGATCGATGAATTCAGCAAATACTTTATGGTAGAAGTTGCCGAAGACGGACAAAAAGGGTTGCTGAAAGCAGTCGAAATAAACCCTGACCTTATCATCTGCGATGTGATGATGCCTGCCATGGATGGATTTGAAGTGACGCGGAGACTGAAAGAGGACTTTCAGACCTGCCATATTCCTATCATCCTGTTAACGGCACACTCGTCGATAGAGCATCAGCTGGAAGGCATTCAGAGCGGGGCGGATGCATACATAATGAAACCTTTCAGCCTTAAATACCTTGTTACCAGAGTATTTAAACTAATAGAACAACGGGAACAACTGAAAAAACGTTTCTCAAATGAGTATGTGCTCGACGGCAACCTGATCACATCTACAGACAAGGATAAGGAATTCTTCAACATGATAGATAAAATACTGGAAGAGCATCTTGCCGACACAGAGTTTTCTGTAGATAGGTTTGCCGAATTAGCCAGGCAAAGACGTACTATTTTCTACAAAAAGGTTAAAGGTATAACCGGATTTTCTCCCAACGAACTCATAAAGATAAAACGGTTGAAACGCGCGGCCGAACTGCTTTTACAGGGAGAACTCACTGTATCCGAAATATCTTACAAGGTAGGTTTTGACGATCCGTTCTATTTCAGCAAATGTTTCAAAGCCCAGTATAAATGTTCTCCGTCGAAATATGGTCAACCGATAAATCAGAAAGAGTAAATTTATAAATCCTAAAAGTTGACAAACTTGACACTTTTTACACTATTTTGTCTCTGTCACTTTCAGCCTAAAAGGAAACAGATATATCAGTAAACAGTTAGCAGTTAGCAGTCAACAGTCAATAACTCGTAAGATGTAAAACTTTGCGCCTTTGCGTGAAATCTTGTAACCCCTAACTGTTAAAGGTAATAAAGGTAAATGGCATTTGTAATCAATTGATAATAAATACATAAGCCTACTTTTTGAAAATGGCGAGTAACAATTGGGTAACAAAAATGCGGAAAATAACATTCGCCTGATGAGATTGATTATGTAAAGATACATTTGTTTTCCGATATTAGCAACAACCATTCTTTTGCTTTCCCGGACATCATCCATTTTCGTTCTTACAGTCTCAGTAACCCCACTACCAAACAAATGGAGTAAATTTCACTTTTCGGTATCCCGAAGTCCGGATAATCCGGGTTAAACGAGTTACACCTGATGCTGTCGCCTGCATCGTATATCCTTTTGATGATAAGTCCCTGCGTAGTATCCAGCACATGCACTTTGCCCCACTGTATAAACTGCGAGCCTTTTATCTTCCTGCAAGCTATTTCATCACCGCTTTCATAATGGGGGTACATGCTGTCCCCTTTGATGAACATCGTAAAGTCATATTCCGGAAATATGCTGACTACCGGGATTTGTTCGCAGTCACACATCCTGACACCATCCATCGCACAGGTCAGAGCCCCCGCCGCAGCATTCAACGGGATACGGGGACGTGTCTCCCGTTTCCCACAGATGCATTTATCTTCCCCTGCATCCGTATCTTCCTTTGACTGTCCGAGAGTCCCGGTAATCATATTTCCCTCCCCTGCCAATAGCCAGTTAGAATTAACGTCCATATATTCGCTTACCGCCCGGATCTTTGTTTTGTCAGGAACTGTCTTTCCTGTCAGCCAGTTTGTGATGGTTGTAGCGGACAAATGGCAATCCTTAGCCAGCCTGTACCGGGATATGCGCCGCATTTCCATCGCCTCATTTAACCGAAATTTAAAATCCTTCATTTATATAAAAGTTAAATTAATCTAATCATGACACAAATATAATGCTTTTAATCCAAATACAATCCACTATTGGAATATATTTGCATAATAAAAGCAAATAAACGGATATAAACAACCGTCATAAACCTTAACGGCTTCACACACCGCAAATGTAACGACAGGAGTTTATGTATCCAAATAATAACCTTATAAATATAAAGATTATGCCGTTAACAGAGAACGATTACAACTACCTCAAAGACAACTATATGTCTTACGGGGAATGCCTGCTGTGCCTGTGTATCGCGCGTTCCACGCTCCAGCAGCATATCCGCGAGGGGAAGAAGTTCAACCGTCCGGGGGATACGCTTATCCTGCCCAGTAAGAAACGTGTGTTCCTGAAGGAAGCCGTCAGCCGTGAAGTAGCCAGGGTCATGGAAGAAAACGGGATAACAGGATGAGGGCCTCTTAGATTGTATCTTAAACTATAAAAGATGGAAACAAAAGTGATATACGTTACAGGCGATGAGGTATCGAAAGGGGAAGCGGTGCATGACTTTTTCAGAATGCCGGATACAGCTATTATCAGC
Organism: Dysgonomonas termitidis; assembly: GCF_054657735.1. NCBI lineage: Bacteria > Pseudomonadati > Bacteroidota > Bacteroidia > Bacteroidales > Dysgonomonadaceae > Dysgonomonas > Dysgonomonas termitidis. The sequence goes on along the minus strand of NZ_BAAHYD010000003.1, from coordinate 1,087,947 downwards.
CGGCCTGAACTGCCGGAAGAAAGGATATTGTCCCTCTGCGGGGTAAAGGAAGCCTGTATTAAAATCCTGTCCTGTTATAACAGCGGGAATGACAAGCCGGATTATTACACTTACCTGGTATATAACAAATAAAAGGCTATGGGCGGAACATTGACAAAAGGCGGTAAAGATACGGAGATGATCATACAGGCGGATGTGATCCAGGCGGGTGATAATTGCAGTATCAATATGACGGTAAACAACTTCAACATCGATGTACAATCGCTTGTCGCCGGACAACTGGAATCGAAGGATGAGGTAATAAGGGCGCTGAGGACTGAGAATGAATTATTGCATAGCGTTATCAGGCAGTTGCAGGCATCCGGGGAATAAACAGATATACTAACAAAATCTAATCACAACAATAAGAACAATGACAATAAAAGGCGGTTATATCTTGCAGCCGCGAGCCATCAGTGAGAGCGCCATATCGAAGTCTCCCCCCTGTGTGCGCGAGACCTGGGCATACCTGCTCAGGGAAGCCAACAGTTCGGATACGGAGTATGGCGGGTACCTGGTAAAACGGGGTCAACTGTTCCGCAGTTACCGGGAGATCCGGGAGGCCCTTTCATGGACGGTTGGGGCCCGTACAGGGCGTTACAGCGAATCTCAGGTGAAGCATACCATGAACGCCCTGCGAACAGCCGGACGGATCGCCACACGAAAGTACCCACGGGGCATCCTGATAACGATCTGTAATTATGATTATTACCAGAACCCCGACAATTACGAAGGAACCACGGGCATACCGATGAAGAAAGGACGGGCGACCCACGAAAGATTGACGAATAGCCCATCCATTAACAAGAATGATAACAAGAATATAGATATAGATAAATCTATATCTTGTGTGACTGAGGAAAAATTTCCATTTGAACAAGCCTGGCGGATGTACGGCATGAAAGGCAACCGCAAAACGAGCGAAAGGAGATGGTCGAACCTGAAAAATCATTGCAGGGAAACGGCACTGGAGCATATCCCGCTTTATGTGGAGTCTACGCCTGATAAGCAGTACCGGAAGAACTTCGAGACCTATATCAGCCAGGAGGCATGGAACGATGAGGTAACCCGTTACGGCTTAATGCCGGATGACCCGTCCAAACCGAGGTTTATGTGACAGCTATGGGAACATGGAGCGATACAGGAATAGAGATACCTTTTGGCAGGACATCCGGCAAGGTAAAGACGCTTTGCCCGAAGTGCAGGGAAGGATCGAGGCGTCATAAGCTGGACAAATCGCTTTCTGTCAACCTTGATGAAGGCCTGCATTACATCCCGGCTAAAGACAGGAAGTGCAATACCCTGCAATTCCCGTATCTCCTGAATATACCGTATTTAGCGAAAGCTTACGGAACAGGAAGGAGTAAGAAAGGCTGGAGTTACAAGGAGGCTAAGGATATTTTAAAATAGGAACCCAATGCGGAATCGTATATACTATATCCTGAAAAAGCAGGGCTGTCTTGCCGGTAGTGAATACAATCCCATAAAAGGGAATATCCGCCCTTTTATGAAAAACAGTGAAAATAAGGAAAATACCATAAAATGGGGAATTCCCCACTTTACGGTAGATTTTGAAAAACAGGGGCTTAAATAATTTATGTAAATAAGCAACACTTAAAATTGAAAAAAATGGAACGGAAATTTTTAAAAACAGCGGCTCAAAAGCCTTACATGATTGACAACAACGAAGGTATAAGTTTCAGTGTACAGGTAGTAACGCCTAAAATTGGCGGGGTTCCGGCACAAAAGGAGCTCTTATTCCTGGCCGGGGATATTATACCTGATAATTTGACAAAAGACGGATCTTTGGTTATATCCGTCACGAAGGATGATGCAAGGAAACTCATTGACAGGCTTACAAGGCTTGTAGATGAATTATAACATGTATAACAGGCATAACGGATATTTTATTGGGTTGCAGCAGGATGTAATAATACCCTGCTGCAATCATCCGGTAAACGACAGGAGCTTAGTCTTGGAATAGTTTAAAATACTTCTGACAGCTTCCTTGCTTTTAGTAATTTATCAATTGCCGTATACCTGGGAGCTTGCGGGGCCAGCCCTTTCTTATCCTTATCCAGCGGTATAGGCTTAATTTTTACAGGCTCTTTTACGTGAACGATGTATTTGTTCGTATCCTGGTATTTGTCTATGGATATTATTTCGGCATAGTATGTTATAGCCGATACGGGAGAGACCTGGTAAGCAGCTATATACTTTAGCCGGTCTATCATGGAGGCGCTGACACGGATGGCATACCAGCGGTTATTACCTAAGAATTCCCTTTCGAAGCCCTCTTCCCTGGCAGCTACCACTATCGTATTTAACTCTTCCGGTTTAAGGTTGCCGGTGGCTTCTGTCACTTCCCTGATCTCGGCATTAAACGGTGTGAATTTATGTATATAATCATCATTGTGCCTGAAAGTCTGGAATTCTATTATGTCGGTGTTGAGGGTCAACTGTCCCAGTACGTTTTCGAGTTCGGGTGAGGACTGGTCTATGATGACTACCGCATACAATGGCTTCTCGAATATCAGGCTCTCCAGGAAAGCATCTATATTACGGTATCCTGCGCGGATCAGGCCCTCTTCCACCTGTTTTGCCCTTTGTTCGTTACTCATCAGGTGGTCGAGCAGGAATGATTTTATCTTGCGGCCGCTGGCTTTATACGAGATCGCAAATTTCAGGAGCTGTGAACCTATGTGTTTATAAGGGTCATGGCTTGTAGGTTTGTTATGGTTATATTCATTGTTTATTCCCTTTGTTACAGGATTAGGCTACAAAAGTAATAAAAGCAACCGGGATAGCAATTCCCAATACCGGTATATTGCTCCCTGTACAGGAGGTAAATATAGCTTTTCAGTATTGGAAGGGTATTACCTGCTGCAAAAAAGATAAGAGGGTACCGGTCGATAAACAATACAAATCAGGCAGCAACAGCCGGCAAAATACGACCTGCACACCGGATTCATTTTTGTTAAATACAAAAATAACAAAAACAAATCCTGTATAACATGCTGTATATCATATAGATAGTTGCTAACGCTTGTTTTTGGCCGTTTTTACGGTTGTAGTTGCTGTCCGGTGTTGCTTTTAGCTTGGGTGGGTTGCTTGTGGGTTGCTGCTTATAGCTGATGGAAGCAACAGGAGCAACTGACAGGCAACAGGACAGTAGAGGTCATTGGATAGTCTGTGTATTTCAATCCTGTTTTATTTGATATATACAGGAATTGGTAAAGCGGATTCAATGTAATTGTTTGGAAATCATATTTGTTAATGCTTATAATCCCTTGCTGTCCGTTACAGACAGGAGCAATTTTATTATATTATTTATCCTGGTTCTGCTACCTGTGCATAACAAGGACAAAGACAGTGATATAAGATTTTTGCAACCAATAAGCATAAAAATTAAAGAGAATATTAATAATCAGACCGAAGTTCTGTTTTATGCCGAATGAGCAATTTGCAATTCTTCAAGAGTTAATCAGAAAATGCTTTCCTTATTTTATTCTTATCCAGCTTGAAATTAAAAATACGAAACTTATACCCCAATCCCAGACTGAAAGCCTGTGCCTTTATAGCTACTTTATTGTTACCTGTACTCAGCAAGCCGGGAAATCCCCTTTGATATGCAGCGTCAATGCAAATACCATTGGCAAATTCATAGCCGAAAATAATCCCTGCGCCAACATTCCAGCGATTCAGATACTTTTTTGCATCAAGCCCATACCCCGTGTAAGGGCCTATACCTACAAAAGTTTTCCCTGAACCGCTATTGAATTGACTAACTGCGTAAAGGTGCGCTTCAATTCCACGGTAGGTGAATCTGTTCATCCCACCGGATGAATTATCACGAATATTGGAAGTCGCATAGCGGAACAGAAATTCGCCTTGCAATGCAAAGTGTTCCCCGATTTCCAGTTTATCGTAGCTTCCAAGCGTTGCACCAATGCCCGGATTACTTTCGGTATTTATCGGATGGTAATCCGATAAGGCGATATTCGCTTTGATTCCTTTATAAAAGGTCAGTTTCGTCTGAGCGCTTACAGGAGTAAATACGGTCGCCAAAATTATTAGTGAGAAAAAATATTTATTCATTCTTTTTATCAATAAATGGTTAATAAATAAGTGATTGGATTCCATCAGAATGGAAAGAATAACAACTTCATCAATAGAAAAATGAGAAACGTTATCATAATTTTTATTATTTTAATGCACATGCCAATTATATTTTATCATTGAAACAATTTATTTATTTTAGGCTGGATAAGCCAGATTCCTACAGGAAAAAGCCAGACCAGAAAAAATGTCGCTTTGCAGTCGGCAAACGTTGCAGGTTTTTGTAATTCGATGCTTTTCAATGCTTTTGCTATGAAATAAAAGCAATAAAAAGCACAGCACATTGAAATCAAGTGCAATGGCGTGGTAATAGATAACATTTTCATATCCAATGCTTCTCCTGACGAAATTTCGAGAAACAAAAAGTACATCCATATCGAAGCAAATATCTCATGAGCGGCTGATATAAAAAGAAATACCTTGAATACCGGCAACTTCAGTACAGCCGTTTCCGGGAGTTTTCTGTGAAGATTCACTCCAAGCGAATAAAGCCAGCAGAAAATCAGTGAGATAAATACAATCGTCAGGACTGAAATTACCATAACCAATCCGGAAGGAATAGCTGAAAGCATATCGGCAATCCTTACCGGATTAATCATAAAACCGAAAGATAACCGTACCAAATCGCTGTTTGTTAAAACCATTGCGATGATTACCGTTTGAAGAATTACCGGAATAACAAGTAAAACTCCGAATAACTGCCAATCTTTGAGCTTCGGGAAAATGCTCATTGTCTGTTTTTTAGTTGATACATTTTGATTCATAATTATTTATATATTTTATTTGAATGTTTGTATTAGTCAATAGAGTGTTTACTCTATTGTTGTCAAAAAAAATTATACTCTTAATATATTATAAAGTTCATTCCATAAAATTTCCATTCTGGATTTCAGCGCCTCAATATCCTTATCCAGAACATAATCCATTCGATTACCGTCTGATGCATAGATAAACAGTTTAGCGGCAGCATCGTCGGGTATATCCTGTCTTATCTCACCGTTTTTCTTTGCAATTCCTATAATTTTGACCCACGCATTCGTTTCCTGCGCCTGTATTTTTAGCAATTCTTCTTGTAGTTCGGGAAAATATCTTAATGCTTCAAACAGGAAAGAGAAAAAATTCATATTCAAATCAGATTCCGTGTTTCTGTGTAATGTATTGAAGATATTTTGGAAATTGTTCAACGCATGCCGGATAAAATTATACAAGGAATCTTTGGGGGAGTTTTCAAATGTTTGGCGTGTCAGTTTAAACATATACTGTTCCACCACTTCTTTAAAAAGTTGCTCCTTATTTTCAAAATAGTAATAGAACGTGCCATTGGAAAGACCTGTCGCATGTATTATATCTTTCAATGTTACGGCTTTATAGCTTTTTCGCATAAAGAGCAGGAAAGCCTTTTTTAATATATGTTCTTTATTATCCTTCATTTAGTTGTAGAGCAAATACTCCACAAAAGTACAACAAGTTTTTTATTCACCAAATTTTTTTGTGTTTTTTTTCAGAGCGATTTGCAAATAATATTTTTAAAACGCTGAAATACAATAATTTTAAAATTATTTGTAGTGTCTGTTTGGTATCAAAAGTATTACTTCCTTTGCAGTGAGTTGTTTGAAAACAGTGAAAAACAAAGCAGACCTTTAGGTCTGCCCTGTTTCAAAGTCATATCCGTTCCGTAATCTGCTTTTCCAAACTTTCCAGTTTGTGCGAAAGGATTTCCATATCCTGACTGATTTTCTCTTTCGTTATTTTAGCGTAAATCTGGGTTGTCTTGATATTGGTATGCCCCATCATCCGGCTGACCGTTTCTATCGGAACTCCCTGTGAGATGGTCAAAAGGGTTCCGAAAGTGTGCCTGGCAACATGCGAGGTATAACCGCCGCCAATATAAATTGGAAACCGGAAGAATACTTGAGGAAAATTTGTAAAAGAAATAAGGCTGTAATGATTCGATTACAGCCTTATTTGCTTTATTCTTAGATTCAAACCCAATCTAAACAAAAAAAGAAGTTCACAAAATCACTTCGTTAACTTCAGGGCCTTAACAAAAACTTTACAAAACTACATCCATAAAAAAGCATGCGCAGTAAAAAGTTTTACGGAAGTTTAAATTAATATGAAAAAGATATTAGGCAATAGATAGGATATGTGGAAAGGATATCGAAATCCTGATATTTCTTTATAGACGATATCCTTGTCTGGAGAATCTGATGAAGTGGGTTCTTCGTCAAATTTGATGCAGTCTTTTATCCGGTTTTAGATAGCACCACCTTGCGCCTTAACAGTTCAAATCCGGCCCGTCCGTACATTTCCCTTTTCTTATTTTTGAGTCTGTTCACATTTCCTTCCACCAAGCCATTGGTCCATGGATAACGTATAGCATTACAAATTGCATCCCTGTCCCGGATTATTCCATTGACAAAAGAATTTATATTCTTGATATTGAACTGTTTTATTTCGGTTATCCAAGTATCTAGGGCATCTTCATTATCGCCATTAATAATCTTACGGAAAGACTGGCTAATATACCGTAATTCTTGCAGTAAGCTACTGGATGTAATAATTTCCTGAGCAAACTGGCTTTCACGGTTGCGTTTGCCTGTAGCTTCGCAGACTCCCCATTCGGGATTCGATACATATATAGCCAATTTACGCGCCGATATGGCTCCAAAGCGAATTTTCATTTCGATTTGCGGACTTATAGCCTGTTGTTTAACTTTATACTTGCCGGATTTATAGTCAGGAAAACAATAACGGAACCATTGGTAAAAAGGCGCAACCTTACCACGGAAACCTTTCCGGGAAATAGACCGGAATATATCCTTGACAGTTAACCCTTTGCGGCACCCTCCTTTTATTTCATCCAGATAATCCTCATAATTATTCGTGAATGTTCTGAACCTGGGGTGTAATTCCTGTCTGGCTAAATAATACCGCACCATGTTCCGGTTGATATGTAGGGTCTTTGCAATCTGCCTTTGAGAGAATCCGGATTTACTTAAGCGATGGATCTGTTCGAACAGTTCCTGCCGGCGATGAAGAGATGGTGGCCGAATAAAATCGATATCGGTACCGGTATCCGGCATATCAGAGGGCACATTTATATTTTCCGGATGAATATCCGGCGTTCCCTTTTTATGTTCTTCAGTAAAGGTTTTCTTTATTTCCTGATAGCGCAGGAGTACTTCGTCATAAATAGTATCACTCAGATTTTTTACCAGATGGAACTTATCTGCGATCTGGGAACTTCCGGGCAAAGCATCAGTGATAGCCTTGGCATAACTGCTGGCCCTGTCTCTGGTAACATATTTGACTTGCGGATATCCTGACAGCCATTTAACGACATCGGCATAGTCTCTGGAAGCCAACAAATCGATGGGGTGTCCGGTTTTAGCGTTGACAAGGATAGTACCATAGCTCATGCCTTTACGGCTGGCCCAGTCATCTATTCCCACGACATCAGCACCCTCTTGTATGGGAATATTTAACGGGCCGACAATACGCAAACAAGTCGAAGCGCTTACCGGCAAATGAATGGCATCGGTGATATAAGCTCCTTTCCGGGCTGAGATTTCAAGTAGTATTTTTTGAAGATAAACGGTTGTCGCTAACGTTCTTCTGGCGTAAGGCAATGCATAACCGGGATATTGCTCTGAAAATATTTTTTTCCTACATCGGGTATTTTTACAACTAAACCTGCGGACCTGTAATAGAATCCGGATACTATAACCTGATGCAGGCAAATCCATCAGTTTGCGGATATAACGGGAACGTACTGTCTTACTATGTCGCCCGCACGAGGGACAAGTGCCGTGTCCCTTAGTTGAATGAGCGTAAAGATACAACAGGTTTTCTTTAATAATGGACCTTTTTATTTTTACCTGCGCTGTTTCATATAACTTGCATATCCGGATATTACATCTATCCTTATTTGCTTTTTTATTCACTATCAAAATATTGATTATCAATACCTTGAAGTTACGAATTATTATTTGGATATACCAATATTTATACATCTATTTGCTTGATAATGAATAAATTAACTAATACACCCTCTGTCCTAAAATTATTGCATCAAATTTGACGAAGAACCGGCATACTCAAGATTATCCACCTTGTCTCTAAATAGACGATTATTATAAGGGTTTGATAATTTGCAAGCAACTGCTTCGTAATAGCAGGCAATATGTAAGCAATAAAGTGGTAAAATAAAGGTACCACACCAACAAGACAAAGCAATTTGCAAGCAATAAATTAAATACCTTCGGTTGAAAAGGGTAACTTCTGTTCCGGACAGGACACTATCCTTACTTTACTTTAATATTGTCCTGTAAGAGCGCAGCATATGTCCCGGAATGAAAGCCTTATCCAAACAGGCAGTGATATTTAGCCGGAGAAAGCTTGTACAGTATTATATAAAACGATATGTTTGCAGGGAGAATATAAAAATCATGTGAAAGTTAACTGAATAGACGCAGGTTTATGGATCATGCCGGACTTTTAAAACGGATTGCCGAACTGGAAGGGCAAATAGCAGCGCTGACTGCCGAGAAAGATAAACTGCTTCATGCCTTGACCCCACCGGAACCTGCCTCCCCACCGGAAAACCCGTCCACAGGTTCACCTGTCAACAAACATAGTCCACCCAGGCAAAAAATCGAATTATTCATGTCGCTGTTCCGTGGCCGGACGGATGTTTATGCCAAACGCTATTACAACAAGAAACTGGATAAGGGGCTTTATGTGCCTGCCTGCAAAAATGAATGGGATCAGGTATTATGCAAAAAGCCGGAAATAAAATGCAGGAATTGCAAAAACAGGGTACTCCTGCCCTTAACGGACGGGGTTATCGAACGGCACCTGCGTAACAGGGATGAATCCGGGAATGGTATTATAGGCATTTACCCGCTCCTGCCGGATGAAACCTGCCGGCTCCTGGCTGTCGGAACCATAATCATAATAGAAGAACTGGCGTCCGTCCATAACGCTGCGCACAAGCCAGATATATCCCTTGACCGCCTTGTGCTTCCCATCCCGTATAACCGGTATGGTGGTCTCGTCCGATTGTAAGTAATCCGCTTCCATGACCAGTTCCTGCAGGCGGAAGTGTAAAGGCCGCAATAAATCGGCCACTTCCCTGATCCATCCGTTAACGGTCGGGGGCGGAAGGTATACCCCTACTCGCTTGAACATCTCTATCTGCCTGTTTAATGGCAGATGGTCTACATACTTACCGACTGTCAGGTCTGCCAGCAAGCAGGAGGAAGCGTAACTTTTGGCTATCGGCAGAACCGGCATCACACCGGTTTTTATCTCTTTTGTATCTTTGCGTTTTGCCGTATGGCGGATGATCCGCTTAACATAGAACTTTCCGGGTTCATGCATCAGGAGCTCAGTCACTTCTTCTCCGGGAAGCAGCGTCCATTCCCCTTCATTATAGCCTTGAGGATAGATGTGGATTTCTTCACGGGGAAACTCTGCAGGCAGGGGCTTGCGCACAGGCTGTTTCTTATTTGCCACCCGGCGGGCCGTTATAGCCGCTTTTACCGCTTTTATTTCTGTCTCGGCTTCCTGTGCCGCCTCTTCTTCTCCCGGTAGCATATCAAAGCCTTCAAAGTCAAGCCAGCGGTCCAGGGCATCAGGTTTTATAAAACGTTCGGATTTTTTTCCGTATAGTTGACGCTGGAGTTCGCATACCTGTTTCTCCAGGTTACTTATCCTTAGGTCTTTTTTGGCTATGATGGCATCTTTTTGGGACAGTTGCTTATCATAAGCATCCTTTACAGACAACGGCTCCAGCTTTTCAGATGCTATTTCTCTCAGGCGGCTGTTCTCCCGGTAAAGGTGATCACACTTTTCCATGAGTTGCTTTATGAGGTTTGTGCTGTCTGAAGGCATATGACACTAATCTTTTATGATACTAAGATAGTGATTTTTCAGCTAAATTACAATAGTTTCCAGGGGATATTTCGTTATAAATTCCACTTATCCGGACGCCATCTCTTGTGCCGTTTTACCTTACCTGTATCTATCCCCTGAACCATCAGTACAAGCTCATTCCAAAAGGTTTCCTGTGCCTTTAGCCGGTTTTGGCCCGTATCCATATCAGGAAGGTGGAAGAACCCCTGCTCCAGCTTCATGTGGTAGATAACCAAGCCGCCGCATTCCATATGTAAGATTTTCATGGAAGTACAACTCTTGTTTATGAAGATGAAGGCCTCGCCCCTTTGAACATCCATGCCCATCTGGTTAGTCACAAGGCCGCTCAGGGTGTAGAAACTTTTGCGCATGTCGCACGGATACGGGTATAAATAATACCGGTTCGATTCGTTCAGGCTGAACATGGGCTATCGGCTCTGGTTTAACAGGATAAGCGTGCGCAGCATTTCCGGGGAAACAGGCCCGTTAAGCCGGACGGTGACCCCATTGGGATAGGCTATCTCGCAAGTACTCTGGTTGGGTACCGGATCGCAGGAGCAGTGCGGGGGATTATCACGTCCGGGTAACCGTAATTGTCCCCTGTCATTTATCCTGACCGGGATAAAATCACCGTTTTTTGTTAACAGCTTCTTCCGCCATTCGTAGAACCGGTCCGTCAGTATCCCTTCATTCGAACAAAAGGCTTTCGGCGTTAAGCCGCTTTCCTGATAACGCGCATAAATCGTTTCAAACTGCGACAGCGTCCATTTCTTACTTTGCATATAATTTCTTTTTTATTGCAAAGGTAGAAACCTTTTATCCCGCTCGTTGACAGGGTTTACCGAATACTTACTTATTACGCTACTTGACAGGGTTAACCGAATACTTACTTTTATCCCGGCAACATGCACTTGGTGGAAGGCTTACTCCTCATTCACATATACATTCTGATACTTGTTCTGATACACCGGCATCCGCCAGTAGGTTTTGTCCAGATCCCTGTCGATAAGCACATACCTGTAGTTAACGATGGTATCCGCGCTGGTATACCCGACCCGGCTGGTGCGGATCAGCCGCTCATCGGGAACCGGCATGTCCGGGTTCTTCCTCAATTGCCTGAAGGCAAACTGCACCTTGCCGTAGAGGGACGCGTAAAAACAGGTATCCGCGTCGCGTAAGACGAAACGCGCCATTTCATCCATGGCATAATCATAAGGCATGTATGCCCTGATTTTACTGTTGAAATGGAAGCAGCAGGCCAGTTGGACGATAACCACCAGACCGGTTAAAACCCGCCGGTTCAGTTTACCGGTATATTTCTCAAAGGAGATACCTGCAATAAAGACGAGTATGAACCCGTAATAGGAAAAGGTACGGGAAAAAGGGATGACCGAATGTACGGTCAGCAGGAGTACCGGCGCCAACAGCCAGACAGCCGCCACGGACAACCGCCGCTTATCTTTGTTTATAACCAGCGCCAGCAGGGACAGAACCAATACGGATAGTACAACATACCACTCCACACCGGAAATATCACGCAGCGCCGTTCCCAAAAAGGGAAACAATTCCTTCAGTACCGCAAGCCTGTCTCTGGGCGTAACGTAGCCGTTATTACCTATGGATGCGAAACCCTCCAGCAGGATGACCGGACTGTAAAGCAGCAGGACGGCCGCCGAGATGAACGCGCCGGACAGCAATTGCCGTTTAAGACCCTTAGGGTAAAAAACGAGCAGTATCACATTCAGCGTAACAAAAGGGTATAAGAACGAAGACATCGCATAAAAGCCAAGGATACTGCTTACGGAAAAAAACAGCCAGTCTTTCTTCCTGTTGCCGTCGTGGATGATATTATATGCCGCGTAAAGGGCGATGATCAGAAAGAGCAGGACAAGGTAGTATCCCCTCGACGAGAAGCCGTAAAGCAGGGACATAAATACTACCGGGTACAGGCCGGTGACAAATAAGGCGGTGTTGGTTTTGTAGTAACGTTTCAGAAACGACCAGCAAACCATCCATGTCAGCAGCGATAGCAGGATAGCGGGTATCCTTACCTTCACCAGGAGGTCTGTATAAGGCAGCAGCGTGGTAAAATGCAGTATAACCGAATGCAGTATATGGTTGTTGGGTTCCGGGTAATGCAGCATGCAGTAATATAGGGGTTTGGATGCGAAGCCTATGTAGGTGGCGGCCTCGTCGAAATGTACCGGAACGGTAAGCCCGAAATAAACGGTAGCAAAAAACGGGATGGCAAGGATAAGCATATCCGTTGTCTTCACATCATTGAACAGGTTCATCAGTGCACGCCGGAAGTAAAATAGCGATCGGCGCAGGTAGAAATACACGCTGTCGCACCGCCGGACGGCCATAGCTGCCAGCGCCGCCAGCAACAGCAATACCGCCAGCAGGGCGTAATAGTCTGCCGGTGCGGGGTGGGCCTGTCCGTATCCTCCGGTTACCTTATCTATACCGGTGATGAACTGACGGAAGCAGGCATAGCCTTTATATGGCAGATAGAGCAGCGCAAAGACAAACAGGCAGCAAAGGATTGCAAAGCCTGCCTTTAAAACTGGTTTCATCTTATTGTTTTGTAGGATGGTTAATGATGGGTTATTCTTTATTTCTATTTCTAACGTAAGCTATCAGGGCCGCTATGGCTAAAAGCCATATCCCAAGCCGTTTGCCGAGGTTTTTTAGCATTTTGCGTAGCCGTATCCACGGTTTTGCTAACCTGCCCTGTAAAAGCAAATTCCCGCCCGGACGTGATGCCGGGCGGGTTTCTGCGTATTTAGTTGGCTTCGACCTTTTTTTTCTCCTGCTAAGGGTAGCCTGGCGTGGCTGTTGCACAACTCACATTTTGCTACAAATTAAAATAAAATGGAGTTTTTTATATTCATAACAGGTTGATTTTCAATATATATTTTTTCATGAACAATGTCTGTTTTCATAAAATATTAAATTTGTTTAGTTGTGCAACAGACACCTGGCGCTACCCTAAGGGTGGGGAAGGTCGGTGGGGTTTAGCCGGCTATGAGAGCGGCTGAAATAGCTCGATAACAATCTTAAAAAAGTTTCTAGAAGCGTAAGAGGTAAAACCATACAGTTTGGGGTCGGTATTTCGCGGGAAGATATGTCCAATCAGAGAAGCCGGCGCTCGTGTGAGCGGCGACGTTCCCGGCCCAAGGCGTACTGACCGTTCCACTCGCAATTGCGATATTAATGGGGTTCCCTCCCTCGCCGTAGTGGTCGGCGAACGTAGCGACGGACGCAGTGAACACTGATGGAGCAGTGACGACGGGATATATGTTGCCCGAGGACGGGGTCAGGCCGAAGGCGGGAATCCAGAAAGATAGGACAGCGGAAGCGGGGGAATTGACCAAGGCATCCATGATTTGTGGAACGGTGGCCCACTTGGCTTCAACCCAAGCCCGCTGGTCTCGCTCTCCATGGTTTGCCTCGACGAACCACTCGTACATAGGATAATCGGAGAGATCAATGGCAGCATTTGCCCAGTCGGCATAATAGGCCGGGCCAGAAGCTGGGAAACTGGTCGCGTCAGGAGTCGACGTCGAGTAAGCCAGTAAAGGCGTCGCGCCCAGGGCCCAGCCGTGGCTATCGTCGGAAGCGTCCACTTGCGTCACCAACGCCATTGCGCCGTCCACCCCCAGAGGCACTATATCCCCCACTGCAAATTTCTTCGGCACATCAATCGGCGGGTATGTAAACGCAGCCACCTGACCCACACTCAACGTGATCATCCCCTCCGGATCTACTTCCATATCGAATGTATATTGCTTACCCGGCTCGAAGGTGAAGCTTCCCCATGCTTTCTTCCACCAGTCGTATACCCGGATGTTTTTCGTTTTCGCCTGCGCTTCAGGGCCCCCCACGCTGTATTTCACTTGCACATAGAAGTCCGTGGAATTCGGTGAGGCAATTGTGCCGGTGAACGCCGTAGCCTGCGGCATCACCATCAGGCCCTGCGTTTTCCCTGTGATAGAGGTATAATCCTTTCCCACGGTATTCGATGCGCTCAGGTCAACGGTGTAGTCGTCCTGTTTGGTCGGGTCAACCTGCCAGAAGTGCTCGTTAGACCCGCTTGTATAGGTCAGGTAAGCGGCATTTTCATATTCTGGCATCTGGGCCGTAGCGTAACTTGTGTTGTACGTCGCATATGTGAATGGTGATAAGTCCGTCGGTACGCCGCTGCTGTAGTCGTCATCCGCATTGGGTGTCACCCCGGATTTAGATAACAGTACATCGGGCTCCAGTTTCCAAGTCCCGGTCGTATACAGGTTCATTAAAGTCACCTCTTCTATTTTAACCGGTACGTCGGCCTTCTTGCTCCGGGCACGGAAAAGCACCCGGCTTAGCGCATGCTTGAAGTTAACAGGTACGGTACCGGCACTCAGTTCATCGCTGACCGCTACCAGCAGGTCTTCCTGCTTTTCGGGTAGGATCGGCACCGTATAGGTTATCTCCGGTTCCAGGTCTCCCTTGAAGCCGTTGGTCACATTCACGGAGTTGGCCGGGCTGTAAGCGAAGAACCTGACTTCTCCGTTGTCCGGCCATGTCTTTTTCGGGCTGTAATCCCATGAAGTCCCGTCTTCGGAGCGTGTCACCACCACCCCGTCGAACAGGCGTTTCTGTGCGTCGTCAGTACCCGCATTCCAGATGCCCTGCAGGGTGAAGGAAGTGATATCGGCCGTTACCGTACTGGAAGCTTTGGTTACCGGGCGGTCACCCAAGGCCCGGAAGTTGATCTCATTGCCTTGTCCCTGTAAGGATTGGGCAGGATTGTCGTCGCTGCTGCAGGCGACATATACGCCCGAAGCGGCCAGCAACAGGGCGAAACCGCCCATGCGTACCACATTAATAGTTTTGGTTTTCAAAATTTTCATATTTCAACTGTTTAGTAAATAATACCGGATTACGTTTGTATCCGGCGGGTTTTCTATTTTAAATAAATATTTCAAATAACTTCATCTGCTAATTGGCTAATGCAGCCGTTAGCTTATAGCCTTTAGCCTTTAGCAGCGCAAAGCGGAAAAGAGCCATCAGCTAACAGCTAAAACATTTGCTAATTTGCTCATCTGCAAATCTGCTAATAGCCCCGTATCCGAACCGCGGGGCGTCCCTACTGTATGGGAACGTGTGTATTGTCCCAGTCACCCAGGTCGACATCGAATCCTCCGTCCCCGCCCGGCTGGCCTCCGCCACCGCCGTCAGGCACAACCAGCCTGCCATCGTTGTAGAGGATGATATCGAACCCTCCGTTCTGTTCCCGCCAGGCCGTTTGTTCTTCCCATGTGCCGCGGCCTGACGGCCCGCCCATAGCCCCCAGTATCTGGATACCTACCGAGTCTTCCCACTTACCGTACCAGTAGCCCCATGCGCCGTAATAATAGCGGTTGGCGCTGCTCAATGCTTCCACCGTAAGGCGGATGTCCGGGTTGTTGGCATCCACAGGCCCGAAGGTGCTGAATTTGCCTGTTATCCAGTCACTAGTCCAGCCCTTTAGCGGGTCGGACGAGGCCCAGTCAGGGTTTTTACGGGCGAACAATTCCTTCTGCTCCTGAGTCCAGTTACGCCCCTGTCCCCGGGTGAGCGGTGTGACCCGCGTAAACAAAACGGTGGAAGGTGTGCCTGCCAGTGTACCTGTAACCGGGAAGTACGAAGCCGACATGCCCGATATGGCCCCGCTGTTCTTTGCCATGTTCGCGGCGCCCTCCACGCCGTATATCAGGAAAGTAAACTCGCGCAGTACATTCTGCGGGTAGAAATGGAGCTTCAATGTATCGCCCGCGCTGACGGACTGCTTTTCTACAAGCTGTTCGCGCGCATCGGCATAAAAAACATAGGGGTACGCCTCGGCAACAGTCGCTTCACCGGGCACCGGATCGGCATACTGGTTGTACAGGCCTGTAGTGGGTATATTATAGGCTTCGAACTGCCCGGCGTCCCTGCCCGTAGCCCTGAAATCTATCGTTTGAGGCCTGTAGTAGTCCAGGCATATGGCTGTATAGGTGTCCTCCCTGAGTTTTTCCATACCGCCCCGGGCCGGCAGGTCGGCTGCCACTATATCCCCTGTCCGGGGATACCAGTAAATGCGCATATACTCCGGCAATGTGTTCACGGGCTTATCCTCCCAGTGTATGACGACCTGTAGCGGCACTTCCCCGCCGGATGGCGGACACGGGTCGTCCACGCTCAGTTCGCGCAGGCATCCGGTAAGCAACAGGCATAATACAATGGGTAAATGTTTTAATATGCCAATGTGCCAATTATGCGCAAAGCGGTAAAGGCAAATATGCCGGTTACCCGGTGAAGCAGGCAACTGTTGTCTCCGCCGGGCGTTGTCCCGCAACAACAGCAAATGCTTTAAACGAAAAATGCTTTCCCGGTATAACACAGATAACTGGAAGCGGAAAATAGCTTTCCTCCCGTCTGAAATTCTGATTGTCGTGTTATTAACTTTCATATTTTATTCTTCGTTTTTCACTCTTCATTCTTCATTCTTCATTCTTCACTTTCCTCTTTTTATCCCCTGTTTTTATGAGCTTCCGGTTTTCAAAATATTTGAAATACTGCGAGCCTCACGGCTCACAATATTTCTCCATACACAAACGTTACACAAACTACATGTTTTTCAATGAGCATATTTAACTCGTCTTCAATTCGGTGAATGTTGTTTGAACATTGGCAAATAGCGCGAAGCGATATATAATTCTTCTTCATTTTTAATTTTTACATTGGCACATTTTCACATCGGCATATTGCCTCGCCTACGTTTCAGCGAACGTTGTTTGGTACATTAATTTCATTTCATTTGCTAATCTGCTAATATTCGAATTTGCTAATTTTCATATCTGCTAATTCTCAAATTATCCATCCCAAAGCGGTAGACCAGCGACACCCCCGCTCCCGTAGGGCCCCAGTAATTTCTTGTCCCGGTCTTTCGTTCCGGGTAACAGTCCGTACAGCGGCTGCGGTTGTAGGCATGGTATTCCCCTGTGAAATAGCCCGCATTCACGCTGAACTCCAGGTTCAGCTTTGCAGACAGCGGCAGGGAATAGCCATATACCGCTCCCGCCGACCAGCTCCAGTGGCTCAGGTAGCCGTAACTGTCGAGGCTTTTGGTGAACAGCCGCAGGTCGTAGACACCGCCCGTGAAGTATATCCCGGCAAAGTGGCCGTTCAAGGGGCTGCCTTGCCTGTTGCCCCACCACCGCCGTACTTCGAGTCCTGCGTAATTGACCTGGTGGCTCCGGTATTTGGGGCTTTTGGTGTCCCATTTGCTGAAAGCCCCGTTGACGGCTACCGACCAGTGTCCGGCAACAGGCACCTCCACCGAGAGGTTGGGCAGCAGCGCCAGGTCGTACAGCAGGTTGGTCTTCAGTGCCAGCCGCAACGGGGCTTTGCCCCTTAGGGGCCGGTATCCGTTCCTGGCCAGGCGTACAACCGGTACGGCCGCATATACCGTATCTTTCTTTATGCGGAACGCGCTTTTTTCGATATATACCGTGTCCCTTACCAGCTTTTCGGTATAGATATAAACCGTGTCCCTTACGGGCAGGGCCGGCCGGTAGCCTTCCAGCAGGCTTTTGAGGGGGCTTGCGTTTCCCCTGTGGATATAGCTGCCGTCTTTCATCTTCAGCCGTACGGACACGTATTGCAGCAGGTTCCACATTTGCTTTTCGCTCAGGCCGCGGCCGCTCTGCTGCAAAGCCTTGTATCCCTCGTGGTCGATTCCCATCGGCATTATATCCACCGGGAAGCGTTCGGCTACGGCAAGGTGCTGCCAGCGCAGGTAGGTCCACATCGACTGGGCGCGGCGGCGCGCCAGATTGAGGTTATACGGCCGGCTGCCCGAGGGTGAACAGCCGGCGATGATCTGGATCGTATCGATGCCCGCGACCACAGACGGGATATGCAGCAGCGAGTCCAGCGCATCGAACATGAGCCGGTTGTCCTGGTAGTCCCGGAGCAGGTCGGCCTTGGCGTAGGGGAAGTAAAACACTTTAGCGGCATAAGGGTCGATACTGTTTATGGCAGCAGCAGGGGAAGCCTGCGCACGGATAACCGCGGGTGAAAGGATGGACAGCAAAACAGCTATCACAAGCAACGAATGCCGCAGGTAGGCCGGGCTTATGTCTGTTCTCTTTTTCATATTTTTGTAGTCTGTTATATCACGCTATTCCTGTCAGGCGTCGTGTAATTGGTTGGATAATTAACGGATTAGCTCCGGCGAACCGACGGCATTGCCAAATCGGCATCCGCAGGAATACGGCTGAAGCGTGTGTAAAGTGGTGGATACAGGAACACGGAAACGCCAGATCAAAGATGCCGCAAACAGCATGCTTGATTTGGCGTTTACAAATATATAGGTATATTTCAGGCGCGTGTAAGACGGACGCCCCTGTAACAAGGCTAAGGTTAGTCTCTCTCAAAAGACGGCTAACTTCCAAATTTCCAGGCGGAAAAATGAAAGCCCGCATCCAAGGAAAAACGGCGGAAAATCTGCTTAAACTGTATAGTCTTATCATAGGATTCCATTAAATATACCAGCGCCGGCCCGTATAAACAGAATGCCTCCCGGACGGAATAAGTGTAAACAAATTCAAACAAATCACCGTCGTAAGCGTAAGGATTCTGGCATCTCTGGAAGCCGGATATTGTACTAATACAAAGTAACAGGAAAAGCAGGAGATGGTAATCAAAATACTATTACCCATTTTTACCCGTTTATTGTCTATTTCACAACTATAGGTGCATATAGTTGCGATAATGTTAATTATTAACAAGTGATCATTTGTAATAAGCTTAAAAATTAGTTTCAAATACGTAACCGGTGCTTTCCGGATCATAGCACGCTATTACCTCTATACTCCTCCAGCCCGGATACTGTGTAGCCGTCCGCCGCATTGCTGTCAGATAACAGTCGGCGGGCGTACTGCCTTCCACGGTTATATCCGCGGTACGGCCCTGCGGCAGGTGCAGCCTGAATGATCTGCAAACTATGCTGTCTTCCGTTTTTTCTTTTTTCATCCTTTTTCATCTTTTTTCCATATCCCTTACCGAAAACTCCCGGTCTGCAAATAAAGCGGCCAGCCCGGTCAATTGCTTTAAGCGCAGTATTTCATCCATGTCCATCCCGATATGTTTCGATATCCATGTGCCGGATTTTCCTATGGAGATCAGTTCCCTTACGATTTCCGACATCAGGCTTATGTCATGGGTACCTCTGGCCCGGTTATGGCGTATGGTTGAAGCCATCCTTTCACTCAGTTCCCGCCTGGACTCACGTATATAAGTCACGGGAAGCCTGCCCTGTGTACTTTGGGATATCTTACGTGATTTGCGCTCAGCCTTCCTGCGGTGAAACCCGTCCACGATCCGGATGATATCCTTTTCCGGACTGCCGACAACAGGCATGGTATAGCCGTCTTCCTCGATGGAGGTAACCAGCAGGGCCATTTCCGGCGGGGCAACACTGTTCGGGTTATAGTCGTTGCCTTCTATGTTTTCCGACCTTTCCCATGCGACGAAGTCTACCGGATGGTGTTTCATCGGGCTCACCTCATGTAACATCGAGCGGACATAATTAAGGGTGTCTATTTTTTCATCCGTATCTTTCATGTCTTTTATATACCGGCATACAGATGCAGTCATTTGTTGAAAAACATGATTTTCTTCGTTTTGATTTTTCATAGCATTTCTTCGTATTTCCGGATCAATTCCTGTTGCCTTAATATCTGCTTCTTTGTCATCGAGAAAGACAGGGTCCTGCACGTAATATCATTTTTAAGGATAGCCATGCACATACGTTTCCAGGAGAGGAAATCCGTTTTGTTATCCAGGCCGAGCAATGCATCCGGTATGGTTTTGAAACGCACGACATATTTGTCGCCCTTTCCCCGTTTGCTATACTGCCGGGTATTGACGATCATATCCGGGTCCAGTTCGAAGATGTCTTCCTCGCTAACAGGAGAACCGGTACTGTTCCAGTAACGGGTAAACTTTATGAATTTGGCCGTATATATCCTGCGGGTTTCTCCGGGAAGTGTTCTCAGCAGGAACTTACAGTAGCTTTTCCATGTATGTCCCTGAGGAAGGCTTATCCTCCCGGCTCCCGTTGCTTTGGTCCCGCAATAGATATTCCCGAAGTTGGCTCCGCTGACACGGTCTACTACTCTTACCCATGTTTCGGGCTCCAATACGTTGAAAAGGTTTAGCCCCGCCTTTTGCTCATCCCCGTAAGGCTCGCATATCCGCATCCCGGACAAAGGTACTCCCGCCATATAAAACAAATCGTAGATACTGTTATAGGGCTTGCGGTACCTGCCGTTGTATGTCCAGATATCCTCCGTGCGCCAGTCACAGATAGGGTAAAAGTTATAGGTATTGTCCGATATCCGGGTTGAGTAGCTTTTATCCTTATAGGAAAGCTTATCCTTCCGGGAGACGGCATGATAACGGTTCAGGCTTTCGTCGGCCCGGATACCTATCAGGCAGGCGGTCTTTTTATCCCCGTGCTGCCGGGCATACCAATCGCCGAACAGAGGAGTGAACTCTTCGAAAGTCATATTCTCCCTGTAAAAATCAAAGGGATGATTATCCTTATTGATAATGAAGCCATGTTCCGGCATCGGGCGTACCCATTTATCTTTTTTGGCAGGGTCCCAGAAGATCCAGAATGGCTCGTACATGGAAACCGCATTGGTAGTCGTCATCGGAAGGCACACCCAATAGGGTTCGATAAGGTCAAGGTTATCGAGGTACATCCGCTCTATAAAACGGGCGGTTCTTTTATAGGAAGCCTCCACATCCATATACAGCACACCGATTTTACGCTTTATCCCGTGCCGGCGCATATAGTCGAGGACAATATGGAACATCACCCCGCTGTCTTTGCCTCCCGAGAAAGCCAGGTATATATTCTCAAATTCCGAGAATATATATCCGGTACGCTCCAGGGTGACCTCATAAACATTCTTTTCACAGCCGCTCATATGATCTTTGCCATTTTAAAATACTTCGTCCATTCCTTATCTACAGAGAAGCCCATTTCTTCAAGGATAGGCCGGTCGGAATTGTCGGCAACGAAAGTAACGGGCGTCCCTTTCTCTACATCCATCAAGGCCCGTTCGATCAATATCCGTAACAAGTCCTTATCCTGCCAGGTAAAGTCGTTGCACAAACGGTCGTTGACAATGGAAATGAATCCGGTAACCATATTCTTCCCTTTGACGGAAATATACCAAAGGTGGTCTTCCGTGTTTTTGAAAGGGTAGCCTCCGTTCAGGCGGATAACTTCCGGGTTCATCACAAAAGGAGCGATCAGTTCATACAGGCGTTTATCCGTACCCCAGACCTTTTCTATTCGGCAGGTTTGTATATCGTAATAGTTCGGGTAACCGCGTCTTGCAAAGCCGTACGCGAGTTCTTACCTTTGAGGAAAAAACCTATGGAAACGAACGATTATGTGCGAGGAGTGGCGTTGAGCGAAGCCGAAGGCTTTGCCTTGATAGAAAGTTTTTATACAAGTAGACGGGGAGCCGAAGCGTGGTATAGAGGCTTGGGCATGTCCAAGCACACATTCTATAAGTGGAAGCACCGCTACGACGCCATTCACGCAGAGGGAGCACCGTCGGAGCCGGCAGCAGAACCGGAGCCCTGCCGCCTGGTCCCTGTCTGGATAGTAGATACGCCCTCCAGCGAAGTTGTCCGGGGTATAGAGGTTCGCTACCCGAACGGGGTGGTACTGGCCCTTCCGGCTGAGCCGGGCATCGGAATAGGCCAGCTGGCCGAACTGCTAAAACTTAAAGTCTGATGTTCAGCCTGGGAGAAACGGATAAGTATTACTTATATTCGAGTGCCTGCGACATGCGCAAAGGCTTTGACACGCTGTCGGGAATCGTCGCCTCTGTTATGCGGCATGACCCGGCCAGCGGCGAAGTTTTTATCTTTCTTAGTCGCAGCCGGCGAACGCTGAAATTGCTACATTGGGAAAGCGGGGGTTACGTTATCTATCACAAGAGGCTGGAGAAAGGACAGTTCAGCCGCCCTCATTATGATGAAAAGACAGGTTGTTACCGCTTAAAGTGGGTTGAACTGGTGATGATGACCGACGGCATCAGCCTGGAAAAAGTAGTGTACAAAAAAAGATACGAAAAACCCGTCGAAACCTTATAAATAAAAGGATTAACGCTTGTATATCCGGTAAAAAATGTGTATCTTTCATACATGGAATCAAAAGAAGATTTGGAAGAACAATTACGTCAGGTACTGAAACTCAACCATCAGCTGATGGAAGAACAGAGGGCGTTGGAAATGGAAAGAGAACATCTACTGTCCAAACTAAGCAAACTTACCGACGAACTCCTTTATCTTCGCCGGGCCATGTTCGGACGTTCGTCTGAACGCTATGTAAAGGAAGATCCCAACCAGCTGAGCCTGGCCTTCGAGGGTGTTGACAGCCTGCCGGAAGAAGAAAAGGCGCTGGTTGAAGAGTTGCGTCAAACCATTACTTACGAACGTGAGGCCAGAAAGGAAAATTCCTCTAAACCGGTACGCCAGGAACTGCCAGCCGGATTGGAACGTAAAGAAGAAATCATAGAACCCGATCCGATACCCGCAGGAAGTACCTGCATCGGTCAGGAAGTGACAGAGATACTGGAATATACACCGGGAACATTGTATGTGCGCAGGATTATCCGCAAGAAATATGCCTTGGCCGGCCATCAGGGCGTGGTTATAGCGGAACTTCCGTCCCTGCCGCTGCCAAAGAGTAACGCAGGAGCGTCGCTGCTGGCACACCTGCAGGTAAGCAAATACCAGGATCACCTTCCCTATTACCGTCAGATCGACATCTTCAGCCGGCAAGGCATAAAACTGGCCGCTTCTACCGTTAACGGCTGGAATGCCGGTTCAGCCTGCCTGCTGGAACTCTTATACCTCGAACTCAGGAAACAGGTGCTGGCATCGGATTACATCCAGATGGATGAAACCTTCATACCGGTAGTGGACAGGGACAAGCCCGGTGCAACCCGTAAAGGCTACCACTGGATCGTCAAGGCGCCGGAAGAGCGGAAGCTTTTCTTCCATTACGACCACGGCTCGAGAGGGCAGAAAGTGGTGATAGAACTGCTGAGAAATTTTAAGGGAGCCGTCCAAAGCGACGCATACGCCGCCTACGGGATATATGAGAACAAGAAGGATGTCTTGTTGCTGGGCTGCTGGGACCATGCCCGCAGACGGTTTGAGTCGGCATTAAAGAATGACCCTGTGCGTGCATCCTTTGCCATGGATCAAATACAGCTGCTTTACCGGCTGGAGAGGCAGTTCAGGGAAACCTGTCTTGTTCCCGGACAAATTGCTGTGGAGCGTAAGGCCAAAGCCTATCCCATCCTCAAGGCTTTCGAGCGCTGGCTGCTGGATGAGTATCCGAAGGTATTGCCGCAGTCCCTCATTGGAAAGGCAATCGCTTATACCTACAATATTTATCCCCGCCTGGTGCGCTATGTCATCGACGGAAGATATCAGATATCCAATATCGGTGCCGAGAATGGCCTTAGAGGCCTGGCCGTAGGCAGGAAAAACTATATGTTCTGCGGCAGCCATCAGGCTGCTTACCATGCCGCTATCATTTACTCCCTGCTGGGTACATGCAGGCTGCATGGCGTGAATCCCGAAGCCTGGCTTACGGATGTCCTGAACCGGTTACCTGATACCAAAACGGAAGACCTGCATCTGTTGCTGCCCGGAGCCTGGCTGCCGACGGGCCAACATTAATATAAATCCCTCAAGGGCGGCGATGTTCGCCGTCTGCCACACGAATAAAGTAGAGCCGGACGGTCATGTGACCGGACGGCTCTGTCTATTTTGTATGGATAAGCCCGAGGCTGCTGGCACCTGGATCTATGGACGCAATTCCCCGAACTATTACGGTACATGCAGGCTGCATGGCGTGAATCCCGAAGCCTGGCTTACGGATGTCCTGAACCGGTTACCTGATACCAAAACGGAAGACCTGCACCTCTTGCTGCCCGGAGCCTGGCTGCCGACGGGCCAACATTAATATAAATCCCTCAAGGGCGGCGATGTTCGCCGTCTGCCACACGAATAAAGTAGAGCCGGACGGTCATGTGACCGGACGGCTCTGTCTATTTTGTATGGATAAGCCCGAGGCTGCTGGCACCTGGATCTATGGACGCAATTCCCCGAACTATTACTGTATATCGATTTCTGTCAGGTTATTCATCGGTTTGCTTTTCAGGTGACACTTACGGTTCTTCCATGTTCCTTACAGGCAGTACATCGGGCCGGATAGTACAACCGGACGTGACTGTTTTATTTACGTATTTCATCATTTTCAGTGCAGGCTGAAAGCCAGGTTTTATTTTCATTTTATTCCTGTTTGGTTATTGTTATAAAAAAGTGGGTTGTCCGGACTTCTCACAAGCGTGGACAACCCGTCATGAAGACAAATAATATATCCCTCCGGTTTTAAGGAGGGAAAGACAACTAATCGTATCGTTTCATTATTATGGATATCCTGCTTCTTGTTTTATCCGGTCTTCCGTTTTCCCTGCGCTATCTTTATCCTGTTGCCGGTACCGTAACGCGCTTATCCGCTACGGTAGGGCCATCCTTTTAACCGTCCGGCGCCACGCGGTCCTTTGCGGGTCATCACGCGCTGACCCTCAAAGCGTGCGCCGTCCTCGATCTCCAGTTCTGCGGTCTCCAGGTCGCCGAGCAAAATCCCGCCTTTGCGCAGGAAGGTATGCCCGGTGATACCGGCATTGCCGTCCAGTAAACCGTATATATCCAGGAAGGCAGCCGAGATATTCCCGCGCACCTCTCCGCCGGGGCCGATGACCACGGCCTTTGTGCTGCAGATATCCCCGAGGACGGCCCCGTCGATGCGCAGGTCTTCACTGAGTTTTACCTCACCGGTGAAAACAGTACCGTTAGCCACTATGCTCGGAGCCTGAGCCTGCGGCCCGGTCCTCACATTCCTTCCCCTGTTCTTTATCTTTTTCACAACTGTTCCCATCTTTTATTCCGTTTTTTAGTTTTTTTATTTACTCAGTTACAGCTTACATGTATATATTTCATTATCATTTCTTCCTTGTCAGCGTTACCGGCATATCCTCTTCTCCAGCCATATGCAGGGTGCCTCTTAAGAGGTTTCCCTTGATATACATTCCGCCTATCTCAAGGATCAGCGGCGGACGGAGGTCGTAAATCAATGTCAGCGTCCCGTTTTTGATCGTCCACTGGAAAGTCAGGTTACAGGCGGGTTTAGCATTTGAAGCGGAACCGGCATAATATTGCTTGTCGGAGCCTGTACCGTTGTCTATGAAATACAGTTCGCTGGTCACGGGCCGGTCGTCGAAACTGAAGCCCAGATCTCCCACCCATTCACTGCCCATCAATTCGTCATAGATCTCTTCGTCTTTCTGACAGGAAGACAAACCAACGGTTAACACACACAATGCAACTAATTGCATAAAATGTTTCATCATTTTCATTTCACTATTTTTCATTTTACTATTTTTTAATAATCATATAAAGCTACCTTCTCCGCCAGCAAATCCCGGAAGGCTGACCGCTTCACGGTCAGGGGGCATGACCTCTATACTCCTCCAGCCCGGATACTGCGCTGCCGCCCGCCGCAAGGCAGCCATATAGCAGTCGTTAGGCGTGCTGCCTTCCACGGTTATATCCGCGGTACGGCCCTGCGGCAGGTGCAGCCGGAAGGATTTGCAGACGATGCTGTCTTTCGTTTTTTCTTTTTCCATCCCTTTTTCCATCTCCTTACATTTCACGTTCTTTTATGTCCTTATTTACCGTTCCGTCATCTTATATGTTAAGACACTCCGGCTTCCATCCGTACCCCGGGCACGTAATTCCAGTGTAGCCGGCAGCCCGGAGGGTAATACCCGGACCGATATGCCATAGAGGTATCCGCGTACCGGCAGCGGGAAATTCGGGCCTGCGACATATTCCCTGTCGGTTCCGTCTATCGAGGTCAGTATCCGCAGACGCGGGGGCTGTGCGGATTCATAGACATAGGTGATGCCCTGGTAGGTTCCTGCCGTCACAGGGTCCAAGGCTGCCTGCGGATAAGCGATCAGCTCCGGAGTACCGAATGTTAAAGGGTTGCCCGGTGCGTAGAGCGTACAGGGCGCGGTATTTTCCACAATAAAGGCATTGTCCGCGCCGGCTGCCGGATTCTCCAGGGTGATGCGCAGCTTGGCGCAGGCCCGTGTCAGGGTGATACCGGCCGGGCTGGCGGCGGATGTACCGCCCAGGTTGATATTTGCCGCCTGCCCGTACATGGGCAGCCCGGAGCTGAGCATCACAGCAGTGGTCAGCGGCCCCTGCGGGGTGGCCAGCGCCTTTATATCATTTACAGAAAGTATCGCGTTCAAAGAGGCTATATCATTGCAGTTGGCCACCACATAGATATCCCGGAACGCAACCGTAGCGGGATCCAGCGGCAGGCTGACCAGCGTGCAGTCAGCGCCGGAAGGCGTGAATCCCGTATGGATAAAGCGGTTTAACACGGTGTTACCCCCGGGGGCCGCCAGGAAGACGCTCAGGTCTTTTACCGCGTATTCCGCAGGCAGGTCGTCCGGGTCGGCCGCCGCCTTCAGGCCCGGCGCAGGCCTCAGTACAAGGGAGGCCTCCCGGGGAGTTTCCTGAAAGGGCTCCCCGTCGTTGTGGCAGGCGGTCAGCAGGAAAAGCGCCAGGGTGAATGCCATGTATATGTTACCGGTTTTCATTGTTCTTGGTTTTGTTATTCTACATTTCTGACACAGCGCGAGACGGTCGATGAGAAGCTATAGCGCTCGAAGCGCTGGTAGAGCACCTTATCATAATTGGCCGGATCGGCGTAATCCAGGTAACCGCTATACCAGTAGCCTTTGACCTGGTGTACCACTTCCATCGGGTACCAGTCTTCGATGCCCTGGAACGGCGGCGCCGGATAAGGCCATCCGCCCGGAAACTGCCGGCGTGTAACGACAATGTCGCCGGGGGTGAAAAAGTCATCGATGATCCCCAGCTTTTCGCTTCCGAAACTATCCCCTCCCTGCGTAGCGGTCAACACGTATTTGGACATATCCGTCCCGGTTAATTTTCCCAGCAGGTCCTGTGCCTGCCTGCGCAAAGGCACGGAATAAAAGGGCAGGCCGGAATTAATGCCGAGCCAGGTATTGGATTGCCATATCCTGTAAGTCTGGTCGAACAGCGCAAGGAACGACATCATCTCGCAGGAATTGATCAGCCGCCAGCCGGGGCCGTATTTTTTCTCACAGTAATACGCAGGCTGCCCCCTGATGATATTCGGGCCCTGTACATTGGGGTCCCACCAGTTGACCTGGTCGCCGTAAGCGCCCATTAATCCCTGTTGCAGGAATTCATTGGCCGAGCGTATCTCTATCTTCCCGCAGGAGGTAGGCACGATCACACTCGAATCGGTCGGTATCACCGGCGGGATGGCGATGCCCTGCCCGTCCTGGAAGATATACACGTAATCGTCTTTCTTCCACGGCTCCACACAGGTCTTTAAGGTGATGCTTCCCCCGGGGCTGATATAGGCGTTTATCCGGTAGTGGTAATTGCGTATGACACAGCTGTCCGACAGGGAAGGCACGGTACGCCGCTGGGCGGCCAGCCCGGCCCTGGCCTTGTCCGTGAGGATGGGAAAGGCCCGGTTGTTGATATGCAGCCCGGTGAAGCCGGCATTCCCGCTTTTGTTCAGCAGCTCGGGGATATAGAAAGGCCCCACAGCCCCGATCGAGTCCCCGGTATAATCCAGGCCTGCCAGGTCCCCGGCAGGGGAAGTCCCCGCCTGCCCGCTGTAATACGTGTCTGCCGCGGGAACCGAAAAAGCCAGCGCCACGTTTTGCAATTGTACCGAGGAGATCCTGCTGGCAGCCGGCAGGTCGCTGCCCGGCTCTTTCTTATAGAATACGACCTCCACTTTGGCTAAAGACCGTACCAGCTCTACTTCAGGTGTCGGTAAGGCCAGGGGTTCGGGGGAAGCTTCGCTACCGCCCTGCAATACGCTGACCGCTTTGTAATATGCCGACATCAGGAAGCGTCCCGGGGCGGAAGAATTGTCCGGCTTAAAACCCGGATCATAGGTCAACCGGCTGAAACGCGGATCACGCTGCAACTGCGACACACTGGTCACCGAGGCCAGCGCCTGGCTGAAGCCTGCATAGGCCGATTCGTTGGCAAAGAAATAAAAATCGTAGGTTCCCGGCCTGAACTTTATCCCGCGGCTCCGGCTTGCGAAACCGGCGGGAAAATCCGGCAGGCCATTGTAAACGGTATTGCCGCCTGCATCGAAAACCATCATCCGTACTTCGCTCACCCGGTCTTCCCCGCCCGCGTCTTCATTGATGCTCCCCGAAGAGGCTTTTACCGACAGGTAGATATAAGACTGGCCCGCATCGGGGTTCTGCGGGTCTTCTTCACGGCAGCCCGTTAGCAGCAGTAGCCATACGCAAAGCCGGATATATAGGAGCGTCCTGGATTCCATCGTTTTCATAAGTCGGTCGTATAGCTGTGTACCAGCCAGTTATTCACCCAAATTTCCGTAATCATATAGGTCCCGCACCGGCACTGGTCTTTGGCCGTGAAACGGATCGTGAAATCATGGTCGCAGGCCAGGTTCACTTCCGGGTTTTTCAGCAGCAGCGTTCCCAGCAGGTCGCCGCGGTACAGTTCGCTGTTATCCGCCCTGTTGCGTATGACCAGCGAAGTGTTGCAGCCTGTGGCCAGTTTCAGTATGGTCAGCCGTGCTTCCAGCAGGCTGCCGGTAAAGGCCGCCTGTGAACCGTAGGTTATCAGGTCATCGGGGGCTATGCTGCCGTCGGTATGCATCGCCCCGTTGGCCGATTCTATAAATACTTCATAATCGCCGGTAGGAGGAAGGCCTTCGGCCTGTACGGTCAGCCGGTTGGTGATTTCCTGCATATTGATTGCTACGGATTCAAAGACAGACCCGTATTCAGCCGGGTCGGGCAGGAAGACCACGGGGCTTTCCCCGTAATAGATGCGTTTGCCCTCCAGGCTGGCGGCCAGCCCGCCGGAACGCTTGAGGCGGAACAGCAGGCCGCTTTTTTCATCCGCCGGGCTGCGTTCGAATGCATCCGCGTCGAGCCCGGCCCAGGCCGTCACGCTGTACAGCCCGTTTTCCGCCTCCAGCCTGACGGTATAGTCTGCCGTCAGGACGCTATCGCCCCTCTGGCGGTCTGATACCGGCTTGCCCTGGCGGTCGAAGACGCGTAATTCCAGAGAGGATAAGCGCGGATATACCGTATCGGTATGGCACGGGGTTTTGCTGTACAGCCGCACATCGATCCCCTGCGGGCAGTCGTCCGTCTGCTCATAAACACAACCGCTGATACCGGACAGTATAAAGGCGCCCAGCAGGAGGTATCTTCGTTTCCTCCTGCCTGCCGACCCTTGCTTTGCCATCGTTTTGCGCATGCCTTTGCTGTTTGTATGGTTAATTACAGGTCTACGTCATAGGTATGTATCGTCCACATCAGCACCCTGATATCGACGGACATATAGGTGTCGGTCGAACTGAGCGGCTCGGTCGGGTCGACCGGGTTTTCCGGTTCCGGGCCGGTCGGTTTCGGATCCGGGTTATACGGGACATCCGGTCCGGACGGGATCAGCGGGTTCCAGTTCACACCGATGCGTTTGAACGAATTGATATTGACATGGTAGATATTATTCCTTATCACAGGCGAGTTGACCGGACGGGTGATGTTATCCGGGTTCAGCCAGATGTAATACAGCACTTTTCCGCCCGTATAGGTGGAAACAGGCTGGTTCTGTATGCCGGTCGTGTAATCCTGCGCTTTTTGGATGCTGGAATAAATCCGTCCGTCGGAGCCGCCAACATAGAAGGTGCCGCCTGTCAGTGCGCCTCCATCCCTGATCTGGGACGGGTCGGGCGTAAAGGTAGCCCGCACCAGTATATAGGCCGTATTGCCTTTCCGGTACTGGCTGCTCGATTCGTCGGTGCCGCGCTGATGGGTATTCTCCAGCAGGAACTTGCCCGGGAAGGTGATATGGCTACCGTCCGCCGGCTTTACAGGTACGATATCCGTCAGGTTCTGCAGGTCGGTGTAATCGTAGTAATTGGCCGCGGTGGACGTATAATCGACTCCCACCCCGGGCATATAATCAGATCCCCATGTCCTGGTGCTGCCGTCGGCATTGGCCTGCGGGAACAGGTAGACCGCTTTGGCCCCCTGGGCAACCGAATAGGTGATATTGGATACCGTACCGAGTTTGATCCCGTCCGTATTTATGACATCCGCTGACGCCGATGTGGTAATAATCGCACGCGATGGGATGCGGGTAACGTCCAGGGCGATCATATTTTTGCCGCTGGCGGTAACCTCCTCCGCGCTGATGCCGTCCTGTATGGTAAAGGTATTACTTTTTCCGCTCAGGGTCAGCAGGTCGGCATAGATGGTCAGCCCTTCGGGGGTGGTCACACTGGTGCTCCGGTCTATCCGCGCCAGGGAAGACAGCGGCAGGCCGGATGACAGTGTATAGAGGTAATCGTCACCGGGGATTGCCGTCAGCAGGGGCCCGGGACTGTTCAGGATAACAACCAGACGCTTATCGCCGGGAATCGTCTTAAAAGGTGTGGTAAGCTTTATCGCGTCACTCCCGTCGGCATTGCCTCCGAACAGGAAGTCACTTTGCCCGAAACGCCGCGCATCCAGCAGCGTGGCCCCGTCGGAAGAGATCAGGTACAGGTCCAGCGTGGCGAGCTCCGTTACTCCGGAATACTGCCCTACGGCATTGTAGTCCGGGTCATCGGCCGCCTTGGTCGACCGGCTCTGCGGCAGCGACAACGACAGACCCATATAGGTCGTACCGCGGGGGACGGTTTCTTCTTTTGTGCTTTCTTCATCCGAACTGCAGGCCGTGAATCCTGTCAGCAGGAACAGCGCTGTTAAAAAACTCCATAGCTTCCGTTTCATAATTTTAAGGGTTAATTGTTCGTATATATATTATTTATCTCTGCTTATCTCTTTGCTTTATCCCCTGCCACCGCAGGCACCGTATAGCTGATCCGGTACGCACACACGCGCAGGGACGGGTAAACCTCCCGCAGCAGGTAAGCGTAGGGCTTGCCACCGTTATAGGCTTTCAGCCGGGCTTTACGGGCGGATATGTCCGTAAGGTCGAGTATCTGCAGGACACCGGCTTTCTCTTCTTCGCCCAGGGCGTCGCTGTCTGTTACCGCGGCGCGCAGCCCTTCCCAGTTCTCTCCTTTCGAGCGCACGCTGAAGCAGCCGGCATCGAAGCCATAGGCCGCAACCATATAGTCACGCAGGGCTGCCGCGCGTTGTTCGGACAAGCTTATGTTATGGTTTAACGCTCCCTCGGGGGAGGCATAGGCCTCCAGGGTGATGCTTTCTATCCTGGAGCCCGGTATGTCCAGGACGGTCCCGACCGAACGCGCTATTTTGGCC
This sequence comes from Dysgonomonas termitidis, assembly GCF_054657735.1. Classification (NCBI taxonomy): domain Bacteria; kingdom Pseudomonadati; phylum Bacteroidota; class Bacteroidia; order Bacteroidales; family Dysgonomonadaceae; genus Dysgonomonas; species Dysgonomonas termitidis. Next base: position 1,056,346 of record NZ_BAAHYD010000003.1, on the reverse strand, counting down.
AGCTCCTGCCGGTTATCCCCGTATTCCGGATAGACCACATAGCGGTCGAGGGGAAACAGGATGCAGGCGCTGCCGATTTCATGCCGGTACTCGATTTCGGGGCATGGAACGGTTACGGTATCGTACTGTATGACAGGAGGGTTTATTATTGGGGGTACAGCCGGAACAGGGTATGTCTCAGGCGTACCGTGCCGCCTGGTTGTACTGCCCAGGGTGTAGGAAACCGACAGGCCGGCCCTGGTCGGGCCCCGGTAATGCTTCTGACCGGATTCCAGTTTCTGTCCGCAGGTGCGGCAACCCTCCGGGCCTGTTCCACCGGCGGTGTATTTTGTATAGTCCACATACGCGTATCCGGCGCCGAGGGTAGCCTCCAGCGCCCAACGCCGGGAGAGGTTCCAACGGTACCCGACAGAGAGGCCTGCTCCGGTAAGCCAGCCCTGGTAACGGTAATCGTCGATGATCCCGGCGGTATTGAACTGGGCGCCATGAACGTGCAGGCCGGCAAAGAAGCCCCGGAACGACTCTTTCGTCCAGTAGCGTAATTCAGGCTGGAAGAGCAGCAGCTTCAACTTTTTACCGCCTGTAAAAGTCCAGGGATTGTAGGTCAGGGGAAGATCCAGGGTTAGTTTCCTGTCCAGGCGGAACTCGCCGGCGAGGTTCAGGCTGCCGGTAGCGTCGTACAGCAGGTTCGTCTTAAGGACAGCCGACGGTACACGGACGGTATCCGGTATGTCCTGGGCCTGTACGGTACCTGTGGCCGGGATGCAAAGCAGGATAGGCAGCACCGCCGCAAATATTTTGTCCTTATAATTTCTTTTGTTCTGCATATATCCGTTATTTGTTTACCAGTGCATTTTCTTTTTCTTTACGCGGGCAGTCCGGCAGTGAAACGGGAGGGTGACGCATACTCAATTTACAGGCGGACTCGCCGTTCAGGTCAATAAATTTTGATCCCTGTAAACCACCGGGCTGCATTCCAGCCCGCTGCCCATCCGGCACTGGCCCTCGAAGCGGGCGCCGGGTTCGATCTCCACAGATCCCGCTATCAGGTCGCCCTTCAGCATACAGCCTTTGCGCAGGCAGGCGCTCCCGCCGGCCGTGACAGTACCCAGCACGCAGCCATGGATATCCACTGTCGCGGCGATGATATTGCCGTCTACATTCCCCCCGGGGCCCACCGTAACAGCCTTCTCACTGTAAATGCTGCCTTCCACACGCCCGTCGATGTGCAGGTCTTCACTCAGGTGCAGGTCGCCGCTGAGAACAGCCCCCGACGACAGCAGGCTCGGGTCGCCGGCTACCGGCTGCTCCCGTTTTTTTTTCTTTCCGTACAGTTCCATCGCTTTATTCCATTTTTGTGTTTCTTCATCCTGGCCGGGTGAACCGCTACGCAGGCCGCGCAACAGCTCCAGATAACGGCTGTCCTTATCCAGGGGGTTCAGGCTGCGCAGCAGCAGGTCATATCCCCCGCACACGATACCCGTCTCCAGCGATATCTCATTCGCGCCGACACCGGACAGCTTCAGACCCGCTTTACGCAGGCCCTCCACATCGCTCACTACGCAGGCAAGGTAATCGGCATAGCCCTCCTCGCTGACGCGGAAAGCCGTCTCCATATTACACAGGCTCAGCACGATGCAGGCCGAGCGCTCAAAGCACATCAACGTACCGCCCAGGCGGTACAGGTAAACCATGCCTGTGTTTCCGGCTTCACGGGCAAGTATCGCTTCCAGGCCGGGTACGGACGATTCGTCCGCCATATCCTTTTTTAATCGTAGTGCATACATCGTTGTCCTTCTTTTAGTGTGTGTAATGAACCGGAGGCCGGAGCCTGAACCCGGCTGTTACCGGCTCCGGGGCGGCAACTGCGGCGCCAGGTACTGCTCGACGGCCTGCGCCGAGGCATCCTTGAGCAGTACATGCTTAAAGGCATCCAGCAGGTAGAGGGCCGGCAGGGCTTTCAGGTCGTATAGCTTCTTGCCGAACAGGGCCTGCCCCTTGTCATAGCTAATAATCCACGAGGGAGGCATCTCCCCGGCGTGCTTCTTCCATAAGTCCAGGTCGGAATCGGGATAGACGGCCAGTATGTCCAGCCGCCCGGATAGCAGCAGGCTGTTGATGACCTCCGACGAGGCCAGCGAAGCGGTCGTCTCCTTACAGGCGGGGCAATCCGGGTTGTAGAAAAACAGGAGCGTGTACTCTTTAGGCAGGCTGTACAGCCTGCCCGTTTGCCCACCCGCAAGGGTATAGGTGATATCCGTTGCCTTGTCGCCGACACGGTTCTTGAGCAGCATCTCCAGCTCGAAGGCCGCCCGCTGCCTGTCCGCTTCCGTGCTAAGGCTGTCGGCCAGGATATAACGGATAACCGGTATATAGGAGTCCTCATTGCGCACCGGGGAATTCGGGTCATACAGGTAATTTTTGTACAGTTTCAGGAAATGGCGGTACACCGTGCCGGTAGTATCCTCTTTGACCGTCCTGTCCAGCATGGCCGGGACCGATGCCTCCACCGCCGCCCGGTCCGCATGGGAAAAGACGTCCAGGTAATCGGCAAAGGCCTGTTCGGTGATCGCCGGCAAATGCACATACGCCGTATCGCTGAAATCAAAGTTATCCCAGTAATGGGCAATGAGGTAGCCGGCACGCTCCGCAGGGCGGGTAAGCTCCACGGGTATAACAGGCGGGACGAACCGCCGGACGGCCTCCGGAGCTTCCTGCCTGCCTGCGGCGGGCTTTTCACCTCCCCCGCAGGTCAGCAGGCAGAAGATCATAATCCCCAGAACCAGTAAGGGGTAGATGATAGAAATCAGTATCCTGGTGAATTTAAACATATCGTTTATTCTGTTTTTATGTGGTTTTTAATATACGTGTAACCTGTACGACGGTTCATGGCCGGAGCATGTATAGAACATCAAAAAAATCAGCAGCAGGATGCCTATAGCAACCAGTAACTCCCGCAGGAAGGCTCGCCTGGCTGTCCTTTTCCTTTTCATATGCTACCGGCCCGGCCCGTACCGCTTTCCGGGGCGGGCCCTTCCGGCAACACATCCGCATCTGCGGCGCCCAGGCGTCTGATCTGCGCATCCAGCCCGTATGCACGGACCAGTTCCGCGGTTTCACTATCCAGGCCGATCCTGTAAGCCTTACGCGGGTCGAGTTCCACCGCACGGACCAGGTGCCCGGCGGCATCGTCCCCCTTACCCATCCTGTACGACACGATGGCCAGCAGGTATTCGCTCCCGGCCGTGACCGGAAGCTGCACCAGTATATCGTAAGCCCGGCCGTTATAACCCAGGCAGGCCAGGCACAGGGCTGTATTATAGTCGGGGTAATCCTTGAGTATCTCCAGCGCCTGCCAGTATTCGCGCTGCTGCAAGAGGCGAAGCCCCTGCCCGTAGCCTTCCCGGACTTCATACTGCATCGAATCGGCGGAAACCATATGCGGGCGGCTCATATGGAAGGTGATGTCCATCCGCCGCAGTTTCGGGTAAACGGAGTCGTGGATGACCTTGTAATCCTGCCTGAACCTGGTTTTTATCTCCCGTTCCGTTTCATCGGGGTAGACGGCCCGGCCCAGCAGGCCCAGGATGGAATCCTTATGGGCGATACCGTCCCTTTGCCGCAGCTCTTTTACCAGGCCTTTCCAGTCTTCACCCACAGGGGAGGTCCTGATAAGGTCCCCCCGGAAGAAGGAAGGGTAAGCCGATACAAGGTAATCCTTCAGGGCTTCCGCGCGTTGTGCCGACAGCTCATGGTTCTTATCGTAGGATCCCTCCAGGGAGACGGATGACTGTATCTCCAGGCTGTCCAGCTGCAGACCCATTTCTCCAGTAAGCTTATTGTACGTGCTTATCAGCGTATCCGCCTGACGGCGGTTATCTGCGTAACGGTTATCGAAGCTGCCCTTAGCGGCCGCGAACTCCGGGTAGATGCTCAGCATGTTATACATATTACGGTACAGCTTCGTTGCGGTTACCATCAGCGAGGTATCTGCCAGCTGGGCCAGTGAGGAGATCATATAGGTAAGCGTATCGGAAGCGGCCAGGCTATAGGCGGAACGGTCTGTGGCTTCCACACGGCCGTCCATGACCACACGCAGGCGTCCCAGGCCGGGCGTTACGGGATAGTCCTGGCTATAATGATACCGCAGGCCGGCACCCGCAGCGACAAGGCTGTCCAGGCGCGCCCCACCCTGCCGGGGGAAGGGGATCATGCCATCTTCGGTGTCCCCCAGGCGGCGCAGCTTGCTTTCGTTTTCGGCGATAGCTTCATAAAAATAACTGTGCCGGGCGATCCGCACGGAATCGGCTTCGGTTGTGACATGGTTGGGTATATTTTCCAGCCTTGTACCGTTCAGGTAGAAATCCCTGTATTTACGCGGGAGGTTCTTTTCATTAAACTCCCCGCGCGGTTTATATATCGGCAACAGGTTCGCCCGTTTTTCAAATTTCCGGATATAGCGCGCCATTATGCCGGTGGTATCGCTGCCTGCGGCCAGGCTGCGCAGTACCTCTTCTTCCCCCCGCAGCATGTAATCATGGTAAAGCGCGTTGCGCCGGCCTTTGCGGCGGATATTGGCTGCTTCGTAACGCGCTTCCAGCAGCTTGCGCAGCTTCTCGTATTTATCGGCTTCCTTCCATTGCGAATAGTACATATCCCAGTAATACTCCTGTAGCCTGCGGATCTGCAGGCTGATCTTTTTCCGGTCCGGGAATATGCTGTCATAGGCTGAAGGATGGATAATCGAATTCTTATAGGCGTCATACTCCTTATAATCCTGCGCCTGCTTTTGCGCGAATACTTTTCCGTTCAGTACGAGCTTTTCCAGCGGTACGACCGAGTCGTTATGGAGGATCCGGGGAAAAAGGGTCACACGCCAGTTGTCGTCCAGCAGTTCTCCGGGAACATCCACGATAAAATCGATGCGGACACGGCCCTCGCGTTCGGGCGCGAATGTTTGCTTTAGCCGGGCCGTAACAACCACTTCATTCAGGTATTGCATCTGTTTCAGGCTGGTGGCCTGCTTCCTGAGGGAATCCTCCCGGCGGAGCGCCAGCGAGGTGTTGTCCGCATGCCGGTAGCTGACCCTTTCCTGCAGGGTGGCCTGTAAACCGGCCGCATCGCCGGGCAACCCGACATTGGCGCGTTTGGACTGCATGAACAACGGCCGGACCACCGGCGCGCCGCTCTTACAGGAAAAGAGCAGCAACCCGGACAGTACCAGCCCGGCCAGGCCATGCATACCCATACGGCGGGTAGCTCCGGAAAACAGACTGCCCATGTGTTTCCGTTTTACGTATATAGCAAATTTATTACCGCTTAATCTCATGGCAACCCTTTTCAAAAGTAATAAACAACACTGATGGATACCTTATCGGGTACGAGCCAGACCCCGGTCTGCTCTTCGATCTTCTTCCCGCAACGCTCGCAGGGGTACTTGTCGCGCCGGCTCCAGACAGCGCCTGCGCCGAGTTCGAATTCCATGCTCCAGTTTACGTCCATAGGAATGCTGTAGCCGGCCGACAGGCCCAGGCCGTAAGCCATGCCGTCGTAACGGTAGTCGCCGGCAAGCAGGCCGGCGAAATTGTAACGGCTGACGATCCCGTTAAGACCGAAAAAGTAACCCGTCGTGTAGGTCTGTACCTGCCAGTAGCGTACCCCCGGAAGGACTGTCAGGTTTTTCATCTTGAAGTCGTCCGTGAAATTCCAGGGGTTGTACTGCACCGGCAGGTGAAGGCTCCAGCGATCGTTCAAAGCCAGGGACGCTTCCCCGTTGAGCGTCCCGGTAATCAAACCGAGCATATCGGTCTTGACCGAGTAGGACTGCCCGTAGGATGCCGTGCTGACGGTCAAAAACAGCAGGGCGGCGCAGATGACGCCCCTTAACAATCCTTTGTTCCTTATTTGTTTTTTCATAATTAAACCTTTTTTGCGTTATTTAGAATTTATATTATTTCCTTGCTTGCCGTTTTTTTCCCGATAGCCCTGCTCCAGGCCAGTGTTTCATACGCCCGGTTCAGCAGCGGGAACCGGTCCTGCGGGATGTAAGTGGTCAGCCCCGAATGATGCGCTATAACGAACCCGTTATAACCGGGCATAAAATCCGCGGTGGAGGCCTTCCAGACCACGGCTTTGTCCACCAGGCGGCGCAGCTCATGCCGCTGTTGGTCATCAGCCAGTAAGCCCCCGTAGTAATCCCCGAAATCAAAGAACAGCCTGTAAGACGGATACCGGTCGAAATGCTGTATGCCGCCGATGTCAACAGCCGCGCCCGGGGTGGCGTTCTCCCGTATAAAGCCGGCCAGCGCCTCCAGCTCCGATGTCTTTATCACCGAGAGGGTAGCCGACCGCAAATCCCCGACCCGCCCGTCGGAGTAGCCGTAGGCTTTGCCCGCAAAAGCCCGCAGGCCGGGTTCCCCTTCAAACAGGTCGTTTACCGCCTGCGGGTAGACATCCGTAAAGCCCGGGGAGACGATCTCCGCACTGGAGGCCAGGATATAGGCGGTCTTGTCCTTCAGCTGGTAAGCCACCTCGATGCCGGCCATAAAGCAGGCCTCGAAGACGATATAGTCGAAGGCGCCAACGGGGATGGCCGACGCGAAATCCGCCAGCGCCATCTGGTCGCTCCCGTCGCTGAGTACGGTCTTGGCCCCGGACTTCGGATCGGACAGGGCGCCCTCCGGCAGCCAGCCCGATGCATGGGAGAAGACCAGCAGCCCGTAGCCAGGGGACGGGTACTGCTTCTTCACCTCCGAGATAACCGAAGCGAATACCTCACCTCCGGCCGAGTTGTCCTCTTCATACCGGCGGATCACCTTGGTGTAGGGGTTGCCCTTGTCGCAGCGGCACAGTTCGAGCAGCTGCGGCGCCGCATCGGCCGCGTCGTGGTAGACCAGCAGCCTGCCCCCCTGACGGGCATCCCAGCCCCGGCCCAGCGCTTCGAGCTTCGCGTAGCTTTCACCCGACAGGTTGTTGTCACCGCCCAGGTAGACCAGCAGCACATGCTGGGTGGCCTCGGGTTCCTCCCCGTCTCCGGTGCAGCGGCAAAAAAATACCGTGCAAAGCAGCAAGACAGGCAGGCAGCGCAACGCGATCCGGTACAGTCGGAATCTATCTTTATCCGTTTGTTGTTTTCTTTCTGTCATTTCCATATCTTTCTATCTATCCTCCTTTGCCTTCCGTTTATTTAAAACTGCGCGAATTATCACAACTCACGCAGATCTGAGTGTTTACATAATAACTACATAATGCCCGGTAAACCTGGTGCCACATAAACACTTCTCTTAGTTAGCTTGCTGTATGTTTCATGTTTTTACGTTTCATCTTTCCGGTATCCATTCAGTTGCCCCGGTCAGCCTCACCGGCGTCATACATCTGCCGGGTCAGCCGCGAAAGGGTGCTACAGTAATTAAACCAGGTCTGCCAGGCCTGCGTACAGAACCTTGCCAGGCCGGCATCGCCATACTGTAAGCCCGCCGGGGGCAGGCTGTAGTCCACCGCATAGGCGATACAGCCCGTGACGGAATCCACGTAGAAGCCGCCCCAGTCCAGCTGGCGGTTGATGGCCGACAAGCAGGCCCGCACCAGACGGGTATCTTCTCCCGCCGCGCTCATGGTGCTGATAAGGCGGCTCTCAAGGGTGGCCCCGCTGCAACTGAACAGGTTGCATACACAGCCGTTTTCATCCTCGTGGAAGAGGTAAACCAGGCCGCTGCCGGGATCGTACTGCCCTTCCAGGCTGTGGTCGCCCAGTATCCGCAGCAGTATGCCGGCATATATATCCATCGTGTCCTTTATTCTATGTTTGTTAATTATCATCGTATGTCTTTTTTAATCGTATTCCTTTTAAACAAACCACGCATATTATCACAACAGGCGTGGTTCCACAAACTTTACAAAACTACACAATCAGGCTACTTCACGGCCTGACGTCTTTTCTAACTTATACGGACCTTATGGGTCCGAAACTTTTTACCTGACAATTCATGGAGACTAATAAAAAGGGACCCTGACTGTCATCCCGACATGCAGGATCCCCACCTTAACACAAACTTTACAAAACTTTACAAAAACTACTTCCCAGCCTTTATTCCGGCTACGGAATTATGACCTTGACGCCCGCCGGCGGCCAAGGGTCCTTTTTTATATATCTTGTTCCAATGTCATTGTTTCTTTTATTTTTATACTCATAGCTCGTTACATTGTTCATAACGGCCGGGTAAATGCAGGCTCCCGGTGAAAGAGGTTATATGTATCATCAGAATCTAATAGGGAGCCTGCCAAACCCACTTACATGAACAATGTAATAATGAACTATAACGTTTTCAAGCCGGCAGTCGAGTGCCATATGTACAGCGGTTTTAGTCATGGTCCTGTATAATTGGCTCCTTTTCGCGCGTCGTCCGGCCGGAAACGGATAACAACAGCACAGGGGTGTCGTTGCATCTTCGTGCCGGATTACAGCTTGTTAGCTGTATACTCCGTTCGTTTAAGTACCGGTTTTCCCGGTTGTTATCGTTTTGATTCATCCTGTTATATATTTTTATCTGTTCGTATTCATTTATTTTTATCTATTTGTCAATTCCCGACCTTTGTTTTCTTTTTTAGTAGGGTAGCATAGCGCTTTCCTAGAGGGTCACAGTGACAGTGAACTGAGCCGGATTTGTTTGGCCTCAAATGACTTTGGCGAACTGTCGATTTATTAGCGCTCTGTTATTATAACGTAATCTAATGCGAGCCCAGTCCAGCTTGATTTGCCTACGGCGCGGTGCAAAACACCGATCTTGTACCCGTTTACGATTTTCGTCTCTCGGCCAGGCCTTATAGTCCAATAATAGGTGCCTCCCGCACTCGTGTTTGTCCAAAACCCCGGTGAGGGGATATCATCGTATGTGTAGTCATACCCCTCATACGCAGCCACTGCGGGATTAGTCACCCTACCTGGTTCGTCCACTAGTCTGAAGGTACGTGAATCTACGGGAACAAATTCTATATGATATTTCGGTGCATATATGTCTATTAAAGTGTCGTTCAGGATGGTGAAAGACATAGCGTTGACATTAGCCTCGGTAGCTGTAATGTATACTACCGAGCCCGCAGGCACATAGGAGCCCGGGGGTAGCGGTGTGGGGTCAAGCGCGGTACTTATAGTGAATGATCCTACACCCGTGCCGTAGATAGTACCAACATCGATTTTCACGCGGTCGTCGCCCGACTGCGTAACCGTTACGACATGGGTAAAGTTCCCTGACTGTATTTTGATTTTACCTTCGCGCGCTGCCCCGGTATTTTCCTGAAGCAGCACCGATACGGTTTCCATTGTGTTAGCATCTCCTCCTGGGTCATCTACCGAAAGCCAGCCGCCGTCCGGGGCCGTTGTACCGTCGGCTTCGAAACAAGAGATCGTCCAGGCGGCAGTGGATTTGACGGTGATTTTGTTGTCCGTGGATGCATCGGTTACCTCCTCATAGCCGAAGCTAAAGTCCGGCGCATTGACCGCCAGGTAATTCTTTGCATCCCAATAGACATCCGTAACGTTTTCATCGATGACGAAGACCTGTACGTCGATATTGGTAATGACATCCGTCGAAGCCAATGCGGCGGCAGCCGTAGCAAAGCCCGGGCCGCTGACCTGTGAGACGGTGAAGGTGTACCTATGGTTGCGTACGATCGGCATGAAGTCGCCTTTGGTGGTACCGCTAACGCTGCCGTCGTAGGTGAAGTCCACCGGATAGTAATAATCCACAAGGTTGTATGTCCCCCTGATAATGATGCGGGGGGCGGTCTGGGTGCTTATCGTTGCGGTTGTCGGGGCGGCCGCTTCGAAGGCATAGATCTCGCCGGCCATATTGGCCGACACCGCGGCCCCGGTGTATGTTATCGGGGAGGTGGCATTCTGTACCGCTCCGGGCAGGTTAGGCTGTGCCGGGGAAGCCCCGTATTGCGTATCGTCGTTGACCAGCAGGCCGTTTTTATTGAAGTTGTACAGCATCACGTCTTTGAGCGTAAATGTCGCTGCGGCGCTGTTGACGATATCCACACGCGCCAGCATGCGTACCAGGTTCAGGCCGCTGAAGGTCTGGCCCTGCCTGATACTGATGCCGTTGGTCGTCCCGGCTATTACTTCGCCCGTCATCGGGATGTAATCCGGTGTAGCGGTATCCCATTGTCCGCTGGCATGGGTATATTCGATGGCATTCAGTTCGCTAATGGGGCTGTCGTCGGCCAATGCGCCGACCTGGCTGTTGGCATTGGCGACCACCACCAGCCGGCTGTAATCGCCCGCAGGGATGGACAGGGTCACCTTGACATTTTCATTATTGGTGCCGCTGGAAGTTATATCCGAGGATGTGGCAACGATCTTCTGTTGAAGCTGTTCGGTGCCGCTGACATCCTTGTAGGCCAGCACGGTGAGCTGGCTCACCTGGTTTTCCTGCCCCGCGGTCATGCCGTAGGTCGAGGGTGTTCGGGCGCCGGGGATGCGAACCTCGAGGGTCACATTCTTTTCCCCGTTCTGACCCGGATCAGGCTGACCCGGATTATCGCCATCCGTGGTGCAGCCGGTAACGGCGACCAGACAGGCCAGCAAGAAAGCCAGTGCCATTATGTTATTTATGTGTTTCATTTTTCTGTATTTTTTTATATATCCTGTACAGCTTTTATCATCGTTAATCATATTCAACTCCTTTGTATAATATGCATTTGGCGTTCAGATCATTACATTTTTTTATACGTATATATGTTCCTCTTTCGATACCCTTTTGTAGCATTATCTGAGGCGTTAAAGAGCCGGTGTATTCGTTACCTTGTCGTCGCAGTGACGCCGTTTATTCGTCAGCCTGTGCTCCGGCAACCGGAACAGGATTCAGCAGGCTTCGACTTCCACTATCTTGCTTAACAGGCGGCCAACTCCTTCTCCCAGGCCGAAGCGGTCTGCGTGTAGTAAGGTACCGGGCGGATGTTGTGTTTTAGCATTTTACTCTTTACGTTTATTTTTGTTATATCCTTCGTTTAATTCAGTCGCTTCTCCCTTGTCCTGCCGTCCGTCTTTACGGCGTCAGGATGGCGGAAGGGCTATATGCTGGTTATCACCCGGTTAAAGGTGCTCCGTAGCCGCTTTATGGCGGATACTCCTTGGTTTTTATGTTTTGCCTTCATCCTGTATTTTTGTTTAAGCTATTAGTTTTCATTTATTTATCTCTGTTTGTCACCCCCCCGACCTTTTTTCCCTTTTATATAGGGTAGCCTGGCGCTACCCTATAGGGTGAGGGTGACAGCGAACTGACTCTGGTGCTGTTTTGGCACCTGGGAGGGGTGGCTTACGGGCTGTGCGCTATTAGGTGTCTTTCACGCACTTGGTGGTGGCGCGCATATTCGGCGAATTGTTGTAAACAGTACTAGCCCTTGTCGCGCTTGAGCTGTAATAAGTCCCCGGCACAGTGTTCGATTGTATGATCCTGTCGTTCGAATCCGCTAAGGGAGCGTCCGTCCAGACCGTCCAACCCATGTAATTCCAAACGAGGCCCGCCGGGCTGAACGTTCGGCCTGCCATGTCTACGTAGGAGAGACCTGCCGCCAGCCCGGCGTCAAGGATTTCATTGGTGTATTGTGGCATCGGCCATTTTGTGGTAGCGTAAGGCATGAGGTGCCACGGATCAGGGCAAGCGTCCACCCGAGTGCTTGCAGTATAGAACGGGTATTCGACGCTCTGTAAAGTGGTCATGATGGGAACACCTTCGATAGAGTTTTGTAACGTCCAGCAAACGCGAGATCGAAATAAGCCTGTATCATAGTTGTCGCGGTAGGTTAAGTAGACGTTACTTCCCATTGTTTGGGGTAGAGCGTGGCCAAACCGCCCACAATCGTCCTGAACAAAGTGGATCGTATATTTGAGGTTACCGGTAGTAATCACCGCGGCGCCTTCCAAGAACGCACTTGCGTTGTTGGGAGTGAAGGTCAGATTAACACTGGAATTTTGGGCGCCGCTTGATTGCGAAGGTTGCGCCCAAGTGAGAGTCGCAGCGGTTGTCGCATCCGAGGTATCGAAGTGCCAGCCGGACGGATCGTCCGTTTTTATCGTGATCGTTTTGCTTCCGGCATAAGCTTCAGTGGTTCCATCCAATTTGACCCACAGGTATGGCCGCGACACATACAGGTGGCTCTGGCCGGCTGTCACACTGCCATTGCGGTCGTTCCATGCCTGCACGGTTGCCTGTATTGTGGCTTTCCCCTCAAAGGCTTTATCCGGAGTGTCCGGGCCTTCAAGGTCTATTTTAGTGATGGTAACGTTATATGAATAATTACGCTTTACATCGTAGAACGCGTTTGTTGTATAATTCTTCAGGTCTACACGGTAGTAGGACTTTGTGAGGCTACCGTTGTAATAGCCGCCGACGACCAGGCAGGTGGCGTCCAGCGGATCTGTTCCGGCCTTGGCGATGTTATCGGCCTCGAAGGTATAGATCTTATTGTCGATTGTGTTCGTCGCCGAAGTGGTGAAGGGCCCGAACCTGGTCTTCTGAGCCATCTGGGCTCCTGCTACGATGGTCGGGTTAGTCACGTCTGTACCGGTCCAGTTATCAGGGATTATGCTGCCCTTCTGGCGGGGGTTGTACAGGTAGGCTTCCGTCAGGTCGAAGAGGACTTCGCCATTGGTGATATTGACCCGGGCCAGCATACGCGTCAGGTTGACGCTCAGCCCGCCGATGGGATTATAGCCTGATGTAACGGCCTGGTTGGTGATCTCGCCCCACATCGGGATGCCCGTCATGGTAGATGCGTCGAAAGCGGTACTCTGCTCCAGCAAAAGGCTGCTGATAACGCTCGCCTTGGTGGCTCCCGCAGAGATGGTTCCCAGCAGGGTTTCCACCTGTGTGCGGCAGTTGGCCAGCACGACAAGCGTCTGGTTGACGGCCAGTTCGGCCAGGATAACCTTAAAGGTATTATCGCCTGCCGTATGCCCTACGGTGGCACGGTAGAGGAAGGTTCCCCTGTCCACATCCGCAGTGCCTGCGGGGTCGGTCTGGAAGCACAGCACATCGACCGTATTGACCTTGGCCTCGTCTGTTGGCATGGCATAGGTCACCGGGCCGTCCGCCGGGTTGATGCCGGGTACGGACATTGTGATGGTTATCTCTTTACCCGGGCCGTTCATATCCACGGGATCATCGTTCCTGCACGATGTGTATGCGATCGTAAACAGGCCTAATACCCCGGTCACCAGCAGGGATAACCGGGAGCGCTTATACATTTTATTGGTTTTCATATCCTTGAGCTTTTTTTATATATTGCATTTTTTATATATGTCATACATCAGACTTTTCCTGTTACCGCTGCACGGGATTACCGCCAACCGGCCGGAACTGAATATGTCGTATTTATCGTTCATTTATATCTGTATGGCTCACTTAGCCTTTTTTCCCTTTTTGTAGGGTAGCCTGGCGCTACCCTGTGGTGTTGTTCGCCCACCCTGCTGTAACAGCACTGTACGCTGTACAATATTAAATGCACGAAGGGAATAAATCAAATACGCTCACCTACGTATTGTTACTCGACTACGCAGCGAATGGCAGAGGCGTATCCACGCGCTTGGTTCGAGTTTGTATTCAGGGCGCCAGGACCGAAATCAAGGTATTTTACATTATTACCGTTAATCGCAGATGAACCATATAAGCCGCGGCCGGTATCTAAAGCTGTTAAATTACCGTCGGCACGGCCGCGATGCCCGCAAGCGGGGTAGTAGCCTCGACCATTCAGTGTCCAGTCTGCACCGGTACCGACACTGAACCACTGCGACGTTAAGTCATACCACGGCGAGTCAGAGGTGGGTCCCGAAGCAGGAACCTTCCAACCTTCCGGACAAGGATCGTAAATGGTCTTCGAAGCCCCCCAAAGGGCGTCATTTTTAATGCTGGCTGTGATGCTGTACCAGTCATAACTGTTCGCACTAGACCCGGTATAGAATGTCAGCGGATTTGCCACAGCAACGCCGATATTGTAATTAGGGGAAGTACCCGCGGGAGCTTGGGTTTTTGTAACAGTGGCATAAGTTGGCTCGGTATTCGCAGTAGTACTGGCTGATCCCGGGAATGGATCCTTGCGGCCCCACTGGTACATCAGGCCCAGGGAGCCAACATCGCCCGGTGTATTGTTCATGGCGCCCAGGTTACGCTCCATAAAGGTCTGGCCGTTAGAAACGTATGTACCGGTTTCCGGATTATAATTTGTCACCCAGATATGCCATGACCACAGGATCACTCCACCCTTCTTAATGCATACCACACCGTTTCCTTCGGCTGATCCGGTACTGACAACTATATTGCCATATGGGCCGCTGCCATTTACCGTGACAGTACTAACCGCATTCGCATCGCTTTCCCATACCACTTCCGCAGTGAATGTTTCACCATCGTTTAGCTGTATGCCCAGGTCGGACATGTTGCAATTCCTGACAGGGATTGCGTAGTTATTTGTATTTGGAGCGACTATGAATGAATTTGCAGTAGGCGACATAACCTCCTGGTTCACCGTAACTATATGGGTAAATAGCCCGGACTGTATTATTAGTTTCCCTGTTCGTGCTGCTCCGCCATTGGCAGCAACCAGAACCGAAACGGTAGCCGTCGAGGTGGCAGTGCCTGTTGCGGGGTTGACCGATAGCCAGCCGCCGTTGGGAATAGATGTTGTTCCGTCCGCTTCGAAACATTCGATCGTCCAGGGGGCGGTGGATTTAACGGTGAAGGTATTGCCGGTGGAAGCGGCTGTCACCGCCTCATAGCCAAAATCAAAGTCCGGCGCATTGACCGCCAGGTAATTCTTTGCATCCCAATAGACATCGGTTAAGTTTTCATCGATGACGAAGACCTGCACGTCGATGTTGGTAATGACCTCCGTCGATGCCAGGGCGGCATCTGCAGTGGCAAAGCCCGGGCCGCTGACCTGTGAGACGGTGAAGATGTATTTATGGTTACGCACGACCGGCATGAAAGCACCTTTGGTGGTACCGCTGCTGCCGTCGTAGGTGAAGTCGACCGGATAGAAGTAATCTGTTCCGCTATAGGTACCCTTGATGATGATACGGGGTGAAGTGGCGATATTTGCCAGCACGGGGGCGGCCGCCTCGAAGGCATAGATCTCACCCTCCATCTTATTACCGGACTGCAATGCAGTGTAGTTATAGGTTAGCGGGGAGGTGGCATTCTGCAGGGTTCCGGGCAGGTTAGGCTGTGCCGGGGAAGCCCCGTATTGCGTATCGTCGTTGACCAGCAGGCCGTTTTTCTTGAAGTTATACAGCATCACGTCTTTG
Source organism: Dysgonomonas termitidis (assembly GCF_054657735.1). Lineage (NCBI taxonomy): Bacteria > Pseudomonadati > Bacteroidota > Bacteroidia > Bacteroidales > Dysgonomonadaceae > Dysgonomonas > Dysgonomonas termitidis. The sequence continues at coordinate 1,041,042 of NZ_BAAHYD010000003.1, read as the reverse complement.
AGCGTGAAAGTAGAGGTTGCATTGTTGATTATATCCACACGCGCCAGCATGCGTACCAGGTTCAGGCCGCTGAAGGTCTTCGACTGGCCCTGCCGTATACTGATGCCATTGGTCGTTCCGGCTATTACTTCGCCCGTCATCGGGATGTAATCCGGTGTAGCGGTATCCCATTGTCCGCTGGCATGGGTATATTCGATGGCATTCAGTTCGCTAATGGGGCTGTCGTCGGCCAATGCGCCGACCTGGCTGTTGGCATTGGCGACCACCACCAGGCGGCTGTAATCGCCCGCAGGGAGGGACAGGGTCACCTTGACATTGCCGCTGCCGTCACTCGTGAATTCCGATGATGTGGCAACGATCATTTGTTGAAGCTCTTCGGTGCCGCTGATATCCTTGTAGGCCAGCACGGTAAGCTGGCTCACCTGGTTTTCCTGCCCCGCGGTCATGCCGTAGGTCGAGGGTGTTCGGGCGCCGGGGATGCGAACCTCGAGGGTCACATTCTTTTCCCCGTTCTGACCCGGATCAGGCTGAACCGGATTATCGCCATCCGTGGTGCAGCCGGTAACGGCGACCAGACAGGCCAGCAAGAAAACTTTAGTTATTAATTTCATCGTTCTATCTTTCTTTGTTAAGCATGTATTAAATCGTTATCTATCTTACCGGTTAATTATATTGTTATGTTATTGCAATACAGTGATTGTCATTACAGCGTGTCTACAGGGATGTTTCCCCAGTTCTCGAGCAGCGTGACGATAACCACATTCCCCTCGAATGAGATAAGGATCGGTATGGTGACCTCTTTGCCGTCAGCGATGACGATATTGTTGTCGGCTATGAATTTTTGCAGGTTTACGGTATGGAGCACTGTATTGTCCGTGCTGTTGTCCAGCACGTCTATCGTGATAGGGTTATCGGCCGTGAAGCGCAGCACGTCGCAGGTGGCCTGCGCCTGTTTGTTGCCCGTGTCTACCGTTACCGGCGGATAGTATGTCGTAGGGTTACCGTGGGTAACCATATTATAGTCGTATGCAGGTACAAGGTTGTTCACCCTGATATAAGGATAAAGGGAAGGCGGTGCGCCGGCGTCGGTGCTGGCCAGGCCTTTGACTTGTATGACGAGCCGGATATAGGCCGGTGTGAATGGTACCGTCTCGCTATTGGCTGTGTCCGGTTTGACCGTAAAGGTATGTTTGCCGTAATACAGGGCATCGTTGGTCGGTATGCGCGCGGAATTGAAGTAACCGGGATGAGCCGCTTCTTGCTGGCTTATACCGGCCCCATTGGACAGCCCGTTGATTTGAGTATTATCAAAAGCGTTCCCCCAGCAGACAGCTGTATAATCACCTGCCGGCAGGTATAACCGGACTCCCCGGAAGGCATCCAGATCGTTCTTATCAACTTGCACCGTCTCCACCAGCTTTCCGCTCGGATCGTATATCGCGACTGTCACCCGGCTGATATGGTCCGGAAAGTTCAGGTAGGAAAATGCGAGCGTCAGATTCTCATCCGGTGGGCAATCACTCAGGTCATCACCGATACATCCGGTGAAAAATACGGACGCAACTAGCAGGATTAATGTCTTCAGCTGTTTCATATGTGAATAATTTATTTTTGTAAGGCAATCGCAGGCAATAACCGCGTTACCGCTTGCTTGTTTATTGGCTTTATTTTTTTTGTCGTATCGTTTATTATACCGTTTTACAGGGTCCGTTTCCGGTAAGTTACCGTGAACCGCTTTATGATAAACCCTCCCGGGAGAGGAGGGGCGCCGGTCCGTTATACCCGGAACCCTTCCCCGTCCCTTCTGAAGGTTTTTGATTGGTTTCTCCGAAAGTAGCCGGGCAGTGTAAGCCCCGGCCCCTTTGAGGTGAAAGTTCAATAGCTGTTATTTAAAATACAGGATCAACGTCCACGTTTGTCCATGGAGTTACAGTAGCTGTTACTTGAATATTCTCAGTAGCATTTGTTTCCGGATCCGGAGCCAAATTTCCACCTCCTATTTTAATACCGTCACCAGTGGCAGATCCACCTATGCTGTATACTTTTCCGGGTTCCAATTGTGTTAACGGTGCTCCACCTACTTTCAGGTCTTTAATAGTAATATAAGCAGGACTAGGGAAAGAATAACCGGCAGCAGTTGCGTCCTCTATTTTTAATATGATATGGGGAATCACTGATTGGGCTACCCCGTCGATGGTTGTTCCCACAACCAACGATTTTACAGGCATTACATAATAAGACCATCTGTTAGCCGGTGTAAAGCTTGTAGCGCCTGTAACTCCTGTAAATTCATCTTTGAAACGTGCAGGGTATGAACCGTTGGTCCAAATTGCATCAGACTTGCCATAGCTCAGAATATTAGCAGTCGAAGTCGGCTTAGTTACATAGTCCGTACCGATTTGTGTGTATGTATTGTTGATATAAATCCCTGTCAGTTTGAAACTTGTCAATGGGATAGCTGCAAGCGGATCTGCCAAAATTTCTTTTATCTCGTACCGGGAAATAGCAGGAACCAGCATTACATTGGCTGTATATGCACCCGCACCTCCTGTGATAGTAGCGCGGCCGAATACATTAACACCTGTTTTCGGGTGGGTCTGACTGGCCTGTTGGAACAGTAGCTCGTTCAGTTCCGATAAAGGATCATTTGCCGCTATTGTAGTGATAGCAGGGGATGTTGCTATAGTCGCGGTATTGGCGACAATAACCACTTCGGTTACGGAACCCGGTACATCGGGAAATGTTTTACCTGACGTTACCTCCGCGGTAGTCAGCGTACCGACTTCTGCGATAACACCGCCACCGACGAAGAATACTGTCGCTTCGGCGATATCAGGTGTCACTCCTACAGCTGTCGCTTCATCGGCATAGGTCGACGGCACGGCGATACTCACGGTCACGCTTTTTTTAGGAAGATCGTCCGCCGGAGCGTTCGCATCGTCATTCGAACAGCTGCTGAATCCTAATAGCAGGGCTGTTGCTGCAATAATTGCATGTTTGAAATTTGTTTTCATTCTTTTTGTTTTAAAAATTTAATAAAATAAATAATCAATCGTCTGAATTTCTTAATTGAATTTTTGTAATTGATTTTTGAATTTTTCGAATTGTTTTTTTTGCTTTCTGACTGTTTTGCTTAATCGTTCTTTTGTTTTTTCCGGTTGTTTCTCCTGATCGTTTTTTCCGGGTATTTCTCTTAACTGTTTCTCTTAACTGTAACTGTTTCTTCCAGCTACGTTTAAATCGCTCCTTTCCTGATCTTTACGGCCCTCCTCTTTCCTTGTTGATACTTTTGTTACGTTTGTTTGTTTAATTATCATTACCTTTTATTTATATGTATGAATGGTTATTCGATTGCGGTACCGGCCTGTAAACCGTTGCCGGCGCGCCGTATGTCGACGCAAGCCGGTTTGCGGGGAAGGTTTACCGGCTTTTATACCGTTCCATTTTCTTGTTATCGACCCGTTTGGCCGTTACTTCCTCCAAGTTGCGGGCCGCTTCCTTGCTGCCGGCTGTTTTCGCCCGGTTAAACAGGGCTTCGGCCTGGTCGAGTTCCCCTGCCAGCAGGCGTATCACGCCCAGGTTGTTCAGTACGGCCGGATGGTTGCCGCCACCGGCTGTGCCGGCTGCCTTGTCCAGCAGGCGCCCTGCGCTATTCAGCTCCCCGTTCTCGATCAGCAGCGCCGCCGCGTTGACGTTTGCCGCCACATCACCGGGATAGTATCTGGGAATCGCTTCGAGCAATATATCCGTATAGTCCTTCGTGCCTTTGCCGTAACTTTGGGCCAGGTTGTAAAGCTCCAGTTGTGACAGGTCTTCCGGTTTGCGGCTATACAGCGATTTGCTTTCTTCGACAGTGTAATCCCTGACCGTATAGTCGACCTGGTATTCCACCCTGCGGAGTCCGGGGAACATATCCCGGAGCATCTGCCGGTAGGGCGCACCCTTTGCCAGGCGCATCAGGGCGCCTTCGCGTCCTTCCATTATTCCCGTGGTGGCGATAATGTCCAATATCTTATCTTTGTATTCCATACCGGAGGCCTGTACCTGTACGGCCAGCCCGTCCCAGTCCTCGGCCACAGAGGATACTTTGAAAAGGCCCTCGTCGAATCCGAACTTCGTTTTCAGGTAATCCCTCAGCGCCAGAGCCCGTTCTTTCGATAAACGCTCGTTGGTGGTGTACAATCCGTCGGGGGAAGCATAGCCTTCGATAAACAGGCCGGTAATCACCGCATCGGGGTTGTTTTTCACATCCGAGACGGCTTCGCTGATCCTGGCCAGCTCCGCGGGATTCCGGCGGAAACCGGGATCGATGGCCGACCTGCCCACCCGGAAGTCAAGGAAAGCCTTGTCCTGACGCCTGCGCGTCTTGACTTCCCTGTCCGGAACAAGGAAGGATACACCGGGGCTGACCTGATAGGGCACACGTGCTTCCAATTCCACCTTGCCGCTCAATGCCAACGCATACAGCCGTGATTCCTGCCTGTATCCCGTAACCTGCTGGTAGAGCACCAGGCGGGCGGAATCCATCCAGGATTCATAGGGGATTTTCAGGTTATACAGAAGTGTCGTATCGGTGGACGGACGGGTATTTACCTGCATCAAAGGACGATGATAGGCGGTTACCCGGTCCATGTCCGCAAGGGTAAAATAGCGTTCGTTCAGCTTTTGGCGCCGGTCACCGTTGACCAGTATATAGGGAAAGGTTAACATGTTGCTGTCCGGATCGCTACCGGTACTCAGCTCGGGAACCAGCAGCATCGATTGACCACGGGAGACGGCCCGGCCCTGTATGTGTACGGAAAAACTTAATAGCAGGCTGTCGCCCTCTTCTTTCAGCCCGGCGCTTTCAACCGACAGCCGGCCTTTATAGAAATCCTTATTCTGTGCCGGCAGGCTGAGCGCCGCCAACAGGAAAAATACAGCCGGTATATGGGAAATATGGAATCGTTTCATACGTTTCATTGTCTTATTTGATTATATAGATGATGGATATACCTGCCTTTGTAGGCCCGAAATAATGCTTGCTGCCGCTTTCCAGCAGCTTGCCGCAGGTTTTACACTCATATTTGTCATAATCCGAATAGGCATACCCGAAACCGAATGTGGCTTCCAGGCTCCAGCGGGGGGAGAGCATCCAGTGGTAACCGTAAGAAAAGCCCGCCCCGAAAAGGTCGCCCCGGTAACGGCTGGTCTCCAGGTCCGGGTACAGGTCCAGCGGCAGCTTGATAGCCCCCACATTGTAATTGGCATAGAGCGCATGCACACCGAAGAAATGACCGAAGAACGGCTCGTAAAGCCAGTAACGGAGCTCGGGCTGCACCAGTATATGCTTCAGCTTCCTATTCCCGCTATAGGTGAAGGGATTGTAATTAACCGGTATATCCAGTGTATAGCGGCTGTCCAGCCTGACTTCCAGCCCCAGGTTGAAAGTGGTGGTCGCATCGTACAGCAGATTGGTCTTGACCGCCAGGTGCGGCGAGGATAGCGGCAGGTTGCCTGCTTTGTCCTGCCCCCGTACGGAAACCAGGGCTATGGCTAGAAGCAGAAAGATGAATACGGATTGTTTCATAAAGGATGTCTGTATTTTTATGTATATATTTTTTATATATTATTTATTTGACTTCATGTTGATTGATCATCGCCTGCCGGTTCACTGTTGTATGACGGTTATTTCCGCCTTGTCCATCCACTCCTCGTAGGGAAGGGATATGCGGTAAGGGTAATCGATGACCGCCCTGCCGGCTGCCTGCAACAGCTTTTTTATATGGTAAGAGCGCAATATGTTGCTGCCAAGGCCCCATAAGGCAAGACGCAAAGACCGGTAGCGCGACCCGCCGGCGACCAGAACCATGGGTAACTCCCTGCGCCTGTCCCCGCCGTATAGTACGGGTATGAACCAGTGCGCCCGGTCGGCCGTGGCCATATCCCCCACAAAATGCATGTCCAGGCCGATATAAAACCGTCCGCCCTGCCGCTCCATCGTTACCGGAAAATAGTGAATACTGCACATCTGTTTGTATTGTTTTTGTTAAACGTTCCATCTGTTGCCTTACCGCCGCCTGTATACTGTTTATACCGTTTTATCCCCTCCCGGATGAACCGGAGTAAGATTGCATGCCCCCCTGACGGAAAGGCATGCATCGAGATATATTTATCTGATTCCGGCATCTGACACTTAGCAAGTGTCAGATGGTATGTAGACTGGATTGCAATCGTCTGTATATTAACACATTAACAAGCAATAAATAAATACAAGGGATAACTTCTGACACGAACCGTTAAACAGGCGGACCCCCGACGGCAGGAAAACCGGAGGGCGACGGGCTTTTAATTAATTGATAACCAATAGCCTTTCCGGGTACAAACCGGCCTGACACAGCAACAGCATCATTAAACATGGATTAAACAAACTCAAAACCAACTGAATATGGATTTATCATACCTTAACGAACACATGGCCTGCCGCAACTGCCAGAGCTGCGACAAGGGAACAAGACCGGCCATTGAAACCAAAGAAATCAGTACCGGCAGCAGCCATAAACAACAGGCCCTGCAGAGTAAGATCATCTTCCTGCTCAGGGGGGAGATCACCTATTCCTTCGGGATGTACAATAACCGCCGGATGCGCTGCGGGCAGGCGCTTTACCTGCCTGTAGGCTACAACTTCAGCTACAGGGCTGAATCCGGAGCCCTGCTCCTGTTCATACGCCCTTACTCCAAGCTGCAGTTCTGCGACTGCTACAGGCTGGAGGACCTGGTACACCGGACGCCGGATACGGGAACGGATTCCCCCTACCTGCTGGAAATGAAGGAACCCGTAAAGGGGTATACGGATATGCTGGCCTACTGTATACGCAAAGGGCTCTGTTGCGGATATTATAATGAACTGAAGATAAATGAACTGCTCTACCTGCTCGGGGAATTTTATTCGAAAGAGGAACTCGCGTTGTTTTTTCACGAGGCCCTGAGCGGTGACCCGGGTTTCTCCCTTTATGTGATGAACAATTACCACAACTACCACTCCCTTTCCGAGTTGGCCGCCGCGATGAATATGTCCCTCTCAGGCATAGAGAAGCGCTTCAGGAAGGTATTTAATATATCCGGGTACAAGTGGATGAACCAGCACAGGGCAAAAAAGATATACCATGCCCTCTGCACGGGGGATAAATCGCTAAACGAACTGCGCGCTGAATTCGGCTTTGCATCAAAAGCCTCATTCAGCCGCTACTGTAAGCAGCATCTGGGAGAACCGCCGGGCGGGATACGGCAACATCACAGGTTTGGGTGTGAAATAGGTAAAGAAAGTGTAAAAATGGATAACCGAATCTAACAACATTATTAAAAAATAACGCCTAACTTTGCAATTGTTTATATGCGTTAAACAAACTTATTCCGACACTTGCTAAGTGTCAGATGTTAAGATGAATAGATAAAATGAACGCAAAACGTTCGGTTTTGTGTTGTCCGGCTCAGAATATGCTCCTATTTTCCTCCTTTCAGTAAAAATATGCTTACAAATATAAAAATACTTTTTTATTTTCAGCCGGAAATAAAAGAAAATATGCCCTGCCATATAAAATAGCGGGTAAGCTGATCAAGAAATGTAAGCTATAGTTTTTGTTTGTAAAGGCATATAAACCGGTTTCAGCCCTACAGGCAGGCGAAGCCGGCGGTAGCGGATGGCGGGGAGACCAGGGCCAGGGCGATCTGCTCGTTGGCCCGGTCAAGGGTCGAGCGGTCGAAGGAGGCCAGGTAGGTATAGGTCATCTTTTCGGAGGAATGCCCCAGGCCCTCGCTGATAACCCACAGCGGCAGGTTCTGCTTCTTGCCGATGGTCGCCCAGCTGTGGCGCGAGACATGGGTCGTTAATTTCTCCCCAATGCCGGCCAGGGCGGATAATTTTTTCAGGCGCTTATTCTGGAGGCGCAGGCCGTTCTCGTATTGCAGGCGCGGGGATCTGTCCGCGTCCCGGATGACGGGGAAGAGGTAGGGGCTGTGGCGGACCTCGCCGCTGAAGCTGTCGATGATGCGCTGTAAAGTGGGCGTGACCGTCACCTCGATCTTCTGGCCCGTCTTCTTGCGGTAGTAGCTGATCACCCCCTGGCGGATATTCTCCTTGCGCAGGTAGGCCATATCCACAAAGCTCATTCCCCTTGCATGGAAGCAAAAGAAGAAATAGCGCCACGAAGTATAAAGGGCCCTGTCTGTAGTTTTATCCTCCCGCGGGGCTTCTTTAAGCTGCTTATGCGCATTTACAGGCGGCTGGGTTTGCCGTTCCAGTAAAGCCGAAAAATCAAGGCTGTTCAGCGCGCGGAGGCTTTCGATATCCAATGCCCGTTTACGGGTTTTCTGGAAGCCCGTGAAAACATGGTCAAAAGGATTCTCACGCCGGGCATCGATCAGTTTCTCCTTGACGGCCTTCCAATAGATGGCACGCAGCATACGCATATAGTAAGAGATCGTATTCATGGCCTTGCCCCGCTCCTTGAGGTAGGCCTCGAACTCTTTCATCATACAGGCGTTGATCTGGCTCAGGGGGATATCACGCCCCTTATTGAAGGTGATAAGCCCGCGGCTGACGGTGCGGTAAGCACGGGCGGTACGCTCCTGGCCGGCACGCAGCAGGTTGCGCTCCTGCAGCCCGGCAAAGCCGGAAAGGTTGGCCGGGTTATGCTCCCTATGGTAACTGCAAAGGATGTCATCAACGGTATAACGCCCCGATTTCTCCAGCCGCCCGGCCGCTTCTTCGAATTGTTCGCCGTAAGCGCAAAGGCTTTCGGTTACCTTGCACAGGTAAGGGTAGCGCGGGGAGCCCTCTTCAGGAAGATGTACCCTTTGCCCGGCCCCGTCCCATTCGTGGGGGTAAAGCCGGAAAGGGCTGGTGATGACTTTGACCTTGCGGCTGTGGATCAGGCGAAGGCACAGGCTGCCCTTGCAGCGCGCTCCGCTGACGGACTTGCGCAGGATAAACTTTAATGTGGCCATAATTTAATGCGTTATTGGTATCATATATTATTTGTGAACCTCTCTGTAATTTGTCCCTGAAGACCGGCGCACAGTCCGGGAATTCAATGAGCCCATTTGTGGCCCGCTTACCGGCGCCACTTACGTGCTTAAGCACAAAGGTAAGACAGACAAGCGGATTCAGGGCATTTTAGCCCGGATATTTATCGGGGAATAAGATTTATTCACCTTTACTGTTATTATCGCCCTTTTAGCACCATTATTTTAGAAGCGATGGACAGGGGCTGCATGCAGGAAGGATTTTCCTTGATATACAACAATAATATTTTATCAGGCAATATCCCGTAAAAAAATATTAAAATCATTATATTTACAGGTATAATTATGAACCAATTTTTCAAAATTATGTACAATACATCATCAAAAGCTGTATCTGCCCATGTAGCGGTTGCGGCATTTATCGGAAAAGTCTTTTCATTTAACAGCAGCCTGAAACTGCATCACTGGCATATTACAGGCCCAGGCAGCTATTCCGCCCACATTGCATTGGATCAGGCTATCGAAGACCTGCTGGATGTAACCGACCGCCTGGTAGAAACATCGTATGCTACAATAGGAGACCTGGATATCGTAATTCCTGAAACAAAGAATCCATCGGATATCGTAAAGCATGCGGAAGAGTTTGTCAAATACACGGAATCCCAGAGGGAACTGTTTACGGAAGCCTTCACCCAGGCTATTATCGATGACTATCAGGAAGCAATCCGGCAATTATTGTACCGCCTGAAACGCCTTCAATAACAGGTAGTAATCTTTTATCCAAATACCGGTATTTTCTTTATTCGCAATACCGGTGTTTGCCGTTTATTTATTCTTAAAGAAGGAGTTAATAAGCATGATTCCATGCCGGTACTTTTTAGCGGATCATTTTGAAACCTCGCACATCAATACCCCCTTTCCCGTCACATCCGCTTTGGCAATGGTAACGGCTTTTCCCGTATAGGTTTTAGCGACCGCCGTACCCGCCGCGTTCCAGAGTTTCCATGTATAAGTATATTCCGTACCTGCCGCGTCCAGCTCCTCTCCGCCGCGGTATAGCACTGCTTTAGCGTCCACATCGTTGGCGTCGTTCTTAATAATAAATCCCTTCTGGCTCACGATATCCACCATAACAGGGTCGGACATATCCGAGAAGGAGATAATATCACATACGATCTTATTGGCGGAAGCATTGCCTGCCGAAGTATCCGTGTCTTTAATCGCGCATTTGAAGGTTTCAAAATTCAGGACGGCATCGGCGGTGATGGTAATCTCATTGCTTGTCCACCCTGCCGTTACTCCGCGCGGGTTGGAAGAAGTCAGGCACGACCAGCCCGCTCCCAGCATGGCATTGTAATACGGGTTCCTGACCGTAGCCCCGGATGCGGCCTCCGCCGTCAACGCGGAAGTCAGGGTAACTGCTTTGGTCGAAGTATTGACCGTCGAGATCGTATGTGTAGCCGTACCGATAACAATCTTCCCCCCGGCCTCCATATTGGCTACCGAAGCGACGGTTACGGTAACGGCCCCGGTCGCGGCAGCAGCCGAAAGGGTCGTATTGGCAAAGACGGAAGAATCCTTGATACCCCAGCAATAGGTTACGTTGGTCGTATCGATTGCCGCCCCGCGCCACAGGTCGCAGTGCGCCTTTAACGAAGCGACCTCGCCGTTACGGAAAATGACCCCGTCCGGGGCATAGGCGATAGCGCAGATCGTGGCTCCCGCCGACTGGTGCCGGGTGAATTGTATCTCCGAGCGGAAAGCGATCTCCAGGCCGTTCGCATCAATATACACCGCTTCGAAGGTATACCGTACCTGCGGCGATGTAATGCTCATATGGTTCGTATTGACCGTCAGGGCATATTTGGATGCTGCTGCGGCTATAGTGCAACTGTCTTGTCCCGAGGTGACGGCTACTCCGTCCTTATACCACCTGGACGAGCCGGTCTTGATTCCGGGTGTCAGCGTAGCCGCGTTCCCTACTGAAGTAACCTGGTCGGCATCTCCCTTACCGCTGACGAACAGAGCAGGCGTCAGTACCAGGTAAGGGGACGCCGTCCATGCCGGGGCATAGGCGTTGGTATCTTTCGTATAAATCTGTGTCAGCGGCTGGTTGGAGCCGATAAATGCCTGGAGGCTGACCGCGTCGTTCTGGTCGATAATAGTGACCTGTCCACGCGCTGCTTTTTGTGCCATGATCCTTGTTTTTTATATTGTCGATAATATTACTTCGCAGTCGAATACCGCTTTGCGGTAAACATCCTCTCCGGTTATCTCCAGTGTTTTCCCCGTATGATCCACGCTGTTCCATAGAGCATCGCCGGCAATATCCTTACTGCTCCTTATCCACCTGAAATTCATATCCGGTATTTTTCCGGTCACATCTTCACTGCCTTTATATACCCTTGCCGACAATAGCGTTGAGACAGCTCCGTTTCTAAATACGGAACCGTTGGAAGAGTTTATATAGATAGAATACGCGCTTTGCCCGTCAAATTGTTTATAAATGGAGAAAATATCCTCAAATGCTTCGTCTTTATAAGTCGCTGTATAGCGGAGGGATAAAACATCCCTTCCCTCCCAGTAATGGCCTGTAGGCGATACCTGTATAAAATCCTTATTATTACCTGCTAATTCTTTCCATACTGATTCCGGGGAGAGGTACTGCCATTTCCTTGTTGTCCCTGTAAAGTTATGCTCAGTGGCGTAGATGGTGATCTCCACGGGATCGCAGGCCTCTTCAGGTTTATCCGGATAATGGAATATATCCGTACCGCTCAGGCTTACGGACTTGGGCAACAGGTTTTCCTGCGCTTCCGGATCGAAGTCCTCCCATTTGATCGTTACGTCCTGCAGGCTTATCGTATCTTTTGTCCATTTAAAGCGTCCCGAGGCAAAGTGTCCCGTGCCGTCGGGATTGATAACAAAAGAGTTGTCGCGGGAACTGATGGAGCCGTCATTGTTCAGCTTTAACAGGGGATTTTGTATCGTACCCCCGATACCACCTTTAGAAAACCAGGCCCCGTAATCTTCTACATAGGAAAGCGTCCCGTCTGTAGGCTGGTATTGAGACGGGGTGGAACCTGCCTCCAATTGCGGCGCTGTTATAAGCATTCCGCTGACAGGAGCTTCCAGCCGGATAATACAATCCGTCTCTTTTGAGTCCTTAAAGGTGAAAGGGACGGAATACCTCTTCCAATCTGTAGAATCCGCCTGTATATCCTGCAAATGGTATTCATCCTGGTATACTGCTATATTAGTGGCAATACCTGCTTTTATCCAAATGGAAAAACAATATTTTTTATTCCGATGGGATTCCCGCCATCCGGCTGATTGTACTTTCAGTTTTGTTGTGTTTCCGGTTATCCAGCATTTACCAATACCGACTGGGGAATGTTCTTCGAGGGGTGTAACAGGAGAGTCTGTAAACTCGCAGTCGATACTGTTTCTGATGACGTTCTTATGTATCTTTCCTACATAAAACGTAGAGCTGAACCCGTTCTCATCCCCGGCAGTCAGTGTCCCGGCAATATTGACGTTTTGGGTGGCATACATATTCCGGAAGTAAGCCCCGTAGCCATCAAGCACGCCAAAAACCGGGTCTGCGATCCCCTTTACTTTTCCGATCCGCACTTTTGCCGCGTTGGCGAAGGTGGATATATAGGATTGCAGGACAATATTCAGGTCCGCGATTTCAAACCAGTCTCCCGTCGCCTCCAGTTGCCGGGTAAGGTCAATATAGAGGCTGCGCTGATAATGCGATGGCAGGTCGATGGTTACCATAAACAGCCTATATTGCCATCCTGTATCGATACCGATGGTTTGTTCCCCATCCGCTTGCCCTGCGTCTTCCTTAAAACCTAAAGATACATTTACCCCGGTCATAGCTTTTGAAGCCCTGGCCTTAAACGAAACGATAAGACGCTGGGGATGGCTCAATTGTTTCTCTATCGTCTGCTTTATCCCTAAGAAGTCAGGTTGCCCCACCATTTCATTCCGTGTAATGCGGTATATACGGCCGGCATCCTGTTCCGATTGCTTATAGGCTGTATCCAGAAAAGGGCTTCCGCTACAACTATATTTATTCTTATCCGCATTATCAGGGTTTCCACCCGGTATATAGGGATAACATAATGAATGGTTATATGCCAGGCCGTCTATTACATCCAGATATGGAGCTTCACTGTCAGATGCCGTTAAGTATAAGGCGCCACTCCTGTCATTGTCATGCAGGTTGGTTACACGCACAAAATCCAATAGTTCACCACTCTGAGGTTCATCCCCTTCGATCAGCGCGCCTATGATATAGGAAGATTCTTTTTCGTCGATTATATCAACGCCTGTTTCAAGGACAATCATCAGGGAATAGATAAGGTTGGGATTGTCGAAATATTGCCTGCGGACAATATCCCCGACCTTCAGTCCCTGCATCTTTTTGGAACCGGGAGCTATAAGTATTTTATATTTGTTGTATGTTTGAGTTGCCATGATGGTGCTTTGTAAAATGGAATAGAGAGTAATTAATATTTTTCATCCATTATTGGCTGCTTATATTAATATATCTTTCAGGCTTGATTAAGAATAGGGTATATCAATAGGGACAGGTTTAAGTAATGATTTGCATCAGCACTTTTTCCTTGTAAATTAACCGGATATTTATATCTTTGCAAACCTTTAATACTAAAAAAACGAATATGAGCTTTGTATCGACCGGGGGCAAGATACAAACAAGGAACGACATGGCAAAGGAAAATAAGGATTAATTACCTTTTGATATGTATGTTTTTAAATAGCTAGTAATCAGTACTTATATAAGTATAAGAAACATAATAATTTACGAAAAACGAATAAAGTAACAATTATAAAAATCCATAAGTAACAAACAGGTAACAAATAATAGATAAAAAACGATTATGTAAATGAAAAATAAAAATCAAATTTTACTCTTGTTAACTAATATAAATAGCTATATATAAGTGTATTTAGTTTCATACATATCACTTTTGTTTTCGTTTGTTTTCTTGGAGAATTTTGGAGATAACTTTTAAAGGTAACAAAGGTAACAGTTTTTTCAGTGAACAGTAAACAATCATCAGTAAACAGTATCGTGGTTTGTCATATACTCTGTCCATTTCCAAATTTTTCGTTCCCTCCGCTCGCGCAGACGTCCCGTCTGTGTGTTGCATGTCAACAAGACACGGACTGGAAGTCCGCGCCAGCGGGTTAACTTTTCAGTTAACAGTAAACGGTAAGCAGGCATTAGTTTACAGCTCGTGACTCGTATCTCGTCTACTTGTATCTCGTGTCTCTTTTACTCGTAACTGCTTTAATCAATACTTCAAAGAACAGCTATAAGCTAAAGGCTAACAGCTCCTACCTATAGATAAAGTTTTATGTAATAATAAAGAAATTGTGAGTTATTATTATCTATAAAATAACTATTCCAACAAACCATTCAATATATCTTCAGAAACAGTAAAAGCCGTACCATGCCGCACGCCCACAGGGAAAACAATAGAATCGGAAACATCCTCCCATACTTTCATATCCTTCGACCTTACCGCTCCATATTTATGATCCCTGTATTTATCAAAATACACATAAACATATTCTCCAACTGATAACGGCGCAGGTCCTTCGGCCCAATAGTCTCCTGTAATAGGTTCTGACACCGTAACAGGAAAGCCGTAAGGCTTATCATTGGATACTACACGGATATTCTTCTCCGCCGGACTTGAATTTTCATTCTTTATAAAAAGATAGTAAAGCCCTTCCCTATCCAATATGGCACCGTCAATCACACTGAACCCCGGTTCAAAGAACAGTTTGGTATCGCTGAAGGTTTTGAAATCTTTAGTCGTTACATAATATTGCCTGTGATTTAATCCCTTTTCACTTTCAGAAGTAGGTAAATCCGGAAACACACCCGGTATAGTCGAGGCCCAGAAGATATAGAAAGTCCTGTCTTTCTTATCATAGAATAGTTCCGGCGCCCATGTGTTCTTCGTTCCTTCAAACTTTTCCATAACCGGAATATTCGTCTGTCGCGACCATGTTTTCAAATCTTTGGACGATGCATAGCCAATACCCTGATCCCACCAACCCGAAGTCCATACCATGTGGAAGGTACCTTCTTCGTCCCGAACGATACTGGGGTCACGCATCAGCTTGTCTTTTCCAATTTCAGGTTTCAGGTAAATGGAATCGTTATTCAATGCTTCCCATTTCATCCCGTCTTTGCTATATGCCAAATGCAGGCCGTCTCCATTTCCCTTGAAATACGAGAATAAATACACAGATTTTGCATCCTCGGCTTCTGCCGTTCTTTGCTTTCCTCCACAAGAGAAAAGAAGTACCGGTAATAAAATAAGGTTAATTAATGTCTTCATTCTTTCTCTGTCCTTTTTTGTTCTTTAACCGAATTATTGTTGTATAAAGTTATTCAATTATAGATATTTTTTCATATTGCCGGTTTATATTCAGAGCAAGCCTCATCATCATTCCTTCCATACAGAGACTCCCGCCGCAGGAATATCCTTACCGCCAATCACATATTTTGTGGTTGCGGGCAAAGGCAGCGAATATATTTTGTCCGCGTAATTCACTGCGATTCCAAAGCCGTCACGATATTCGATATGCAATCCCGCAGGCAAATCCGCTAATGGAATATTCAAAACGCCATACAGTTTTTTCAAAACAGCCTTTTCCATCTCCCCCTTTTGAGAATCCACCCCTACATAAGTAACCGTGCCTTTACCCAAACGATGAAATACTATTGCAGGACTTCCTTCATAAAAATCGCCCTCATATGTAGCCCATGTGTCAGTATTTGCTTCGGGAACCAATATTTCGCCCCAGCTTGTCCAGTCATATTTCCGGCCGTCGAATGCTATCCGGTCGGGAGTCCGGGGTTGCAGCAAATCGTAAAAATCAATCTTTGCTCCTATCAAAGAATAGATAGGTTCGCCAAAAGGAGCCTCAAACAATTGTCCGTTGCGTGATTTATGACCAGTGCGGCTCGTTAAAACCAGATTTCCACCTTGCTCCACATAGTTCCGCCAACGTTGCACCAATTCCCTGTCCAGCATCTCATATGCGGGAGCGATCATTACATTATATTCCGAAAAGTCGTTTCGTTCATCTATAAAATCGACAGGCGCCCCGAAGTTTTTCAATGCATTATAATACTTGTCTATATGCTTTTCAGTATCCCATTCGGTTGTCTGCCTGTTACGCTGTATTTCCCATGTATTCTCATGGTTATAAAGAATAGCGGTACGGCGTTTCTCATAACTGTCCGGATTTTTTGTACTACCCTTATATTCCCTGCGCAGTTGTGCGATCTCCTTTATAAACCGGGAATATTCTAGTCCGCTTTTTGTAGGTGTCACACCATCCGGGCCAACAATACCATAGTGATAAAGTTCCGTTCCGTATATCGGCTGACGGTAGCGGTAAGTACAAGTAAATTTGCTCCCTCCCGCAAATACATGCCACAACCACAGCCTGACTGCTCCGGGCAACGGTTGCGAATTTATCCTGCCCCAGTTCACTTGTCCGGGTTGCAGTTCCATCACGCCATACACCCCGTCTATAGTGCGGAAAAAGTCATTCGCCTTTGCTATTCTTTCCACCGGCCCTAAACGATAACCTTTGCGCCCGATACCATAATCTTCACCGAACACCATATAGCGGGTATAGGAGTGGAAGTCCAGCTCATTGCTTTTCCTCAGATGTCCGTCACTATATTCGGGAATGTAGTTAGTAGTAATCCATTGTTGAGGATTCGCATATTTACGTATAAGCACCGCCTGCTCATCCAGAAAACCAGCCATTTCGTCTGTTGTAAAACGATGGTAGTCGAGTATTTGATGGGAATTCATAAACATCTGTGATAAACGGGGAATGTTTATCTCCGAAAAACCAGAATATACCTGGCTCCAGAATGCTGTGCCCCAGGCCTTATTTACGGCGTCTATTGTCTTATATTTAGCCTTCACATAATCGCGGAACCGTTGCTGCGCGTCCTTCCCGTAATCCTGTGCCGGACGTGGTTCGTTGTCGAGCTGCCAACCCATTATACGTTTGTCATCCCCATAATGCTGCGCCAGTTTCTCTATCATCTTCATCGAATATTCCCGATAGAAGTTATTTGAAACCGAGGGGTGCTGGCGTGCGCCGTGATCCATCTTCGTACCGTCCTCATGTTCTATCAGCACATCAGGATACCGGCGTACAAGCCATACGGGAGGGGTAGCCGTGGATGTACACATAATCACTTTCAAGCCGTTTCTGCCGGCAATATCCACCGCCCTGTCGAGCCATGCAAAATCATACACACCTTCTTCCGGTTCAAGCTGCGCCCATGCAAATTCGGCATAATGCACAAAATCGAAGCCGAGCTCCTTTATTTGTTTCAGGTCGCGCTCCCATTGCGATTCGTCCCAATGTTCCGGATAATAATAAGTTCCTACTATCGTAAGGTCTTTCGGATTAAACCTGTCCGGATTTTGGGCTGTGAGGCCAAGTCCTAAAAGCAAAAGGAAGGTCAATAAAAACGTCTTCTTCATGGTTGTATTTTTCTTAATTCTTTTATTGTTACAGGGCCTAATAGTCCCGACGGAACAGGGTTCCACGTATCGAAACGCACATCTTTATAAGTGATGCTCACAAAGTTGATTTCCCGGAATATGCGCCATTCGATACCCCGCTTATCAAAATCGGCAATACGGTTGGCAGGCAGGTTGGTAACTTCGATCTCCAGTGTATTCTCGCCGTTGACAAGCAACTGTCCGATATTTGTTTCGAATGGCACGGCGAACAGCGTACCTGCATCCTTCCCGTTAACACGCACCCTTGCACTTTCACGGACATCACCCAGGCACAAACGGTATTCTTCATTCGCAGGCTTCTTAAAATTAAATTTCATCGTGTAGCGGGCAGTGCCCATATTCCTTTTAAGATTGTTATTGCCAAGTTCGGTCCATGAGCCTAACGTATGTAATTTGAAAGTTTCATCAATGGCCGGCTCACTTTCTACGAAGTTCATCTCCCATCCGTCTTTCAGTTCCGTTTGATTTCCTGCCGGTTGGTAATAATTCCAACTATCCGTTGTTATTTTGGTGTTAGTAAATGTTTTCAGGATAATGGATTCCCCCGGTTGCAACTGCATGTAAACTTCTGTTTTTCCATTCCGCTTTCTTATAGCCGCCTTGCCCTTTTGGCCCGTCATCGGATCAAAGAACATAGCACTTTCTGCATCTACACCCAAAGTCACCCAGTCATCTACACGTTTATTTTTCAGCATAGTAAAGAAATAGTGGTATCCGGTAGCATTCTTGCGGCGAATGAGTTGCCCGCCAAGTTCAGACACAAATATTTCTTTGTCTGCCCCGCATGCCGGTAATATTTCCCCATAGTCATTTCCGGTAATAATTTTCCCTTTACCGGATACATTCACAGAAACTTTACCGAATGAATCTATATCCGGAAATAATTTCATTACCGAAGTAAACTTTGCTCTCCTCTCTTCCAGATTAGATAATCCCGGAACATCGGAAGGATACTGTTCGGCGAAAATAACCGTAGCGCCTTGTTCCGCCAGTTTCTGAATCCGGGCCAATGTTTCAAGCGGGATCAGTTTTGCTGCCGGAAGTATAAGGGCTTTATAAGTGGTTCCACCTTCAGTCTTCAACAATCCGTTTTCTATGGTGGTTGTTTGTATAAAACGATCCGAAATATAGTCCAGATCATAGCCATTAGCCATTATTTGTTCCACAGCCCCGCAAAAATCAGGAAGACGGTCGCGCATTCCATGTATGGCAAAGGTGGTAAAATATTTTCCGCGTTGCCCTTCCCAAATATCATACATTGGCAAATACAATAAGAAGTCGTTATCCGGAGCTCCTTCCTGTAAAAACGACTGTATTCTTGTGATATAACTAAAAAACGCAGGGGCATCACGCCAGATGGAATTTGTCGGGGACATATCCACCGAAGCGTAAAATTTCCAGCCCGGCCAAGCTGCATCTTCAGGTGAATAAGTAGAACCATGAAAGTACACATGGTTTACACCTGATGTAAACATCTGGTCGATCTCCGGCTTACATTGCGATAAGGATGTGCGGAAATGCTCTGTCAGCCAGGTAAATGTTTCGGATGAAGTGTATTTTTTACCTGTTATATGTGCAGCCGAAGACGCATATTTCAGTGTGGTAGGATCTCCATCGTTCTCTTTCCGTATAGAATCTTTACGCAGATAAGGAATATCAAAATCTGTTATACCGAAAGATTCACATTCGGGAATATCTACCGCGGCATATAAATCCAGCAAGTTCGCAGGTGACCCATGAGCCTGATTCTTTGTAGTCGTATTATGTAAATGCGCCCATGTAGTCCATGCCTGAGTAAAGTTTTCCCGCAATATGTCGCCGACAGTTTCACGATAATCGCAAATGACACGTGCCGAAATACCTGTCGCTCCATCCCCCAGTAATTCGGGAAAATAGTCCTGTAGTTTATATCCACGCCTGCGCTCGAACTGATCAAGTAGATCCGGTGTCCAATCCCCGCCATATACTTCGTACGAATCGTTGAAGAAGCTATGCGGAAATGATATTTTATTATCGGAGAAAGCCTTGTCAAACTTGCCGAAATAGCGTTGTACCGCATCTGCATCGAAATGGTTAAGGACATAACCCTGTCCGCCGGGCGCGGCACGTTTTACCTGCTGGAATGTTTTTCCTATAAACAGAGCGACCAGGTTGTAATTATCGCCGGCAGGCGCTATCCATATCAGTTTTCCGTCAGAGCCTACTTTATCTGTTATATCCAGTTTTTCTCCTTTTGAAGAATAAGCGATCAGTTTGCTCAGATAAGCAACTTCTTTTTGCTTATCATCCTTTACCTGAACAGATTCTTTAAGTTCCTGTCCTCCTTTTAGTTCATATTGCTGAAAAATCGCTTTGGTTGCAGCATCTTCAATTGTAATTTCAGGCCCTCCGAACGGCCATCCCGTGCCCATATTCATATCTACCGCCATCCCCAAACGGCTGGCTTCCGATTCGGTAAAAGCTAACATTTGCATCCATTTTGGAGTCAGATAATCGATATAATGACTTTCACGGCCCTTAACTCCATAGATAGGGGTGATTTCCACCCCCCCGATTCCGGCCCTGCCCATCTCCTCCAGATTATAAGTCAGATTCACAGAATCGACATCGCTCCCCATCCACCACCAGCGGGTCCACGGCTTTGCTTCTTTTGTTACTTCGGGCCAGTCCGTTATGCCTTTATCCTGAGTACAGTTGATGAATGTTATCAGTAGTATAACTGCTAATAATAGTTTTTTCATGTTATTATCTTATAATATTTTTCAACTCATCCGGAGCATCTGTCGTATGTGTATTGATACGCTCTCCTTCATTCCTCACCAAATACTCTATTACAGACAGTTGCACTGACTTTTCGGGTACAAAATGAATTGTGTTCATATAGTTTATTATCGAGTAATACAGCTGTCTTGCCACAATACGTCTATCTGGTTCAGTTGTAATATCGGCGCTGCATACCATCATCTTGCCATTCCCCACATTGGCTTCAAACAATGTACCTAATTTACGGTTGATAAACCAGGTATCGATAGGCTGAATGATCGGCTGAAAACCGGCAGGAAAATTATTCATCTCCATCACCTGCCCTTTTTGCACTAGCTCCCACCACTGCAATCCGGTATAGAAGTCTGTAGGAAAATCTTTAAATACAGGATGATAATTATTTATCAATGAGCCTTCTGTATGTGGCGGGCGCATTTTAAACCATGAAGTATTCCAGAACGAAGGGGTCATATATTGTACGACGTCTTTGCCCTGTTCTACTTTTCCGGCTAAAAGCAGGAGGACTTTGCCTCCCTTGTCCAATACGCTTTTTGTTTGTCCGTCTATCCGGTTGGTTATGTATATATCCGAAGTATCCGCTTCCGGTAACTGTGCCGGATATACCCAGAAATCCCAGTTATTGGAAATATCCGTACAATCGAACGATATTTCAAGATTTAGTTTTTGTGCTTTATCGATTGATTGAAGCGCAAAAGAGACTGTGCCCAACTGCTGACAGTTGCCTATCTGAATATCTTTAGGCGAAAGTTGTCCTTTTGCCAGTATTTTCCCGTAAGTATCCGTTATACGCCATTTGACCGATTGTTGTCTCAATACATTTTCTCCAAAATGAGCGACCTCGATACGGGCGGTCATTGTCTCGTCATTTTTAAATGTAAATTTATCCATGCGGGACAATAAGACGGTAGGCGCACAAAACTTACGGAATTCGTCGGCATCAATATATCCTTTTTCTTCCCAGAAAGCATTTAATACACCAACCAGAGCGGTACCCTGCCCCGAGTAATCATTCAGGCTTAATAACTGAAATCCTGCATATTCGGGTGTACGCAATGTCTTTTCTATTTCATGTTTATAGCATAATGCCTGTAATTTGCCCGAAGCCATCAGAAAATCATAGGCCAAATCTCCCATGTGCCTGTCGGCCAAATCTTCACGGAATAATTCAAAATTACGGGCACGCATTACCCCTGTATATTTCTTTATCTCCGAAAAGTCGGGAAATACACACCATTGCCCTGTTTCGTGCGATACATAGGGCTGTTTTACCGTGTCTATACGTGACAAATAATCCGATTCCGATTCCGGTTGATTATCCCATGCAAGCCCTCTGGCTCCCGCTTTCACATGGAACTGATTGTGAGGCTGCCAAGCCCAGCTATTCCCCACCGAAGCACCTGTATAAACACGTCTCGTATCCGCTTCTTTCCAATAATCGACAAATTTACTTACCCATGGCACCCAACGCCCCCGGGGTTCATTGCCAATAGCAAACATGCAGAATGAGGGATAATTGCCATATTGCTTCACTATACGTTCAGCCTCTTTCCACAGATAATCATCTACAGGACGGCCGTCGCCTAAAGACGAACCATGATTAGGCCAGCTGGGTCCTTCAGGTTGCAAATAAAAGCCGACTAAATCAGCTGCTTCCATTGCTGCTTCAGGGGGACAAAATGAATGGAAACGCATATGATTAAGCCCGAAACTACGGCAAATACGGAAAATCCTTTCCCAAGAATCCACATCCATAGGAGCATAGCCTGTAAGGGGAAAAACACAATTTTCGACAGTTCCGCGAAGCATGGTTTTCTGACCATTTACATAAAAGTATTTCCCCTCTATCATAAACTCACGCATACCAAAGCGGACTTCTTTTGTATCTGTTCCTTT
Organism: Dysgonomonas termitidis; assembly: GCF_054657735.1. NCBI lineage: Bacteria > Pseudomonadati > Bacteroidota > Bacteroidia > Bacteroidales > Dysgonomonadaceae > Dysgonomonas > Dysgonomonas termitidis. The sequence continues at coordinate 1,018,750 of NZ_BAAHYD010000003.1, read as the reverse complement.
CGACGTCTTCAATGATACTGATAATTTATACAGGTTGGGATGAAACTCATTCCAGGTAAGCATTTCATCACCCATAAATAATTCCAGTTCTACCTTTGTAGACTGACTTTTAGCCGTATAATTTTGCAGAACCGGCTCTACCGTATGTACTTTCTCTCCATTGTAGCTTTGCGCCTTAAGTGTTATCTGCCCCGATGCCCGGCCTGCAATGGTGAGTCTTACCAGTGCTTTTTTATTCTTCAGGTCGGGATATAGCTGTACATCCTCTATATATGTAACTGAAGTGGATTGCAGTTCCAGTTTGCCGACTATTCCGTTCCAGTTTCCTTGTGTCTGGTCGGTTATACTGTGTGAATCTTTACCTACATCAATATCTTTTGTACGATTATCAATGCGTAAAGTAATAGTATTACTTCCTGCTTTGAGGAAGCCACTGATGTCAAAAACATGAGGAACAGAAAGAGAATTATCCGTACCTACTTCTTTTTCATTGATCCAAAGGCGGGATTCTGTATGCGGACGCTCCAAAAATAAGACGATCCGTTCTCCCTTCCAATCTGCCGGAATAATCACATCTTTCTGATACCACGCCGCACCGACATAGTATTTTACAGGAGTGAGCCAAAACGGAAGTTTAAGATTGTCCGGTTTACGGAACTTTTCTAACCTCGGATTGAAGAAAAACGAACTGTCGTATATACTGGCTGTCCATTGCGTAGTGAGCGTGACATCGTCCCCTTTGTAATTTTCGGTCATGGAACCGGGCAGATGGATATTATCGTTTAGTTTTTTACTAAACCATTTTTCTTTCTCCCCTATATCAGACCTGTCTACCTGAAACCGCCACTGTCCTTCTATGCTTATTGTTTTATTCTGAGCCTGAGATGTCAGGCAAATTAATAAAAATAGTGTATTGAGTAATATGGAAATGTATTTCATGGTTTTTCCCCGGTTTTATATTTTAAGGTAATTTCATATTATTACATGATACAAAAATACCGTTTAAGGGCATAAACAGGTATGTAATTTCATTCAAATACCTATATATTTTGACAAAATCAGGATAAATATGGCGGATGCATAATAATAGTATTAACCGGAGTAAGAGAAAATTTACATTCAACTACAAACTAAAAATTACCATCCATATCTATTTTTTTAGAGATTAATTTCCTTAAAAAGAATAATTATTATACTTTTGCACCTACAAAAAAGACTCCGTAGCTCAGTTGGTAGAGCAATTGACTCTTAATCAATGGGTCGAGGGTTCGAGCCCCTCCGGGGTCACTTTTAAAAACTTTGTAAGACGTTGTGATCAAGCCGATTGCAGCGTTTTCTTTTTCACAGGGATAGTAACAGGGAATAGAGTCAATTAAGCACAAGCAAAAAAACACTATTAATCAACCACATACACTTTGACAAATTTATTTTTGTAACTTAGTTGCAACTTAATTGTGCCGGTAAAGCATGGGACTCGCATTAATGGAAAGTCTATTTATAAATATATTAAGGAATGTCCTGTTATAAATAAGGCACTCAATATACTTAGCCGCTTGTCAGTGATAGCCGGCTAATTAATATAGAACAGAGATAAAATTATGGTAGAAAAACCTTTAGTAAATAAGGATTATATATTACAGAAATTTGAAGGAAAGGGAGGATGGACCTACGCTGAAATAACCGAAATCCCGATGCCCAAGACGGCTTTCGGAATGATGAAAGTAATGGGAAAGATAGATAATTATAAATTTTCCAATGTCCGTTTATTACCTCTTGGTAACGGGCATTTATTTTTAGCCGTCAATTCGGAATTAAGAAGAAAAATCAAAAAGCAAAGCGGCGACATTGTACATATTGTTCTATATGAAGATAATATACCTGCCGAAATTCCCGAAGAGTTAATTTTATGTATGAAGTATGAAGAGGGTATCTTCGAAAAATTCGAAACATACAGTGATGGCGGGAAAAAAGCGTTTATAGATTGGATATATTCGGCAAAAACAGAGCAAACAAAAGCAGAACGTATTGCCAAGACAATGATAATGATACAAAACGGAGAAAGGTTCTATGATAAAGTAAAGCAGCAGCAAAAGTAATTGTACCGCATTATTTTCTCTTCCTCACATCCTTTTCCTCAAACTCACAAATAGCCTTCACCCACTCATCTTTCAAAGGCATTGTATTTTTACTTGCCAGGTCATAAGTTACCATTGTAGAATTGCAGACACATTTTACCTCTTCAGTTTCTGTATCGATTAGAATCTGGCGTAGGTCGAAGCTCTTGGTTCCGATAGCCGTTACAGCAGTACGAACTGCTATATTGTCTGTACTGAAAATTTGGCTTTTAAACATAACCTCCAGATATACAACAATAATCGCTTCTTTTTCCCAGTCAACATTCGGGCAGACCGAACTAAAATAATCCGTTTTGGCCGTGTCATAAAAGTTTAGATATACAGCATTATTTACATGCCCGAATTTGTCAACATCATTGAAACGAATTTGAAGCGGTAAGGTGTGCTTATATACTATTTCTTCCATAAATATTTAAGTAAATTTACGGACACAAAGTTATAACATTTCGATAAAATATATAATTCTAAGCAACTAGAATTTAAAAGCAATCATATATTATTGAAAATGCAACCTTGTTATGAAATCTATATTTAGACCTTATCTTATTTAAGTTTTACCACATAAATATGATTGAAGTAATTGATTGTAGTTAATACCAATAATCAGCCGATATCAGGTCTATAGAGGATCGTCCGCGTCAATACAAATTAACCCGGACGATTTCCTGTTTTTAAATTCTGTTCCGCCTCATCGATAGCCGCTTATTAGCCTTATTATACGAACCGACTATCAACTAAGCCGGAGTCCCGGAAGAAAAGCATCTTAATATCCTTTATTTTGTGACCAATTGGTATTAGTATTCAGAATATATTTTGGAACAGGGAAGATACGGCGATAAAGTTCCGTTTTGGCACTCGGATTGATAATATGCTTATAACCCCAGTCATTTTCAAACTTACCGAAACGGATCAGATCATTACGGCGCCAGTTCTCATCGGCAAATTCACGGGCACGTTCATCCAAAAGCTCATCCAGTGTCGGATTCCGGGTAACTTTCGGAGCATGAACATAATCCCGGATCTGATTCATCAGAGACATGGGCGTATCCCCGTTAGTAGCGGTAGCTCCACGTAAAACAGCTTCTGCTTTCATTAACAAGACATCTGCAAAGCGGAAAATAGGTACATCATTACTTTGGTTACGACTCTGAGAAGCTGTCGTTTTCAGGTCCATATAGAATTTGATGGAACGATAACCCTGCGAACGGCCTCCATGAGCTGTATTGTCCACCGGCATAGTTTCATCCAATTTATTCAATGTGATATTTTTCGTCAATGTCACCTGCTTTCCGTCAACCACCCAGGGTGTAGAAGTTGCTTTGTAAGTGCTCGCAGAACGCACATATAATGGTCCGCCGATAATCTGTTCGTTACGATCATCTCCCGCCAGATTAAATTTGTCTACAAATTCGGAGTTAATCGCAAAACAACCGCCTACACTACTCGGCAAATCCACGCCATAGAATTCCTTGTTTCCATTACGGTGTGTCCAAAAGCGGGCGTATGTCATACCTTGCTGAGTTTCGCGATCGAAAGGCATGGCATAAATGAAGTCTTTGATATGTGCCCCGTTTTCCGAATTAAATTTAGACATATAGCTATCTGTCAGGTCAAATTTACCGGAAGTAATAATGTCGTCACAGAATTTCACCACATCACTTAGCTTATTATTCGCCATTGCGGGAGTATAGGTAGCCACATCGCCGCAAGTATAAACGGCCCAGTTCAGATAGAGCTTTGCCAACAGGGCATCGGCCATCCAGCGGGTAGGCTTTCCATACGTAGAGATATCAACATTCGTAGACAACAGATCGATAACAGCCAACAATTCCGATTCTATGAACTGAGCTATATCAGCACGGGGTGAGCGGTCTATCGCTTCGTCTTCCGCCAATATACGATTCAGCAAAGGTACATCACCATAGCTATCCATCAATACCCAGAGATAATAGGCACGGACAGCACGGATAGGCGCGGTTACAGCAGCCTCATCCCCTCCCATTTCTGCAATCAGTCCATTACAGGTTGTAATGCCCTGGGTGAAATTTTCCCAATAACCGATTGTAGCATCATCCGGCGTCCAGTTATGCAAAGCCATGTGATTATAACGGCCATTGTCGTAATAATCAGAACCATTAAAAGAAAAAGACATAGTTTCGTCTGAAGACAAAGTCTGAGCGTGATTATAATCACGTCCCAACGGGCCGCGCATAGCAAAATAAGCATTGGCCGCTTTTGCTTCCGCAGCAATCTCCGAATCAGGAAATTCTGTATACTGTGATTTAATATCTACATCGAGATCCGTACAGCTTGCTGCTAAAACCAGCAGAGCAACTGTCATGAATGATTTTATATATTTAACTTTCATATTCATAGTATTTTAGAAATTGACATTAACTCCGAACATAAAGGTACGCGTACGCGGGTAAGTCTGACGATTGTCGATACCCGGTTCTATACCACCCAGATTCACCTCCGGATCAAGACCTTTGTAACCTGTAATAGTAAATACATTGTTGCAGGTGGCATAAACGCGAAGTCCTTTGATATAATCATTCATACGGCCAAAGTTATATCCCAGGGTAAGGGATGACAGGCGTACATAGCTACCATTTTCCAAATAGCGATCAGATGGAGCATGAGAGTTGTTATCAGTTACCGGATTCTCATCTGCGATAGAAGCCAATACATTTTTCCCGGCCGTCACGTTACCGATATTGCTCAGGTAAGCGCGCGAAGCATTCAGTATTTTGTTACCGAATACACCCTGAAAGAATGCGGTCATTGTCCAGTTTTTATAAGTGAACGTATTGCTCCATCCTGCATTCAGTTTCGGTTGTGCCGAACCTGCTTTAGCACGGTCATCGTATAAAGGCTTGCTGGTAGTCACATACTCTCCGGTTTCATTATCGATATAGCGTCCGTCCTCCTGTTTCGTTACTTTACCTTCAAAACCTCCCTGATCTTTATAGATTTCAGTCAGGCTGCTTTCACTATATACATAAAAATTTGAAACTCCATCTTTAACTCCCGCCCATTTCCAAAGGTAGAACTGGCCGATAGGAAAGCCTTCCATCACACGTTGGTTGGTTGCAGTCGCAAAACCTCCGGCATCAACATTCGCTTTGTCGAAATAGTCGACAGAATACATGCTATTGGATAATTTAACGACCTTATTTTTATTGTGGGAAAGATTCAATGACGTTTCCCAGCTAAAGTCATTTGTTTTCACGGGCATTGCATTGATCGTTAACTCAATACCTTTATTACTGATTTCACCAACGTTAGTAGTCAGCCAGTTATATTGGTACTTGGTCGTGGAAACTGCATAATCGGCAATAAGATCTTTTGTACGCTTATCATAGTACTCGATAGTACCACCCAGACGGTTATTGAAGAAACCAAAGTCTAAACCTACATTGAACATGCCTGTACGTTCCCATTTCAAGTCCGGATTAGCATTGCGGGTAGCACCAAGTATATGGATCTGCTCTGATTCACCCGTCGAGGTCAAATGGTCGTACCAGCCTGTCGCACCGTAAATCTGGGTAGCAGTAAATACATCAAAACCTAATGAATTACCACTTACACCATAACCCATACGCAATTTTAAATCGTCAAATATATTCAGGTTCCTGATGAATCCTTCTTCTGAAAGACGCCATGCCAAAGAAACGGAAGGAAAAGTCGCCCATCGGTTGTTATTACCGAAAGCAGATGAGCCGTCACGACGAACAGTTGCCTGGAATAAATATTTGCTGGCGTAAGAGTAATTGACACGGCCGTAGAATGAAATCATGCGCAGAGTAGAAAGCGCCCAGCCTCCAAGACCATTCTTATCTATCTTATTTGCCATACCCATATTGTGGTAAGTCAAATCATCGTTATAATAATTATAAGTTGTCAATTGGAAACCATCGTTATCATTGGATTCTTCCCAAGAGTAACCGCCCATTAAACCAAATTTATGAACATCTTTGAATGTTTTGTCGTAGTTCAGGTATGTTTCAAAAACTTTCTTTTTATTGGTTACGGAAGAGCGTTCGGCCTTACCCTCCATACCGTTAGCAATCAATGACTTGGTAGAGTTATAATTACTATAGATATTTTGTTCGTTCTGATAGGCCAGACTTAAATTATAGACCAAGCCATCTATGAGTTTCAACGAAGCCTTACCGTTTCCCTGAATACGTTTGCTTTCCGTGTCATAGATATTTTCATTGATCAAAGCCACCGGATTATAGTTCTGAGAGATACCGCTATTTTCGTACCAACTGCCGTTATCATTGCGAACGGGCACCAACGGAGAATAATAATACATGGCATCCAATACGCTCTTTCCCTGAGTATCCATCGGGACGGTGTGATTGTTCGTTACACTGGCATTGACATTGAATGACAGGGTCAGACGGTCCTTCAAGCCTTTGGACTGAATAAACGCACGCCCAATCAGGCGATCCATATCTGTACCTTTAATCACCCCCTGACGTTCCATATAATTGATACTGGTATTGTAAGAAGTCTGTTCCGTACCTCCACTGATAGAGACATTATGGTTGTGGCTGACACCTGTGCGTTGTACTTCATCCTGCCATTTGGTATCGGCGCCTAAATCGTTAACCAGCTCGATACCTCCCGATTGTGCATAACTGCGAAGTTGCGCGGCATTCATCACATCATAATTCTTCATCACATTATCCACTGCTACATATGCACTGTAACTGATATTTGTATGTCCGGCCTTACCTTTCTTGGTAGTCACTATAATAACACCATTAGCCGCTTTCGAGCCATAGATCGCGGTTGCCGTAGCATCACGAAGAACGTCTATACTTTCAATATCGTCCGGCGAGATCAGAGATAAAGACATTCCAGGGATACCATCAATTACATAGTAAGGTTCCATCGCTGCCCCTGTACGTAAGGTGGAAGCGCCACGTAATGTGATAGAAGGAGTAGCATTCGGGTTACTGCTTTGGGTAATCGTCAGCCCGGGAACTTTACCTTGCAACAACTGGGAAGGATCTGAATAAACACCTACATTCAGCTTGTCAGCGCTTACCGTAGTGATGGAACTGGTCACATCTTTACGCGTCATAACACCATAACCAACCACCACCACTTCATCGAGAGTTTTGGCGTCTTCTTCCAAAGTAATGTTGATCACATTCTGGCTGACTTTTACTTCTTGTTTGGTAAAGCCAATGAAGGAAAATATGAGGGTTTGCCCTCTTTCCGCTTCTATTGTATATTTACCGTCTACGTCAGTAATATAACCGATTGTAGTACCTGCCACTAGTACATTGGCGCCTGCCAGCGGTTCACCTGTCTTATCGGTCACTATACCGGTCACCTTGTTCTGGGCAAATGCCAAGGTACTACTTAGCAAGAGCACAACAAAGAGCATTCCTCGTGTAAATGTTCTTTTTCTTTTTATTTGCACATTCAGCATAAAATAAAGTTTTAGTTAGAAATTCAGTTCTTATTTTCCTATGTATTTATAAGTACTGTACCAATTGTAGAAATATAATTTACCTGCTTACAGGTATCTTCTCAAAAGTTACAATACGAATCACGGTTATTTGATCAGCTATTTATTGAAGAAAAAGACAAACAGATTTTACATTACTCTTTATATAAAGCAGTGTAAAAGGGATACAGCAATCTTACTGTCCTCCATAATAAGTGTCAATCGGAGGGAGAAACGAAAATGTCTTTGCTTCCATAGTATTCCAGATTTTAATTACGGCAAATTTAAGTCAACAAAAGAAGACGCAGGGGGAAAATGATGCAAAAGAAGAGGAAAATAGTGAAGTTAACATTTTGAATATCCGGAGAGGTTCCCGATATTAAAAATAAAGTCGTACCTTTTCGGGCACTAATCGCACCTAACGGATACTAAAGACGGGAATTATCATGAAACGACATATCTCACTGGCCACCTTTTGGCTGATACAAGTAGTGGTGCTTTTTTCTCAGAACACAGACCGCTTTTTCGACCAATACAACTTCAAATTCATTACAGAAAGCAAAGGATTGCCTTATAGCTTCGTGAGTGATATTTTCAAGGATTCGGAAGGATATATCTGGGTTGCTACACATCATGGGATAGGAAGGTATGATGGTTATGAATTTCTGAATTACGACATGCAAACTGCACCTATACATTTGAAGAACGACTTTGTACACAAAATATGTGAAGACAATTATAAACGGCTCTGGATTGCTTCCGAAGGAGGAATTGATATTATTGACCTCAATACTTATTCTTCCTTCGAACTTAATCTACCCCCGGACAGCCCGTTACAACGGTTAATAAATGAATATGTCAGTACGGTATACAAAGACAAACGAGGCAATTTATGGTTTTCCGGTAACAAAGACCTATGGTGTATAGAATTGGATGAGAAAGGAAATATCAAAACCTATTATTGCCTGAAGAACGCTTCCGCTTCGCCTGTTCACGCGATCCTTGATATAGGCTGGGCCATCTGTGCAGGGATTGATAACCAGGTCTGCCGCATCGAGAAACAACCCGATAACCTCCTGAAGGCGAAGATCCTATCCGATAGTCTGACCTCTTTTAGTGAAGACTGGCGCATTTCATGCATGCAGGCTGATGGCGAATATCTGTGGATAGGTTCGAACCGGGGAGTATTCAAGTATAATCATACGGAACACAGCCTGAAAAGATACCGTTACTCTACTCATCGCTCAGGCATGTTGAGTCAGGCATATATAACGGACATCAAACTGACCGACAAAGAACATCTTATTGTATCTACTCTTAACGGGCTGAATGTCTATCACAGAGATACGGATACTTTCTCATTCATCCGTCAGACCAGTGAACAAAACGGCGCTACGGTCAACTGTAATGCGATTAACTGCCTGCTAACGGATGGGAAGATAATCTGGCTGGGCACCGAAACAGGAGGAGTCAATGTGCTTTCTCCGAAACGTCTGCATACCGAGTTATGGTCATGCGGAACATCTTCTGTCAATATGGATACTCCTACTCCTGTAAATGCAGTGGATGAAGATAAGGAGGGTAATCTCTGGATCGGGATGGTGGAACGTGGGTTGATGAAATGGAGTAAGGAAAATAAGGCATGCACCCACTATCTTTTTTCACCTAATGATATCACCTCCATCAGCAATAATACGATCAATGGAATCCTGATAGACTCTGACAACTATCTATGGGCATATACCTGGGGGGTCGGAATAAATGGTCTGGACCTGAATATCCGAAATAATCGTACCTTCAAACGCTATACCCGTGAGATCATACCTGAATTGGAAGGCGATTTCATTAATAGTGCCTGTGAAGATAAAATTAATCATGGGATCTGGTTTGGGTCCACCCGTGGAGTACATTTTTACGATAAACGAAAAAACACTTTCACAAGAATATTATTCGATCAGTCCGATAACGAATTTGAGGCTATACACGCACTTTTAATCGACCGGAAGAAACGTTTGTGGATAGGAACAACCCAAGGGGTCTTTATCGTCGACCTGCCATCTTTTGCCAAATCCAATAAACGATTCGATTATAAATACCTGAAGTATAAGCTGGACAGCCCGGAGTCGACACAACTGGAAAAGATAAACAGTATAATGGAAGACAAAAACGGCACAATCTGGCTGGGAGGCAATGGAAGCGGATTGTATCAATTGACAAATGACAAGAACAATCATTTCATCTTCAAGAATTATACGACAAGGCACGGGCTGCCCAACAATACGATCATTGGTATGGCAGAAGACGGACAGGGAAATTTATGGCTGGCAACCAATGATGGAATTTCACGGTTGAAAATCCAGTCGATGACATTCAGTAATTACACGCAAGCCGACGGATTACCTGCCACTCAGTTCTATTGGAATGGCATTCATTATTCAGCAATACATGATTTTATATATCTGGCTACTACAGACGGCCTGGTCATCATCCATCCGGAGAGTGAAACTTTATTACATACAGATTCACAAGTAAAATTGTCATCTCTGGCAATCGGAGGAAACACTATTTATCCATCCGGCGGTAATTACCTTGAGAAGAACATAACATTTGCTTCTAAAATCTTTCTACATGAAAAAGACAATCGCTTCTCCATCGGCTTTACTACACAGGATTATGGGAACAGTAGCCGTATCCGATTCGCATACCGGCTGAAAGGATATGAAGAAGAATGGAACGAAACACAGCCCGGAGAGCATCTGGCACGATATACGTCCGTACCTTCCGGAAACTATACATTGCAGGTGCGTGCAACGGATGAATTGGGACGCTGGTCGGATAAGATCACTGAAATAGAAGTTGATATCACTCCTTATTTCTATAAGTCCGGCTGGTTCTATCTGCTACTTATTGGGATAACCTGTCTGTTCATCTATTTATTGTATAAGAGAAAAATCCGTACTTACCGTGAACAGAAAGTACGACTGGAGAGTAAAGTCAAGCAACGCACACAGGAACTGGCAGTCCAGAACAAACAGCTGGAAGCCATGGCACAACACATAAAGGAAATAACGGAAGAAAAAATATCCTTCTTCACCAATATTACCCACGAGTTCCGTACACCCGTCACGCTTATCCATGGCCCTATCGAACATGCCCTGAAAGAAACGAAGAACGAAACTGTAAAAATGCAATTGCAGATTGCCGAACGAAACTCCCGCTATTTGCTCTCGCTGGTTAATGAACTGATGGACTTCCGAAAACTGGAAATGGACAAGGTCGTATTGGATAGGCGTCCGGAGAACGTTGTAGACTTCCTGTCCGAATTGCTTCTGCCTTTCAGGGTCTTTGCTAAAGAAAGACATATAGATATACAGACCTATTTCCGCCTGGATAATCCTTTCCTGATCATCGATGCAGCATATATGCGTAAGGTGATGGTAAATCTGATTTCGAATGCCATTAAATTTACACCGGACAATGGGCATATCAGCATATTTATGGCATCAGTCAAAAGACACGACAGGGAAAAAGCTCTTTATATAAATGTACGCGATACAGGACATGGCATTGTGACAGAAGACATGGAAAAAATATTTGACCGCTTTTATCAATCCAAAAAAGTATTGAAATACCCTGTTTATGGACAAAGCGGCACAGGCATCGGGCTTTTCCTTTGCTGGAAAATAGTAGAACTGCATGGCGGAGAAATATGGGCACGTAATAATCCTGACAAGGGAGCCTCATTCCGCATATTGATGCCATTAATTCCTGCCGGAGATGTAGAACTGACTGCCGGAGAAGACATGAAAATTAAGGAAGACAATCGCCTGCGGAATATATTACAACCGGCTGATGGAACAAAGAAAGAAACGGTTCTTATAGTAGAAGACAATAAGGATATGCGTTTGTATATCCGTATGCTACTTGAGGGTGATTATCGTCTGTTTGAAGCCGAAGATGGGAAAGAAGCCCTGCAAATTGTACAGAAGCATACGATTGATCTGATTGTCTGTGATCTTATGATGCCTGTAATGGATGGAATGGAACTATCACGCCATATTAAAGAAAATCTGGCGACCTCGCATATCCCTATTCTCATCCTTACTGCTGTTCACTCAGAACTTCAGGAGAAAAGAAGTTTTGAAATTGGTGTAGATGAATACCTCTGTAAGCCTTTTGACGAGGAAGTGCTCCGGCTCCGCATCCGTAACATTTTAAATTTGAGAAATAAGTACAAAATGATGTTCTCGGCAAGCAGCAACGTATAGGAACTGCACATACAGGAAGAATCCAGGGACAAGGCATTCATTGCAAACGCCGTCAATCTGATGAAAGAAAATTATGCAGAGCCGGAATATAATCTGGAACGTTTTGTCCGTGATATGGGATATAGCAAGACATTGGTAAACAATAAAATGCAGGATCTGACAGGTCAACCCATCGGACAGTTTATGAAGAATTACCGGCTGAATGTAGCACAAAGAATGCTACAGGAAGGACCGGGAGATATAAATGTCTCCGAAATAGCTTATTCCGTAGGCTTCAATGATCCCAAGTATTTCACTAAATGCTTCAAGGAGTTTTTCGGATATTTACCAAGTTCTAAACTTAATAAGAGATAAGTGTTTTTTTACTATTCGCCATATCTGTATGCACCTCTTATTTGTGTTAAATAGGAGTATGAATAAAGTTTGAACCGACTAAAACGAAAAGTGTAAATTCTCCACTTTACTATTTTCTTCCCAATCTTTCTTATTTTCCTCTTTTCATAGAGGATAAGCCGCTATTTTTGCATATCACCCTAAATAATGGATACTATGAAGATGAAGCCCAAGTTCTGTTTTCTCATTTTTCCTGCTTCCGGTCAGTCAATAAACAGAATTATTGCTGATTCAAAAATTTTGACAAGCAATTACTTCACCAGTCATTTCCGGAATAGGATATTAATAAGATACAAATGAGACAAACCATTTACACATATTGTTTCGCACTGCTTGCTATTATATTGCTACAGTCTATAATGTCGTGCTTCGGCGGCTACCGCGATACTATCGAAGATTCGCGGATAAAATACATCGATACCCGTGTCGGCACTGCTGCGAGCACAACTCATACAGCGGGTAAATTCGGAAAGAATACGGAGGAATACGGACAGACACTCCCTGCGGTACTCGAACCGAATGGCATGAATTTCTGGACTCCTCAAACACGCGATACAGAACAGAAATGTATAGCTCCTTATTATTATGCAGACACATTATTGCAAGGGTTCCGTAACTCTCACTGGATTGTAGGCGGCTGTACTCAGGATTATGGTTCAATGACGCTTATGCCTCTTTACGGGACTCTGCGCTGTCAACCCGAATCCCGGACAACCCGTTTTTCCCACCAGACAGAGAAAGCGACCCCGTCTTATTATGCCGCTCTCCTACCCGATGAGAATATTTATACCGAGATGACAGCCCGTTCCCGTTCGGCTATTTACCGTTTTACTTATAAGAAAGCAGGGAAAGGATATTTGATAGTCAATCCTAACAGCGATGAAGGTCAGGGATACATCTCCATCGATACGCTCAACAACCTGATTTATGGGTATAATCCTGTTCACCGCATTTATCAGGGCTGGGGAGAACCTGCCGGATACAGTGGCCACTTTATTATCCGGTTCAAGAAGAAAATAACAAGCTATGGGACATACAAGGGCGACTCCTTGTTTTCGCATACCAGACAAATAGGAAATGCTAAGCAGATAGGCATATACGCGGAATTTGATGTGGAAGAAGGAGAAGAAGTCCTGATAAAGGCCGCTTCATCTTTTGTCAGCCGGGAAGGTGCCATCCGTAATCTGGAGGCTGAAATTCCTCATTGGAACTTTGACCTGACAAGGACAGAGCTAAACCGGATATGGGAGCAACATCTTTCCACAATACAGGTGGAAACCGAAAACCTTGTGGATAAAGAGCAGTTTTACGGCGCCTTCTACCGGGCCTCTTTCCTCCCACGCACATTTAACGATGTGGACGGACGTTATCCGTCTTTTGCCAAAGGCCTTCCGATACGTCAGTTACCCGGGGGGGAAACGTACTATGAGGATTACAGCATGTGGGACACATACCGTGCACTACATCCTCTGATTAACATCCTCTTTCCTACCAAAGGCGGAAATATGATGCAATCGCTTGTACATAAATACGAACAAGGTGGCTGGCTACCTATCTTTCCCTGCTGGAACAGCTATACTGCCGCTATGATAGGCGACCATTCTATTGCCGCTATCGGCGACGCTTATAGCAAAGGTATCCGCAATTTCGATATTGAAAAGGCATATGAAGGGATGAGAAAGAATGCTTTTGAGACTCCTTCCGATCCGGATGAATATAGAAACGGCATGGGACGCCGTGCACTGACATCTTATCTCAAATATGGTTACATTCCCCTTGAAGATGCCGTGCCGGATGCTTTTCACACCAATGAGCAGGCTTCAAGGACTTTAGAATATGCCTATGACGATTTTGTCCTCGCACAGATGGCTAAATCTCTGGGCAAAACGAAAGATTACCAGGAATTGATATCACGTGCGGCTAATTACCGGAACGTCATTGATCCCCGCACCGGATACGCTCAGGGACGTCATGCCAACGGCACTTTCCTGAATGAATACAATGCTTTCGACTTTGCCCGGTTCATTACCGAAGGAGCCCCTTGTCACTATACATGGTATGCTCCTCACGACCCATACGGACTGATGGAGTGTATGGGTGGTAAAACAAACTATATAGCGAAGTTGGATTCCATGTTCAGCGAACAGCGCTATTGGCACGGTAACGAGCCATGCCATCAGATTGCCTTTATGTTTAACTATGCAGGAGAACCGTGGAAGACCCAACGTGCCGTACGCCACATTATGGCAACGGAATATATGAATACACCGGGCGGACTTTCGGGTAATGATGATGCCGGACAGATGTCGGCATGGTACATGTTCGCAGCTATGGGATTTTATCCTGTCTGCCCCGGTACGCCATATTATATGCTTGCCAGCCCTTCATTCCCCAGTCTTACCCTGCATCTGGAAAATGGAAAGACCTTTACTGTAAAGGCTCCGGATACATCCGAAGAGAACATCTACATACAATCGGCAACGCTGAACGGAAAACCTTATACACGTAATTACATTACCCATCAGGATATAATGAATGGCGGAGCTATTGAATTTGTTATGGGGAACGAGCCGAACCGGGAATGGGGAACCAAACCGAAGGATTGTCCGCCTGATATGATGGAGGCTGCAAAAGACTAACCATAGACAAGTAATTAATCAGAAAAGCTATATTTATGAAAATTAAAGCACTTTTGTTTACCTTATGCGCCATCTCCCTGTTAGGTGCCTGTAATAGCCAGAAGACAGGCGAGAGCACCTATAACATTATAGATTATGGTGCTAAGGGGGACGGAAAGACCGATGATGCCGCAGCAATACAGGCAGCGATTAATGCATGTTCCCAATCGGGTGGCGGCACAGTACTTATCCCCGCAGGACATACTTTTATGTGCAGTCCTTTTGAGCTGGCTTCATATGTCGAACTCCGGCTGGAATCCAATTCCCGCCTGCTCGCCAATTCTGACGAGACGGTATATACACAAAGCGCTTTCCGCGACAACCGGGGCGAAGGCATGATGTGGATACACGGGAAAGATCTGAAAGAGGTCTCCATTACCGGAAGCGGCACGATCGACGGGAACGGCGTCGCATTTATGGGAAAAGAGTTGGAAGACTCTTATGAATTGAAGCCCGTGACCGACTTTGATCCCCGCCCACATGTATTGACTCTCATCAATGTGGAGAGAACCGTGATAAGAGATATTACCATCCGCAACAGTGCCTATTGGACTGTTCACCTTATCGGCTGCAACGATGCTTCCATCGACGGCATCACGATACTGAATGACCTGAAAATACGCAACGGTGACGGCATTGATATAGACCATTCCAAAAACGTACGCATTGCCAACTGCCATATCGAGTCCGGTGATGATTGCATATGCCTGAAAAACCGGCGGGAGTTCGAAGAATACGGCTCCTGCGAGGACATTGTTGTAACAAACTGCACCATGGTCTCCCGTTCGTGCGCCATCAAGATAGGGTCGGAGAATATGGATAAGATCAATAATGTGTTGTTCAATAACTGCATTATCAAGAACAGCAACCGTGGCATAGGCATCCAGAACCGCGACGAAGGAACCGTCACCAATGTGATATTCTCAAATATGATCGTGGACTGCATGTTCTTCTCCGATGTATGGTGGGGAAAAGCCGAACCGATTTACATCACATCTTACCCGCGTGCCATAGGCAATCACAAAGATGCCGGCTGGCGTTTCCCGAAAGGAGCTACCGAAGGCCGATGCGGAGAAGTAAGCCGTATCTGTTTCTCGAATATCAAATGTACCAGTGAGAACGGTATTTTTATAGGCGGGGATACTCCCGACAAAGTCAATCATATCTATTTCAAGGATGTAGACCTGCTATTACAGAAACGTACTGCATACGAAGGCGGCATCTACGACAAGCGTCCGTGCGACGGTGAAGGCTTCATCCGTGATAAGACTTACAGTTTCTACATAGATACGGCATCTGATATCAGACTTGATGACTGCAATATTACGTGGGGTGACATTCGCCCGGATCATGCGGCTGAAGGCATCTGGCAAAAGAATGTCCGCAATTTAAAAATCACCAATTAAGTAGGAAACAGTATTCAATGGTACGCTATCGAATTATAACTTACTCTTGCATTTTCACTTACCAAAGTAATAAACAGGTCTGCGACCTTAAGATAAGGCTTATGAGACAATATATTATATTCACTATACTTTTACTAAGCGGACTTTCGGTCTACTCTCAACCGACGCCGGAACAAACCGGAAGTATTTATTACGCTTATCCTGCTCCTCCCGAGGTCTACACTCCTGCACCGGAAGGATACGAACCTTTCTACATCAGTCATTATGGCCGTCATGGTTCCCGCTGGATGACAGCGGACGAACGTTATATAGAAGTCCTGCACGTTTTTGACTCGCTTTATCAGCGTTCCGAATTGACTCCGCTCGGCATAGATGTCCGTAAACGCCTGCAACAAGTATGGGAAGACGCCCGGGGCAAGAGCGGCAATATCACCCCTCTGGGCGAACGCCAGCAACATGAAATAGCCGGACGAATGTACCATAATTTCCCTCAGGTATTCCGTGGAGATGCATTTATTGACGCCCGTTCGTCCACCTCGCTGCGCTGTGCCATGAGTATGAGTTATTTCACAGAACATCTGAAAGAACTGAACCCTGCATTGCACGTAGACCGGAGAGCTTACCAGCGATATATGGATTATATCGCCTACACCTCACCGGAAGGAGAAAAGTTTTCTTCTGGAAAAGCCCCATGGAGACGTGACTTCCGCGATTTTGAGAAGAAAAATGTTCGTCCGGAACGCCTGATGGCTTCACTGTTTGTAAATCCCGATGCAATAACAAATCAGGATGCCCTTATGCGTGGAATCTACTGGATTGCAGCCGATATGCAGAATGTAGACATAGATGTTACTTTCTATGACATCTTCCGGTATGAAGAATTAGCCGGGATTTGGAAAACAGTAAATGCCCGCATGTATGTCTGCAATGCCGGTGCTCCGCTTAATGGTGGTTTGATGCCCCGTTGCGCCATACCTTTACTACGCAATATAGTGGAAAGTGCGGAAACCGCTATAAAAGAAGGAACTCCTGCGGCCGATCTTCGTTTCGGACATGATACGCACCTCATCCGCCTGCTTACACTGATGCAGGTAGAAGGATGCAGTAATCAGGAAACCGATATGGAGAAATTCCATCTGGCCTGGCAGGATTACCGGGTTTCTCCTATGGGAGCTAATCTGCAACTTATCTTCTTCCGTAATAAGAAGAATGAGATACTGGTAAAACTTCTTTTAAATGAAAATGAAGTAAATTTACCTTTAGAGAGCCATACCGGCCCCTACTATCCGTGGGAGACAGTTAAGGCATTCTTTAAAGAGCAATTAAAACAGGACGAAACCGAAATACATCCGGCTACCCATAGTCCGCTCTCTGAAGATACGGACTACTAGAGCAACGGGTGTGAGGTTATCCATCTTAATTAGCTTTTAATCCGCTAAAAGGTAACAAAGGTAAATGGTTCTTGTAGTCAATTAATAATGAGCACATAAGCCTATTTTTTAAATTCAGTGAGTAACAACTGGGTAACAAAAATACAGAAAACAACATTCGCTTGGAAAGATTAAGTATGTAAAGATACATTTCTTTTCCGATATTACAAACTACCTTTCTTTTCCTTTCTGTAACATCATTATACAGGCAATAGTCGAGAGATAAAAAAAGATAATTGAAATAATTATATACCATGTATATTATCTATAATAAACTATATTTTATAGAATTTATAAATTAAAAAAACATAATCGAAACTATATACTCATCATAAAATCTATACGGCGACTCGCTGTGGTTTATCCTGACTATTTTTTGCTCATAGATATTGTGCTCATCTACCGTATAAAAGTTTAAGGTATAAACATACTTAAATTGCCTCCGCACTCAGTAGTAAGATAAACATCATATGGATAATTAAAACGACAGTAAACACATACACAGCCAAAAACTGCGCATAAATTGCAGCCAACCAAAAAGATAATAATAGAAACTAAAAAATTATAGCCTATGGTATAGGGGCGCAGTAATTATTTCGTATTATCTCCCTGCCGGTATCTCCCTGCTTCTATCATTTTTTTTACCAATCTTGCTGTTATTTAATCTTTTTACTTATTTTTGCATCAATTCCGGCTGGCTGATGCGTCAGTGTTTTGCCGGAAGGACATATTGATAACAGAAGCGTTTAAGATATTATCCCGAATTGGAATCTCGACAATTTCAGCTACTTGGGATGATAAACAAGAACGCTCACGTCTTTGTTATATACTACTCCCTCATACAAGGGGGTGCGCTATATCACAATGGGCGTGGGCTATTGTTTATTACTAAGTAGCGGGCAGTCGAGAGCCTCAATTCGGTAATAAATGATAGTTCCCACGCCTTTTTTGTGTGGTTACCAAAAGCCAAGAATACCTTTAACTAACTTACTGTCAACTATTTAAAAATCAGTTTATGAATCAGAAATTCAAAGGAACAGTAGCGCACAGCACAGTGTGGCGGGAGACTATATCAAAAAACCGCGTCAGGCCGAAAAACGCAGGAGTAGGAATTAACTTTTTAATGGAGGGAAACATGGAAATAACCGGTAGAAAACCGGATTTGAAAAGTCCTTCTCATGGTTCTTAAATAGGCAGATTACAAAGATATAATATTATTTTATAGACAAAAACTAATATTATAATATTTCTGAAAGCAAAATGATATGACAGCAACGGCAGGAATATTGAAATTTATAATTTAACTATATTATTATGTTCAAATCAATTATCAAAACATCAGCAAGTGCAACAACTTGCAGCGCAATAGGGCGGGAGACTATTCCAAAAAACGCAGTTGGCTCCAAAGTATACCGATTTATGAGCAAAGCGTTTTGCTTTTTGATGATAGCAACTGCTATTGCGAGTTTTGCCTCGTGCGATTCCCGCAAAAAGTTAAACGTACAGGAGTTTGAGGACAATTTCAGGGCGGCAGTCGCCATAGAGAAGTATACATACGATTATGGCTTGCCACAATCTTTTGCTCACACGACCGACCCTTACGGCTTGGCAAAAAGAGCAATCGAAATTTTCGATGAAGAAATAGCAAAAGGGAATTTGGTAGTTATTGAGCCTTACGATAATCCATTAGCGATTTCTGAAAAGTATGGCAAAACTTTGACTTTCATTGGCAAAGACAATCATTATTACTTCAAAAATGGACTCTTATATTTCGCAACAGGGGGATGGTCTACGGTGGGAGATGGTAAAATCTTTCATATTGGTGGAAGTCCTGTTTATTTTGTTTCGCAAATAGATAACTATAAAAAGTATTTTCAGGATACTTATGGCATCAGCGAGGAACTGATGGATTGCTTGGGCGACCTGTCTTATACAAAACGCACGAAACATTTTATCGAAGATTACGAGAACACCGTCCTGTCATTGACAAAGCCGGAATTAGTCTCAGAATCCGAGTCGGCAATCGTCCATAGGGTGAAAGACATAAATTCGGGATATGTGTTTTATGTTACCCAAGAATGGTCTGCCGATGGCGCGACAAGTAAAAAATCTTTTAAGTTCAAGAAAGAGTAAGTTTTAATTCATTAAACACAATACTTTAAATGAGAAACATTCCGGTTTTTATTCCTGTTTTGCTCGCAATTTTGTTGATTGCAGGCAGCGGACAAGCAAAAGCAAGCGAGAAAAACACTCAAAGCAGACTGACCGCGATAGGCACAACTTCCACGCCCGCGAATTCGGAAGTGAGTTTAACGCTTGTGCAACGCTTCCAGCAGCGTCAGCAGAAGACAAAATCGCCTGCCGACCGCTACGATGTGACTGTCAATTCGCCGAAGTCGGTCAATATCCTTGACACGAAAGACAAGTTTTATGTACATTCGCTCGAAGGCTGCCAGACTTCCGTTTACCGCCTGTCCGATTTTAAGCCGCTTGCCGTTGTCAACCATATGTTTGACCGCAGGAATCAGCACCTTTTCAGCGAAACCGCCTACTTCGATTACAAATTTAAAACACGAAAAAGCAGCCTGAACGTGTTCGCGGGCAAGCCCGTGGAAAGTTGCTTTTCGCACAACGGCAAATACCTGTGGGTTACTTACTACCGCCGCAGTTACGACCAGAATGCTATCGACCCTTCGGCGTTGTGCGTTATCGACACCGATGCCGATACCATTGTGCGCGTGATGCCCACCGCGCCGCTGCCAAAAATGATTGCCTGCTCTCCCGACAGCCGCACCATTGCCGTAACGCACTGGGGCGACAATACAATGGCGCTGATAGACGTTTCGTCACGCGACCCCAAAGCGTGGAAGTATCTGAAAAACATTACCATTGACCGCCGTTTGTTCTTTAAATTTGACGAAAACGATGCCGTGAAAATAGACCGCGACAATAATTGCGGGCATTGCCTGCGCGGAACGGTTTTTTCGCCCGACAACAACTTTGTTTTGATTGGAAAAATGGGTGGAAACGGTATTGCGGTAATTGATGCTGTCAAACAAAAATATATTGGCACGTTGGCGGGTATGAAACAGAATCTGCGGCATCTGGTTATCAAACACGGCTATATTTATTGCAGCATCAACAAAACGGGCTTTGTTCAGCAAGCCTCGCTTGACGATTTTCTGACACACGCCGCCAAAAATACAGGCAAACTTTTTACCGCGTGGAAAAGTGTGTATGTGGGCGAGGGAGCGCGGACTGTTGTTGTCAGTCCTAACGGAAAATACGTTTTCGCAGCGGTAAATAATAAAAGCAAGATTGCAGTTGTGCGCACCGCCGATATGAAAGTGATTGCCGAATGCGCCGCCGACAGTTATCCGGTGGGAATGGACATTAGCGAAGACGGCAAAACGCTGATTGTTACCGCGCAGGGAAAATCCGGCAACGGCGGCAACAGCGTGATGATATACAGCATTAAGAATAACAGATTAAAAGTATGAAAAAACTTTTGATCGCCATATTCTGTGTTATGCCTTTTTTATCGCGGGCTCAAACGCTTACAGCGTGCCGCGACATTGTAAAAGGCAGTTACAATTTCTGGTTTTACGAGCCTGCAAACGGCGATTCTGCAACAACCCGAAAACCGCTCATTATCTTTCTTCACGGACAAAGTTTGAGTGGAAACAGTCTGTCGCAGGTTTTGCACTACGGAACTGTTGACGCAATCAGAATGGGCAGACCGATTGACGCTTTCGTACTCGCGCCGCAAAAACAGAAAGACGCGTGGCAGCCGTCAAAAATCCTGGATTTGCTTGAATGGGCAACAGCACGTTACGCGATAGACACCGCCCGCGTTTATGTTGTCGGAATGAGCGCAGGCGGCTATGGCACAATCAATTTCGTTGGAACATATCCCGAAAAAGTTGCGGCGGCAATGGCATTGTGTGGCGGCGGCTCGTTGCTGTCTTCCTATTGCGGCTTGACAAAAGTTCCCCTGTGGATTATTCACGGCACGGCAGACCGCGCGGTTACAGTTGCTCAATCGCATAAAGTTGTAGATGCGATGAAGGCTTGCGGCGACACCACCCTGTTGCGTTTCGACCAGTTGAAAGGCGTAAATCATTCCCGCCTTGCCCGTTTTTTTTACTGGGAAAAAACCTACGAATGGCTGTTCGCCCATTCCTTAAACGACTCGGTAAAAACTGTCAGCCGTGACTTTAGTGCCGCACTTGCGCTTAAAGAGGCGTACCGGAATTTTGACAGAACGGCGCAAAAAAATACGGTTATCGACTCGCATCCGGAGGTAAAGAAGGCAGTAAAGAAGCGAAAAAAACATTAAAAACAAAATAAATTCAAAAAATCAGGAAAATGGAAAATCAAGTTTGCAGGGCAAACACACACAGTTTTATGAGCAAAAGATTTTGCTCGGTAATGATAGCAATGGTTATCGTGAGTTTTGCTTCGTGCGACTCCCGCAAAAAATCCAACGAACAGGGTTTAGCAAGGCAACAAGAAACAAAAGAAATAGAAGAATACCATGACGAAAAACTTGTCGGTTTCTGGAAACGTGCCTACAATATTGTAATGGAAGATGGTCGTAAACCTTATAATCGCGGACCTCAGCAACTTCAACTATGGAGCGACGGCGAAGGAAGTGCTGATGGATACCCAATCACATGGTCAGTAACAAAAGGAAGACTTAAATATTCGGATAAGTCAGGCATGATAGCGTGGATGGGCAAATACAAGGTAGATAACACCCATTTGATAACTTTCGATGCTGACGGAGGACCGAGGGATAGTTACAAAAAGCAATAATGTATAACTAACTTAAATTAAAATTCAGAAATATGCAAAAGTTAAATTTCAATCGCGCAAAAGCGCACAGTTTTTTGAGCAAAGCACTTTGTACTTTGATGATAGCAATGGCTGCCGTGAGTTCAATCTCTTGCTCGAAAGATGATGACAACGACAGCGGTAGCCTTGCTGAAACCATCTGGCAGTATGTTTACGTAAAAACGGGCACTTCTTTATTTTATCTCCAATTGGAGTTCACTTCCGAAACGGACGCTACGATGAAAGTAGTGATGTCTGCAAATGACATCATTACCGATGTAACTCAGCCAGCCGACTTCACTTACGAGTATGACGGCAAGAATGGTCTGCTCGATTGGGGAAGCAGCGAACCGCTTAATTTCACCGTCAGCGGCAACAAACTGACATTTGATGAGAGAACTACGGTGCAGGTGGGTATGGGCATACCTTTGGCCGGCACCGTATTCACGAAGAAATAGGACAACGGAAATATAGCCGCATGCGGTGGGACATTCACGGGAGGTCCCTCCCGACGGGTGCGGCTAAACATAACTTTTATTTTCGGGACTTCCCTATTATTTAATTCTTATATCAAGATGAAAAAGATTTTGTTTTTATGTGTATGCGCTTTCGTGGCGCTGGCAGCTTCGGCACAGGAAGTCGGAGACAAGGAAATAGGCGGACACATCAGTTCCCTTTCCGGTGATTTGAAGAAGTTCGGTATAGGCGCAAAGTTTCAGTATCAAGTGACCGAGCCTATTCGTCTGGAAGTGGCTGGAACATATTACTTCGGGAAGAAAGAAGAGCTGGTGAAGAGTGCCTATACTCTGGAAGTGAA
This sequence comes from Dysgonomonas termitidis, assembly GCF_054657735.1. Classification (NCBI taxonomy): domain Bacteria; kingdom Pseudomonadati; phylum Bacteroidota; class Bacteroidia; order Bacteroidales; family Dysgonomonadaceae; genus Dysgonomonas; species Dysgonomonas termitidis. The sequence continues at coordinate 995,317 of NZ_BAAHYD010000003.1, read as the reverse complement.
CGGACACTATCTGTTCCCCGTCAGTGAGAAAGTTACCCTTTATCCGTTGGCAGGCATCGGTGTAATCGGAGGCGGTAAGCCCGATTTGAAAGCAATAGTGGAGGGTAAAGCGAAGGGTCTTAACATTTCCGGGGACTACTTGGACGAGTGGATGGACAAGTATATGGACATATTGGAGGAAGACATGGAGGATATGGGTATGGAGGATTTCTGGGATGAGTACGGTGCTAAAGAAAAGTGGCTTGATGGAACCAAGATTGGTATCAATTTGGGCGGGGGCATAGACTACAAGCTAAACGAGACTGTTACGATCGGCGCCCAACTGAAGAAAATGTTCTTCGGCGACGGCTATTCTCCTATTGCTATCTCGGCGGGCATTACCTGTAAATTCTGATGTAAAAAAAATAAAAACAACTACGTACCAGAGTCTGAAATCTTGACAATTTCAGTTGCAAAGAGAAAATGCTCACGTCGTTGTTATATATCTTCCTCAGTGGACACGTTATATAATGGACGTGGGTATTGTTTATTATCTACAGAAAAAGGCTGCTAAGAGTCTCTGATTAAATAATAGTTCTCTCGCCTTTTTTGTGTGGTTGCCAAAAGTCGGAAATATTACAATTCACTCAATATAAATTGTTTAAAATTAGTTTTATGTATCAGGAATTCAAAGAAGTAGTAGCGCACAGCGCAATGGAGCGAGAACCCATTTCAAAAAACCGCGTCAATCCGAAAAACGTGAGGAGTAGGGTGTGTTTCATGTTGTTGACAGCAATGTTATTTTTGTTTTCAACGGCAAATGTATCGGCTCAAAATCAAAGTGTGAAGTCCCAAGTGGCGAAGCCGGATGTTATCACATTGCTAAACGGTGATGACATTAATGCATCAGTGCAAAAAGTTGGCGACACTGATATTGAGTACAAGAAATGGAGCAATAAGAACGGACCAGCTTACACATTAAAGAAATCAGAGATTTTTAGAATTTGCTATGCAAACGGGGAGAAAGATGTGTTTTTCAAAAAAGAAGAGCAGGCTGTTGTTGCACCCAATCAACAGCAAACAAACCCTCTACAATCAACAAACGCTTCACAGCAAACAGCGACAGATGCCCAATCAAATGAATATGTTGAGATTAATGGTGTAAAATGGGCTACCCGCAATGTTGATGAACCCGGAACATTTGCGGCAACTCCTGAGAGTCCTGGTATGTTCTATCAATGGAATATTAAAGAAGCAATTCATCCATCAGGAAAAGGGGGATATGTAGCAACAGGAGGCTCTTCAGCGAAAATATGGGACGAAGGTAAAGATCCCAGCCCAAACGGTTTCCGTGTTCCAACAGCAGACGAACTGAAAAGTTTGCTTGACACTGAAAAAGTAACTGGTGAATGGCTAATTCAAAATCATCAGTATGGGTACAAATTCACAGACAAAACGTCAGGAAATATCATTTTCTTGCCTGCTGCAGGTGCTTTACAGAAAGGTAAGAATACCATCGCAAATACGTTTGGTGACTACTGGAGCAGTAAGAAAAAGAATTTATTAATGGTAAACTTTCTCCAATTTTACAAAAAAAAGGCAGTAGTAAAAGGTTTCGGATACGTTGGTATCGCGATGCCTATACGTCCTGTTGTTGCCGAATGATTTTCGTTGTACGCCCACGTCAGGTACACGCGACTACAAATGCAAGTCGAGCAGCAATTTTAAAACCTGCGGGAACTTCGAAGCGAAAATGAGAGGTACAAATTATAAAAACAAATAAAGAAAGGAGAATAAATTATGAATTATTCGAAAGATACAGAAAGTTATGAACGCGCTGTTGCTGATGCAAAGAAAGGCAACTATAATGATGCTCTTGATGTATTGAAAAAACTGTATCAGGATGACCCTGGTAATAATGTTTTAATTGAAACAGCATACATAATATTTCAAGTAAAAAGTATAAGGCGGTTATTTATTTTCGCTATTGTTTTTGCCGTTATTGTAGCTGTTTTCTTTGGGTATATCTCCTCTGGTGGCACCGATATTTTTAGCGGAATCTGGCTAGGTTCTGGTCTCGGTTGTGCTGCGGAACATTATTGGAAACATGGGGAGTGGTGGGATGACGCGAAGAATGATTTTTCTAAATTCATTAGATGGATTTTATTCTTTATATTTCTCTTTGGAGGACCTGTTACTCTGCTTATAAGGTATTTGCTCAAGAGGAAATACATACAAGAACTGAAAAATTTATAAATCACAGAGTTTAGTTTCTTGCCGGAGTGTAACGAGTACACTACATTCGGCAGGAAACTAATCATACGAACAAAAGAAAGTAGGAAAATTTATGAACTCAAACATAACAAACGGCAAACTCACCCTGCCTAACGGCGGGAAGTACGAAGGTGAAATCATTGATGGCAAGCCGGTCGGCAAAGGCGTTGTAAAATTCGACGACGGCGAAACCTTCGAGGGAACATTCCTTAACGGTCGTCCGCACGGATGGTGCAAACGCTCGTGGGCTGACGGTATGTATATCGAAAGCGTGTTTGAAAACGGCTCGTCTGGCGACGAAGGCAAAGTGTATCAACCCGGCGTAGGTTTGTGTGAAGGTACTATCTATGGCAGGGGAAAATGCAGAATAGAGTACAGTAGCTGTAAGATGCCCGAAGGCTCATATTATGAAGGCGAGTGCCTTGATATGAAGCCCGACGGGTGGGGGAAAAAGGTGTTGGAAGGATGGTCTGAAACGGAGGGCGAGTGGCGCAACGGAGAGTCGCGCGGTTATTCCGTTAATATAGAGAGTGATGCTTTTGCCGCTCAAATTGGCGCAAAAACCGGATGGACAGGCGAGGGCATTATAACCCAAGGCGCACAGCGACAATGGTGGATTAGGACAGGTTCGGATATGAATAATGGAAAACCGACAATAATACGTGCCTCCGACGAGAATTTTGATATTCCGCAGGAAGATTTGCCCTTAAGCACTAATGCGCAGCTCTTTTTGGGGTTTATTGATATGTATAAAAAGAAAATCAGCGGATTAGAATCACAAATCAATGAACTTGCAACAAAAGACCAAAAGTTAGTTGCAGAATTTAACTCACAGTCCTCAAACGTTAATCATTTGCAGGATGTTGTTACTTCTTACGATAATGAGATATTGAATGCGGAAGATGGCAGTGATGAAGAGGATATGGCTTCTTTCTATGGAAACCTTTCAGAGCAAAATTTGGCAAGTTCCGTAGAAGAGTTGAATACTTTGCGCAGTCAGCACGAGCAAAATGTTTCCCGTTATAATGTGCTTAACGGAGAATGTGATTTACTGGAGAATCTTCTCACTCAACCGATAGAAAAGAAAGCGGAAGCGTATTATGAATGGTTAGTTGAAAGACTAAACGCTGCAAAATCTGCGGAAGAATACTCCGCTTTGGCAAATAAATTCAGCGACATAAGCGAGCACAAAGATTGCGCCACGCTTGCCGACAAATGTAAACAACGTGTAAATAAATAAAAAGAAAGGAGAAAAAATATGTCAGAAAATCAACTTATGGACAAACTCGTTGCGGGATACAACGATATGTGTAAAGAGTTGGAATCATTAGATTCTGAAATCAAAGAATCAGAGTCCGAAATTGACGACCTTGTAAAAAAAATAAAGGACTGGCAGGAGAGTTATGATAATTATTCTCGGATAAGGAAAGGTGCCGCTTATGGAACTTTGCAATACGAAATGGCTGATATGGCAATGAAGAAATTATTGCCTGAAATCCACAAGATGCAACACCACCGTGATGACCTTGTAAAAGAACACGATAATCTTGTAAAAGAACACGATTCGTTGAAAGAAAAACTTGGTAATACTCCCTCTCTATCAGCAGAAAAGAAAGTTGAAGCGTATTATAATTCGTTATGCAAACAAATGAACTGGTCTGCAAAATCCGAAGAGGAATACACCGCTTTGGCAAATAAATTCAGCGACATAAGCGGGTATAAAGATTGTGCCGCGCTTGCCGAAAAATGTAAAGAGCGTGCAAAAGAAGTGCATTATAATTTGTTGGTTAAAGAAATGCAGTCTGCAAAATATAGTTCAACATACTTCGTTTTGGCAAATAAATTCAGTGCTATAAGCGGGTATAAAGATTGCGCTACACTTGCTGAAAAATGCAAAAGGCGTGCAGAAGAAGTGAGAATAATAGATGAACTTGACAAGGAATTAAACACAAAACTTAAATCGCTTGACAATGACATAGCAGAATTAAAAGCAGAATTAAAAAAGGAAGAAGACGATTCTTCTTGGCGGGTTTTATGTGCCGGTGGAGTTCTCGGTATTATACTTGCTCTAATAGTTAAGGGAGGTGTAGGTTACGCGATACTTGGTGGCGTAGTCGGTCTTATCATTGGTTTTATCATTGCTGTTATCATTTGTGCTATTTTGGATTCAAAAAACAAGCCAAAATTGCAAGAATTTGAAAATAAAAAATCCGCTCTACGCTCCGAATACGAGAAGAAAAAGGAAGAAATAATAAAAAACTATCAATCATAATGATTACAGTTTATTTTATGAACGGCGGTCAAGCCGGCTATATCAGCGGTAATAACTTTTACACCACGAGCGGCAGTCAGGTCGGTTACGTCAGCGGTAGCAATGTCTATGAGATGAGCGGTCGGCAGGTTGGCACTGTGTGTGGCAATAATATCTATGCTATGGATGGTCGGCAAATTGGGAGTGTCAGTGGTAACACTGTTTATGCTGTCAGCGGCAGGCAACTCTACACTGCCAACGGCGCATCCACCGTGCAGACAGGTGCGGCAGGGCTGTTGCTGTTGTGATAACCTATGCTTCCGCACAATTGTTCGGTGCGTTGCGTCAAAGACTGACATACTCCCGTCCTCCCATCTATCAGGTTTCACAATCCGTAACACAAAGAAGGCTCCGTTTCAGGAGCCTTTCTTATATAAAAAATCAAACGTTCCATACTCCCGCACCTGTGGTACCCACCGAATGTTTCCACTGTCTACTTTGTACAGGTTTGTCCAGAAACCTTTAGAAAATATGATAATAACGCATGGTCTATTAAAGGGAAATAAATACTATTTTACCTTTTGATTTATATATATTTAATTATTTGATATATAGTAATAGAATAATTAAAAGTAACAGCATATTTTACATAAAATAGATATAGTAACAATTATTTCAATTTTCAAGTAACAGATAGGTAACAAAAGTAACAAGAAAACGAAGATATGATTAAAAAAATAGAGTTATGCTAGTTCGGCATATGTGTATATAACTATTTGTATATATGTTTATTAATTTTAATTACGGCATTTTAATTTTTTTGAAATTTTTTCAGACAACTTTTAAGGTAACAAAGGTTACACTTTTTCTAGCTATTACTTTTTACCCTCTGTGTAGCCTCCCTTTGGGGAGGTTGGAGGGGCCATTCCAATCTTTCAAAGAACTATCAGCTGACAGCTAATCAGCTATATACATAGATAAAGTTTTTAATATCTGATTCGCCTTGATAACATTTTTCAGGCAAGCGCCCTTTTCAGATCGCTAATTAAGTCCCCGGCATCTTCCAGACCTACAGATAATCTAAAAAGTCCGTCTCCTGCAAAATCATTCCATGATTCCAGTTGCTGAGGAGTTGAGAATTTAAACGAAGTTTTTAATAATTCATTGCTATCCAGATAAAAGATCAAAGAACGATGATGACCGAGCGAGACTGCATAATGAATTATTTGTAGTCTCTCCACAAATTTGCGGGCCTGTGACCTTCCGTTATCTATCTGGAAAGTAATAATTCCCGAGAAATTTTTCATTTGCCTCTTTGCCAGTTCATACTGAGGATGTGATGGCAAACCCGGATAAAATACACGCTTAACTTTCGGATGTTTTTCCAGATATGCTGCAATTTTGAGAGCATTCTCCTGATGAACCCGCATACGAAGAGGAAATGTAGCTAAGCCTCTTAATATCAGCCATGCGTTAAACGGGCTCAATACTCCGCCAAAACGGATGGCTGTCTTTTTCCGTAAAGGAACCAGATTTTCTTTACTACCCAGAATGACTCCGCCCAAAGCATCACCATGTCCGCCTAAATACTTGGTAAGTGAATGGATCACAAAATCGGCTCCCAGCGCCAAAGGTTTCGTAGCAGCAGGTGTTGCGAATGTTGAATCTACAGCCAACTTCGCACCCGCTTCCCGTGCAATTTCCGCCACGGCGGCGATATCTGTAAGGCGTAGCAGGGGATTGCAGGGAGTCTCTATATATATCAGGCGGGTATTTGATTTGACAGCCTCTTTCAGAGACTTCAGGTCGGAGGTATTCACTTTTGTGATTTCAATGTCTAACCCGGGAATCATTTCATTCGTCAATTCAGCAAGGGCTGCATAGGCTACATCACTTACAATCGCATGGTCTCCGGCCTTCAGTAAATGGAAAAGTAATGCGACGATAGCACCCATCCCGCTTGCAAAGGCAACAGCCGTTTCGGCTCCCTCGCAAATAGCCAGTTTTTCCTCCAGTTGATGAACGGTAGGATTACCCCAACGGGAATAAAGCCATGAATCATTTTCGTCAAGACCTTCAACGGAAAATCCGGCGTCGGCATCTGTAATAAAAGTTGTGGACATTATTAGATTCGGGGAAGAAGCTTTAGTCACAGGATCGGGAAATTCCCCTCCATGAATTGCTTTGGTTTGCTCTCCCGCATTCAGTAAAAAATCAGATTCTTTAGACATATTCTTCTCTTTTATGTTACTCCGTACTATATTTTCCGGATGACTTTAATACCAGCGAAGTTATATCCTTTATAAAAAAAGAAAAATACCATGTTAGTGGTATTTTCCAAATGAGAACAAAAATCTCTGTCTATAAATATTTCTGAAACCACCGGGTAATTTCGTCCAGGCGTTTGATCCGGTTTGTAGGTTTCCCTGACCGGGATAATTCATGGTTTTCATTGTTGAATATTATCAGGCGGCTCGGGACTTCAAAATATTGAAGGGCATAATACATCTGCACACCTTCAACCAACCAGCATCTGTAGTCCTGATCGCTATGGAGGAACAACGTTGGTGTATTTACCTTATTTGCATATTTCAGGGGAGACTGTTCCCATAGTAGCTCACTGTTTGTCCATAGATTATGACCGATGTATGATTCGGTAAAAGTATGTCCGATATCACTCGTGTTGCTGAAGGAAATCCATGAAGAGATGCTCCGTTGCGAAGCCGCCGCTTTAAATCTATTGGTATGTCCGATTATCCAGTTGGTCATATATCCGCCGTAAGATCCCCCGGTAACCCCCAAACGTTCTCTGTCAATAAACGGAACCTGTTCTATCGCTGCATCCACAAAAGCCATGAGATCGTTATAATCTACAGAGCCGAATTTACCACGCAGATCAGTAAATGCGTTTCCCCTCCCATTACTGCCTGTGGGATTGGTATATAGAACGGCATAACCCTGATTTGCCCAATACTGCATCTCGTGAAAGAATACTGTCCCATAAGTTGCTTTCGGGCCTCCATGTATATTTAGTATAGCCGGATATTTTTCGTTCTTCTTATAATTGGCCGGAGGCAGAATATAGCCGTTTAGTTCCCGTCCATCTTCATTTCTGAATTTTATTTCTATAGGTTTCACAACATTATGATTCTCAAACAGGGCCGTATTAATGGAAGTAAAAAGGGAAATCTCTCCTTTACTGTTGAGAAAATACACTTCTTCACCCTGTTGCTCTGCCATGGCTACAACCAGAAAGCCATCCTTATATGGCACATAATCGTTTATAGAGATATTTTCCGGCGAACGAACGGATATAGAGGTGTCTTTGTTATTTATGTGGATAAGTGGAGCCTGATCTATCACAGTTGAAACAAAATTAAACCCATCTTTATCAAATGTAATTTTGCTACGGCCCCCCGACTTGATATCAGAGCCGATACTATTGCCTATCGCATACAAATCGCCGTCATATATTCCTTTAATATTCCCTGATGACAAATTCAGACGATAAAATTCAGGATTCTCCTGTTTATTGCGTTCTAAGCTGCGATTGACCAGAACAACAAATTCATTATTGTCCGCAAACTGGATTTGGGAGTAAACGGCTTTATTGAACAAATTCCATTCTTTTTTCTCCAATGTTCCGGTATTCAATGATACCAGACTGTTATCTTGTGAAGCCTTCCTCCGGTATGTTTTACGGATATAAACCAGATGCTTCTTATCGGGACTAAGTTCTATGTCGGAAACCGTTTCCAGAGAATCTGAAAGGTCGGTGATTTTTCCTTTATCATAATAATAAAGGTGGGTACGGGTTCCACTGATATCACCCTGACCATTCGACCAAAAGGGTAATTCATCGAAGATACGATACCTTCCGTTTTCTTTTATGTCTTTCAGCACCTCCGTCCGGGATTCTTCTTTCGGAACCAACCGATAAGAAGCTGTAAAAAAGAAACGGTTTCCGTCTATTAGCCGGATATCTTTTACAGCATAAGGCAACCGCAGCCATTCTGTTGCTTCCTGATAACCTTTGGTCAATTTCTGAAATATTGTAAGCCGCTCTCCTTTCTTTAGTCTTTCTTTGTCCTTTTCATCGCGTATACTTTTGAAAATAATAGTATCATCAAGAAAAAAGTAATCGGAGACATTTTCTGAAGATGTCAATCTTAACTCCCTTCCATCCACCAGCTGATATAAGTCACTCCGGTATGTGTCTCCCTCTAAATCCGGCTGACGAAGGATAAAGAATATATCTCCTTTATTTTCTTTCAGATTAGAGATGCTCCTAACTTTCGTAAAAAAGTCGATGCCGACCGGTTCTTTGCCATAGGCCGAATATCCGTAACCTGCATAAATAGGAAAAAGAAAGACAGTCAGCAATACAATGGTATAAATTCTCTTCATATTTTTCGAATTAATTATAAAAATTGGAAGTGCCTGCAAGAAGCACTTCCAACAAATCCACAATCTGGATTTACCTAATTACCTATTTTAACTATACGGCCTTCTATTGTTTGTTCATCCTTCAATAAATTGTATATCGGACAAACTGCTTCTACGGCATCCCGCAACACTTTTATTTGTTCGTATGTTGCCGGAGATTTCACATGCACAGTATAATGAATCCCATACGGATAGCCGGGGACATTCTCAAAACCACTGCGCCCGGCACGAATATCGGAGGTGGCTTTTACATTCACTTCCAGCGAATCGAGCGGAATCTGGCGGGCAGCAGCCTGAATCAGGAAAATATGAGTAAGGCAGCTTGTCAACACGCCTAACTGATGTTCCTGAGAGGTAGGTCCGAGATCGCTTCCTCCCAGATATGCAGGATTGTCGTGCAATATACGGAACTGGCGGATCTGAAGCTGACGGACACCATTATTGTTTACTGTAACCACCAGACTATTACGGTTCTCTTTATTCGCCAGCGATGGATTCTTCTTTCTCTCTTCTTCCCGTTTCTTACCTTCTTCCTGAAGATGTAAGTACGCAGCACGCTTATATTTCAGATATTCACGGAGTCCGGGCTGCCCTCCTTCCGGTATCACCAGCTTATCGGGAGTCCGGGTATAATCAATTTCTCCGGTCACTACCTGCGGCTTTAGGATAAAATTGAATATCGGAGAATTTGCTTCCGCGCCCTTCCGTAATTCTTCCAGTTGCTTATCATCCGCCGATGATTTTATATATGCAGTATAGAGGAAGTTACGGGGATAATTTACTTTATTTGTAGGAGCGGCATCCGGGCGATTTATAATTTCGATTCTTAATGAATCGACAGGTATATTTCTCAGAGCTGCCTGGTTAAGGTAGCTATCTGCCAAGTCACTGGCTATGATCGCAACCTGCGATTCAGGTGAACCCGGCCCTACATTGTAACCCGCAAAGTCTGTCCCGCTATCGCTTATGATCTGGAAGCCGCGGATACGCATTCTCCGTAAGCCCGACCTCTGCTCTGCCGTGGTACGGGCTTCTAATGTCACAGCCTGTAATTCCTCACTTGGCAGGCTTTGCAATTTAATGAGTGCTTCCCGCCTGCTGAAAAGATAGTTACGCAATGGACTGGCATTCTGTTCAAATGTCTTTTTAACCGCATCTTTTACAAATACAGAACTGGGGCCTGTATTAGCATTATCGGTCTGTGCATCAACTGATGTTGTTCCAAATACGGAAAGTATAATAATAGCCAATATACTTATCCGTTTTTTTGTATCCTGTGAATAGATTTTCATATTGCTCTTTTTAATGGGTTTCTATTATATAATTTATTTATTCGAATCCGGCATAAGGATTTGCACCGGTCTTCGATTCGTTATAACCGTCGTATCCCCAGTTCTGCCATAAACCTTCAGGATTTATATTCCGTTGGGATTGAGGTATAGGAAAACGGTAGTTTTTGAGGCTTACGGAACTTTTCTTGTAACTCTCGTCTAATCCCGATTCCTTTAAGGTCCTGACGTAAATTCTCCATCTTACCAGATCGAGCCAATGGCTTTGCTCATAGGTAAGTTCAAACATCCTTTCCTGCTGAACCGCTTTTCTGAAGCCGTTGTAATCAAGCCCTGCCGGCAAATCGTCCGGAGATGTCTGATTTAGAGGGAAATGTTCGAAAGCTCTTCTCCGCACCTGGTTTATTGCGTCATAAGCATCTGTTGTCGGTCCGTTATTCAGTTCATTGATTGCTTCGGCTTTTACCAGCAAAATATCGGCATAGCGTATGATAGACCTGTTGATATTGCGGTTACTGGCCGATCCCAACGGGTCGCTGGCGTCGATATATTTACGATAGCGGGGACGGGTGAATGTAAAGACTGAATTTGTAGCAGGATTATACAATTCTTTGGCGTATGTTCCGCTTTTTCTCTGGTCACGATCGTCAAAAGCGTCATAATATTTATTATCCGAAATAAGTACGTGAGGAGTAGAATTACTGAAACCACTCGAAAAAGCACAATGGGCCAAATGGTTTCCTCCGCTACCGTCGGTAGCAGTACCGGAAGCATGCTGAGTTGAAAAAATACTTTCTTTCCCGTTCTTATTATTTACATTCCAGTTGTCCAGAAAATCTTCTTCCAGTTTGTATCCTGTTACACTATTGGCTGCGTCTACAGATTTCCGGAATCTATCTTTGCGGGCTGTGTCGCCCCCGCTTTCAGATGTTTGTGCCCATACCAGATATACTTTTGATAATAATGCATAAGCGGCGCCTTTGCTCGCCCTGCCTTTATCGCTGTCTGCATAACTGCTTACGTCCGGCAGATTATCCGCAGCACTTTTCAGGTCGTCTTCAATCTGTGCATACACCTCATCTATCGACGCGCGGGTCGTATTTTTTCCATCAACATTATGTAAGACAAGCGGCACTTCTCCCCAAAACTGTACTGCATAATAATAGTAATATGCCCGCAGGAACCTGGCTTCGCCGATAGAGCGTTTCTTAATGGATTCTGAAACGGTTTTGGATTCCGACAATTTATCTATGGCATCGTTTGCGCTTGTAATGCCTACATAAAAAGCAGTCCACACCGATGTCACATAACTATTGGTCGGCTCCCACTGTATCAAGCCTAATAATCCTCCGCCACTGTTCGGATTCTCCCCCGAAACAGTAGTTTCGGTGGTCAGATCTATCATGTACGCCAGCGAAGTGCTTATGCCGACATTCGGCGTATAAATCCCGTTGGTAAGGGCTATGGCGTCCTCATCCGTTACGGGAAAGTTTCCGCCCATCAGTTTGCCTATGGGCGTCACATCAAGACTATCGCTGCATGAAAGAATTGTCACCGATAATATTAAGGTATATAATAACTTCTTCATCTCTTTCTGATTTAATTATTTTATAGTAAGCTGTTTAATAAGATATATTCACGCCAAAAGATATTGTCTTCGCTGTGGGGTATGCTCCGGAATCTATACCGCTGGAAACTTCAGGGTCGTATCCTTTATATTTGGTAAAGGTCAATAAGTTTTGCCCCGTTGCAAAAATTCTGAATTTTGTCTGAGGAGCCTTTGTTATTTTCACAGGAAGGACATAACTCAGAGTTATATTTTTCAGACGTAAGAAAGAGGCATCTTCGATATAGCGGCTATCGAGCCATGTGGCCGATGTGACAGAGGCTTTAGCAATTGTGTTGGACGGATTCTGCGGCGTCCACCTGTCACGGAGTGTAGCTAATACATTGTAGCTGGTGGATGGTGATTCCAGCTCCTGCCGGAGTTGATTGTATAGCTGATTACCTTTACTACCCTGAAAAGCTGCAAATAAGCTCAATGATTTATATCTCAGTGTGGTCGAAAATCCGTAAGTGAAATCAGGTTGAATAGAACCTAAGACAACTCTGTCCTCATCCTGAGTAACTTTGCCGTCGTTGTTTTGATCGACATATTTTACATCACCGGGCTCAACACTCGTTTTCCAGCTCGGCGCAGGCACTTTCGAAATATCTGTTCCGGTTTGTACTATTCCATCGAAGACAACACCATAGAAAGAGCCTAAAGATTCCCCTTTCTTTATGATCGTATTGCCGGACAGGAAATAATCCAGATTACCGATATTGGTGACTTCATTCACATTTTTAGCAATATTGGCAGACAGATTCCATTGCAGGTCTTTCTGATCTATAATGCTGCCTGTCAATGCAAGTTCCACCCCTTTATTCGTAACATTGCCCACATTCATAAGCATGGTACTGAATCCTGTTGTTATTTCCACAGGCACATCCAGCAGCAGGTCGCTTGTCTTTTTATAATAAATATCGGCTATAATGCCTAATCTGCGGTTAAGCAGATTCAGATCAAAACCCAGATTATATTGCGATGTTTCTTCCCATTTCAGGTCGGGGTTTTCAGCATTAGCCCTGCCGTAAGCCGTAACGAGCTGATTATTGAAAGAATATACCTTTGTAGAGTATGTCGCTTCATATCGGTAGTCGCCTATCTCCTGATTGCCGACAACCCCGAAACTTCCCCTCAGTTTAAGATCATTGATGACCTTATTATTTTTCAGGAAAGGTTCTTCGCTGACGTTCCATGACAAACCGATGGACGGAAAATAACCCCATTTATGATTTTTTGCAAACCGGGAAGAACCATCCGCCCTGAATGTTCCGGTAAGATTGTACCTGCCGAGGAAAGAATAGTTGACCCTTCCCAGTACCGAATTGAGGATAGATTCCGAACCGCCAGAACTTGGAGATAAGAGAGTGGCGCCTCCCTGCAGGTTATGGTAAGACAATTGTTCGTTAGCGAAATTACTGGCCGATGCTATCGCGTATTCTATATCGGTGGTCTGGGTCGTATAACCGGCCAATATATCCACATAATGGTCTTTATTCAGCTTCTTTGTGTAATTGAGCGTATATTCATATTGCCACGAATCAAACCGCTTGTTTCCGATACTTCCATACCCTTTAGCCAGAAAACCTGCCGCAGCGCTGGAAGGCGCGAAAAAATTGAGGGTCGTATTACTCAGATTGGTTCCTGCGCTGACCTTAGCCACCAACGAGGGGATGATAGTATATTTAGCGAAAAAGTTTCCGATGACAGTATTATTTTTTGTCTGCGATGTAGTATTAACCAGATCCGATATTGCATTTACGGTACGGTCGCCAAATCGTAAATCCCCTTTTTCGAAAAGGTTATTGTAATTATAGCTTCCATCCTGATTATATATAGAAACTACCTGCGGTATCCTCAATACATAATCGAGCGAGTTTGAAACACCGTTCACATACAGTCCGTTATAGCTGCTCAATCCGCTTTGATCCATTTTACTGGCTGTAACATTCAAACCTACAGTCAGATTCGAGAATAAATCCCTTTCAAAGTTGAACCGTCCGCTATAACGCTTAAAGCCCGTGTTCAGCAAGATACCATCCTGATCGCTGTAATTACCAGATAAGAGAAACCTTGTCTTATCATCTCCGCCGCTTATCGAAAGCTGATGATTCTGGGTTGTCGCTGTGCGCAGGGCTGCATCCTGCCAGTTTGTACCTTCACCCAATTGTGCTACTTTATCAGCGGTAAGACCGGTTTCACTGATATTTTCGGCAGATGCGATTTCCAGATAAAGTTCGCCCCATTCCCGAGCGTTCATCAGATCGAGCTTTTTACGGGCTTGCTGCCAGCCGATAGAATATTGATATTCAATATTCGTCTTCCCTTTTTTCCCACTTTTGGTAGTAATAATAATTACTCCGTTTGCTCCACGCGAACCATAGATGGCCGAAGCGGACACATCTTTCAGCACCTCTATGGATTCAATATCACCGGGATTCAATGCAGCTAACGGATTCAATGCCCCGGCAGCACGGCTTATCCCGATATTGGCCGACGAATTGTCGTTATATATTATAACCCCGTCTATCACATACAAAGGCTCATTCCCTCCGTTTATAGAGTTTCCTCCGCGTATGCGAATGTTGGAAGTAGTTCCCGGCTGACCGGAGCTTTGGGATACATTCAAGCCGGAAACAGCCCCACCCAGTAATCCATCGAATGAAGTAGATAATTGCGATAACGCATCTTTTGAAACCGAAGAAATGGCCCCGGTAAGTTCTTTACGCTTCTGGGTACCATATCCAACCACGATTACTTCGTTCAGATAATTTAAATCTTCCGTTAAGGGAATAATGATCGGCCCGTTATTTTCATATACATCCAGTTCCTGCGATTTGAAACCCACAAGAGCCACCCTGATGGTAACAGGCAGCTGACCCGAAACAGGGAGAGAAAAGGACCCGTCTATATCAGTGAGACTACCCTGTGTGGTAGAAACCAATGCGACAGAGGCTCCCACCAGAGGCTCCCCGTTTTTTTCGTCTACAACTGTACCTTTTATTACTGTTTGCCCTATCATACTACCTGACAGCAATAGAAAGAATATGATAATGTAATAATACTTATTTACACGATACCTGTCTCTCTTATCGCTAAAAGAGCTAATTGTTTTTGCCATAATTTTTTAATGAATATCCATTGTAGCCAGGTATAGAAGGCTACAAGAAGTGTTTGTTTATAGATTGCTTAATTGAAGGATAATATCTTGCGCATTTATTAGTTCAGGAGTTCAGAACCTTTATAGTACAGTTCGGACTACCCCGGAATATATGCGGATATCAATCAGGGGAAATAAACCGATGGGTTTATTTTCGGAATAGTTAAATATAGGTTAACAACACATTCGCATGTGAAAACAAGAAGCCGGGCATTGATCGATGGATGATAATACATGTAGAGAATAAAACCGGGACAAATTCCTTTGTTCCTCATGTTCCCCTCCGGGTATGGAGAAGGCCTTAATGGTAATAAAATTTTTCATAGAGTCTTTTTATATTAGTTAATACTTGAATAACCTCATTCTCATATAGAGGTGCTTATTCCGGTAAATCCGGACTAAGATTCTTTTTATCGGTGTAAGTTGATAAGGCAGGCGTAAGAGTTCCGTCGCTGGTTATATTATGGGCATACCGGAACTCTCATTTATTCTTTTAAAACATCAGAGATTACATCATTTCTTCACTCTGTAATCGAGTGCCGGCTTCCGGTCTCCCAATAACGGTGCGTACCTGAAGCCATTTCCCCTGCGGGTATCGAATTCGGCTCTTATCTCCTTTACCAATCCGGGATTTGTGTATAATTCTATAGCCGAAAGGCTGAACACTTTAGCTGTATTTATCAGCGATTTTGTTCCTATTGTAGAACCTCCCGCCGCTACATTTTGCCAGCTATGCCCCGCACTTCCCGGTACAAAGGTCGCCGTATTGAAACTTACGGTAGGAACTACCCAGCTAACATCACCCACATCCGACGAGCCACCTCCCAGCGAAGGTTTTTCGTCTTCCAGAGGCTTCACCGATTCTGCATCTTTCAGTATGCTGATATCTTTATTCAGTCCCTTTACTATTTCCTCGGCAAAGGCCTTTTCACGTGCGTCATAATGCACGCCACCCACTATCTCGAGTTTACGCTGTACCAGTTCCGACAGTTTGCGGTTATTCAGACGCTCATAAAAACCGGATACAATTTCAGACTTAACTTTTGTCTGTGTCCCTAAGGCTGCACCTTCGGCTGCCTGCCCTATCCATTCCACAAGGTCTTTGAGAATCTCCCTTTTCGGACTCCGTATGTAATAGGACACTCTGGCATAATCGGGTACTACATTCGGGGCTTCGCCTCCATCGGCTATAACGTAATGTATCCGGGATGACATCGGCACATGTTCGCGCAAAAGATTGACCATATAATTGAGTGCTTCTACGCCGTCTAAGGCAGACCGGCCCTTATCAGGACTTGCCGCGGCATGAGCGGCTACTCCAAAGAAGCTGTAGTCTATCATTTGTATGGCTGTTCCCGTATCGGTTGTAACACCATTCCCGGTAGAAGGATGCCAGTCAAGGACGACATCTACGTCATTAAACAATCCGTCCCGTACCATGTAAACTTTACCGCCTCCTCCTTCTTCGGCAGGTGTACCGAATACTTTGATTGTACCTGTGTGTTTTTCTGAATCAAGCCATTGTTTTATAGCGACAGCCCCTGCGACTGCTCCTACTCCGAATGTATTGTGACCGCAACCGTGGCCGCTCCCTCCTTCAACCAAAGGTTTACGATAAGGGACTGTATCCTGCGATAACCCGGGCAAAGCATCGAATTCGGCCAGTACAGCTATCACAGGATACCCTGATCCGTAAGTGGCGACAAATGCGGTAGGCATGCCGGCAACTCCGGCCTGAACTGTAAATTCATTCTCTTTGAGATGGTTTTGTAGCAAAGCTGAACTTTCCGTTTCGAGAAAACCCAGTTCAGGATTACGCCATATCGTTTTCTGTAGTTTATCATACACAGAGAAAGACTTGTCCAGATAGTTAACGGACACATTGTTTAATGGGGTATTCTTTTTAATTTTCTGGGCAGATACAGTGACAGCTAATGTTGTCAGTGCTATTACCAACAATACTTTTTTCATTTTATTTCTTTCGTTTTATATCAATACAGGTCTGATCTGTTTTATCTGAAGCTATTGTATGCATTTATATTATTTCCGAAAACAACAGCGTTAACAAAGGTGCGGGTAGTGGCATCCCAAATACCTCTGAAAAGCGGGTCTTCAGCGAATAATACAATATTTCCGGAGCCTTGTCTTTCTGCTATTATCGAAGCCGATCCTTTCAGATTGCTTAACTGTGAAGCGGAGATATATCCATTCAGGAGCGGGGTATCTGAATAAACTGATACCGTAGCTGACGGATTCTTCGACGGAGCCAGAAAGAGGCTACTCTCACGAGTAACAGGTAAAGACACATTCGTTAACCCAAACGCTAAAGGATGCTTCAGGTTTATCTTTGTTTCGAATACCGATGTCGGAATTCTGTCTCTTTCCTGTGAAAATTGTTGTTCTGATTGTTTTTGCTGGAGAGAATCGGTCTTCAATTTCTGTAATTGTGCTGCACTTATTCCACTATTTACAGCCCATCTCGAAGCAGAGTTGATTGTAATCAATGTTCCTCCGTTGCGCACCCAGTTTTGCAAATCCTGAATTCCCTGTTTCCCGAGAAATGAATAATCACCTCCTGCCAACACAATCCGGTTAAAGCTGTTCAATGGAATTCTGGGAAATACGTTGTAATCAGCACGGATTAACTGATAATTCAGTTTCTGGTCGAAGAGATGCCAGACTTCTCCGGCCTCGGTAGAAGATATACTGCCCCCGGTGACAACCAGCACCTTCGGCCGTTCCACTGTGCGGAAAGCGCTGCTACCCAAATCCACCCCTTTTACACTATAGCCTGTAGAGACGGGTATTATCTCCACATCTGAGGCGACCGCCAATTTCTGTAATGTGGCATATAATTCATCCGGGCTTATAGTCTGGTTGCTGACAGGAATAAGCAGGCTTCCATAAGAGAAGTCTTTAGGTCCGTTCCCGGTTTGTACAGAAAAAGGGCTGAATGACGTCTTTACAAGAATGTTTTTTGCTAATAATTGGAAAAGCAGATGCTGGCTATGCGAATCCCTGTAATCTACAATGTAAGCATACTGTGATGTAGAGAATGATGTATTTGCAGATCTCTCCAGTTTCTCAACCCTGGCTCCGCGAACAGCTTTTGTTATGGAAGCATGCGACAGTCCGGATGAGTAAGCAACCGAAAATCCCGCGCCGTAACCCAGTTTGGACGGATCGGTATAATCTTTGGTTTCATCAAATATAATATTGACCAACGCACTGTTGGGTTGCCCGAGTGGAACAATGTATGATTTCCCTTTTTCGTATTTTACCTTATCCACCGTTATGTCCTCCTGATTTTCATATACTTCGAGGCGGTGGTCAAGTAACAGCTGAACAAACTTATGCAGGCGCGAAATATCATAACCATCTCCTACTATAAATGACTTGGAACTGTCTTTTCCTGTACGCGACACATCGAAAAATTCTTTCTGCAGGTCGAATAAGCTGTTTTTGTTAGCATTAGCGGCATCAACTGTAGCAATACTCGACACCAGTTGGTTGCGTACAGTAAAAGCAAATGTAACGATCCCATTCTCAGACTCCTGATGTATGCCTCTCGAAGAACCTTGTTCGAATAAAATACCCACAGCCCCGTTATAATCAGGGTATGTAGACCCAAAGGTTGGATTCTTATTATCGTAAGACTCTTTCGTATAGTAAAACGAACCGATTTTATCCAAAGCCTTTGAGTAATAATCAGCAAATAAACGGTTCAACTTATAAGTGGTTTGCGGAACAAAGCGGCTCTCATTTCCGTCCGGATCGGTGGGTTCGAAAAAGAATGTGCTATTTGTACCCATCTCATGATGATCGGCCTGTACATGCGGTAACCAATCCTGATAATGTGCAACCCGGGCTTTGCTTTCGGGATGGACAATATTAACCCAGTCGCGGTTCAGGTCGAACCAATAGTGGTTCCCTCTTCCGCGCGGCCATCCTTCAGTGTGTTCCCTGTCATACTGCGATGTATTATAATCGGTTATACTTGTATTCGAATTTACCCATGATACAAAACGTTCCTGTCCGTCAGGATTGCGCACCGGATCAATAAAGTAAATTCCATTTTCGAGCTGTTCTTTTACAAAATCGTTTTGAGCGGCCACATAGTAATATGCAGACAATAGAGCAGCCTCCGAACCCGAAGTCTCATTCCCATGAACGGTACTTCCCAGAAAAACAATTAACGGAGTATCCGGCTTCTCCCCTTTTCGGGCTTGCTGACGTGTCTCTTTGTACTTGTCTATATTCCGGATATTCTCAGGAGAAGAAACAATCAGCACATATAGTTTACGGTTTTCGTATGTCCGGCCTATCTCCACCAGCGAAACACGGTCGGAAAGGGAAGCGAGTTTCTCAAAATAAGCATTTATCTTATAATGTTCCGTAATACGGCTGCCTATTTCATATCCGAGAAATTCTTCGGGAGAAGGTATTTTGCTGTCGAACTGAACGGACGGATCGAAAAAATATGTGATTTTTTCCGCTTTAATACCTGTTACCGCCAATAAATAAAGAAAAAAACTGATAATGATGGTCTTCATAGTGTTCCTTTATACTGATTAGTTCAGCAAATCATTTAATGTCTTTCCTAATTCTTCACCTCTTATATTTTTAGCGACTATCACCCCATCCTTATCTACAAGCAGATTGGATGGAATCGCCCTTACCCCGTATAATTTAGCAGGCTCACTATCCCAATACAGAAGGTCTGAAACATGCGTCCATGTCAGGTTATCTTTTTTTATAGCTGCCACCCAGGCTTCTTTACTTTTATCCAGTGAGACCGCAAAAACATCAAAGCCTTTTCCTTTATACTCATTATACACTTTCACAACATTTGGATTTTCTCTCCGGCAAGGGCCACACCAGGATGCCCAGAAATCGATGAGAAGATATCCTTTTCCCAGACGATCGGACAGCTTTACCGGATTTCCGTCAGTATCTTTAGCTGTAAAGTCCGGAGCCTGTTTTCCGACAGAAACTGACTCCAGTGTTTTCGTCAACTCTTCGAGTACCTGCACATAAGGAGTTTTCCACAATGAGGAATCAAGCAACTGGATATTCGTCTTGATCTCATCGGGAGATAATCTGTACGAAAAATCCCGATACAGAGCATATGCCGAAACCAGCGATTTAGGATTCGCTTTAATAAATTCATCTATCTTAACCCCTCTCTCTTTTTTATAAGCTACAAACAAGTCCTGCAGCGCGGAACCTGTGACTACGCTATTACGGTAATAGGATGATGAATCCAGTTTTACAACAACAGGATCTTTGTCAAGGAACAGAAGCAATGAGCCTTTGGCCGTATCTAATGTCAATCCATATATTTCCGGCAATTGCACATTTTTCGAAAAACTGAATTGTCCGTCTACAACATCAGCAGAATCTATTACGCGATACATTTTATTTTCAAACTTCTGCAAATATACTTTTCCCTCCGAAACCCCTTCTACACTACCGTTTAAGGATAGTCCCTCAGGCTCTCCGGTTCCACAGGAGAATGTGACCAGAGATATTAATATTAATAGGATATACTTCTTCATTTTCAGTTATTTAAGTTGGGATTATTATTAATTTCATTTACCGGAACAGGAAACAGATAGTACGGACTATTCGGAACTAATGCCGTTTTATCAGGAAATGTCCATACATAATGGCCCTTTATAGCTATTACGTTCCCTCCCGGCAGAGCATATGTTTCTGTTGATTCTCTTCTATCGGGGGCTATCTGCAAGCGTAGAATATCGGGTAGACGAAATCCTTCTCCCCAAAGTTCGCGGCGACGTTCGACCAGAATTTCGTCTATCAATTGACTCTCCGTATAATCCGATGCGGAAATCTCTTCCAGGTTCCTTTTCACGCGTAATTCGCTCAATGCCGTTGCAGCTCCCGTAAGATCATGGTTACGGGCTTTTCCTTCAGCTTCTATAAGTACCATTTCTGATGAACGCATTAACGGAATATGACCGGACTGATCTGATTTATTGATAAATTTCTTGTATTTATACCAGCGGTACATCGGGTCGGTCTCTTTTGTAACAAGTTCAAACAATGAGAATCGTACATCCTGGAGGCTGAATAATTTCCTGAAATTCGGATCAGGCATAATACTCCGGTAACCGGTAGCCGGCGTCACATCGAGATACGCGAAATACGAGGCTCCTCCCAAATTCTGATCAGCTGTTTGAGGATGTCCCCATATCCATTCCACATTACTTACATCATTGAAGCCCTGTGTATATTGGCTCGCTTCCATTACCGGATAGCCGCTCCGGGCTTCAGCCGCATATTTTGCAGCCAGCTCCCATTGCCCTGTAGTGAGATAGGTTCTTGCAAAAAGACCTTTTACTACATTAATATCGGGACGGTTTTTTACAGAACGCCTGAATCCGGTGAGTAATTTTTCCGCTTCTGTGAGATCGGAAATCACACGTTCATAAACTTGCTCTACCGTAGCTTTCGGATTAGGAACGGAACTTGGCACGGTCGGCTCTGTATATATAGGGACTGCTTTAGCGTTCTTATCCTTCAAGTATGTGAACTGATACTGACGGACGAGGTTCAGGTAAACGAAAGCACGCAGCGCATAAGCTTGTCCCTTCAAATACTTCTTTTCTTCATCCGTACCTTGTGCTGCATCTACTTTTGCAATGATATTGTTTGCATTATCAATTATTTTATATTGCAATGTCCAGAAGAAAAGAGCGCGGCGTGTCGTATTATCATACGGATCACGATAAGGATAAGAATCCCTGTATCCGTAAACTCCGTCACGGGCTATAGCATCTTCACCCATTACCTCCTGTGTGAGTAATATTGCGCCATACCCCGGATTATCCTGCGATGTGGCATTCTCCATCAGATAACGCAAAGTCCCGTTGACTACTGCATTTATATTAGATGTCGTGGAATATGTTTCACTTCCGGTCAGGTCGCCCGATGGCGAGGTTTCAAAAAAACTGTCGCTGCAGGAAACAAATAGTACCGATGAAACAAACAATATATATATAATCAATTTTGATTTCATAATCGTCCTTTTATTTATTGGTTATTATTGTATGCGTTAAAATATTATGTCTATTCCGAACGATAACGACTTTTGAGCAGGATAACGGTAAAATGTAACACCATCTACGGCCTGTTCCGGGTCCATTCCTCCATGCCCGAAAAATGTCAGAAGATTCTCAGCATTAGCTCTCAGTTTCACCTGTTTCAGCTTTGCATGTGACAATACGGATGCAGGAAGATTATAAGTAAGATTCAGATTTTTCAGACGCGCATATGTAGCATCATATAAGAAGCGTGAGGAAATCGAGTTCCAGTTTGTAGTTGTAGTCGTAAGACGGGGGTAATTGGTATTGCGGTTCTCAGGCGTCCATCTGGTCAAAGCTTCTTGTGTCCATGTCCGGCCCTGATTGTTGCCTGTATGGGCAATCATCACTTCGTCGAGATCGAGGACTTTCCCTCCAATGCTGTACGACAGCAGGAAAGACAGCTCAAATTGTTTGTACGTAAATGTATTTGTTATACCTCCATATACATCTGGTAATGAACTTCCCTGAAAATATTGATCGGCATCTGCATACACATTCGTGGTAGTGCGTCCCGATATCACCTTATTCCCGTTCGCATCCGTTACATATTCATTCTTGTACCATAAAGCATCGCCATTTTCGGGATTTATACCTGCCCATTCGCGGATAAAGAAATCATAGACAGAGCCTCCGACAATCATTTTCTTTGTAGATCCAAGCTGCCCGATAGCACCGGCGATAATCTCTTTTTGAGGAAGTTCTGTTATTTTATTCTTATAATGTCCGAAATTAAGGCTCACATCCCATCTGAGATCTTTGTTTCGTACAGGTACAACCTGTATTTGCCCTTCGATCCCTCTGTTTCGTAATGCTCCTATATTTGCATCTATTTGCCCGAATCCCTGCGATGGAGCAAGCGGCCGGCTAAATAAAAGATCCTTTGATTTGCGTTCATATATATCTACCGATGCCACCAGCCTGTTATCAAACGCTGCAAAATCAATACCGAAATTGAGGTTAAGGTTTGTTTCCCATTTCAAATCCGGGGTTGGAAGTCTCGAACTGATCAATCCCGCTTGTCCTAAACTATTGTAAATAGAGTATAAATCCTGATAGGCGTAATAAGTACCGAGATTATCATTCCCTTGCGCTCCATAACTTGTACGGACGGTCAGATTGTCTATCCATTTTACAGGAGCCAGAAAATCTTCTGATTTTGCATTCCACGAAGCACCGACCGACCAGAAGTTACCCCAGCGCGAATCTTTGCTGAACCGGGATGAACCATCGCGACGAAAGCTGGCCGATAAATAGTAACGATGCAGATAATCATAATCTATTTTACCTAAATAACTCGCTAATTTATAGTTATCCGCTGCTCCGGTAAAACTGTTCAATAATGAAGCTGCTGCCGGTTCTTCCTTATCGAGAAAACCGAAGTTACTACGACTTCCCGACAAAGAGGATACATTATAAACATATACTTCGGGACCCGCAAGTATATTTATAAAGTGCCTGTCTTTGACATTGAAAGTATAATCCAGAAAACTATTCACCGTATAGCCGACAGCCCTGCTGGAACCTTTGCTTACAGAACCCCCGTTACTGATACCGGAGCCATAGGCAGGATTGGTGTATGAATGACTGGTACGTGCATTGT
This sequence comes from Dysgonomonas termitidis, assembly GCF_054657735.1. Classification (NCBI taxonomy): domain Bacteria; kingdom Pseudomonadati; phylum Bacteroidota; class Bacteroidia; order Bacteroidales; family Dysgonomonadaceae; genus Dysgonomonas; species Dysgonomonas termitidis. The sequence continues at coordinate 971,603 of NZ_BAAHYD010000003.1, read as the reverse complement.
AATCAGCATTGACGCTATTCTTCCACTTCAAACCTTCCAGAAATGTAATAGTTGCATTTGCCCTGACTGAAACTATATCTTGTTTGTTGTCATATTTATTATATTTGGAACTGCCTAAAAGATTGTTTCCTGTCGCTGCCGAGCTCGGACGGTAATTACCATAGTCATAGATTTTGTCACCATTCGTATCAAGGACATACGACCCATCTGCATTCCGTTCATAGATCGGGTATATATCCGCTACTAAACGTTGGAAATTGGCAAAGTTACCCTGACTGCTGTCTGTTTGCGGTGGAGCGCTCTGTTTACTGGTAGAAGCAGAGATTCCGAAGCCGGTCTCCAACCATTTGTTTACTGTAGAAGTTACATTCGCACGGGTGTTGAACCGTTCGAAATCGGAACCTATTATAAAACCTTTTTCATTCAGATAGCCTCCCGAAACGAAGTATTTTGAATTATCGCTCCCGCCGTTCACACTCAAATCATATTGTTGGCGTATACCGGTACGGGACAAGGCGTCAGCCCAACTGTCATTCCATAATGGCTCTGCTCCGGCCAAGATTTTTCCATCAGTGCCTACCGGCTGCGGATATTGTGAACCGAATGGATTTATCTTTAGTGATCCTACCAGTTCGGCCGATGCATACAAAGCAGCGTTTTCCGCCGACTTGCCCTGATCCAACTGGTTATTGCGAATAGCCTCCCATTGCAGTTCATAGTATTCTTTAGTTGTAAGCGTTTTGTAATCTTTAATCGCCCTTGAGGTAAATCCGATAGAGGATGAGAATGCAACCGTCGGCTTCTGGTTAGATGCACCTTGTTTGGTACTAATGATAATAACACCATTTGCCCCACGGGAACCATATAACGCACTCGCCGTAGCATCTTTCAGTACAGATATCGACTGTATATCATTTGCATTAATGGCACTTATGCTACCTGCAAATGGTGCCCCATCCACTACATACAAAGGAGTACTGGATGCATTAACAGATCCTACTCCCCGCAAAAAGATGGCAGCATCGCTTCCGGGCTGTCCGGCCGACGATACGGATTGAAGCCCGGGAATAGCTCCTTGTAAAGCCTTGCTGATATTCGTTACCTGCAATTTTCCTATATCTTTATTACCGATAACGGCAACAGCCCCGGTGTAGCTGGATTTTTTAGCTGTCCCGTAACCGACAACTACAACTTCATCCAGTACATTCTGATTTTCCGAAAGCAAGATTGTAATTTCTTCACCGGATTCATAGACATCTATTTCCTGCGTTTTGAATCCCAGAAATGAAACAAGAAGTGTAATCGGGAACAGCTTATTCTCCGACAACTGGAATTTACCATCATAATCTGCCTGAACGGCATTATTGGTCGACTTCACTTTTACCAGAGCTCCCGATACGGGAATTCCGCTGCGCTCATCCAATACTTTTCCTCTAATTACTGTTTGCCCCTTTGCCGGGAAAGAAAAGAAAAGCAGGAAAAACAGGGATAGATAGAGATATTTTTTCTCCTGTAAGAGTAAATTTTTACCCTTATATAATTGTATATTTGTCATGTTCTAATGCCTTTTTAGAATATTAAGTGCTTCTTTATCCGGCTGCAATTGGAAAGGGAAGCACTTTTTCATATATTAAACGATTATTTCAGATTCATTGTATATAATACTTTTTCCAATTCTTTTACCTGGTATGTAAGTACTTTCTCATCCGGGGTCAGAATACCATAATCATGGTTGAATGTTTTGCCTTCTGTCAAAACCCATACAAGGAATTCTTTCACCGTTTTGTTTCCGGGGGAGTATGCAAAGCCAATGTTATCTACAGGGATCAAATCGATAGGCTCCGACTCCAATAACTCAATCATGTTGTCTATATTGACCGATTCCGTAAAATAGTTGCGGTATTCTTTTTTCACATCCAACGGAAGAATAGTGATATTGTCTTTCAACGCACGGGTATTAATGTCGAATATATTGCCCAAAGCATTGAATGTGACACCCGTTCTATCTTTCTGTATGGCATTTATGAGAAACGCATCATCGCCCGAAATCTTTTTACCTTTCAGGCTTGAAGAAGTATATCCGAAATATGACGCAAAGCTATGTGCTACTGATTCGTTGTTATTTCCCGAATATACAGTTATATCATAATCCGGTTTCGCCGGATTTGTGTCTTCGCTAAGTATATCCTTTTCAAAGAATAAATCTTTAATCCTTTTATCATTTAACTTTTTCTTAGAAAACTCAGCGAGTAACGGATTGTTCTTCCCTATAACAGGTAAGATGGCATATCGTCCGAAAAACAGGATTTGTTCGCCAATCTGCAACCCATTCTTGCTATTATTGGATACCACTACTTTTAAGGCAATATTTTCAGCCTTTATACTATTATCCGCCAGCTTGATCTGCGCCTGAGGATTCACCTTTGTGTATTCATCTATCCATTTTTCAATCAGCGGTGATGCAAAACGCGAGCTTTTGATATATATGGTTTCGTTTATATCATTTTGAGCAAATACCGGAGAGGAGATAAAAAGGACAACCAATATCGATTTGAGAAACTTCATTGTTTTCATATTTCTTCTATGTTATTGTTTTATATATTGTTATATAGAATTATATACCTTTATTCAGGTAATATTATTATAGAACCCTGCCCAGGGGGAATATAGGGAGATTTTATTTCTGAAAATAAAAAAGAGGTAAGATATAGCGGAAGCTATAATAAAGGCTCAGAAGCAACAACACATGGACATTCGCATGCCGGAGATAGTAGAGGGAGTAAAAAAGATAGAAGTAGAAGTAATCGTCAGAAAATCATGTATTCCGGAGGAATCATAACTTTTATCTTTCTGTCGTTTGATAAATCTTTTCATTTTGCTATTTTTTAGAAATTTAAAATCTTTTTGTTATTTGATTTTCATGAAACAAAATTAGGCTTCACCATCATTATATAAAATACCATGATGATGGTATTTTTATACCATGCATTAGGTATATCTTACAAAACAGAGAGTAAGAGTAGCATATTTTTTTATATTATAAGAATTATATTTTGAGAAGATTAGTAAACATTCTGTTGATATCACTAGAAAAATTACAAATCTCATAAATAATATGAATATACTAAATATACCGAAATCAGGAAAAGAGATCCTTTGTGTTTTAGGAAAATATTTAAAGATTCAAACTATCTTAAGCCTGCATCTGATTACAAATAACCATTAATTGTTATAAATTCAGAGAGATTCATATTCCGGTTCAACAACACCATCTGAAATGATTTCCTCATAGCCGATAGAGTTATAGATATCTGGCATCAGACAGCACAACAATCTTATAATAAACAGTTTAACAAGAAAACTACTCTGTAGAATGCAAAAACTAAGAGCTCATACAACACTCTTCACACTATCGTTTTTTGACATTTATTGTATTTTTGAATCTGTATTAACTTGTGGATATATTTTTTTTTAGCTTTATTTACACAAAATAATTATATCAGTATTCTTTCTAGGTTGCAATCACACTAAACTCTTCTTCCCTCTCTATGTGTAATGTTTTTGTCTCGAAACGTGTTTTTATAATCATAATATTTTTATTGTGCGGTTTCTTATATGTCTTTTCACAACAGGGAGAGGCCGTAAATAAAGTTATTGTAAAACTAAAGACAGAATTAGAGAAAGACATAACGGATAAAAGGTCATTGAAGAAAATAAGTGAACTATTGATTAACAGCGGCGATTACAATCAAACTATACATTATGCACTGCTTTTGGATAGTGTAGCTCAACTAACCAATGATGAAACTGCTAAGATGTACTCCTATATATATCTGGGTCAGGCTATGGTGATGAATGGAGAAGAACGGAAATCCAAGTATTATATTGATAAGTCTCTGGAACTGGCTACAAAATTATCCAACGATTCTGCATTAGCATCTGTATATAACGGATTAGGGCTGTATGCATCTAATATAGAAATGGATTATTACAGGTCTGTTAATTATTTCTTTCAAGGCATCGAAGCCGCAAAACGAAGTTCTCACGAACGTTTATATTCAATATTACTATGCAACATATCCGGAATATACTATCTGAAAAAAGATACGCAAGGCCTCAAATATGCGTTGGAATGCTATACTTTGGGACACGAAAAAGGTGATGCCTACCTTATTTATTGCGGGTCTACCAATTCGGCTTATATGTTCTTCTTGTTGGAAAACTATGACGAAGCACTGAAGTATATTAAAGAAGCTGAATTTATTACTGAAAAAAATAATTTCCACGACAAAACGAATTTATATAACTTATACGGAAATATATTATTCAAGTCGGGTGATAATAAGTCTGCAATAGAAGCTTATAACAAGGCTTTGAAATTTAAAGACCAATCGCAAATATCTTCAGTAGCCAACACATACCTTAGCTTGTCAAAAGTTTTTATAAAACAAAAACAATATAAAGAATCTGTTGCATTACTCGAACTTGGATTAGATCTTTCGATCAAGAACAAAAATACGATTCATGTACCGGAATTATATGAGTATATATCCATATCTTATGAATTAGATCACGATTACAATAATGCATTGAAATATTATAAAATTTTCCAATCCTTTTCAGATAGCATATACAATGCAGAGAAAGAACGTTCCTTAAGCGAACTAAGAATAAAGTATGATACTGAAAAGCATGAAAATGAAATAAAACAGAGTAAGTTGAGTTTGCTACAGAAGGAAAAAAGATTCCAGCTACTCCTTTTCGCTTTTATCCTGATCTTTCTTATACTAGGAGGAACCTACATTTCTTATTATAAAAAAAACAAATTATACCTTCAAATAGTAAAAAGAAATAAGGAAGCCATAAAACGTGAAGCGAACCTGAGGCAGCAAATAGACGAATTCAGGAATAGGATAGGAAAGGAAACCGGTACAGAAAAATATTCCGTATCATCGATGAGTGAGGAAAAAGAAGTAAAGCTATACGGAGATTTGACCAACCTTATGAGAAATGAACATATATACAAACAGAATGATTTGACAAAAGAAAAGCTGGCTGCACTATTAAATACAAACAGAACTTATTTATCGCAGGTCATAAACAAATATTCCGGTTTGTCATTTACTCACTTCATTAATACCTTTCGTATAGAGGATGCTGTTCATGTCTTGTCCGACCCCAATAATGATATTCCGCTTAAAGCTCTTTCTTCCGATATTGGGTTTAATTCTACGACTACTTTCTATACGGCGTTTCAGTCTTCGGTTGGTATGACCCCATCTCTATATAGGGAAAAAGTACATCAGCTGGAAAAGCAAGAACGAAAAAGACAATAACCGAATGCTCTCTAATCAACGATAATTATATCATTTTATCACTAAAAGTTTTACAAAAACAACAATTGCCAATATTGACGCATCATTTTCAGTTGTTTTAACAATTGTTTTCTTTTATTTTACCTTCTCGCATGTATTATTTGAAATAAGGTCTAATATGAAGAAAATTGTAGCTTTTAGTATTTTTATGATCTTTATCTTATTTAATATAGATAAAGCTGATGCACAAAACAACACGAAATCTGAATTTACAGTTTCCGGAATTGTTACTGATGAAGACCAACTCCCGATAATAGGAGCGGTCATCTCAGTAAAAAAAGATGGAAAAATTACAGGTGGCGCAACAACGGATACAGATGGACATTATACTATAAATGCCAGGTCGGAATCAGATTCTCTTATATTCTCGTATTTAGGATATATTCCCCGGAATTATATTATAGGAGGAAGGAGGGTTCTGAATGTCGAGATGCGATCATCGATAACGGGTCTGGATGAAGTAGTTGTTACCGGTTATCAGACTATATCGAAAGAACGGGCTACCGGATCTTTCTCTAAGGTAACATCAGGAACACTTGACAAACAACGGCTGAGCGACCTCAATACACTCCTTGAAGGGCAGGTTGCCGGTTTTACCGGAGGATTACTGAGGGGTACAACTTCAATGTATGGAACAACACAACCATTATATGTGGTAGACGGTTTCCCTATAGAAAATGTCAGGTATGATGCATATACCGGCAAAGCAACAGAAGGCCTTCCCGAACTTAATATGGAAGATATAGAAAGTATTACAGTATTGAAAGATGCCGCTGCAACATCGATTTATGGAGCCAGAGCAGCAAATGGAGTCGTTGTTATTATCACAAAAAAAGCATCAAAAGGGAAAGTGCAGGTATCTTTCTCCAGTACGTTCACCTTTTCTCCATATTCTTATTATAAAGACGGATTAACCAATTCAGGTGACATTATCGATATAGAAAGGGAATGGGCTTCAAACAATAAATCATTACAAGGTACCGATGCCCCGGCTTATGCTCAGCGTATGCTTGATTCCCATATATATCCGACCCAGGGGATAACATATATTCTTAATTATTATGCCGGAAAGATATCCGAAACTGAGCTTGAACAGAAATTAAACACTCTCTCTGCGCAAGGTTACAGCTATTATAATGATGTAGAGAAATATGCTAAACGAAATCCATTTTATCAGCAATATAATCTGTCGGTAGGAAAAACAACAGATAATAATATGTTCAAGACCTCCATTACATATCGCGATAACAAGCAGGCAGACCGTTACACCGACGATCAGTCAATAGGTGTTAACATTACAAATAACCTTGAGGTAACCAAATGGCTGAAACTAGACATCGGAACTTATAATTACTACCAGAAGCAAAATAAACAATCTTATGATGCCTTATCTCCGGGATACAAGTATATGCCTTATGATGTACTAAAAAATACAGATGGCAGTAATTATACGTCATTAGCTTCGTCACGGTTGACTAAAGATAATTATGCGCTGATAAGCGATTATGGTTTGTATAATATGGATATAACTCCGCTTAACGAACTGGGTCTGAATAGAGCGAAAACCAACAGTTTTCAAAACAGGACTTATGGCAGATTAAACATAGCATTTGCAGAATGGCTCAATTTCAGTAGCATGTTCCAATATGAATATGGTTCTGACCAGTATTCTAAACTATCAACCAAAGATTCTTACGCTGTACGGTCAAGGGTGAATAATATGGCTTCGCGGACAAACAATACAACAGTATTTAACATTCCATATGGTAATATTTATAACACGGTTGATTTTTATTCTAAAGCATACACATTGCGCCAGCAACTCAATTTTGATAAAATTTTCGGCCAGAAACATCAGGTAACCGCTTTGATCGGAAATGAGATCCGCGAAAATAAATATGAAATATCCAACAATACATTATTTAACTATGATCCTGATATTCTATCATATACTCTTATCGATGCAGCAACATTAGCTAAAGGAGTAAGTCCTTTCTGGGGAGGAACATTCTATTCTTCAGACATTGCTTCCAGGAGTGAAGTGACAAACAGATTTGTTTCTTATTATGGAAATGCAGCTTATTCCTACGATGATAAATATTTATTTACAGGAAGTTTGCGTTGGGACAGGTCCAATCTTTGGGGAACAGCCTCCAAATATCAAAACAAGCCTATCTGGTCTACCGGCTTGGGCTGGAATATAGATAAAGAATCATTTATGACCATTGGATGGATAGACCGCCTTAAACTGAGAACTTCCTATGGGATTGGTGGCAATATCGCGAAAGACAAAGCCCCGTATATGGTTGCTTATTACTCAACAAATGCAAATGTGGGAGGAACTCAGGGATCTATATCTTCTCGTCCCAATCCTTCATTATCATGGGAAAAAACAACCACAACAAATTTCGGTATAGATTTCGCCTTGTTTAAAAACAGATTAAGCGGGACTATAGAATATTATAATAAATACGGTAAAGACCTGCTTTCGAGCACAATGGGGGTACCAACTGAAGGATTCGGCTATTCCACGTATCAGATCAATAATGGTGAAATGAGAAACAGAGGTGTGGAAATAACCTTATCCGGAGATATTATCCGCACTAAAGATTTTACTTTAAACTCTACTTTAATTTACGGATACAATAAGAATAAAGTAACATATGTGAATGTTGAAGCACCCGTTTACTATCTTCAGATAGACTATCCGACAGCTTATCCCCGCATAGGAAATCCATACCAGGCTATATATGCCTATAAATGGGCCGGACTCAGCGCCGACGGGCTACCTCAGGTATATAATGAAAAGGGAGATGTTGTATCCTCTGTGCCTACCAGTCTTGATGCGATTGTATATGCAGGTACTACAGTACCGGTTCATAGTGGTTCGTTTAGCAGTAATATACGTTATAAGGATTTTGATTTATCGTTTATGTTGATATATGAAACAGGACACAAAATGCGTAATACCTTCTTGCCAACATTAGGTACTTCATATTCCAGCGCAGCTTATTCTTATATAACCAATATTACCGCAACCAACAAAGATATTGTAAACCGTTGGCGTACCTCCGGAGATGAAGCTCATACAAATATACCTCGCATTATTTTTGCAGAAAGCCCTTTCTATAGTAGTGATCTGTATAGTATATATGCCAATGCGGATATAAATGTAATTGATGCAGCCAATCTCAGATTGAGTAATATTTCCCTGTCATATAGCGTTCCTGCACATATTTGCAAGAAGGCATTCCTGCGAAACGCACGTTTACAGTTCAATATAGAGAACCTGTTCACTCTCACTAAAAGCCATGAGGCCAAATACCTGCTAGGCGGATACAATAGCCCTAACTATGTATGGGGGTTATATTTAAACTTTTAAATAATTAAATACAATTGATATATGAAAACCAATATATTTCCCATAAAATTATTATTTGTATTTGTTCTTACCTTGTCATTTACAGCATGTAACGATTACCTCGATATTCTGCCGAAGGGTGAAAGAATTCCTACTACCCTTTCCGATTTTGAGGCTTTGCTAAGAGATGAGTATGGAGCCCACAGGCTGGATGCATCCAATGCTATTAATCTACTGAATGACAGATATCAGACAATTGCTAATTTGAATTACTATCCTTTAACCAAGGCAAATTATATGTGGGATGAAAATGCAAACCGCATAGAGCTGAATAATTCGGATGAAACAATGTATTACGCCACTTATGCCTCTATCTCTACATGTAACCTGATTATAGGACATGCACCAACTGCGACAGAAAGCACAGATGCTGAACGTAATGAAGTGATTGCCTATGCAAAAGTACTACGTGCTATAAATTATTTTTATCTGGCAAATTTCTATGCTGAAACTTATCAGGAAAATAATGCTGCCACTAAAAACGCAGTACCCCTTATAACAAATGCTAATATCGGCGCTTCGTATCAACAACTGACCGTAAAAGGAATATACGATTTTATCCTAAATGACATGCAGGAAGCCTTGCCTTTCCTGAAATCTGAATCACCAACCCCTTTACATCCAAACTTAGGTGCGGCTTATGCATTTTATGCACGTGTGTATCTACAGATGAGCAATTATACGAAAGCCCTGGAATATGCAAATCTGGCTTTAGCCGAAAATAGCCAATTGTATGATTGGACAACGTATTATTCAGAAAATAAAACACAGATAGAAATTCCTGATTCATACACCACGACAGCTTCACCAACAGGGCATTACTATATTGAAAATTATTATTTCAGGCATGGAGCTTCATCCTATTCTTCAACAGAAAATCCTATTTCTGTCGAACGCAAAGCTAAATTTGAAGATGGGGATGCCAGAGCTGCTGCTCGCTGGAAAGTCAGAACTGTAGGGACAGAAACATATTGCGTAAGTACTACCCGTGGATTTTTCAACGCAGGAGGCATCACTACTACAGAAGTTTATCTTATTAAGGCGGAATGCCTTGCCCGCAACGGGAAGTACAGCGAAGCAATGAATGAGCTCAACAGGGTCCGGGAAAAACGTATTTTATCCGAAAAATATGTGCCACTTACAGCTTCTAGAGAGGAGGAAGCTATAGAATATATCCGTCGTACGAAAGACAATGAATTAATATTGACTATTATTCCTTTTGCCGATGCACGCCGATATAATACTGAGAGTAAATATGCCCGTACACTGAGCAAAATGGCAGACGGACAAACAATTTCACTGTCACCGGCATCTCACATGTGGACAATGCCTTTCCCTATGGGAGCAATTAAGAATCCGGGGAATGGTACAATTATACAAAACGTAAGTAAATAATAATAAAAAACATAATCGTCATGAAAATTTTAAAGAATTTATCGGCTTTTTTAATAGCAAGTACAATAATGATTTCTTGTACTGAAAAACCAGCTACATCATACACCATTGAGGGAAACCTTCAAGGCACACCGGATGGGGCTAAAGTTGAATTAATTCCGGGAGCTACCCATAAGGATGAAAAACCTGTTGCAGAGTCTGTCGTTACAGATGGGAAGTTTACATTTACAGGAGCCACCGATGAACCCCGGATATTTTATATACATATAGCTGAAAGCCGGGGCTTGGCAAAACTTATGGTTGAAAATGGGAAAATCAAATTAACCGGAGATGTAAAAAAGAATGAACAGGGCGATATTATTAATTATAATTTCGACGGTATAATAGTAAAAGGGAGCAAATCACATGACCTTTATCTGCAAAAAATATCTCCGAGAAAAATGTTGGACTCTTTATACACTGCTTACCATGATAATAATAAGGAAATATCGGAAGCTATCGGTCAGGCGCGTGCAGCCAAAAATAAGGCTCTGTTGGACTCATTAAACCAAACTGATGCGGCAAAGAAACTGGCTGCAGATGAAAAAAACTTCTTTGAAACTGTAGAAAAAACGATGAAGGGTATTATCATGGATAATAAAGATTCATGGTGGGGTCCGATGCTGATGCTGGATGTTATGAGTTATTTTACCGAAGAACAAAATCCTTGGTATGAAGAGTTTTCTCAGGAAGCAAAAAACAGCCATTATGGGAAAATCCTAAAAGCAGAATTATTTCCTGAAGGATTTGTAGGAAAGGCGCTGCCTGCATTTAACCTCGTAGGCAAAGACAATAAAGGAACAACTGTGGGAGAAATAAGCAAAGGTAAGAAATATACTCTTGTCGATTTTTGGGCGTCATGGTGTGCTCCGTGCCGCAAGGAAATACCTAACCTGAAGAAATTATATGAAAAATATTCATCGAAAGGATTTGAGATCGTTAGCATTTCAATAGATAAAAAAGAAGCCGACTGGGAAAAAGCCCTTAAGGAAGAAAAACTGGTATGGCCTAATTATCTGGATACGAAAGGCGCTAGTGATGCCCTTAATGTGAAAGCCATCCCGGCAATGTTTTTAATCGATGACAAAGGCATCATTATCGCAGAAAAAATAAGAGGTGAAGAGTTAGAGCAAAAACTTGCAGAGTTGTTTAAGTAAACGATAAGTAGCCTATGAAAAGAATATTCTTTGCATTATTATTTTCTTTTTTTACTATCGGTTCCATAGCTCAGATTCAGGAACCTGTAAAATTTTCGGCCGAACTGAAAATTACTTCAGATTCAGAAGCGGAAATAATTTTCACAGGAACGATCGATGATGGCTGGCATGTTTATTCTACCGGATTACCATCCGGAGGGCCAATTTCCTCATCCATTACGATAGAAGAAATTAAAGGAGCTGAAACAGATGGGAAACTTACATTCAGAGGCTCAGAAATTAAAGCATTCGATAAAGTCTTCGAAATTAATCTTCGTTATTTTGAGAAAAACGTAGTATTTGTTCAAAAAATAAAGATTACGGCCCCCGTATATCAAATAAAAGGGTATCTCGAATATGCAGCATGCAATGAGGAAAGCTGTTTGCCGCCGGCAGATGTTTCTTTCAATTATACAAACGGGAATGTTGAGGTTGCAACCGGGAACAGTCAGACTGGTGTTTCCGGTGTATCCGGCCTATCGGAGGTAGGTTCAGACTATTGGGCTCCTGTCATCAAAGAGTTGGATAACTTTGGCGAAACATTTGGAAAAGGTGATATACCCTGGATGTATATATTTATTACCGGCTTTTCAGGAGGGCTGCTTGCATTATTCACTCCTTGTGTATGGCCGATAATACCTATGACCGTGAGTTTCTTCCTGAAAAAGAATAAGGACAGGAAGAGAGGTATCAGGGATGCTGTAACCTATGGTGTATCTATAATTGTGATATACGTTCTTCTGGGCTTGGCCATAACTCTGATATTTGGGGCCAGTGCGCTTAATGCGCTATCGACAAATGCAATATTCAATATATTGTTTTTCCTTATGCTGGTTATATTTGCTGCGTCATTCTTCGGAGCTTTCGAAATCACACTGCCTTCCTCTTGGAGTACCGCAGTAGACAGCAAAGCTGAGAAAACCGGAGGACTTATAGGTATTTTCCTTATGGCATTTACTCTGGCTTTGGTTTCATTTTCCTGTACCGGGCCTATTATAGGGTTTCTGTTAGTAGAAGTATCTACGACCGGGAGTATTGTGGCACCGGCCATTGGGATGCTAGGATTTGCAGTAGCTTTGGCTTTGCCCTTTACATTCTTTGCTTTATTTCCGTCCTTTCTTAAATCAGCACCGAAGTCCGGTGGATGGATGAATGTGGTAAAAGTCTTTTTAGGATTTATAGAACTTGCATTCGCCCTTAAATTCCTATCCGTTGCAGATCTTGCGTATGGTTGGGGAATCCTTGACAGGGAAACATTCCTCTCGCTATGGATCGTTATATTCGGCCTGTTAGGGATATATATGCTCGGCAAGCTCAAATTTCCCCACGATGATGACGGTACTAAAGTCAGTATCCCGCGTTTCTTTCTCGGCTTGTTTTCTATTGCTTTTGCAATATATATGATACCCGGATTATGGGGAGCCCCGTTAAAAGCGATCAGTGCTTTCTCTCCGCCGATGAATACTCAGGATTTCAATCTGTATACAAAAGAAGTACATGCAAAATTCGATGACTTCGATATAGGTATGGAGTATGCAAAAAAGAACGGGAAGCCTGTCATGATTGATTTTACCGGATATGGGTGTGTAAACTGCAGAAAAATGGAATTAGCGGTTTGGACCGACAGTAGAGTAAGCAAGATCATCGATAATGACTATATACTTATTACATTATTTGTTGATGATAAACGCCCATTGCGACAACCGATATCAATTACCGAAAACGGAAAAGAAATTACACTTAAATCTATTGGAGACAAGTGGAGTTATCTACAACGGATAAAATTTGGCGCAAATGCTCAACCATTTTATATACTGCTCGATAATGACGGAAAGCCTCTTAACAAATCATATGCTTATGATGAAAGTATAGACAAATATGTCGAATTTCTGCAAACAGGCCTGAATAATTATAAAAAGTAAATAATACTCTTTTCTTACAGATGATCATAGAGGGAACTTTATAGTGTTGATAATACTGAAGTTCCCTCCATTACAACAGATTTTTCAGAGGAAAAATATTTCCAGCTACAATTTCCGCCCTAATGTTTTTTCCTGTATTGTCCATAGCCTGTAATAAATCATTTTTAGAGATTAGTTCCTCATATGAGCCTTGTTCTACAATACGGGACTTTCTTCCATTACGATTATAGTATCGGAAAAGGAGGTAAATAAACAAATAGATAAGTACCTCCTGATATCCTTCATATACTATTACTTCTTGTCGAAATAATTCGAAACCCTGTCGGGACTCAGCATCTGCCAAAGAGAAGCGACAGTCCAGCCGGGAGCAAAAATATCATTGTAAAAACCTTTGCCGTTCTTCCCGTAATCCCAATGAGTGTGTTGTACAACTTCGGGATAATAGCCGACTTTACCTATATCGAACATATGTCCTTCCACAGGCATCAGTTGGAGCATCGAGCTTTTTATTACAGATGAAAATTCAGAGAATCGAGGCTCTTTCCTTTCCACTGCCAGCCAATCGAGTATAGTGGCAAATTCGAAGATAAATACATCGATATGATTATTTTCAACCGATACATTACCCCAGCCTCTCGACTTAAAGCCTACATCACCCAGCATTTGTCCCTGGGCAAACGGTACGTCCCACATATAATACCACGAAAGACAGAAATACGCCGACTCTTTGCACAGGTCGATATAATGCTCACGCTCTTTACCCTTGGTTACAAAAGAAAGGTAATACATCGCCGTAGACGCGTAAAGGGATGCTTCTTTGTCCTCGCAATTAGCATCGAGTGTGGATGAAAAATAATCCGATTTGGAAATCAGTTCTTTTTCGAGATAAACCGCGGTTTTTCGTGCACTCTCCAGATAGTTTTTATCCTTAAAATAGCTATAAGCCATAGTCAGCGGCAGTGTTGCGGATGGTGTACTGCCTCCCGAAGCATCTGTAATATTAAAATTATCATTAAACTTACGCGGGAAGCTTCCGTCTGCCCCTTGTAGTTTAAGGAAATTTCCAAGTATGTTTTTAATCCTGCTCTCCCACTCAGGGTGCGAGCGTCCCTTTTTCTTCTCGTATTGAAGATAGTTCAGGATGGAGAACACCCCTTCCGACTGGCGGCGAATACTGTAAACATTAGGCTCGGCATTATGAGAATAGTCAACAAATTCGCGGAAGAAGCCGTTGGGAGTAAACCCGTTTGTCAAATAACTATCAAGTACTGCATTGGCCTTCCGTACTAAATCGGGACGATTATTTTGTTCCCCATATTCCAATGCATTGAATGCATTAATCAGGACACGTCCCACAAACCCAACTTCGGCAGAGCCTGTGCTCTTGCAATCATCGGTACGCAAATGTACACCGGAAAAATATTTCAGATCATACTTATCCACGAAACTTTCTGTAAAGAAATTGGTCATTACCTTTTTTGCCGACTCCGCATTATACCCGGTTTCAACTGTCTGAGGCTTAAATCTGTCGTATGAATACGTCCATACATCAGAAACAAAAGCAGAGTAATCTTTTACATTCCCCTTTCTGACTTCCCATACAAGATCGCGTGTCTCACCTTTTTCGAGTTTTTCGAAAGCCTGCACAGGTGGGATCAATGTTAGTTTGCGGACATATGCCTTTGGTGCTTCGTGGTAAGGAAAGCCAAATACCAAAGTCGAATTCTCGTCAATATTCCGGAAACCAGTATAACCAATTGATGTTTTCCCAGACAAGATGACCTCACCCGAAGCATGTTGAGCAATAGTCTCGTCCGCAAACTCATCGATCCTTAGTATAGTATAGTAATCGCCTGATTTTTCATTATATATTCCTGTAAGAGGAGTGCTCAGCCGGTCCTCTCTTACCTGCCAGCTATCGCTCGTATGGAAAGACGGGGCTTCCTTAGGAGAACGCATATTGCGGTGATACCAGAATCCCGGCATATAGAACTGGCAATCGCTATGCTTCATTTCAGGCAGCAGATAGGCCTGACTGAAATTGTAATAAGCCTTTTCTTTTGCTTTAATACTAACTGTGATACGGACAATACCGCCATCTGATGTTAGTTTCCTGCTTATCTGCAAAGGCAAATCCGATTCTGACTCCAAATTACCATCCTTATCGGCCGTCAGCTTATATGTTACTGATTTATTGCCGGGAACCTTTATCGAAATATTACTTGACAGCTGTTTGTCTATGGAGTTCGCATTTACGCAAAGAACAGATGCCACAGCAGTAATAAACAATAATACTTTCTTCTTCATATTTTAGTAAAATTTATTTGTAACGTGAATCAGCGGTTAAAACAGTAAACAGCAAACAATTAACAGTTAACGACTTGTTAAAAGGTAACAAAAGTAACAGATATATCAGCCAGTGATTAGCACTTATTGGTCAACAGTTAGCAGTTATTAGCCAACAACAACTATTTCATAGCCTTATTACCACCCGCTTTCAACTGTCAACTAAAAAAGGTAACAAAGGTAACAGATATATCAGTTAACAGTAAACAGTCATCAGTAAACAGTATCGTGGTCTGTCATGCTGAGGGAAACGAAGCATCCCGTCAGAGAGTAGTTAACAACCTGTCTCTCGTATCTTTCTCCCAAAAGGTAACAAAGGTAACAGTATTTACAGTCATCAGTCAACAACTCGTAAGATGTAAAACTTTGCGCCTTTGCGTCTTTGCGTGAAACAAAATAGAGTATCTTGTAACCCCTAACTGTTAAAAGGTAACAAAGGTAACAGATATATCAGTTAACAGTAAACAGTCAGCAGTTAACAACTCGTATCTTGTATCTCGTATCTTGTCTACTTGTAACTTGTAACTGCCCGCAGGGCGCAGAAATAACATTCGCCGAAGCGAAGGCGAGGCAAACTTGTAACTGCTTTAATCAATCTTTCAAAGAACTATCAGCTAACAGCTAAAGGCTATTGGCTTATTATATAGATAAAATTATATGAAAAATCTACACTTGTCCTTAACTGCTGATTCACATTGAATACGTCTCGCTTTTTAACTTCTTATTCCAGTTCTTTAATTTTTATATTCTTAAAGAATACCTCATCGCCATGATCCTGCAATAAGATATTGCCTTCGGTAAGATTTCCGAAATTCGGCCAGTTTTTATATTTGCTATAAGCAACAAGGGCGTTAAACATCTGGTTATTACGCTCATATTCTACAACCTTCACTCCGTTCAGCCAATGTTCTACTTTATTGCCTTTTACAATTACTGTTGCCGTATTAAAATCATTTATATCAAACTTAAATGAACCGCCTCTTTGCGATGGTATAAGGTCATACAAAGAACCCAGTGTCCTGTTACCTTTTACACCTAACTTGGCATCCGGATGGTTTTCATCATCCAATATCTGGAATTCACAGCCAATAGCAGACCCCTCACCTTTATTCAGGTCAGAGTCAACAAAATACTTTACACCGCTGTTTGCTCCTTTTGTGATCTTGAAGTCTACTTTCAGTATAAAATTCTTATACTTTCTCACGGTAACGATATCTCCTCCATTAGCAGCCTCAGCACCGCCACTCTTATGAACCCGGAGTACACCATCTTTTATGCTCCATCCTTTTTGAGGAAAAGCATCGAGTTTAGCACCTCTCCAGCCATCGGTGGTTTTTCCGTCCCATAGCAATTTCCATCCTTCCCGTATTTCTGTTTCGGTCAGTACATTGGGTTTTTCATTCTGAGCCAGCAGGCTAATAGTAAATAAAGAGACTGATATCAGCAATAATAATTTTTTCATGTATTTAATATTTTAAGTAATAGATAGAATTTAATAATATATATCAGAATTATAATGAATTCCTGTTGTTTTGCTTACCGGGTAATGACAGCCCCCTGATTATATTTTATATTCGCTTATAATTTCCACGATCGATCATAAATCCTTCGCTGTTCGGATACGAAAGAGATCAACAATCAAGATCAGTTACTTTTCTAAAAGAGCGACAGCACACCAAAGATAGGGGGCCTGACCATGATAATCTCCGGTACGGCGCGGACGGTCATAATAATACTGTTTGTCGTTCTTTTTATTTGTCCCTACACAAACCTCGCTTACACCGCCTTTCTCATCTATATAGTGAGTTAAAACCATCCAAGCTTTGCGGGCAGCGGGAGCATACTCATTGGCGTCCAGCCAGCCATTCTTAACACCGATAATGAATGCATAAGTAAACATGGCCGACCCTGATGTTTCCGCCCATGAGTCCGGTTCGTCTATCAATTGATTCCACATACCGCTTGGCCTTTGATAATTTTTCAAACTTTTCATCATTGTTCGGTAGCCTTCCATAATACGTGGACGGTCTGCATTGTCTTCGGGCAAATAACGAAGCAATTCCGCCATACCCGCAGCCATCCATCCATTGCCACGTCCCCAGAAAAACGGAACATCCGGTGCATGGTAGAAAAGTCCGTTCGGACGCTGCAATTCATCCAGATACATCACCATTTCTTTTGCTGCCCTGTCGATATATTTCTTGTCTCCGGTTACTTTATACGCCTGAGTCTGCACGATGGTAATCATATACATATCGTCGATCCACAGGCGTGTCTGCCATGTGTATCCTTTTTCTGCCCATGCCTTTTCCTCAGGTTTCGCGTTCGCGGGAACCTGCCACTGGGTATCAGCATATGGCATACCCAAATCCTTATACTTCTTTTCTTTCGTTATCTGATATAGTTCCAAAGGCAGGCTTCCGAACATATTTAAATCAACATGATTCTTAATGGGTAACAGTTCTTTTTCAGATTCCATTAAGAGATTAAACTTATTTTGCAGAAGCTTCAGAAGCTTTTCGTCTTTAGTTATCGCTGCGAATTTAAGAGACCCATTCCAATAAAACGTTTCCGGATAACTAATCCATTTCCCCGCATGAAGTGCATGCTTTGAATCTACAAAACGGTATGCCAAACGCTTTCCGACTTCTTCGGGTGTATATCCTTTGGGAAAATCTTTCAGCATATCAGTCTGTGCAAACACGAACTGAGTAGAGAAAACAAGTAATAACACAAATATTTTTTTACACATAAAATTCTTTTTTTTTATTAAATTAACGAATACCATTGACCGGCTGGACTGTAATTTTGCCGGTCAATAGTATTCAAACATAAAGACTAAAATTTACTCTGTTTTATATTCATCAGCTACAGCATCTTCCCAGTTATCCCATACCGGAGTATCAGGATTATAGCCATCATAGCCGTAATTTTGCCCCAGGTCACCTTTGTTGTTCGCCCTGATCTCCTTATTAGGAATCGGCCAGTAAATATTCTTTTTATCCATCATATAGTTGATGGAACCTTTGGTTGCATTAACGCTTATAGGGCCTTTATTATACATACCTTTCTTTGTAACACGCTGATACCAGTAGCTTCCGCCAGTAGCATCCGTACCGCTCTGTTTGTCGAAGGTATTCAAATTATAAGTATTTCCCCATTCGTCAGGTTTACCGCTACGGGCAAGGCATAGCGACACACGGGTCAACTCTACATTACGCCATTCTTCCCAGTACAATTCGCGGGCACGCTCATCCATAATGTCCCCGATAGTGACGGTAGAGTAAAGTTCGGTACATTTTGCTCTCTTTCTCACTTCATTCACATCATCCTTTGCTGTGGCATCGCCCAGATAAAACTTAGCCTCCGCCCTTATCAGATACGCCTCCGCCAAACGGTAAAGATACCAGTCGGCTATACCTCCATTTGTAGCGCCCCTGTTTCCGTCAGAGCCACTTATATTAGCTTCATTCACAGGGTCATCCAAATAGAATTTGTAATGAGGTACATCGAACCAGCGGCGGATAGTATCGCTACACAGCAGTTTTCTTACAGGTTTTCCCTCAATGACAGTATCATGAAAAAGTTTAACCGGTTTTCCAAACTCTGAGGACGCTTTATTATTTACGCGGTAATCTTCCATCCGTATCCAGTTGCCGGTGGCCGAACTGTGACGCAAGTCGGTGGCGTCCATTTTGCCGTTTACCTCCCATACTGTATGAGTCTGGAAGTAAGAAGGACGGAATGTAGCGATGCCTCGTCCGAATGCACGCATATAATCATACTTGGAATTATAATCAGCGCTATTGCGTCTTATGTTCATCAATGCCTGTTTGCTATCTTTTGTCTCTAGCTTTCCGTCAAAAACAAAAGGATATAGGATACGCATTGTTAACATTTTAACAAAAGATTCAGCTTCTGCCCCACGATTTGGCATCCCCATAATAACCTCTTTGTTCGCGGAAATAAGTTTATTTTCGGCACGGTGCATATCCCAGATTACATTACGGGTAATAGGCCAGGTGGCAGGTTCCCCGCCGTCGTTGAATGTTCCGAAATTTTCAGTCATTAGCGAATAGCCCGATTGGTTGATCAGAATATCTGTCTGGTCTTTGGCTTTGGCATACTCGCCCAATGCCAGATAACATTTTGCCAGCAACATGCGGCAGGCTCCTTTATTTATCATACCTATCACGGACATATCTTTCTGGTCAGGCACCCATTGCACGGCAAATTCCAAGTCCTTGACAAGCATTTGCAAAATGGCATCGCGTTTGGTCCTGCGGTAGTTTTGCTTAGGCACTTCTACCACTTTGGCTGTAAGCGGCACATCTCCATATTGAAAAACCAAAGCATAATAACGGAATGCACGATGGAAGTATGCCCTGCCTTTGAAAGCGTTTTTGGAGGCTTCATTCATTCCTTCAACTCCATCCACATATTGGATAATGGTATTGGCGTACATAACCCCTTTATAAGTTTCCTCATAGAAATACCACATGCTGTTTGTCCTGTCCAGGTTGTTCTGGGTCGATTGATCGCTTGTCGGTGTAAGCATACTTGCTATATTGTCAAGCATTCCACTCTTGTCGGTGGCAGAGCCAACCATCAGGTCGGAGAATATATATTCCGTTCCCAGGGTAAGCATTTCGTTATGGTCGGTCGAGTAATATCCTCTGAGATGGCGGTCACATATGGCCATTGCCGCCATCAGGCCCGATTCGGTAGTGAACGTGGCTCCGGGTTCATAAATGGATAACGGTTCGGGGCTCAGAAAATCCTCCGAACATCCGCTAAATAAGACTGCGCCTCCCATCAGCAAGCTGAGGCATATATAGTTCATTTTTTTTATTATCTTTTTCATATCTGTTACTATTAGAGGTTAAAAGGTTAAATTTAATCCCAGCGTATAAATACGTGTAGCCAATCCTCCATATTTTCCATTACCTGGATCGAAAGCCGGATCTACTTCAGGGTCACCATATTCCCAGTCTTTTGCCCATGTGGCAACGTTGCGAACAGAAGCATAAACTTTAACATTCTGCATATCGAATTTTGAAACCCATTTTTTAGGTAATGAATATCCTACGGAAATATTCTCAAGACGAATAAACGAACGATCGTATAATTTACCCGGACTGGCAGGCCCTCCTATCTTACTAGGTCCCTGGGCATTGATCCGTCCATACTGATTCGAAGGGTTGTCTATACCCCAGTATTCTTTTGCAGGCACATTCTGCAAAGCATAAGTCATACGTCCTCCATCGTCATCAAAATTAAGATAGTAACCTGCCAGACTCTTATGTCCCATATAAGAATAGATATTGAACGAGACAGTAAGGTCTCTCCACAATGTAAACTCGTTACGCACAGACCAATGGATAGGAGGCGATGTTTGTCCCAGGAATTGTCTGTCCTTGTCATTATACACTGGCTTAACAGAGCCATCAGCATTTACTATATCATCAGCGGTGTAGCTGTTTTCCACTTTAGGGTCACCCGGAACCTGTCCGTGTCTTGCAGCTTCTTCTACTTCATCTTTCTGCCATATTCCGGTAACACGATAGTTCCATATCTGGCTGACAGGTTTTCCGATAAACCAACCGTTTGTCAGGTCATCCATTTCTTTGCGGCCTGTTACATTGCCATTGGCGTCCAGCACGTCTTCATACTGGTAGTACAAGTGCTTTATCTCGTTTTTGTTGTATGAAAACCCGAATTTGGTAGTCCATTTAAAATCCTTGGTATCGATATTCAGCGTATTTAATGAAATTTCAACTCCACGGTTATCCACCTGCCCCAAGTTGGTAGTAATATTATTAAATGCCGTAAAGGTCAGCAGACTTTGTCTCATAATCATATCATGGGTTTTCATGTTATAATATTCGAGAGTACCCGATATGCGGTCGTTGAGGAATCCAAAATCAAGTCCAAAGTTCCAAGACGCGGTTTTTTCCCATTGCAGCTTAGGATTTGCCATCCGTTCCGCCATTAAGTAACGGTACAGGTTCAACTCCCCCTTCGAATCGATATAGCCATACATTTTACCGGCTCCTGCATAAAGGTTGGAGAGAGCCTGATAAGGGTCTGACAAACCTCTGTTTCCATTCTTTCCGTAAGATACGCGCAATTTACCGTTATTCATTATATGGCCCCATTTGAAGAATTCTTCGTTTGTAAACGTCCATGCAGTTCCTGCGGAAGGGAAAGTCGCATATTTATTGGATGCCCCGAATCCGGAATATCCATCCCGGCGAATAGTCCCGGTAACCATATAGCGGTCGTCGTATGAATAAAATAAACGGGCTAACAATGCGTCTGCCGTTTGGTATGTATCATAAGAATCGAACGTACTGTTTTCTTTAGTGCCATTTTTGGTATTGTGGAAACCTAATGCATCTGATGGCTGGATATTGCGGGCTTCAATGCGATCCTTCCATGATTGCAGTATCTCGGCTTCCTGCACAAGCGTTAGCATTGTGTGATGCTTTCTATTGAAAGTGTAATCCCATGCAATGGTATTGTTATGCGACCAATCGAAACGCTTTGCCTGTTCACGGTTTACTCCACGTGATGCGGGATCGGAACCCGGCAATTCGGCCGACATAAAATAACGGTCGTAGAAAAACTGGTAGCGTGGCGAAGCATTGAAAGTGTAAGTAACATTGTATGGCAGTGTTATTTTGGCATTGAGTATAGTATTCAATGTTGTGTAACCCTTTTCCAGTTCCAGGTATTGCTTCTGGAAATCGTAGTTATACCCCCTTTGAGCATAACTTCCATCCAAAGGATATTGTACAGGGTTGCCGTTCTCATCCGCATAATCGGCATAAGGGCTGTTGCGCAGCTGATAATCCAGGTCTATACCGACTTCACCGTCCGAACGGTTCTGAAAGTTTACGTTAGCGCCTATCTGAAGCCATTTGGTGACGTTAGCATCCAGTTTCATATTGGCGCGTATAGCTTCATATTCATCACTTTTTGCCGCCCCTTGATTTTTCAGGTAACCCAATGAAAAATAATAGTTTAAATTTTCTCCGGCACCGCTTATGCTGGCATTGTAGTCTTGGTTGAATCCTGTGCGGTAGGTCTTATCTGCCCAATCGACAGTCCTTCCCGCAAGAAGATTATCGAGAGCATTCCCTTTAAATTCCAAACGCTTGGCCCAGACACTCAGATCAGAATCACCAGTTCCGTTAACTGTATAACCACGCCATGTATCCTGAGATACGCCATAGCGGCCAAGACCGTCCACCCTTGCAAAATATCCGGTCGGAAATTGTAGGCTACCGTCTGTTTTTCTTGCCTGATATGCTTCATAAACACCGGTTTCCGGATTCACACCATAAGTTCTCTGTTCGAACCAATCCTGACGGTGTTGCAAATAGTCTTCCGGGCTGAACCTTGCGCGATAGTCGCTCTGTTGTGTAAGTCCGATGCTGGTGGTAAGGTTTATAACGGGTTTACCCTGTTTTCCCTTTTTGGTAGTGATAAGAATAACACCAGCAGCCGCTTTGGCTCCATAAACAGCTGCAGCCGAAGCATCTTTAAGAATGTCGATCTGGGCTATATCATCAGGATTGATTTCGGAAAGTTCCCCGTAAAATTGCATTCCGTCGAGAATGAGCAAAGGGTTATTGTGAGCGCCGTCGCTATAGACAGAACGCTGTCCGCGTATTTCCATGTTGCCACCACCTTTAGCAGTTGCGCTGTAACCTACCTGCAAACCGGGCGTACCACGCAAGATGTCCTGAACGGTCTTCGGATTTTCATTTGCCAGGGCATCGGGACGCACCTGGATAACAGAACCTGTCAGGTCCTTTTTTCTCATGGTACCATATCCTACCACAACGACTTCTTCCAGATTAAGAGCTCCCTCACTTATTACTATTTCATAGTGAGAATTTTCTGTTATTGTTACTTCCTGGGTAGTATAACCGATATAAGATACAACAAGTGTACCTTTCGACGGGACACTCAGTTTAAACTTGCCATCAAGATCCGTCATAGTTCCCAAAGTAGTGCCTTTTACCGCGACTGTGGCTCCGATCACAGGCTCCCGTTGGGTATCCAACACCGTTCCTGTAATATTTTTATTACTTGTCTGTGCATTCATATGAATGCATAAAAACATGCTGTATAAAATCAGCATACAAAATCTAATTTTTGAAATCATACAATACAGATTTATGGTTTAATTATATACAATTGATATATTTCATAGATATAAATATTGGGGGTTGTTAGGAATAATAGGTTTATCATTTTTTATTAATCCTCAAATTATCAGTAAGACTAACCGGATAAATCCTCGAATCTACTGTCTCTTCATTATCTTTCCATAGGCATAAATATTGGTAGTTAATTATTGATTATTGATTTTTCATTTTTTAATTTAGGTTGATTGCTATCAAACGCAGAAAACCTTCCTCCGGGTATTATATAGGGCATATGCTATATATCTTAATTCGTTAGGATTATAAGGTTTTTTGCTGGTATTTTAATAATGGAGGTTCAAAGTAAAAGAATCATGAATCAAATAAACGGGATAGCTTGTGCATTAAAGGAGAAATTCCGGTCAAACCGACCCTGTTGATTAAAAAGTATCATTTTCTGTTTATTTACATTTCTTAATATAGACCAATTTATCACTTAACGCTCATGACCACCGGTTTCAGGATATCATCGGCTATCTGCATAACCGGTACCGTTCCATTTGTAAACCGGACACTGGCAATATACATATGTCTCGGATGAATTTTCTCCTGATTGTTGTGTGCATGAAACACGATCTTCAGCTGTCCATTTTTGTCTTTAAACATGGCACTATGCCCCACGCCAACAAGTCTATCAGGCTTTTGCAAAATAGGGTTTTTATCGTATTTTGTCCAAGGTCCCATAGGTGAGTTCGCCGTAGCATAACCCACACCATAAAAAGGACTTTCGTAACTGTTTCCCGAATAGGTCATATAATACACGCCATTATATTTGGTAACAAAAGCACCTTCATTGACCCGGGGATGGACTTCTTCCCATGCCTGGGATACATTGATACATTTTGCTAAAGTAGAGTGCCTGATAGTTTTAAGATCATCCTCCAACTCTGCCACCCATATATTCAATCCATCGTTAAAGCGGTCGAAATACAAGTAAGGCTTCCCGTCATCGTCAATAAACAATGAATTATCTATACATTTTTCATCTGCGATCATTGGCTGTTTTTCATCCTGGACAAACGGGCCGAGAGGTGAGTCTGAGACAGCCACACATATGTGCTCGTCTGCCGAATAGTACATGAAAAATTTATTTTTCTCTTTTATATAATATACTTCAGGTGCCCAAAACCAGCGTTCGCCCCAGGAATCTTTCTGATGCAGAGCCAAAGCATCCGCTTTCTCCCAATGTGTCAGGTCCCCGGAAGTATATACTTCTATTCCATCTTTAGCATTTGTGCCATATGCGTAATAAACATTCCCGTGAAGCATTATAAACGGGTCTCCCAAGGCAATGGGACCGGTCTTCTCTAACTTGACTTTTCCGTTATTCTGGCAGGATGCTAATACAAAACTGAATAATACAGTTAGCAGGATATTGAGTATTTTCATTTGATAATAGATTTTTTAGACGCTCTTTAATATTTGTAACAATGAATTCGGGTAGAAGCAAAACTCGTTTACAAAAATAGCAGAGGAAGAATATGCTCCAGGATACTTTTTGAAATAAAAAGCGTAAAAATTAGTCAACATGATATGTTTGACCGAAAATTATCATATATTGATTACTTTTTATCATAAATATGCTTTCGACCCGATTTAACCGATTCATATATAAAGTAATTTTACTTATCAAAAACGCTTGCCGACAGATGAACCTAATTAAATATACCATCTTATTATTATCTGCTTTTACTAATTTGTTTTCGTTCTCCCAAAAAGAATCGGATTTTCATTTCAAAAAAATACAGGTTGACGAAGGACTGTCCGAAAATGCAGTTTATTGTATACTACAGGATTCGAAAGGGTTTATGTGGTTCGGAACAAAGGACGGATTAAACAGGTACGATGGAAGTAACTTCCGTGTTTTCCGCCGTAGCGCGGAGAAACCAAATTCGATAGGGAACAACTTTATACGGAGCCTGATAGAAGGGAAAGACCGGAAGCTTTATATCGGCACTGATGCCGGATTATATATAATGGATCCTGTGGAAGAAGTATTCAGAAAGGTAGAGAATACAACAAATAATAAAAAAGATTATCTGGCTTCTGCCGTCAATGCTCTTTATCAGGATCAAACCGGAAACATCTGGATAGCATCTATGAGTCAGGGCATATTTAAATATAATCCGAAACAAAATAAACTATCAAAAATAGAACTATCAAAAAATAGCCTGGACAACAACGCGAGTTGGACAATATACGGCGACCTCTCAGGAAATATTTGGGTAGGAACCCGCTTAGGCTTACTCAGGTACAATAAAGAAACAAACAAACTCGATCCCGTAGAATCCATGTTTGGGTTCTCCGAGGACTTCTCACACGAAACCCTATCCATAATGGAGGATAATAAAGGCAATTTGTGGCTGGGAACCTGGTCTAACGGTCTTTGCTTATACGACAAACAATCGAACAGTCATATATCGTACCTTAACAGGAACGATATATTTCAGTATGTAACACATATCAGGTCTATTTTTCAATACGATGATAAATCTTTATACATTGGTTCGGATGACGGATTATATCTATTCGATCTGGATACGAAGAAAGCCCAAAGAATAGATATGCCGCAACTACAGCATAGCCTCAGCGACCAGAATGTCTATTCCATCTATAGAGATAAAGAGAACGGAATATGGATAGGAACTTATTTTGGCGGAG
This sequence comes from Dysgonomonas termitidis, assembly GCF_054657735.1. Classification (NCBI taxonomy): domain Bacteria; kingdom Pseudomonadati; phylum Bacteroidota; class Bacteroidia; order Bacteroidales; family Dysgonomonadaceae; genus Dysgonomonas; species Dysgonomonas termitidis. Next base: position 945,032 of record NZ_BAAHYD010000003.1, on the reverse strand, counting down.
TAAATTATCTGAATCCGTCCCAATTAAACATTGAAACCTATTATCCGGATCGCCGTGCCGGAACCTTATCAGGGAAAGCGATCAGCCAGTTCTGTGAAGATCAGCTTGGAAATCTATGGATCGCAACAGAAGACGGAGGAATAAATTACTTCAATTCCACAACAAAAAACATCAGTCAGCCAATAACAACATCTTACCACAACACACATGCCTTGCTCCTGGATGGAGATAATTTATGGATCGGGACATTTTCCAGGGGAATAGATGTATATAATACTAAAACGAAATCTCTGACTAACTATAACAGTAAAAGCGGAAACAACAACACACTGAACGACAATTGCGTTTTCTCGTTGTATAAAACCAGTAATGGTGACATCTATGCCGGTACTCCGGTAGGGTTAAATAAATATAATAAGGCTACCAATAGTTTTACACCCATAGAATCGATTGTCGGTTTTATTTATGATATAAAAGAAGACTATTCGGGTAATTTATGGTTGGCAACATATGGAACCGGTGTTATAAAACTGGATGCTAAATCCGACAAATGGGTGTATTATGACCGCATATTAAGCGGAGACAATCCCATCATAAACAGTAAATTAACCAGTATATACATAGACAGCCAGAGGCGAATTCTTTTCTCAAGTGAAGGAAAAGGTATTTTTATCTATGATTCAAAAAAAGACAATTTCGTAAATATTTCAGAATCGGATGGTTTGCCCAACAATGTAGTTTACGGTATACTCGATGACCCTTTCGGCAATTTATGGATCAGTTGTAATAAAGGTCTGGCATGCTTTAACTTATCTGCTCCTCAGAATTCGATTCTATATAATAAAGAAGATGGATTACAAAGCAATCAGTTTAATTATAAATCGAGTTATAAGTCAAAGAACGGAAAATTTTATTTCGGAGGCATAAACGGTTTTAACTCGTTTTATCCGCAAGACCTCAACGCAAATAAAAATATAGTAGTCCCACCGGTAGAAATCACAGGTATAAGTCTATTCGGAAATTCCGACCCGGAAACTGAAAACGAAATACAGATAAAACTTAATAAGGGACAGAAAATAAAATTGCCATACAATAAGTCGTCGTTTACTATATCGTATGTCAGCCTAAGCTATGTTACCCAGACAAAGAATCAATATGCCTACAAACTGGAAGGTGCCGATTCTGACTGGAACTATACCGGGAACAACAAGAGCGTGACGTACGTCAACCTGCCTTATGGAAAATATTGCTTCTGGATAAAAGCTACAAACAACGATGGTTTATGGAACGATGCCGGAGCTAAAATAGAGATAGAAATATTACCCCCGTTTTGGCTCTCATTACCGGCCAAGACTTTATACTTCCTTATATTAATATCATTGGTCTATGTTATCATGTCCCATTACTGGGCAAAAGACAGAAAAAAACGAATACAACAGCTGGAGGCATACAAAACAGAACAGGAAACTTTGGCCTTTAAATCGAAAATAGATTTCTTCACTACTATAGCGCATGAGGTGAGGACTCCGTTGAGTCTTATTACAGCCCCTCTGGAGGAAGTCATTAATATAAATGAAAATAATAGCGAGACAAAGCAAAACCTTCTGATCATTGAGAAAAACTGCAACCGGTTAACCGTACTTATCAATCAACTGCTCGATTTCAGAAAAATGGATTCAACTGTCTACGTCATAAATCCGGAAGACATTAATCTAAAAGAATTTGTTTACGAATTGTATGAGCGTTTCAAAAAGACAGCCCAGCGAAAACAAATAGACTTTGTATTAAATTTACCTCAGGATAAGGAAATAAGGATAAACTCCGATGTTGATGCGCTGACAAAGATAATTGGCAACTTATTGACAAATGCTTTGAAATACACAAAAAACCAAATCATATTATCTTTAGCCTGTAACAATGATAAGTCGTATACCATAACAGTCGAGGATAATGGAAGAGGAATATCCGACAGTCATAAATCGCTGATATTCGATCCGTTTTTCCAGGTTCAGACAGAAGACCGTAATATAGGCACCGGCCTGGGACTATCATTAGTAAAGAACCTGACTGATATTCTGGGGGGAACAATTCATGTAGCGGACGGGGCAAGTGGTGGAACACTATTCATTTTCCAGTTCTCAGATATAGAGCCATCATTTAATGAAACAACATCAGTTTTACCAGGCCAACCGATATCTCTCCAGACAGAAAGTACACTTCAACCGGAGACCGGCTATCAATACTCCATCCTGATTGTTGAAGACAACGCTGAAATGGCCTCATTTATAAAAAAGACCTTACTGAACGATTATACAGTCGATTCTGCACCCGATGCCTCAAAAGCGTTATTACTACTCGAAGAAAAGAATTACGATATCATCATATCGGATATAATGATGCCCGGTATAGATGGGATTTCTTTTACCAAAAAGCTAAAGTCAGATATTAGCTATAGTCATATTCCTCTGATATTACTGTCTGCCAAAACAGAAAATGCAGTTAAAATAGAAGGACTGCTATCCGGAGCTGATGTATTCATTGAGAAGCCATTCTCTACATCTTTTCTCAAAGCCCAAATTCTAAGCTTGCTTGAAAACCGCAAATCAATGCTGGAGGCGTTCAACCGTTCTCCATTAACATCCTATTCGATCCTCGTTTCCAATAAAAATGACGAGGTATTTCTCAATAAACTAAATGAAGAAATAGAAAAACATATATCGGAGGAAAACTTTTCAGTGGAATCATTGACCGGAATACTCAATATCAGCCGTTCCAATTTGCAACGTAAACTGAAAACTATAAGCGGTGTAACTCCGGGCGACTACCTGCGTAATTATCGTTTGAGAAAAGCCTGTAAATTACTGATAGAAACCGACATGAGAATAAATGAGGTTGCCTACAGTATCGGGTTCAACTCTCCATCTTATTTTACCAAAGTCTTTCAAAAAAGCTACAACATGTTGCCTAAGGATTTCGTGAACAAGCATTTAAATGAAAATAAAGATCAGTAAATATAAGTTTCATTACTAAACACACTGCATATATTATTCATCCTTATTTTTGGCCCCTCTCAGTTGTTGTGCAATCTGGGAATGTTTATCGGACAATTCAATATTCCCGATAGCCGCATAAGCCTCGGCTAAATATTCATGGCAGGCAGCATGACGGGGTTTCTGGTGGGAGGCTTGGATCAGATCGGTTAATGCCAGTTCCGCTTCATCTGTTTTTAGCCTGTTCTTACCTCTGTTATATAATGCTTTGAATGATAAAGGGCTTAATTCTACAGCCCTGTTAAAACACTTCATAGATTCATAATAATCCTCCTGATCGTAATAAGTAATTCCTTTTCTAATCCAGGCATCCAGATAGGCAGGGTCTAAATCCAGAGCTTTATTAAAGTTTGCCAGAGCAGCACGATAGTCCTTGTATGATACAATGCACTCATTGCCCATCTGATAATATTCCTTCGCTAAATTCTTTAATACTTCGGTCTGTTCATGCAGCCTGTTCTTTAATGCTATATTTTTTTCTTTAAGTGTATTTATTATATTCAGCTTTTTTCGGATATATCTTTGTTGCAACGGTTTTTCAATATCATAGCGGGCATGGATCGCCTTGAAGAAATGGTTTAAGAAATCATCAAAATTTCCTTCATCGAATTGCTCTATCGCCTCCCTGTATAGATAATTGGCATCCGATTCTTTAAGGGCCTTGTTTATTAATTGCTGATTATTGAACTGCTTGCTGAATTCAACAATTTCGGACCGGACAAATACGTCTGCTTTACTTATACTCTTTTTAAGGATCAGCCCGTCCAGCGAGGTACACCGGCTTAAAGCCACATAAGCCTGCCCTCCGGCAAAAACGCCCCCGCTAAAGTCTACAATTACATTATTGAAGGTAAGTCCCTGGCTTTTATGGATTGTTATCGCCCATGCTGCTTTCAAGGGCAGTTGTGTATATGTACCGATGATTTCTTCCTCAATCTTTTTCTCCTTCTCATTATATCTGTACCTGTAATTCCGCCATGTCTCCAACTCCACTTTCACCTCTATGCCGTCGTCTTTGAGAACATATACATGCCCTTCCTCATCTATTCCCGATACTATACCGATAGTACCGTTAACCCAGCGGCGGGGCCATTGCATATCATTACGGATAAACATAACCTGTGCCCGCTCCTTTAATACCAATTCCTGAGCCGTGGGAAGCGACGATTCCGGAAAGTCCCCCTCTTTGATGCCATAGCTGACAAATTCGAAGGTATCGAGCTCAGCCATCTTCTTTTCATTGATATAATCGACATTATCCCGCTTGGTGGCCAGAGTTATATACATATCTTCCTCTCTTGGACTGAAGCTCTGATTCACCCGATCATTGAGAAGGATAAGGTCATTGCTGCTCGATTTTCCGCTTCTTATGTTATTCAGTATTGAGATAAACTTTTCATCCGTCTGGCGATATATCTTTGTAAACTCTATGGGAATAAGGTGTATTTCGCGGAAAACATTCGCGGTAAAGAAAAAAGCATTCTGGTAGAACTTGCCGATTATCTCCCTTGTATCGGAAGTGACCACCGGTTCAAGCTGGAATACGTCACCTACAAATACAAGCTGCTTGCCGCCGAAGGGAATGCGCATATTATTTGAATAGACCCGGAGAATCCTGTCTATACAGTCTATCGTATCAGCCCTGACCATAGATATTTCATCAATGACTATAAGCTCCACTTCCTGTATAATCTTCCGATGTTCTTTCCGGTACTTAAAAAACTCAAAGATACGGCCACCAACAAGGCTCAGATCTCCATCATCGGGAGCCATCGGCCTAAATGGCAATTTAAAAAACGAATGTAAGGTCGATCCTTCCGCGTTTATCGCAGCAATACCGGTGGGAGCCAATACAACATATTTTTTCTTCGTTGTTTGGCAGAGATGTCTCAGAAAAGTGGATTTTCCTGTGCCTGCTCTTCCTGTGAGAAAAACGGATTGATTACTTCGTTCAATCAGGTCAAGAGCGTTTTTGAATTCTCTATTGGATATATCTATTGAGGTAGTCATAATGATAAAGCAAAAATAGGACTTTTTGTGTAAATCCTATTTTTTCTATTCCAATATTTCTATAAAATCCAGGCATATGGTTCTAACAATATTAATCTGACAGGCTATACCTTCCTGTCCATTGGACTTTGTGGATAACTCCGGGCGGCAAACCCTAATAATAAAAGGCAGGGGATCGGAAATCCCCTGCAATCCGGGAACAAAACAGCTTGCTTTATTTAATTCCCTTTTTGTATTTAAGTCACCATTTAATATTTACAGATACGCCTTCGGGATCATTCTCAAATTCCAGCAAATAAGTTCTGGACTGCTGATCCCAAGCGCCGGCAACGAATTCTTCTTTACCATCGACCTGCACGCTCACCGGATTCCGGGGCAGTAAAATCCGCGATACATTTGTCGTATTAACTGGACTTTTTGCTACAAACGAATAAGAATTCTTATCAGCCTTTTCTTCATAAACCCTGCACGCAGCAGCAAGTACCTGCGGTTTTTGTTTATCCGGAACCCTGTCTATATTCAAGTAGAATGCCTGCTCTCCGGACTGTATCATTTTCGATTTATATACAGGCAGTTTAGGATCGAACAGGTCGATAAGAGTGCCTTTTATCACATATGGTTCGTTACCGGTACTTTCGTCCAGAACAGCAACCAGGTCATAAACACCTCTTTGAAGATAAAAATTATTTTTGAAAAGCAATTTGCCCGCTTTCGCCTTCTGTTCATACATTCTTCTCACAACATCAATCAGTTGCTTATCGTTACCATTTTCCAGTACGAAATTTTTCGGATCTGTCCTGATAATATATACAGAGCCTTTCCCATAGCTGTATTCCCCTTCTTTAGGCGATGCCGCTATGTTCATCTGTTCAAATAAATGGCCGGAAGGAGCTGCATAATTATTGCCCCCTGTATTCCACCATTCCAGTACAGTCTGGAACGGATCGCTGTCGAGTCCGCTATATACCAATACGCCACCCGCTTTCACCCATTGAGCGATATGTGTATGGGCTTCCGGCGACAAAGGTTTCATATTCGAATAAGTCATAAGCAATACCTTTGTATCGGCCAGGGCTTCTTTATAGTCTAAATTTTCAATATGTACCGTTTTTACAGGTACTCCCCGCTTCAGAAAAGGTAAAGCCTGCCCGTAGAAGTTCGACAGCTGCGGGTCTTCATACCCCACATGTGTAGGAAATCGTTGAAACATCAGTGAATTAGCCATCAATACACTTATCCCGGCTGATCCTGTTACCTTGTTGTCCGACAAAGGCATATGATTCAAAGAGTTTACCATCACCTGCATCTGGGTAGAATAATGTCTTGGTATCCTTTCCCGCTGGTCACTATCCGGACTTGTCCTGTAAAGACCTTCATAAATACGCTCGGGCCAAGGCATTATCTCATAATCAGCTATATTGGGATATAGCAATTGTGCCGTAAATGTTGCCTGGTAATTCTTTTTATAGTCTGCCCAGTCTCTTGGCCAGTCTTCGATAGGGTCGGTCAGGAAAAACATTTTACGTCCCGTGGGGGCTGTCATGGATTCCATTGACCCGTATTCGAGAAAAGCCGTTTCAAACACCCTTTCTTTTGCCTTACCATTATAATAGTTTGGTTCGCGTGACGTCCCCGTCCATACCTGCGCTATATAGCCGTCGACACACGACAGGGAGGCCAAACTGGCTTCGGGACTGACGATCATCCATTGCGAATAATTGACAAGCGAATGTGTAGGTACATAGCACTTTACATCCATCCCTTTGCTTTTACCGTATTCCTTAGCATATGTAAATACTTCTTTTAAGGCATTATAATATAATTGGTATTTCAGTTTACTGGACAAATAGGTATTTTCGGGAGACTCATGCTGTGGCTTCCAGTCAAAGCCATAGAATTTTTTCCATTCCCGCTTAAAGGCTTCACTATAACCCGCGCGAGCCCAGAACTCCGGTTCTTCCATAAAGATGGCGTCAATACCGGCATCAATGACCCGTTTCACATGTTTTTCTTTTATGTATTTCAAATAATTTTCGGTGGGAACAATATAAGGTACCATATGTCCGTGCCATATCGTATCCCCGTTTTGTTGTACCTGTCCTTCGTCCAGATGCATTTTCCCATCCCACCGGCCGGTAAAGTATTCCTGATATTCACCCCATGCTATCCCTGTCATGAAGTGGACTGTATAACCCCTGTCACGCCATAACCGCACACGTTCTTCGAAAGGTATTCTCTTTGATTTATCGGATGGGTTTCCTCCTACTCCATATACCATAACGGCATCAGCCCTGTTATCTATTGTAGGCCTCCACTCCCGTGAAGTCTGGAATGTAGTCTTAACATTGTCTTTGATCTGGGCTTTCGGCAGAAGGGTAAGCCCAAAAAGGAATAAGATCAATACACTTTTTTTCATAGCTATATCCAAATTTATTCTTAATTGTTATTCCGAATCAATACAAACCTCAAAAAAGAGGGGAAAGGAAATATTCTTTACTTTTAAAAGTAAGTAATCAATAAAATTACTACAATATTTTCTGAATTAGTTATTTTTTTCCAATTCGTATCGTGCCAGGGTAGCGTATTCGGCAGCAAAAGCAAAGGTAAACATACCTTCCACCCTGTTATTGCCATTTTCACGAGTCCACCCTGCTAATAAATCAGGAGGAAGAAATCCTTTATAGAAGAAGTTTTCGTATCCGTAATCCAGGTTCTTCTGGAAACTATCGATATATGCAGACGCATTATTGTATGAAGGATATACATCGACATATGCACGCATCAGCACTCCATTGAACCAGTTGTTGAAGCCTATTATATCATATGTATAATACCCGGGCTTATTTACTCCCAGTTTAGCAAAATACCTGAAGCTGGCATCCGATAATTTTTTAGCATCTTCCACATATGTATTTTCTCCTGTTGCACGATACAAGTCGGCTGCACCGGAAAGCATGGAGCCGCAATTGTATGAATAGGCAGTTCCCACACGATCGCGCAGGTTGGTATGCTTGCGGTATGTCACGCCATTTACGGTTTCATATGCTACATTACAACCAGGGTCACAACCGCCCATCATATCGTAATACACTCCATCCCCGCGTAACAGGTTGGTCTTTTGCCATGCATAAACAGCGCCCGCAAATTTCAGGTAATAGTCACTTTTCTTTAAGGTAGCGGTTTTACGGCTGCCATCGGTTGCTATATATCTATAAGAAATCTCATCGTTCTTACCTTTATACAGTTCGTGCAACCATACCAGCGGACTTACTGCAGGCCCATTGCTACATGAATGCTTTGTTACATAGCCCGGCCCCCATGGAATACCTCCGTACTCTTTTCCATTGGTATCGAGAACACAGTCCCATCCATCCAGCACATAATCCGCCAGATATTCCGCTTCTGTCAGGTAAGTATTGCTACCCGTCAGCCTATAAGCTTCGATCAGTTCCCTCATTAACCACTGCTGATCGTCATATACATTATGGATACCTTCCACCTGTGCCGTTCCCTTAGCATTCCCCCTGTCTACTCCATATACGGACCAGTCTTTCGTTTGAGTATATGAGGTCAGACGGAACGTGCCCCTGTAATATGCTATATTATCATATAGTTTAGCCAACAAGGCTGTATAACGGTTAAAATGCTTGTCGTACAGTTCTGCCCGGCCGTTCTCCTTATGGGCTTTCAGTCCATGCAAAATTGCATTCACGGCCTCGATAGAGCTTGTATACATCCATACACTGCCTTTTTCATCAGCTCCATCCTTATTTACATTCGAATTTGTATAAGGATTATAATATCTCGACATTGCCATGCCTTCCCCTTTAAAGTGATAAGACACTGCACTGTCTACCAGCTGCATCGACCGGAGTATATTTTGCTCCGCAAGGTTGTCTGACCGGATAATTCCGGAATTATTGCCGCCTCCGTCATTATCGGCTTCAGTATTATCACTACATGCAGCTGTCATTGCTAAACAGGAACTTATGATAGAGCCCTGCAAGACAATGAACATAAAAACTCTCAAAATTTTCTCTAGTTTCATGTTATTCACTTAATATAAAGGAGTTGATTAAAAAGTAAAGTATCAGATAAAATGTATTTTAATTTTTCAGTTTATAATCAGCCAAAGTCAGCTACATAGTATTCTATATCAAATATATAGTTAAAGGGTTAAATTTTGGGTTAAAAGAGGGTTATTAACCGTAAAAAAATCATTAACCTGCCTATTTTATTCTCTATTTATTGAAACCTGGTCTCGTTCTTTAAGGATAAACGAAGTATATGACAAAAGCCATAAAAATTCAAGGCTGGGTCTCACTACGCCTCAAAACCGGCTAAATTTTCAAATAGCGGATAAGCCCAATCAGCTTTTTGCTCTACGCCGTCTCCACCGGACCAGGTTCCCCGCCTTTGAAATAAAGGCAGTTAAAGTAAAACCACGGTTTTATTTCTTATTTTCTTGTCATGCACTAAGGGAAAATTTAATCTTTTTGAAAAAAGTTTATCTATAGGTAGGAACTGTTAGCTTGTAGCTCTTTGAAAGATTATAATAATATTTAAAGATTGGGAAGAAGACAGATGAAAAAGCAGAAAAGTTGTCAACTTTGTCAAGTTTTAACAAGTATTAAGTTTTATGTGGTAAGTATAAAGTACTAATGCGTCAGCCACTGTTGACTGCTAACTGTTTACTGAAAGATGTTACCTTTTAACAAAAGCCTCAGTGAAACTAAGTGCCTTCTCAGTGGTTCTCAGTGTAACATGCAAAAACTGTTACTTTTGTTACCTTTTTAGAGAAAGATACGAGAGACAGGTTGTTTACTACTCGCTGACGAGATGTTTCATGTCTTTCAGCATGACAGACCACGATACTGTTTACTGCTAACTGTTGACTGTTGACTGTAAATGAAAAAGATCAACTTCTTATTACAACGGTTAGTTTTCGGGCGTTTATTCTGGCATTTTTTTGATTTAAAGGATTTTTAATATCTTTACGGCCAAAATCATTTTCTGATTTCAGTTATTACATAGCCATGATAAAAATAATAACAGTCGCAAAAACTTCTTTTTGCAAATATCTGTGTTATATATTTCTCATTTGGGGATTTTTAGTTTCGTCTGAATCATTTTCACAAGGGTTGAAATTTAACGGAGGAGAAATGCCTATAGACAAGCGTACATCTTATAATGTCTTTAGCAATAAATCTGTCGAATTCTCCCAATATTTTAATATTGAGTGTAATCTGTCACTTTATCCTGACACACCAATAGGATATATTATCCGGATCAAAAATGAGAAAAGTAATACAATCTATAATCTGTTTTACGACGGACAGGGACAAACCCATACCTTCAGCTTCAATGAAGAAGGTAAAAGCAATCTGTTTACAGCGGAAATAGACATGGATGAACTCCTCAATGTTCACTGGTTCAAAATGAGAATATCATTCGACCTGAAAAACGACTCTATAAAGCTCACCATCCACGATCATACATTCGGAGCAGGAAATGCAAATCTTCCCGATAAGTATTCTCCGGTCATTATCTTTGGTAAGAGCGATCATATTATCGATGTGCCCTCGTTTGGGATTAAGGATCTGTCTGTAGGAAATCAGGAAAAGTATTCCTTTCCTCTGAAAGAGAGTGAGGGCGATATCGTTCATGATTCGAATGGCAAGGCTTTAGGAGAAGTTTCCAACCCAAGATGGCTGATCAACGATTCCTACCACTGGACATTTTTAGCCTCATTCAAATCTAAAACTGTAGCCGGGGCAAATTATAATCCTGAAAAGAAGGAAATATATTATTTTAACCAGGATTCGGTCTATATCTATAATGTCAGATCAGGGAAAACAGGAATGAGGGCTTTTAGTAATAAATGTCCTGTACAGCTAGCTTTAGGAACTAATTTCATTAATACAAAGAATCACAGGCTATATGCCTACGAGGTTTATAATGACAGAGTACCGGAGGAGGTAACTATGGCGAGTATCGATCTGACCGACTTTGATAATTGGGAAACCGAGTCTACAGATGAACTTCTGTCCCAGTTACATCATCATGGTTCTTATTTTGATCCTTCCACATCCCGGTACACAATATTCGGGGGATTCGGTAATATGCATTATAATCAGAATTTTTATTCTTTCGATTTTAACTCTAAGGAATGGCAGATTCTCGGAGACTTTAAAGGAGACGTCATTTTCCCAAGATATTTTTCATCACTCGGATATCTGGAGAAAACAAATTCCATATATATATTCGGAGGTATGGGGAATGAATCCGGAGAACAAGTTGTAGGACGGAAATATTTTTATGACCTGCATGAGATAAACCTCACAACAAAACAGATCATAAAACGCTGGGAAATACCGTGGAATGAAGACAATGTAGTTCCTGTAAGGGGAATGGTCATACTCAACGATTCCTGCTTTTATACGTTATGTTATCCGGAACACTTTTCCGACTCATATCTCCGGCTTTATCAGTTTTCGTTGAAAGACGGGAGTTATAAAATCCTGGGCAATTCTATTCCCATACATTCGGACCGTATTACCACAAATGCCAATCTGTATTATGACAAACAGCTCAACAGTCTGTATGCCATTGTTCAGGAATTTGATGATGATATTGTTTCCGACCTGAAGGTTTACTCCCTTGCATTTCCTCCCATAACGGCCGAGGACCTGGTCAGCTATCAGCGTTCCGCCGAAGAAAGTGCAATACTGATAATAATTATTTCCTGTGTGGTTATTATAACCGTTACGGTCCTGTTCTTTATGCGAAAATCTTCCAGAAAAGTGCATAATATGAAACACAGGCTGAACAAGAATGCACTGGAAACTGCCCGCCCTAACTCGGTTTATCTTTTCGGAGACTTTACCGTACTGGACAGATCTGGTAAGGATATAACCTATATGTTTTCAGTGCGGCTGAAACAAGTGTTCTGCCTTATTCTGCAATACAGTATGGAGGGCGGCATCACATCACAGCGCCTGAGTAATTTGCTATGGCCTGATAAGCCCGAAGATAAGGTAAAGAATTCCAGAGGTGTTACCATTAATCATTTGCGAAAAGCCCTGAGCGAACTTGACGGCATTGAACTGGTTTATAATAAAGGCTGTTTCAGAATAGAGCAATCAGAAGAATTCTATTGTGACTACACCCGCTGTATGCAGATTATTTCGGCAAATGACACCGAAGGAAGCAAGCAGGAATTGGTGAAATTACTGGCCAGAGGTAAATTTCTGAAATCTTCGGATCAATCTTTGTTCGATTCATTCAAGACAAGTGTAGAGCACAAACTGGAACCCGGGCTATTACTGGAAATGGAAAAAAGCTTTGAAACTGAAGCCTATCAGACCACAATCAATTTCGCGGAGATCATTTTCAATATGGACCCACTGAACGATCAGGCTTTAGCTTATCAGATCAAGGCTTTGCAACGTTTAAAAATGGACGAAGAAGCCCGTATTAAGTATCAGGCTTTCGTAGTTGAATACAAGAAGACCATGGGAAATGATTATCCCCATTCTTTTAAAGACTTAAGCCGGATTAATCGAAATTTCATCGGATAATCCGCCGTCTTATTTTTCGTTCATTGTCAAAGGATTACTGGAACAATCTTTAATAATTACCCTTCCGTTTTCTTATTGGAAGACTCGGGAACATCTTTCTGAAACGAACCATATATGTCTTTATATTGGTTCTGGCGATAATGAAAGTTACAGCCAGGATAATTATCAGCATTCCCAAGGCAAGCCTTGGTGTCAACAGCTCCCCGAAGACAATTACGCCGAAAAACACGGCTGTTACCGGCTCTAACGCTCCCAGAATAGCCGTAGGTGTGGAACCGATGTATTGAATGGCACTTGTTGTACACAAAAAAGATATAGTGGTGGTAAAGACAGCCAATGCAAGCAAATTGCCCCATAAATACCAATCATCCACTATATACAGGCTTTTCCCGAAATCCACACGTACCAGAAATAGCGATAGACCAAAAAGCAATGCATAGAAAGTCAGTTTCAGGGTAGCAGTGCCTTTAAGTACTGATTTGTTGACACCTACAATATAAACAGCGTATGAAAGAGCCGAAACCATCATTAAGACAGTTCCGGTAAGACTGAGAGTGGAACCATCGCCGCCTCTGTAGAGCAACCCTATACCGAGCAATACCATTAAGATACATAATATGGTTTTGAATGTCAGTTTCTCTTTAAATCCGATTACCATGATCAGTGCTACAATAACCGGATAGACAAACAATAACGTCGATGCTATCCCGGCATCCATATAATTATAACTTTGAAACAATGTCAGGGAAGAAAGGGCAACAAGCAGGCCGGCAAGAACTAACGGGAATATTTCTTTAGGTTTCAATTTAAAATCACGTCCTCTGACCTTTATCATAAACCCTAATATAGGCAGGGCAAAAAGATAACGGAAAAACAGCACAGAATCAGCGTCCATTCCTGCCTGGTACAATGGTAAGGCAAATAAGGGATTCATGCCGTAAGTGGCTGCGGCAATCGCCCCCAATATATATCCTTTGGCCTTATTATTCATAGTTTGAAATTTGCGGCAAAATTACTATTTAAAATCTAGCAGGCTCAAACTATTCCGGTTAATTTTCTATCCGGTGATATCAATAGTTCTGAAAACAATGTAATCTGATAATATTCCCATAAGGCACGGCTCCGGTTCGATGTAAAAAAACAAAAATATTCAGAAGAAATAATCCCATCTCTCCTTTTTATTCTAATTTTACTAACTTTCTAATATTTATAATTTTGTAAAGAGAGGTTGCAGTTTATGAAGAAGATATTTTTCCTTATTTTATTGATATTATTCATTAATGATGTTTCTTCAAAGATATCACAGGATACAACTCTCCATAATATCCATAAGTTAATAGAACAGAAAGACATATACATGTCTGAAAAAGAAAATAAGATATCCGAGATAAAAAAAATGCTCAAAGTGCCCAATATAACGGCAGATCAGAAATACGGCATTAATCTCGACTTATATAATGAATACAAAACCTATATCTCAGATTCAGCTATTTATTATGTAAAACAAAATAATTTAATCGCTGAAGATTTAAAACATACAGAGTGGATATATGAATCCAGACTGGATTTAACTTCATTGTATATCATTGCCGGAATGTATATTGATGCCATAAATATTCTGGAATCGATAAACAGTAAAGATCTCCCGGATTGGCTACTTATCAAATATTATGATTGTTACAAGCAGTTATATAACTATTACTCAAACAATAACCCCTACACTCTCATATATGCGGAAAAAAGTAAATTATACAGGGATTCCCTGCTCAATGTCCTGGATAAAAAATCGAACCATTACAAAATAGTATATGCTGAAAAACTTTATGATAACTACCAGCTGAATGAAGCCAGGCAAATACTACAGGAACTCCTTGCCCACACAGAATCGGACACACATGAAAAGGCGGTACTCGCTTATGCCCTTGCAAATGTTTACAAGAAAGAAGGAAATATCGGCTTACAAAAACACTATTATGCCATATCCGCCACATGTGATATAAAAAACGCAATCAAAGAAAATGCGTCGATGCAGGCGCTCGCCTCCATTTTATATGAGACAGGCGAAGTGGAAAGAGCTTATGACTGCATAAAATCATCGATGGAGGACGCTATGTTTTGTAATGCACGGTTAAGAACATACGAAGTTTCCCAGATATTCCCCATTATAGACTCTGCATACAGGGAAAATATAAACAAGCAAAAGGCCGAACTGCAATTATTCCTCATTCTTGTCAGCGTATTGTCCATATTTCTGATAATAGCAGTTATATATGTATACAGGCAAATGAAAAGAGTTGCCCGTATACGTAAAGAACTATATAGGACCAATGTAAAACTGAACGAGTTGAATAATGACTTACAATCTACTGTTAACCAGCTCAATATTGTCAACAGGGAACTCTCGGAAGTTAATACTCAACTTTCGGAAGCCAATCAGATAAAAGAAGTATATATAGGACATTTTCTCGACCTGTGCTCGACTTATATCAACAAATTGGAGAAATACCAGAATACCCTTAATAAAAAGGCTGTGGAAAAGAAACTCGATGAATTATACAAGATGTTGAAGTCGAGACAAATGATAGATGACGAATTAAAGGAACTTTATGAAAATTTCGATAATATATTTTTGCACCTGTATCCCAACTTTGTTGAAGAATTTAATTCACTATTAGTAGAAGACGAGCAATTTGCACTAAAACCGAATGAATTATTAAATGTAGAACTCCGTATATTTGCATTGATACGGTTGGGCATAACCGACAGTTCCAAAATAGCAAACTTCCTCCATTATTCTGCGAATACGATTTATAATTATCGTACCAGGGTCCGGAATAAAGCCGCCGTCCCCCGCGAAGGATTTGAATCTATGGTCATGAAAATAGGTGCTATTAAGAAGAACTGAAGCATACCCTATCTATATTTTCGCAGGCACAAATATCAGTTAATAAACTATAATACAACTGATTGTATCTTTTTGTCTTCTATATTTTATCAATGCAAATTTTCTTCTAGCATTTACTCCTCATATTTTTGTATTTGAGAGGTTATACTCTTTTAAGTTTTGTTACCTAAAAGATAATATTAACCATAAATCAAATAAGAAAAACTAATATCATTAATTGTATAGACCATGAAAAAAAATCAAAAAAGGAAATGGGCCTATTTCAACAGGATAGCCCTGTTTATGCTCTCTTTGATCTTCGCTCTTAATTTATCGGCACAGAACAGGAAAAATATTACGGGAACTGTTTTTGATGAAAAAAGAGAAAGTATCATCGGCGCATCTGTTTCGGTAAAAGGCACTACCAATGGAACAATAACGGACATAGACGGTAAATTCTCTATAGATGTAAATGAAAGTGACATTCTAACAATATCCTATATAGGCTTTTTATCACAGGAAATTCCGGTTGCCGGCAAATCCGACCTGCAAATCATTCTGAAAGAAAATGCAGAAATGCTGGATGAGGTCGTAGTTGTAGGATATGGGGTAATGAGAAAAAAGGATCTGACGGGGGCTGTTTCCTCAATCGATTCAAAGACGATGCAGGACAAACCTGTCGCCAATATCGGAGAAGCTCTCCAAGGAAGAGCTTCCGGTGTGCAGATCATAAATTCCGGTGCGCCGGGTAGTAATGTATCTATCCGTATAAGGGGAATCAGTACCATTAATAACAGTGAACCATTATTGGTAATCGACGGAGTACCTACCGACCTTTCTCTAAATGCGCTCAATATGGACGATGTACAAACCGTAGACGTATTGAAGGATGCTTCTGCAACCGCTATCTACGGATCGAGAGGTGCAAACGGAGTAGTCCTTATCACCACCAAAAAAGGAAAATCCGGAGATGGCATCGTATCTTTTAGCGCCAACTGGGGGATACAGGATGCGACAAGCATACCCGACATGCTGAATGCCAGCCGGTTTGCATCATTCCACAATGATATGATAGCAAACTATAATGGCTCGGAAAGCCTGATGCAAAGGCCAGACTTTGCCGATCCTACAGCATTGGGAAAAGGTACAGACTGGATCGACGAATTATTCAGGACAAGCCTGATCCAAAACTATTCGGTATCATATTCCGGAGGTACGGACAACAGCAACTATTATGTATCTGCGGGAATCCTGGATCAGGAAGGTATTGTGACCGATACATCCTACAAACGCTATACAATCCAATTCAATGGCGAGTCGAAAGTTAAGCCCTGGCTTAAGTTTGGAAACAATGCAACATTAAGTCACGATAATAAAAAACAGGGTAGTTACAGCATTCGTGATGCGATGGCAGCCCAGCCTACACAGGCGGTTTTCAATGAAGACGGCACATACTCCGGCCCCGGCAATCCTGCCTATTGGTATGGAGACATCAAAAATCCGGTAGGAAACGCGAAAGTCAATAGCCAGAGTACCAAAGGATATAATCTGCTTGGAAATATTTTCGCTGAAATAAACATATTGAACAAAGTAACATTCAAGACTTTAGGCGGTATTGATTTCAAGTTCTGGGATCAGGGAAACTTCAGCCCTAAATATGACTGGAAACCGATACCTCAGCCCGAATCGTACCGGTATGAAGAATCGAATAAGAGTTTCACTTATCTGTGGGACAATACACTTACCTATATCGACACGTTCAACGAGAAACATCATTTGAATGTTATGATAGGTTCAAGCGCCCAGAACAATGTCTATAACAAAATGAGCGCAAGCATACAGGGCTTTCTGAGTGATAAAAATAACCAGTTATCCAACGGATTGAATCAGCCGACTGTAGGCGGAACCAAAAACGACTGGTCATTACTATCGTTCATGGGCAGGGCAAACTATAATTATGCAGACAAATATTTACTCACACTGACAGTCCGCCGTGATGGTTCATCCCGTTTTTCAAAAGACAATCGCTGGGGTACATTCCCTTCTGTGGCAGCGGCATGGCGCATATCGGAAGAGTCCTTTTACAGTAAAAACAAATGGGTAAGCGATGTTAAACTCAGGGCAGGATACGGTGTTACAGGGAATCAGTGGGGGATAGATAATTATGCCTATTTTACGAAGCTGAAAACAGGACAATATGTATTCAACGGCATTCCGGTTTCTACACTTTATCCACGTGTAATGCCTAATCCGGATGTAAAATGGGAAACCGTAAAACAATGGAATGCCGGTATCGACCTTTCGTTAATCAACCAACGCGTCAATCTTTCGCTCGATGGATATATTAAAAACACGACCGATATGCTTGTCCCGATGGCAGTACCTATTACAACAGGCTATAACGATGTGCCACCCGATGTGCCAAGCGTAAATGCCGGAAATGTCCGCAATGTGGGATGGGAACTGACTGTATCGTCCCAAAACCTCAGAGGAGAACTGGAATGGAACACAGACCTGAATGTTTCTTTCAATAAAAATAAGGTAATCAGCATGAATGATGGTGTTCCTTTGTTTACAGGCAACGATATTAATATGACGAAAGTATTGGTAAATGCAGAAGGTAATCCGATCAATTCATTTTACGGCTATGTAACCAACGGCTTATTTCAGAACTGGAATGAGGTCAATAACGCATCGATTCAGGTTCCGGGAGGAACAGCTCCGGGCGATATACGCTTCATGGACTTAGATAGTAACGGAGTAATAAATGATAACGACCGCACATATATAGGTAATCCCACTCCTGAATGGTCGTTTTCCATGAACAATAGCTTTGCCTATAAGGATTTCGATTTGCAGATATTCCTGCAAGGGGTTGCCGGAAACGATATTTACAATGCTAACCGCATCTGGCAGGAAGGAATGGCCGTACCTCAGAATCAGACAGCAAAAGTCCTCGACCGGTGGACAGGCGAAGGCACAAGCAATTCGGTTCCCCGGGCTGTATACAGCGACCCGAATAAAAATGCCCGCCATTCAAACCGTTTTGTGGAAGACGGTTCCTATTTAAGAATTAAAAACCTGACATTAGGATACACACTGCCGCAAGTTATTTCGAAGAAAGCTTATCTGCAAACAGTACGTTTATATATGTCGTGCCAGAATCTTTACACTTTCACCAAATATTCAGGATTTGATCCCGAAGTCGGAGCCAATGGTGTAGACCTGAGTACATATCCGCTTACACGTACAATCAGTTTCGGAGTGAATGTCAAATTCTAATATCAAAAAAGAAAAAATCATGAAAAAAATAATATATACAGGCTTTATTATATTAGCGTCCTTACTGGTTTCCTGTTCAGATTTTTTAGACAAGGACCCTTATGAAGACCCGAGTGCGGAAGCTCTGACCGATAAAGAATCCGCTATTGCCCTCGTGAATGGGGCATATCAGCCTCTACAGCGTCCCAAACTGTATAATATGCGTATATGGACACTGGATATTGTTGCCGGCAATAGTGAAGTAGGAGCCGGAGGCGGTACTGACGGGATCGAGACTGTCGACCTGGCCAATTTTGTAACCACTACCGATAATGCCGCGGCTCTGGATATATGGCGCGGTCCAAATCCCGGGATTCTGTATTGTAATACGGTACTGGAGAATATCCCTTCCCTGGATATAGACCAGACATTGAGAAACAGATGTATCGGAGAAGCGAAATTCTTAAGGGCACATTATTATTTCATCCTCGTACAATTGTTTGGCGATGTGCCATTGGCAACCAGCACACCTAAGCCGGGCGATAACCTCAAACCTGCCCGGACAGACAAAATGACCATCTACAATGAAGTAATCATCCCCGACCTGAAAGAAGCGATCGAACTCCTGCCTGTACGGGAGGAATATTCGGGAAGCGACATAGGCCGTGCATCTAAAGGCGCGGCGGCGGGTATGCTGGCAAAGGTTTATCTGACATTAGGAAAATATAAGGAAAGTCTGGAAATGTGTAATTTAGTGGAAAGCCTCGGTTATACACTGAATCCTGATTATAGTGGATGTTTCGGAGGCGAGGCTAAAAATAAAAATACAGCCGAATCTCTCTTCGAAGTACAATACTACGGACTGACAAAAGCTGGTTTCTGGGATGATGAAAACCAGGCTTGCTGGCTGAGTACATACATGGGTCCCAGAAACTCGGGATGGGTAGGCGGCGCTTACGGATGGAATCAGCCTACTCAGGAATTTACAGACCAGTATGAGGACGGCGATTTGCGAAAAGATAAAACGATCCTTTACGAAGGCTGTCTATCTTTCGACGGAAATACATATAAATCGAATATGTCAAATACAGGATATAATGTCCGTAAGTTCTTAGTGCCTCTTTCGGTGTCAGCCGATTACAATACAAATTCAGCAAGCGTTATTGTATTGCGCTATGCCGATGTGCTACTGATGAAAGCCGAGGCTCTGAACGAACTCGGGCAAACTTCCGACGCGGAAGAACCGCTTTATCAGGTAAGAAAGAGAGCAGGGCTGGCTAACCGTAGTGATGTAGAAGGACTGACACAAGATGAGATGCGGGATAAGATCAGACATGAACGCCGCATCGAATTAGCATTTGAAGGGCATCGCTGGTTCGACATGATACGGTGGGACAATGGACGGTATGCTCTCGACTTCCTGCATTCTGTAGGCAAAATAAACGCCTCACAAAAACATTTGTTGTTTCCTATTCCTCAGAAAGAGATAGATACAAATCCAAACTTAAAACAAAATCCGGGATATTAATTCTTAAAACATTGATTATCATGAAACCATTCAAAATAATAGGACTATTAACAATGTTATTGCTCGCCTGGTCTTGTACCGATGAGGATAATACTGAATATAATAAAGGCGGCCAGCCATTGGTTGTCAGCGCGTCAAAGGAGTCAGTAGAACTGGATGCTTTGAATCCGTCTTCAGAAGCCATAAAGTTCGCATGGACATCCGGCACAAACAATGGAACGGGGCTGGCTATAGATTATGTTTTCCAACTGGACAGGCAGGACGGTGATTTTGAAGATGGAATATCACTGGAAATAGGCCGTAATATTTACGAAAAATCATATAAAAATGAAGAGCTGAATGACCTGCTTATCGAAAAATTCGGCATGGCGCCATCTGCCGGAGCCACATTCCAATATCGTGTTATAGCAAAAGTAGCTTCAGAAAATATTGAATCCCAGATTTCGCCGGTACAGGCTATAAATATTAAAACCCATAAGCCTATTACCAAAACATTGTATATAATAGGCGGGGCGGCGCCGAACGGATGGAATGCCGGTGATGCCACCGAGATGAAACCCGTTACAAATACACCTAAAGCCTTCTCCTGGACAGGTGCACTCTCTACCGGGGAACTCAAGTTTATAACTACTTTGGGAGAATTCCTGCCTTCGTACAATAAGGGTGAAAATGAGACCAAACTAGTGCTTCGGGAGACAGATAATGATCAGGACGATAAATTTGTAATTACAGAAGGTGGTACATATACTATCAAAGTAAACCTGATATCAATGACTGTCAGCATTACAAGGGGAGAAGGCCCTGAATTTACCGAACTGTGGTTTGTCGGTAATCCCAGCGGCTGGTCATTCAAACCGATGACCGTTGACCCGCTCGATCCGTTCGTATTCCATTACAATGATGATTTATCCGCCGGCGGTGATTTTAAGATAGGGACAGTTGCCGGAAGCTGGGATGCCGTATTCCTGCGTCCTGTAACAGACCAGCAGTCGGCAGGGACTAAACTCGATGTGGATAAATGGGCAGGCGATCCCGATTATAAATGGAATATTTCCGGCGGTGTTTATAAGATAAGGCTCGATACCCGCGATATGAAAATAGATATTGTACCTTTTACGCCTTTTGCCATGATTTATATGATAGGAGACGCAACTTCCAGTGGTTGGGATATAGCTAATGCCGCGCCTATGACGGTCTCATCCGATCCGTATATATTTACATGGACAGGGACTTTAAATACCGGAGAATTAAAATTCACACTGGATAAACAGAGTGACTGGAACGGCGCGTGGTTCATTGCCGGTGAAGCAGATAAGAATCCGACCGGAGAGGTAGAAAACATAGTTTACAACTATCCGGGAGCAGGTGCAGACTATAAGTGGAGAATATCCGCGGGCGGAACATATACAATTGAACTGAACCAGTTGAAAGAAACTGTTATAATCAAAAAACAATAATAAAATTTATGGTCGGGGTGTATCAAAAGTATTTTTAGGTTCCTTTTTGTCATGTTGAACAGAGTGAAACATCTTGTTTCCGGAGAGCCGGGATTCTTCATTTCATTCAGAAACAACGTTCGGCAGTGTGAAGCGGAGCCAATGACAAAGAGAGTAACACTTTGATAGTGTATTTTTACTTTTGACACACCCTCACTACTTTAAGATGTTAAGACATGAAAAAAACATATGCATTCGTTCTATTTTATTTATCGGTTTTTCTATATAGTTGTGAAGACTATTATGACACAAATAATGATCCCGTAATATATGGTGAAACTTATTTCAAAGCAGATCTGAATACGGATAAAGCCTGTTATAAACCGGGCGAATCCATTCTTTTCACTTTGAAGGAGAAGCCTCCGGGAAATGTAAAAATCAGATACTCGCACCTGGGAAAAGTGATTTCTGAAGATGCCTTATCGTCTACTTCGTGGAGCTGGACTCCCCCATCCGATGATTACAAAGGATATATGGTCGACATTTATGAAGTTATAGACGGCAAGGAGAAGATATACCAGAGTATCGCTGTGGACGTATCGTCAGACTGGAAGAAGTTTCCCCGCTATGGATTTTTGTCTTCATACGGCAAAATTTCCGGAAGTGAGATACAAAATAATATAGAAACGCTCAACCGTTACCATATGAATGGCATCCAGTTTTATGACTGGATGCATGATCATCAGCGCCCCCTTGCCGGAACTGTTGAAAATCCTTCAGCTTCCTGGCCGGATCTCATCGGGCGAATATGCTATTTATCCACCGTTAAAGGATATATCGAGGCGGCTCATAATAAAGGGATGAAAGCCATGTTCTATAATCTTGCTTTCGGGGCCTTAAGTAATGCCGCAACAGACGGAGTAAAAGAAGAATGGTATATATTTAAAGACCAGGATCATTCCGAAAAAGACAATCATCACCTCGATGCACCTTTTCGCAGCAGTATTTACTTGACAGATCCGGGTAATACGGAGTGGCAGAATTACATGGCGGGCAGGAATAAAGATATTTACCAGGTGTTCGACTTTGATGGTTATCATATCGACCAGTTGGGAAACAGAGGAACCGTTTATGATTACAATGGAGATATTGTAAAACTTGACGAGATGTATATGCCGTTCATATCGGCAATGAAACAGGCTAATCCTGATAAACGATTAGTTATGAACGCGGTCTCCCAATACGGACAGCAGAAAGGCATCGCCAAATCCGATGTTGATTTCCTTTATACCGAAATATGGGATGAATCCAAAACGTTCGAACAACTATCACAGGTAATTCTGGACAATAACAATTATAGCGAAAATACAAAGGCTACAATTCTGGCCGCATATATGAACTATGCCAGGTCAGGCAATACCGGCTATATCAATACTCCGGGGATATTGTTGGCCAATGCCGTAATATTTTCATTTGGCGGGGCTCATCTGGAACTGGGAGAACACTATCTGGCAAACGAATATTTCCCCAATTCCAATCTGCAGATGAAGTCGGAAACAAAAAGAGCCCTTACACATTATTACGATTTCCTTGTCGGTTATCAGAATCTGTTGCGTGACGGAGGTGATTTTTCATCCGTCAATATCCAGTCCGCCAACGCAAAAATTTCCTTCGGGAGCTGGCCGGCATCGCAAGGTAATGTAGCCGTATCAGGCAAAAAATTTGCGGAAAGAGAAGTAATTCATCTGATTAATTTCACCAATGCAAGCTCTATGGAATGGCGTGATACAAACGGGACTCAAAAAGAGCCGGCTTTAGTCACCGATATACAGGTAAAAATAGGGGCATCTAAAACAGTGTCAAAAGTATGGCTAGCTTCACCGGACATCAATGGCGGAGTTGCCAGTAATCTGGAATTTTCCCAATCCGGAAACGAAGTCTTAATAACGATCCCTACGCTCAAGTATTGGGATATGATAGTATTGGAATATTAATCAGGAAAAGGTTAGAAGGTTATGATAAGAAAGGTTTGGTTATTTATTACAGGTTTAGTACTTTCTTCGGTAACATTGGTTGCCGGGGAATGTATTTCCTATACGAAAAACGGGAATCAGGTCATTTTCAATGGCAAAGACGGTTCAAAACTGTCTTTGACAATAAACAGCAGTTCTGTGGTAAAAGTCTGGTTCGACCAATCGGGGAAATTTATACGGAACAACGAATCATTTGCCGTAGTAAATGAGAATCTTGAAGATATAGGTAAAATAGATGTGAATGACGAACCGTCATGCTATGAGATCTTTACATCGAAGCTCCGTATCAGGGTAAATAAGAACCCGATGCAGTTACAGATATTCGACAAATGGCAAAAGCTGGTTTTCAGCGATTTTAAGGACAAAGGGCATATGGCTGATGCAAAAGCCGTAAAAGCCTTCAAAGTATTGCGTAACGATGAACAATTCTTTGGCTTGGGAGAAAAAACAGGCCCGTTGAACCGTCGCGGACGCTCTTACAAGATGTGGAACAGTGACCGGCCCTGCTACAGTGTTACGGAAGACCCTCTGGCAAAGAGTATCCCTTTCTTTATGAGCAGTTATCATTATGGTATATTCCTCGACAATACATATAAGACCGAGTTTAAGTTTGGTACCGAATCAGACGAATATTATTCATTCGAGGCCCCGGACGGAGCGTTCATCTATTATTTCATTTTCGGGAAAGACTACAAAGATATACAGGAACAATACATTGACCTGACCGGTAAACCGATCATGCCGCCCAAATGGGCATTAGGCTTCGCCCAGTCCCGCGGTCTTTATACAAAAGAAGCGCAGGCGCTGGAAGTAGCCGCTGAATTCCGCAAGCGCAGGATACCCTGCGATATTATTTATCAGGATATAGGCTGGACACAGTATCTGCAGGATTTCGAATGGCGTCGGGGAAACTATACCGATCCTAAAGGAATGCTGAAAACATTAAAAGAACAGGGCTTTAAGATGATTGTCTCGCAAGACCCTGTCGTTTCGCAGGCGAATAAGAAGCAATGGGAGGAGGCCGATAAATCGGGCTACTTTGTAAAAGATATCCGCAATGGCAAATCGTATGATATGCCTTGGCCATGGGGAGGAAACTGCGGTGTTGTCGATTTCACTATTCCCGGAGTTGCCGACTGGTGGGGCACTTATCAGCAAAAACCGATAGACGATGGCATCAGCGGCTTTTGGACAGATATGGGTGAACCTGCATGGAGCAACGAAGAAGATACAGACCGCCTGAATATGAAACATCACATCGGCATGCACAGCGAAATACATAATGTATATGGCCTCACATGGGATAAGATGGTAAAAGAGCAATTCGAAAAACGTAACCCGAACCGTCGCATTTTCCAGATGACACGCTCGGCCTATGCGGGCCTTCAACGCTATACATTCGGCTGGACCAACGATAGC
This sequence comes from Dysgonomonas termitidis, assembly GCF_054657735.1. Classification (NCBI taxonomy): domain Bacteria; kingdom Pseudomonadati; phylum Bacteroidota; class Bacteroidia; order Bacteroidales; family Dysgonomonadaceae; genus Dysgonomonas; species Dysgonomonas termitidis. Next base: position 919,831 of record NZ_BAAHYD010000003.1, on the reverse strand, counting down.
GGGAACGGCAACGATGTACTGGAAGGCTGGTCCCAGCTCGAAAATCAGGTGGCAGTAGGGGTGTCTGCCGGATTAGGTGGCATCCCTTTCTGGACAACCGATATATCGGGCTATTGCGGAGATATTACCGACTACAATGCCATGGGTGAATTATATACCCGTTGGATGCAATTTGGTGTATTTTGTCCTTTAAGCCGTGCCCACCACGAAGGGGATAACGCGGTAGAACCCTGGATGTTCGGCGATGTAGTAGAGAAAAACAGCAAAGCCGCAATAGAACTGAAGTACCAGCTATTCCCATATTTGTACACCTATTCCCGCAAGGCGCATGATACAGGGTTGCCGATAACAAGGGGGCTGTTTATGGAATATCCTAACGATGCGGAAGCCGTTAAAATTGATAACCAGTTCATTTTTGGAGAAGAAATGCTGGTAGCTCCCGTATTGAAAAAAGGAGAACGGGTAAAACGGGTTTACCTGCCCGACGGGGAATGGATAGACTTTAATGATAAAAAGACTGTTTATCTGGGTGGCCAGACTGTCGCATACCGCGCGCCGCTAAATACAATTCCGATCTTCGTAAAAAAAGGCTCTGTTATCCCGATGATGCCTGTTATGCAATACATACACGAGAAGAAGGATTATCCTTTATTTATCCATATTTTTCCAAATTATGAAGACGAAACCGCAAAATTTGAACTATACGAAGATGAAGGTGAGAATCTCGACTATCTGAAAGATGTTTATTCAAAGACAAATTTTGCCTGTACTACTTTTGCCGATAGTTTTTCGACAACTGTCGAGCCTGAGGACAAAGGCTTTAAACAATCCGAAAAAAGGAATATTGTTCTCAGGTACCATCTGGATAAAAAGCCCGGTACGGTTTCTGTGGATGGTAATGTTACCAGTAATGTAGATGAAAAAATAATTCTGGAGAAACTGGAAAAAGATTTCGCGTCTCCGGAATGGTCCTGGAATGAGGTAACAAAAGAATGCTGGGTGAAGATACCTGATAAACGAAAATCCGTAAATATATCAATCAAATAAGATAAATATGAAGAAAACACTTATACTATTGGGCGTTTGCTTAATAGCGGGAATAGCTTTTGCTCAGGAATTAAGGTCTCCGGACGGGAATTTGGTTATGAGATTTTCCATACAGGATGGGGGAATACCTACTTATCAACTTGATTACAAAGGTAAAGCTGTTATCAAACCGAGTAAATTAGGGCTTGAATTAACAGGGAGTACTACCAAAGTAGAATTCGGAGCCGAAATGGATATAAAATCCGAAAACAAAGACCCGAAGACATCATTATACGATAATTTCGAGTTAGCCGGCACGGAAACAGCTGCTTTTGACGAAACATGGCAGCCCGTATGGGGTGAAACCAAAGACATCCGTAACCATTATAACGAGCTGGCGGTCACTCTCAACCAAAAAGGGACAGACAGGCAGATGGTAGTACGCTTCCGTTTATTTAATGAAGGATTAGGTTTCAGATACGAATTTCCGCAACAAAAGAACCTGATTTACTTTGTCATCAAGGAAGAACGTACCCAGTTTGCCATGACCGGAGACCACACAGCGTACTGGATACCCGGAGATTACGACACGCAGGAATATGATTTTACAACATCCCGGCTGTCGGAAATAAGGGGATTGATGAAGGGAGCTATTACTCCTAACGCGTCACAGACTCCTTTTTCCCCTACAGGTGTACAGACTGCATTACAGATGAAAACAGATGACGGTATCTACATTAATCTGCATGAGGCGGCACTAATAAATTATGCCTGTATGCACCTGAATCTGGATGACAGGAATTTTGTATTCGAATCGTGGTTAACTCCGGATGCCGGCGGCACAAAAGGCCATATGCAGGCTCCGTGCAATACCCCCTGGCGCACAATCATAGTAAGCGACGACGCAAGGGATATTTTGGCTTCCAATATCACCCTCAATCTGAATGAGCCCTGTAAAATAAAGGACACGTCATGGATCAAGCCTGTTAAGTACGTAGGTGTATGGTGGGAAATGATTACCGGAAAAAGTGAATGGTCATATACCTACGATCTGCCGGGTGTACAGCTGGGGATAACTGATTATTCGAAGGTAAAGCCTCACGGAAAACATGGCGCAACTACCGAAAATGTAAAGAAATATATTGATTTTGCGGCTGAAAATGGGTTCGACGCCGTATTGGTCGAAGGCTGGAATGTAGGCTGGGAAGACTGGTTCGGAAATTCTAAAGACTATGTTTTCGACTTTCTTACCCCCTACCCCGATTTCGACCTGAAAGGAATACGTGATTATGCCAAAAGCAAGGGCGTGAAGATGATGATGCATCATGAAACTTCAGCTTCAATCCGTAACTATGAACGCCATCTGGATGCTGCATATAAATTTATGAACGAAAACGGGTACACATCGGTGAAGTCCGGCTATGTAGGTAATATAATCCCACGAGGAGAGTATCACTACAGCCAATGGTTAAACAATCATTACCAATATGCTATAGAGAAAGCCGCAGAACATAAAATCATGGTAAACGCACATGAAGCGACCCGGCCTACAGGACTTTCCCGTACATGGCCTAACCTGATAGGCAACGAGTCGGCCCGGGGTACAGAATATCAGGCTTTTGGCGGCAGCAAGCCTAGCCATGTGACAGTACTTCCCTTTACCCGCCTTATCGGCGGCCCTATGGATTATACACCGGGGATCTTCGAAATGGACATCGAAAAAATCAATCCAAACAATAAGTCACATGTAAACAGTACTCTGGCCAATCAGCTGGCACTGTATGTAACGATGTATAGCCCCTTGCAGATGGCGGCCGACTTTCCGGAACACTACGGACGTTTTACCGACGCCTTCCGGTTCATAAAGGATGTGGCACTGGACTGGGACGACAGCAGGTACCTCGAAGCAGAACCGGGAGAGTATGTAACAGTCGCCCGTAAAGCCAAAGGAACAGGCAATTGGTTTGTAGGAAACGTGGCAGGGGAAAATGGATTTTCTTCTAACATCGTTTTTGATTTTCTCGATGAAGGAAAACAGTATGTCGCAACTATTTATTCTGATGCAAAGGACGCCCATTACAAAACCAATCCCCAGGCTTATGAGATAAGAAGAGCTATCATTACAAATAAATCCCGGCTGAAACAATACTCCGCGCCGGGAGGAGGTTACGCGATAAGTATTGTTCCTGTAACAGATAAAAAACAGTTGAGCGGATTAAAGAAGCTCTAACAGATCCGGTTAACAATTAAACCTGAATTTATAGATCCCCAAGTCTTTCGGCTTAGGGATTTATTGCTTTGTAAAGCCCTGTATTTAACTCCCGGATCTGAGACACCGTCTGCCATCTCCTTCACTGGAGTATCCCGGCCTCTTCTATGCCTTATATACCCGCATTGCCTTTTAGTACAAGGGCATTTACACGATTGCTAAATTGATTACATATTTGCATCAATAAGGCAAACACGCGAAATTAAATATTTTTGAAAAAGTTTATCTATATATGTAGATATTAGTTCTTTGAAATATTGATTAAAGCAGTTACGAGTTACTTCACCCTTCGGGCAGTTACGAGTTACAAGTTGGCTGGCGTTTTGTTTTGTTTCACGCAAAGACGCAAAGGCGCAAAGTTCTACATCTTACGAGTTGTTGACTGATGACTGTAAATACTGTTACCTTTGTTACCTTTTTGGAGAAAGATACGAGAGAAAGGTTGTTAACTACTCTCTGACGGGATGCTTCGTTTCCCTCAGCATGACAGACCACGATACTGTTTACTGATGGCTGTTTACTGTTAACTGATATATCTGTTACCTTTGTTACCTTTTGGGAGAGAGTGTGTCAAAAGTAATTTTTGCTTTCTGTTTACATACACTACGCTCCTGTGACCGTTGGTTGTCATGTTGAACGGAGTGAATTGCAAATCGCCGAAGCGAAGGCGAGGCAAACATCTCGTTTTTGGAGGGTCGGGATTCTTCATTGCATTCAGAAACAACGTTCGGCAGAGCGAAGCGGGCGTTATTTTCTGCTGTCATCCTGAGTGAAACGAAGGATCTCCTTCGATTTAGGAGATGTTTCACTTCGTTCAACATGACAAAGAGGATATAAGAATCTGCAAGGAAAAGAATTAGCTCCGCTGACCGTTGGTTCTTAATTTTTCATTCTTAATTCTTAATTGTTTTCCGTGTTACCTTTGTTACCTTTTAATAGTTACAAGTTACTTCGCCTTTCGGGTAGTTACGAGAAAGGCATTGTTAACTGATAACTGTTTACTGATAACTGAAAAGTTACCTTTTAATTATATATAGTTAACAAATACAAAAATCGCGAGATAAAGACAGAAAAAAAAGTGTCAGATATGTCAGTTTTTAACATTAAGAAATTAATAAAAGTTAATTTAACTAATAATTATAACAGCCAATTTCTGACGCGTTTCCCCTGTTACGGCAATGATTATTTTAAATAAATAATTATCTTTGTTATCAATAGAGTAAAACCACTTAGTTCATTTAATATCCACACATTTTCATGTAATGGAAATCAAAATCATAGACAATCAATGATCTCAAATCAGGAAAATGCCTCCCGCTGGCTGGGTAAAAAAATAGCCGAGGCGAAAGGGGCATATATTTCAGCTTCGTTATTTACGGTTTTAAGCGCGGGATGTTTTGTTGTTTTTTGCTGGTACCTGTCGGAATTCGCCGCTTTGTGGCTGAACGACGGACAGCTTCGGCCTAACACCCTGCTGTTGGCGCTGGTATTTCTCACAGGCAGATATATTTTTGCCCATTTCGCATCGTTGTTTAATTATAAGGCCGGAAATATCATCGTTTCCAGGGTCAGGAAAAAACTTTATCCGATATTGCTTAACAATAATCAATCCGACTCCGTATCGAGTACCTTATTCGTTACCCGGATAAGCGAAGACCTAAAACCCTTTTACGCTTTTTTCATCCCTTACGCGATGGCGTCGCTTCTGGTGAGCGGGATGCTTCTGGCAGTCAGTTTCTGGATGGAAAAGTGGGTTGGTATCGTGCTTTTGGTTTCATTAGTGGTCATCCCACTGCAAATGATCGTTATCGGCGTGGGTGCGGAAGCTCTTCATAAAAAACACATCAATCTTTTCCTGAAATATTCAGCAGTTTTTTACAACCGTCTCCAGACTATCGCCGAAATTGTCAATTTAGACAACTTCAAACCGCAATACCGTTTCCTGTCAGGGAAAAGCAAGGAGTTGAACAAAGCGACTACCAATGTGATGCGCGTAGCCATTCTGTCATCGGCAGTACTGGAGTTTTTTGTTACAATCTGTATCGCTATCATTGCTATCTATTTGGGGATGAGCCTACTTGGTATTATGACAGGACCCAATTACGGAAAAGGTTACGATTTTCGTACCGCATTATTTTTGCTCACTATTTCGCCATATTTCTTCTTTTACCTGCGAAAATTCGTGAGCGCCTATCACGACCGGAACAAAGCTCTGGCATCGGCAAAATTGCTGATACCCCTACTGAACGAAGATACAGATATGCCTCCGGCTGATGTGAAGGAAGAGTTTGGCTCTTTTGAGATCAATGACCTGAACTTTGCTTATCCCGATTCTCCGGTAAAAGTTCTGCATAACATCCATCTGAAATTACCTGCGAAAGGGCTGGTACTGGTGAAAGGTATTTCGGGTTCGGGGAAATCTACACTACTGAAAATATGTGCCGGAAGCCTGCCTGCACAAGACGGTACAGTTTCGGTAAACGGGAAAGACAATGCATGGTCGAAACAATGGTTGAAAGTGAACTCGTCGTATATGAATCAGTTTCCTTTCATCTTCGACGGAACGTTGCAATACAATGTTTTCCTCGATAAGGAAGCGGGTGGAAATAACCGTTATCCTGAATTTTTAGACAAAATTCTTGCCAAGAAAGAAGATGGTTGGCAAACCGCGTTAAGCCACAACGGTAAACAGCTATCAGGCGGGGAAAAACAGTTGGTTACGCTTGCACGCATGATGCTGCATCCTAAGCCAATAGCCATTCTGGATGAGCCTACGGCAAATCTGGACGCCGATACGGCAGAAGTTATTCTTTCGCAAATTGTAAAGTTGTCAGAAAATCAGCTGCTCATTGTAGCATCACATGAGAAAATGTTCGATGCTGTCGCTGATACAATCGTGAATTTAAACTGGGGAGAACAAATGAATTATGAATAAATTTATAGTAAAATATATATTACAGCCCTTAGCGGGAAAATGGTTGCGGGGCTTTTTCCTGTTGCTCCTCTGGACGGTGGCATTCATAGCCCTTCCTGCTATCTCCGGATGGTTTCTGGCTATTTGTAGCGTAGTATTCATTACTGCAAACACTACATTCTCATATCTGGTTCCGTCAGCTATTATCCGTTTATCGGCACTGTTCCGGACGGCTATGAGGTATTTCGAGCGGTTAGAAAACCACAAAACCACACTAGACGCCCAGCAAAGCCTGCAATTGAAAATATTCCAGTCGGTAGCCAAATTTCCCTATTTCAGGAAACAGGTCAACAACAATTCGGCGCTGCTCGAAAACAGCACACACGGTATAGACCAGATACTGAACCATATTCTTCTGTGGATACTGCCGTTTACCGCGCTCATACTCTCACTCAGCATCTACTTTTTCTTCCTTGCCGTATTCTCACATACCATAGCCATAGAATTTCTGGTTTCATCCGCTATTCTTCTATTTATTGTCCCTCAATTAATTTTCAGGAAAAACAGAAAACTTTACGGGGAACTGAAAGTGCATCGCGAGGGTAACAATCAGGCTCTCATTGAGAGCTTCAGGGGCCGGATAGAAATCTCGAAATACGGGATGGAAGGGAAGGCTATCGCACAATACGAACATAGATTGTTACAACTCGAACAGTTGGAAGAGAAACTGCAAATCAATTCGTTCTGGCTGCAACTGATTGCCGGACTGGGATTTAGTTACATTGCCGCATCCTTACTCTGGGATTCACACAATTACGATATAGATGCACCGGTAGCTATCGGAATTTTCTTCGGTATCATGGCGCAGGCCGAATTGGCAGAAATGCTTTTTTCGGGAAAATCTGAAAAAAGTGCGGTTGCACGCCAGATCAAAGATGTGGACACAATTATCAAACAAGGAGAACAGCCTGTGGAAACGGTGGAAATTCATTCCGGCATGGAAAGTCTGAACTTAAAGAATTTCAGTGCAAAAATACCTGAAACATCCGTGCGTACCAGCGAAGTGTCGTTAGAGATAAGAAAAGGTGAATGGATTGCGATCTTCGGTGAAACAGGGAAAGGAAAAACCACACTCCTCAACAGTCTTTTTCACCCCGAATATCGCCTGAGCGGCTCACTAACGTGGAACGATGATACGGAATTGCCGCGCCTGCCTGTTCCCGAATGCATTTATGTTACCCAGAAAGCTTATTTACTTACCGGAACACTGCGTGAAAATTTTGAGGGTTACCCCGATGAAGCGATTGAACAGGTATTGGAAACCGTCGATCTGGAAAGTTGGCGTTTGTCGCTTCCCGATGGACTGGCTAGCTGGCTGGGTGAAAACGGCGAGATATTGAGCGGCGGACAACGAAAAAAATTGCTGCTGGCACAGGCTTTGCTCAAAAAACCGCAACTGTTGGTCGTAGATGAACCCACGGCCGGTATAAGCTCCGAGAACGCGATTGCCATTTTCCGGAATATCAGACACCGACATCCCAATATTTCCATTCTGATGGCTACGCACCTGAAAGATTTTGAATATGTAGCCGATAAAGTGATAAGGCTTTAGGGCTCAAATTTACAGGGAGTAAAAAAGCTCCGGAGGGAAAAAGCACGAAATCTTGCGGCTTCCCGGTTCATACATAATAAAAGAGGAGCCGGAAAGGCATTTGAATACCTTTCCGGCTACAATATAAATTATTTCAGATGAAATACAGGAGAATATATTCCCTGATCGGCACCGGCAGTCCAAACGCAAATGCGGCCAAAAAGAGTAGCAGCATTATTTGCCTCATCGTTTATATCGAATGAATAGGAAAGAGAGCCTGTTTTAGCGTCAGCACCAGTGTAATCGATGCGGTCTATCCTGATATCATCGTCTACAAACTGAGTCCTGTTCACCAATAGTAAAATACGCTCTATCTGGCGGTTCGTCACAATTTGGTTGACAGTGAAAGTAGCAGTCACCTTTTTGCCTGATAGTTTCATATCGGCATTGGTTATTGTGAAATAAGGGGTTACCTCCATATTTTGCACAGTATTACCCTTGACAGTAATGTATGTGGTATCGCGTGAATTGACCCAAGGGCCATTGTTATCACGGGTCACCATCTTGTATTCTCCGTCAAACAATCTGGCGGAGAAAGAGCCGTCCTGGGTTACGAATACTTCAATAGGTGTATAATTCTGGTATCCACCCTGATATAGCTGCAAACGTACCCTTTCATTCGTGCCCCGCACCTGTATTGGTTCGCCTTTGTAAACGACTTTGCCGGCTAATAGAGATTCAGGGGCATCGTAGTTGTCTGTTCCGCAAGAAGTAAGTAAAAAGAAGAACAGCACTGCCTGTAAAATTATTGAAAATGATATCTTCATTTTAATCATATTATTTAATTATTGATAAGGATTCTTCTTCAATTTCGGATTTTTATTTATCCAACCTTGATCTATATCTGCATAGTAGTTCCGATCTTCAAAGTGCATATTGTTCGGGTATAGAAAGTTCATATTGACTTCTTCGAAGAACCACTTTCCATTGTTAGGATCGCCGGGAGCTACTACCAGGTAAGGATATAACCCTCTGCGCTTAGCTGTTTCGGCCTGCCTGTTCCATAACTTATCAGCCAGACGCCAGCGCTTCATGTCCCAGTAGCGTTGATCTTCGAATGCGAATTCTACGCGCCTTTCGTGAACGATGTTGTCGAATGTTACAGTAGCTAATGGTTTTACACCAGCACGTTCGCGTACCTTATTGATGTATGGCAGGGCATCATCAGCCTTATTGGTCTCTACCAGTGCTTCGGCGGCAATCAGATAGGCTTCAGCCATACGGAAGTATGTACTCCATGTGTCAGAACCGGTGAAAGTTGATGCTGATGGATTTTCATCAAGAAACTTAAGGATGGTAAATCCGGTCTTATTTACGTTTATATCGTTAGACATTATAGGTCCGTTGACAGAAGTTACCAGTTTCCCATTTGCATCTTTATCTCCCATATTGTCGAAGGACGCCGCAACCTTTCTCCAACTGCTTCCGTCTTTTACCAACTGTCCGGCTTGTAAAACGATCTCCGCTCCGCCGAAGAAAGAACCCGGATATAAGACAGTACCTCCCAGACGGGGATCTCTGGCTTCGAAAAGTTCGGTAGGCGTATTATAAAATACGGGGCTTGCAATAGTTCCGATATTGAACTTCGCACCTTGTCCGGGAGTTGCCGTATCAACAGGTTCAAATTCTTCAACCAGATTTAATAATACGGACAAATAGCATGATGTGGCTTCACCGGCAATAGAGCGTGGAATACAGTCCTTAGTATAATAATGTTTACTGTTAGGTACCAGATAGTCGCGTGACCATATTACCTCGGTATTGTTTGATTTCACACTGACTGCTTCGAAGAAATTCCGCGCTTTGTTGTCGTTCTTTCTTGCCTGCAATACATACGGACTGTTTTTCACCACATCGTCGGCAGCAGCAAACGCTTTCTGGTAATATGCAGAAGCTTTACCGGCATCGATACCTACAATACCACCCTCGACTGTCAGATTGGGATGAGTTACATTATATTTTGCCAAAGAACCTGCATATAAAGCGGCACGGGCTTCAAGCATTTTAGCTGTCCATTTATTGGCACGGGCCGAGTTCACATTGGTGGTTACAGGCAATGCACCGGCTATTTCGTTACATTCCTGAATGATGTAATCATATATCCCGGCTTCCGAAGAGCGAGGCAACTGCATCGTTGTAATATCCATGCCGGGAGTATAATCGAACACTTGATCTCCTACAATAGGCATTCCACCCAAACTGCGGGCTGTACAGAAATAACACCATGCGCGGAGGAAACGGGCTTCGGCGATCAATGGTTTCTTTTCATCTTCGCTTAAGACCGCGGTTGCTTTAATACCTTCCAGAAACTGGTTGATATTCCGAATTAGTGTATAGTCATATACCCTCCACCAATTGCGGTCAAAAGAATTAATCTCGTCCCTGTTGTGGCGGACGGCTTCGTCCAGAAACGAAAAATCATTTACTGCTCCGCCGGTATTCTGCCCCCATGTAACGCGTCCATAGAAGTTGGCCAGTGTGGTTTTTATAAGCTTGGGATCGCTGAAAACCTGGTCATTATTTAAAATTTTGTCCGGCTCCTCATCCAGGAACCCAGAGCAGCCTGTCAGTGATACAAACAGTAGTGTTGCTATCAGTATTATATATTTCTTCATGATTTCTTAAAACTTAAGATTTACACCTATATTAATTACGCGCATGGTAGGGTATCCCAAACCGTTGTCATCCTGTTGCTCGGGATCAATACCTTGTACATTGCTCAGGGCAAACAAATTGCTTCCTGCTACATATAAACGCAGACTGCTGATGTTTACTTTCGAGACAAGACTTTTAGGGAATGTGTATCCGAATTCCAGATTTCTTAATTTCAAATACTTGACATTTTTCTTCCAGAATGTACTTCCCCAATAGGTATTATCTCCGTTACGGTCTTTGAGTGCCATCGGATATTTTCCGGGAATAAGCGGACTTTTCGCATCCCATATATCAGATAAACTCCAGCTGTCTTCTAATAAGAATTGAGGGCTGTTACCGTTGTTCTGGAAAGCCCGCGCCTGCTCCCATTGTTGAAAATAAGTAGAGAATAACGATCCGGAAAAGTCGACGGCAAAGTCAAAGCCTTTCCAGGCTGCTCCCAGATTGATACCATAGTTGAATACAGGAGTTGCATCCTGGCGATAACCTATCGGACGTTCGTCCATACCATTGATTACTCCGTCTCCATTCATGTCCTTATATTTTACATCACCGGGCATAACGGTTCTGTTTCCCTGGCGGTCGTTATCGATAGGATAACCTGCTATTTCTTCCCAACTTTGGAACTGCCCGATGGCTTCTAATCCCCAGTTCAGATATCCGTAACGTTTTACGATACTGTTCCGGTATTTATCCCATGAGTTTCCTCTGCGGTCGTCGTAGCGTTCCCAGTCATAAAAGCGAGCGTATGTAGCATTAACTCCGACATTATAGGCGAAATCGTTCACATTGTCGCGCCAGCTTATCATACCGTCTACACCTTTGTGTGCATTAGAGTTCAGATTTTCGTACGGTACATCGAATCCTGCTTCGGAAGGAATTACAACATCCCACCTACGTTCCGGAATGCCTGTTTGTATGCGGCTAAAGTAGCTTACCTCTGCTCTTAACCGGTTGTTAAGGAATCCGGCATCAAAACCGACGTCCAGTATCTTCGCTTCCAGCCATGATAAGGTTTTTACAGGGAGTCCGCGGGCTTCCGAGCCTTTAATATACTGGCCGTCGAGAACAGCGCCTCCTCTGTCAAAATTATAACCTGACATATAGTCGAATGCACTGTAATTAGGGGTATCATCATTACCAACCAGACCATATGAACCGCGAATTTTCAGATAATCGAAAAATCCGGAGATTTTGCTTTCTTTCCAGAAGTCTTCTTCCGAGATTCTCCAACCTACAGAGGCTGAAGGGAAGAATCCCCAACGGTCGTTAGGCGGAAACTTCCATGAACCATCGTAACGGCCGGAAAGTTCCACAAGATATTTTTCCGCGAAGTTGTAGTTGACTCTACCAACCCATCCCATCCGGGCCTGAGGCTGATCCAGCGATTCGGTAAACTCTTTTATCTCATTCAGGTAAATATTTTCCATATTATTGGCAATAGGAGTAGACACCACCCTTGTGTGAGGATTTTTACGCTTGATAGTTTCCAATCCGGCAACAGCATCCAATGAATGTTGTCCGAATTTTTTCTCGTATGCCAACTGGACATTCGACGTCATTTCCGTTACTTCTTCATGTACACGTTCACGGTATGGCGTATTCATGGTATAGTCCACCAGATATTCGTCGGTTTGCTTGTCATACCTGAATAGGTCGTATGTATATTCGTGGTTATTGAACAATTTATTGGCGTAATAGTAGCTCACCAAAGCCTTAGCTTTCAATCCCTTGATTATTTCGTACTCGGCATTGGCATTTACCTGCATAACACGCCAGTCCTCAGTCATTTTACCCGATTTGTCGTAACTCAGAATAGCAAAATTCACCTGCTTGTCATCCGATGTAACCTGCGGATAATTAGGGTTGCCGTTAGCATAAGGACCTACTGTCGGTATGTTTCTCAATACGGCGAAACGCGGTAACCAATAGTCGTCTCCTCCCGGTACACCCGGATTGACACGTGACTCGAGACGCCCGTTAAAACCTGCACCTATTTTGAGCTTGTCAGTTACCTGAACATCCAGATTCATCTGGGCGTTGGTACGTTTAAATCCGCCATAGTTGCGGACAGTCGCATCCTGGTTCAGATGGCCGACAGATACATAATAATTTGACTTTTCCGACCCTCCGCTCACATTCATATCCACATACGATTGCGGTGCAGAACCCCAGATATAATCCTGCCAGTTGAAGCTCTGGTATCCAGGCTCCGTGCCTGCCATCCATTTGCCATACTCTTCGCGGGTATATCTGCGTTGGTCTTCTCTCATGCGGCCCTGCGAGATGAGCATGGTTTCTGATTGTACATACTTGGTTACATATGTTTTTGCGTCAGCAGGTTCTGCAAACTTAAAGTTGCTTTGCCATCCGTAATATCCGTTAACGGATACGGTATTCTTCGTATTTCTTCTACCTCTTTTGGTTGTTACCACGACAACCCCGTTGGCTGCCCGCACCCCGTAAATAGAGGCGGAAGCATCTTTCAATACCGAAATGCTCTCGATATCGTTGAAGTTGATGTTGTTAAACTGCCCTCCGTCGGACTGGATACCATCGATTACATACAGCGGATTACCCATGTTACGGATGCTGATTTGAGTGCTTCCTCCGGGACGTCCGTCTGTCTGGCGGGTATTCAATCCCGGGATTTTTCCGACCAAGGCTCCCGAAACCGTGCTGGCAGACGACCTTTCGATGTCTTTGGAACCGATAGTCGAGATAGCTCCGGTAAGAGTCGCTTTCTTCTGGGACAAACCGAAACCGGTTACTATAATTTCATCCAGAGACTGCGTGTCCTCCTTCATCTCCACCTTTATATTGTTTGTATTGGCTACACTTACAGATTGTGTTACAAACCCAAGATAAGATATTTCCAGAACCGCATTTGTATTTACCTCTAATGTAAAATCACCGTTTACTCCGGTTATTGTTCCGTTTTGCGTGCCTTTTTCTTTGATAGTTGCACCGATAACAGGTTCTCCTGTAGCATCAACTACAATCCCCGTTACACTTTTCTTTTCCTGCTGGAAAACGTTAGTTTGCAATAGGGCTTCTGAACTTTTCGCATAGGTATTATTAGTACCCATAACAGAAGAGAGCATCGCAAATGATACCAGGCACAGCCCGATTTTCCATTTTCTGCTCTTCCAATTTAATGCATGCTTTTTTTTACTCATAATTAATTAAATTAAAGAATTAATATACTTGGCTATTTTTTGTCTTTTTCCATATACGAATGGCTTTCTCATAGAATATTTTTTTGTCTTTTATCATTACACTTGCAGATTGCCCGGACAAGGGCTGCAGAGGATACACCCGTCGCATTCCAAGGGCTGTTAGTAACTAACCCTGTCTATATTCAGGAGGAGGACCTGTCAATACGTTCTTTTTCATGTTTATCTATTTTTAGGAAGTATAAATAGTATTATTGAGAGCAGGAATCCGGAGAATGCAGATACCGGTACTATCCTGTTATTTTTTATTTTCCGGATTAACAAGATTTTGATTCATTCCTGATTATGTACTTATTTTATCTGTATCTTTTGTTATTAGTGTCAGCATGGAAGTAGAACTAAGTATCAGGCAAAAGATCGTAACCCTTTTTGTAAGAAGCTTTACAATGTCTTTCATAAATTAAGATGTTAATAATTATTACTTAAAAGGCTAAGAATAGAAAATGGCTCGGACATCAGCATGATTCGGTTATTTTCAGTATTAAATTCTTTCAGGAATAGGTTTTCTGGTAATTATTAATTGTTTTCAACGCAAAAAGCCTTATTCCGGGAACAGGATGTTCGCCGGAATAAGGCTTTTATATTTAAAAAGTAACAGGTGAATATTATCTAAAATATCCGTCCTGTTGTTTTTTATTCTTTTTTTATCTAAATTACATTCTCTCTCTCTCTCTCTCTCTCTCTCTCTCTCTCTCTCTCTCTCTCTCTCTCTCCTCTCTCTCTCTCTCTCTCTCTCTCTCTCTCTCTCTCTCTAGTAAAATACAGCTAACCGCCAAATTTTCAAAAGAAAAAATGGATTTTTTTATTGATCTATTTTGTGAGATTTTACACATTATATATAAATAAGAAGATTTAAGGTATATATCACGTTTAGATTAATTATAATTCTTTTTTGACACTTGTCTTTTTTTGCTCAAATATTGGAATCACAGGGTTAATTAATGGGTTAAAATTGGGTTAAAACACTAAAATAAACATTAACCCTGCCAATTTTAATTCCAATAATTAATGCGAATCAGTAGTTGAGGTGTTCTCATAAAGATACAACCTGCTATGAGTGTCATCAGCATTCATTATTTATTGTATCAGAGTGAAGCTGAAATCTGTGGGCCGGAATGCTCCGCAGATTTTTTTGCATATCCTGTGAAATATTTTACCGGAACTTTATCTATATATTGGCTGATAGCCGGAGCTCTTTGAAAGATTGATTAAAGCAGTTACGAGTTTGCCTCGCCTTCGCTTCGGCGAATGTTATTTCTTCGCCCTGCGGGCAGTTACGAGTTACAAGTTAGTTCACTGTTTACTGCTTACTGTTTACTGTTAACTGACATATCTGTTACCTTTTTGGAGAAAGATACGAGAGACAGGTTGTTAACTACTCTCTGACGGGATGCTTCGTTTCCCTCAGCATGACAGACCACGATACTGTTTACTGATGACTGTTTACTGTTAACTGATATATCTGTTACTTTTGTTACCTTTTATATAGTGTTCTTTGTGTAAACCTTTGTGTCCCTTGCGGTAAAGAGTTTTAACCACTAAGTACACGAAGGGGGCACAAAGGACACAAAGACTAAAAAAGACTGTTACCTTTTTTTAGTTATGAGTTGTTAACTGTTGACTGTTTAGGGCAAAAGCGGAGGAAACAATAAATATTCGTCATTATAGCCTGTAATGCGTCGATAAATATTTAATACTACTTAATTTAAAATAAAACCTTTTCCACTAAGGGAGAAAACGAATAATTTTGAATTAACTTCGCTTTATATCATATAATATCATATGGACTCAAAGGTTTTAATTGTTGAAGACGATAGTGCATTCGGAATACTTCTAAAGAAATGGTTTAGTAAAAACGGATTCGAAGCATTGGTCAGGTCTACTTTAGATGAGGCCAGAAAGGATCTGCTAAAGACAGATTTCAAATTGATCATGACAGACCTAAGGCTTCCCGATGGGGATGGTATTATGTTATTGACATGGATCAAGGAGAAGGGAATAAGTACTCCGGTTATTATAATGACCAGCTATGGAGAGGTCCAAAGCGCCGTTGCCGCCATTAAGTTAGGAGCATTCGACTATATGGAGAAACCCATAAATCCAGATATACTGAAATCCAAGATAAATGAAGCCCTAAATCATATTCCGGTCCAGGCCCCTAAAGAAAATGCCTCTACCGTAAATATCGTATATGGCAAAAACACTTTATCTAAAAAAATGTATGAGCATATCGAACTGGTTGCGCCGACACATCTATCCGTGCTTATAAGGGGCGAAAGCGGAACCGGAAAAGAATACACAGCAAGAATGATACATGACAGCAGCGACAGGCACCATGCTCCGTTTATAGCCGTGGACTGCGGTAGCTTATCCAGAGAGTTAGCCCCGAGCGAATTGTTCGGGCATCTGAAGGGGGCTTTTACTTCTGCCATTGCTGATAAGAAAGGTGTATTTGAACAGGCCGAAGGCGGCACTGTTTTTCTGGACGAGGTGGGAAACCTGTCATATGAGGTACAAGTCCAGTTATTAAGGGCCATACAGGAACGGAAGGTACGTCCGGTAGGCTCGGCCACGGACATAAAAGTAAATGTAAGAATGATCGTTGCAACGAATGAGAACCTGGAAACTGCGATATCAGAAGGACGTTTCCGGGAAGATTTATATCACAGGCTAAACGAATTTACCCTGATAGTCCCCCCTTTACGCGAGCGGGAAGAAGACATTGTACTTTTTGCAAACAGCTTTTTGGCAGATGCGAATAAAGAACTGGAACGGAATGTGGAAAAGTTCTCGGACGATAGCATGCATATATTGAAACAATATCACTGGCCCGGAAATTTACGCGAACTGAGAAATGTGATACGGAGGACTGTACTTTTTGCAAAAGGGACAGAGATTACACCTGATCTTTTGCCTGAATTTATTCAAAGTCCGGCACAGACTGAACAAATCTCTTTATCCCCCATAGATGAACGTGAACAAATCCTTAAAGCTCTGAAAATAACAAAAGGGAACAAGACCAAGGCCGCAAACCTGCTCAATATAGACAGGAAGACCCTTTACAACAAGATGCATCAATATGGCATGGATATTTAATTTAGTGAGATCTTAAATAGTCGTCCGTCCGGGCTGTTATCTGTTCTGCATACTCAATCAGTTCGAGTATATCATCTTCCCATCCGGGATATACCTGATCCTCTCCGGACCGCCGGGAATCTATCTTCTTAAATATATCCAGCTTTCCGGCCGCACCAACCTGTATAAACATCGGCTGCATCTTATGAGTAATAAACTGGACCCTTTTGAAATCACTATCGAGCAATGCAGAGCGAAGGCCGGCGACATTCTCTGTTGTAGATTGTACGAATGAAAGCAGAACCTCACGTAATGCTTCGGGATCTTCCTCCAGGATTTCGCCGAGCGAACCGAAATACGTAGACTTTCCTCCCAGCAACAGCTTCAGATCACTAATTTCTACAGGCTTTTTCAGATAGGCTTTAAACCCAAGTTTGAGGAAATCATCATAGTTAATATCTTCCCGTGCCGTGATTATCGTAACCGGTATATCTGCCCTATTGTATTTCATCCGGCTTAAAACATCAAGGCCACTAAATTCCTCCATTTCCATATCAGTCAGTATCTCATCATATTGGTCTATTCCCAATATCATGTTTTCGAACTCACTGATATTATTGCATGTGGAAGGGATATGGCCTAAAGCCAACAACATATCGCGGATAATTGCCAGATAATATATATCATCGTCTATCGCTAATATTTTTTTAGGGATGAAAGCTTCAGTCACAATACCCTTACTTACAGGGATGGATACTTCGGTTCTGGTTCCTTTTCCTTCTGCCGAAGCGACCTTTATGTTCCCCTGAAATAAATCGACCAGACCTTTAACAACATACATCCCAAAACCTGAACCTTCCGACAGATGAGAGCTTTCATCTATCCGGCTAAATGGCCGGAATATATCATCGATCCGGTTTTGAGGAATTCCTACGCCTGTATCTTCTATCATACAATATAGCCTGGAATCAGAATATTTTACATCGAACCTGATGGAGCCTTCTATCGTATATTTAATCGAATTAGACAGGATATTTATAAGTATTTGCTTAATCTTCAGAGAATCCGATGACAATACCAGATTCTTATCAAAATCGAACAAATGAGATATCGTGAGGCTTTTCTGATTAGCAAGAGGAACGAACATGTCCACAGTCTCTTTACATAGGTCATATAAATTGAAGTTACGATTGGATATACTGGATGTGCCTTGTTCGATACTCGAAAATTCGAGTAAGTTAGCTAAAAGGGCTAAGATATATTTTCCAGAATCTTTCATCGTCCGGACTTGATAAGGCAGGAATTGCTTTGCCGTTTCTTTCAGTTCCAAAGTTCCGAGAATAGAATTAAGAGGTGTTTTAATATCATGTGAAACAGACAGCAGTAATCTATGACGACTATCCATTATTTGCTTGATCCTTACATTCGCCCTTTCTACATTCTGGCGCAGCCTGTAACTTTTGTTTACATCACTTATTATAAGCAATATAAAGATGAAGATCAAAATAAGGGCGACAGCACTGCTAATAATAGAATAGGTATTATTATTGCGGATCAATTGTTCTGTATTTTGTATCTCATCTAACCGGGTTTGGACAGTCTGACTATATAATTCAATTAGTAACGTTGTGATTTCAGAAGATATTTCCTGATCTGCTACAATAAGATTGTTTAAATTCCTTTCGATGGTAATGATCCTATTTACATAGTCATCTTTGGCCTGCTCTGCGATCTCCGTAACTTCAGATACGATATGCAGGGTATCGCTTTTGGGCAAGGTTAATGTATCCAGCTTAGACGTAGTAATTGCCGTTACTGTATCCGTACCTTTAGACGGAGAAAACAATTCCGACAATTTTTTCCAAAACCCCTTTTTAGAACCTGAATGGATTATAGTATCCTGTACTGTTGTGGTGACTAAGACGGTGTCTCTTTTAACGACCGGGTCCATGTCTTTTAGAATTTCATTAATCGATTCTATAGGATTCTTATTGCTAAACTGGCGATTCAGATTTGATACGATCTTACCCTTTTTAATCAAAAGCCAATTAATTTGTTGTAGTTTCTCGTTTTGCAGAGGATTCACATAGCTTAGGGAATCCATCAATTGTTCCACTGTATTCAGGCTTTCATTGAAAAGGCGGAAATGCTTTGTTTGCTTTGTAGATACATAGAGATTTAGTTCCGACTGGGATACGTTTACCGCATTAATCAATTTATTCAAAAAGGAGAGTTCTCGATAGTATTGTTCAATATTCCTTTTTTGGTCATCAATATCATCTCCCATTTTGTAGATATAGATAAGCATTCCACTGCAAATAACAGCAACAATTACATATATTAATACGGCTTTAAATCTTATATTCTTTTCGGGAGTTTCCAGCATCTTCTTATTTTTCTATGTGTACTATATATAAAACGAACAAATAACTATTCTATTTGGTTTTCCACAGTTCTATGTGTGTATTTTTTCCACAGTTCCACATTATCACCATTTAACCAAAGTAGAGCTCCATAAAACCAAAACAATAATAATCAACCAGTTACAATACACAAATCAAGTACATATCTTTTTGGCATAACTATTGTTTATTTAATAACGTAACTGAAGTTTACACATTTTGATGCTCATAATAATAATTAAAAAATTAAAGAGATGAAAAAAATGAAATTAATGATGTTGGCCATTGCGATAGTTTTTGGAACATCAGCTTTTGCAAATGTACAAAGTTCGTCAAGTGAAAATAACGCAACAGTTGCGATTAGCCAGACAAACGATGACGGATATGTAGAAGTAAAATTGGAAGATTTAAACGAGAAAGTTCAGGCAGCGATAAAAGGGTATACCGAATCGTATGATGTTTCAGCCCTCGGATACAATGCTGACAAGAAACTTACAAGAGTAACTCTATCTTCAAAGGCAGACCAAAGTATCAAAGTTGTGATACTGGACGATGAAGGTAAAGAATATGTAGAAGCTACTGCTGAATAAATATACCCAAATTTGATCAAGGCAACTTCACTAGGCCACAGGGGAATACTCAATGTATTCCCCTCCTCTTGTTTACTGACTGTCAAGAAGAAAAAGCTCCCGTAAAGATCTAATTTACAGAAACAATATATATTTTGCATCTTAAATTAGTGAAACTGATAAGCATCAGTTTAAGATCTATGGTGATCGGGAAGAAAATTCTCTATATAATATACAGCCTTATATAATTGCATAAAGAATATGTACCTGGAGAAATTCGCGGGTATAGTTCTTATACAATAATAGGTAAGCCGCCCATTCATCTGTCATTATATGGGTTCCATTTTTTACAACTTTTTGTATGATTGGCTCTAATGTCTTACGCTTGGCATTTGGTACAGAAGTAATTTTTAATTTTCCCTTACATTGTACCCGTTTTCACAGAAAACTGTCTTTTACAATGCGAACATTTCATTCATTTGCTAATCTGCTCATCCGCTTATTCACAAATTTACTATACCATTCTTTCAAAGAGCTAACGGCTAATAGCTTACTACATAGATAAAGTTTTCAATTACCAATTCGCATTCACTTTATTATTCTTTTGGCAGTAAAATATATACTCCCTATACCACTGGGGTCATAGGGAGTATACGATGAAATACTATCTTACTTACTTGGTTTACTATAACAAGACGGAATTTATACCTTCAGTACCAGAGTCTTCACTTCTCTTAGCAGCCTTTCAACAGCTTGTTATACCTGCCCCTTATCTGTCTAGCCGAAGCCTGATATGAGGGTTTATAGGGATAACTTTAGGTGGGGCTTTGATACCGATACCGACCAGTTGCAGGTTTATGCTGTTTTCATCGACCGTGAAAGTGAAGACAGCCTGTGTATTATCGGGTTCTATCTGTCTCTGCGGGATATCATTGACCCAAACAGGCGTATTGTTCACTAATTCGGAGCGGGTGCCGGGTGTAACATCAGTGATATGCCACTTTGAAGGGTCGCTGTTGGTGATCCTAACTGTGTAATTACCCTCCCGCAGGAAGTAGTACAAGTTGCCGGCCACACTGCGGAAAGTGCCGTCGCCGACTATTTCCATTTCGGGGCTGCCGATTATTCCCGTACCCAGAAGCATTGTCTTATAGGAACCTGTAAACTGAGATAAAAATGTGCTATTGTCTTCGCCTGCATCCAGTTTCCCATTGCGGTTCTCGTCGTAGAAAAATTTGCCTAATACCCCGGCCATAGCTGTCTCGGCTGCTATTACCGAGCCGTAAAGCCATGTACCTGAGCCATCTGCTTCACGCCAGCCTTTCTGGTAGCTGCGCCAGAAATTCAGGGTGCCCAGTACGGAGCCATCCTCCAACGAGATGCGGAAAGTGGTTTCTCCCTTGCTGCCGGAATCGCCCACCTTGGCGATATCTTGCGAGGCGATGAACTTCAACATGGTAACCTCTTCCAGAGTGTGTCCGGCAGCCAACAAGTTGGTATATGTATCCCACTGCGGCTTTACCGGAACCCAGCTGTCATCTATACCTCCCTCGGTGAATTCGGTGATAGCTCCCGTATCTATACTGTAGTAGGTGGTGAAGCCGGGGAGCACCACTTCTTCCTCCAGTATGGCCGTCCATTCGGGCTCATGAGGGGCCAGGCCTGGTTCCGATAAATGCGCATCCTGCAGCACCGTATTATAGAATAAATGATCATAATTGATGCCTATCTTTGGTATGGGCAGATAGATTTCCGACCCCGGATAATAAACATCGGCGGAAGTATTCTCATACCCTATACGGATTTCGGCATCGTGGTCGCCGGTTACGGTTGCTATAGAAACGTCGGTACCATTGTAGGAATAAAAGTCCTCTGTATTATCATTATTACCATCAGCGTTATTATCAATAAATACACGTATACCCAACGATACATTCAGTCCCGGATCTTGCACCACCGGTATTCCGGGGCTAATGTTGTTCACATTCCCGGCTATCGCTATTCCGTAGGAGGAGGTTTTTCCTGTCCAGTTATTTACGTCGGGTCCCGTAAACCCGCTTGTGCTGGCGGTAAGGGCAGACCGACCGAGATCGATATTTACTATATCCGCCATAGAAACGGAGGGATAGGCCGCCGAAGCGAGGCTGACATAAGCCATAAAGCGCAAGGTAAAGTAATTCTGGCCTCCGTAACGGTCGGATAAAGTTCCTGTATAATCTTCGTTTTGTGCATTGCGGGCTATAATATCGTACTTGTTGTTGACCTGTATGCGGTAGCTTGTCCATCGTATGCCATCGACAATTTGGGTTTTCGGTGTTCCCGTTACCGATGCGGGAACAAAAACAGGGCCATTCCTGCCTGCCGCCGAAAGTACCTGCAACGAGGCAGGGTCGAGGCCTATCCCTTCAGGCAAATTTATATAGAACGTAGGGTCTGTGATCTCATTAGAGTGCATGCTGTTTGACCAGGAATCGCCGGTGTTGGAGTTGACATCAAAATATATAGGATCGCCGGGAAAGAAAGATCCTCCTTTCTGATCGCCGGCCGGCAGGGTATATGTTTCCATCGAAGGATATCCCTCATGGGATGCGGAAACCTCTATTGTTCCCATCCCGGATGTTGTCCAGCCGATACTGGTATGGCTGGTAGCGGTCTGTGGCAGATTACTCATCACACCGTCGGGGGTGTCGGAGCTTATCGTCAGCGTTACATCCCCTTCTTGCCCGTTTATAAACTTTCCGTAATATACAGTTTGTCCGGTGGTACGATTGTTTGTGAAGTTGGCTACCTGTAATGTTTCCTGTACAATAGTCAGGTTGACCAGGTATTCATTATCCGCCAGCCCCAGCATTACAGGAGTAATCCTTGCCGAACCGTATACATATCCTTGCATGGTTCCGGTATAGTTCACAGTCCTACCAGCGCTGGTAAGGCCTGTAGCGCTTACGTTATAGTCCGTCGTGTTACTTCCCCCGCAGGGTATCTTTACTCCCCGTACCTGTGGCGAGGCTGGGAAAGTAAACTCATATTTCATGTTTTCCGCTACAGTCGGCCCATTATTCGCTATACTGAACTTTCCTACAGCCCAGTCGTAGGGAAAGTCTTGATCCTCATTCAGGTCGCGCCTGACTAAATTCTGCCCGGTCAGGCTAATGTCGATTTGCGGACGCACAGGTGTACGGTATGTGTTTACGGCATTTTTAAGCTTAGTATCACTATCTGCAACCACCATAGAATAGGTATATTGTGTGCCGTCGCCAACCAGTGAGCCGGTAGTAATGGATGTACGGGGTGTAAAATCGATGGGTACATCCCATTTGTTGTTTACCCCGTCTATTTCTGCCGTCCAGAATATCTCCAGGGCTGTACCTGTACTGGCATGTGCCCATTGACCTTTGCTGAAAGTAAAGGTTATTTCGTGTGCGGCGGTATTGTTGCTTACTTTAATATGCCCGTTGTTGAACGAACCCTCGGTAGAAGTACCCGGGTTCAATAGCCATACCCGACTGATATTAAAACCCTTGTAAGTAACCCCTTCTCTGTAGGGAATAGTGATAACGACTTCGTCGACATAGGGTGTCTCAAGTCCCATGCCCGAGTTGTAACTCGAAAAAGTCCATCCTGTATTGAAATCGGCAGTTCCCTTGTTAGGGTCTGTAGAATCAACGACGCCCTCTACCTTTCCGGAGTGCCCGTTATTGGCGCCTGAAATGCTGGTAGTTGCAATATAGGGAATGACAAGCTGGCTTATGTGCGCTTTTACATGGTTGGAAAGTTCAGATGTACCGCTTATCATATCCACTGTAATATCCGGTAAGGTATGGCTGGTAAACAGAGTTGCATCATAAGAGACTTCTATAGAGCCTGTGGCCAGAGCCGGGTCGGTATGCGGTACGAGCGGCATATCGATGGCCAGGGTAAGGGTGAGGACAATACGGTCGCAATTGGAGTTGAATGTATAAACCACCTTGCCATCGTAAGGGCGGATATTCTCCTCTTTTGTGTTAGTATTGTACGGACTCCTATCTCTATAGGTGGTGTATCCCGTAATTACCTGATCGGCGAAAGGTGTACCGTCTCTGGCAGTCAGTAAACTACTCGCTATCATGCTTTGTCTGTCACCCGGAAGGCTGAGCTGTGTGACACCATCGATAGCGTCGGTGCCCGATTTGACGGAGTATTCCTTTATCATATACCCGCGCGGAATATCGACCATTATCTCGCGCGTTTTCACAGAGCCCGGTAATGCAAAATCAGCCGTGATCTGCATCTGCACATTACCCGACTTATTGTTCATCTCTGCCTGGTGAGGCGTAGGCAGGGAATCGACGTTCGTCCAGATGGTACCGTCGCCCCATTTTACCGTCAGCGCATCCTGAGCATGCAGTACGGAGCTGAAACTACATACGGTGCACAGCAAGGTAAGCAGTGAAATTTTGAAAACAGTATATGTAGTTTTGTTGTTTTGATTTGTCATAATTCAATATTTTAGAGTGGTAAGCAGTAAGCAGATGGCAGAATCAAAGATTTACCAGTAGACTACCGACCGTTGCTAATCGCTATTTTACCACAAAAATGACATTGATATAGCTACTTTCCGGGATATTGGTGGAAAGTATCTCGTAAGTCATTTCCCCAGACGCATCGATATCTGTAATTTTCAATACGTCTGAAGGAGAATATGCCGTAACTATATAGTCGAGCTCACTACTACTATAAATCTTCGGCTGTACCTGAGTGAGTGCACTATTGGAAGACACGAACTGAATGTCGTTACTGTCACTTTTGGTGAATTGATTCACATATTCGTTATAAAGATTTACGCTCTGGGTGCCGACTGTCGAAACATCTAGATTGAACGACGGCATGTAGAACCATTTTGGGCTATTGGAATCCTGTACCTTTACCCAAGTGGCTCCGTCCCAGATATATTGCCCCTCGTCGAAATCGTTTGTGGTAGAAAGGTTGTAAACCAGCAGTCCGGTCAGTTTTTCTTTCAGATTGGGATTTGCAGTAATTTCTGCATCTGTAATGAAAGGCAGTAGCTTGCTTGCATCTACAAGATTGACACGCGGCAACAGCAGCCCGCCTCCGGAACCGGAGGTGAGTCCTGTGGTCGGTCCGCCGTTTGTAGATGAATCATCACTTTTCAGGTCGAGCAGTGCGCCCTTGATTGGTTCTTTATCTGCACCCACGGTTACCTGTGCATTAATGGTCACGGACAAGCAGATAAGGAAGACGAATGTTGTTATTAGTCTTTTAAATTTCAGTTTCATAATTCGTTTGTTTGTTACGATTTTCTGTAAAGCATTTGTTTTAGTCACATCATTTTTTTTAAAATTATAAAAAATGCAGCAATTCTTCCATACACCTTTTGTATCGGGTATGGATGTAAGTTTGTAATAAGGTTGGATATTATTTATCCTATTAATCCATTTTGTTTATATAATTTCTTACAGGCGTTGTCGCCGTTTTCCGGATTTGTAATCTTTGTTGTTATATTACAAAAGCTTATATACGCCTCCATTATTTGTCTTCCCGTCTGCTTCGATTATCATTTCGTCATTATAGTTTCTAACGGATTATCTCCTGTTTTTATTTTTTTTAACAAAAAAACTGTATCTTCTACAGGCGGCTATTATTAACCGGATATTGTATAGTTACATTTTATATTTTGCATAAATACACGCAACTATCATATTATCAGAAGATAAAATATAGATCTCAATGCTGTTTTCTGTCTGATTTTCATTATATAATTGAATTCTATTTGCAATTGCAAGTTATCTTTAAAATTTTATATAGATTTTATAGATTTCCGCCATTATGTTTTACATTTTCTCCCGGACATGTTAAAAAAAATCAATAATAGTGTACGGAATGAATGCTTTTATCAAGTTTAAATATCCGACTATCAGCTATTTGTTTTTTCGCAATTAGTATCTATTTCCATGTCCGAAACACACAATTATATTATGAGTAACGATTTTATTCGTATTCACCGAGGATATGTTATCAATCTTAATTACGTGGAGTCTATCGTAGGGAATACTATCAAAATGTTCAGCGGCGAATGGCTACCTATTGGACGGAAATTTCGGAAAACCGTAAATAAATCATTCCCGTTTGCCGTAACAAGAAGCCAGAAATACGAGTAAATATTGCTGTTCGGAGAACGGAATTCTTATTAGAAAAACATATTTCGCCCAAAATGTAAGGGAGCCGTTTTTTACCACTTTGTAGAAAATAAAAATCCTGAAATTCAATGAATTTCAGGATTTTACTTCATTTTACTTATTCTCTTTGTGGAGCTGGAGGGAACGTATCCCCTACTCTATCCCCCCTATAAATGAATATTTTAAAATTCTGAAATTTTGACTGTCCCCGAATTTAGCAGTGCCTGATTCCGCAAAACTAACTGAACATCATACAATTACAAATATATATATTTCTGTGAACAAAACAAAACTTTTAGAACATTGTTTTTCAGCAGATTATAGACAATAATTTGAAAAGCACTCCTTTTTTTCGGAGGGAACTGTATTTTGAGGGCTACAGATAAAGCTCTTTTACAGCAAAAAATTGTGGATTTTCTTGTTATTTTCTGCTTAAGAACGGCTAAATCTTTGGGATAAAATCGACTCACATTTATTTGCTATAAAATCAATGATTTCCATTCCTTTTTTACGAGGGATGCGAATACTCTCTCCAACGATCAGCATATCCTCTATTATAGGAGAACCACTATTGTTTACAGAGGTAGCATGCTCTCCATTATACCCTTCCCGGCTTAGGGTTAAGTCGTATGCGGGTGACAAAGACCATTTCCCTGCACGACAGATAAAACTGAAATTTTTAGCATGGTCGTCTTTATTATCCGTAAGGACATTAAAAACCATCCGACGGAACATTTCATCTACTTGTTCCGGATTCTGTGTCAGAAAACCGGTTAAATGAAGTAATATTTTATAGTCTAATTTAGGATTGTGAATAGACTCGTTGAGCAAAGCTCCTGCAGTAGCAATATGTAAACGTTTATCATTCTCCAGATCAAACCGCTTGCTTGCAAAATATTTTCCTTGCAGAAGTTTGAAGTCTGATACTTCAATACCGCACATACGGGCTATTTCATTATAACGGAATTCCATTTCCCCCATGTTCTTGGGGTCATATGTATTCCGGAATTTCACTAACCAGGCTCCCTCTTCATCCCGGTATAAACATTTCGGTCGACAACCTCCCGAGTTCCCGCTATTAAAATAGAGTACATCTGCACCATCATCCGTCTTTTCTGACAAGATATCAAGAGCCAGCTGTTGCAAATAGTCCAATTCAGGTAAAGTTTTTTCTTTTCCAACTAAAGATTCAGGTATATAGGATAAGGCTCCCATACCGGATGTCCCTACAATACTCAACCGCTGAAGCGGGGTAAGTGTACTGTCATCTATTCCTTGATTTTTCAGCAATCTATTCAGTAAATAGCGTCCGTATCCATCTGGAAGACTATCTTCAAATATGCCGAAATTACCCCAGAATGGTTCTGGTTTGGCAATAAACAAGTCTGATTTTAAAGGTAGTTCTATAGGAGATATAGAAAACCCGGATAATAGCCAACTCTTATCATATTGAAATGCGCATAGCCGATTATCCGGAGTCATCATTAACTCACCAACCTTCTGCTCTCTGTATTGAACTGATAATTTATTTACCTGTTTCATTCCGCCGTCCTCTTTTTCGCCGTTTATTCTGGTTTATAAGTTCAAGCTCTTCCATCGTATTGTAGATAGGTTGAGACAAGAGCTCTTTGATATCTTTAGCATAACCTAAAGCCTTGGTTAAAGCTATATACGAAGCTAAAGAAATCGTATATTTCTGCTCAAATTTAGCAATCGTAGCAGCAGGGATACCACTTATCTCAGAAAGGGTATTTCTTGATAACCCTTTTTCTAAGCGACGATTTTGAAGATTTTGTGCTAAAACTTTCTGAATATCTTCTACTGAATCAATATCAAAATTATACAACAAATACATACTATAATATCTATTAATGATAGAATACAAAGATAATAAATACTATAGTAAATTTTATTAAAATATTAAATATGAGATAAAAATTAATATGAGATAAAAAATGACAGGGATTAATGCTATCAATTGCTATCAATCCATTCATTACTAAAATCCTACATAGCTATAAATTATGGTAACTATATATGGCAATACCTTAAATTATATTTCTATAAACTTTGTGGTATTTCCATTATTTAGGTAAATCTTTTTTACTCATATCAATATCGTCCATTAGAAGAATGTAAATATTTGATAAGGTTACTAAAATAAACATTACCAAATCATAAAATAATACCAAACTTATAGTTGTCAAAGTAAGTTTTATGATATTATCATTAACTACTTTTTGAAGGACAAGCAAAATAATCAAAGCAATACAAATAATGATGATAAACGTAATTTGCTGCACGAAACTTCGCGTAAAATTACTAAAGCGTATCAAATAATTTTTAGTACTATTATCAGTCTTGTTTTTAAATCTTTCTATCCGTTGAGATAATTTATCAGGAACTGTAAATAATACACCAAATATTAATGCAGTGAATATGCTTAATACAGTCAATAATGTATCTATTATATCTTTCAAACTTATTTCCTTCCAAACCGTAATTATGCATATTACAATTGGGACAAAAATAAATCCTAAATATACTTGAAATTTTGACCTTTTATTTCCGTCAATATCGTACAGTAGCGATTTTATTCCATCTTTAATTATCCTATATATTTGTTTAAATATGAATGTCATCTTAATTTAGGTGTATATGATATCTGCCTTTTAATATCATTCAACATTCCTTTGGTATATTGATGAAGATCATCCCATTTTGGCAACTGAGAATTGTCCTCTTTCAGCGAATCATCCAATGTAATTGTCGGCAATATACTATCTATATTTGCTAATGTTGCATTAGCTCTTTTACCTTCTGAATCTACATAGAAAAGTTTTACTTTGTCTTGAGTTTCATCATAATCTGTATCAATTGCCTTTATTTGAGATTTTAATACATTCTTATAGTTTACAACTGATATAAAATCTTTAAAAGGTATTTTAAATCGGCTGAAGATAGATCTCCTTTTTGCATGTGTAAATGGATTAAAAACAGGGTTTAAAGGTCTGTTTGTATCTCTATTACGATGAACTACTTGTATTTCGCTAATGTATCCATCTTTCAAGAATCTGTCTATATATTCATCAGGAATACATTTGCTCCACTCAGCTTTGTAACCCTTAGCTATAAAATAGCTACTAAGTTGTTCTTTAAATAAAGTCGTACAGCCTGTATTTGTATAACTCTGCACCATTAAAATACCTACATTAGAATCAATTGGCATCCATATTTTGTAAAAATAATAAAGTGACGTTACACTATCTCCAGCAACTTTACTTGTAGGTATAGTTGCATTACTAGATTGATATATATCATATTCTATACCTGTAGCACCACCTTTGAATATCCCCCATACCGTATAGTCGTTAGAATCATAACCTTTAAACTGATCTGTTGTAACACTCATTGCTTGAGTATTATTCTTATTTGGCTTGAATGAAGAATTAAAACCGTTTATAAAATCTTCTAAAAAAACTTTCATATAATTTGCTTCATCTATTTCTTCAATAGATAAAGTATTAACGAAGTCTTTAAGTATACATTCATCTTTTTCTGTAAGATATGCTACTCTTTCTTCGCCACGAATCCTCCGTGTAGTTTCTTCTTTTATTTTCTTCAAAGTAAAATAATAGATGTCAAGTTTTAATGTGTATCCCATATAAATTATTCTTTAATTATAACATGTAACATATCTTAAACTTAAGAATCAGAAATAACAAATTTAATAACAATTGATTGATATCCATACATATATTTTAACAAAAATAAAATATTTGCGAATAACAACATGACAAATATGAATAAGATAACTATCGTTATTGAAATACTAGGTAACGGGGTTAAAGACACTATTATAACCGTTAAAAAGAATGTAACAACCATATTTTATTTGAGGAGAGCTTTGATTATAACCTCAAGAGATGTATACTCTTCGATTACACACTCTCTCAGAAAAGTTTTTTACTGAAAATATCCCGAATTGGGAGATAGCTCAGTAATATTATTTATTCATAAATTTATAAATGACATTAGGCTGAGTAACAAAATGGAGGCTATTTTTAATTATAAGGTCAAAGAGATCTTACGTGTTATAAGTATTGTAGTCCACTTCTTTTATTACTAATCACCTATTACAGGTTGCCCATAGGAAACTGATATTTAACTCATATGATTATGGAAGTTTCCCTTTTCTTAGAATTCATTAGGGTATTTAACAGTATGTACAGATTGAATAAATAATTCTCATCCTCATCGAAGAAATGCCATAAACATTCGTTAAATTTGCACTTTATGTCAATAGATGTATAATGTTATGAAGAAACAGAACAGTAGCCAGCTATTGAATATTGACGCAATGAGAGCGGATTAATAAGCGTAACCAATAAAATATGAATAAGCAACAACTTGCATCAAAGATATGGGCTTCGGCAAATAAAATGCGGTCAAAGATAGAAGCCAATGATTATAAAGATTATATTCTTGGTTTCATCTTCTATAAATTTCTATCCGATAAAGAAGAAAGTCTGTTAAGAAAAAGTGATTGGACGCAGGAAGATTTTCCCGAATTGAAGGAAGACGATGAAGAAACGGTGCGTTACTGTCAGCAGCAATTAGGTTATTTTATTTCATACAACAATTTATTTTCTACCTGGTTGAAGAAAGGTAGGGATTTCGATGTTTCTGATGTGCGCGATGCTATTTCGGCATTCAATCGTTTAATAAACGAAACGCACAAACCCGTCTTTGCAAAAATCTTCGATACGTTGCAAACAGGTCTGAGCAAATTGGGTGAAAGTGCCGGATCCCAAACCAAAGCCATTAGCCAACTTATCCAATTGATTAAAGATATCCCTACAGACGGTAGTCAGGATTACGATGTATTAGGATTTATCTATGAGTATCTTATCAGCAACTTTGCGGCAAATGCCGGGAAAAAGGCAGGAGAATTTTATACTCCACACGAAGTATCTGTTTTAATGTCGGAGATTGTTGCCCATTATCTGAAAGATAGAGACAAAATAGAAATTTATGACCCGACAAGTG
The DNA here is from genome assembly GCF_054657735.1 of Dysgonomonas termitidis. Taxonomy (NCBI): domain Bacteria; kingdom Pseudomonadati; phylum Bacteroidota; class Bacteroidia; order Bacteroidales; family Dysgonomonadaceae; genus Dysgonomonas; species Dysgonomonas termitidis. The sequence goes on along the minus strand of NZ_BAAHYD010000003.1, from coordinate 888,809 downwards.
GCTCAGGATCATTACTCATCAATATCGGTCGCTCCGTTGCCAAACATATCAGCAATAAAGACAATATACTATACTACGCCCAGGAACTCAAAGAGAATACCTATAACCTGACCCGTATGAATCTCGTTATGCGCGATATTCTGCCCGACAATATAAAAGCCCGTAACGGGGATACACTGGAAGATGATTGGCCATATTTTGACGAAACCGACAAGGAAAGAACCTACAGCCCACTATATGTGGATGCAGTAGTGTCCAATCCGCCCTATTCGCAAAACTGGGACCCTTCGAACAAAGAAGCGGATGCCCGTTATTCCCGGTACGGACTGGCTCCAAAGGCCAAAGCAGACTACGCATTTCTTCTTCACGACCTGTTCCATGTTAAACCGGATGGCATAATGACTATCGTACTGCCTCACGGAGTGTTGTTCCGGGGTGGAGAAGAAGAAAAGATCAGGAAGAACCTAATAGAATACAATAATATTGATGCCATCATAGGGCTACCCTCCAATATCTTTTTCGGAACAGGCATTCCTACCATCATCATGGTACTGAGGCAACAACGTGCCGATGAAGATGTATTAATAATAGATGCCTCCAAAGGCTTTGTAAAAGAAGGAAAAAATAATAAACTGCGTGCTTGCGATATCAAAAAGATAGCCGATGCAATTATCAACCGCAGCGATATTCCTAAGTTTTCCCGCAAGGTGTCTCGCAAAACCATACGCGAAAACGGGTACAACCTGAATATACCCCGTTATGTGGATTCATCGGCCGAAGCAGAATCATGGGATATATACGCCTCTATGTTCGGAGGCATTCCCAATGCCGAAATTGATGCTTTGGCAAACTATTGGGCAGCTTTCCCTACGCTACGGGCTCAGCTATTTGCCAATGACGGTACTCCCTATTCATCTCTGTCTGCCGAAGATGTAAAACAGACCATTGCTGACAATGCGGATGTAAAAAGCTTTATCAACCGTTTTAACGAAGCTTTCGCCACATTACCCGCTTACCTGAAAGAGGAGTTGATAGACAACATGCTGACACTGAAAATACAGCAGGAAGAGAATAAAATAAGTATCGATATTTTCAATCGGCTCACCGGTCTGCCGCTATTCGATAAATACTGGAAAATCCAGTGAGCGTTGCCCCCTCGTGCCAAATCTAAATTGACCCCTGAAAAAACTTTATGATTACCCCTAAATTATCCTGGTCGACGGGGTCATTTTTATTTTAGATTTACTTGTTTTTGTCTACCTTCATTTTTCTCACACTCTCACCGGTAAGTTCTATCTGATGCGCCGAGTGGACGATGCGGTCAAGAATGGCATCAGCGACTGTTGGTTCTCCTATTGCATCATACCAGTTGGCAACCGGTAATTGTGAGGTCACAATGATAGATTTGCGCTCATGACGATCTTCGATGATGTCAAGCAATATTGAACGTTCTTTAGCGTCAAGAGGAACAAGAAAGAGATCATCAAGTATAAGTAACTGACATCGTTCTATTTTCTTGAGTTCGGCCTCGAAGATCCCCTTTGTCTTTGCAACTTTTAGCGCTCCCATAAGTTTGGATGCATTGGCATAGTTAGTTCGTATTCCGTTCTTACACGCCTGATACCCAATGGCTGTTGCAATATAACTTTTGCCGGTTCCGGATGAACCGGTAATGAACAGATTCTTTCCTTGACGGATAAAGTCAAGCGACGAGAGCCGTTCTATATGGTTGCGGTCGAGACTTCGATTGATGGTATAGTCTATATTCTCAAGATAAGCCTTGTATCGAAAGCCGGCCCCTCGAATCAGGCGTTGTATGGAGGCATCCGAACGATAGTCCCATTCACGAGCCAATAGTAATGAGAGGAAGCCGTCAGCAGTCATAGACTCGGCAACGGTGGACTGCAGGCTTTCCTTAAAGGCGGCAGCCATACCATGCAGCTTCATACGGTTCATCAGATCCAGAGAAATGATATTTTGGTCTTTCTCCTGAGTAACGGGTGCGGTTTTATTATTTGTTTCCATTGTTGTTGTTAGTTTTTGTTGTTGATTTTGAGAAGTATTCACGTCCACGGATGTTCTTGTGGTGCGGAAGTGATAAGTTGGTGTCCGAGTCCTGATCAGCCTGTGGCAGAAAGTCTGCATCATCGCCCCGGTTCAGGATACCGATAACATCTTGATATCCGTAAACGCGCATCAATGAAGCACAGGCGCATGCCGCCACAAGCCTGTCCTGTCCGAAGGTCTTTTCCAAGGCTAGGATACCTCTGCATGAGCGGAAGGCCTGAGGCATATATTTCTTCTGCGATGCTACATCCTTGAGATAAAGCAAGACGATATTATCTATCTGAGTAGCTCGTTCAAAAACCTCGTCCAGATCCTTTTCGTAGCTACCATGCCTACCGGGAAGATTGTGTGCCTCCTTCCGAGTGTAGCCATAGGGAGTGTCATCACGCTGGTGGGTTGTTACCAGCCGCAGGCCATAGAAGATATCGAGAGTATCAGCATCGTAAACAATATCGACACGCTTGCCTACATATTCCTTTGGCACGCTGTAATGATGCTTCTTGAGAGTTACATAGCTATTACGCATCACGGTCACAGATTTGCGTTCCTTCATCTGATACCGCACAGAGGGTAAAGTTCGTAGATAGTCTTTTTCTACCTCTTCAAACAACTGCCTGCGAGACTGATTGCGTCCGGTAAGTTTTCTCTCGTTGAAACGACTTAGAGATTGGATAATGCAGGCATTGAGTGATTCCAAATCATGGAACATCAGACCTTCGAGATCGGTATAAACAGACTTGTACATCAGTTTTACAGCGTTCTCTACAAGGGCTTTGTCTTTTGGGTGCCTGACACGTGCCGGATATACACTACAACCATAATGCTCGGCAAAAGCGGCAAAGTCTTCGTTAATAACCGGCTCATTGCGATTGCTCCGAGTTACCGCCGACTTCAAATTGTCAGGGACGATTGCAAAGGGCACACCCTCATAGAAGTGTAGTGCATTCTCACATGCTTTTATAAGGTCTTCTTTCTTCTGCGACCAGACTGCCTCACAGTAGGTATAGTGGCTACAAGGAAGGATGGCTACAAAAACTTCAACGGATCTGACTTCGCCTGTTTGCTCATCAACAACCTCTAGACGGTCGCCCGCAAAATCAATATACAGCTGGTCTGCGGCGTAATGCTCAACGTGACCCACCGGACGTGATACAAGCCGATAACGTTGTATGTACGCGCCGAAACTTGCATGACGGAATCCACCCGGATGCTCTCGCCGGTACTCTTCATACAAAGATTTTACTGTCACTCCTTTGCGTGTAAGTCTTGCGGCATACTCAGGTAAGAGCGCCTCCAGTTCCAACTGACGCACTGAAGGGGTACGTTCCCTCTCACCGCTGCTTCCAAACATCTCCTCAAGGCGCTTCGCCGGCATGGACTGAAGCTGCTCCATTGGCATACCACTCTCTTGAAACAAACGCACATACTTGCGCACTGTGTTACGGGATAGCTCAAAGGTCGCGCTGATACCTTTTATACCCATCCCCATTGCATAGCAATGAAGAATGTTTGCTAATTTTGTTGTCATAGTAATTTTAGTTTTAACCCATCGACCAGGAGGGTAAATCTAAATTACATAAAAATCCCCTGTTGGTTTATATTCCGACAGGGGACATTTTTATTTTGGCGAAAAGGGTCAAACATATTTTGGTACATGGGGTCAATTTAGACTGGCACGAGGGGGCAACGCTCACTGGATTTTCCAATAGTTGTCTCTATACGCTGTCCTCCAACGGTTATACGCATAAAGACCGGGCTTTCTCCTTTTTTAGAGATTCTGGATGGTTTTACAAGGAACAAGGTCTTGAAGGTTTTTCTGCTCATAACTTTTAATTTTTTTGATGATTTATTGATTTTAAAAGTATGAGATTCAACTGTTACGGGCAGGTTTTAGATTCGGGTAAATTCTACAAAATGAATATATTACAATCAAAATCGGGGACACTTTTTCGGATTTACGACTGTCCCCGAATTTGTCAGTGAACTATCCCCGAATTTGCCGTTTTTTACCACTTTGCAGAAAATAAAAATCCTGAAATTCAATGAATTTCAGGATTTTACTTCATTTTACTTATTCTCTTTGTGGAGCTGGAGGGAATTGAACCCTCGTCCAAACAAGGAACTAATTTGCTTTCTACATGCTTATCTTCGCTTTAATTGTAGGGAATAGACAAGACCGAAGCCACCAATCTAAACCTTAGCTTCTTTATTTCAGATAAAAGCCGAAGCCTCTCCTATCCTATCTCCGATTTGCCTGCACCACCTTATCGGTACGCTTCGAAGCCACAGCTTCCGGGTGATGTCTTGTCCTTACACCTGTGCAAGGATTAAGCTATATCTACTATACTTCGATTAAGCAGCAAGAGCGTAATTGTTATTGCCAGTTAAATTTGTGACGTCTGAGATTATAGTGCCAGCCGACTATGCACTGCATGCTTACAAACCATTTCATCTCGCTGTCAAAGCCAGTCAGCCCCATGAGTTTGTTATCATCTGATATATAACGCTTTAATATCAAACCTTAGATATCGAGTAACAAAAAATGATAAAAATTTGTCTAAACAATATCTAGTGTAAAGATAATTCTTTTTTAGTATACATACCAAGTTCAATGGAGATTATTGCTAAGTTCCTAATCAAAGACTTAAATATATTAAACAATAAAAGATGAGATTCTCATAAAAACGGTCGATTATTTGAATCTGATCCGTATATCTTTTTAATATGCTTTTACTGTTTTTGTTATTCGTTTGTTACCTGAGCCCACAATAATAACATTCTTCTATTCACAAATAGAAATTACCTTTTTCCATGGATTTCTTGTGGATAACTTAGTACAGGAAAAGCTCAACATTCTTATAAAGGTGATTGTGCAAAACAACACAAGAGAAAAAAAGAGGGTAACATTGCTAAATGCTATAAAGTATAGATTGCTAAAAAATATAAGAGGTTCTTCCTATATAGAAAAGAGGGGGTATCAACAAGTAATGCAATACGTCCTCTATTCTAACAGGTTTTCGGACTTACCCTATCTTTATAACAGCCTCCCCATTCTGATTATGAACAGTAATATTGAGTTTTGTTCAAAGACTTCAGTAGAGTTTACAGCAGCGCGTTTGCCAAGGTTTTCCACCTGATTCCCTTTTCATCTTCAGCTTTCTTGTTACGCTCAGGCCATCAAAAGGGAGGTAATTGTTATAATTTAGATGGTATGTGTGTAAGGGATTGTTGGGTAAGTGACATGAATTGACAGCACGAACGCCCTCAACCTATCGCAATAACGCCTAAGATAATTTATTATTAACTAAATCTTGATTGTGTTATACAACAATTGAATAACCTATTTTAGTAATGTCCGCATAAGTTACTAATCTTGCTGATATCATTTTATATAGAAAATAAGTGAATAACATCATCGTATCTCAATAATAAGGCATTTTTTTGTATTTTTGCTCAATCGAATAATTGATAATTAGATTTTTGCAAGATGCCTGCTTCAGATAATATTTCTATACGAGATAAAAAATATTTTGAAGATTTCTTCAGACGTTACTATCAAACTCTATGTTACTTCGCATTTTCTTTTTTGAAAAATAAAGAGATATCTGAAGACATTGTCCAAAATGTTTTTATGAATATGCTCAATAACACTACAATCCACCTTAGCGAAGAGCACCTTAAACACACGTTGTATAAATCGATACGGAATGCATGCATAAATGAACTGAAGAAAAATGCACTACACTCAGAGGTAATAGAAAACATTATGATTGAGGAATCGGAAGAATATGATTCTAACTTGTTTCATGCCATCGTAAGAGTCGAAATATATCGCGAAATAATTGAGGCCATTAATAAATTACCGACCAAGTGCGGGGAAATATTTAAGCTAGCCTATCTTGAACAATTGGATAATGGAGAAATAGCAAAAGAATTGTCAATAAGCATCAATACGGTGAAAGTTCAGAAAAACAATGCTAAGAAATTATTGCGCGAGCAATTAAAGCACTTATACCCAATCATAACCCTCTTATTCAATCTGTAACAAAATCAAATCAAATCACTCGTTTAAGTGATATTTTGCATCTATTTATTTTTGTTTAATGTTAAAAAAGGCACTTTATCTAACAGGAGTGGTCGGAAGAAATTCCGATCACTTTTTGTTTTCTACGTTTTGAAGAAAATAGAAGGATCACCACCACACTGCACAACAATCATAGATATAATCAGGTTTCTCAATTCCATGGAAAATCTTCTTTTAGCAGTTTTATATCCAAGTTTATTAGCCTGTTTATATATCAAGATAAGTATAGCCACAATCAAAGTCATATATAGGATAACTTTTATTCCATTTTTATTGAGTGACACAAGAGTACTCACATTTAGTTCCTGCTTTATAAATCGGAAGAATACTTCGATATCCCACCTTCGCCTGTAAGCGTCCGTAATATCTTTGGCTGATAAGTTAAGCACATTGGTGATAAACCAAAATTCTTTATCAGGATCATCTTTGCTTTGTGCTACAATTAAGCGAAAAGGTACTTCTACCAGCTCTTCTTTGTAATGGATATTACCTCGTTTATTATTAATAGGCTTACCGGTATATAAATAAACTTCACTATCTTTCAAAAGCATCAAACTACCCAAGTCTAGATCAATATCATCGCTTTTCAAGGATTTTAGTTCAACATGTTTTCGATTCTCTTTTGCTCTTATTATAAAAGGGATAGATTCTCCGGAAAAATCTTTCATGGTTCTAGCTGACTGCAATCCTCTGTCCAAAATGTAAATATTGTGATGTCCGGTTTCTTGTTTCACATGACTTCTTATAACCTCAGGTAAAGCTGTTTCTTCGCCAGAGTATTTGGAGTCTGTAAATATCTTAACATCACAAGGTAAAATGCCATCAAAAGCAATGCTATACTTAACTGACTTCTTTCCGTTTTTATGGTCAATACCTTCTTCTAAGAGTTTGCTACAAGCTTCACTTACCATTGAAGAATCAACTCGTATCAGATTATATTCCTCTTTTTCTGTCGATGAATAGGCTGCTGAGAATTGTTCATAAATACATTCATATATTTGTTTGAAGAAGTCCGCATCAATCTTAGAAAGCCGTTCTGATATGGAACTTCGGCGAACACTCTCTGATTTGTCTAAGTTAAAAAGCATCTTGAAGACTGGATCATTAAAGGTATCCTCTAAGGTTCGCTGACTTAATCTGTCATTCTCTAAAATGCCATACATCAAAAGGTAAAACAATTTCTTGCCATGCAGAACTTTTGAATAATAGTCAACTTTTGTATTTTCGGATAAATGACTTAAAAGTGCCTCTGGAATAACTCCCAATAGTTGATTTATTCCAATCCTATGATCTTTAAATATTGCCATAAATATATGATTATCAATACTTAAAGATAATAAAACTATGTGATAAAAACAAACATAATCAGCTTAATATCAAATGATTATATAAAAAAATAGTCGGAAGATATTTCTTCCGACCACTCCTGCTTTATCTAATCCTTTTACATCTTTTAATTGTATTAATCAATATAGCTTATATCTGTTAGCTCTATTTCTTAATGAATATTGCTTTCTATTAAGGTTGAATTGAACATTAAACAATTGATATATGGAAATAAATCCATTTAAGTTTGCCTCTCTCCTTTTCTCTTATTTGAGGAAAGAGGATATTGATGAAAAGAAGCAGAAGGAAATAGAAGATCTGATGAATGGGTCTTCTGAAATTAAAACCTTACACGATGAATTGTGCGATAAAGAAAAAATAAGTGCTCAACTATCAATAATAAATTCATTCAATACGCAACCAGCGTATGAAAAGGTAACCAGACCCGTAAGATTACGACGTAGGTTGACGTTAGCCCTAAGGGTTGCCAGTATTGTAGCCATACTTGCTATCGCGATTCCCCTTATCTATATTCAAACAAGAGGGTCAAAGTACAACGCAGATTTGATAGGTAGTGGAAAAACGGTGCTGAAAACATCGGACGGAAATATTGTAAGCCTCGATACAATATCATCAATAGCATATCTCAATGATTTATCTGTTCACAATGAAAAAGGAATACTTACGATAACAGAATATGAAAAATCCGCCAAGAAAAGATCGAATGGTAATAATATAATAGAGGTACCATACAAAGGAACATATAAAGTAATATTGCCTGATGGGACTAAGGTAAATTTGAATTCGGGATCAACACTTGAATTTCCTGATCATTTTCTGGCAAGCGAAAGAGTTGTAAAACTAAAAGGAGAAGCCTTCTTCGATGTAGTGAAGGCAGATGGGAAACCATTTATAGTGAACACAAACAATATGTCGATACGAGTACTGGGTACAAAATTCAATGTAAAATCTTATGACAACGAGAGCAATAGCTATACAACACTGCTGGAAGGTAAAATCGAACTATCGACCGATAAAGAACTGAAATCGATACAACCCGGAGAACAGGTTGTATTGAATAAAAAGACTGAAGCGCTGGATATAAAAGAAATAGATACCGAGCCTATTGTAGCATGGGTAGATAATATGTTCTATTTCGACCGCACACCATTAGACGATGTAATGAGAAGCCTGAGCAGGTGGTACGGTGTCGACATCCGGTACGCAGATGATGATCCCAATGTGAAGAAAATAGTATACAGCGGTAAGGTAAGAATGTATACACATCCGGAGGATATACTGAGAAAGTTTGAAAAGACCGGAGGACTAAAATTTGAGTTGACAGACAACACAATCACAATATCAAAAAAGCAATAAATAAATATTTATTAATTCATTACAAATTGTATTTATGAAACAAAATCGGCATCATAAAATTAGATTGCGTTTTAATACATTCCTTGTTTTCATGCTAATAGGGACTTTTCACATATGTGCAAGTGCCTATTCTCAGACAGTAAGAGTGTCTTTAAATGTGAAGAATGCGACAATAGAAGAGGTTTTTCATGAGTTGGAAAAAGCAACTAATTATATATTCCTCTACAAAAGTGAAGTCGTTCAGGGAAAAAAGGCTGTAAATGTAGACGCTAACAATAAACCCTTAACACAAGTGCTTAACGAGCTACTGACACCGGTTGGTCTAACCTATACAATTGATGATAATGTCATTGTAGTTAGTTCATCCAAGAGTAATAGTGGAAATCCTCAACAAAGACCTTCGACCCGAGTTATAAAAGGAAAGGTTTTTGACGAAAGCAACTATCCATTGATAGGTGTTACAGTAAAGTTGAAAGGAAATAACAAGACTGCAACTTTCTCTGATACTGATGGAAACTATCAGATATCTATTCCTGCCGACGGAACGCAAACCTTAGTTTTTAGCTATGTGGGAATGGAACAACTGGAAATGACAGTTAGCAAAGGAGATATACTTAATGCACAGATGAATCTCTCATCGATAGGATTAGGCGATGTAGTTATTGAAGCCGGTTATGGACTTGCCCAAAAGCGTTCGGACATGGTAGGTAGCGCATATCAAGTTGCAGCAAAAGATATCCAGAATTTACCTTCGGCACGGATTGATAATCTACTGGAAGGTTTAGTTCCGGGGTTAGCAATCGGCTATAATTCCGATAGCGAAGGAAGCGTAAGACCGCGCTTATCGACCCGTATACGTGGCGAGGGCTCGTTAGGTGCTAGTTCCGAACCTATTTGGATTGTCGATGGAACCCGTATATATTCAGGCGAACGGACTAATATGGCTTATGGTGTAAATTCGACCCTAAGTCCATTGTCTTATCTCGACCCAAATGATATAGAAAGCTTTACGGTACTTAAAGACCCTTCTACTATTGCACTGTATGGTGCCGACGGTTCGAACGGTGTTATATTAATCACCACCAAAAAAGGAAAGATTTCTAATCCTCAGATTCGTGCATCGGTAAAATATAGCCTCGATAAAATAAACGAAAGCACACGATTCAAGGTGCTTAATGCTCAGGACTACATGACTCTTGCCAAAGAATCGTATATGAACAGGTATGCAGCAACTGATCCCGATATGACCTTTTTCCCATATCAGAATGTCGAAAATAATATGTACAGCCGTAACAACACCGATTGGTATGACAAATATTTCGGGACAGGAAATACCGCCGAGGTCAATGTATCTTATACCGGAGGTAGCGAAAAAATGCAGAATTATGTTTCAGCATCTTATTATCAGAAGGAATATGCGACCAAAGGAAATGACCAGCAACGGTTTTCGTTAAGAACAAATACAGATGTGGAGATTCTGAAAAAACTGACATTTTCTGTCAGGTCATCATTTTCTTATAACGTAAGTAATATATTCTCTCCGGGAACAGATTATTATGCCTTTTTGCCGATTATATCACCATATAACGAAGATGGTACTTATCGTATGTATTATTCGTATATAGAAAAAGACGCAGCAGGGAATCCATCTGAAAAATCAAATAAATTTTTCAATTCCTTGGCCGAACGCGATGAGAATGACAACAGGCAACGTACATTTGCCGGTATGGCAAACCTGTCTTTAAGCTATGACATACTAGAAGGTCTGAACCTTACCGGACAATTTGGGGTTGACTATAAAAGTACACAAGAAAACACATACGGAGCTATGAGCAACTGGTCGGGAAGAGACTCCAATGCCAATGAGCTGGGATATGCTACACGATCAAGTTCTAACACATTCTTATGGAACTCTGTTGTACGTCTCAATTATAACAGGACTTTCGGTAAACACACAGTGGGTGCGCTTGCCGGATTCGAAGCTTCTTCGGATGAGAGAAGGTATACTCAGGCAACTGGAAATACATTCGCCAACGACCACATCAAAGAAATAACCTATGCGGTAAATCGTATCGGGTCGAGCGGTGAGGTTATCAATCATGTTCTTTCATATTTCGGACAAGCCAGTTATTCATTCGACAGACGGTATTATCTGACATTGAATACTCGGCGCGATGGTAACTCCGACTTCGGGGAAGATGTACAATGGGCTCAATTCGGATCGTTAGGGGCATCGTGGAATATTCATAACGAATCGTTCTTCAATATCGACAAGATCGATGTATTGAAGTTGAAAGCATCTTACGGAACCTCGGGAAATTCTCGTCTCGGAAGTATGCAGGCCAAAGGACTCTATGATTATGGCAGCAGTTACAATGGAGATCCGGCTTCGGTAATGAGTTCTATTCAGAATAAAAAGCTAAGCTGGGAAACATCTTATATGACTAATATTGGTTTGAGAGTACGTTTTTTGGACAGATGGGATGTGGAAGTGGAAGTGTACAATAAGAAAACGGAAGATATGCTCAGCAACCATGCCATATCTATGACCACCGGTGCCACTGCAATTGATGCCAATGTGGGTAGTATGCAAAACCGCGGAATAGAGATAACAATAGAGTCTATAAACCTGAAAGCAAAAGATTTTGATTGGGTTACAACGCTGAATATGTCGCATACGAAAAATAAAATACTAGAATTGGAAGCTCCCAGATTGGGTTCTACAAATAAGGTTTGGGAAGTAGGTGGAGATAAGAATAGATGGAACCTTGTGCGTTGGGCGGGGGTAAATCCACGCAATGGAGAACCTCTTTGGTATGATGATAAAGGAAATATTACAAATGTATATAGTACAAGCTATGCCGTACCTTATAAAACATCGGTACCTACATGGGAAGGTGGCATGTCTAACGAATTCCGTTACAAAGACTTTAGTCTGAATGTATTAATGACTTATATGATAGGTGGATATGGGTTCAGCTCTTTCAGCAGTAACAACACCACTTCGGACGGATATCAGATAATGTCGCAAAACCAATCTGTAAATCAGCTGGATAGATGGCAAAGGCCCGGTGACTTGGCTATCTCTCCCAAGCCAATATGGGGCATATCGAACGGTTCATCCCGAACATCTACTCGTTTCTTATTTAACAAGACACACCTGCGGTTGAAGAATATAGCTTTGGGCTACAATATACCGAAAAGCTATGTGAGATCTGTCGGTATCGCCAATGCAAGTGTTCTACTTGCTTTGGACAATATAGCGATATGGACACCATATGATAAATCGGATCGTAACTCGTACCGCCAATCGATGAGTGGTTACCCAATGGAATCCTCTGTAACGATAGGATTAAATGCAACATTCTAAAAACAAACGAAAACAGATGATCATTATGAAAAATTTTAAAATAAAGATTAAATTATCGGAATTGTTACTATTTCTGGCTGTTGCATTATCTTCTTGTAGCGACTTTCTGGAAGTAACCCCCACCGGCAAAACAGTTACACCTACGGCCTTTTCGGATATGAAAGGTATACGAAGTGCTATGGCCGGATCATACTACACGATGTTCAGGTTTTACAGCGGGATCTATTACGCTTATCCGGATCTTGCAGCAAACATGGTTTCATTATCAACAACGGCATCTCCGGCTTCATTAGCGCTATACAATTATGAGATAGAAGATTTAGGTGCCGGATATTGGGGAACATTATATGAAGCTCTTGTCAATATAAACAATATTATAGAGTATCAACCTGCTCTTCTCGGTAAATATCCCGATAGTAAAACGGAGTTGGAAAGTATAAAAGCTCAGGCATTGTTTTTACGAGCCTTGTCTCATTTCGAATTATGTAAAATATATGGGCAACCTTATAATTATACTTCCGATGCAAGTCATTTAGGAGTACCTATCGAACTGATAGCTCCTAATTTCGACCACAAGCCGGCTCGAAATTCCGTAAAAGATGTTTATGCTCAGATTATCAAAGATTTGAAAGATGCTGAAGTTCTGTTTGGAAGTTCAAGTATTGGAACAGATGCAAAAACCAAATATACAGTGACTAAAGAGGCCGTTTATGGATTGCTGTCTCGTGTATATCTATATATGGAAGACTGGGAAAACACAATCAAATATGCAGGATATGTAATAGACAGAGTACCTCTAGTTAAAGGTAGCGATTATGTAGCGATGTATAGACAATTGGACAATAAAGAGACTGAAGTAGTATTTCGTTTCAATGGTTCCAAAAACCAGGGAAAAACGTTGCAAACACTTTTCAATCTCACATACAAGACCGAGACAGGCGGCATGGTAACACCAGTAGTTCCATCGGCGACAGTAGACAATCTGTTGCTCAGCTTATTCAGCCCCGACACCCAGTCCAGTGATATCAGATATAATTCTATTATAGAAAAAGTTACTTCGGGTAGCAGTGTGTATTATGTTACAAATAAGTTTAATGTTACGGATAACGATCCTACTTACGAACATTTTAATCCTATTATTTTAAGAAGTTCGGAAATGTATCTGAACAGAGCCGAAGCTTATCTGAATAAAGATGATTTGTCAAATGCCGCTGCGGATGTGAAAGCAATAATTGCCAGAGCTCTGAATAAAGATGTTGCAGATGTAACTGTTACGGAAACAAACAAAACCGAATTGAAAAGAATCATAGAAAATGAACGTGCAAAAGAACTCTGTTTTGAAGGGCACCAACTATATGATATAACTCGCAGAAAACAGGATATGGTACGTAGTATAACAACATCATCATCGATACAGAAACTAACTTACCCTAACGACTTGTTTCTAAAACCGATTCCCCAGCGAGAATTGGATATTAATCCTGATATGGTGGGTAATCCTACAGTAAACTGATAAAATAAGTTTTGATTATGAAAAGAATATATATAATACCGGTATTCATATTTGCAGTACTATTTTCGTCATGTGGTAAAGACGAAAATATTGTCTTCGATACTCCATTTATCTCTGTCGAACCTATCAACTCATCGAGTGCAGGCCCGATCAATACCGATCAGGAATTTGTTGGGGAATATATGTTATACATGAATGCACAGGCACAATCACAAAGTGTAATCGTTAAGTATGAAATAATCGCCGGCAACGGGCTTGTTGAAGGTGTAGATTATCAAATCCTGACAGAAGGTGAGACTCAGTCTTTCCTTCCCGGCATCTATGATTTGGCAATACGGATCAAATGGCTAAGAACATGTGTTCGTGATGAAGATAACAACATAATAAGTGACACATTGGATGGCACTAAAAACACGACACTTACTATCAGGTTATTAAGTAATAGTGCGGGCTTCACTTTAGGATATCCTGGCCCCGATCAGAAGTATAAAGAAATTGTAATAGAAAAGAAAAAGGCGGAATAACAGAATGGAATTTTATATAAAGCATATACTATTGGGGCTGGCCATAATGTTATTTTCAACCTCAGTTTCGGGGCAAAAACTGAAACAAAATCCGACTTTGATAAAAGGGCGTTTAGATAATGGGTTGACATATTATATATACCCGAATCAAACGCCTAAAGGAGAAGCTGTATATCGGCTCTTCATCAAATCCGGTTCAGTTTTCGAAGAGGATTCACAGAAAGGACTCGCTCACTTTCTCGAACATATGGCATTCAATGGTACGGCACATTTTCCGGACGATGGTATTGTCAGGTTTCTTGAGTCGAAAGGAGCTAAGTTCGGAAAGGACCTGAATGCACATACTTCTTTCAACGAAACTGTATATAAATTGCAGTTGCCTTCGAATAATCCCTTAGTTGTGGATTCTACTATGACTATTTTGTCCGATTGGGCAGGCAGACTGTCTCTAGATAGTCTTCAGATAGAAAAAGAAAGAGGCGTAATCATGTCGGAATGGCTGTCTAAGACCGGGCCAAAACAAGACGCTCAGAATGCGCTGTTGTATGAACTACTGAATAAATCTCGCTTCTCGGATCGTATTGTGATTGGTGACACTGCTGTTATTCAAAATTTTTCACACAAGGATATTAAAGACTATTACCAACAGTGGTATAATCCATCGTTGATGGCTGTCGCCGTGGTAGGAGACATTAATCCGACCGAGATAGAACGTATGATTAAAGAAAAATTCGGAGAACTAAAAACAACACCGAAAAAGAAGAAAGCTCCGACATATGCTATTGATAGTTATAAGGATATGGCAGTCAAAAGTGTTATCCACGAGTCATTAGATAAAGTGGAACTTGTAGCTGTTCAGTTATTACCTACACTGTCACCCGTTCAATCCGAAAAGGAATATCCGGCTTATTTAGAACGTGTTATACTCAACAGGTTGTTTAACGAACGAATGACTTCTTTATCATTCAATGATCCATCCTACAAGAAAGCAAATATTAGTGTTTTGAGTTTTCTGAATACAAAAAGCATATTATTGACATCGGTAGAACTCACGCCAACTAAGATTGACGATGGTATCAATACTTTTGCCCGGGAAATAGAACAGATATATAGATACGGATTTATTCCTCTTGAAATAGAAAAGGTGAAGAAAAGCTATCTGGCTTCTTTAAAGAGAAATGCTGAATCGGAGCGTCCTGTACCTTCAATCAATTTGATGAATGAAATATATTCTGACTTCTATGTAGGCAATAAGGTTGTGACGCAGGAGGAAGAGTATAATTTGGCAAAGAAATACATCTCAAAAATAGACTCTACATCTCTTACCAAGTATTTGCATAAGACAGCCGACTGGTCAAAAACTCACTTCATTCTTTCGGCTTTCGATAAAGTTGCAGAGGAACTTCCGTCCGACGACAACATTAAATCTGTTTTCTCTAAAATAAGCAAAGAAAATATTGCTCCATATAAGAAGACAGTGAATATCCCGGATCAGTTATTGGCATCATTGCCCAAACCCGGATCAATTGTAGATAAGCAATATATCAAAGAAATAAACGCCCATATACTGTCGCTGTCCAATGGGGCCAAAGTTGTATTTAAGTCGACCGACATAGACAAGGATAAGATCACCTTGTCGGGATTCCGTAAAGGAGGCTTATATACGCTCGATTCGCTTGATTTTGTAAACGGGCTATATGCCAAAAACGTGATTGGACTTAGTGGAGCAGGAAATATGTCTCGTGACGAATTGGCTCATTATCTGACAGGCAATACAGCTAAGATGCTTTTCTTAATCGATAACTCGCGTGTCGGAATGGGAGGTTCATCAAACAATGAGGATCTTGAGACCCAATTCCAATTATTATATCTGAAATGGATGTATCCGCGTATTGATACAACTATGTATGAACAGATAAAGAAAAATGCAATAGAATCTTATCGTACGGCCAATAAGGTAGAAAGTGGAAAGTTCTATGAGGATTTGTCATATATTCTTCAAGGCAAAGATTATACTAACCGGGAAGTTAGTGATACTATCTTAGAAAATGAATTGAAACTTGAGGCACTTATTCCTATATACAATCATTCTTTTGGCGGCGCCAAAGACTTTACTTTTGTTATTATCGGCGACTGCGATCTGGAAGCTGTTACACCCTATATAACCCAATATTTAGCTGCGTTGCCTGGTGGAGAGCCAAGCACATCATACCAGTACAAACGGCCGGCAAGAGTGGATCAGTATATCGTATTTGAACGCAACGATGGTGAGTCGCCGCGGGCAATTGTAAACCTTGTATTTCAGCAGAACAGAGTAGATGGAAGTTTGAGATTGGAAAATCTGAAAAATGGCATATTGAAGGCTGTAATAAGAACTAAGTTGCTGAAATCATTAAGAGAAGAAATGGGAATGGTATATAGTGTGAGTGTATCGGCCGGATCGGCAATAGCTCCCGAACCATTGAGCCGTCAGACAATAGGGTTTACGACTGCACCCGAAAATGTAGAAAAACTGTTGGATCGGACATTGAAAGAAATAGAAATGATGATCAATAATCCGGAGTCTTTCGATTCGGAACTGGCAGATATAAAAATGAACCTGATAAAAGAAATGAGTCTCGATGTGCAGAAAAGCTCATTCTGGAGTAGCTTCATACGAAATACTATTTTCAATAACGAAACTGATTGGAATTATGTATCCGATTATAATGATATCGTAAATAGCATTACGGCAAAAGATATAGCTTCATTTGCAGAGAGTAAAATGTATAAAGACAGGTTAATGGTGAAAGCCGTTCTTTATCCTAAGGGATATGATAAGACTGGAAATAAAAGTAAATAAAGAAAGTTATTCATCCATAAAATAAGAATTTTATGAAACAATTAATAAAAAATCTGTGCTATCCTCTTATAGCTGTGCTATTATTTTCGGCGTGTAGCGAAGAGGATAAATCCGTTTCAGCACCCGATATAGTTGGGGCCAAGTTGGTTTCTTTTGGTTTCTATGTCGAAGACAATGAAGGTGTTTTGGATAAAGATTATGTGGTAGATGGTCCTATAGTTGGTAGCGATATTGAGATGAAAATTCCATCTAAAATAGATAAATCAAGTTTGATAGCTCGTTTTACAACCTCAGAAGATAATCCTGCCGTAACGGTTAAAGGTACAGTTCAGGTAAGTCAGCAAACAGCAAATGACTTTTCAGTACCTGTCGATTTCGTCTTGACTAATACCAGTCTGAATAACAGGAAATATACTGTACGGATAAAAAGACCTATCGAGTGGATTAAAAAAGTCCGTTTCTCAGAGTTTCAATTAATGGATGCCATTCTAAAGGTTAATCCCGTAGATAATGTTCCATATGTTATGGGTATTAAAAATAATACGAATACAAGTTACCGGAAAGCTGTACTTTTAAAATATGAAAATGAGACATGGTCTATGGTTGGCGACACTATATCGAACGGCCAGACATCTGATATGGATTTCACTTTCAGCTCGACCGGAACCCCATATGTAGTATATACAGACTACACCAACGCTATACCACAAACAGCTACGGTCCAATATTATGATGGAAGTTCTTGGGTGGTAGTAGGTCGTAATTACAATGATGTGAGAGTTCAGTATAATAGTATTTGTTTCGATGCTATGGGAAAACTGTATGTTTTCTCTATGAATAATTTAGCCGGAGGTGTTGTTGGCCGTCGACTTATGAACATTAGTACTTATAGTGGAGGTTCGTGGACAACTAATCAAACAATGCCTGGACGAAGTTATAACTCTTATAATATGCGTTCTGTACTGAAAAAGGATATACTCTATCTGGCTGTAAATGATTATGCCAATATAAGTGGTACAATATCTGTGTATGTAAATAAAGATGGAGCATGGTCTACACTAGCCCAAGGAATGCGACACGAAGATGCAACTGAAGTTAATTATTATGACCTTGATATGGATGTGGACAACCAAGGAAATATATATGTAATGGGATTAGAGCGTTTGAGTAGTGGTTATAAATTAATTACTCACAAATATACAGCGAGTACCAGTTCGTGGAGTCTGTTTGCAACCCCTGTTAACCTTGCTTCAAATACGAGATATTTCTCTTTGGCACTAAACCCTCAAGGAGTTCCTTCTGTCACTTATAATAACACAGCAACTAATAGTACGACCTCATTTGTCACTATTGACAAAGAGGCTCAAACATGGACATCTCCATTTGTGTTCCCTAATGTGACAACAGGTAAAACCAATATTGCTTTTGGGTCTGATGGAACCGGTTATGCCATATATATTGACGAAAGTAAAAATCTCTTAATATGGGAATACATTGAAGACAATGAATAAATAATATTATTGATAAAGCAGAACACTACTTAGTTACTATGTGGGGGTATTGGTGTGTAATATATCGTGCCCCTACTTTTTTAATTGTTGAATAATATGAAAATAAAAGGTATTGTACTTCTTTGCCTCGCCGGGATATTCTCATTTACTATCGCAGCACAACAGGTAAAAGTGTCGGGTATTGTTTTCGAAGACAAGAACAAGAATGGAGTTAAGGATGCCTCGGAGAAAGGAGTAAAAAATATACTCGTATCGAACGGAAAAGAAATTGTTTTGACAGACAAGGCAGGAGCTTATACAATTAATACTTCTGTTGGCTCGTCTATATTTCCTATAATTCCATCCCAATATGGTGTCTGGAGGAAAAATAAGCCTCAAATACAAAATACGGCCTTTTTATATATTGACACATCGTTGACAGAAAATGAGAATCTTGATTTCGATATTCCTCTAATTCCACTCTCCGAAAAAAAGACATTCAGAGTAGGAGCCATCGGTGACATCCAAATGAAAGATTATCAGGAAATCAATTACGCCAACCAAAGCGTTATATCCGAACTATTGCAACGATCAGATATTGATTTCAATATATTTATGGGCGATCAGATAAATGAAACCCTTGATATTCTGCCCTCAGTTACACAAATGATAGAAAGCCTTCCTATGCCTTCATGGTTGCTCTTGGGAAATCATGATAGAAATGTACGAGGGACAAACCGACAGGATGATGTATTTAACCGTTATTTTGGGGCAAGCTATTATGCGTTTAATTATGGGAACGTACACTTTATCGTACTCAACAACGTCGCATCGAAAGGGGGGCGTGATTACACAGGACTGATCAGTGACGAGCAACTATGTTTTATAAAGAATGATCTTGCCTATGTATCAAAAGATAAAACCGTTGTAGTGTGCCAGCATATACCGATGGTCTACACTCGCAACAGGAATGCTTTTCTCGATTTAGTGAAAGACTATCCTACCGTACTTATATTATCCGGACACACTCATCAGATAAGCCGGCATATACTTGCACCTAACGTTCACGAACTGGGTGTGGGAGCTTCATGTGGAAACTGGTGGATAGGAGAACGCGACTGGTTGGGGATTCCTACAGCACTGATGCAGTGTGGAAGTCCCAAAAATTATTTTACAATAGACTTCGATAAGAATAATTATAAGATCAATTATAAAGGGATAGGACTGAGTGCCGACAGGCAAATGGATATATGGATTGGTGGTCAGGATACAGTAGATACTCATATTGAAGCACTGTCTCAATTGGATAAAAATCTTGTGGTAGCTAATATTTACGGTGGATCGGATAGTACTACAGTCATGATGCAAATAGATGCTGGAGACTGGATCGAAATGGATAAAACATCAATGGTTCCGCCGTCTGTCAGCCGTCTCATATACATGAATAACAAGGGTGGGTATCCCGCTTCATTCAGCCGAAAAGGGGCATTACGAAAAAGGGAATCGCCACACATCTGGACTGTATCATTACCTACGGAATTATCCATAGGAATTCATACAATAAAGATATATGCGAAAGATAAGTACGGATTCGAAGTGAATGGTTCAAGGCTTTTCAGCAAAACAAATTTCTAAGTATGCTCCCCCGCTCTGAATTATAGAAAAAGAAACACACACGGAATAATAATTGTTCCGTGTGTGTTATACATTTGGTTCTTTTAATTTGGCTCCTGGTTCAATAATCGCTCTGCAAAAATATTACACCAATACAAGCCGTCCAAACACAACAGCCCATTAAATATTAATGAGCTATTATTTTTTATTAAGGCACAATATGGATAAATTACAGATTATTGTGTTGGATAACCTTCGTTTTGTTCCAGATTTGGATTGCGTTGCAACTCATCTATAGAAAGAGGCCAAAACAGATCGGAACTACTAAATACGGCACCTGCGCCGTTTGTTGCCCCTATCAGAGGAACATATGTAACTTCACCTTGAGTCGTTTCAGAGATTACAGGAAACATCCCTGTACGTGAGCAATCATCCCAGATTTTAAATTCCAGTGGAAATTCGCGTAAGCGCTCTGTCCAACATTCTTTAATAAAGTCATCATTTGACAAAGCTTGCAGTTCGGTAGAGTATTGAGCAATTGTTTTTCCATTCATGTCAGCGCGGGCTTTGATCTCGGCCAGATATCCGGCAGCTTCAGAAGTCACGCCTTCGGGACTCGCCGCAATAGCTTCAGCAGCAACTAACAAAGCTTCAGCATAGCGAAAGAAATTCCAGTCCTTAGTTGCCCGTCCCGAATTCAGTAAAGCATTTTCATCATAATAATACCAGCATCCGGCACTTTCAGAAGACCATGTCCTCCCGTTATTCGGATTAGTATATGTCCAGTGGAAAAACTGATTAGGCTGAATACGTAAATCGTCTGCTTCATATACATTTAAGAATCTGTCAATCGGTCCATATACTCTTTCAAAAATTGAATATGTTCCAAAAACCGATACAGCTCCAGAAGAGAAAGCATATGTTGGCCACCATCCTCCGGAACTTATACTTTCATCATATTCCTGGGCATAAATTACTTCATCCAGATCATCTATACTGCGTAACTTATTATAAGCGCTTCCCAATGCTAAATCATCATTAGTCTCCAATCTATGAGGAGAACCCGTTACAATCCGGGCAGCATCAGCAGCATCAGAATATTTCTCCTGACGCAGATATACATTTGCTAATGTCATTGCTGCAATGTATTTCGAAATACGGTGTTCGTTCATAGCAAACATAACTTCCGGGAGTGTATTAACAGCTACAGTCAGATCCGCCTCCATCAATGCGTAAATATCTGCAACAGGAGTACGCCCCAATAGCAAATTATCCGTATATGATTCATAAGGTTCTTCGTACATTGGTACATCTCCAAATGTTTTTACCAGATAATAGTAATTAAAAGCCCGGAAGAATTTAGCTTCAGCCACCAATCTGTCTGCGTATGTTTCATCTATTCCGGGAATATCAGGAATATACTTAATCGCACTATTTGAAACATTTATTGCCAGATAACAGTTATCCCAAATATCGTTTAACAGATTAGAAAGTGTACTCAAACTGGTACTCCGTGTAAGCAGGCGGGCATACCTGCATGCTAATTCCTGCCCTTCGTAAGAATTGATAAAATAACCGGTCAACATACCGTCAATGGATGCATTAGGACCTACATAGGCACTACCGGCATTTGACATCCTGCCCTGTGCCCCAACTCTGTACAAAAAGTTTACATTAGCCAAAGCCTGAGCGGGCGTACTATAATATGTATCTTTGACAATTTGTGATTTAGGACTCTCTTCCAAAAAGCTACTACATGCATGAAAAGACAGCATAGTGATATATGCAAATATATATAATATTATTTTTTTCATCTTATTTATTTTTTAAGTTAATCAGAATGTAAGATTGATACCGAATGTAAATGTTCTTGCCCTAGGATATGAGAAAAAAGTCATATTTTGCCCAAACTTATCAGTATCCCCCTGAGATGTACTTTCCGGATCGTATCCTTTAAAATCGCCAGAGGTCACCAGGAATAAATTATTTGCACTTCCATAAACACGTAAGGCTGATACTCCAAGCGACTTACATAATCCCGGAGTGAATGTATAGCCTAATTGTAACATATTGCAACGGAGATAAGAGCCATCGACAACCCATGACGAGTCCACTGTAGTATCTTGTCCGGCATGACCTGAATTACTCAGGTATATCGCTTGTTGCATAGTATTCGGATTTGTTCCGTCATATGCCCCATGCAAAATCTCGGCAAGGCCGTTTGTAATACCAAAACGATCATATGTTGAGTGATAGAATTGTTGCATAGTCTCTACTCCCAATACAAATTGAAAGTCAACAGTCAGATCGAAGTTTTTATATCTGAAGTTGTTGATGAAGCTCCCGGTCCAGTCAGGCGTTCCTTTTCCCAAAATTTCTTTTTCTGTTGAACGTTTTGTTCTACCGACCTGCTCCAGGGTACAGTCTCCGGCATTATAATCTTCTAGTGTATAAACGCCATATCTTCTGTAACCATAGAAACTGTTCATATTTTCTCCTACCCGGATAATACTTTCTGCGCCCCCTACCCATGAATGCTGAAGGATATCTTCATCATTGTCTCCTAGTTTAAGAACTTTATTTTTGTTATAGTTCATATTTAAAGACACATTCCATTCCATGTCATTCGTTCTTACAGGAGTTCCGTTAATCAAAATATCAAATCCCTGGTTCCTTACAGAACCTATATTTCTAAATACCGATTGATACCCCGTAGAGTGAGGGATAGGGGTATCCAGCAACAAATCTGTCGTCTTCTTGGTGTAAAAGGAGACATCAAAGTTCAGACGATCCCTGAATAAACCGAGATCTACTCCTATATCCCATTGTGCTGTCTTTTCCCATTTCAAATCAGGATTTGCAATGTTGCTGATCCATGAATATGGACTACGCGTTCCATTTAATAAGAGTGTACCAGCGGAAACTTTTGCCAAAGAACTATAAGGATTTATTTCGGAGTTTCCTGTAAGCCCGTAACTTGTATGCAGTTTCAGATTGCTAACTGAAGTATTGTTTACTAAAAAATCTTCGTTACTTATATTCCATGCCAGGCCTGCAGAAGGGAAGAAGGCATATTTATTGTTTTCACCAAATTTAGAAGAGCCGTCAATACGTCCTGTAACTGTCGCAGAATAACGATCGTTGAAAGTATAAGCCATACGCAAGAAATAAGAGTTCATAGATTGTTTATTCCAATCAGACTCCGGTGAACCAGGTATTGTACCGGTTGCCATATTGTAATCCTCGTAGAAATCATCGTCAAAACCTTCTGTGTATAGCCTATCGTAATCGTATATAGTTTCAGACCATGAAATACCCGCCATAGCATTGATCCGGTGCTTTTCCAGTACCTTATTGAAGGTCAAATAGGTCTCCTCTTGCCAGTAAAAGGTGTTGCTATGCCATCTTTCAGCTCTTCCGTTTGGCATGGATATATTATTCAAATTAACAGAGGAATACTCTCTGTATTTTACCGCTCTATTATCCAGCCCAAATTGGGTTTTCAGATCCAGTCCGTCCATCAAATGGAATGTCAATGCGGCATTTCCAAATATCTTGGTATTATACAGCATCCGTTTTTGCAGGTCGAGTATCATTGCCGGATTAGACATCCCTTCGAATCCGAATGAATCATTCATCGAAGTAGATGTAGATGTGGTATAATCCCCATTTTTATCATAAATCGGCAACCATGGCAACATCTCTATCATCGTGCGGCGGGCCTCCTGCCCTCCTCCTGTTTCCGGTGTATACCGGCTCCATACATGATTCACCAGGAAATTAACAGAGGTAGATAACCATGGTAATGGCTTGTTGTCATAAGCGACTTTTCCGTTCAAACGTTTAGCATATGTGTTGTTTACAATCCCCTGGTTATCGGAAAAGTTTAAAAATGCCCCCACTGAAGATTTTTCCCCACCTTGCTGAATATTTAACTGATGATTGTGAGAAATTGATGTACGTGTCGCTTCTTTCTGCCAATTCGTGTCATATAAAGGATTGCCGTTTGCATCGAAATAATCTCTGTCCGTAAACCAATCTGTCCGATTCAACGACCAATTCCTTCCTTGGTATTTATTTTCATTTTCCAAACCAATCATGAAAGCGTCTGTCCATTCCTGGGCATTAAGTACATTCATATAGCGGGCTACAGAATTTATACTCATCGAACCTTGATAGCTTACAACCGTCCCCTCGCTTTTGAGACCTCGCTTGGTTGTCACCAGTATGACACCATTAGCCCCCCTTGCCCCATAAATAGCAGCTGCAGAAGCATCCTTTAATACTTCTATACTTTCTATATCATTAGGATTCAATAGGTGAAAATCCGATATAGCCACGCCGTCTACCACGTATAAAGGGTCGGAAGAAGAATTAATTGTAGAGTTACCACGAATAATAACCCGGTTCCCATAGGCTCCAGGCTGGCTGGAGTTGGAAAAAATATTTACCCCGGAAGCCTTACCCCGTAAATTTTCCAATGGGCTAAAGTTTTGGGCTTTTATCATATCAGCCCCTTTAGCTATAGCAATAGAACCTGTTACATCCGATTTTCTCATTGTCCCATAGCCAACAACGACAATTTCGTTGAGTTGTTGGCTATCTTCTATCATTACTACATTAATGGTTGTTCTTCCATTTATTTTTTCTTCATGGGTAAGAAACCCAATGTAAGAGAATTCTAATGAACCATTTGCCTCTACAGACAAAGAGAAATTTCCATCTACATCCGTAACTGTACCATTTGATGTACCTACTTCTTTGATACTAGCGCCAATAAGAGCTTCGCCCAGCTCGTCTTTCACATTTCCGGTAATATTTACTTTTTGAGCAGATAAGCTTATGCTCATAGAGCAAAATATTACCAATGCTAATGCCCTAAAAAGCTTATTTAAAAGCTTCTTTTGATTTTTTTTTCTTGTATCCATGTTAACAATTTTAAAATAAAAATTTATTAGTATTCTTTTTGACAGAGAATTCTTCTTTGTTTTCAATCAGAGGCTATCTTCTGGCTATTTCCGTTTCTTCATAATATTTGATGTATCTTCATAAAAAGTGGACTGAGTTTTTAACTAATCTGTGCAATAGGCATATCACTCTATATCCCTGAGAAGCACTTCTTCTTTTTCGCAGAAAAGTTTTCATGCACTCTCAGCCCTGATTATTATAGAGTTGCCTGTTATTTAAACGTTGAAAAGAGCGTAATAACAATATTCGTCACCAGAGAGACTTATATATCGTTTATCATCTGCCTGAAAGAAATACTGCATCAATTCCTTCATCTCAGACTTCGAGAGAGATTTAAGTGTTCGGCTTAGGCGTAGTAATACATTCAGGTATTATATAAAGGTTAAGGCTTTTTTTCTGAGATAATTTCCACTTTTTGAATCTAAAAACATTCTATTCTATATTTAATTTACCAAAGGAGTCACCATTCTATTAGAGATAATAGTCTGGAAAGTAGATACATTCACATTTACTACAGCAGGTGGAGACCGATAAGCCTCATCGTCGTATGGTTCCCCGATTTCATCTTTTGATTTAATACTATATCTGACAGCAGCCAACCCAATAAAATCACGAGCCGATGTAAAAGTGAGTTTTCCTTCCTGAAAATTAAACAACCAATTACCCTCTGCAGTATCATAAACAGTCATATCATCGACAACTACTCCCAAAAATTCCCCACTATCGTCACAAAAACGGAATGAATTTGGGTTCAGGTGCTCTTTATCTCCGATCTGCGTTTTTGTTATCTGCCCGCTATATCCGATATCGTTATCCAAAACATCAATAACAACAGGCTCCATCCGGGTCGTAGAGGCATAATCATCATAAGCTTCGGCCGAGGAAGGCAGAGATATTTTTAATTCCCTGAGTAAATGAATATCTGTTTCTCCTCCTGTACTGGCAGCAAAGCCAATACGTAAATACATCGGAATAGTTGCATCCAGGATAGTAGGTGTGCTTTCCGGATATACAGAACCACCGATAATGTTATCCCCTTCTAAATCATAGGCATTTTCAGCATATTCAACAAATCTTCTATACGGATAGTCGTTAATAACGATTGTCTCCGTTTCTCCATGCTGAATTGTGACTGATATTTCAAAGCCTTCATTAGAGTCCAAAGGGTAGATTTCAATAATAGCTCTCCTATAATCAGATTGATCTTCTCCTCTTAGATTGAAGTCCCCTCTATATGTATTTATGGAAGAATAGCCTCCTATACCGTTAAGCTGCCACCCTTCATTATTATTCAAGGTTGGCTGACTTATCAATACAGGGTAGCCCATATAGCCGTCGTCCATCCCGGCAATAGACGCAAAGTCTGCCACTTGCGTAGCTCCACCTCTGGCTCCACGTAGAGTTACATTACTGATGTATCTATCCCCTAAATCTCCGGAAATGTCAGGAATCCCATTTATCCGGGAGTCTCCCTGCCAAAACCTATTCTTGAAATTTCCGTAAGAATCCAGTGCTATACCCAGATATGCACCACTCAGTCCTGTTGCCCTGTTTACTGCATAATAGGAATTTGTTCTATTATAAGTATACCCTAGAGCTGAACCGATGCTTCCAATAACAGGATTGTTTATGCCTGCATCAAAGAAAAATACACACATTCCATCAGCACCACTACCACCATACATCAGATATTCAAACTCTATTCGGATGCCTTGTATCGACTGGAATTGATGATCTCCGATAAAAACTGCACCGAACCTACCGGTTTCGTTTGAGGTCAAACGCAGTCCCTCCGATGTAAACGTAGCATCGTTCTGTATCTGAGAATTCTGCGGTGTTACTATATCTATTTCCTCAGGCTGCGTTTCTGTTCTAAAACTTTGAGAATAAGGAAAATCACCATAATTCTGCGCCTGACCTAATTGACAAGTAAAAAACAGTACGACAATTATGATGCAACCAACTATATATTTATCATCCATAACATTATTATTTTAAAACGAATATAATGTTGATTAAAGAGTAAGCCGAGACAGCCTGCTTTATATTATACACCAGTATTCCGGAATCTGACAAAGATATTATCTCAAAGACATCTGTATCATAAACAGTTATATAGTAATAGAGATCGTTGGCAGCAGGCATATGTGGTATACTTGGAGGAGCATCAGAACTTTTCATCATCGGATTTTCAAATTGATCTCTATAAAGTTCATAAAGGTTTTTAGTAAAACCTTCGCCGGTTAATGATGTATCAAAAACCACAGAAGGCATGTAAAACCAGTTGGTAAAAAGAGAGCTTACCTTTTCCCACTTTTCCCCTGTATTATAGTATACCCCCCGCCCTACAAAACCATTTTCTCCGATATTATAGACAAACATACCTTCCTTGTGTTCTGTAAGCGGGGAGGGACTATCAATATCACTTAACTGTACTCTTGGCAATAAAAGACCTTTGGTCGAATTACCATTATCATCTTCTTTTAAATCTAAAAGAGCATTCTCATCAGGAGGAATCCCCGAACCAATAGTAACCTGCGCTTGTATATATAAGACCAGGCCCAATAGAACAGATAAAATAATAGCTCTCACTGCTATCCGGGAATGTTTTAAATTTATATATCTCATTTTATCTTCATTTTAAGTTATGATTGAATAGGATCAGATATTAACTCATTTTCAATAATATTGTAAATTCATAACAAGAACTGTTCGCTCTTTTTTAGTTTCAAAAGTATCTATTACTCTCAATTTTCATGTTCCAATTTTCACCCTTCTTCAGAATACATTTTCTTTTAAAAGAAGAAGGAACTCCTTATTTTCAATATTCAGAAAAAAAAGATTCGTTATCAGTATAATTTGTAATTTCAGGAAGAACGTCCGGAAACTTATTTGCTATTTGCAATAAACACTGCTGAGTAATAAACTAATTTTGGATAGCTAATTTCCTTTGCACTTAGTTGCATTTTTATCAACCTTTACCTCCCGGCATCGGGGAGTATTAGATATTTTTCGTATAAATTCACAAATTTAGAAATGGAATAATGGGAACCTCAATTTAATTTATATCTTTGGTATACCTATATATTATGTATATGGAAACACATGATTATAACAAGACTTTACTTGAGGCAGTAAGAGCTAAACTGCCCGCAGACATTAATCCAGTGTGGTTTGTTATGGATATCTTATCTATCGGAAAAGAAGCTGCTTATCGGCGTTTACGCGGAGAAGTATGTCTTAGCTTACAGGAAGCTGTACTCTTATCAAAAAAATTGGGAATCTCATTAGACGAAGTAACCGGAAACAATGATGAAAAAATCCAGCATCTACACATGCGTCTGGCTGAATTTGAGAACCCGGATGAGAATGATTACCGCATCCTCCAGGAATACATAGACATGCTTTTCAGTTCTCGCATGGATACTTTTTCTCATATAACTATATCTACTAATACTTTCCCGCAACAGATCTATCTGGGTTATAAGAGTTTACTAAATTTCTTCCTATTTAAATGGATTTACCATAACAAATCTGGACGGGGAAAGGCATATCACCAAGTGAAGATACCCAGCCGGATGCAACAGATTTTCAATGATTCGCTGCATGCATATAGACAATTTGCTTCGACCTGTTTTATTTTTGATAAACAAATCGGACAATCCTTAGTTACAGATCTGAAACATTTTGTCTCTATCGGATTAATAAGAGAAGAGGATAAAGAAAATATCCGCAGAGAAGCGTATCTTATGCTTAATTATATGGAGCAGGTCTGTATTGATGGAGTATATGAGAATGGAAATAAAGTCCAGATATACATCTCAGATATAAGCTTCGAACGGTCTTATTACAACCTCAAAATCCATGAGAATTATCTCAGCATCATTGAAGCCTGTATCCTCAACGGCGTAGCTTCTACGAATAAAACCAGCTATCTGAAAATGGAAGACTGGATCGATTCCCGGCGCAGGCTTTCTACTTTGATTACCCAGAGTGGAGAATTTCAACGTATTGAATTTTTCTCCTCGCTGCGTAAACTATTAGATGAGTTGTGATTTAGGTTTTTGGTCCAAAAGGTTCTTATCTCATGCTATTCTACACATTATTCAAAAATTCTAAATGATAATTCATAGTTCCCATATTGTTGACATGTTAGCAGATATGGCGTACTACGGAAATAAAGGCATTTTCTGTTTTGGAATACTTTCCGTAACAAGATTTATTTTCTAATACCATTTGTAACAAAATTCAAGTATGAAAACATATAATTACGACAAGGCTTTACTCGATGCTGTCAAAGCCCGGGTTCCATCAGAAGTCAATCCTGTATTTGTTATCATGAATGTGCTGTCCATAGGCAAGGAAGCTGCTTACCGCCGCCTACGCGGAGAAGTCCCGTTTAGTCTGAAAGAAGCGGCTCTATTGGCCAATGAGCTGGATTTTTCACTTGGCGAAGTTGTAAATACATCTCCAGACAAAAGATTTAATTACAGTATACACTTAGTTGATTTCGAAACGCCCAGTCCTAAAGATTATAAGATTTTAGAGGCCTATTTAGATGATGTCCGCCAGGGAAGCAAGGACCCTTTCTCTCAGTTAGCCATTACGTCGAACAGATTTCCTCAACAATTGTATTTACGTTACAAGAACATTACCCGGTTTGCCCTTTTCAAATGGATATACGAAAGTGGATTACGGGAGGCCAAAGCCTACCACGACGTAAAGATTGAAGAACGTATGCAAGAGATTTTCCGGGCTTCACGGGAAGCCCACATGCAGATACGAAACGCCTATTATGTCTTCGACAGGCAGCTGTGCTGGGCGCTGACGCATGAGCTGAAATACTTCGTATCCATAAAATTATTAAGGGAATGCGACGCAAGGGTTATCATGGGAGAAGTTCACAAGCTTTTGGATTATATGGAACAGCTTTCAATCACCGGCAAATATGAGAATGGAAATGATGTATATATGTATGTTTCGAATACACAGTTTGACAAGGCATTCTATAACTTAAAAGCTGGCCAGTATCATCTCAGTGTTATCCAGGCCTGCGTCTTAAATGGTCTGGCCTGCACAGAGAAAAGCTGCTATTATGAAATGAATAGCTGGATTCATTCACGCCGACGCATTTCTACACTAATTTCCTGTAGCGGAGAGCCGAAACGTATCTTATTTTTTAAGGATTTGCATCATCAATTGGACGAATTCTAATATACCAGAATAGCAATAAAAGAAACCAAGAAGAAAGTGCCTAAACTGATAAAGCAATTCCTTCTTGGGATCAGAACTAAAAAACTACAAAACCCTCTTATTTTAAATATCTATCTATAGTGTTACATCCTGACAATTATTTCATTATTTATAAATAATTCAACAAAATAAATCAGAGAATAGACTTAACAGTTGATCCGTATTAATAATATATTTCCGTTATAGTATTTCTTGATTGGAAATATAAAATTCCAAATCTATCCTCGATATTGATCCTGTCTTCCTTAACCAGATATCCTATAGACATAAATATAATAGTATCCCTGCAGTGAGTATGTTCTCCAATCTGTCTAAGGGTCATCTGCCCTCTTTCACATAAGAGCTCCCATATATTTTCAGCATTACTCCTGATGAAATTTTCCATTTGTTCTTGAGTTATATACATAATTGTCTTTACCGTGTTTATATTACTACAACAACGAGAGACTCGTTTGTAATAAGGAATCCTTATTGTGATTTCTTCCGAGCTACTGACTACAAAACTAGCCTATTATTTTCTACCGGCCGTTTCAATATGCATTTATTCCGGAATATCTTTTTCGCATCACGAAAATCGGTAAAAAAGGCGTATCAGTTTTTGGTATACAGATAAGCTCATTACTGCAAGAGAGAAATCGTTCAAAAAAATTATTGAGACGCTTCGAGAAAGTGAATTGTCCTATAAAAGTGATTTTCCGAAACCGAGGAGTTCCAGAAAAGAATCCCGCAAAATCACTTCGCAGGATTTCTAATAATAACATTAACAATGCAAAATCACAGACAAACATAAATTTTTAATATTTCCAGTTACGGGTAACTAAAGAAACTCATTTCCGGACATTAGCCTATTACCCCTATTTTCTTACTTCTTTATTCTTCTGTTAAGCTTTTGAAATGATATAATCCGAAATAAGGACTGACGCCAATTTATTCAGTTCCCCCTCCTAATGCCTTATATAAAACTACGGTACATTGTAATTGTTCCAGTTTATCATTGACCTGACTTATCAACGCGGATAAAAGATTTTGTTTGGCAGTAAGCACCTCTGTATAATTTGCATCCCCTGCTTTTAAGAGCTCTTGAGTGAAATAAACAGATCGTTGGCCGGTTTCGACTTGTAACTCTCTTGCTTTTTGTTTTTTCAGTAAAGATTCGAAAGTATATAAAACATCCGTAACTTCCTGTGCGGCAATCAAAACTGTTTGTTCAAAAATTAACAAAGCTTCTTGTTGTTGCGCTTTGGCTATCTTCAGGCTTCCAACCAGTTGCTTTCTCGCAAAAAGAGGCTGCGTCAATCCCCCGATTATATTTGCGAAAATATTTCCAGGATTGAAAAAATTAGATAATGTATTATTAGTAACATAACCTATCGATGATGAACTGAGGGTTAGAGACGGATAAAAGCTTGCTTGCGCAGCATTGGTAAGTTCAAAGGCTGAGCGGAAAGATAATTCCGCTTGTTGTACATCCGGACGTTTTGCCAACATTTGAACCGGAACCCCATATTGTAATCTGCTAGGATATTGCTGGTTATATATACTTGACCGTTCTATTTTCTCAGATTTCCTCCCAAGTAAAGTATTGATCGAGTTTTCCATTTGTCTGATTTGACTTTCCAGATCAGGAATAGAGGCCTGTGTACTGTATAAAAGGAATTTGCTTTGCTCTACTGCGGCTCCATTTTGCAATCCGGCCTTTTTAAGAGCTTCCATCGTTTCTACATTTTCTTCTAAAAGATCCACTGTTTCTTTCATAATAGCAAGTTGTTCATCTAAAGCAAGTAAGGAGTAATACGACAAGGCTACATTCGCAATCAATGATGTCTGAATCAGATTCTTATAAGCATAGCTATTCAAAAATTGAGCATATTTCGATCTGGATTGCCTGTTAAGTTTTCCCCAGATATCCAGTTCCCAACTTACCGATACACCTAAAGAATAGTCTGTAGAATGGTAACCGAGTACCTTTTCGCCATTACTCCCGTTACTGAAGCGGGATTGGTCTACTTGTCCGGCTAACGATATGTCGGGGAAATATGCTGCTTTAGCCATACTCAGGTTCGCTTCGGCTTGTTGTATGCGGGTATAGGCTATCTGTAAATCATGGTTTTTCTTTATTCCTTCATCTATCAAAAGGATCAAAAACGAATCTGTAAAATACTCTTTCCATGGAATACCGGTTATGGTAGTTGTATCGGAAGACGTCATTTCTCCGTATAAATTATCACTATCTATTTCAGGAACTTTGTATTTATTCATTACCTGACAGGCAGGAAGACCTGTCAGGATCATAAATCCTAATAAAGTAATATTCTTTATATATTTATATCTACTCATAATTATCTCCTGTTTTGTTGTGCAATAAATTCATCGTTTGAATTTACTATGCCCGATTTGCTAAACCTGTCTTGAATAGTTTGAAATATAATATAAAGGGAAGGTATAACCAACACCCCGACTAGGGTACCAATGAACATACCTCCGATAGCACTGATACCTATCGAGCGATTGCCGATTGCTCCTGCACCTGAGGAAACAGCCAATGGTAAAAGTCCGAAAATGAAGGCAAAAGAAGTCATTAAAATAGGGCGTAAACGGGCTTCAGCTCCATTTATAGCTGCATCTACGACACTCATACCCTGTTGGCGACGCTGAATAGCGTATTCGACAATCAGTATCGCATTTTTTGCCAATAATCCGATTAACATAATAAGGGATATCTGTACATAAATATTGTTCGTTATTCCCTGGCTCAATCCGAATACAGAGAGGAAAATGAATACACCCGATAGTCCCACGGGCAGAGAAAAGATTACAGCCAAAGGCAATATATAACTTTCGTACAACGCAGCTAATAACAAGTAAACAAAGATTAAGCACAGGCCAAATATCAATATTGTCTGGCTACCGGCATTTGCTTCCTCTCGTGTCATATCCGAATATTCGTAGCTGTATCCTGTTGGCAGACTTTGCTCTTTTACTTCTTCAATAGCTTTGATGACATCACCGGTGCTGTATCCTGCCGAATAATCCGGTATAACGGTTAGTTCCATAGAAGAATACAGATTAAAACGCGTACGGGTTTCCGGACCGGTAATGTCACTTACCGTCAGAAAACTTGTTACCGGAGCCATCTCCCCGCTTGCTGTTTTCACAAATATTCCGTCCAGATCATCAATTTTGGATCTATATTCGGGTGCCGCCTGCACCATTACCCTGTACTGCTTCCCATATAGATTAAAATTTGATATATATTGGCTGCCGATATATGCCTGTAAAGTACCCATCACATCATTTAGCGTAATACCTGCATCCTTGATTTTAGTCATATTGACGTCTAATTGTTTTTGAGGGAAATTAGGGTTAAAGGTGGTCATTGCCATCATTACCTCTTTCCGATGATTCATTTCTTCAATAAAATCATTCGTAACATTGTAAAATTCATATATATCCCCTCCTGTGCGATCTTGTAGATTTACTGTTACCCCGTTACTCAAACCAAATCCCTGAATAGTAGGTGTACCGAAAAACATAAAGGTAGCATTCTCGATAAAACTTGTTTTCTGTGTTAGTATTGCAGCAACTTCATTTACTGTTATTTTCCGGTTGTCCCAATGAGTTATACTTAACATAACCGATCCATACGAACTGGCATTACCACTCATGAAACTTATCCCGGTGATGCCGCCTAAGTGTTCTATTTCAGGAATTTCACTCGCTAATTCCAGAACTGCATTTACAACCGAATCTGTCCTCTCCAAAGAAGATCCGGGTGGTAATGTTATGCTGCCCATAAGTCTTCCGCTATCTTCTTGTGGTACAAATCCGGTAGGCATTACTTTCATTAAACCGAACAAAATACAGGTACAGACCAAAATAATCGAAACAGTAATCCATCGGTGCCTCTTTTCTCCCAGAAAGACAAGTGTTTTTCTATATTTTGCAGTTGATATATTAAATCCGATATTGAAAAAATAATAGAAACGTCTGATAAAGCCTCCTTTGAGGGAAGTTTCATCATTTGGCTTTAGAAATAATGCACACAATGCAGGACTTAACGTCAATGCGTTAACAGCAGAAATACTAATCGCGATCGCTAATGTCAAACCAAACTGTTTATAGAAGATGCCGCTTGTTCCCCCGATAAAACTAACAGGAATAAATACCGAAGCCATAACCAAAGTAATAGAGATAATAGCCGGAGCTATCTCCCCCATTGCCTTAATTGCCGCATCTTTTGGGTCTTTTATCCTATTTTCGAGTTCAGAATGCACTGCTTCTACAACAACAATGGCGTCATCAACAACAATCCCGATAGCTAACAAAAGTGCGAACAAAGTAAGCAGGTTGATGGAAAACCCCATCAACCATAGGAAGAAAAATGTTCCTATAATAGCTACCGGAACAGCTATAGCCGGAATAATAGTAGAACGTAGATCCTGAAGAAATATAAAAACAACTAAGAAGACCAGTAAGAAGGCCTCGATTAAAGTTGTAATAACTTTACTAATTGACGCATTTAAAAAATCACTGATATCTACTAAATAAGTTAATTTCAGTCCCGGCGGAAATTCTGATATGGCTTTCTCCAATTCTGCTTTTACATTCGTAAGCACCTCTTGGGCATTCGACCCGGGTGTTTGGTTAATGCGTACCATTACTGCCGGATTACCATCTGTAGACGTAGACGTATTGTATTGTAATCCACCCAATTCTACCGTAGCTACATCACTTAGAAGCACTATTCTTCCTTCATTCGAACGAACGATTACATTCTCAAATTCATTTACAGAGGAGAGTCGCCCTGTATATTTGAGTGTATATTGGAATGCCTGATTACTATTTTCTCCCAATTGTCCGGGGGCCGCTTCTATATTTTGGTCGCTTAAAGCGCTGATCAGTTCATCTGTCGATATTTTATAGGAAGCCATTATATCCGGTTTCAGCCAGATGCGCATAGAATATTCCCTCGACCCGTAAGCAGAGACATTTCCTACACCATAAACACGTTTTATCTGAGGGATGATATTGATGCTGGCATAGTTTTCTATAAACGTAGCATCATATGCCGGATTTTCAGATGAAAGTGACATCATCAGTATATTGCTGGTCTGTTGTTTCCTCACCGTTACCCCAGTTTGGATTACTTCGGCCGGAAGTTGCGATGATGCCTGATTTATCAGATTCTGAACGTTTACACTTGCCATATCAGGATTTATCCCTTGTTTGAAATAAACCGTTATATTAGCGGAACCTGTCTCGGCCGAAGATGTCATATAGGTCATTCCTTCCACTCCGTTGATGGCTTCTTCTAATGGAATAATAACACTATTCATAATCACATCAGCATTTGCACCGCTGTAAGTTGCCTCAACCCTTACCGTAGGAGGCGCAATATCAGGATATTGTTCTATCGGCAGCATGTTGAGTCCGATCATACCCAAAACAACTATAATGATGGATATTACAGTGGATAATACAGGACGCTCTATAAATGTTTTCAACATATCTTCTTGTTTTTATAGTTGTTAAACCTCAGATATCCTGTCAAACAGAATATATAATCTATACCTTTTGACCGTTATTTGATTAATAAGAAGCTGTCAAGCTTTCTTTGATCAATATCTTCATTCCGTTTCGAAGTGTTGCTATTCCATCGTACACGATTGTATCACCATCGGATAATCCATTTGTTACTGCGTAATTCTGTCCATCCGGTGTAGACTGAACAGATATAACCTGCTGTTTTACTGAATCATTTTCCAGTTTATAAACCAATACTTTATCCTGCTGGCTGAATGTCGCTTTTTGTGGTATTATAAAAATATCATTAAGCGTTTTTGGTATAACTATTTTTCCGCTTGTCCCACTCCTCAATTTTCCTGATTGGTTAGGGAATTCTGCTCGAAAATTAGCTGTACCGGTGGTTATATCTACCGTTCCTGTTATAGTTTCTATTCTCCCTTTTTCGCTATATTCGGAATCATCGGATAAGATTAATGTGACAGGAGGTATATTTTTTATTTTCTCAGACTGGGTATTACCCTCCACTCCTTTAAGGAAATCCATCAATTTACGTTCATTTAATGAAAAATAAGCATATACGTTTCCGGTATTAGCTATTGTCGTTAAAATATTATTACTATTAACCAAGCTTCCTTTGCGATAAGGGATAACGCCAACAACTCCATCTACAGGACTGGTTACTGTCACCCAACTGATCGTAGCCCGTGCATTTTTCAGGGTTGCTTTAGCTTGTTCCAAAGAGGCTAATGCCGTTTCGTAAGCATTTTCATATGTCTGTAATTGTACCTCACTTACAATTTCTTTTTCTGCCAAAGGGCGATAGCGGTTAACATTTACCTCAGCCGTATTCACCTGGGCTTTAGCACTGTTCACTGAAGCTTTGGCCGAAGTCAATGCCTGTTCTGATGAAGGAGAGTTTATTTTGAATAATAGCTGTCCGGCCCTAACCACAGAACCTTCATCTACATATATAGCCTCAATAAACCCATCCACACGCGGTTTTATTTCTATATCTTCCTGCCCTCTGATCGTGGCCGGATATACAGATTGCATATCGGCATCCTGCCTGTTCAAAACCATCACAGGATACTTAAGAACCTCTCCACTCCGACCTGTTGTATTACTGTTTCCACATGAAGCAAAGATTAGCAGCACAATTGCCCCAATAAAAATTATTTTTGTTTTCATTATTATCTAATTATTAAAATTATTCAGTTCCCGGGATAGTGATAGTAGTTGAATTGTAAGATTCTCTTTATCAATATTACGGTAGAGGTTGTCACAGCAATTCGCCATTTTAACAAATGCTGTCTTGTAAAGATTTTTCCCATTATCCGTCAGCCCAATATATATCACGCGGTTATCTATTCTTCCCCGTACACGTGTAATCACACATCCTTTTTCCAGATTGCGGAGAATGGTAGAGGTCGTCATCGGGTCAATCCCTGTTTCTTCTGACAAGTTTACCTGTATAATATCCCTTCCGGATGCGCTCATATCATATAGTGACTCCAGAATTTCAAATTGGGAGCCTGTAAGTCCAAATTCATCTAATATCTGTTTTTTGCTTCTTGACCAAAGTTTCAGAACATGACTGATCAATGTATCGATATTTATATTTTCCATGCCGGATGTAGCCCTATTCTTTTCCATATCTCATAAATTGCATTTGTAAATACTTTTATTTTCAAAAATGGAAATTATGAACTATTCCTACATCTCAAAAAAAAAATCAATGAACAGAAAAACTTTCTATACGAAACACTTATAAAGATTCAATTATATAGTTTTATAGATAAAATCTGGTCATATTTCCATTTGTGAAAGGTTTCAGTACTTTAATAGGTATTATCAGGTTATTGATTGAATATATTTGTTTCTTTATCATTATCGCTATTACCTTTATACTGAGTCTTATAACTTTATATTGATTTATGAATAGGATATTAAACCATATACGATCTTCAAAAGAACTTCAATTAATAATTGTTTGGACAGCCGTATTTGTCATGTCATTAATACATATGTTATGGGCAGGGGTAGTATTAGCTCTAATAATAACTTTTATAACAATAGTAAGCCTGTTGATAATATATTTAATGACACAGAGGATACTTGTTCCCGTATTATTGATAAAAGGAAAAAAAGAAAAATACATTATTTTTTCATTTATTCTACTTGTATCATTAGCTTACATTTGTAGCTTATTAGAAATCTATACATTTCAATATTTTGAAGTGGAATCCAAAGATGGATCTCATTTTATTTTTGCTTTGGCAAAATTTCTGGCATTATCTATCCTGACATTTGCCATATCAAACATAATTTTCTTCTCTAAAAAAACGGTAGAAGACAAGAAACAAAAAGAAAAGTTTCTTTTAGAAAAAAGGATGTTGGAAATGAGGGTACTTAAGTCTCAAATCAACTCTCATTTTATTTTCAATGCCCTGAATAATATCTATTCCATGGTTTATTTTAAAGATGAATATACATCGGGCTACGTATTAAAATTAGCACAGATGATGCGTTATGTGATGGATGATTGTGAAACGGAATTTACTCCATTGGCTAAAGAAATTGAATATATAGGAAACTACATTGACTTTCAGAAGTTGAGGTTTGAGAACGATAAGAATATCGTTTTTACTTACAATGTAAAAGATAATGCCAGTATTTCTGTTCCTCCTATGCTTTTCCAGCCCTTAGTGGAAAACTGTTTCAAGTATGCACCTCTCGAAGTCGATCCCAAAAGCTATGTGTACATCGATCTGGAAGCAGATAATAAACAAATCCGGTTTACATCGAAAAACAACCAGCCTGTTCTTAAAAATAATATATCAGCAAAAAGAATGGGAATAGGAATTAAAAATGTAAAAAGGCGTTTATTTCTTTATTATGGAGATAGTTATTCCATAGATATTTTGGATTGTACTGATCATTTTAAAGTCGAATTGTTAATCCGTTTATAAAATAAAATTGATTATGGCCGAGATATTAAAAGTCCTTCTTGTAGATGATGAGTTTCACGCCCGGAAACTGTTATCGGAATATATATCGAAGTTACCTTTTCTTGAGATAGCAGGAATAAGTTTAAATATATTCGAAGCGATGAATATATTCAAGGAAGAAAAGATAGATATTTTATTATTAGACATTCAGATGCCTGAAATCTCAGGATTGGAGTTTGCCCGGAGTTTAAAGAATCCTCCATCAATTATATTTACGACTGCATATTCGGAATACGCAGTTGAAAGCTACGAACTGGATGTAGTCGACTATCTATTAAAACCTATTGCTTTTCCACGTTTTTTGCAGGCGATAAATAAAGTGATCGAGAAAAGGAATAGAATTCATAATACATATCAGGTTGCTCAAACTTCTGCACGAGCTGAAGAGATAGAAGACAATAGTATAGCTATGAAAAGCGGACATAAGTATTATAAGATAAATTATACAGACCTGTTGTATATAGAAGGTCAAATGGAGTATGTTACTCTTCATACTGTCAAAGAGAAAATTATGGTTCTTGCATCATTGAAAGGTTTAGAGGAAAGACTACCTGTGAATAAATTTATAAGAATACATAAGTCATATATTGTATCAGTCAAACATCTGGAGCTAATTGATAAGAATTTTCTTCATATTGCCGGAAAAAAATTACCTATAGGAAGAAGTTTCAAAGAAGAACTTCTGCGAAGATTAGAGAAAATGTAGAATAGAATAAAAGCCTTCCTTCTTGAGAAGTTTTGCATGAATAATTGTTTCAGAATACTTCAGTTTTGCGAATGGCGCACATTCACCTAATCAACCTGTTTAATCAGCATTGTGCGTATATACAATTTATATTTTGAATTAGGTATATCTGTAAACTATATATGGTGTTTACATAAACGCTATATATACAAACTAATATTTTAAATGAAAAAGTTATTAACAAGAGTCTATTTCGGTTATTATGTCGTTCTGACAAGTTTTGTGATGCTGGCCGTACGCGCCGGAGTCGGTATGCAAACATTAGGATTCATCATAGAACCTATGCAAAATGAAATGAAATGGAGCACGACTGGTATTACTTTCAGCCTGACATTCCAGTTAATAGTCGCAGCAGTTCTAGCTCCGTATATAGGGAAAAGGCTGGATGTTTTCGGCGCAAGAAACATCCTGACCACCGGCTTGGTTGCAAACGGCGTCATGCTTGTATTGATGGCCTATGTTCAACAATTGTGGCAACTGACTTTAATGATAGGACTTTTGGGAGGCATCTCGCAAGCATGTATAGGTAACTCTCTGGTTATGCCATTCATATCTAAATGGTTTCATGAAAATCGCGGGACAATGATGGGTATCGTATCTTCAGGGGCAAATCTGGGAGCAGCCATCCTTGCTCCGGTAGTTGTGTTATTGATGAACAGCACGGATAACTGGCGTTCGACCTGGTTTCTTATCGGATGGCTACCGATTATTATCTCTCCTTTCGTCTATTTTATCTTAAGGAAAAATTCAAAAACGGAAAAGGGGAGTACAGATAAGCTAACTTCTTCGGCTCCTCTACCACTACAAAAAAAATCTCCGGAAATCTCTTTTACAGTTAAAGAGACTTTGAAAACACCTGTGTTCTGGCTACTTATAATTGCATGGAATCTTGCAGATTTTGTTATGAAAGGAGCATTACTTAACCGAATCCCGTTCTCTTTGGAAATGGGATATGAAATTACAGATGCTGCGGGCATTGTAGTCGTATACGGCATCATGGCAATTATTGGGAAAATAGGCGCAGGATGGTTTTCGGATCGTATTTCGCCCAATATGCTGGCTGCTCTTCTGAGCTTGTTTCAAACTTCAGCCTTGATCATCTTTGTTTACGGAGCAAATAAGACAGCTTTATATTTAGCTTATTCTATCATTAGCGGGTTAAGCAGCGGCGGTATTATCGCTCTTATGCCGATCATTCTAGCCAAATACTACGGGAGCAAGTTTCAGGG
Organism: Dysgonomonas termitidis; assembly: GCF_054657735.1. Classification (NCBI taxonomy): domain Bacteria; kingdom Pseudomonadati; phylum Bacteroidota; class Bacteroidia; order Bacteroidales; family Dysgonomonadaceae; genus Dysgonomonas; species Dysgonomonas termitidis. The sequence goes on along the minus strand of NZ_BAAHYD010000003.1, from coordinate 847,873 downwards.
TGCCATAAGCGGTATTACCAATCCTTTATTGTTGTTTGCAGCTTTGGGAGGGCCGTTGTCCGCGTCAGTAATACAGGACATTACGGGAAGTTACAAAAACGGCTTTATCCTATACATGTTCCTTTCCGTTGCTACCGTTATCTTATTTGTCTTTTTGAAAAAGCCGGGATATTCCGGTGATAATTATAAATCTGAAAAAGTATAAAAGAAATGAAAACAATTGCAATCTTATATCCGGGAGAGATGGGATCTGCTATAGCAAGCTGCCTAATCGAACATGGATACCATGTGGTTACTTACCTTGAAGGGCGCAGTGAGCAGACCATATATAATGCTGAAAAATACCATCTCCGAAATATAGAATCTTTGCCCGAATTGATATCCTTGGCCGATGCTGTTCTTTCAATTGTACCACCTCATGCCGTCATACCCGTGGTAGAACAACATATCCGGGCAGTTATGGAAACGGGAATAAAGACGCCATTTATCGACATGAATGCCAAATCGCTAGAAACAGCCCAAGTCATTGCAGCCAAAATGGACTTGGCGCAAATCCCTTTTACAAATGCATGTATCATCGGAGAATCTCAACGGATACAGGAAACCGGGCATATTTATACAAGCGGAGTTAGGTCGGAACTTCTTTCTGTAATATTAAAGGGGTCCATACAGGAAACCTATCTGGGAGATCAGGTGGTGAAAGCGACACAAATGAAAATGTGCTTCACCGGCTTTAATAAAATAATTACCGCATCTATTTTCGAAATGGCATTGGCTGCCAATCATTACGGGCTTTTCGATACTCTCTTCGGAGAAGTAAATACAAAATTACCTGGAATTATGTCTGAACTGGGAAGGCTTATCCCCTCATACTCCAAACATATAAAACGTCGTACTGAAGAAATGGAAGAACTCTCTAAAATGCTCTCTGCATCGGGGACACAGTCTTATATGGCCGAAGCCAGTGCAAAAACATATGCTGAAATCGTTTCGAAAGAATACTTTAAAAAGGAAAAAGCGTCCACAGCTGATAACGTCTGGGATTTTTTGAAATTATTGCATTGAACAGCAAACTCAATTCAAAACTTATTACATCGTCAATTCATTTCAATCAGTCAAGAAAAAGTAATTGAAGATTTTATTGAAAAAGAACTTAAGAACATTCAATAATATCTTTTTATTAACATGGAAAAACAGTATACGGAACCTGGTGCAAAATGGAATCAGTTTGAGGTTTCCGGTAATGCTAAACTCTTCTTTTAACAACACTCAGAAAGATGCATAAATCCTGATTAATCCATTGATAATTCAGCATCTCAAAGCTACACCTTGTCGATTTATGCATCACAAAGCAATAAACCCGGCTATCAGCCGGGTTTATTTATATCCAGGAATACCAAATGAAGTGGTATAATCTTTCATCTCAAATTCATTAAAAAAATGTTGGGATAATGCATCTAACACATATCCCAACATTTTCTTGCGTTTAATTATTTCCCTGAAACCAATTTACCCTTTTCTATATAGCTCATATCACCAAATGACTCCAATTTAAATTTACCATATTTGTAAGTTACTTTACATACAGCTGCATTCCCCATATGTCCGGCATCCGGTTTCTTTCCATAGCTATCAAGATCTGAAAGAAAGATTCCAATAGACATACCATGACCTACAAGCAGAATATTTCCGCCACCATTTGCAGCCTCTTTTTCCGCTATTTCGCGGATAGCTTTTTGCCCCCGGGCTTTTACCTCATTGTAGTCCTCTCCTATTCCCAGTGTTTCCAACGCTTTGAATGAATCCACCATATCTTTTAGTAATGCCGGATTTTTCTCCATAGCAGCCATCATTTCTTTGTAAGACTTGTAGTGTAAGTACAGAGCTGCGTCATTCCACATTTTAGGATTGAATTCGCCTTCGTAACTGCCAAAGTTAGTTTCGCGTACTCCCGGTACTTCAGTCACTACCATATCTTTCTGGCCTTTAGCATCCAATACTATACGGGCTGTTTGACGGGCGCGCCCCAAGTCGCTGGAATATGCGGCTTTGAACTGAATGTTTTCTTCTTTCAGACCTGCACCTAAATATTCAGCAACTTCTACCCCTGCCGGAGTAAGGGGAGTATCGGCCCAACCCTGCACACGGTCCATTGTATTCAATATCGTTTTACCATGACGGGTAAAATAGAACGTAACTGTATTATCTTTCGTTCCTCCTTTTTGTGCAAAAGAGAATGGCATAATGCCTAATAAGACAACTAATAGAAATAATTTACATTTTTTCATAATATGTATTTTTATTTTCTTAATAATTCTCCGGTTTTTAATATGAGGGTGTGTCAAAAGTATTTTTCACTTTCTTTTTGTCATGTTGAACGGAGTGAATTGCAAATCGCCGAAGCGAAGGCGAGGCAAACATCTCGTTTCTCAGGATGACAAAGAGGGTAGCACATTGATAGTGCTGTTCCCCTTTTGACACTCCTTCATTTTTATAGAATTGTTTTGTGTATTGCCGCATTGCAGCTATAAGGTCTGAAAAAGTCTTTCCTATTTCTTAAATATTAGCAACACAGGATAATGATCAGAATAAATATCAGTAAAATCATCTTTTATGATATCACACTTTACAATATCATTCTTCATATTAGCACTCACATAGAGATAGTCGTAGCGAAGAGGGAACGTCGACTGATCATAGAATAATTTAGTTGGGGCAGATGGCACAAATTGCGGATGAGATACTTTGAATGCATCAATAAATCCGAAATCCAATATCTTCTGTTGTATTGTATAATCCAACTCATCATCCTTCCCCAGATTTTTATTATGTGGTCTTTTCTTTCTGTCTTCCCTGATAAAATCGCGCAATAAGTTATTGTCATATCCGCTCTTATCCAGTGGGGACACTGAATTCAGGTCACCCATAAACAACCATTTCCAATCAGCAGGTTTCGATTTTACAGTTGCCAGTATCTGGTCAACTTCATAACCTCTCTTCTCCGATGAAAAAGGATGAAAGTGTGTCACTACAAAATGATGTCCTTCGATTTCGGCAGTGAGGAATCCATGAGAAGCATTTTCTACAACACGGGTTACATTCACAATCGGATATTTGGAAGTAATAGCGACCGGAAAACTGACTGATCCATCCGGAGCCGGTTCCCTTACTATAAATACATAAGGATGACCATAACTTTCTGCAAATTTCTGCAAATTATCAGGATTGGACCCTTTAGGAGCAAATTCAGGATTTTGTTGTGTAAACCCGTTCATTTCCTGTAACGCCAGAATATCCGGGTCCTGCTGTTTTATCCATTTTGCGAACCGGGATTTATTCTCTGTACTATCCTGCCTCATACCCCAGTAAACATTATAACTGATTAGTTTAAATGTTTTTCCTTCCTGAGCTAACGCATATGAAGGAATAAGAATACCAGCAGACAAAAGCATTAATATTTTTAGTATTATCTTTCTCATAATATGCTATTTAAGGATGATCAGAATTTAATCTTTGTCTTAAACTCGATAGTAAACGGACGAATATATGTGCCCACCAGGGGTTTATCATAAAGAGCTGTCGCCTGTTCCGCAGTTGTTGTATTTGTTCCTGAAATAGAGCCTTGAGCACCACTTTGGTTCAACAAGTTTACAGCACTAATGGAAAAGTCCACGTTTTTGTCATATTTGAAGTTCAATCCTGCAAATGTTTCCCAACGCTCGGCAAATACTAATGTATTAGGATAGTTTGCATATTCTTTACTAAAATACCGGGCACTTGCCCATAACCTGAATTTACCCCAAGAGTAACTGGGATCGATTTCGATCAGAGTTTTCGATACGCTGCGTGCTACATTCCCATTGTTACTGAACTTTTCCCCGAACACTTCAAATTCATAATTTTCATATTTAGGATTCTGAAGCGTTAATAAAGCATGCAGCTGGAATCCTTTGAAAGGCTTGAACAAAATGTCGGTAGTCCATCCGATAGTATTTACATCGTAACTGATCGTTTGTTTTTCAGTTATGGTTTCACCGGCTATGACTTTGTTGAATGTAGAGTTATTTTTAAAGTTTGTACGCTTGATCTTTGTCATTTTAGATACTATATTAATCATTGGATGATTAAAATAGACACCTGCCGAGAAACCAGGGATTTCACATTTTTCGATACCCGGATCGTCCGCTCCGGCATACATACTGAGTTTTCCCGCCTGCTGAATATACATAACATCCGCAAGGAAACCTAAGTTCACCGGTTTTTCCGGTGTGCCTAAATTCGGGAGCGCCTTCCATGTAGCACTAGCCGTACCTGTGATATTGAACCAATCTTTCTTTACATCTGTCGTTTTTCCTGATACCCAGTTTGTTCCCCCGGCCTTCCGGTCTTCGGCCGAATACCAGTCTCCATCTATTCTTTGCCATTCCAGTCGTGTGCCCATATCGATGGTAAGCCGGTCATTAACAGTCCATTTCTCTGTACCCACAACCGCCATTTTATTATCTGTCCCATTGTAATATTGCATAGCAACATTATGATTCCTGTTGCCATGCTGATCTGTTTTAGATACCCAGTTTGTTCCATCGAATTGTTCATAAACCAATGCTCTTGGATTTGGAGCAGCTTCAAACTGATAACTATATGTGGCCATATTCACTTTGTCTGCATTATAATACCAGTTGTGAAACCCTACCATCCAATGATGCTTTTCCGATTTCTTGCTTAATTCGAGACGAGCCATTACCGTATTCTTCACAGTACTTGGGGCAGCGATCATCATACCGTTTTGTACAAGACCAGTATAAGGTTGATCCGGATGATCTGCATAAAAATATCTTTTATCCCCTTCTTTAGGTGTCGCACTTGGTTGCTCTGCATTACTGATATTGGACAGGTATGGGTTGTACATACCGGAGTTTGCATAATGATAACGTAATGTATAGTCCAGTACCATATTGTTATCAAATTTATGATCCCCCATCAGGTCTATAACATGAGAAGTACTAGCCAGATCTTTCATAGCATCCCATGCTTTTGCTTCTCCTGTTATTGGATCTATCACATTCAATATACCAGATTGTTCTAAGTATGAATCCCGACCTATCCTGAATCCGGAAATTTTATCCACTGTTCCATCCTTACGATATATGTACGGACTATTTTTAGTATTTATAGCTTCACTATATGCAAATTTATATTGCAACCCTATTTGTCCTCTGCCATATTTCTTGTTAATGACCCCTTTATATATCTGAGTTTTATCCATGAATGTAGATATATTGGAGCGAAAAGTTCCAGGGTCCATATTTATAAATGCTGTGAGAGAATAATAAAAGCCATTCTTCATTGGCCCGCTGATACCAACATCACCTCTTAACAATCCGAATGAGTTAGTTGTAAAACCGGCAGAACCTTTAAATTTTTCAGTACCTCTATTTGTCCAGGTACTGACAGATACGCCGACATCACTCGCAAACAAAGCTGTTTCGGAAACATTTAGCACGCCGAATTTTGCAATTCCGGCATCTTGTCGCCACAGGGCGGTAGGCATCTGCCCCATATAGTCATATGTCACAGGTAATCCATTTTCTAAAATAACAGTTCCACCGACACTGGCAGGCAATCCAATATTTACAGCGCGTGGTCCGTTATCCGCCGAAGCATTCAGCATCACATTGGCTGTCCCTCCCGCTTTAGGATCTGCTACTTTTATAGTATCCGCCGGTGTCTTAGTTTGCGATATAGCAGCAGAGACTCCCATTGTAGAAACCAGAGCTAGTAGTAAAGCTCGAGAATAAGTTCTTTTCTTCATTGTTTAAAGTATTAAATAGGGTTAAAAAGGTTTTCTTCTGAATTTAAGGTTTAGCGTACTTACTTGTGCGATTATCTTTTATCATACCTTTCCAGTTCATACCAAAAGCAAAGTCATATACATTACCCTCAGTATCTTTGTGACATTCCATATCATACGGAACGTCCTCATATTGTTTTTCTACAGTTGACATATTAGCCGGCATCTGTACAGGAAGTAGTCCTGACGGTTCATATTTTCCGGAAACAATATCCAGTATTGATTGAGCGGAGCTCCCGAAATTTACAATTATACCATCCATATATTTTTCAAATTCATTAAATATCATCGGATTAGACACATCTACGATTGCAATCACAGGTTTGTCTACCATCATCTCCCTAGTCTTGAGCAAAACATCCAAATCATTAGAGTTACTCGTTCTTGTTGATTTTCCATTATAAGAACGATTCTTAATATCAGGATCTATAACAGGATCACCTGCTGCAATACTATGTTCTCTGGCTTCTGTTGCTGTATATGGATCGTATTGAAGCGAAATTGGAATATAACCATTCCCTCTGGCTTTGCGATCGGTCAAAGAATACCCCCCATGCTCGCTCTTTGGATTACTCACAAAGACCATGGCAAAATCCGCTTCTGCCGGATTTGCAGTTACATTGTAATATTTCTTCACAATATTTAGGTTTACAGGATAATCTAGTTTTGATTCAGTCCATATTCCCCACCAGTTCTTAGCAGAAGGGGTATATACTTTTGGTATGAACACTGTTTTACGATCTATAATAGGAAGGACATTATTTTTATTTTTTAATAAAACCGATGATTTCAATTGAGCTTCGTATCCTGCTTCCATAAATTCAGGATTACCAACAATTTCTGAGCTTTCCTGTGGATTCAGATATGGATTTTCAAACAGTCCGAGACGAAATATATTTTTAAGCAAACGAACAGCTGATTGTTCAAATCGTTTTCTCATATACGACTTACCAAATTCTTTCTCTCCCATTTTATAGGCTTCAAGAACCGGGCCCTTTTCGTTATTCCCTCCGAATTGATCTACTCCGGCTTTGATTGCTAAATAATGCCTTTCCGCAATAGATTTATCTTCTACGCCCCATGGTTTACCGGCAAATACATCGGGAGTTTCCCCTTCATTAGCTGTAATCAACCAATCGGTACAAACAACTCCATCATACCCATACTTCTCACGCAGCAAGTCTGTCACTATATATTTATTAAAACCGTTTGCATAATTAGAACCATCTTTAGACTGATTATACGATATTGTATAATAAGGCATTACTGCAGAGGCCGTCCGGGTCTTCCCATCGAGATTGAACGCCCCTTCTGTGAAGGGTTTCAAATGCTCTTCAAAATTATTACCCGGGTACACAGCAAACTTACCAAAAGCCCAGTGTCCATCGCGTCCACCTTCCTCAGGACCTCCACCCGGCCAGTGTTTGACCATTGCGTTTACACTTTTATACCCCCATCCATCAGCTATTTCATCTTTACCGGCAGAATCCTGAAAACCATCTACATAAGCCCGGGCCAGATCCGTAACCAGTTTTGCACCCTCTCCAAAGGTCATCCCCATACGAAACCAGCGGGGTTCTGTAGCTAAATCTATCTGTGGTGATAAAGCCGTACCAATGCCCAGCGCCCGATATTCGGCAGAAGCTATTTCTCCAAACCGCCTTACTAAATCCGGATCAAATGTAGCTGCTAAACCCAATTCCCGGGGCCACATAGATATTGTACCGCCACCGGCATTGAATTCTGCATCACTTGTTGTTGCATGACGCGGGTCAGAACTGGTATTCCCTGGTATTCCAAAATCTATACCTTCCAGAAACGCCTGCATTTCATTATTCCATTTCGCCGCGATTTCCGGACTTTGTATAGTCATTACTAATACATGCCGAAGATTGTCTTCTTTCAGAAATTGCTTCTGAGCATCTGTCAGATCCCATGGATTAGCCCCACTTTTAGAAAAAGGTTTACCATCATATGTACTTGAACCAAAACCGAAATCCTGTGCAGGGATGGTTTGATGTATGCTATAAAGCATAAGGCCTGCAATTTGCTCTATAGTCATCTTTTGAGCTAAATCTCCAGCTCTTTGATCTACAGGCAGGCGCCAGTCTTCATATTTATCAAGTTTACCATTCTTATTCAGGTCTTTAAACTTAAGTCCACCGACTGTAATTATCTTCACTCCGGAGTTTGGAGAATAAGCCAGTGTAGCTCCATTGCTATTTTCTACAGTAATAAACTTTTCTTGAGATTGGCTATATAAGGTAATCAGTATAGCTCCAATTAATAATAGTGTGTTTCTCATGATTTCTTATTTTATCGCTAAAAGTGCGTTATTATGACGCAAATATATTTTTAATATTTGGATTTTGAATCAAAAAGTGCGTCAAAATAACGCATAAATGTTTTACAACATATTTTATGTGTCCCATTGACGCACTTTGAATATATTTTAATTATTACCTTTGTACTTATAAGATCGAGCAATATAAGTTCCAACAGAAGATGAGTACAAACAAATTATGGCCATATAATGCGGAGAATATCCATCCGGGATTTTCTGTCGATTGTGTCATTATCAGTTTTCACAAAGGAAAGCTAAAGGTATTGTTGAATAAATTCAACCTTGAAGATTACTGGTCTCTGCCCGGAGGATTTATGCTCAATAGTGAAGCCGCAGATGAAGCTGCATACAGGATACTAAAAACGCGGACCGGATTAACCAATATATTTTTAAAACAATTTTATCTTTTCAGTGATCCCAAAAGGACGATAATGAAGCAAAATATAGATTTTGTAGAAAGGAATGAAACGACAAAAGGTGAAGGGCAATGGCTTTTAAGAAGATTTATCTCTCTGGGTTTTTATGCTCTTGTTAAATATGATGAGGTAAAGTTAACCTCCGTAGAGGGTGAATTATCCAAGTGGTATGATATCAATATCCTTCCCAATCTGTATTCAGACCATAATAATATAATAAAAACAGCTCTTGATACAATCCGTACAATGTTACCTGTAATACCAATAGGATATGAATTGCTTCCGGAAAAATTTACCATGACCGAATTACGTAAGATATATGAAAATATCCTTGGTAAAACACTCGACCGACGCAATTTTCAAAGAAAAATTCTCGCTGAAGGCTATGTATTTCAATTAGAAGAAAGAAAAAAATCTCAGGTGTACAACGCACCCATATTATACTCGTTCAATTTGCAAAACAGAGATGAGAACTTTCTGGGGAAGTTTTAATATAATCCGGCTATATTTCAAATTCAGCATCTCCCATCTTTTTATACTTTTTATAAGAAACGTATAACAATCCCATTACTAACAGGCTTATCAGTATAATGAGAATAATGGTAGAATCGAATTGCATCTCCCCCGCATAACTGTGCATTCCCCCAAGAAAGTAGTTCACACCAAAATAAGTCATCAACACAGTAGAAAATGATAGTAGGCCAAAGGCATGAAAGAAAAACAGATTCGTAAATATTTTCAGATTTTTCTGGTGAATAATCAGACTATACACAAGAAATGTTATCAGCGCCCATACCTCTTTCGGGTCCCATCCCCAATAACGTCCCCACGATATATTTGCCCATACAGCGCCTATAAAAATACCGGCGCCCAAAAATAAAAGACTGGGATAAAGACAGATCAGACTGTAGATTTTATTCTGTTCCAACTTCTTCAGAGTATCCGCAGCATCTTTATTCCGACATAGAGCTATCTGTATCAATGAAATAAGACTGTTAAGCATAATAAAAGCCAATAGTGTATAGGCAAGCATAATCACTGATACGTGAATGCTTAGCAGTGGGGAGGAAAGGACGGGTACCAATGGCGTTATCCGGGGATTCATCATACCCAAATGAGCGACCAAAAGAGAACAGCCCGAGATTAAGTAGCCGAATGATACTATTAAAGGCATTTTGCGTCCTGCTAAAACGGCGATCAACATGGCTGACCATGCAATAAGAAGCATCGTTTCAAATCCGTTACTGAACGGCAATCTTCCTCCGATATACGTTCTGATCCCAATAGAAAAGGTATGCACAATAAAAGATAGAATAAGAATACCGAAGAATATCTTATCTGCATGCTTAACCCTCTTATCCGCCAGAAAAAAGACACATAAGAGTGACAATAATCCCAGAGTAAGATTTATTTTAAACAAGATCGAGGTAAAATTTACATTGGTATAAAAGATCTCTATATCACGATGCAGGTCTGATGGAAGCACTTCCTTTGCATTCGCTTTCTGATAATCACTTATCGTTTCAAGAGCAAGCTTCGCATTCTCTTCGCTATTGACCGAAATTGCCTGATAATAAAACAAAAGAGAATTCCTTATCAGTTTTATATTTTTCTGTTCATCTTTAGTTCTGAGATTTTGCGTAGGGTAAAACCACTTTACATCATTATCAATCTTTTGCGGATATATCTGTAAAAGGCTCCCGTTATGAAGCATATTGATTAATTGTATCTTCTCATCCAGCTTTTCCACCTCTTTCAACAAAGACGTTTTTGGCGAATTACTGCTCAGATCTTTCCAATACTTACTTAGCTTATAGTTACCTTCCGTATCATAGAAATCTATCAATGCAGCTTTTTCGGTCTCGGCATTTAATTCTTCTTTCAGCATACCATCCTTTACCTCGAACAAGGCTACCTGTTGCCATTTGTCAGGAAAAAAGAGAAATCCCATCAGGAATTGATTTGCATCGAGATAACTGAATGATGTCTTCCCTGTAATTTTCAAAGTGAAATCATGGGCAAAGGTTGCTACAGGGCTTATTCTTCCATCGTACAGCATCCATAATTTACAGAATTCCTTTACTTGCTTTTTGTTTACTGACAAGCTATCCTTAGTAAGAATCTGAGAAAAACAGGAAACCGGAATAATAAATAATATGATTATCAATGCTTTTTTCAGGAGGGGATGATTCAGCAACTTCCGGAAAGCATTCTGAGGCGAGAATAAATACCAGATCATCGCTAAAACGAATAAGGCATAACCGGCATAGGTCAGAGGAATTCCCCAACTATCATGGTTGACACTCAATATACTTGTTCGCCAATCGTCTTCGAAAGACGACTGATAGAAGCGGTAGCCATCGTAACTGAATATATTATTCATAGACACCTCTGCTATCGTGGTTTTGCCCGACAGTTTATCCTTTATGGAGAAATGCGAAATATAGTCGGCCGGAGCATTCGTCCCCGCATAGTATGAAACATAGAAAGTATCCAGCCGCATCCGGAAAGGTAGCTCAACGGTATCCGCGTCAGCCTGCATTTTGCTGCAATCCGTATCTTTATTGAGAATAACATAGCCATGTTCGGCAAACAGTTTTGTACAAAAAGCCCCGGCTAGTATCAGTATAAAAGAAATATGGACAAATAGCAATGACAAATTCCTGTACATCTGCCCTTTTACAATTCCTGTAAGGCTGAGTATAACTAATAATCCCCACAAAGCGGAGAACCACCATGAGCCGTATATATGAGAATAGGTATATTCCGAACCATGACTCTTTTCTACAAAGGTTGCCAAAGCCATAATAACGGAAAGGACAAAAACACCCCAAAAAGGAAGCTTCTGTAATGAGAATAATGCCAACAATCTATTTTTCATCTGTCAAGATCAGAATTTCTCAAACTGATTCGCTTCTATTTCTTTGATTGCAATACATTCTATTTCTATCAGCCATCCCGGACGGCAGACAGGAGCCCATACGATTACTTTAGGCAATTCTTTATAATATTTATCAAGATAATCAGAAACTATCTGATAGTCTGCCGTATCGCGCAGATATACAATCATTTTCGAAATATCATTCATTACCGCATCCGCCTCAGCGAGCAGAACTTCTATATTCTCTATTGTCCGCTCTATCTGTTTTTCAATATTGGTAAGATGTACAATTTCGCCTTTATTATCTATACTGGCCGTGCCTGATATGAAAATATGCCTGCGATCGCCATAATCCACCGTAGTTCCCCGCTCGAAAGTCACCCCGTATTCGTGGGTAGGATTCAGGTGAGTAGAGGCATGGAGATATTTGATTTGTTCCTGAGAAATACCTTTAACAGCATAAGCGTCCATCAATACCAATGTCTGAGCATTTGTATACCGCCCTTCTATACCTGTACTTGCAATATAATGAGTCTCTTTATTCAGACCTTCTCTGTTGAAGCAAGCAATACGGGCCTTTACCATCTCTGAGTAATGAACATCTACTCCCTGCACATATATCCAGGTGCGGATACAATTATCCTTCAACGTGCAACCATGCAGATACAATGATTCCAGATATGTATTGAAAATACATTCCGTCTCGGCATACTCATCCTTCAATGACTTCTGCAATTGGGTATTATAAATATGCTTAAAATGAGGGCGCGACAAAACTGTTGTACCATAACCATCTGTATGTATTCTACTATCAGCGACAAAATATGCCCACATGGATACTTTTGTTCCATTCAGAGGAGGCTGTTGTACAACAGAAACGGCAGCGTTCTCATTCTTCTGTTTCAAAAATTGGGATTGATTGACAGCATCACTTACAAAGTACCGTTTCAATACCAATGTGGAACCAAGTAATATATCCGACTGTTGCAAACGTTCCAGCGCGGCTTCTATATCTCTGTACTGAATTTCAGCATTGTTATATTTATTATTTAGCTCAATAATGGCATGATATTCTGCCACCCCGCCTTCGGGTAAGAAGCAACTTAAATTTATATTGACGGACAAGTCGTCCCATCCTATATTTCTATATTTCATTTCTGTTTATGATTATTCACTTTTAGCCCCGCCTTTTATCCACTGCCCGACCAGAACAATATCATCATCTTTAAGAGAAGAGAGACTCGAGTGTTGATTCTCTAAGGCTTCGCCTTTCAATATATCCATCAGATAACTATTCTGGATATTTCCCGGGCTTATCCGCATTTTATCAGGATTATGCAATGCCGTTATATCTACCAAATCTGCATGACTCCTGCCTTCGGTTAAATGCAGGCCCGCAGCGGCAAATCCGCTTCCCCCGTGACACTGGAGGCATTGAGAAAACACCTGTTTCTGCACCCGCCCAAACATTGCCAAATCGATATTTTGAAGTGGAATTTCAAAATCTTCCTGCGGCATATTAACTATCGGATAGGTATAAAAAGGATAAATCTTATAGTTACTATGTTCTTGTACGAGGTATAATGCCAGATATGTTGTATTCTCCGGAATATTAGCCAACGAGACCGTAACCACTCCATTATCTGAGGGTTTAGATATTACTTTCGATGATATTGGATACGCCAGATCATCGTTGAAAGATCCGAACACTATCTTATAGCTTTCAGGAAAAGCCTCGATGTGTGTAAATTGGAAACTGACAGAAACATCTACATCCGTTCCGCCCGAAGTCTTATCTTTAGGATATATATCCCCACTATCGCAACCTGAAGTAATGACAGACAATAAGACGACAAACAATATCCAAAATTTTATCAAATTATTCTTTCCCATGATTTTATTTATCAGAAAGAAAATTGGAACATTACCTGTGCAAAATGTTGAGCAAGACCTAAGTCATCATTATCCCTCTCCAGTTGGTTTTCGTGACCCCATTTTCCCAGATACTGATACATAGCCTGTAATTTCAGGTTATAACCGACAATATAATAATTGAACCCTACTGCCGGAGCATTCAGGATTCCATCGGTTCTGGATGAATTACGGTCAAAAAAGTCATATCGCGCCGCCAATTGCATTTTCGGATTGACAAAATACCCTCCCTGAATATAGCCGCCGACAAAATCGTAAGAATGAGAAACCTGCTGCCTTTCTACAAAATCCATATTTAAATAATAGGCTTCTGCCGAAATATACCAGCGGTTATATAAATAGGAAAATTCCAGACCTGCACGGAAATCATTACTTGCCTGCCAGTTGGCTTCCACATTGTAAGAAGAAGAAAGCGCGACTAAAAATTTATTATTATTCAAATCATCGGGGCTTCCCTGATGGGTAGGCATCACACCCTTAGGCATATAGGCAATACGCCCCGAGTATAACAGTGACGGGATGTGCAGATCGTCGCTGATAGTCTTCTTCGCGCTATTCACAGTTATGCCTGTTCCATTAAAAATCCCTACCCTGTATTCCCATTTATTCTTAATCAAGCCATGTACCTGTACGCCAAGATCGAACCCGGTCGCAAAATTAGGATTGACTGAATTTATAGAATATGGAATATTAACCGGAGCTGTGAGCGAAACAGGTAACGATGGGAAAAGCGTTTCTCCCAATGTCACAAGATAGGCCTGATTAAAAGGAGTTTTAAATTTCCCCACACGGAAGCGCAATTCATCTTTCAAATTGAGGTCTGCCCATGCTTGCTGAAGCAAGGCATCTCCCGACTGAGCCGCATTCAACGTAAGATTGAACGTTACTTTTCCGAAAGCCTTTCCGGCAAAACCGATCAATGCGTTTCCTATCTCAAAGCCGCTATTGGCTACATTATCCTGATCGTCGGCACCTATCTGCTCATCATCGTAGTAATTCATCTTGGCCGATGCCTGTACAAGAGCAAAGGGTTTAAAAACAAAGTCCCCGGCCTTACTTTCGAAGCTGAATCCTTTCTTTCCGGCAAGAGGGATAACATCGCTTTCGATATATTTATCATTATTATCACTCTCCTGTGCTAATAAATTTACGGATAGAAGTAATCCTGCGAATAATAAAAATCTGAATTTCATATCAATGTATTCTTTTCTATTTAGTTTAAAGTGAATTGAGGAATATCTGCAAAGCGTCCCTGTCTTCTTTCGACATGCGACTGAACAACTCCCGCGACACACTACCCTCGCCTCCGTGCCACATGATAGCCTCAAGAAGGTTCCGGGCACGCCCGTCGTGCAGAAAGTGCGTATGTCCGTTTACAGTTTCCTGCAAACCAATGCCCCACAACGGAGTTGTACGCCACTCATAGGTATAAGCCGCTCCCGATTTATAACCGCTGTCCAGCTCACGTCCCATATCATGCAAGAGAAAATCGCTGTATGGATGTATCGTCTGGTTGCACAGCCATGGAAGGCGTGTCCCGTTAAGCAAAACAGGGGCATCCTGCCGGGTGTGTAAAGTAGGGGTATGACACAGATGACATTTGGCTTTATAGAAGTTCTCTTCGCCTTTTTTCACCAGTTCATGCGTAATATTCCGCCGTGCGGGGACACCCAATGTGCTCAGATACAGATCGACATTCTCCATATCATGTGTTGATATCTGGATACCGTAATGTGAGTAACCAACGTTCTGAGACTGTCCTTCGCTCACTTCGAGCGGGTAGCGGTCGTTTGTAACTCCCAGGTCGGACGAGAAACCTAATTCTACGGTCAGGTCTGCATGATGTGCTTTATTCCCGCCCACTCCTATCATAGTTTTGTTACGTTCCTGTATGACGGCAAGCCGTCCCGAAATTCCGTATTCGGGATAGTTGCTTTGTGCAGCCAACCTTCTCAATTCATCTGGATCGAGCGCCATTATCTGCCCCATGCCAACATGCCGGAGAGGGATACGTACATCAATAATCAGATCTTCCGGTTTTATTTCATCGGCATACCATTCCGATATAGAATAATGAGGAGTGATGAGAGAGTACTTCTCCCCATCAGGAAAAGAATACTCTTTCTCTTCATAAGTTACCTTAAGCTTACCCTCCGGCTCAACCCCTACAATAGATTGATCATGTAAGACTCGTCCATATTGACGAAAAAAGGCTCCATTCTTTCGTGTAATATAAGCAAGCATAGAAGAGAAGCCATATTTACCGGAACCTCCTTCCGAAAAAAGAGTGGGATAAGTCCGCCCTGCATTCTTATGGCAACTTCCGCACGAATAACCTGCGTAGAGAGGGCCAAGCCCTCCTTTGTTCGGATCGGACTGGTCTGTTGTCCGGGGATCATCATAAAGTTGATCTCCCAGATTGAATCGGGTCAGCATATCACCCTTCACCCACGGCGCAGGAGTATCATATGCCCTGATCCCGGACATAAATACGGTAGATGTTCCGGCCGATAATTCGTCCGGATGCGCAACTTTTCCATTGGGCTTGTAAATGATATCATCGTCGTTGTCGCTACAAGCTGTAAATGCCGTGATGCAAAGACACATCACGACACCAACTTTTAAGAATTTATATCTTAACATAAATAGTTTTTCATAAATCTGTCAGAATCTAAGTAATATTGTTATTCCCTGATTCTCCTATTTGTTGATTACTTAGTATAGAGAAAAGAGATTATTAATCTTTCAGCTGTTTAATTTTCTCGAAACTCAATTGTAAATCGGTACAAGCATCAATTGCCGCATCCACTTTAGCTCCGGTCAGATTGTTGCGGAAAGGACGTTGCATCCCTTCATTTATCGCTTTATATGCTTTGTCTATTGCGGCAGTAATCTCTGTATCTAAAGCTGCATTCTTAGACTCTACAAAAACAGACATGCTGTGTTGGCTTCTGTTGGATGTTGTTTTATTCAATCCCCCGAAATACGAGTTGCGAATACTGATAATATTGTTTGCATAGTCATCGATTGAGTTCCAGCTATACCATGACTCCACTTCTAGAACCGCTTCGTCGGTTCTTCCATCCAGAGCCAAATCTCTCGGAGCTCCTATTTTCTGGGCAGCAACTTCATCTGCGATTCCGGCACATCCTTCAATTATATTATCAATGGCATCATCCATTGTGGCAAGGTCGACACCACTGCTTGTTATTGCATTCTTGAAATTATAAGCAAAATTGTATTGGGTAGGATCTTCGTCAAACGTATTAATTACAGCCTGATCCTTTGCACTGATGTTTTGAGTTCCATTCCATGCAGCCCACAACATGATGCAGTCATTTCTAAGATATTCGGTTGCTACTACTAAATATTGGATTTCTGCATCGGAAAGAGGCGTAGAGGAAAGCACTTTAGGATTTCCTTCCGAGAATATGAGGTATTCGATTGTATGAAAGCCATGAACACCCGGGTCCATAATCTTATCGATAGTAATATTTCCGGAATTGATTATTTTATCTATATCTCCTTTCTTCAGAGGCCATGAATCCAAAGAAGGGTCAAGACCCAGCCTGTCTGCCGGTCCGTATAAACAACTTTCACTTTGCTCCCAAGGGATACGTGTGGCACGCCAGGCTGCACAAACAGCATTCAGGTTTGTTTGTGTTCTTCCGTTACTGGCGTTAAATGTTTGCACCGCATCATAGAGGGCCCAGGCCTTATTTTTCATATCTGCATACGTAGGAAGTATAACATCATCTGTATATACTTTCAGCACCTGGGTAAAATCATATCCATACCCGTCATCTGTAAATTCACCTCCGGGACTGTCTTCACCGCATGAAGAAAAGAAATATAAAGCAGAGAATAACAGTAAAAAATAAACGCTTAATTTTTTCATTATTTTGGTTATTATGTAAAATTGATATTAAAAGGATTCGGATTAATCAATATTCTTATTTTTTGAAAAACCATCCGGTATACACCAAAGCCAAACCGAATGTATTCTCATCATTATAGTTTCCTCCATCAAGCCTTCTGTTCGAATAATCGGCTTTCAGAACCATATTAGGCAACAAGTTATAGTTTACACCAAATGTGAATATATTCCGTTTGTTTATAGGCATTTCGGCCATACCTTCCTCTACATTTTCAGCACTGTTATAATATTCATATCTTACGAAAGGCATTAATCTTTCTTTTGTCTTGAAAAACGACAGGATATTATATCCGGCCTCAATGGAATATGTTACAGCATTTTTCGCCACAGGTGTCCGGGAGAAACCTGTATTTTTCGATACACTTTTGTTTATTTGAGATACTCTCTTCGACGCGCCGAGGTTTCCATATACAAAATTACCCCTCACAGCCAGATTCTTTGACAGGTATTGGGCATCCGCCGAAATGATGCTGACAGGAGCTTTTATACCGGTCATCTTTTGAGGTTTACTTGCATTCTTTGCCGTGTTTCCATAATATCCGGATGCACTTAATCTCAAATTCCTGATTCCTTTATATTCTACCCTTCCGGCAACTGCGGGATTGGTCATCGTAGAACTTTCAAATATGCTTTGACGCCCGCCTTTTATCCAATTGGCCGATGAGAAGCCATTGGGATCAAGTCCGTTAATAAGCATCAGTTCGTATCTGAACCCGGAGAAATAACCGAGTACCGATATCCCCGTTTCATGCCATGTGCAGGGTAATATCGTAGATTCACCCTCCGGTCTGGTTGTTCCGAAAAAGAATATAGGTTCGTGATGCGCATTCGTAATGCCTATAGGGACAATCATATGCCCGGCCCTGATATTAAAGGCATTACTAAACCGTTTGGTTATATGGAACTGTTCCAGTTCTATTTCACCGCCTTTCTCTATCTCGGTTTCATATTCTCCACCTTCTTCATATTCAAGTTCCATCGCAGAACCTGTACCTCCGTATTCTATCTCAAGTTCGGTAGAAAATACAATGTCAGGCCTGAATTTATATTCGAACGAAAATACAGCTCTGGGTATTGAAATATAAGAGCGTTTGTCGCTTGGTGCTCCTGCCGGATCTTTATACCTGTCGGGACCATAATCCATTTGCTGAAAAAGAATCTCTCCGTATCCTCCAAAACGATATTTATTGTAATTCCATTCGGGAGGAGTATCTGCTGCGATTGTATCGCTTTTTTCAGGGATAGCCTCTTGCTGGGCTAAAATTTTATTACAGAAGAGGATTGATAGTAGTATTAATAACGTAATCTGGGTCTTCATAAATTTTATCTATTTATAATAGACGACAAATGTACAGGTGTTAATTTTATCTAACAATCACTATTTTTTATTATATTTTGATAAAACCATACCTACATCTAGGTATGATTTAGTTAAGAAAAACAAACTTTTCACTACAGAATAATATTGCATGCTCGATTTAAAACCATATAGGCGATATGAATGGTATAAATAAGAGAAATAAATCAAAAAGGCTCCCTAAAAAGACAAATACTACATAAACCTATCCTTCAGACCGTCATACACTTTAATAAATAACAACTTATTAATCAATTAAATACAGGATATATCTTTATAACATATCCTCCGCCGGGAGCCATCAAAACAGGCAATTTACGATCTACCGGAATATCTATAACCTCTTTCCTGTAATCGCGGGCGGCTTTACCGGCATTCACTCCATCCTTAAATACTTCACCTTTGAACCTGCCTTCACCCAGAAAAGACAGATCCAGTTCAAGGCTTCGTGCATCCCAGTTAGTCATGGAGCCGACATACCACACATCTCCTTTCTTACGGGCAATACTTATATATTTCCCTATTTCCCCGTTCAATGAGATTGTGTTATCCCAAATAGTTGGCACTGAGGCGATATATTCTGTACATTCTTTCTCTCGCATATAATTGGAAGGATTATCGCAAAGCATATTCAGAGGAGATTCGAATATGATATATTGTGCAAGTTGACGACAGCGCGTACCCTGACTCATGGCTTCACTATACACAGACCTGTAATTGCTCTTAGTCGCGTTACGCATCGCACCCTGGGTATAGTCTACCGGGCCGGCGACCTGACGGATAAACGGCATTGTAACATCATAAGTTACCTGATCGGTATCTGCATCCCATTTCATCTGCTCCAGCCCGAATACACCCTCGAAATTGATAACATTGGGGTAAGTGCGTTGCAATCCGGTCGGTTTATATGTACCATGATAGTCCATCAGCATTTTGTACTTCGCGGCAATCTGAGCCCCTTTGCGATGGAAGTCCACCATCAGCTGATCGTCTCTATCCATAAAATCCACCTTGAATCCTTTTATTCCCATTTCGGAATAATGTTTACAGATACCCTCCATATCACGATTGAGCGCCCAGTATCCTGCCCATAAGATAAGTCCTACATTTTTCTTGCCGGCATAATCTATCAGTTCTTTCAGGTTTATTTCCGGTACAACCTGCATTAGATCAGCTTGCAGGTTCACAGCCCATCCTTCATCCAGAATAACATATTCAATACCGGATTTTGAAGCGAAATCAATATAATACTTGTAAGTTTCGTTATTCACCCCCGTCTTAAAGTCCACACCATACAGATTCCAGCTATTCCACCAGTCCCAGGCCACTTTCCCCGGCTTCACCCACGAATAATCTCCACGGGCAGGGCTAGCAAGTTTATAGACCATATCGTTATTTGCCAGCTCATAATCTTCCGATGAGATGATTACCGCACGCCACGGAAATTCCGTAGCCCCCTCAAATTTAGCAATATAAGGTTCCACGGAATAAACCTCACCCTGCAACATATTATGGCCGCCTTGCTTAATTTCATCCGGATAAGGAGCAAATACGCCGGAGAGGGTATTACCTCCTGTCTCATTATACAGGTACATACCCGGATAATTCATTAAATCGGCCTCTGCGAGACATACCTTTTTCCCGTTAATACCTTCAATAACCAATGGTGAAAAAGCCAAACGCCCTTTTATCCATTCAGATAAGAGACTATGTTCATATATATTTTCGAACGAATTATAAAACTGCATTTCAAAAGTTGTGTTCTGATAACCGGTCTTAGCCCTCTTCGACTGGTTATCCCTCACATAAGGGATAAAAGCCTTGGTATCGCCGGGGAAATTAAAATCGGCTTGTTCATTTACAACCACAAAAGGTTTCTTCGACGTAGACACAAAACGATAAGCGATACCATCATTATATGCCCTGAATATCACGCTGTAGTCTCCCCTGAATTTTAAGGAAAGCTCATTGTAACGATCTTCAATCTTGTTCTTCTTATAAATAAGGGCGTCGATAGTTTGATTTATTGTCCGTGTCGATGATTTTTCCAATTCAGCATTGACGCCATAATTAAATCCGTCGCCTAAAGTCATGGAGGCAGCAGATCTGTCAAGCATCAGATCTCCTTGATGAAACACAGAATACTCTATGGTTTTACCTATAGATATATTAACTTCAATCTTGCTATCAGGTGATTTCAGAGTAAATTGCTTTTGTGCCAGGATATTCGCCTGACAAAAAACTAAGCTTATCAATAGAATCAAAAAAGTATTATTTCTCATTGGTTTATTGTATTCTTATTTATAAATAATTATTTGGAAAACATGCTGAATTAAGTAATTGATCGCAATTAATGACACATTTCAAACTTTTTCAACTCTATATTTCCTCTTTTTATTAATCGTTTATTTTTCAAGCATATATCATCAAAAGGTAACAAAGGTAACAGATATATCAGTTAACAGTAAACAGTCATCAGTAAACAGTATCGTGGTCTGTCATGCTGAGGGAAACGAAGCATCTCGTCAGAGAGTAGTTAACAACCTGTCTCTCGTATCTTTCTCCAAAAAGGTAACAAAGGTTACAACTTTTACAGTCAACAGTAACAACCCGTATCTCATATAACTTTCAACTTACTACTTAAAACTTACTATTTGTTAAAAGGTAACAAAGGTTACAGTTTTCGCTCATTTTCCGATAGTAGCTTTTTATCTTTCGCATATCACATCAAATCATTTACATACAGATAATTAAATTCATTATTTATTACAAAATTCAAAGTATAAAAACCATATATATAAATATTTTATATTGCTTCCGGATTTTCTATATCTTACTACGGCTATTTAATAACCTCACTATATTCTCCACAGTTCTCTCCACATTTTCTGCTCCTTTCATCATCGCTTCCCCGATAGTCATTGCTCCGGGTATAATCCCCAAGATAGCATCAAACCCCATACTGTACAACTGTTCTATACCCTCTCCTATATACCCGGCAATAGCTATCACTGTTTTATCTGCCGCTTTTGCAGTCCGTGCCACCCCAAAAGGTGTTTTCCCGTATTGTGTCTGAAAATCGATACCACCTTCACCCGTGAATACTATATCCGCTTTTCGTACGATTTCTTTCAGATTGGTATAATTGATTATAATATCAACCCCTTTTTCCAAACGGGCATTGGTAAAGGCTAACAATCCGGCTCCCAAACCACCTGCGGCTCCGGCACCGGGTACATCTTTCACTTCTTTTTTCAAGTCCCTGGAGATAATCCCTGCATAACGATCAAGCGCATTATCCAGAATCGTTACCATTTCAGCAGTTGCACCTTTTTGCGGGCCAAAAACAAAAGACGCTCCGGTCTTGCCGCAAAGCGGATTTGTAACATCACAGGCAACTTCAATATCCACATCTTTCAACCTCGGGTCGAGTGAAGAAATATCTATCCTGTCCAATCCGGCTAATGCAGCCCCTCCCGGGGGAAGCTCCCGTCCTTCTTTATCCAGAAATTTCGCTCCGAGCGCCCGGGCAAAACCCGCACCACCATCATTGGTAGCACTCCCTCCTATTCCAAGAATAATTTTATGAACACCCCTGTCGAGACATGCCTTTACTAATTGCCCTGTACCATAAGTCGTGGTATTGAGTGGATTTTTTGTATCCTCATTCACAAAGTGTATTCCACTGGCAGAAGCCATCTCAATAGCAGCAGTTTTGCCATTACCCATAATTCCATACCGGGCTTTTACTTGTTTACCCAAAGGACCTGTAACGTCCAGTTCATAGATAGTCCCGTTTGTTACATCTACCAGCGACTGCATTGTACCTTCTCCGCCATCGGCCATCGGTACTTTTATACATTCCGCATCGGGTAAAACTTTCTTTATCCCGCGTTCCATGGCATCACAAACCTGCTTCGCAGTCATCGAGCCTTTAAATGAATCGGGAGCCAGAACAAAAACGGTATTTTTCATATATGATAAATATTTGTTTAAACTAAATGATATAAAGTATGCGATTGTATTGTAGAATTAAATATTCTAATCTTCTCGACATAATTCTATTCTTAATTTATATAGGGAATTTTAGCTCAATCCTGCCGCGCCCTCCCGGGCTTGTCCTCACTTTTGGCATTGCCCAAAAGTAAGCAAAAAGCTAGCGCTTCGTTCCTCGGCGACCTGTCAACGGTTTGCCGGCTGAAAGAGACAAACGGGCTATCACCCCGTCCCTTTCTACGCCGACTGCACCGGACAGGTGCCCGCCTGCGGCACTAATGCGCATCCGCTGACGCCTTAGTAAGCGAAGCCCTTTGATGAATAAATACGCGTCAGCAGGCGCCGTATGCTTCACGGACGGGCACCCGTCAGGAGAGAAAGGCTAAAAAACGAAAACGTGTTTGAGCTTATCCGACGATTCGGATTATACAAACCCCGGAGCGAGTTTTTTCGTTTAGCCGTCTCTTCTGCTAACGGGTCGGCCTTTGAAGTGGGGCGCTAAAGCACTTTTGGTTCCTTTTGGGGCTTTGGCCAAAAGGAACACAAGGAATTTTAATTCCGCGTAGAAAAAATGCATAGAATAATTGAACATTTTCGTTAAGCAATGAAGGCAGAATCAAATTTATTTGAATTATGCCATTGCGAGAAAATGACTAATGAAATTGAACTATTCTATATAACAATAAACATTATCCATTCCTCAAAATATAAACCCATACAGAACTGTAGAAACAATTGTCATAACCCCACCTATAATGGCTTCATACGGAACAACTTCCATACGCTCCTTTATCGACATATACATCGAACCTGCCGTTACATGAAAATAATTCCCCTGAGGAAGCTGGTCTATCACCGTTGCCCCTGTGTGCACCATCACCGCCGCTGCAATAGGTGCCGTCCCTATATCAAGAATGGTTTTACCGAAAGAACCCGAAGCCAATATCACCCCCGTGGATGTCGAAGCGGTTGCTGCCGCCATCAAAACTCCTGCGATAGGGGCAAGAAACGTCCCGGAAATTCCGGATTCATTGATAAGAGCCACAATCCTTACCGATAAATCCGATGCGGATATCAATCCGGCTATCGCTCCCGCGCCTATCAGTATAAGTACAGTTGCGGTCATACGGTTCATACCGCTTGCTGTATAATCGAGTATTTTCTTTGCCTTTCCCATTGCCATCATCCCTATTATCCCGGCTACAGGAAGCACATACATCGCATCCAGCTTCAGGCTTTGCAATGCAGGTATCCCAAAGACAGAACCGACAGGATTGACCATTAACAATAATATCGCAACCACCGGTGCAACAATCGCTTTACGAAAAGGGGGATAATCCGAGGTATCGGCAGGCATTTTTATATCGCTGTCCTTTATCTCCGATCCTTTATTTCTTATCATCGTAGCCACAAAAACAGTCACAAGCAATCCGAAAACCGCAGGGATAAAGCCATAGAGCATGACATCACTCAACTCTACCCCGAAGCCATTGGCAACTGCAATAGAATTAGGATTAGGAGATATTACATTACCAGCCTTCCCTCCGCCCGAAAGAGCTAAAAGAAGGGCTATCTTGGAAAAACCCATTGTTTTAGCGACCGACAGTCCGATCGGGGCAACAATCAGCACTGCTACCGGAATGAATACTCCTACGGCCGTGATTATCATCGTGGCCAAGGCAAGAGCAAGAATGGCTTTACTGCCCCCGAGCTTTCTTACGATAGTCTGCGCAATGGTTTCCGCAGCACCCGAGTCCATCATGACCCCGGCCAGTACCCCGGCTGCCAATACCCTGACTACAATACCGATAATACTTTGCGTCCCATTAATTATAATAGTGGTCGTCTGTAAGAAGTCGGCTCCCCCGATCAGGGAGCCTGTTATCGCGCCCAGAAATAAAGAATAAACAGGATTCAGCTTTTTTAAAATCAGGATGATCGCTATCGCCAGACCGATCAGGGCTCCATACCAGTGGATGGTTGCTGCTTCCATATATAGTTTATTTCAGGTTCTTGATCCTTATGTTTTTAAACTTAACAGGCGAACCATGACCAAGGAAACCTATATGTCCTTTTTTGTTGAATAGTCCCGGATGATTTTTCTTATCAGGTATCCCGTTTTTAGTCGCTTCTTTTATATTTCCGTCAAGGATAACAGTCCCGTTAAGAGTTATCTTTATGTTATCGCCATTAGCAATAACTTCCTGATAATTCCATTCTCCGACAGGCTTCAGATATCCTCTCTTGGCCGGAATAATACCATAGACCGAACCATGATACTGATACGGGGCAAGATTGCTGTACACAGGAGCTTCATTATCCAGAATCTGCAGTTCCATACCAACATAAGCGGCATCACCTTCCATCGGGGTACGGATACCCAAACCATTGTTTGCGCCGGAGGTCAACTGAAATTCGAAACGGAAAATAAAGTTGGAAAATTCTTCTTTCGTATATAGATTTCCTCCGTGGGCACTGCTTGGATGCAGTGATATACAGCCATTCTCCAAAATATAGTCAGTTATGTTTCCTGTCCACTGGTCCATATTGGTTCCGTCAAAGAGAATATAATACCCCTCCTTTTTTTCTTCGTCCGGGAGCAGGAAGGGCTTAGGAGGAACTAAACTACTCAGATGATCGCGAATAGCCTGTTTCTGGTACTCAGCATCCGGATTATCAAGAACCAGGATCACCTTATTTAATAAATCTTCCACATTTTTCCCTGCAAAATCTTTATTGACCAGAGCTATCGTCATTACAGCCTGGGCAGCTTCCTGTTGCACAGACGCGTCATCGAGATATTTCCCTGCCGCCAGCATTGCGGGATATACATTGGTTTTACCAAGCTGGGTTAATATAGATTTCTTTTGCGCGGTAGTTCTGGCCAGCAACAAGGCATTGTCAAGATAGCCGAACCGTTCTTCCGCCTTGATCTGAGGCTTAGAGACAAGCCCTATATATCCTGATAAGGAGCGGTCAAAATAGGCGGACAAGCCGGTATCTTTACAGATAGCCAACAAGTCTTTGGCTGCCTCCATACCTTTCCAGTCGAGCAACGACCGGAAAGCGACTTCCTGAGCTTCGCCAGTAGAATTTTTGAAGCCTTCGGATATTATTTTTAATGCCTGTTTGTCTCCGGTTGCGGCTAAGACAGGGTAGTACAGGTATTTTTTATCTGAAGAAGTTTTATCCATCTGGTTAATAACCAAAGTCACCTGCTTATCTGCAGGATATTCCGATAATGAATTTATTATAGCTTGCTGCACCGGAAATACGAAAGAAGCATCGGATTTTTCCAACAACCCATACAGACCGGATAAATTACCGGAGGTACTGACATCTTTCAGTGCTGCATAGGCAGCCGCCTTTACATCTTGTGAATCCGATGTCAATAAGCCGAATACTATATCACCATATTTCGACGCTTTTCGGACTGCCAGTAATTCCAAGGCGGCAACTTTCCCGTCATTGGTCGCCTTATCCATTACGGGAACAATAGCAGCAGATATATTTCCATTCATAGATAACAGGCCATTTTTAGCCATCAACACAACTTCCTTATTATCAGATGCCAGCAAATCCGCCAGAGCCAGTATAAACTTATGCCCTCCGATTCTGACCAAAACATCTATGGTCGCTTTTTTCAGGACCATATCATTGTTTTCTAACTGCTCAATGAATATATCTGTAGCGAAGGAACCTACTAATGCTTTCTTCTTTTCATCTGCGCACTCCTGTAAAAACCAGTTGGTAATATCCGTTTTTACTGCCGGCTGTGCTTTTCGCATTGTTTTTAACAGTTCCCTATACATATTTCCGGAAGCAAATTCCGATGCAAAATTCAGAGCAGCAAACCGATAATTCCTGTTATCCTCTTTCAGTGCAGCCTGCAATAGCTTTAACACATCGCCGGTATTTGCACTCATCAGTATTTGCAAAGCAGCTTCACGCATATGTCCCTGACCTGCTTTTTCGGCTTTTTTCATCAAATCATTTGCCGACTTCGCCACATCTTTTGCGTCACCCTTATCAAGCAATCTTTTCAGCAGCGCTATGTAAGCCTCTGTCGCTCCTGATTTATCCACCGCATAACCCGCCTTCTCCGCGGCTAAGGACAAATCTTTTAAAGAAGCTTTTGATCCGCAACGGCTTAAAGCATACAGTGCGGCTTTCCGGGTATCGTCGTCCTTATCATTGCCCAATATAGCAAGTAATTTTCCTTCCGCGTCTGCTACCTGCATTTCAGCGATAGCTTCGATAATATCTTTTTTCGCCTTTTGATTAGTCGCCGTAGCAAGAGCATCCAACAGTGCCTTGGCGGCATCATCGGATTTGATCGAAACCAATGCACGACAAGCCGGGCCACTTAAAGATTCATCGCTGATAAGCGACGACAGTTTTTCCACAGTTTCGTCTTTTCCTACGATCTGGAGCTGACGGATAATAAAGGCTTTGATATCTTTACTATCAGTCATATCCAATGCTTTTATATAAGCATTAGAAACAGTTATACGATTTGCGTCCTGTCCCTCAGCAGAAACATAGCAGGAAAGCCCGTTCAGGACATATTCCACCTGAGCATTGCTTCCTTTACCGGGAGGATTTATCATTTTTATCAACTGAAAAACACCTTCTTCCTTGGTCGAAACAAGGTCATTTAACAGCGTATTGTATTGTTCTGCATTCTGAGCCGGCATCTGCGCCAGAACATCAGCAACGATAGTCTCAACCGTTCTCCCTGCCGGAGTCTGGCCTAAAGCCATAAGACAATATATATAAGCTAAACATAATAAATATATCTTTTTCATAAAAATCACTTTAAGATTAAACCATTATATATTCCACGGAGAGCGCATTAGTTGATCCACAAGACGGTTTGCCGCCTCATCATTGATAAACTCAAGTCTTACCGGATCGAAATGCAATGTGCGGTTTAGCCTTAATGCTACAAGTCCCATATTCACAATAGTTGCAGACCTGAATCCGTTTTGCTCGTTGAGGACAAATGTTTTCCGGGTTTTCACACTTTCTATAAAGTCCGTGACCTGGGGTTCCGGTTCGGGATAGTCGGCCAGTTTCTTTTCCCAACCGGG
The DNA here is from genome assembly GCF_054657735.1 of Dysgonomonas termitidis. Classification (NCBI taxonomy): domain Bacteria; kingdom Pseudomonadati; phylum Bacteroidota; class Bacteroidia; order Bacteroidales; family Dysgonomonadaceae; genus Dysgonomonas; species Dysgonomonas termitidis. Next base: position 820,066 of record NZ_BAAHYD010000003.1, on the reverse strand, counting down.
AATATCGCATACGAAGTTTTTGTACACATTTCCCTTAGGGCCTGATATATACGGAGTATCAGGATTGCCATAATCACCTCCCCACAATACGATCTGGCAACCATCGTCATACGTATAAGTTATAGAACGCCAGACACCGATGGCATCGGGATGCTGTTGAGGCGCATCTACCTCCACTTTTACAGGACTTGTATGGTCTTTACCCAAAAGATACTGAACGGGATCTATGTAATGCTGTCCCATATCGCCCAATCCTCCGCCATCATAATCCCAATAACCACGGAATGTGCTATGTACACGGTGGGAGTTATATGGTTTGTACGGCGCGGGTCCGAGCCACATGTCATAATCCAGTTCTTCAGGAACAGGTTGCGGTTCAAGATACTCTTTTCCTACCCAAAAGAATTTCCAGTCGAATCCGGTATGTTTACTAATCGTTACTTTCAGCGGCCAACCTAACATCCCACTCTGTACCAGCTTCTTTAACGGCTGAACGGGAGTTCCCAATCCATAAAAATTATCTTTGAAACGAAACCATGTATTCAACCGGAACATGCTTCCGTATTGTTTTACAGCTTCCATCACCCTCTTGCCTTCTCCTATAGTACGGGTCATAGGTTTTTCGCACCAAATGTCTTTTCCGGCTTTGGCCGCTTCTACAGACATGATACCATGCCAGTGCGGAGGGGTTGCTATATGGACAATATCGACATTTTTGTCCATAATGAGATCCCTGAAATCATGGTATGCCGCTATTTTGTCTGTGACAAGGTTTTTACCTAATTCCAGGTGTTTCTTATCTACATCGCAAACTGCGACTAAACGTGTACCAGCATATTTAAGATGTCCACGTCCCATATTTCCTGTTCCAATTATGCCCTTAGTAAGCTGATCGCTGGGAGCTATATAGCCATTTCCCAGTACTTGCCGGGGAATAATTGTAAGAGCAGTGAATGCCCCTAAAGTCTTAATAAAATTTCGTCGGTTAGTTTTCATAATATCTGCTATTTATATTTCATGGTTTAGCGTTTCAAGGTCCAGAACTTCAATATTTATAATATAAATCTTCTCAACTCCGCTTGTACAAATAATTTGCAGTCTATATAATTCTTTTTAAGCTTTATACAATACAAATCTACAAACAGTAATGATTGCCGAGAAAAGAGGGAAGTACAGATTATATATCTGTACTTCCTCAAAGATAAGATTATTTCCGTTACCGTTGAACGATAATTTTCAGTTTACACTTTCTTCCATAGAGTTTTGTCACTCCGGAATAATCGAATCCGGCCAGTCCCGGAGCAGAGTAGTGTGCACTCATACCATTGCCTGAAGCTGGACGATCTATTTTACAGCCATCCTTCAAAGCATCAGAATCGTCCGGAGCTTCCAGTACTTTTATTATACCCCATTTAAATTCACCATCTATATTGCGACGGTTAAAAGCAACATATGTACCTTGTTTAATATTGTGGCTACAGGCATCCACCTGATCTGTAGATGCTCCCTGACGCCACATAACAAGGTTGTTTGTCGTAGCAGTAGATGCAGCTAAATAGCTTTTAAGTCCATCCAACGCCTCGAAAGTTTGCCAATTACCGGTGGCGTCTTCAAAAAAATTATCTAAGTCCATACTTGTAGCAAGGACATCGGTGATTATCTTAAAGTTAGAAAGATTTAGTGTCATGGTAGTTAACCATTGAGCATCTTGTTGCCTGCCTACAGGTCCTCCATTAAGGCGGCTTGCACCAACAAATGCAAATCCACGTTGTGCAGTATAAGCAAAATTAGTCTGGTTACGCCAGATATTTGCAAACATAAAGTCAACATTACCACTACTTGCCGAGATTGCCTCATTTAAGGACAGTACATTCTTAACAGTTCCGTTTACGTTTACTCCATCAATAGAGAATATATACGGCTGGTTCGGATCACCCGGATTTTCCCATTCCGGAGCCATCTCTACATTATCAAATATATAAGCTCTGCCCGGAGGTATTCCTGTTATCCCTTTAATATCCACGAAGTGTACTTTCTCTACATTTCTGATATCGACAGCTTTAATCATAATCGCATCTGCTCTTTCATCATCTACAACAAGAGAGAACTGGAATAATTTTTCTTTATCGTTCGATACAGCAATATTCTTTACATCCTGAAGTTCAAGATATGGTGATTTCTGAACCAAACCATAGCTCAAGGATTTAAGCCCCTCAATGGAAGATACCACCCCCTCCAAAGAAACACTTCCATTTAATTCTACAGACTCTATCCCGGCCGGATTTGTTGTGATTTTCGGAGGTATTCCTGTTATCTTTTCAATCGAAATATTCTGAACCACTTGTTTTACATAAATATCATTGGCTACAATCGCAATACCACCTGCGTCTTCAGCATTTACTGGAACTTCAATAGAAAAGCTATAAGTATTTGGAAATTCCGCTAACTTCACATGCACTCTTTTGTTCGCGTCGATTTCTTCATACCCGTCTGCCGTTTTACGCAAAAGAGTCCCATAAATATTCCGTAACCCATTAGGAGCAGTAACGGTACCTTCCACTATTTTGTTGGTATTTATATCCACTTCGCTATATGATGTTTCAGAAGTCAGGCTTACTGTCGGAGGCGGATAAGCATTATCGTCCAGATAATTGGTCGCTTTGTCGTCATCGCCACAAGCCATAAAAAGAGCAGCTACCATAAACGAAACACACAATAATCTATATCTGATATATAATAGATTCTTTTTCATATTCATTCATTTTTAGTCATTAATTAGTCTCTAAAGTTAACGTCGTGATAATCGGTAAATGATCTGATAATTGGACAACCGGTGTGTATGATTTCACAATTTTCCATACATCCGATGCCGGATAACAGAATATGTAATCTATTTTAGATTTTGGGCTTTTAGCCGGAATCGTAAAATCCATAGTGCTCACCTGCATCCAGTTTTTCATACCATTGGCAATTTCATCCGAATCGGGTCTGGCATTAAAATCACCGCATAGTATGATCGGTGTTTCAATCGTCATCAATTGTCGATTAATGAAATCTACTTGCGCCCTTCTCACTTCTGAGGTTGTGTAATCGAGATGCGTACAGGCAAAAGTGATTGATTTTCCTTCAGATAATTCTACTTCTCCCGTTAAAAGCGCCCGCCGCTCTTTTGCTCCTTCCGGCATTGGCAAAAATATACGCTGCGACTGACTGATAGGATATTTACTAAGTATGCCAATCCCATAATATCCTCCGGCATAATCTATTGTTCTGCCATAAAGGGATAGCATTCCTGTACGAAAAGCCAGTTCTGAAATAAAATTCTTGCCATTCTGATGCGGGGCCCTTGTTCTCGAAGTATTTACATCCACCTCCTGTAAGGCAACGATATCAGGATTTTCTTTCTTTATAAAATCGGCAAATTCTTCCAATGAAGCCAATTCTCCAAAACGAAGGTTATAGCACAAAACTTTAAGTTGTACTTTATCCTGTGCCAGTAAGTTTATTGCTGAAAAAGAAAGGATTATCAGTATATATACACGAAAGTTAAATATCTTCTTCATCTGTATTTTTATTTGAGTAATTCAATCTGGATAAGAAAGCTTTTAATATCTCCTGATATGGCAGATTCGTTCGTGTCCCTCAATTTCCATTTTGACGAACCAAGAATATATATACAATATTCGCTCGATTTATTTACATTATCAACGATATTCAGCATATAAGAATCTTTCGTTAAAGCAGTGCTCAGAGACGTCACCAGCTTGGACACAATATTTCTCTTAACAGTACCGGCAACTAATGTTGAAACAAAAAGATTATTTTTTATGGAACTGACAGCAGCTGCGATTTGATCCTCTGAGCTGAAAGATCCGGACGAGAATCTCATTTTCAACGAAGAAGTAAATGGAATCTCTGCCTGAAACATCCAACAATCTGCAGACAAAACCGTTTGTTGCATCTCATTTAATGCCTGACCGAGAAGTATCGTATTTCCCAGATATTCATTGCCGGTTTTTCCATGAGGAACAAAATAAGGCATATAAAGGGACTGATGCGCAACTTTCGCAGCCGGATTCAGCATCTCCGTTGCCGAAAAAGAAACATTGGTATTGTTGAGCAAGATTACATTTTGCTCTGTTGCCTTTATTGTATTCACTACGGAACTGTAATTCGTATTCGGGAAGAGGTTTCCGGCCGATAAATCGGATATTACCAGAACCTTGGCAGTCCTGCTTTTATCCCATACATCATCCTTTCCACCGCCACCACCATTGCCTCCGTCATCACCACTATCGGACGAACAGGCCAGCAATAGCGTGAATAACAGTATTCCTATCAGTTTTATTAAATCTTTCATATCCGGTTATTTATTATATTCAACATCCGTGACTAAGGCACAATGGTCTGAAATCCCGGTTTCTTTTAGTATCTCATAGGATTTTACAGTCCATTTTCCTGTAGGTTTAGCAAAAATATAATCGATCTTACTTGTAGGAATTGCCGGGAAAGTCGGGAAATTATTACAAATCCGTTGCCAATTGGCCATTCCCTGCACAACAGCATTTTCTCCGGGTTTGGCATTAAAATCCCCCGCCAATATAGTAGGAAATGAATTTCCGACATATGAATCCAACTGGCGCGCCATATCTAAACGCACATTATCCGTTGAATGGTCGAGATGAGTAGCCGCCACCCGCACTTTTTCGTTGCTTCCGGGTAATATTACATCGATATAGAGAACAGTCCGCTTTTCTTTCATATCGGCAGAACTGCTAGTCAACGGGTTATTGGAGATTTTCTGTATCGGATATTTTGACAGGATAGCAACCCCATATTCTCCCTGTTGATAAACTATGGCCGGGCCAAAAGCAGAGAACATCCCCAACTCCGCTGCCAACTCCGTCGTAAAATCTTTTCCTCCATTTCTGGCAGTAAAGTAATCCACTTCCTGCAAGATGATAAAGTCTGGATTATGCTTTTTTATCAAAGTAGCAAACGGTTTGGCTGAATAATTAACCATCTGTCCCGACATGCGGGTATTGAAATTCATCAGCCTGAATGATGTCTGCGCCATCAGCGTCCCATTAGCCAGCAATCCTAATAAAACACAAATAATTAAATATCTAATCTTGTTCATCATAATCATTTATTTTGATAATTGTCATTCCCATCCCGGATTGTTTGGTTTCAGATTAGGATTTAATTCCATCTGCCGGTATGGAAGTGAGAACAGATAATTTTTAGGACTTGAGAAAACACGGGAGTCATCAAATATCAGGAACCCTTTATCGTCAAATTTGGTAGTTGCTGTAAATACCGCCGGATCGTAAGCATAGTCTTTACGGATACCTTTCATAATTCCTTTTTCCTGACGTTCGGGTGTTTCAGATTTATCTACTCCTAATTCATAGCCTTGTTTCCATCTCATAAGGTCGTACCAGCGATGCCCTTCCATAAATAATTCTACACGGCGTTCACGCTGAAGTTCCGTTTTCAGATCCAATCCGTTGCTCTGCAATTCTGTAAGGATCATTTTCTTCATCCCTACCCTGTCTCTCAATTTATTGATCGTTTTATCAATAACATCCTGATCCAAAGAATTCAAGTTGAACATGGCTTCAGCATAGTTAAGAAGCACCTCCCCGTAACGGATAAAGATTATATCATTATCATCCTGATTGTAAAGAGGAACTTTAGATGGCTCACAATATTTACGGATATAATAACCTGTATAAGTCACAGCTCCCTTTCCGTCATTATTGAACTTAGGAGAACGGAAAACATTTGTTTTGGATGCGTCTTCGGCAGCATTTGTCGTGCCTCTGCCATCCACTTTGCCGTACCACTTGTCGTATCCCGGATAGACGAAAGACTGTTTTAACCGGGGGTCTCTGTTAACGAATACACTATCATATGCGCTATAAGCCGGAGTATATGTTCCGTCCCCTTTATATAGTTTTGATTTTTCGATAGGCAAACCATCAGTACACAGGTAACTATCTACCATAGATTTGGTAGCATTAAATCTTATGATCTGGTCGGGAACCTGTAATTCGCGGCTCAAATTATGCCTTGTCGGAGATGGCAGATCGAAATTATAAACATAAGACAGAATAGCTTCTTTATTATTAGCCTTACGGGATGCCCTTCCTTCGAAGGTGAATAAATCAAAATAGTCCTGGTTTGGACGTCCTGTTGTATATAGTTCGTGATAAGCATATTCTCCGGCCGGCATAAGGGCTTCGCAAGCTTCTTTTGCCACAGTCCACCTTTCATTCTGCAATGCGACGCGTGATTCCATCGCTTTTGCAGCAGCGCCTGAGATTCGGCCAAAGCTGGTGGTTGCCGGTTCTATATAACGGGGTAAAGATTTCGCGGCTGCATCCAGTTCTTCCAACATAAAATCTACAATTTCGCTGCGGGAAGTACGGGCATCAAACAACCTGTCATCACCCGGAGGTAACGGCTCTGTAATAAATGGCACATCACCCCAGAAACATGTAAGATAATAGTAAATAAACGCTCTGAGGAATCGTACCTCTCCGGCATATTGGTCCAGTTTTTTAGTGTCGACAACACCTTCGGCCCGTTTATAATTAGCCAGAAAATAATTACAACGCCTCAATTGTTTGTATGCATCTTTATAGCGGCTATCCAATGTAGAGAAGTCTGATCCGTACAATCCGCTTCCTACCTGTCTCCAACCACTGAGAGTATACCATAAAGCATTATCGCTCAATCCTTCCGAGATATTAATCATCATATCTTTCCCTATCAAAGCCCAGTAACAGCCATTTGCCGCATTTTTGACCTGCAACTCCGATTCCCAAAAGTTAGCATCGGTTAGTTCGTCTAACGGAGTCTTTTCCAGAAAGTCATCATTACAGGAAAAGAGTATAGCTGAAAATACGAATATAAAGATGTATGTAATATTCTTTTTCATAATCAAATGTGTTTTTAATGAAGACTTATATTTACACCAAATACGAAAGTTTTTATCTGAGGATAATTACCTCCACCCTGAATAGGAGTTTCCGGATCGCTGGAAGAGAAATAATCGGAAATAGTGAACAGATTATCTGCCGACACATAGAAACGGCACTTGTCTATTCTCACATGCTTTGTCCACTTCGCAGGTAATGTATAACCGATCTGTATATTTTTCATTCTCAGATACGATGCATCCTCAATCCAGAATGTAGAAAAACGCTGGTTATAACTTTGATTATATGTAAAACGAGGGTATTTTGCATTCGGATTCGGATTAGACGCCTGATAACGATCCTGATGGAAAGTCTGAGGATATGTCGACTGGTCGGTAAAGGCATGGCGGGCAGGCCCGTAAATGTATCCGTCTACTTTACCCACTCCCTGAAGCAAGAAACTGAAATCAATACCTTTATATTCTATATCGCCTTTCAGGCTAAATGTATAACGAGGAATAGAGCTCCCGACTACTCTCCTGTCTTTATCCAAGTCGATAGCGCCATCCCCATCAAAATCCTTATATTTTATATCTCCGGGCTGTACCATTCCTGCATCGCCGGACATAATCGGAAACTTCGGATTCATATACTTACCCCTTGCCGCGTCATAATATTCAAAGTCGGTAGGCATGGCTATACCATCGGCGACTAAACCGTAAAATGCATCATATGCTTCTCCTTCTTTGGATATAGTATATGTTCCAATTTTGTCTGAATCCCATTTTGTAATTTTATTTTTCACGTCGGCCAAAGTAAATCTTACTCCATAGTTAAGATCTTTGCCTACTCTGTCTCTCCAGTCTATCTGCATTTCCCATCCTTTATTTTCCATTTCGTTTCCGTTTTCATCCGGATCTTTAAGAAATCCACCTGCGGCGGGTTGTTCCCTGTTGAATAATATTCTTTTGGTTTTTCTTACGTAATAATCTCCTGTGAAAGACAGTTTATTATTCAGCACATTGATATCCAACCCAATATTGGTAGTATGTAGCATTTCCCACAACAACATAGGATTACCTATATATGTCTCAGCATATCCGTCATTTGGAACTGCTCCTAATGCCGGCACAGACACAGAACCTATACGGGAAAGATAAGGGTAGAGATCCGAACCCATAGAATATTGATTACCAAGTATCCCCCACGATCCGCGCAGTTTTAACTGATCCAGGAAGCTCCTGAAGTTATCCATAAAACTCTCTTCGGAAATACGCCATCCGGCAGAGAAAGATGGGAACCATTCTCCACGATAACTTTTATCAAACCGGGACGTTAAATCGTAGCGAAGATTCGCTTCCAGAAGATATTTACTTTTATAGTCATAGTTTAAACGCCCGAAGCCTGACCGCATAGACCAATGGCTGGCAGCAGACGAGTTTGCCTGAGTATCGGCAGATCCGAATTCAAGGACAGGATCTTTTTCCGTTATCAGATTCTTTCTCGACGCATTAAACTGGTCGCTTCTTTGCCATTCCTGCTGATAACCTAACATGGCATGGATACTGTGATCTTTGATTTTCAGGTCATAGTCTGTCTGAATAAACAAGTTTTGGCTAAGAGTACTGTAATCGCGGTTTTCGATAGAGTTTGGCGTATTGGTTGTATACCATATTTCGTCAGAATCCGGATAGTAGAAATTGATCGTTTTACTAAAAAGATTCCTGAAACTGTTGGACTGGCGGGTTATATAGTTTGCCGAGGCCGTCCAGCCTTTCATTATAGTTGCTTCCACTGTAAAGTTACCTGTAAACTCATTCGATCTGAAGTTCTGGCCGCCACCATCGGTAAGATATGCAACCTGGTTACTTTGTCCTCCTCCATATCCCCATTTCCCGTCAGTAAAACGAACCGGAACTAACGGACGGGTTCTCATCGCATTATATAAAGATCCCGCGGTAAGATCAAAAGATGCATTAGGCGCGGTAAAATTTCTTTCGACATATCCCATATTGGCCGTAATATTAAATATATCCGCGACTTTTGTGTTCAGTTTTAAACGTACATTATGCCTTTGTGAGCTGGTAGATTTTCCTACTGTTAAGCCCTTTTGATCGAGATAACCGTAAGATATCAGATACCCCATGTTTTTCGCTTTGCCGTCTACACTTGCATTAAAGTTATATTGCGGCGCCGAAGACCTGAATACGGCATCTATCCAATCGGTGTTAGCGTAATAATTGGGGTCTGAGCCATCAAGGACTTTCTGTATATCCGCGGCTGTATAATTCTGATTACCTCCGATATTTGCCTGAGCCTCATTCTCCCAGGCCATAAAGGTAGGGCTGTCTGCCATTTTCGGCATTTTGGTAGGCTCTTGTATTCCTATATAAGAATTGATATTGATATGGGGGGCACGTTCGCTGCCTTTTACGCTTTTAGTAATAATCAATATTACCCCGTTTGCAGCACGGTTTCCATATATTGCCGCCGAGGCAGCATCCTTCAATACAGAAATACTTTCTATATCGTTCGGGTTTATAATATTCATATCGCCTTCGGCTCCATCAATTAATATCAATGGACTATTGTTGGATACTGAACCAATACCCCTGATCTGTATCGATGCATTGGACTGTCCCGGTAAACCTCCGTTTGCACTTGCTGTAACGGTCATTCCCGGGACTAAGCCCTGCAAACCTGTAGATACATTGGTTATCGGACGCTTATTCAGTTCATCTGGGGTGATAACACCGACAGAACCAGTCAGGTTGATCTTCTTTTGCGTGCCATATCCGACTACTACTATTTCATCCAGAAGCTTGTCTAATGGTTGTAATACGATATTAAATTCCGCCTCGTTCCTGATTTTTATCGACTCTGTCTGGTAACTCACATAAGAAACTTCCAAAACCTCTCCTGGAGATGCTTCGATAGAAAATTTCCCATCTATATCCGTCAGGGTGGCGGTAGTGGTTCCTACTATCTTCACTGTAGCGCCGATCAACGGTTCTCCCTCACTATCGGTCACAGTCCCTTTCATCGATTTTTTATTACCGGCAGGAATTTGTTGTGTCTGTGGTTTCAGTATTATTTGCCTGTTCAAAATTTCGAAGGAAATACCTTTTCCTTCAAATACTTTTTGCAGGATGGCCGGTACCGTCTCATTTCTGAAATTTGCAGCCACTTGCTGATTCATATTAATCGACGAATTAAAAACAAATGTGTAATTCGTTTTCTTCTCTATTTGAGCCGTCAGCTCTTTAAGTGACATCTCTCCGGCAATACTGATTTTAGATAAGGTTTGATTTGTATTTGCTATTGAAGGTAAAGAACAAAGAGAAAACACGAAAAAAGACAAAATTGCGATAAATCTGGTCGTTTTTATCATAGTTTAAGTTGTTAAATTTTTGAATAAACTATTATCTTTGCAACAGACAATGGGTATAATAACCTCCTACTAAGAATTTATTCTTAGCAACTTGTGCTTGGTATTATGATCAAATTGTTGCTTGATTCGGGTTAAGGAATTTGGGGTTTCTTAGCCCGTTTTTCACTCTATCTATATCTGATGGTCACCTCCTCTCCCTTTATTTTGTAAGTTATTGGGGTTATTTTATTTATTAACTCGAGTATTTCCGTCAGCGATTCTGTTTTTATAGTCATCCAATAGTATTCACGCGATATTTTACCCTCTATAGTAATATTGACACCATACCAACGCTCCATTTTGGATATGACTACCGGCATAGGGTCATTTATAATTTTGAGTTGTCCATGCCGCCATATACCATCTATTTCCGGGTCGCAGGTTGTCAGTTTAAAACTATTTTTATCTTTGTTTATAACTATTTTTTCATTAGGCTTCAATACTCCAAATATCTTGTCATTCATCTTTCCCACAGAGACTTGTCCGGTCATAACAGAGACTGATATTTCTTTGTCCCGTTGGTAAGCCTCAACATCGAACGAAGTACCTAACACACTCACTTGTATATCATTAACCGCAACCTTAAAACTTAATCCTTCATTCCTCGTCACATCGAAGAAAGCTTCTCCATCCATCTTTATATTCCGGTTATCCACTCCATAACCGGTATTATAGGTTATTCTTGTGCCCGAATTCAACCATACTAATGTTCCATCAGGCAAAAAGAGTTTTGTCTTGTGCCCGGGAGGGGATTCGATGGTCACCTCTTTTTGTAAAGGTTTCGTTGCCTTTATCTGAAAAAGAGAAAAGGAGAAGCCTATAAGTAAAGCAATAGTTGCTGCAATACCGGCCATTTGTAAAAGTGTTTTCCGGCTATATGATTTCTCTGTGATTTCATTTACCTGTGTACCTTCTTCACTGATGTTATTTGAAGATGATTCTATACGCTCTTTAAAAAGATCGAAAGCCTTGTCTTTATCATATTTTTGACTCTCTTTAATATATTCAAAAGAATAATATATTTTTTTTATTTCCTCAAAGTAGGACACATGTAATTCAGACTCTGACAACCAAAGCTGCAGTTCATCATTATCTTCTTCCGAAAGTGATCCTTCAAGAAAATCTATAATAAGAGTAAGTTTATGCTCGTCTATATTGTGGTATTCTTCCATTTATAATGTTGCTTATATAATTAAAGACAAGCCAAAATGAAAAGAGGGTAAATCAGAATAGATTTTTTTTCAATAAAATTAATAAGAAGGGTATTAATACATTTATATAGTCTTTCAGATCGTTTCTCAAACGGGACAATGCTACCTTCATATGATATTTTACAGTATCGACCGAAACATCAAGGGTCTCAGCTATTTCCTGATACTTCATATCAGAAAATCTGCTCAGTTCAAATACCCTTCGGGTTAAGTCCGGCATACTGGCAAGACTATCCTTAATTTTCAGATCAAGCTCTGTTTCTATCAGTTTTATCAATGGAGAGTTGTCCGGGTAAGCCAGTACATCCGTATTTTTTTCCATTGATGACCGGAGTTCCGTTTTTATGCCTTCCATTTTTTTCTCTCTGATCAGATAATTTATCGACGTGTTCTTAACCGCACTCATCAGATACCCGCGCAAAGAACTGTTGATAATCAAATTATCGTGTTTAGACCAAATAGAAAAAATGACATCTCCTACAATCATTTCTGCTATATAAACGTCCTTCACATACTGATAAGCATATGTACATAAAGCCTGATAGTGATAATCATATATATACTTATAGGCATGCTCTTTTCCTGCTATTAAGTCTTTTATCAGATCTTGCTCCTTATCCATGATGCAAAAATGTCTTTTATGCTTAGCTTGCCCTGATTATAGTCTTTTTACAAAAGAGACTGATACTGCACTTTTAGGTTTATCTATTTAGGGCCTCTATTTTGATCTTACAAAAATATCCCATTATCCATCTTTTTTCGTTTCTTTTTTGTTTCTTTTCAGTTTCTTTTCACTTAATCTTTCTTTTCATTCAGATTGGAAAAAACAGCCCTGAAAAGTTGAACCGGATAATAATTAAACAGGCACCTGGCTCATCGTTTCAAATTTAGCTTTTTTTCTTTAATACCAAAATTTTACATTTATCTTTAACTTGATAAATACTTCTTCTTTATTTTACAGATATATATTCTGTATATAAATAAAGTAAGTATATACTAACAGGCACCAGCTAAATTGTAAGACAGATATCCCAATATAACAAAGAAAATTATTATTTCCGGACTCCTATGGCAGGACAAAAAAAGAGACTGAAAATCATCAATCTACAGTCTCTTTTAATTTATGATATTGAAGTCTGTTAACGATTAAGCTTATAACCCCGTTTTTTATTTACCAACCAGCAGATTGTTCCTTTTAATCAGTTCTATTACATCCAGACAGATTTTATATTGGATACCTCCAGATCTTTTATTTCAATATTATTACCCCAGAAATGAAAACCTTCCTTATTGTTTACATCAGGGCTTCTTTCCATTGAGTAAGAATATGCGCCTCCATCGATAAATACTTCAATAGATGTTTTATCTATATATATGTCGGCCGATAACTCCATACTTGTCATATCTTCGGGAGAATAGAATATTCCGTTGATCCTGGTAGAGTTCAGGTCATAATCGAGAATCCTTTGCCCGAAGAGATTGAAACCCGCGCTGGTCGCATGAGACAGTTTTATTCTGGCCTTTACCCTTAGGCAATCCGCCGAATAAAATTCTTTCAGTAACTCATTTGCTTTATCTGATGTCAGATTATTCCATTTACGGGCCGGAACGAAAAGTTGTTCCGCTTCCCTTACTGGAATATTGAATAATCTCACACCGTCTTTTGTATTCTTTAATTTCAGTTCTGTAGGCAAAAGCATCATTCCATTAAATGGCATACCCGGATGGCTTATGCGTCCCCAACCGATCTGTACGCGCCGTCCGTCCGTCATACTGGTAATAGTCTGAGCTGCATATATTGATCCGCTGCAATATAAATATTTCCCTTTTTCGGGAGTAAACACTTTTCCGTCAAACGAGCCCAGCATATATGTCCCCGATGCTCCGTACATAACCCATTTGGTATTGTCCGGATTATCATCTATAGCCAGCTCGAAGAGTTCGGGGCATTCCCAGAATCCGGTAACATGGCTTTCATATTTCCAATCCTTAAGGTTTGCAGAAGTATATATTGAATGTCCGTCACGTTCGTTGAGCACCATTACCCAATGGTTGCCGGGTGTGTACCAGAATACTTTCGGATCGCGGGTATCCTGGCTGTTCCATATATGTTTGGAATCAATAACCGGATTACCTGTATATTTGGTAAATGTACGTCCTTTATCCAGACTGTAGGCAATACACTGCACCTGTTTTTCAGAACTGGCAGCAGTATAAGCGGCGATCATAGCCGGGTTCTGCCCTTTATTATAACCTGCTGTATTATCGTAATCTATAACTGCCGATCCTGAAAACATCCCTCCAAGATGATCCGGATATAAAGCATCGGGAAGTTCTTGCCAATGTATAAGGTCTTTACTTACGGCATGTCCCCAGTGCATATTTTCCCATTCCCTTTCGTACGGATTATGCTGGTAAAAAAGGTGATATTCCCCGTCATAATATATGAGTCCGTTAGGATCATTAATCCATCCGCGGCGGGTTGTGAAATGGAATTGCGGGCGATTTTTTTCTTTGTACAGACTATCCTGTCCTGCAATGACGTCATCCTGATATATTCTGTTCAAGGCTTTATCACTACCTTCGTAACTTATTGTAATAGTCTTGCCTTTCAGGTCGGCGACATCTTTAAACACCCAATAATCGGCTCCTTCCGGTGCTAACCGGATAACGACCGACAAATCGTCCTTACCATCTGTTTTAAATGTCATCCTTGCCCGGTCCTGCCTGTGCGATACAGGGAAATTCAGATATTTCTTATTGACTTTAATTTTGATTTCCCCGGCTGATATGGAAAGACTCATAAAAATAAAAAGGCTTGCAGTCAGCACCTTTAATGCTAGTGGTTTCATCTGGTATATTTTAGTATTAAATAATTCATTTAAGTATAACATGACATCCAATTTTTGAAAGTCATTACATTTCGTACTGCAAACATAAAGCTAACATTCTTTTATATTGATAAAAATGTTGTAAATTCTTATAAAAATGTTGTATTCTTTATTTCCATCTTATCGCAACTCGAATTAAATAGGAAAATTAATAAAATGATTTGAGCAAAATAAATTACATTTGCAATGTTGTATCATAATTTTCATAGTGTGAGAACATCATAAAAGTTTTATTAACAATACGGTAAAATCGGACAGAGAACAGATCCGGCAGTTATAGTTCCGGGAAAAGATGTCGCCAGAAGTCATGTGTATCCGGCGGCACCTCAAAAAGGATAAGAGTTATTACAAAAAAGGATTGTTCAGAAAAACCGTTTATTATATTTGTATTGTATTCAATCATAAGTAGTAACAATGTCTCCTCCATCTGTAAATAAAAAAGACACCTTATCAGACTATTGGCTTTCATTTGTTAATGGAGACAAAGAGGCATTTGCTGATTTTTACAACCAGGGTTACAATATACTTTATTCTTACGGGATGGGTCTTGGAATGGACAGCCAGCAAGTGAGAGATATTATTCAGGATATTTTTATCCGGTTATATACTAACTCTGATTTGATTAATGATCTGTACACCATTAAACCATTTCTCCTGCGATCTGTGCGAAATGCATTTCTGAATATAAAAAAAACAGAAAATCGGCATACAGATTTCGAACAGATCAATTTTGAATTAAGATATTCGATTATAACAGATGATATAGAAGACACGGAAAAGCAGGAACATCTCAAACTTCGGATAAAGAATATATTATCGGTACTAACTCCCCGTCAAAAAGAAATAATTTACCTACGCTTTATACACCAAATGGACTATGAAGAGATATCTCAAATCATGTCCCTGTCGGGGCAGGCTGCACGAAACTTACTGCACCGGGCAATAACAAAGGCCCGGGAGAATGACAATAATAAGGATTTATTAATTCTTATTATCCTGTTTATCCATATACATTGATCAAAAAAAATAAAAAAAGTATATAGGGACTGATTACAAAATCAATCTTCGGTTGTATTATATGAAAACAGCTAAATTTTTTGCATGAAAAATTATGATACAATAGAAGATTTTTTGCTGGATGATGACTTTTTGCAACTGGCGCAGGGTTGCGACAAAGAAGCGCTGGAGCGTTATATAATGGCGAACCCTGATAAAGAAATCATAATAAAGCAGGTTCTGCTACTGCTTCGCAATATCGAAATAAAACCAGATTTAGCCACTCAGGAGACTATCGATGAAGATTGGGGAAAATTTGTTTCCGCTATTGAAAAGAAAAAAAAGAGAAGACCTTTTTTATGGATAAGTTCTGCTGCAGCCATTTCTTTGATATTCATTGTATCCTATTTCTTTTTTTTACACACGAAGCCATCCATCACCAAAGAGCATGAGCTATTATCAATGCTGGACTCTATCAGTATAAACTCTGACGAAGTAAGAATAATTTCAGGAGATTCACACACTTATGTAAATGAAAACGATACTATAAAGCAAACCAATGAAGGCAGCCTTATTGTCGGGAACGATGAAATAAAATCAGCCGATATTAAAGATCAATTTCTACAATTAATTGTTCCAAATGGAAGGCGGGCCACTATAAAGTTCTGTGATGGCACATTTGCCTGGATAAATTCGGGATCAAAACTGATGTATCCTAAAAAATTTGCAGGAGAAACACGTGACATATATATTGATGGTGAAATGTATCTTGATGTAGCTAAAGATGAACGGCATCCTTTTATCATACATACAAGTAAGTTTGAAGTGAAGGTTCTGGGCACACAATTCAACATTTCGGCTTACAACAAAGATGCCTCAAATTCTGTGGTTCTGGTAGCCGGGAAAGTCGAGGTTACATGTTCGGGTAAAAAAGGTGCGTTAATGCCCGATCAGGGATTCTTCCTGAAAGATGGAAAAGAATGTATAAAAACTGTTGATGTATACAAATATATATGCTGGAAAGAAGGCGTAATGGTATTTGATACAGAACCGTTAAGCTCTATAATACAAAAACTCAGCCGTTATTATAATGTGGAAATACATGCTGATGATGAGTATATATCTGATCTGTACAAAGGTAAGTTAGATCTTAAAGATTCAGTTGAAGACGTATTGAAAAGCATATCCCTGTCCAGTCCGTTTGTAATAAGAAAGGAAAACAATATTATATATATAGAATAAGCTGGATTTTTTACAAATATGTGTGTGCGCAAACACCAATATAATTTATTTAATAAGTAATTAAGTTTTATCCCTAAAAAACCGAAACTATGAAAAACGCCGGAAAAATGCCATGCCACAAAGTTCAGATGTAAAATCATTGTTCATTTTATTCATTTGCAAATAATGAATTGTTAGTTCATTCAAAAATCTTTAATCTTATGAAAAAAACACCTAACCTTTTTAAAGATTGTAGGCAAAACAATCTTTTCCTGAAAATGATGAATTTATACATTGTATTGTTATTCTTCAGTATCAATACTGTATATTCAGCAAGTGCACATTCACAGACCGTCAATTTATCTTTGAATGTAAAGAATGTAACTCTGGATAAGTTATTTACGGAAATAGAAAATTCTACAGAGTATGTTTTCTTTTACAAAAAAGATATTCTGAATGAAGAAAGGATATCTGTCAAAGCTGAAAATAAAAATTTAGAAGAGATACTGAACAGTGTGTTGATCCCCCGCAATATGAACTATCATATCAAGGGGAAACAGATCATTGTTGTTAAAAACGGTCTGTCAGAAGAGCACCTTTCCGAATATCAACAAAAACCTGCTTACAGAGTAAAGGGACGAATCCTCGACAAAACAGGAGAGCCGCTTATCGGTGTATCGATAGTACAAAAAGGAACGACTTCCGGTACAGTGACCGATGTGGATGGTCATTTTACAATTAACCTGCCCGACGAAAACGCTGTTCTTGTTATATCTTATATCGGCTATATCACTCAGGAAGTCGCCGTAAAAGGAAAAACCGAACTGAATATTACACTAAACGAAAGTACAGCGGCATTGGACGAGGTGGTGGTTATAGGATATGGTGTAGTAAAGAAAAAGGATTTGACAGGTTCGGTCGGCCAATTGTCGTCCGAACGGACTAAAGATCTGAAAGTATCGGATGCTACCCAAATAATGGCCGGGCAAATTGCCGGTGTGCAAATACAACAGATCGGAGGAACACCCGGACAGGGCGCCACTATCAGAGTCCGCGGCTCAGGCTCCATATCGGCGTCGAGTTCTCCGTTATACGTGGTCGACGGATATCCGTTAGGAGATCAGAACCTGAATTCTGTTAACCCCAGCGATATTGAATCTATTGAAGTTTTAAAAGATGCGTCAGCAGCCGCAATTTACGGTTCACGGGCCGCTAACGGGGTTGTTCTTGTTACTACAAAGTCGGGTAAAGCCGGAAAAGTGAATGTCAACCTTGATATGTACTATGGGTTCCAGAATATAACAAAAAAGATAGACATGCTCGATGCCCAGGAATTTGCTATGTTTAGTAAAGAAGCATTTAATAACAACTATGTCGACAGAGTATCCGGAGCAAAGGCAAGCGATCCGCTAAGTGCCCGCCCGGCAGGAAACCGCTATCGTTATCCGGCGATATACGATGATGCAGCAGCAATGGCAGTTATAGGAGCCGGCACAGACTGGCAAGACGAAATATTCAGGTCTGCCCCGATTCAGAATTATCAGTTGACGGTAACCGGAGGAGACCAGAAAACAAAATATATGTTTTCCGGCGGATATTTTGGACAGGACGGAATTATCATTGGTAGCGACTTTAATCGTTTCTCTGCCCGTGCTAAGGTAGATACAGACTTCAATAAATGGCTGAAAGTAGGGATTAATCTGGCCCCGTCATATATGAATTCCAAAAAAGTAGGACGCGGACACTGGGCCAGTGACGGCGTTGTTAATGCAGCTTTATCCACATCGGCTATAGTGCCGGTATATAAGGAAGATGGTACATACGCATCGCAGGCGATGTATGCTGTAGCCGGTGACGGACTTACGGGAGTGCCGAATGCTGTAGCCCTGGCAAATGGAATAAAGGACGAAAATACAAATCTTCGCCTGTTCGGTAATATGTATGCAGAATTTTCATTAATGAATAATCTGAAAGTAAAAACTACTTTAGGCGCAGACTTCAAAGAGTGGAGAAATAATTATTTTCGTCCGTCGACAGTCCCTAAAAACGGAGTCGAAGCCCCCCTTCCTTCCACAGACAGGAAAGCAACGGCTGAAGCTTATGAGATATTCAACTGGTTAAACGAAAATACAATATCTTATTCGGGTACTTTCGGCCTGCATGAGTTAGATGCTGTAGCCGGATTTACATTACAAAAAAACAAATACACACAAAATAAATCAGAAGGCTCTGATTTTCCGGACGATATAATACAAACAATTAATAATGCCAAAGTAAAAACCGGAACTTCCGATATAAATGAATGGTCTATGGTATCATACCTGGCGCGTGTTAATTACAGGTTTAATAATCGTTACTACCTCACAGCTTCTATACGCTCCGACGGCTCTTCCCGTTTCGGAAAGAATAATCGTTACGGTTATTTCCCTTCGGGTTCCATAGCCTGGAGGATTTCCCAGGAAGACTTTATGAAAGGAATAACATGGATCGACGACCTTAAAATCCGGGCAAGTTTCGGCCTTACAGGTAATAATAATATAGGTAATTATAACGCCATTGGTACGATGAGTACCCAAAATTATGTTCTGGGAGCCGGAACAGGTAATGTAGTGACCGGCGCAGCTCAGAAAAGCATTTCGAATGCCGACCTAACATGGGAGAAAACAAAGCAATTTGATGCCGGAATTGAATTGAATATACTCAGAAACCGTCTTTCGTTCGTTGTGGATATTTATAAGCGTATCACTACAGACCTGTTATTGAATGTGGATATTCCGACTATAACCGGATTTAAGAATGCATGGCGCAATATAGGAGAAATGAATAACAAAGGATTGGAGTTTGGTATTAACAGCGTGAATATAATGAACAAAGATTTTACATGGACCACGAACTTTAATATATCAACCAATACAAATAAGGTGGTTAAACTGGGACCGACAGGAGATCCGATCCAGAGTGACGGAGGAGCCGGAACAACCCATATAACCATGATTGGCGAGCCTATCGGCAGTTTCTATGGTTATAAACAGATCGGAGTTTATATGAATGCGAATGATCTGGCAAACAGCCCCCGTATGTCCGATTCGCATGTCGGAGACGTTAAGTTCGCTGATATCGACGGAAGCGGTTCTATAGACGCGAATGACCGTACTATCATCGGAAGTAATATGCCTGACTTCGAATGGGGTATGATGAACCAGCTGACTTATAAGGGTTTCGACCTTAGCATCTTACTACAGGGTGTGCAAGGACGTGATGTACTGCACCTTGCCAAACGGTTCTATACACAGATGGAAGGAAACCAGAATCAGATGAAAGAGGTACTCAACAGATGGCAGTCGGAAGCAAATCCGGGAGATGGCTGGACTCCGCGCGCCAATTCGCTAACCACTGGACAGAATAATGCGGTTTCATCCCGTTGGGTCGAAGATGCCTCTTTCATACGTATCAATAACCTTACTCTTGGCTATACGTTACCTGTGAATCTGGCAAGCAGGCTATCTATGCAACGTGCCCGTATCTATTTTTCCATTCAGAATCTGGCCACAATAACAGACTACAGCGGGTATAACCCTGAAACGAGCTTCCAGGAAGACAGCGTACTGGCTCCCGGCACCGATTACGGTGCATATCCACTGGCACGGAGTTTTACTTTTGGGGTAAATGTAACATTCTAACAAATAGATTAATATATGATTATTATGAAAAATATATATAAATTATTATTACTATCGGGTATCTGCTTAAGTTTGATATCATGCGACGGTTTTTTGGACCTGCAACCAAAAACAGAATTATCTATTGATCAGTATTACAAGACTCCGGAACAATTTACAGCAGCTGTAAACGGAGTTTATTCCGCGTTGCAGGAGGGTAACCTGTACGGAAACTGGTATGTTATGTCCGAGATTCCATCCGATAATACACGCAATGCCTTGTCCGGTTCGGTAACAGATCAGGATGAGTTCGACAAATTCTATATTCGTACAACAAATCCGTATATTGCCGATTTCTGGAATAAATCTTACGATGCGATAAACAGATTAAATACAATCCTGGGACGGATTGACAATATCTCTATGGATGACAATCTGAAAGAGCACTATAAAATGGAATGTAAGTTCTTGCGGGGATTATTGTATTTCAATGTGGTCCGTGTATATGGCGATGTGCCTTTAGTGCTGAAAGAGGTCACAATAACAGAAGCGTACGATTATGCGCGTGAAAGCAAGGATAAGGTATATTCCCAAATAATCTCAGACCTGACAGAGGCTGAAAAATTACCGAAATCCTATCCGGCCTCCGATATAGGACGTGCAACTTCCGGTGCGGCAAAATCCCTTTTGGGAAAAGTTTATCTCACTCTGAACAATTATCCTGAAGCCGAAAAGAAACTGTTGGAAGTAATAAGCGGCGGGGAATATTCTTTACTTGAAAACACGGCCGGTTCATTAAATATAGATGGATATGCAAGTGTATTCAATGCGAATAATCATAATAGTAAAGAAGCTGTATTTGAGGTCCAGTTCAAAAAAGGAGGTTATGGAGAAGGAAATAATTTCCCGAACGCATTTGCTCCTGAAAACTCAGGTACAAGTGTAATTTCTATTGGTGGATCAGGCGGTAATAATGTACCCGAACAGGAGATGTATGATTCCTATGGTGCGGGAGACCTCCGCCGCGATTTTTCTATGAGGCTGGGTTATATCAATAATAAGACAAACAAATGGGTCGATTCACGTTATGTAAGCAAGTATTTCGATACCCCATATCAGGACGGGGACTCTAACAACAACTTTCCGGTAATACGGTATGCGGATGTATTGCTGATGTACGCCGAGGCCTTGAACCGAAACGGAAAGACTGCCGATGCCTGCGCATATCTCAACAAGGTGCGTCGCCGGGGATACGGATACCAAACAACAGAAACAACCTCTGTGGATATCAACACGACCGACAAGGATGCCTTTTTATTAGCTGTAGAGAATGAACGCAGGGCGGAACTCGCATTCGAAGGACATCGTTGGTTCGATCTGGTTCGCACAGGCCGTGCAATTGAAGTCCTAAAATCGAAAGGATATAAATTGAACGAAACAAACCTGATTTGTCCGATACCTCAAAAGCAAATCGATGTAAATCCCAAACTTTCGCAGAATAATTATAAGATAGAACCGAAATAATTCCATAACAGGCAAGAAGAATATATTATTCGTTTTCCGGATTATATATTCTTCTTTGCTTATATTCGGAATACAATTTCACCATACGTGAAATTGCCGTATGCAATAATAAAGATATAATTGATATGAAATATTATTTAATAGCAGGATTCCTTTTATCAATATCATGTACCGGGCAGCAGGTAAATTATCAAAAATATGTAAATCCTCTCATCGGAACCGACATAAGGGTAATAGAGGGGAAAGATAAAAGTTCGACCGAAGAGCGGGGGCAGAATATGCCTGCGGTAGGAGTTCCGCATGGAATGACAAACTGGGTTGCACAAACACAGGCTTCTGAAAAAAAATGTTACCCTCCCTACTATTATTATCAGCATGCGATACAAGGCTTCAGAACCAGCCATTGGATGAACGGGTCCTGCACACAGGACTATGGAAGTGTCACCATTATGCCAATGACAGGCAAACTCGAAATAGACCCCGAAAAGAGAGCTTCGGCATTCAAGCATACGAATGAGGTTGCAACACCTTCTTATTACAGTGTATTGCTTGATGATTATGATATTCAGGTTGAAATGACCGGATTGTCCCGGGGAGGAATCCTGAGTTTCGATTATAAGAAAACCGGAGACCGTTATATTATAATAGAGCCTAATAGTGATGAGGGTGAAGGATACATTAAAATAGATCATCAAAAAAAGGAGATTACAGGATATAATCCCGTACACCGTATCTATCAGGGATATGGGCAACCGGCCGGCTTTAGCGGGCATTTCGTGATACAGCTGGACGCCGGCATCGAGCAATTCGGAGTATGGGTGGGGGATTCTGTGATCGACAGAGGAAATGAGGCACAAGGCCGGAAAAATAAGGTGGGGGCCTGGGTGAAGCTAAACCCTTCTGTTCATAAAGTATTGGCAAAGATCGGGACTTCTTTTACATCTGTGGAGAATGCCCGTGAAAACCTTGAAGCCGAAATTCATGGGTGGGATTTTTCCGCTGTCCGGAACAAATCGTCCGACATATGGGAGAAAACCCTCGGACAGATTGTTGTCACCGGAAACAACGGGGATGATAAAGTACGGTTTTATACAGCGCTGTATAACACGCATTTTCTACCAAGAACATTTAGCGATACAGATGGTTCCTATCCGGCTTTCGACGGCAACAAAAAGATAATGAAAGCCGGAGGATTCACCTATTATTGTGATTTTTCGATGTGGGATACGTTCAGGGCTGTCCACCCACTCTTTTCCATATTGAATCCTGCACGGAATGGAGACATGGCACATTCTCTCATACTGAAAGGACAGCAAGGTGGATGGTTACCTATCTTTCCTGCCTGGAACAGTTATACAGCAGCAATGATCGGTGATCACTGCCTGTCAATGATTGGAGATGCTATTATAAAAGATACTCCGGGATTTGATTATGAAGAAGCTTACTCCCTGATGCGCAAAAACGCTTTTGAATCCAACCGGGATCACCAAAGTTATATAGACGGAAAGGGACGAAGGGCGATGGAGTCTTATCTGAAATATAACTATATCCCATTAGAAGATGAAGTTCCGGATGCATTTCACAGGAGAGAGCAGGTATCCCGTACTTTAGAATATGCGTATGATGATTTCGTATTATCTCAGGTTGCCCGGAAACTGGGAAGAACCGAAGACTATAATATATTACAGGAACGGGCGAAAAACTATAAAAATGTGATAGACCCTGAAACCGGATTTGCCCGGGGACGTTATGCCGATGGTAAATGGGTCTTGCCTTTCGATCATACAAAATTTGTATCCTATATATGTGAAGGCACTCCTTACCATTATACATGGTATGTTCCGCATGATGTTGAAGGACTGGTTGATATCCTGGGTAGAGACCGGTCTATCAGCTATCTGGACACCTTCTTCGATGGTGGGTATTATTGGCATGGCAACGAACCCTGTCACCATGTAGCCTATCTGTTTGCATATTTGGGAGAGCCATGGAAAACTCAGAAATGGGTGCATGAGATTATTAATAAGGAATATTTCAATTCTCCGGATGGCCTGTCAGGAAACGACGATTCGGGACAGATGTCGGCCTGGCTGGTGTTCAGCATGATGGGTTTTTATCCCGTATGCCCTGGTATGCCATATTATGTAATAGGAAGCCCTGCTTTTGAGTACATAGAGATTAATCTGGAAAATGGGAAACAATTTAAAATCGAGGCTAAAAACGTTTCGGATAATAATATTTATATACAATCGGCTACGCTCAACGGGAAACCTTATGATAAAAGTTACATCCTGCACTCGGATATAATGAATGGCGGGGTATTGTCTTTTCAGATGGGAAATATCCCGAACAAACAATGGGCATCTTCTCCTGAATCCGTCCCATATTCTTCCGGGACAAAACAGGCCGGGAGCAAGTGACCTCTGTTTGACCAGATATTCATTATTGTACGATAATTTTATCTATATATTTAACGATGACCGTCAGCCGTTAGCGTGTAGTTCTTTGAAAGAATGAATTTAATGTGCCGATTAGTCAATATGCCAATGTGCCAATGTTAAAAAAAGTCAGGTAGAAAATAGTAGAAAAAGTGTCAACTTTGTCAAGTTTTCTTGTAAACTATTGGCTAACAGCTATCAGCTAATAGCTAAAAATGTGTTACTTTTGTTACCTTTTTTAATAGTTACAAGTTACTTTGCCCTGCGGGCAGTTACGAGTTACAAGTTAGTTCACTGTTTACTGTTAACTGATATATCTGTTACCTTTTTTGAAATAATAAATACCTAATACTTTTATACATATGAAATACATTTCTTTTCTGATTTTTTTTAATGTTCTCGTCTCTGTTAGTATAGCTCAGAGTGGATGTTACAGTAATCTGAAGAATGATACTTTAGTCATAGGAAACAGGCTGATAGAACGGAAATTTCTGTGGAATAACGGCAACCTTATTACTTTTTCGGTTACAGATAAAGTTAATAAGAACGTTTGGATAAATGTAGACCACAGACCCGATCTATTTATATCGGATAGAGACAATGCCACGTCCGGTAAATGGGATATACGCTACGTGGAGGAAAATCCGATTCATACTGCATATCTGGCCAGCGAGGTTACATTCTCTTTAGACGGAACAGATATAAAAAGAATATACAAAGTATATGAGAACAGCCCTGTCGTATCCTGTGAAACATATCTGAAAGGAACTACAAGCAATGTCTGGCTGGTGGAAAATGGAAATAAAGCAGATCTGAAAAATATAGAATCAACGAAAGATTTTACTCAAAAAGAGCTAAATCCTATTTTAGACCGGATTTCGCTGGCTGGAAAACATTGGAAAATACGAACTGTCCGATTTTTTGATGTTACCGACAGAAACAATAATCTGGTAGCTGAATATAATACTCTGTCATACAGGAAAAACTCTTACAAAGGGAATCTGTTTATCGCCCGGAATGAAGAAAATGAGCGGGGGCTCTTCTTTCTGAAAGAAGCGCCTTGTCCGGATGTTCAGCTGGCTTACCCGGGTTCTGATTTTGTCTCCGAATTTGGAGATTTTGCTGTCGTGGGTATGGGCGTGGTTCCGGACGACCTCAATAAAGACCAATGGGTGAAAACATACAGTTGCGCTTTGGGTGTTTATGACGGTAGCGATCTGGATCAGCTGACTGCATTGAGGATGTACCAGAAGAATATCAGAAAAATCTTATCTGACAGGGATGAAATGGTAATGATGAACACATGGGGAGATCGCAGCCAGGACTCGAAAGTCAATGAATTATTCTGTCTCGATGAGGTCGAAAAAGCCGGAAAATTGGGCATATCTCATTTTCAGATTGACGATGGATGGCAAACCGGGAAAAGCCCCAACTCGGCGGTAGCCAATGGTTCCTTTAAGAATATATGGAACAACCCGGACTATTGGACGCCGGATAAAACGAAGTATCCGAGAGGACTTCATCCCATTGTAGAGAAAGGAAAAGAATTGGGGGTTGAAATCTGTCTTTGGTTCAATCCGAGTATACAGGATGACTATGCCGATTGGCAAAAGGATGCACAAGCCATAATTAGTTTGTATAAAGAATATGGTATTCGAACGTTTAAAATAGATGGTTTATCTATTCCGTCAAAAAGAGCTGAAACAAATTTGAGGAAGCTGTTCGACAAAGTCCTTTTAGAAACAAAAGATCAGGTCATATTTAATCTGGATGCTACCGCAGGCCGCAGGAGCGGGTATCATTTCTTTAATGAATACGGCAACATATTTTTGGAAAATCGTTATACCGACTGGCAAAACTATTATCCGTACTGGACTCTAAGAAATCTATGGCAATTGTCAAGATATGTTCCGGCTGAAAAAATTCAGGTCGAATTTCTGAATAAATGGAGAAACACCGCTAAATATGGGAGTGATGTATTTGCGCCTGATAACTATAGCTTCGAATATCTGTTCGCAATAACAATGGCCGGCCAGCCTTTAGCGTGGTTCGAAGGAAGTGGATTGCCCGCTCAGGCATCAGGGATTGTAAATTATATCGAGCCTTATCGTAAGATACAACATGACTTTCATTGCGGGGTTATCCTTCCAATAGGGGATGAGCCTTCCGGCAAATCCTGGACAGGCTTCCAGTCCATATCCGGGGATAAAGGTTATCTGCTTATTTTTCGCGAAAATAATCCGGCAGGCAAGATAATGCTCAAGACATGGCTGCCAGAAGGTGTAGCTGCCAGGTTTTCTCTTATAACGGGCTCCGGTTCAGACTTTGATTGTACTCCCGACCATAATGGGTATATAGAAGCAGAGCTAACAGACATAAATAGCTTTGCACTATACAGATATGAAACGATAAAATAATCTCAGGAAATAAATAAGGCTGTAAAAAGAATATGGATGCACCGATTCAAAAGAATACCCAAAGTCCATTATAAGGCTTATTGTTATCTTATGAATCTATTTATTCAATATTAGGTTTTGCGGTAATGCCGCAAGGAAGCTCATATTCAATTATTTGTCGAACGTTGTATTTGTAGGACCGGATCTACCTACCCAATAACTGATATCAGGTAGGTAAACCTTGCCCCTAAAATGCTAAATGGATAATTAACTTAAAATCAAAATTATAATATTCTATTGTAATAAACTCGAATATATGCAAGGAGCGTTAGAATTATTTAGCAGACAAACCCTCTGCAAATCCGGCATAAGCATGTTTGCGATTATAGTCCGAATTCCAGAGGCCGATCGGCTCGCCGCCTCTCCAGCTCGAACTTGCCGGACTATCCGTGGCGGCCCATTGTGTAATACCATAACGCTGAGCTTCCGGAATAATCTCGAAGTAAGTTTTCACAATGTATTTATAAAGTTCGGCTTGCTCACGGAGCTGTTCGTCAGTGGCATCTTCCGTTTTAATACCCTTGCCGTCAACATTTATACCCATATCCAGTTCAGATATTTTTATCAGCTTACCGGTAGCGGCCAATAGTCGGAAATGTTCAGCAATGGTTTCCTTATTCACTCCATTTAAGCTAACATGCATCTGTGTGCCGATGCCGTCTACTTTCACACCTTTGCTTTCGACATACTTCACATATTCAATCAGTCCCCGGCATTTATCCAGACTGTTTTCAAGACCGTAATCGTTGATAAAGAGTTTATCGTCAGTATGACCTTCCTGACTACGCGCTATCCGGATAGCAGTTACTGCGTAATCTTTACCCAGGTAATCCTGCCAGTAGAACTCATCGGCGCCCATATCGGTTTTACCGACACCGGTTTTCAGTTGGGAAGGATCAGGCCAGTCTGACATCGGCTCGTTCACTATATCCCAAGCTTTGACGGATTTGGAAACGGTCATTATACCCGAGATCCATGTTTCTAAAGCGTTCGTGAGAATTTCCTTTTTCTCTTCCGGAGTTTTTATGATCCAGATACCGCCTTCCGTATATTTCTCAAACCTCATGTTATCGAAATAGTAATTAGTAGCGGTTTTCCCCAAATTAAACGCGATAGCTGTCACTCCGGCCGTATTGTCATCGATGGTAATTTCCTTTGTATAAGTGGTCCATTCGGTAGTAGAGTTAATGGTACCGACAAAATCCCAATGTTTGTAGGACTGAGGAACGATATGTGCTTGCGTTGAGAATGAAGCCGGAGCATCGGCGCGGACATTCATGATGAAACGATATTTTTCCCCGGTTTCAGTGGCCGTCGGAAATGTCATAAAGAACTGACAATCCCAGTCATTGGCGCGAACTTCCGCATTGGCGATTTTCAAAGCTCTTCCTTTTCCATCAAATCCCGGACTTATAAAAGACTGAACGGCATTACTGTTGCCCGAATAGTTAGAATTATCACCGGTTTCAAAGTCGGCTCCTGATACTGGTACATATGAAGGTCCGCCACCGGAACCGTCGTTATACTTTTCAACGGTAATATTGTCGAAATAATACGTAGTCGCCGTCAAACCAAGATTAAATGCGATGGTGTTAGCAGTAGCCTGGTCGTCCGAAATCGTAATTTCCTTTGTAAAGGTCGTCCATTCGGGAGTAGCCGTAATGGAGCCGAAGAAATCCCAATGCTTGTATGCGCCCGGTGCAGTATGTGCCTGGGTACCGAATGTTGCATTCGCTTCTGCCCGCACATTCATCGTCAGCCGGTATTTTTCGCCTGCCGCCACCGGCTTTTGGAAGGTTACAAAAAGCTGACAATTCCAGTCATTTTCCCGTACTTTCTCGTTGACGATTTTTAAGGCCCTGCCTTTGCTTTCAAATCCTTCGCCTGTAGCAGTAAAGCTTATTATATTTGTAAGATTGCTTGAATAGTTGGAAGCATCATCGGTTTCAAAGTTGGCACTGAAAAAGCTGTCCCATGAGGGTTCACCCGTACTCGGGATAAACTTGTCGGCAATCAGGTTGTTTAAGTATTTGGCATTCTGATTGGCATGCCAGCAGAGAGTATGACCGAAGACCGAGACGCCGGCCTTCTGGGCTGTCTCCAGAAATGTAGTTACATTGGCGAGATTGAGGCTGCCGTCGTCTTGAACTACTGCTCCATGTTTCATTTCCCATCCGGCTACGATTTCGTCGAAATTACTGTTTGCAAGCCTGTAAACAACACCTTTTGCGTTATATTCCGATACGGAAACCCCGAGTCCCAACTTGAAATTGGGATTTGCCGTACGGTCAATGTAGGACTTTAGTACATCATAATCGTTTAGGTATTTCAACTCCGCTATCGATGAAGGTTCTCTAACATCGAACATTAGCGGTGCATCGTCAACACAGGAAGCCAAAACAACCGTCGATATCAAAGTCAGTAATATTTTATTAATATATTTCATACGTACAAAATTTAAAAGTTTTACTTCAGAACCGGTTTAAAAGTTTCCGGTTTGACGCCCCGGTCGCGAATGACGAGCGTATCAACGGTAGAAACCTGCATTTTCCCGAAATTAATATTGTAGCTGAGATAGATAGCGTCACGATCCTTATCGCCCCAGCTTCTCTTTTCGCCTTTGACAACGTATTGTCCGCTTCCGCTCATTGTAACTCCCTCACTGCCCGATGAAACAGTACATTTACCAGAGTCGTCGAAAGAGAGTAGCAGCGTACAGTCAAGTAGATCGCCTGCAGCGTCTGTGATTCTGAGCGGCAGTTCAACCATATTGAGAGAGCGGGTATGAGTACTGACCACTTCGTCTTTTTCGACATACTCTTTGTGACGGATTACGGTCTCATTCTTATCTCCGGTTATCACGTCCTTACCACGACGCAGGTAGTTGGCATGATATTTATTGATATACTTGATTGCATACAAGATATAATCTTTCGGAAGAACGTCCCAGTCTTCGGCTCTCACTCGATTTGGAGTATTCGCCAACGGGGTTCCGGTAAGGATCTTGTCAACATTCTTCACATCGGTCATTACCAACGGAATCACATAAGTGTTTTTAACAGCGAGGGGATCTGCGAAGAAAGCGTCAGTCAGCTGAACAACTACTCCTCCCAGAATTTCACCTTTTTTGATTACGATTTTTCCGGTGGAAGAAAGGGTGTAATAATTGGAAGGCATGGGCTTTACTTCGGCTCCGCCGTCGAAGGTCAAGCCGTTGCATAATGCATTGTCGATGCGAAAACCAATCTCTACATCCTTCTTGTTTTCATAAACTCCGCCCATTGTAGCCATTATCTGGCACTTATGCTCGTTGTCGAGGGAAGTGTCATATACATCCTCACCGATCACTATCGTGCGGACAGGCGTCTGGTATGCGAAATAAACGGCAGTATAGTCGTAGTCGGGAAATTCCCAATCACCATTCTTACAGGATGTGAATATTCCGCTTATAATTATCAATATTAACAGATATTTTTTCATTTTTCTTCATATTATTTGTTTGACATAAGACTACCATCCCTTGTTCTGAATGAGGGCACTGAATTTAAGCGTTTCATCATAAGGGATAGGACCATAATACATGTAGTCGGCATATGAACGATTTTCCACTGAAGGTATAACTTCATGTACTCCAGCAGTGATATTTATACCTTTTGCCGCCTCAGTGATTGGCGCTTTCCAGCGGCGGAGATCCCAGAAACGATGTCCTTCGAAACAGAGTTCGAGACGGCGCTCGTTATGTATAAGCTCACGCATAGCATCTTTGTTTCCTTTTACAGATTCAAGATAGGCGTCGTTATTATCTTTCCCTACACCTGCCCTGGCACGGATAGCCTTGATGATGTCGTAAGCCGAGTAACCGTTACCACCGGCTCCGGTAGGGCCCCAAGCTTCATTTGCCGCTTCGGCATAGCCCAATAATATTTCTGTGAACCGGATGAAAGGCTTGTAGTGGAACTGATTTGTTGGAGAACTCGGATTGGCATTCACATCCTGACGAAGCAGTTTTTTCATATAATAGCCTGTACGGGTAGAGGTTTCTGCATGTTCAAGAGCATCGTTGTTTATACCGTCGGCGGCAGTTGTTATTACTGAGTTTTGGCTTCCGGCTTTGCTGCCATTATAGATAATGTACAGGCTCAAACGCGGGTCGCGGTTAGCATATGGATTATTGGGGTTGTATCCGGCAGAAGTGTGAGTAATGGGATAACCGTTAGCCATCGGAAAAGCATCTACTAAATTCTGTGTTGGGTTAAGACGTCCGCGTCCGAAAATAGAAGGAGGGAAATGGTCTTCTTCGAGGGTACGGTTTTCCTCGCGTCCGCCCCTCCAAAGTATTTCCTTTACATTTATCCCCGAATTGGTATTGATAATATCTGAAGCATTGGCATACCATGTCAAACCTTTGGGATCTATCTGGTTTGCAGGATTTGATCCCAGTCGGTTAAGCACGATAGCCATCTGTTGAGCTGCATCTTCCCATGTGTATGAAGAACCTGTGCTATACGCCGGACTAGCGGCCAGTAAGGTAGCTTGTGCACGAACGGCCTCGGCGATAGCTCCACTCATGCGGTTGCGCGACAAATTACCGAATACACGGGTATATTGAGCTGCTGTTACACCTTTAGCTTTATATTTCTCCGGCACCAGGCTTTCACTTGATATGTCACCATAACTTGATGGAAGAAGGCTGGTTGCCAGCTCTACATCTGCATAAATCTGGTCGATACATTGCTGAAATGTATTTCGAGGCAGGTTGAATTCGGAAGAGACCGTTTCGGAATGAGTGAGTATGGGAATACCCAGGCATTGTCCGTCTTCACCCCATCCAGCGTGATTCAACAGCAGATGATACATGTAGAGGGCGCGCATACCATAGGCGTCACCTTTCATGCGGTCTCTGAACATTTCGGATACTAATGGGTCACTTGCCCAATTCACATCATCTACGAGTTCGATGAACTGGTTGATATACTGCACCGATGCACGGAGGTATTGCCACCTGTCCATTGGATTATTGTTCGATCTCCACTGTCCGGTAGCCATACGCCGGTAATTATTGCCGGGATCGTTCGATACGGCATCATCGGTAGCAACATCATTGAACGACCATGAGCCCAGTGGATTGCTTATATAGGCATGTCCCAACAAACCTTGCGCAAAACTCGGCTCGTTATATAACGATTCTACGTTCCTGAAATTCTCGGGAGCTGGTTCGAACAGGTTTTCGCAGCTTATGAGAAAGGGAATCATAACTAATAATTTGAATATATTTTTCATACGATTATTTTTTTTTAGTTAGAATGTCGCTTTCAAACCAAGATTGTAGAAGCGAGTCTGAGGAGCACTACCCACATTCATCTCCAGGTGTTTCCTTTCTTTTGAAATTGTTAGAAGGTTATAACCTCCAAAGTATATACTGAGTCCTTTGACAAATTTATCTCTAAAGACATTTTCAGGTACATCGTAGGTTAGTTGCACCTGCGATAACCGGAAAGCATCGGTCTTGTAGAGCCAGAAGTCGGAATTACGGAAATTATTGTCTCCGTTGGTCGTCGTAAGACGCGGATAGGTTGCCGTGTTCTTCGTTTCTTCCGTCCAGCGATTACGTACAACCTCCGAATACTTATTGTTGCTCCTTACCCAGTAATAGCTACTGTTCTTGAATCCTTTACCTCCATAATTACCGCTTCCCATTACAAACAGGGTAAAGTTTCGGAATTTCGCCGTAAAATTGACGCCCAAAGTGAGTGGATTGTCCCAGCGTCCGAGGAATACTTCGTCGTTGCTGTCGATACGTCCATCGCCATTTTGATCCTTATACTTTATATCGCCCGCTTTCACCTGTCCGAAAGTCTGGTTAGCTGCTGCCGCTTCGGTATCATCCTTGAAGAACCCTAGACTTTCCAAGCCCCAGAGGCCGTTGAGTGCCCTACCCACACGTGTTTGGTAGTCGAATTCATAAGTTTCGTCGCGCCGTGAAGCTGTA
This sequence comes from Dysgonomonas termitidis, assembly GCF_054657735.1. NCBI lineage: Bacteria > Pseudomonadati > Bacteroidota > Bacteroidia > Bacteroidales > Dysgonomonadaceae > Dysgonomonas > Dysgonomonas termitidis. The sequence continues at coordinate 787,325 of NZ_BAAHYD010000003.1, read as the reverse complement.
ATAGTATTATACAGTCCACTTACACCGAATGTAAGATCAAATTCTCCGGCTTTTTTGTTCAGGTTTATACTGAAATCTACACCCGAACGATCATCTATATTATAATTTACATAAGGGATGATGGAAGAAGTGGGGTAACCTACCTGAGTAAAGTATATAGGATACAGGGACGTAGCGCGGGTTATGCCGCCATCCATCTTGTTTGAAAACCAGTTCAAATCAAATGTAATCAGCTTGTTCAGCAGAGAGCCGCGAAGTCCTATGTTCACTTCTTTGCGTTTAACAAACGTAAGGTTGGGATTATTGCCGCGGTTATATTCGGTAGCAGCCTCTCCGCCAAGGTCGCCCCATGACCACCATCCTCCTCTTTGCAGGATACTCTCATAGAGATAATAGCCCATTTCGTTATCACTTGTTGTGATATCCAGATCCTGACTGATGATACCACCCGAAACCGACAGTATTAAATCGTCAAGAGCAGAGATATTTTGGAACACAGGCTCTTTAGTCAGACGCCATCCTAAGGTAACCGTTGGTGAAAATCCGGCGCGATTGCCTTTCGGTAGTTTTGCCGAATAAGGCACGGCCGCACTGAAATCGGCATAATATTTTTGGAGAAAGTTATAAGAAAGCTGAAGTCCCAAATTAATGTTTGTCATGTTATGATATTGTTCGCTTAATTGACGTTGCCAGCCATTAGCTACCAACATAGCATAGAAGTTGTGGGTATTGTTGTAGACTTTTGTATAGTCGAATTGCCCTGAAAAGAACTGGGTACTCCTGTATGACGTATTGTCAATATTCTGATTTCCTGTCTTCTCGTCTTTTCCGTACTTTGTGAGACTTGCAATCACATCTTTCCCGTTGTAGTTTGTCCAAACCGGAGAGTAGGTCGCATAGGTGTTTGAATATGCCTGATTGTAGGTTGAAGCATAGTCAATTCCGTATTTTGTACGAAAGAAAAGACCGTCCAAAACATCGCGGAGGTTGAAATCTATGCCTGCATTGAACTGGAATTGACGACTTACAAACTTATTTTCGCCTCCTGCATAAGCAGCTGCTATAGGATTTGTTGGGTCCAGCTGTGTACCGCCCAGGAAATATTTTCCGTCGATAATATAATTACTTGCATTTAATAATGCCAGCGAGTGCTCATCATTCCCTTCGATATAGCTAATTGGTATTAAAGGACTTACACGATTGGGACGTAACGTAGCCGCACCATTCCAAAAATCTCCGTTTGCAGTTTTTAAATCATAGAATGTCGCATTCGCATCCACTTTGGCCGAAATCAATTCGTGCAGACTCAGATCAATATTACCGCGCGCAAAGAGGCGGCTTGTACTGTTGTCCTTAGCATTTCCTACATTCAATAACGAACCTTCATTATAGTAACCTACCGTTGTATAAAATCGCGAACGGTTGCCACCGCCGGTTATTTCCGCCATTGCTTCAGAGCGGGCATATGCCTGTTTAAGATAATCGGAAGAATAAAAATCGACATTTGGATAACGGTACGGATTGGCACCCGAACTGTAATTATAAATATCTTCTCTTGAATAAAGAGCCGTAAGTCCGTCGTTTTCGCGGGCTTCATTGTATAACGACATATATTCCGCCGAGCCTAAATATTTAGGATATGCCTTCGGAGTATTCACTCCGAGGTTGGCACGTACCGATATTGTACGTTTACCTATTTTACCGCGTTTCGTGGTTATCATTATTACACCTTTTGATGCACGGCTACCATATAGCACGACTGCCGCAGCACCTTTCAGAACAGTTATTTGCTCAATTTCGGTAGGAAGGACGTTATTGGCATCGCGGGGAAATCCGTCAACCAGTACAAGATATTCGCCCATACCCCAGATACCGTTGCCTATACCTCCGACTACATCCAGGTAGCCCAAACTGCTTAGACTGTATGATTTAGACATCAGTTCTGTCATATCGATATATGAAACGCCTCCCATGAAGTCTTCCTTATTAACCTTACGAAAAGCGACTTCTATGGCTTTATCGTTATCGATGCTCAACGTATCGATGTCTGTATCGAAGTCTGTTTTATCCGTATTCTGAGCGGTGGCGTTGCCGCAACAAAAGGCTAGTATTGCGCAAAATACGACTATTTTTTGTATTTGTTTCATTACTAATTCTTTTAAAAGTTATCAATCAGTTACCAGCCCGGATTTTGCCCAAATTCAGGATACAAGCTGACATCGTCAGTTTTGAGAGGAAGCCAGTAGTGCTTGGACGAAAGATTGCGGGTTACAAGGATTTCTTCTTTGAAATTTTTCACGCCGTTTTCTTTCGGGTCCGCAGCAGGGTCAAGCTGCGCTGCACGGTCAAATCTCTGACGGGTCTTTATATTGTAAGGGTATTCCGTGAGAAGCAGCCAACGGCGCAGATCGTTGAAGCGGTGCGCTTCAAACGATAGTTCTACAGCGCGTTCCCTGCGTAATTCGTCCATGAATCCATCAAGTGACGATATATATTTAGCATTCAGGTGTCCTATACCTGCGCGATCGCGAACGGTATTGATGGCATCTGCCGCCGTCTTGGAAAATTTACCTGATTTACCGGTTGCTGCCCCATAACCTTGAGCTGCAGATTCGGCGTACATCAGATAGACGTCGGCAAGGCGCAGCCAACTCAGGTGGATATGGAGCGCGGTGCTGTAACCATAGTCATTGTCGTATGTATTAGCTCCAATGGGGATAAATTTATAATTGAGATAACCTGTACGGCTTTTGTTGCGGTCATCGTTACTGTAATTCCCTCCTGTATAAAGATTTGCATACTGATATTCGTTTGCCGACTGGGTTACTTTCCGTCCATCGTAGAGAATGTCGTTATAGAAACGCGGATCACGGTTTTTCCACGGATGTGTGGGGTCGAAACCCGATTCAGGGTCATTCAGCGGCAATCCGTTTGCCATTCCGTAGTAATTGACGTAGTTTGCCGTCGGACATAATACAATGTTATCTCCGTTTGCCATGGCCTGTACCTGATATGAGTTTGCCTGCCGCCAATATGAGTCTGGTCCATAAGTCGGCCCTCTCATGATGGCTTCCGTTCCACCGGGCATCAACCAGCTTTGGTGATTGGTATAAAATAACGAACTGTAATTTTCGAAACTAACTAATGAATACTGGGTCTGTCCCGATTCGACAAGGTTGAGCAATTCACCAAAAGTGTCAGCAGCCCGTTTGCATAAATCAGCATCGTATGTTCTGGGTCCATTAACTCCGTTCGCCATCAATGGACTGCCTGCCCACAACAGGTTTTTGCCAAGGAATCCCAATGCCCATATTTTATTCACACGCAAGGCATTTTGTCCCGATGTGCGACGTCCGATTTCGGTGTCGTCCCAGTTGACAGGCAATAAATCGGCAGCTTTACGGAAATCGGCAGCTATTTTTTCCGCACATTCTCTATATGTCATGCGTGGTAAAATTAGTTTTTCATCGCTAGGTAATACATAGTCAATATATGGAAGCCCCCCCCAATATTGTATCAGTTGGAAGTGAAACCATGCCCGGAAAAAATAGAGTTGACCGGCAATAATATCTTTTTCAGCCTGGGAACCGTCTACCATCATTCCTTTTTCCAAGGCTTCCAGTCCCATGTTGGCCTTGCGGATACCTGCCCAGGAGCCTCCCCATAGAGATTTAGCAAACCTGTCACCTGTACTGCTCCAGGTTCTGTCGAGAAAACAATCACCTTTGTTAATATAAGCACGGTAGTTGCCTCGGTCGATATGGAAACCCATTAGGTATTCCCCGCTTCCGATAGTGATAATTTCGTCTTCGCCCCAATTAAAAGAGCTTACCCAGTTGTGTTTAGCCACATCTGGGATCAGGGCGTACATTTCTTCCGTAAACCCTTGAAAATTATTAAAATTACGGAATGCCGTCTCGCCGGATATAACTGATTCCGGATCACGGTCTAAATAGTCTGTGCAGGAAGTAATCCCAAACAATACAGAAAGTATCCCGCAAAATAGATAGTATTTTATATTTGTTCTTATCATGGGATGGATTTTATAATATTACTTTAATACCTATATTAAAACGTTTTACGGTCGGATACGCTCCTTGTGAAGCCCATCCCGTACCGGCAAAGTTCGATTCCCGGTCGTCAGGCATTCTTGTCCACAACCAGATATTATTTCCGTTCAAATAAAACTTTAAACTGCTAAGGCCTAGTGATTTTACCCATTTTTCGCTAGAAAACGTATATCCTATTTCGGCGTTTTTCAAGCGTATGTAGGAGCCGTCGTACATATAACGTGTACCGGGCGTATAAGAACTTGCAACTGTGCTCCATCGCGGTAGTGGCACATCTGCATTCGGGTTGTCTTTCGACCAATAAGAGCCTTCATCGAATACAGTGTTGCGCGTTCCGCCAAGGCTGCTAAATACTACCTGACGGGTCACATTTGTTACTCCATAAAATTGAAGGAATGCGCTCCATCCCTTGTAATCTACTCCCAATGTTGCATTGATAGTATTTTGGGGAGTTCCCGAAAAGCCGTAAGGAATATTGTCGAAAGTAGAAATAACACCGTCGGCATCGTAGTCGAGGATGATATAGTTGCCTGGCATACGGGCGTCGTCAAGAGCATCATGCGCAGTGCTACCATACAGTTCGTCGTAATTATTATAATAACCATGACTTACATAAGCATATGGCTGGTCGTTGGCTTTGCCCGCCGCTTTTTGGTACTCTGGTTTTAATATGGCGTCATCTTTTTCAATAACTTTGTCTTCAGCATGTGTATAAACCATATTCCCCCACAACCGCAAGTCCCTGTTAAGTTGCTTGTTCAGACGTAGTTCGACTTCATATCCCTGCGTATTAACTTTTCCAAGGTTAGCCGTTGGCGCAGTAGTTCCGAAATAAGAAGGAACAGCACGTGAACTTCCTGCAATCAGAACATCGGAACGTTTATCCTTAAAAAATTCGAAAGTTCCTGTAAGCAATCCGTTAAATATAGCCAGTTCAAGGCCGAGATTCATTTTCGTAACCGTTTCCCAATGCACATTGGGATTTCCTACAGCTGCTTCCCGATACCATTTATATGGGCTTTGGGGTGGGTTATTGCCGGTCAAGCCCTGAAAAAAACCTCTGTCCGAGAGGTATTCCCATGTAGTCATATATAGCCATCGGCCGTTGACCTGATCATCGCCAATTTGCCCGTAAGAGCCCCTTATTTTCATCATATCCAGCCATTTCAGGCCAAGCGATTTTATTATTGGCTCTTCAGAAACCATCCATCCGAGTGCTCCGGACTGGAATAAAGCGAAACGATTATTGGAAGCAAACTTTTCGGAACCGTTGTATGCTCCGTTATATTCGGCGAAATATCTTCCGGCAAAATCATAAGTGGTACGGTATACCCAGTTTTCACGATAGGAAGGTATCATGCTACCTGTTGCATTTTCCTCGCGACTGAAGTCACCCATTATTCCTATATTATGTTTTCCGAACGAATTGTTGTATGAGATCCGTCCGGAATAGTACAATCGGCGGTATAAACTCTGGTTATTGACCTGGCCTGCTCTTGCCGTCCAGTTAAAAGTGTTCTGCGTGTCGAATTTGTTGTTTACGTCGATAGTCTGGTCAGTATAAGATTTTCCGGTTTCGGGATCAATCCACTTATGCAGGTTGGTGTTCTGGTATAGATTGTTAATACCTCTTTCGGTTTCCTGATAGCTATTGTCGAACGAAATCTGTCCTTGCACTTTCAAACCTTTCAGCAGCATGCCCAGGTCCTGTTCAAGAACAAAGTCGGTAGTAAGGCGGTCGGTGGTAATGTATTCGATACCGGTTGTCGCGATTGATTCTACTGAGTTTTGAGCAGCTTGCGTGGGACTCGGATAATAATATCCCCACGAGCCATCGCTGTAACGCGGGAGAAAGCAGTCGGGCGCTATACCATACAAACCTGCCCACATGGTATATTCATAACGTTTATCTGCAGGGGTTGTCCTTTTTCCATGTGAGCCTGACAGATTAACGCGTAAAGTAGTGGATTTTGTAAGTGAGAAATCCAAGTTACTACGAACATTGAGGCGATCGAACCCGTATCCGAGTTTGTCATGGTAGCTAAAGTCGGTGTCGTACCTGCGGAAAAGGTCGCCTTCGTTCACATAGTCCACGTTTGTGAAATACTTTACAAAGCTATTTCCGCCCGAAATGCTGACATTCGCATTGTAGGACATTCCGAAATCTTTGAGCAACTCTTTTTCCCAATCTACATTCGGATATCTTTCGTATTCTGCGAGATTTGCCGGATAACGGTATTTTTCGATGACCGATTGCGGAGTCATGTAGGCCCATGCTTCGGGTTTAAGTCCCAATTCGCTCTCTACTACTCGGTTGCGTACACTTAATGCATCATAAGAGTCCATTGTTTTAGGTAAACTTGAGGGCACTTTTATGGTTGTGCTTATATTGATGTTGATTACAGGACGTCCTTCCTTTCCGCGCTTTGTGGTAATCAGTATAACACCATTTGCCCCGCGCACACCGTAAACGGCTGTTGCAGATGCATCTTTCAATACAGAAATTGTTTCTACCGAATTAATATCGACACTTGTCATCGGGCGTTCGATGCCGTCAACAAGGACAAGCGGGTCGGCATTGTTCCATGAACTGCGTCCACGGATGATGATGCGGGGATCTTCCTCACCCGGCATACCGGTACTAGACATGGTTACAACGCCCGGCAGGTTACCAGTTAATGCTGCTCCGATGCTCGATACACCACCGGCGCGTTCCAGCACTTTACCTGTCGTTTGAGTAATGGCACCTACGACACTGGCTTTTTTTTGTTGTCCGAAGCCGACAACGATTACTTCCGACAAGCTAACTTCATTTTCTTTCATGACAACTGTAATATTGTCTTTCCCGGCGGCAATGTTCACATCTTGTGTTACCATTCCCATATAGGAAATGACAAGTGTCTGGCTTCCTTCCGGAATGCTCATGGTAAATTTGCCATCTACATCGGTAGCCGTGCCAACTGAAGCTTTACCTTTCAGCACAACGACAGCTCCAATAATCGGTTCGTTATGGTCGTCCAGTACTGTTCCCCGTACAGTCCGGTTATTCTGCGCGAACACCGACAAACTACCGAAGAAAACGAGCAGAAGCCATATACATGCCGACCGAATTTTTCTTTTCTTTTTTGATTTGTTTTTCATTCTCATACGATTTGATTTAATTGTTATACAAATTCGTTTTACTTTTATTTTTTTAAGTGTTAACTTGCGATAAAGTTAAAGAGTGTTATTACCGAATGACATTTGTTTTTAGATATTTGATATTTGATTTTAGATAATTTTGAGTATTTCTTTATTGATTATTTATCGTAAATGTTTCATATTCTTTAACTGCCGTTACATGTCCATAAAAGCTTTCTCTCGATGATTATGATTATCTTAGCTTTATGGGAAATATGTTTAGGTAACACAGTGATTATCTACGATACAGTACAAAAGAGACTATAGCTGCCGGTTTACCGGTAATAGCAAATAACAGATTGAGTCATGAGACAGTATTACACATTTTTTGTCTGAGAGAAAATTTTATCGTTAGAGGAAATTCATGGTTTGGAATATGAAAATGCAGAAGGATTATTTAATTATCGATGAAACCAGAATAGAAAATTAAGAAAGCGATTAGTTCCGGAAATCTAAATAATCTATAAATAGACACAAAACCTCATCCCAACTTTGATAATTAATACTCATAGGAAATACTCAATGGTTGGAAAGGCAGCCCCATTTTTACCTTTTTGTTTGCAATCTCAAAGAAAATTACTCCTTGTATCTTTATGGAAATCCTGCATTATTTCCTCATAGCAGATAAACAAACCCGCATTCCGGAAATGTTGCAATTAAAAGATTGTGGAATTTATATAAAATGCTTTCGTAAAAAAACATACTTCTTCCCGGCTTGAGTAGGAACATCATATTCAAATATCTCTTTTAATGAAATCCCTTTCAGTGAAGCTTCCCGGGATATGATCGGTTTTGCAATGTCAGCCGGGGCCAGAAGCAGATTAGAGTTATTACCTTCTGATTTACTTAATTCTTTCCCGGTAAGAGGTACATGCGCGCGAATACGCAAGTTACCGCCAAGCTTCGACAATATTGAAATTTCCGAAACCTCGCCGTCCTTCCATTTCATCGAGATCTCGAATCCGCCACGTGCCATAATCCCTGAAACCGATCCATTTTTCCATACATCGGGAAGAGCCGGTAATAAGTGAACTGCGCCATCGTGACTTTGAACGAGCATTTCAGCGATGCCTGCAGTTAATCCGAAATTTCCATCGATCTGGAAGGGCGGATGCGCGGTAAACATATTAGGATATGTTCGTCCGTCTTCGTTCCCTTTTCCTGCCAATGTTAACATATTACTCACTATTTTATATGCATGGTTACCATCAAGCAGACGCGCCCAAAGATTCACTTTCCATCCGATAGACCATCCTGTAGCCATATCCCCCCTGTATATTAAAGAGTTTCGGGCCGCTTCGAATAACGCGGGATTAGTATATGGTGATATCTGATTACCCGGATACAAGCCATACAGATGCGAAACATGACGATGCTCGTTTTGGGGGTCATCTTTATCTTCCAACCATTCCTGTAATTGGGAGTATTTCCCGATATGCATAGGAGGTAGTTTACTTACCATAGCCAGCAGCTGATTCCGATACTCTTCATTTTCACCCAGAATATTGTTTGCCTGCGCTGTTCTGGTCAACACATCGAAAACAAGTTGATTATCCATTGTACAACCTGCAGACACTGGCCCATGCTCGGGAGAGACTGAAGGGCAAACTACCATCCACCCATATTTGGGATGTTCTACCAAAGACGATAGAAAATAATCTGCTGCACCTTTCATTGCAGGATAGACATCGGCCAGATATTTCTTATCGCCGGTAAAAAGATAATGTTCCCAAAGATGTTGAACCAACCATGCTCCTCCTGTGGGCCACATACCTGCCGCCGCAAAATCGATAGGACTGGTAACACGCCATATATCCGTATTGTGATGTGCAACCCATCCTCTCGCACCATACATAGTTTTTGCGGTTTGCTGCCCACTTTCCGACAGGTCTTTTACCATCTGTATCATCGGTAAATGCATTTCGCTAAGGTTGGTTACTTCTGCCGGCCAGTAATTCATTTCTGCATTAATATTGATGGTATATTTACTATCCCAGGCCGGATACATACTGTTACACCAGATACCTTGCAGGTTAGCAGGCTGCCCACCGGGTTGTGAAGAACATATCAACAAATAACGTCCAAACTGTGTCAATAGTGTAACCAGCGCCGGATCATGATTTTTCTGAAAATCAATAATTCGCTGAGTAGTCGTTGATTTCATCGCTTCAGGTACATTTCCCAAATCGAGCTTGAAACGCCTGAATTGCTTACTGTAAATATCCGAGTGATTTTTCAGTGCTGACCTATAATCTATTTTTAAAGCTTTAGTCAGAGCATCGGAAGCCTTTTTAGCCGGGTCGCCTTCGACAGATTTATAATTGATAAAATTGGTACCTATCGAGATATAGATGGTCGCTACTGTGGCACCAGATATCGATATTTTACTGTCTGTAACCTCGATCTTTCCATCCTGATTTTTTATCTGTGTATGTATTTGATAACGGATCTTTCCTTCTATGCCCTCATGATCTGAGCCTTTACCTTCCAGTATCAATGTATTATCTTTTTTTGAGATCGTATGTTGGGACTGGTTGGTATATTCCGTCTCAAAGTTAAGTGCTCCTTTCTTCCCGGCGGTAATTCGCATAATAATTACATCATCAGCGAATGAAGAAAAAACTTCACGGGTATATTTTACTCCGTTTACAGTGTAGCGTGTAGTGGCCAAAGCCTTGTCCAGATCAAGCTCCCGGCAGTAACCCTGATAGTTCTGGTGTCCGGGGAAATTAAGTATGACACTACCTGCCGTTTGGAAAGGCATTCCATGTGTTTTGGTAAAGAATGTCCGGTTTATCAATTGGTCTGCCTCCGGGGTCTTCCCCTCAAATATCAGTTCGCGGGCTTCTGGTAATGCTCCTAAAGCCTTTGGATTATCGTTTCGGTATGGACCTCCGCCCCAGATTGTTTCTTCATTCAACTGTAACTCTTCCTTTTCAGGGATGCCATATATCATAATTCCAAGCCTTGAATTACCCAAAGGCAAGGCTTCTTCCCAGATTTTGGCAGGTGTGTTGTACCATAGTTTGAGATCCTGTGCCGATAAGTCGTATATTAATATACAACACATTATAAAAATATACAATCTATGTTTTATCATCTTTACGTTACTTTTTATTTATACAAGGTCAACATTTGTTTCGCATAACGTCTGCCTAACTCTCGATACCCTTCTGCACTAAAATGCAGACGATCTGCAACCCCTTCACATCCATCGGAAGGTATGATGCAGGCATTAGGAATAACATCCGGTAACGTCCTTATTATTTCATTCATTCCTGAGCAAGCTCCATTTTGGTCTGCATTAACCAGTTCGCCGACAAGTAGAGGTATCGAATTAGCTTCAAGGTTTATATCTCTTAAGAGATTATCATACACGCCTTATTTAAACTCCCAATAATCTAAAAAGAAAAGATTGTCTTTTTGAGAATTACTTTTAAAACAAAGATACAGATCATGTACACCTCCGGCTCCCTTAATCAGGCACGACATAAGCTTATATCTATCCATAGCTCCCGAACGTGTTACAGGTAATGTTCCTATAAGTTTCCCTGTAGTACTACCCAGGCGAAGCTCAATATACCCCCCATCGACGCTACATGCTGCCATAACAGAAAATTCCCGGGCGCCCTTTTTGAAATCAATCCCACGGAGGCATAAAGACTCATTATTATCAATATTTGTCAAACAAATCCTGCCATCAGGCATCTTTTCCGTTTTTAGACCGTAACCCCACGCCATAGTTTCAGCCTCTACGCGGCGGTAAGGGTTGAATGGTTCGATTTGCTCCAAAATTGTCTCCGCCCAATAAGGTACTTCTTGGATAGTCCCATCTGTATTATAGTGCATTTTTGCAGCCATAGACGATCTCCGCTCGTGATGTTTAAAGGTTTCCAGATGCATTAATTCATAGCTTAATCCGAAAACATAAGAACTACCCTTATAGTCGATAATGCCCGGATGATTTCCCCGGCTACGGTGAGTTGGCTTCATGATATGCCCTTTAGTTGTCCACGGGCCGGTTGGCGAATCGCTCATAGCATAACCGATCCCCTCAGGACAGCAAGTAGAGGCAAATGCCATATAATAATGCCCATTTCTTTTATATACCCAAGGCCCCTCCTGATAATGTTCCGGTTTATTTTCCAACTTCACGATGTCGCCTGAATATGATATCATATCCTCATTGAGTTTTACATAGTAAACATTTGGATTACCCCAATACATATAAGCCTGACCGTCGTCGTCAATGAATACGCTCGGATCGATATCGTCCCAATGCTCTTTTTGCCATACAAGTGGTTTGTTTATAGGGTCTTTAAATGGACCATAAGGGGTATCGGCTACAAGTACACCAATTCCCTGACCGTGCAGGGGGCAATACATATAGAACTTTCCGTTCCGCTCAATACATTGTTGTGCCCAGGCTCCATTATCGCGTGTTGCCCACTTAAAGTCTTTTAAGGTTGCAACTATTCCATGGTCAGTCCAGTTTACCATATCGGTAGAAGAATACAGCAACCAGTCCAACATCTTAAACCCTTGAGCATCATCCTCATCATGAGTGGTATAAAGAAATACAGTATCATTGTAAACCATTGGAGCCGGATCGGCCGTATATTTAGTTTGAATAAGAGGGTTCTGAGCAGAGCTGACAATAGGCAAGTTCAATAATATTTGAACGAGTAGTGGCAAAAATATTAAATGAGTTTTCATATCTATTTATTTTTTACTTTGATAATACAAATCCGCCTCGTGACTGAAGGGTTACTTCCAGAATTCCGTTTTTATTTATATTCACTTCTTTTTGTATAATTTCTTGCTTCTTACCGTCACAGATGAGCCGTACTTTCATCCCTGCATACATAGGTAGTTCTAATTTCAGGTTTAAAGGTTCTTTCTGTGCATTTACACCTGCAACATACCATTGGTCGCCGGATCGCCGAGCTATCACTGTGTATTTTCCGGGATACCCATCAATATATAATGTTTCATCCCATGTAGAGGGAACTTTTTTCATAAAGTCAAGAGCAAAATCTTTCGTATCGAAAAGGTTATTGGGTGTAAGAGCAAACATCTGTACCGGATTTTGAAAAAGTATAGCAGTCGCTAATTGAAAAGCATCCGTAGTCAGGCGCTTTTGTCCTTCTTTATTTCCTTTGTTAAGGTATTTATTTAATAAAACGCCTCCAAACTCCATAGAACCGACAGTATTGCGGATAAAAGGATGAAGAGATGCGTAAAAGGCTTCATCATTTCTCACGCCTTCCGAAAAAATCAACATTTCGGAAGCCAGCACCGCTTCGCTTCCGACATAATTCGGATACATACGTTCCCAACCACGAGGAAGGGTGCAGCCATGAAAAATAATCATCAGTCCGTAATCGTTGGCATCGGATAGTATATCTTCATACAAGCGCATTGTTTCTTGTTTATCTCCACCGAAAAAATCGACTTTCAAGCCTTTAACTCCTGCATCTTTTAACCATTTCATCTCTTTCTTACGCTCCACTGATGTACTCATTTTATTTCTTGGTCCTTGTGGAGCATCATTGAAACCCCCGTTAGAATTATACCATAGGAAAACATCTACATTTTTAGAATTGGCATATTCAATCAGTTTCAACATCTTGTCATAGCCGATATTAGTATCCCATAATGCATCTATTAAGATATATTCATATCCCATTTCAGATGCCAGGTCAATATATTTAACCTGATCATCCCAATTCATACTATTATCCTGCCATACGATCCAACTCCATGTTCCTCTACCATGTTTATAGTTCTTTGTTGGTTCATATAACGGTTCTACTACATCAAAAGGGATGGTAGTTTCTACAATTGGTCTCAGATTTTCGCCTATGGTAATTGTTCGCCAAGGTGTAGTGCCAGGCAAGCTTAACTGGGCACCAACACTCCCAAACCCATTGTTTTCTTTCTGATTTGGATATTCGACAGTATACAGACCCTCTTTATAAGCACTTAAATGTGAGGCGCAATATAAGCTGCTTACTCCCGTTTCGGAAAGTAAAGCCCAACCATCCTCTCCTACCTTGAAAAGTCCCGGAAATACATAACCTGTATTAGACTTGGTATCTCCGATAGGAACGTCAGCCTGATAACCTGATTCGTAACTAGGAGAAGTCCGGGCAAAAGCTCCCATTGGGCCCATCATATAAGACAGGAATGCAGTCGTGTATGAAGGAAAACGAAAGCCTGTGATCTCTGCCACTACTACGCATGCCCTACGATCACCCCATGCAGGAAGTTCGTACCGGAAAGCAATATCATTATTACTTATTTGGAAAAGAACAGACATCTTTTGTTCTTTTCCATTCTGAAAGGTATATTTCAGCGTGTTCGCTTCATAGTTTACCTCTGAACGTTTAATTTTATCTTGTGTATATGTTTTACTTATTTTATTTTCCGATTTTCCAACAAACGATAGACCGGTACTAAAATCACCTTCGTTTGTTTGTAATCCTAAAGGTGATTTTTCAAGGATCACCGCATTCTTATAATTTACAGTATACAACAGTTTTCCATTCTCGATAAATATTTTCAGATTTAGATCTTTGTTAGGACTTGTAATTACAGCTTCTTGTGAACGAACAAATGAAGATGTTATTAAAGAACAAAAAAGTAAGATTAACGGTAAAAAAGTTTTCATAGCGTTTTTGTCAGTTATTATTTAAAATTGTCAGATTAATGTTATGTTTAGGGTTTGCAGGTCTTTGTTATCAGAACTAGTCCCATAAAGAATCTCATAATCGCCGGATAATATGTTCATCCTTAAAGTTGCAGGATCATACCATTCAAAAAATGAAGGTTCTAGCTCAAATGTAAGATCTTGTGATACATTAGGAGGTAGTTCTATTCGCTTGAATGACCGAAGTGTTTTTATCGGACCGCCACTATCTACTTTTTTCACATACACCTGAACTGTTTCAGAGCCTGTGCGTTTTCCCGTATTTTTGACGGGGATAACCAACTTTATTTTTTCTCCTGCTTTGGCTGATATACTACTTGCGGTAGCCCTACCTATATCAAAGGTTGTATAACTCAGTCCATAACCAAATGGAAAAAGAGGTTTATCTTCCAGATATCGATAAGTGCGCCCCTTCATATCATATTCTTCAAAATCGGGTAGCTGATCGATATTTTCATAAAATGTAATAGGTAATTTACCTGAAGGATTATATTTTCCAAAAAGGACTTCAGCTATAGCCTGCCCCCCTGACTGACCGCCATACCAAGCCTGCAATATAGCTTCACAACTTTCACTTTCAGGCATTAAACCTATAGCTGAACCCGAACAGTTGACCATGATTACTCTTTTTCCAGCCTTCTTCAATGCCTTTATGCAATTTCTTTGTGAAGCTGGTAATTCAATATCTGTGCGATCACCCCCTTTAAATCCAGGCATTTCGATAGGCATCTCTTCTCCTTCGAGTTCACCCGATATTCCTCCTGCAAATACGACGACATCTATATCTTTTAATCTGTTGACAAGACCTTTATAGTCGACAGGAGATTCTTTCCCCATGTCGAAATTCAAATTCGCATTTGTAAAATCGTAGTTCTGTGTGAAATTTATTTTTATATCATACTGTTTTCCTTTTTCCACTTTATAAGGAGTGCGCCTGGCGACAAACCGCCATGAGCTATATTCAGAGACAAGTTCATTATTAATAAAGAGCTGGCAATCTCCTACTGATTGTATTTTGAATACAATTTCCTCAGTTTCCGGCGCAATAAATGATGTTTCATAAACAGCTGAAAAATTTTGTAAATTGACTTTATCGGCAAAGGGATGCTGGCCTGTTGTAGATAGCCTCATGGGTTTATCGTACTGTATAGTATTTATCGCATCTCCGGTTCGTTGTTTATTATTCCAATATGTTGCTTTAATCCCCGTTTTCCCATCAGCCGTAGATCTTGTTATATAAGACTCAAGAATCATATCATCTACTATATCACAACCCTTTTCATAAAAAATATCTTTACCTGCAATAGACTTAATACCTTCTAATATAGTTACCGTTTTTACGGGAATACCATTGTAGTTACCCCACATCAATTTTGCATCATCTGCATTAGGGCCGATAACAGCTATTTTCTTTTTGCTGGAAAGAGGTAGGATATTATTTTTGTTTTGTAACAAAGTCATCGACTGGCGAGCCATTTCCAACGCTAAGGCCTGATGTTTCTTACAATTAATTATTGTATCGGGAATATTTGCCCAAGGTACGATTGAATTATCATCAAAATCTCCTAATCTGAAACGTTCGGTCAATAATCGCAAAACACTTTTATCAATATCAGCTTCATATATCAAGCCCCGTGAGACAGCGTCGACCAGTTCATGATAAGTATATCCAAAACCACACTCTACATCGGTACCCGCCAATACACCCTTAACCGCTGAATGTAGTGCATCGGATGATACTTTATGAGAAGTATAGAAATCTGCAATTGCGCCGCAGTCAGAGACGACCATACGCTTAAAGCCCCACTCATCGCGAAGAATACGTTTTAATAAATGGTTGTTGCCACAACAAGGATCATCATCCTGACGATGATAGGCACACATTACCTGACTCACATCTGCTTTTTGGACTAAGACCTGAAACGCAGGCATATATGTTTCCCACAGATGCCGATTGTCCAGATTATTCAGGTTTAGCACATGTCTGTTCCATTCAGGTCCTGAATGAACTGCGTAATGTTTGGCACATGCTAAAAGTTTCTTATATTTTGCATCTTTAGGTCCCTGTAAGCCGTTTACAACCGATATGCCCATTCGCGAAGTAAGGTAAGGGTCTTCACCATATGTTTCCTGACCACGCCCCCAACGTGGATCGCGAAAAATATTTACATTTGGTGTCCATACCGACAACCCGTTATCTTGCCTGCGTTCATCTCCTTTCTTCTCTCGAAAATGAAATATGGCACGCGCTTCATCGGATATGGCATCGAAAACATGGTATAACAACTCATCGTTGAAAGATGCAGCCATTCCGATAGGCTCGGGAAACACTGTTACTCCTCCCTGATTAGCTACTCCATGTAAGGCTTCGCTCCACCATGCAAATTTCTTTACTCCTAAGCGAGTGACTTCGATTGAATTATCACCCATCAATCCTACTTTTTCTTTTAATGTCAGACGTGATAAAAGGTCTTGAGCTCTTTCTTCCGGAGTTAAATTTGCATCTTTATAAGGCATTATCTGCGCGAATGATGCGATATAGCAGCATAACGCTGATATAAGTATTATAATCCTCATAATATTAAGTAATTATTATTTAAATATCCAATAATCAAGATTGAATAGTTCTCCATCAGCTCCCTTAAATACAAAAAACAAGTCGTGGATTCCGCCTGTTTTTTTCACCTTAGCGGAAAAGCTGCCCCAAGTATCTGAATTCCCTGTTTTATCGATTTTGCATATTCCTATCAATGCTCCATCAGCTTCATCCAAGCGAATTTCGATCTCTCCTCCTGCAACCGGGGTCGCAATAATTTCAATAGATTTAACTCCTTTAGCAAAATCAACGTTTCTCGCTTTTATATAATCATTATTATGGATTGAAGTCAGATAAACTCCTCCTTTACTATCTTTCTTTGTCTTCACCCCCTGTCCCCAAGCCATAGTTTCGGCTTCTGTCCGTCTATAAGGATTCAGTGTTGCAATAGGAGAAACACCTTCTTTTGTAGGTTTTATGTTTGGGAAAGTACCATCGGCATTAAAATTAAACTCTTCGATGCATGTAGAACGTCTGAACCCATGTTTGGATATTCCTTGATTATGGTAAAAAAAATAAGATTTTCCCTTATAGTCCACAATACCGGGATGGTTGGTAAATGCCAGATCTTCGTAGCCCTTATTCATTATTACACCCCTATAATTCCAAGGTCCGTTAAAAGACGATGCTGTAGAATAAGCTATATATTCGGGGATACCACCAACCGCATATATCATATAATACAATCCGTTCCGTTTATAAAGCCATGGCCCTTCTTCAAACAACGTATTTGCACGGTTGGGATCATTGCGTTCCAAATATTCAAATTGTTCTTTATTCATATCCAGTTCCGCAATCCCCATTTCTTTATCATAAGATATCATATCCTCATTGAGTTTCACATAGCAGACTTTACCATTACCCCAATAAAGATAAGCTTGTCCGTCATCGTCAATATATACTGTAGGATCAATATCTCCCATTTTACCCGTATATACTAATGGCTTGCCAATCGCATCTTTGAATGGTCCGGTAGGACGATCGGATACAGCCACACCTATCACATGCCAGTTTCCCGGGTATTCGCAGCATACATACCAGTAAAACTTCCCGTTTCTCTCTATACACTGGGCTGCCCAAGCAGATTTGGGCTTTGTCCATTTGAAATCTTTATAGAAAAGCTGTACTCCATGATCAGTCCAGTTTACCATATCGACCGTAGAAAATACCTGCCATTCATTCATATCGAAATAACTGGCGGTATCCGCATCACAGCCCGTATAGAGAAATAATGTATCATTGTACACCATGGGGGCCGGATCGGGAGTATAAAATGTTTGGATGATGGGATTCTGGGCCCTTACCATCACTACAAATATGAAAGAGAATGTTACTGTCAGTAAATAGTAATTCAATTTATATCCCATATATTATAATTTTAGTTCTAATTTGTTTCCATTATATTCTACTTCTTTTTTCGTTCCATCCTGAAGTATTACAGTGAATTTTCTATTCGATAACATACCTTTATACGAACCTTTTCTTTCTCCAATGGTTAATTTGTGAGCAGAATCATTCCATGTAACAGGTATTTCTGTATATTCACCT
Organism: Dysgonomonas termitidis; assembly: GCF_054657735.1. Lineage (NCBI taxonomy): Bacteria > Pseudomonadati > Bacteroidota > Bacteroidia > Bacteroidales > Dysgonomonadaceae > Dysgonomonas > Dysgonomonas termitidis. The sequence goes on along the minus strand of NZ_BAAHYD010000003.1, from coordinate 769,219 downwards.
TTTTCATAATTGTAGTTGTCAAACTCATCCTCATATAAGATGAAAGAGCCATTTGCTCCTGTATAAACCCGAAGCTGCAGATTATCCCATTTTTTTTCGGTAGCATATTGCACCTTTGGCCCAAGGGGGATTATACTGCCGGCTTTAACAAACAATGGTATCATATCAATTGTAGTTTCTAAAGTTATCTGCTGTCCACCATTATATTTTTGATTTGTCCAGAAATCATACCAGACAGTACCTGCCGGTAGATATACATCCGTAGCCTTTTTCTCTTTAAAGTTTACGATCAGATTCCCATCAGCATCTCTTGATTCGGTACGGTTCCATCCATCTTCTTCATTTACTTTTACTACTTTTTCTGTAGTATATTGGGCATTGACGATAGGGGCTACTAAAAACGCTTTACCAAACATGAATTCATCATTCAAATTCAAGGCATTCTTATCTTTTGGAAAATCCATTACCAAAGCACGCATAAAGCTCGATTGTTTATTCGTTACTTCCCACGATGTTGAATAAATATAAGGTAATAAAGAATATCGTAAATTGATAATTTTCTCTATAGCATCGTATATCGGTTCGCCTTTCTCTCCAAAATGATATATTTCCCTGGGAGTATCTGTCCCGTGTGAACGCATCATCGGATTAAATGCTCCGAATTGCAGCCAACGCACATAAAGTTCCTGGAATAGAGGATTCTTAGTTGCGCTACCATCATTCCAATTCTTATTGTATTGTCCTGCAAAAAAGCCACCTATATCACTGTTCCAATGAGGTAGGCCACAGATGGAAAAGTTGAGTCCGGCAGGTATCTGGTTACGCAATGATTCCCATGAAGAACCGACATCACCCGACCATACATTTGCTCCGTAACGTTGCTGCCCGGCAAATCCGGACCGGGTTAGAATAAATACACGTTTATCCGAATTTTCGGCACGCTGATGTTCGTACACCCCGCCTACTGTCATTAAAGGGAAAGCATTCCTTACCTTTCGGAAAGAGCCTAAGTAAGTTTTCGTATTCATATCTTCCGGCTTCCAATCTAAATGATCAGGCTCGGTAGAATCCATCCACCACCCGTCCATTCCGTATTTCAATATGCCTTCGCTTAGATATTTCCAGTAAATGTCGCGGGCTTTGGGGTTATATGCATCGTATACGCGTACGCCTGACGGATAGTCTCTATCCGGTGGCCAAGAGTCCATACCAGACTGAGGCCATGTGGAAAAATTGAATAACATTCCGTTCTTATCCAGCTCCCTATAAGGCTTTGTTGCCGGACCAAATGACGACCAGATAGAAATAATCATATGGGCATTCATGGAATGTATATCGTCAACCATCTTTTGAGGATCATTAAAATCCGGATTCTTAAAATCCATTGCATTCCACAGGTAGTTATGTCCCCAGTATTGCCAATCTTGAATTATACCATCGATAGGAACACCTATTTTTCTGTATTTTCTTACTACACCTGTAATTTCTTCTTGACTCTTATAGCGTTCTTTACTTTGCCAATAGCCATATGTCCATAACGGAAACATAGGTACCTGCCCTGTAAGGTTTCTCATTTGAGCTATAACTCCATCAGAATCGCTTCCCTGCATGAAATAATAATCAATGCAATCCCCCACCTCAGATATAAATGAGGTTTCCTTCTCGTCGTCTTTGAAAGTGGTCGGGGAATAATTATCCCAAAACACTCCGTATCCTTTGTCTGACTGAAAGAATGTAACCACATTCTCAACATTGCCTTGAATCAGGTATTTGGTTTGGTTACGTTGCACCATTTTTCCATTTTGCAACTGGCCTAAACCATATATAGATTCATCTCTATCGAGCAGATAAGGCTGATATACTTTGAATGTCTTAGTTCCTGCATCATTAAATTCGGTGAATACAGGAGCTTTTTTCTCTTTAAATAAAACTTTATTATTGATATTGTAAAAAGTAATTAGCCCTGTTTTCAGATTTACATTAACAAGTAATTTGCTACTTTTTAGTGTTACAACATCACCCTTTTGTGTTACAGTAAATGCTGTATTTTCGGGTGTTGCCACGACTGAAAGACTCTCTTTTGTATATTTCCAGCCGTTGGGTGATTTGACCACTCTAATGGTTGACGGAGTGTAGAATTGCAATTCTATACTTATAGAATCAATCTCAGTTTTGATTCCGTTAGCTGTTTTCTGAAAGTTTTGGCCTATTATTGATAAGCTTTCTATCAGCAAAAAAAACAACCATAAAAACTTTGTAATTAATCGGCTTTTCATGATTAAAATATTTTGAATTTAATTAATATGTTAATCTTAGTGTTGGTAATACAAAATTACTGATATAGACACTTCATTTACTTCGTTTTTAAACAATAAACCTTATATTTTAGACAGATCATATAATATACTCTCTATTTTAAATAAAAAGTCCTGATCCCCTATTATATTATTGCTGTTATCTCAGGATTCGGGGAATTTGGCTTTTTACTGTGGTTTATTCAGAAGTTAAATAAATTCGGTTACGGTTTAAAGTATCAAACTCTTTAAAGCCTTTTTTAGCGATTTTTGGTCAACGCTAGTATGATGTATTAGGTTTTTACTGGATATTCCAACTCTTTAAAAGTATAAATAGGGTTTTGTTAGAAAAGCTCCTATCCCGAATCTATGTGAACGATCAAGGAGCAAGAAGAGAATGATACCCTGCATTGTTTTCAAAATATACAATCTTCAGACTGAGTAATTAAGAGAGAAATTTATACTTACCAGATCGGTTTGATCTAATATTCTGTTGGAGCTTTACCAAAATATTTTCTGAAGGCGGTACTGAAATAATTTGCACTCGAAAAGCCACACATTTCACTTACTTCGGTTATGTTATAGTTTCCTGATTGAAGTAGTTCGGATGCATAATTGAAACGTATTGCCTTAATAAATTCTATAGGGGACTGACCTGTAAGATTTTTCATTTTTTGATACAACAAAGAAGGGCTGACATTCATTGCTGAAGCAAATTCATCTTTTCCAAATTCACTATTATCAATATTCTTCCGTACAATATCAAGAGCTTTTTTAATAAAGCGGTCATTCAGTTCGTTCGAAAAGACATTCTCCTTATTTCCGGTTGCATTTATCATTTTTAAAGTTCTCTCCCGAACAATTTCTCTATTTTTCAAAATAGACTCTATACGTTTTGTAAGAACCGTTATATCAAAAGGTTTTGTTATGTAATCATCCGCACCCAGACCGAGACCCTCTAATTGTTTTGTTTTATCGGATAATGCTGTCAGTAATATTACTGGAATATGAGAAGTTTGGAAAGTTGATTTAATCAGTTGACACAATTCAAACCCGTCCATATTGGGCATCATAATATCCGAAATAATCAAATCCGGTATTTTTTTATTGATCAGATTCCAGGCTACTTCTCCATCATTAGCTACAGATATATGAAATAGCTCTTGCAAAGAGTTTTTCAAAAAGTCCTGCAACTCATTATTGTCTTCAACAACTAATACATGCATTTTCTTGGATCTCTCACTTCCCTTTTCTTCTGAAACGGCTTGCTCTGTTTCTATTTCAGGGTGAACAATATTTTCCTCTCCATTTTCCTGCCCGAAATGGCTAGAAACCGTCTCCTCAATTTCAACTCTTCTGTAAGGGATAGTTATTATAAAAGACGAGCCTATATTTTCTTTGCTATTTAAAATGATCTGACCTTTATGCAAATCAACATAGCTTTTAACCAATAATAATCCGATCCCAGATCCGACCATTCTGGAGTTTACAACATTATCCCCCCTGTAGAATTCTCTGAATAAAAGTTTCTGAGCTTTAGAGCTGATACCTAAGCCATAATCTTTAACTTCCAAAGACCAGGAGCATTTGTTACAATCAAGTATAATATCTATTCTGCCATTCGAATGCGAATACTTTATTGCATTTGAGATTAAATTATCTACTACTTTTTCAATCTTCAACACATCAATTGCCGTAAAATATGAGGATTGGTTGAAAGAAAAATTAAGTTTAATATTTTTTTTCTTACTTGCTTCTTCAAAAATCAGGATTCGCCTGGATAATAGATTTACGATATCTGTCATAACCAGAAATATCTGTCCTTTCCCCAAATCTACTTTTTCAAAATCGAGTAGCTGGGTAGCTACAGAAGATAATCTATTAGATTGTTCACTGGCTAAATTCGAGTAATATCTTAGATTTGCAGGCAGTTCCCGGGCATTATTCAATTGTTCGATTGGAGCGCTGATCAGAGTCAAGGATGTACGTATATCATGCGCCATATTGGTAAAGAACTGTATTTTATCTTTAATGTGTTTTTGCTTTAGATGGCTCGAATATGATTTAATGAGATAGATAATAACACTGGATATGACCATTATGATGATAAGGCGAAACCACCATGCTTCCCAAAACGGAGGAAAAACTTCAATATCAAGAGAACGTTCATCGATAATTTTTGATAGAGAACTGTCATACATTCTTATGCTTAATTTGTAATTTCCGCTAGGGAGGCTGTTATATGTAACCAGTCTTAAGTTAGACGGATGACTCCATTTTAAGTCTAAACCTTCCATCTTCCAAGAAAACTTAATATCTTTAGTATACATGCCAAGAGGCAGTAACTCTAAAATAAAGTTATTTTGCTTATGACTCAAATCAAGACCAGTCTGTTCATTTACAGGCACTCCCTTCAACAAACTATGATATTCCCGGATTGAACGTCCCGAGATACTTATGTTTTGAAGAAAGATCTTGCCTTCAATTTCGTTCTTATAAAGAATATATGGATTAGTGATGACACCACCTTTATTGGTACCCCATATAATATTCCCATTCTTCATTAAGAAATGAGCATTTGTATTAAATGACACTCTCGAAAGAGACAACAAAGAAGGAGAAGTATATGCCTTCTTTTTGTTTATATCAAATTGACATAACCCGGCCTCCGTACCAAGCCATAAATAACCATTGATATATGTAATACTATTTATATAATTGGACAAAATACCTGATTCTGTTGAATATTTTTCAATCGTCTTGTTTTTATAATCATAGCAAAGTAACCCTTCTCCTGACGTTGTTATCCAAATATTATCATCAAGAACTATGATATCCTGCACATAATAATTATTAATTAAGACTTCGAATTCGCCGGTACTTTTTTTCAATGAAACCAAGCCATATGTGCAAGCGAGCAATATTATATCTGAAGAAAGTTCTGAAAAAGAATTAATAGGTTGCGATTCATAAACTCGAAACTTATTCTCTTTTTTTTGATAGCAAATTATATTACGAGTCCCTCCCATCCATATATTCCCATCCATATCTTTGAATATATCGGATATAAACTGGCCAGAGAAGCCTGATTTGTCTCTATCGTGAAAATAATGGTTTATTTCTTTCCCTGTATTTCCATTTATCACATAGACACCTGAGGAGTAAGTCCCTGCCCATATATTTCCTGCATCATCTTCACATAAAGCCATGAAAACCTTGGCTGCATTCCTTTTATCATGAATATACCGGTACCAACGGTTTGACTTGACATTCCAACGACTTAAGCCATTGTTCGTCGCAAACCAGATATCCCCCTTCTTATCTTCCAAGACTTTATTAACATTATTATTTACTAAAGAGTTAGGATTGTTGATTTGATGATTTATTATATCTATATCTGACAATTTCTGGTTGAAAAAAGAAAGTCCCCCTGTAAATGTTGCAATCCATATCCTTTCATCTTTATCACAAAAAATATCATAAACGCCATCACCTTGAAGTGAGAACGGATCATTTACATCCTCTTTATATATATTCAAGATTTTTGTACCATCCCTTGAAATCTCACAAATACCTTGCCCATCTATTCCTATAAGGACTGAAGATGCCTGTTTCTTCCTTATCGTAAGTATCGGTTGCTTGGGTAACTCATCCTTTATAATTTCTTTTAGCTTTTTGCTTTCAATAGAATACAGGAAGAGTCCATTAGAGATTGTACCTATCCAAATTTGGTTAAATTCTGTATCATAGAAAAAACTTGACACTTGAATTTCATTAACGGCTGAGTATTTATGGATATATTCAAGTTTTTGGCTCTGTGTATTGAATATCCCTATGCCGTTTATTGTAGCAAGTATTAAATTATGATCTTTATATAAATCGACCTGTTGTACTTCTGCTTTGCTGTTGAAAGCAAGTGTTAATGCTTGATTTGAATATTTGTATAAGCCTATTGTAGTTCCTATCCAAAGAGTTCCGTTTTCATCAATAACAAGTCCTAATATATTTGCATTAACATCATTTAGGGCTTGCTTGATATCTACAAATAAATCGAAGCAATCATAGAGTTCATTGTAAATGAAAATTTGACCATTACTCGTAAAAGCTATTAGCTTCGAATTTTTATAGATAAGCCTGATGAAATAAAAATCTTTTATTGTAACAGGAAGATTATATAATCTGGAATCATTTTCTGAAATTCTCAATATACCGGTTTTAGAGGCAGCCCAAATAAAGCCGTTATCGTCTTTGCATATTGAATAGACTTCTCTCACCAATGTTCCATACATCGTATTTACGGAATAGAACTTCACATTAGATGAAAATATTTCATTGATTGGAAATATTATTAACATCAGAACTAATATCCTGAAGATATTAGTTAAATAATTAATTCTTCTGCATTTCATTAGTGATCAGAAATAGGTTATAAATGCAAATTTATAAAAAAAATCAAATTAAGTGTTTGTTTAACACTATTATTAAAGCAGATAATCAATAAAATTAGATAAATGAATGCGATAATAATTCTGCACGTCATATATAAGTAATATCCATGTAGTTCTTTCCACACTATCCCTTTACCCATTCGTTCAAGCTGTTGAAAATAGGTTCGGGCAAATGATGGATTTGTCTAGAATTAGATTTTAATTGTCTAAAATTGAATGACAAAAAATAACATACGCAATTATTTTTGTGAAATTATGTATAATCACACGATATAATGAAATCAACATCACGGGGTACATCAAAATAAAATTATTAGAATATAAAATAAATAAAAGAATCTGAAATGAAAATGAATATTTATTACTTGTTATTCTCTTTGTTTGTATTTCCTCTTTTTGCTTGCAATGTAAAACATGACGCACAAAGCAAAAACGAACCTTCTTTGAAAGAGGCTTTAAAAGGGAAGTTCTATATAGGCACAGCTCTTAACCTGAACCAAATACAGGGAAAAGACACAGCATCACTGAATATAGTAAAAGCCGAATTCGATGCGATCGTAGCAGAAAACTGCATGAAAAGCATGTATCTGCAACCAAAAGAAGGTGAGTATTACTTTGAGGATGCCGATAAATTTGTAGAATTTGGAGAGCAAAACAATCTTTTTATCACAGGGCATTGTCTGATATGGCATTCACAGGCTCCGGCATGGTTCTTTATCGACAATGAAGGAAAAGAAGTATCAGCTGAAGTTCTTAAGCAACGAATGAAAGCCCATATTGCAACAGTTGTATCTCGTTACAAAGGACAGATAAAAGGTTGGGATATTGTCAATGAGGCGATCATGGAAGACGGATCATATCGTGAAAGCAAATTTTACAAAATACTGGGAGAAGAATTTATACCTCTGGCTTTCCAGTATGCCCATGAAGCTGATCCTGATGCGGAACTATACTATAACGACTATAACGAATGGTATCAAGGTAAACGGGAAGCCATTGTCAGATTGGTAAGATCATTTAAAGAAAAAGGCATACGAATCGATGCGGTAGGTATGCAAGGTCATATTGGTATGGATGGGCCCAGTCTGGAAGAGTATCAGGCGGCTATAGATGCTTATACATCTGCCGGTGTTAAAGTTATGGTTACCGAACTCGATCTTAGCGCCCTCCCGTCACCCCGTCGCAATACGGGAGCAAATATCTCTGAGATAGAAGCATATAATCAGAAAATGAACCCTTATACAACCGGCCTGCCGGATTCGGTCGTAGTTGCATGGACAGAGCGCATGGGGAATTTTTTCAAACTTTTTTTAGATAATAAGGAGAAAATAAGCCGTGTCACCTTGTGGGGTGTAACCGACAGAGATTCATGGAAAAACAATTTTCCGATGAGAGGCCGTACCGATTACCCTTTACTGTTTGATAGACAATATAAAGCAAAGCCAATAGTCCGGGAAATCATCACGATGGCTGGTCTTCCTGATAACAAAGCACAAAATAAGGAATAAACGCCTCTATCCTATTTAAAAAGTTCATTTTAATATATCTAAATCAAATGAAACGAGCTCGATACTTATTTCCGCAGGACTATATGGCAGACCCGTCTGCACACGTATTCGAAGGTAAAATCTATATTTATCCGTCCCATGACTGGGAAAGCGGTATTCCCGAAAATGACAACGCTGACCATTTCAATATGAAAGATTACCATGTATTCTCTCTCGGTGAAGTCGACGGGCCGTACACCTACAAGAGCTCCCGTTATCGGATGGACTACTCACCATAGTATCGTAGAATACAAGGGCAAGAGGTATTTATTCCATCACGATTCTGTACCATCGGGTGGTAAGACATGGCTCCGCAGTATGAAAGTCATAGAGCTGGAATATAATCCGGACGGAAAAATTAAAACAATTCAAGGATTCGAAAACGGATAGGTTATTTTTAGGTTTAAGGTTTTTAGGTTTATGCCTCTTTTTTTGCAAGGGCGGATTAAAATTCGCCCTTGTATTTAATATCAATATTATTCAGAATATAGTATGACATTCTGTAATATTTATTTCATGATTATTTTATATTGAGATATCTTTTGTCCCAGGCAAAAAACAGAAGGCACTTATGGTTACATTTTACTGAAATATAGCTAAATTGAAATCAATAATATCATAATATAAAAGCCTGGCTGTAAACATGGCAATGGAAGAATTAACAAACCATTGGAAAGACAAGTCCATAGGATTCCATTTAAGATTAATCCAGCTACTTTGGAATTATACCCAAATAGTTTTAAAATAAAATGTCAATAAGATTAAAATTAATATATAATGAAAAAGATCAAGTCAAAGTCAATTTTATCAAGAAAGTACAAGTCAATTATATTAACGGCCTTTTTCTTGCTTACATCTATCCCTGCCATGCGCGCTGTCGGGGAAAAGGGCAAAGTTACAACAACCCCTCCTGTATTTACAAACTTTGTATATCAGGGAGATGATAAAGTCTATAATGAAAATCTGTTGAAAGCGGATGAATTTTACAATCCGATTCTTCAGGGTTGTTATCCTGACCCTAGTATTACCCGTAAAGGAGATGATTATTATTTAGTTTGCTCATCTTTCGCAATGGTCCCGGGAGTCCCTATTTTCCATTCCAAGGATTTGGTCAACTGGACCCAGATAGGACATGTTCTTGACCAGACTTCCCAATTGAAGGTGGAGACAGCAGGTATAAGCATGGGTATATATGCTCCTGCCATCAGATATAATAAATACAACGATACCTTTTACATGATTACTACCCAATTTGCCGGAGGATTTGGAAATATAGTAGCAAAGACGAAAGATCCTCATAAAGGATGGGGAGACCCTGTCAAACTTAAATTCGATGGCATAGACCCATCCCTATTTTTTGATGATAATGGTAAGGCCTATGTAGTACATAACGACGCACCAAATAAAGGTGAAGGATTATATAATGGGCATCGTGTAATCAAAATTTGGGAGTATGACCTGGAAAATGATCAAATAATCCAGGGTACCGATCAAATAGTAGTCAATGGCGGAGTCGATATTACGAAAAAACCGATATGGATCGAAGCTCCTCATATTTATAAGAAAAACGGTAAATATTATCTGATGTGCGCAGAAGGAGGAACAGGAGGCTGGCACAGCGAAGTTATTTTTATAAGTAACTCACCCAAAGGGCCATATACCCCAGCTCCGAGCAACCCTATATTAACCCAAAGATATTTTCCACATAACAGGGTCGATAAAGTAGATTGGGCTGGCCATGCCGATTTGGTAGAAGGCCCGGACGGTAAATATTATGGAGTGTTTCTGGCTATTCGTCCAAATGAAAAGAATAGGGTAAATACAGGCCGCGAGACATTTATATTGCCTGTAGATTGGAGTGGTACATTCCCAGTTTTTGAAAATGGGCTTATACCAATGGAGCCTAAATTGAAGATGCCGCAAGGAGTAAGTAATCAAACCGGAAAGAATGGCTTTTTCCCGAATGGAAATTTCACTTTCACCGATAATTTTTCATCAGAAAAATTAGACGATAGATGGATCGGCGTAAGAAGCTGGCGGGAAGATTTTACTAAAATAACAAAGAAAGGATTACAAATAAATCCCTTTTCGATCACCATTAAAGAAGCAAAACCAATATCCACATTGTTTTACAGGCAACAACATAAAAATTTCACAGCTACAGTCACCTTGGATTATCTTCCTAAGTCAGAAAACGATTTAGCTGGCATCACGTGTTACCAAAGCGAATCGTTCAATTATGTATATGGTCTCACGAAAAAGGGGAATGACTATTATTTGGTCTTGGAAAGGACGGAAAGAGGTAAATCTACAATCATCGCCAGCGAAAAAATAGATGTACGCAAGCCTGTCAGCCTGCAAGTATCAGCTCAGGAAGACGAATATAGATTCAATTATTCGATGGATAACACTAACTTTAATAATCTGGGAGGAACTGTATCCGGCGATATTCTTTCTACGAATGTTGCCGGAGGCTTTACCGGGGCTTTGATAGGGTTATATGCAACTTCCGGTAATGATATCAGGTTGTAAAACTGTTTTATATATTTTAAATAATAGCATCCTGCTATTTTAATTTTATCTCAGAAAGATGAAAAATATATTCTTACTCTGTTTATTAATTGGGGGATTCAGTGTTTCTGCAAACAGCCAGAATATTCTGAGTGCCCCGGAAGGTTACGACATGCTCCGTACAGGGATTTTCCACGGGAAGATAGATACGATAACATATCCTTCAGCCACCGTCGGTGCTGATCGCAGAGCTTTGGTTTATACCCCTCCGGGGTATTCGCAAAACAAAAAATATCCAACTCTCTATTTGTTGCATGGTATCGGCGGGGATGAAAAAGAATGGTTCAACCATGGTGATCCCCAGGTGATACTGGATAATCTGTACGCTGATAAAAAAATAGTGCCTATGCTCGTAATTCTACCCAACGGGCGGGCGATGAAGGATGACCGGGCCATAGGTAATATTATGGAAGCTCCAAAGGTACAGGCTTTTGTCACTTTCGAAAAAGATTTACTTAATGACCTAATACCTTATGTAGAGAAAAAATTTCCGGTACTTAAAAACAGGGAAAATCGTGCCCTGGCAGGACTTTCGATGGGAGGCGGACAGTCTTTGAATTTTGGATTAGGCAATTTGGATAAATTTGCTTGGATTGGAGGTTTCTCATCCGCACCCAATACTAAGGAACCACAAATGCTCTTACCTGATCCTGAGAAAGCGAAGAGCAGCCTGAAATTACTATGGATTTCGTGTGGAGACAAAGATGGTTTACTTAATATTAGCAAACGCACTCATGAATATCTGGCTCAAAATCAAATCGCTCACATCTATCAGGTAATCCCTGACGGTTATCATGATTTCAAAATATGGAAACAAAACTTATATATGTTCTCCCAATTACTATTTAAACCTGTAACAACTGAACTGATAGATTTGTATAGTAATATTCCGAATGAACACCTGTTTCCGGTTCCGGCTTCCACCAACGTTCCGGGAGCGCAATACCCTCAAATTTTGCCGGATAATAAAGTTCTTTTCCGGATTAAAGCTCCTGATGCACAAAGAGTACAGGTTGATCTCGGTAGGAAATACGACATGGTAAAGGAAGAAGAAGGCTCGTGGGCTATCACTACCGATCCTATCGCAGAAGGGTTCCATTATTATTCTATTCTGATAAACGGGGTAGCGGTCTGCGATCCCGGAAGCCAGACTTTCTATGGCATGAGCCGTATGGCAAGCGGCATTGATATTCCTGAAAAAGGAGTAGATTATTATAATATCAAAGACATACCTCATGGACAAATACGTCAGGTACGTTATTATTCTAATATAACCAAAGTATGGCGCCGGGCTTTCGTTTACACTCCTGCCGGATACGATGCCAACATCTCGGAACGTTATCCTGTGATGTACTTGCAACATGGAGGTGGTGAAGACGAAACAGGCTGGTGGAATCAGGGAAAGATGGATGCGATTATGGATAATCTGATTGCCGAAGCAAAAGTTAAGCCAATGATTGTAGTGATGGACAATGGCTATGCTATTGATCCGGATAACAACAAAAGACAATCCGGGCAGGGTATAAGAGGTTTGTTTCAGAACAAAACGCTGGAGAATGTCTTCATGCAGGAAATTATTCCAATGATCGATAAAGAGTTCCGGACTATTTCAGACCGCGATCATCGTGCTATGGCCGGACTTTCGATGGGAGGTTTCCAATCGTTCCAGATAGCAATGTCTAACATTGACAAATTTGCTTACGTTGGCGGGTTTAGCGGCGGGGGATCGATACAACAAGACTATGAATTTTCTAAAATGTACAATGGCGTATGGGCTGATGTGAATACTTTCAATCAAAAAATGAAAGTGGTTTATTTAAGTATCGGGACAGACGAACCTGCTAATATGTATCAAACAGTCAATAGTTTCCATAAAGAAATGGAAAAAACGGGAATAAAACATATGTACTACGAATCTCCCGGCACTTCTCACGAATGGCTTACATGGCGACGATCGTTGCATCAGTTTGCAGGATTGATTTTCAAATAATTAAAATGTAAATTCGATTAAAAGATCCGGAAAAAGGAACTTAAAAATAACCGCTTATTAAAATTATCAAATAACCATGAATAAAAAGATCACAACCGTTTTGTTGACAACGTTGTTTGTCATAGGCTCTGCTTCAGCACAAAACATTAAAGAAGATTTCAGCCCCTCAGGACTAAACCAACCGGGGCAGTTGTACCCACAGGTAAACTCGCAAGGTTATGCCCGCTTCAAAATCGCAGCACCTGATGCCCAAAATGTATCCGTTAGCCTCGGTTTAGGCGGACGAGGGGGTACTGTTCTGAAAAAAGCAGAAGACGGAACATGGATGGGAACCACTGAGGGGCCAATGGATGAAGGCTTTCATTACTATCACCTGACAGTAGACGGAGGTATGTTCAATGACCCCGGTGCATGTAATTTTTTTGGATCGAACCGTTGGGAAAGCGGAATCGAAATACCTGCTTCCGACAAAGATTTTTATAAACTAAAAGATGTACCTCATGGGCTTGTGAGCCAGGTGTATTTCCCGTCAAAAAGCATCAATACCTTGCGTCGGGCTTTTGTATATACTCCCCCCAAATACGGAGAAGATCCAGATATGCGCTATCCGGTTCTATATCTTCAGCATGGCTGGGGCGAGGATGAAACGGCATGGACGAATCAGGGTTTCGCACACCTTATCATGGATAACCTGATAGCTGAAGGAAAAGCAAAACCTTTTATTATCGTAATGACCTATGGCATGACCAACGATACCAAATTTGGGCGAATTGGAGATTTCAAAATCGAACACTTCCAAACCGTTTTGATCGATGAACTTATCCCTTATATCGATGCTAATTTCAAAACTTTAGCGAATCAGCCTAATAGGGCAATGGCCGGTCTTTCGATGGGTGGAATGGAAACAAGGATGATCACACTGGCCCGTCCGGATATTTTTTCGCATTACGGTCTTCTCAGTGGCGGTACTTATGCCCCATCCGACATCAAAGACAAATCGGCGCTGAAACTTGTCTTTATGAGTTGCGGAAGCCGTGAGAATCCGGATAAAGTGACGCAATCCGCAGAAGAACTAAGGTCTGCCGGTATCAATGCAGTTTCTTATGTTTCCAATAATACGGCTCATGAGTTTCTCACATGGCGCAGAAGCCTGCGGGAACTTGCCCCTCTATTGTTTAGATAGTGCGTAGAAGATCTCAAACTGAATATATAGAAAGCTCTGAATCTGAAAATAAAGTCGAAAGATCTTATTATAATAATTCTTTGAAAAATTCAATTGAATGAAAAATTATATATTAACAGCCCTTTTTCTTCTATCCTTAACCTGTTTCGGACAGGAATATTCTCAAAACTGGAAAGATGTGAGTTACATAGGGGACTCAGCCATTTACCACCGTCTGGATATTTATCTGCCAAAGGTAGAAAAGAGCAGCTATCCAGTCGTAATTTATATTTACGGGAGCGCATGGTTCTCCAATAATGGGAAGGGAGCCGATATGAATACGGTTGGCAAAGCATTGCTCGATGCCGGCTTTGCAGTTGTCACACCGAATCACCGTTCGAGCCTCGATGCCAAGTTCCCTGTTCCGGTCAACGACATAAAAGCAGCCATCCGTTTCATACGTGCTAATGCTTCTGTATATAGGCTTGACACCACCTTTGTGGAAATTTCGGGTAGCTCGTCAGGCGGTAATATGGCGGCAATTGCCGGCACGTCGCGGTTTGTGAAGCAATGTACTCACGGTAATACAACTGTTGACATGGAAGGCATCGGCCCGTACACCCAATTTAGCAGTTCTGTCGATGCCGTGGTCGATTGGTTTGGTCCTACCGATATGCTGGCGATGGATTCCTGTGGTGGTACGGATTTTATCCATAATGCCCCTAACTCGCCGGCATCGGCTTATATCGGAGGTCCGATTCAGGAAAACAAGGATAAATGCTCGCTGGCAAGCCCTATCACATATATTGATTCCACTGATCCGCCTTTTTTGATCTTCCATGGTGACAAAGATCGGGTGGTACCTTACTGTCAGAGCGAGCTACTCTTCGAAGCGCTTCAGGAGGCCGGAGTACCGAGCCGTTTTTATCTGGTATCCGGCGGTCAACACGGGCCGGGAGTGCATGTACCCGAAAACCTGAAACTAATGGTTGATTTTTTTGTCAGTTGCAAAGAAAATAAATACTCAAAATAGTAATCATTTAATTATCCGGGAAACAAAAAACATGAGGAAAACATTTATTGTCTTGCCATTATTATCAATAGTATTGTCGCTTTCAGCCCAGAAAACAACAGTTCTCTCACCGAACCGGAAAATAATCGTCGAACTTTTTAATACACAAGGCACGGAGAAGGGAGAATGGTTTTTAAAAGTGAAATCTTCCGATGAAGGTAAAACATCTGAAGTAATACCTCAAATTGCTTTAGGCCTCAATCGTAGCGATCAGGATTTTTCAAAAGAACTGAAATTTTTGAAAGCGGGAAAAATATTGTTGATTAATGAAGAATATACGGCCATACATGGCAAACGATCTCAATGTTCTAATTCGGCCAATGAAGTGGTGGTTGCCTTTGAAAATCCTTTAAACGCCAAAATGAACCTTATACTGAGAGCTTACAACGATGGTGTGGCTTTTCGTTATGAGTTTCCTGAAAAGTCGGGGTCATTTGTAATGAAAGATGAACTCACTGCTTACTCGATTCCAGATAGCACCAAACGATGGCTGCAAAAATTTAATCCTGCAAACGAAGGTATATATACTTTTATGAAAGATGGGGAAGTGCAGCAGGATTGGGCCTATCCGGCACTCTTCAATACTCCTGAAAAAGATTCCTGGTATCTGATACACGAAGCCGATCTGGATAGAAATTATTGCGGAACAAAACTCTCCAATGTCTCTGATAAAACAAAATATAAACTTATATTCCCCGATCAATGGAACGGACGCGGAAAAGGAGAGTCTTTACCGACTATCTCTTTACCATGGAAATCACCTTGGCGTGTAATTATAGCCGGAAGCCTTGCGGACATTGTAGAATCTACTTTAGTTGATGACGTTTGTCCCCCATCGGTAATATCTCAAACGGGTTGGATTAAGCCGGGGGTGGCATCTTGGAATTATTGGTCGGATAACCATGGGACACGCAGCTACAAAACTGTTTGTGCATTTGCCGACTTGGCAGCCGGAATGGGATGGCCTTATACTTTGCTTGATTGGGAATGGGACTCCATGGGCGATGGGGGAAAATTGGAAGACGCACTTACATACATTCATTCAAAAGGGATTAAACCTCTGATGTGGTATAATTCCGGAGGCGATCATACATGGGTTGGATCAACTCCTAAAGACAGAATGCTTACACACGAAAATAGGATTGAAGAATTTACAAAACTGAAAAAACTAGGAGTAGTGGGTGTGAAAATCGACTTCTTCGAAAGCGAGAAACAGGATATGATCAAGTATTATCTGGATATTCTGGACGATGCAGCCAAATTTGAAATGTTAGTTTATTTTCATGGTTGCTTAGTGCCCCGTGGTTGGGCACGTACTTACCCCAACCTGATGACATACGAAGGTGTTCGAGGAGCCGAATGGTATAACAATGGCCCTGAATTCACCACTACTGCACCGGAGCATAATACGATTCTTCCATTTACACGCAATGTGGTGGGTGCTATGGATTATACGCCCGTAACTTTTACCAATTCGCAATTTCCACATATCACAACATACGGACATGAACTTGCTTTAAGTGTATTGTTTGAGTCAGGCGTCCAGCATTTTGCCGACAGGCCCGAAGGATATTACACATTACCCGATGCTGCCAAGACATTTTTGAAAAATGTTCCTAACTCATGGGATAATACGAAATTACTCGAGGGCTACCCCGGCAAGGACATCATAATTGCCCGACAGAAGGATAACGAATGGTACATAGGAGGAATAAATGCTGACAATATGATGGAAAAAAGAAAGAAATTATCGTTCAATTTTTTACCGGAAGGAGTAAAATATAAACTCATTTTGATAACGGACGGCAAGCACGACAAGGAGTTTTATACCCAATATTTAGTTGTGAATAAAACGTCATCAGTAGATGTAAAGCTGCTCAGGAGAGGAGGTTTTGCAGCTTGCCTGAGTCCGATGAATTAAGGTTGACTAATTCAATTTACAGATATTTATCCGCTGATATATTAGCAATTATAAAAAATATAACAAATAATTTTCTGTTTATGAAAAGGAGTATTTTATTAGCATTGTTTTTATTGTCTCTTTTTGTTGTTAGGATTGGTGCTCAGCCTTCAAAAGGAAATCTAATTCCTCCTGAAATAGAAGATCCGGAGTGCCTTAGTATCAATAAAGAGCCTTACCATGCCACTTTGATGCCTTACGCCACCTTGCAGGAGGCTTTGACGGCCAAACGCCATGCGTCGTCATTGTGCAAAAGCCTCAATGGCAACTGGAAATTTAACTGGGTGCCGGCGCCCGATAAACGCCCGGTGGATTTTTACAAATCCGACTTTGATGTTTCGGATTGGAAAGAAATCCCTGTTCCTTCAAATTGGGAAGTGCACGGCTATGGCACGCCTTTTTACAGGAATTTGGGCTACACCATAAAAAAAGATTTTCCACGGGTAATGAGTCAGCCCGAGGAATGGTACACGGCTTACAAAGAACGCAACCCGGTGGGTAGTTATCGCCGTGACTTCGTGGTGCCGGAGGAATGGAAGGGACAACGGATATTCATCACTTTTAATGGTGTGGATTGTGCATTTTTTATCTGGGTCAACGGTGAAAAAGTAGGTTTCAGCGTAAACAGCCGTAATGCTGCCGAGTTTGACCTTACAAAGTATGTAAAACCGGGCAAAAACATGATAGCCGTAGAAGTTTATCAATACAGTTCAGGTACATGGTTGGAAGATCAGGACATGTGGCGTTTACACGGTATATTCCGTGATGTTATACTTTGGAGCTCTCCACAGGTACATATCCGCGATTTTTTTGTGAAAACGGATTTGGATACAAACTACAAAGATGCTACTTTAAGTGTGACAGCTAAAATCAAAAATTATAATGATAAAACTGCGAAGCCTCAGATATTCACAGCCACGCTCTACGACAAAGAAGGCAAGGAAATAGCTAAGAACAACACTATAGGCACATCGTTGAAAGCTAATCAGGAGGAAGTATTGACTGTGAAAATGCAAATATCGAATCCTGCGAAATGGACTGCCGAAACTCCTGATTTATACACGGTGGTACTGACAAATTCGGAAGGGGAAATTTTGTCTCAAAAAATCGGATTCCGAAAGATAGAAATCAAAGGGCGTGTTTTTACGGTTAATGGTGTACCAATCAAGTTGAAAGGTGTAAACCGCCATGAACATTGGTCGGATGTAGGGCATGCTATTACCGAGGAACAAATGATTCTCGATTTAAAGGCAATTAAACAAGGTAATTGTAATCATGTGCGCACCAGCCATTATTCTAATGATCCCCGTTGGTACGAGTTGTGTGATGAATGGGGAATCTGGTTGGTAGCAGAAGCCAATATGGAATATCACGGTTATGACACACGGTTTGATGAAGAACCCACTATAAAAGCTGCTATTGTCGACCGTAATGTCGCAAATACAGAAAATTTCAAGAATCATCCTTCGGTGATTATATGGTCTCTTGGTAACGAAGGCGGAGGAATAAGTTCCAACCTGAAAGCTGCTATGAATGCAGTGAAAACCATCGATTCCACACGGTTTGTCCATTACGAACGCTTTGGAGCCGGCAGAAATAATCCTGCCGATCTGGAAGGACGTATGTACGGTACTGCGGCCGATTACGCCGATATGGTTAAAAACTGGGGAATGAATAAACCTCTTTACGTTTGTGAGTTTGTACATGCAATGTTCAACTCGATGGGGTCACTTGACGAATACTCCAAAGTATTTGACGCTTATCCTGAAATACTAGGCGGCGCCATTTGGGAATTTCAGGATCAGGCATTGTGGAACAAACGTAATCCTGATCGTCCCATCTTAGCTTACGGCGGTGGTTTTGGTGAAGCTCCTAACGATCATTACTTTATACACAAAGGGGTAGTTTCGTACGACAGGGCAACAGAGGGAAACAAGATGAAACCTCATTTCCCGGAAATGAAAAAGGCTTTTCAATGGATTGACACAGAATTAGTTGACGCTGTAACCGGAAGCATTCATATTAAAAATAAATACCAGTTTATTTCTTTGGATGGTTTTGATCTATCGTGGACTTTGAGCGAAAACGGGAAAGAGATTGATACCGGAAAAATAAGAATACACCCTACTTGGGGAAAAGGACTCTTTACAGCAAATATCCCGTATAAAATAGAACAACCAAAAGCCGGTGCCGAATATTTCCTGCGTATTTCATATAAACAAAAGGAAAAAACATTCTGGGCGGATAAAGGTTTTGAAGTGGCTTCTGCGCAGTTTAAACTTCCGGTCAATACTCCTCCGGTGATCGAAACTAAAGTAACCCAACCGGTGAAACTCGTTCAAAATACGCAATCTGCTATTATTTCGGGTAAAGATTTTTCCGTAAGCTTTGACAAGAAAACGGGTTTTATTTCCCGGTTGACCAAAAATGGCACTGAACTTTTGACGGCCGATGGTGGACCTAAACTACACTTGTGGCGCGCTTCGCATCGCAACGATGATGATTGGGCATATAGGCAATGGGAAAAATTTGGAGTTACCACACTTAAATATACTTTGGTCGATTTCAAAACAGAAATTATAGATAATACTTCGGTGAAGGTAACTGCAATAACTAAGGCCGACGGAAAAGACGGTTTTGGAGTTTATCATTCCGCCACTTATTTAGTTCGGGGAGATGGCTCTGTAAAGGTGGACAACCACATTCAATTTGTGGGTTTTCGTATCAATCTGGCCCGAATAGGAGTGCGTATGTTACTTGATAAAAAGCTGGACCGTATGGCGTTTTTCGGATGTGGTCCGTTCGAGAACTACTCGGACCGCAAAAGCGCTGCTGATATAGGATTATACGAAATCGGCGTAAACGAACAATATGAATATGAAAAGCCAATGGAACGAGGTAACCATGAAGAAGTACGGTGGGCAGAATTAAAAGGCAAGGATATGCCTTCATTGCTGGTTCAACCGGATAAAAATCTGATGCAGGTGTCGGCAATTCCTCATACCGATGAGCAAATGTATCCGGTTGAATATAAAATTGATTTACCGGCCAGCACCGCAACAGTGTTGATTGTTTCCACTAAAACATTGGGCGTGGGATCGAATAGCTGCGGTCCCCAACCTCTTGAAAAATTTAAGGTATATGCTGATAATACGTCTTTTAGCTATACCATCAAATTATTTTAATTTAAATATAATACATATATGAAAAGGTTTTTTTTAATATATAGCATCCTGGCAGCTTCATTCTCAATGAGTTTAGCCGACAATCCTGTGATTCAAACGCATTTCTCACCCGATCCGGCACCAATGGTTTACAATGGAACGGTGTATATGTACACAGGCGACGATATTCCCGGAACTGATTTTTATTATATGACCAAATGGCGTGTAATGTCTTCTACCGACATGGTTAACTGGACAGATCATGGGAGCCCTATTTCGCTCGAATCTTTTGAATGGGCACGTGACCGTGCCTGGGCTGCTCAGTGTATCGAGCGCAATGGCAAATTTTATTGGTATATCTGTGCTCAAAGTACCCAAAACGATATGGCAATAGGCGTCGCGGTAGCCGATTCTCCCACCGGGCCTTTCAAAGATGCGCTTGGTAAACCATTAATCATTAACGGAAGTTGGTCGAATATCGACCCGACAGTATATATAGATGATGATGGCCAGGCTTACCTCTACTGGGGAAACGGTAGTCTTTATTATGTAAAGTTGAATAAGGATATGATTTCCTATTCGGGTGATATAGTTACCGTTCCAATTACCATGGAATCCTTTGGAGGCATAAGAGGTAATAAAAACGCTGAAACACCCAACAAAGACATGTTTGTAGAAGGTCCCTGGTTATATAAACGGAACAATTTATACTACATGATGTTTGCAGGAATGGGAAAGGGTGGTGAAACACTTTCTTACTCTACAAGCGCAAGTCCTATAGGCCCCTGGAAATATCAAGGAAAAATTATGGAAGACCAGAAACTGAACAGTTTTACCAATCATGGTGGTATTATTGACTACAAAGGTAATTCATACCTTTTCTATCACAGTGGTTTGTTACCCAACGGAGGCAGCTATGGCAGAGCTTCATGTATAGAACAATTCACTTACAATGTCGACGGAACTATTCCTGCTGTAACAGCTACTAAAGAAGGGCCTGAACCGGTAGGTGAAATAAATCCATACAAACGTGTTGAAGCTGAAACGATGGCTTGGTCCCAAAAATGCTCTATAGATCAAAGTACCGATATTGGGGTATATGTTACCGCTACTCGTATGAATGGTTATACAAAGGTTAGAGAGGTGAACTTCGGAATTAAATCGCCCAAGTCTTTTTCGGCCTCTTTGGCTGCCGGAGTCGACGGCGGAATTTTGGAAGTTCGCCTCGATAGTATTTCCGGACCGATTATTTCATCTGTGCAGTTACCACGTACGGGTGGATGGGAAATATTTAAAACTTTTACGATGGAACTAAAACAGGAAGTAACAGGGAAACACGATGTCTTTTTTTGCTTTAATGGCCAGAATATTACTGCCGGACGCGAATTGTTTAATTTTGATTATTGGGTTTTTGATGAAAATTAATGTCAATTCGTAGTGCACGATAATATTTACCAATACTCTACGCTTATCAACAATAAAATAAACAAATAGAAATGATTAAGAAGTTTTTCTCCTATTTTATGGTACTGACCACTTCAATATTATTAGTTGAAGCCACAGCACAAAATCAAAAAGGTCATAATCCTATCATATTCGCCGATGTACCCGATATGTCAATGGTTCGTGCAGGCGATTCATATTATATGTCGAGCACAACTATGCACATGAATCCGGGTGTGCCCATTATGAAGTCGAATGATCTGGTCAATTGGAAAATAGTAAGCTATGCATACGATACCCTCGCCGATGTGGCCGCATTGAATCTCACGAATGGCAAAAGTACTTATGGCAGAGGTTCATGGGCCAGTACTATCAGGTATCATAAAGGCCTGTTCTATGTCACAACCTTTGCCCAAACAACAAATAAAACATATATCTATACTACAAAAGATATAGAAAAAGGCCCTTGGAAAGCGGTATCTTTCAGCCCGTCTTACCACGATTGCAATTTATTCTTTGATGATGATGGACGAAATTACCTGATCTACGGAAATCACAAACTTAATATCGTAGAGTTGAATGATGAGCTTACAGGCATCAAAGAAGGAACCGACCATACTCTGATAGAAAATGCCACGGCTCCTTCCGGGCAACCGGGATTAGGTGCAGAAGGGTCGCAACTCTTCAAAGTGAATGGTAAATATTATCTTTTCAACATTACCTGGCCTAGAGGAGAAGGTGCTATGCGGACAGTCGTAATCCATCGCGCCGATAAGATTAACGGTCCTTATGAAGGCCGTGTAGGACTGAAAGATCTGGGAGTGGCTCAAGGCGGGCTTATAGATATGCCGGATGGCACATGGTATTCATACCTTTTCCGCGATTATGGCTCAGTCGGACGTATCCCGTACCTGGTTCCTGTCAGATGGGAAGATGGCTGGCCTATACTCGGCATCAATGGCAAAGTTCCGGAAACACTTGACTTGCCTGCCAATAAAAGTTTGATTCCGGGTATAGTCAACAACGACGAGTTTACCCGTAAAAAGGGTGAGATTGCTTTACCTTTAGTATGGCAGTGGAATCACAATCCTGATAATAACTTATGGTCAGTAACAGAGCGTCGGGGATATTTACGTCTCAAAACCAACCGTATCGACTCGCTATTCCTCCATTCACGCAATACTCTTACCCAACGCACTTTTGGCCCTGTATGTTCAGGTACGACATTGCTGGATGTGTCGCATTTAAAGGACGGAGATTTTGCGGGATTGTGTGCATTGCAAAGAAAGTTCGGGTTGGTAGGAGTAAAGAAAGAAGGTAATAACAAATATATTTATATGGTTAGTAACAAAACGGATAAACCTACCGAGTTACAGAGCATCCCTGTCTTTCAGAACAATATTTATCTAAAAATAGAATGTGATTTCAGGGATAAAATTGACATAGCATATTTCTTTTACAGCCTCGATGGAAAAACGTGGAATAACATTGGACAACCGCTTAAAATGGAATATACGTTAATGGAACATTTTATGGGCTACCGTTTCGGATTATACAATTATTCGTCGAAAATAGCTGGCGGATATGCTGATTTTGATTACTTCCATATCAGTGATAAGATATCTGAAAGTAAGTAAAGATGTATGAATTGATATGTAATACTTTGCGTATTTTGAATTAATACGGCCTATTACTCATTAAAAAATTATAGTTCCCAAATGAAAAAATATAAAACATTCGCCATTTTATTGCTGGTGATTTTATCTAAATTGTCATTTGCTCAGAACCCGATTATCCTTAATCAGTTTACGGCAGATCCTACAGCCAGGGTGTTCAACGGAAAGGTGTACCTCTTTCCATCACATGACATTCAGGCTCCTGACGGTAAAAATCTCCGGAAAGACTGGTTTTGCATGGAGGACTACCATGTATTTTCATCGGATAATTTAACAGACTGGGTAGACTATGGAATCATCGTTACTCAGAATAAAGTACCCTGGGTCGATTCTATGTCTTACAGTATGTGGGCACCCGATTGTATAGAGCGGAACGGAAAATATTATTTCTATTTTCCGGCCAATATAAAACAGACTGATTTGAATGGGAGAAAAGGGTTTGGTATAGGTGTGGCCATTGCCGATAGACCGGAAGGGCCATATATGCCGCTACCTGAACCCATTGAAAATGTCAGTGGAATTGATCCTTGTATATTCATAGACAAAGATGGCCAGGCGTATTTATATTGGTCGCAAGGAAATATTTACGGAGCCAAACTGAAAGAAAATATGACGGAGCTCGAATCGGAGCCCGTTGTTTTGAAAGATTTACCCGAAAAAGGACTAAAGGAAGGGCCTTTTGTTTTTGAGAATAACGGAATATACTACCTGACATTTCCACATGTCGAAAAGAAGACTGAAAGGCTCGAATATGCAATGAGTGACAAACCTCTCGGGCCATTCAAAATGACGGGGGTAATTATGGATGAATCGTCTACAGGATGCTGGACAAACCATCATTCACTCCTGAATTTCAAGGATCAGTGGTATCTCTTTTACCATCATAATGATTTATCTCCCGGGTTTGATAAAAACCGTTCGGCCCGTATCGATAGTTTGTTCTTCAACCCCGACGGTACTATTCGTAAAGTAATTGCCACTTTACGCGGAGTAGGTTTAACCGATGCAACCCGCGAGATACAAATCGATCGTTATAATCAGATAAGCGAAAAAGGCGTTGAAATTCAATTTCTGGATACACTCAACAAGTTCAATGGGTGGAAAACTGTATTTAACTCCACTGATGCATGGATCCAGTACAACAGTGTTGATTTCGGAGACAAAGACCTGAAAACAGTGAGTGCAAAAACCTTGTCAGAAAAGGGTGGTATTATAGAGATTCGCCTAAATGGAATCCGAGGTACACTTCTTGCCGAGATAAAAGTCCCGGCAAGCAAAGATTGGAAAATAACCACGGTACCTGTTCAAAGGTTCAACCGAGGGATACACAACTTATATGTAGTAACAAAAAGTTCCAATAAAATAGAGATTGATTGGTTATCTGCAGATTGATTGGGGTGAAATATTGGAGGAACTAACTCTCCGTCATAATATTGGAATGAGTAAAAAATTAAACAGTAATTAAATTAAAATCATGACGGAGAAAGAACCGTGCTTTTGGTAGTCAAGAATCCAGAGGAATGAACCCCAAAAAAGAAACCGGACAATCATAGAGAAACTAGTACAAAAGGATAGGCTTTCTTCATTTTTCTCAATTTAGGTATGTGCATCAAAAAGGGAGGTTTACACGCTGTGTAAACCTCCCTTTTCTTCGTAGCGGGACGGGGACTTGAACCCCGGACCTCATGATTATGAATCATGCGCTCTAACCAGCTGAGCTATCCCGCCAACTTTATGTTAGCGGGTGCAAAAATAGAAGATTATTTTATATAATACAAACTTCCGGCTCGAAAATAACAAAAATATTTCCCTCCGGTCTTCCAATGAAGCTTGTAGGCCTGTATAAATTCACTAATAAAAATTAAGAATGACATCTTTCATGATAATATTTGCCTTAACATTTTTCTTTTTACTACTTTTGTACACAATTTGAGTTTCTGTAGTTAATGCTAAAAATTAAACGACTATATACATTCGTCATCCAAACATTCCTGCCTGTCTTTGCTATGACATTTGTGATATGTTTGTTTATTGTACTGATGCAATTCCTGTGGCGCTATGTTGAGGACCTTGTTGGGAAAGGGCTTGAGATTTCTGTCTTAGCCGAACTCTTCATTTATGCCGCCTTCCAGCTGATACCGATGGCTTTACCCCTATCTCTGCTGTTAGCTTCACTTATGGCATTCGGTAATCTGGGCGAACGGCTCGAACTCCTTTCCATCAAAGCATCCGGAGTCTCGCTGCTCAAGGCAATGAGACCTCTGATAATACTTGTCGCTTTTATATCCGTGGGTGCATTCTTTTTCCAGAATGAAGCAATGCCTCGTATCCAGGTTAAACTCAGGGCGTTGTTATGGTCAATCAAACAAAAATCGCCCGAACTGGACATTCCGGAAGGCTCTTTCTATAGCGACATCCCAAACTATAACCTGTATGTGAAGAAAAAAAACCGTGAAACCAAGATGCTGCACGAAGTCATGATATACGATACCTCCAAGGGATTTGACAACATGGCTGTCATAGTTTGCGATTCGGCTCTAATGAGAGGTTCGGAAGATAAAACCTTTCTTTTATTAAATTTGTACCACGGACAGCAATTCTCTAATTTCCGGCAAGCTGAAATTAATAACACGAGCAGTAGAAGCAACAATCAGTTTGTGCCATATAGCCGGGAGAACTTTAAAGAAAAAGAAGTTATCATTCCTTTTAATACCGGATTTGACCGGATGGACGAATCCAATCTGGAAGGAACACAGATATCCAAGAATATCGTTCAACTCTCTCGATCTATCGACTCCATGAGTGTACGGCTGGATAGTGTAAATATCAGGGACCGGAAAATAATAGGGCAACACACATATTTCGCATACCGGAATACTGAAGCATACCAAAATAGGATAAAAGAAACCGACTCGCTAAAAATTGAGAAGCCAAAAGTTTCTCTAAAAAAGGAACAACCGGCCAGAATCGACTTCGACTCCTTGCTGAACTCTTACAGTAAAGAAGAAATGGCGCAACATTTAATGTCTGCTGCCAGCGAAGCGGAAAATAGCCGGTATAATATGCTGGAGTCTACCCAAAAAGCAGGACTTCAAAAGAATATCAGATATCATGAAGTAGAAAGGCACCGGAAATTCACCTTATCTTTCGCCTGTCTTATCTTTTTCTTCATCGGTGCGCCTTTGGGTGCTATTATCCGCAAGGGTGGATTAGGAATGCCTGTGGTTGTGTCCGTCGCTTTATTCATCGTCTATTATATAATAGACAATATCGGGTATAAAATGGCGCGCGACGGCGTCTGGGAAGCGTGGCAGGGTATGTGGCTCAGTTCATTCGCATTATTCCCGTTAGGCGTATTCCTCACTTATAAAGCGATGAATGATTCCGCCTTATTCAATCCTGAAGCATATGGTAAATTTATACGGAAGATCTTCTTTATAAAGACTCCTCCAAAGATCAGCGATGAAAGGCGCAATATTATTGTCAAGAAAATACCTGATGTATCGGAGCTCGATCTTCAACCCGAAATCCTTAATGGTCTGCGCGCTATGGATACCGACAAACTACGGGATTTGATACAGAATTATAAGAAATACAATTACGAAAAGGATACGCAGCTGGCTGCCCTGAGTATCCTGAAAGAAAGAGGAGCAGAAATAGGCGGGATCATAGATAAACAAGACGCACAATATATGGATAATGCCGAATTCCTGTATGACTATAGTTCTAAATGGACTATGGCAGGTTATATCTTATGCATCTTTCTCCTGATAACCAATCTGACAGGGTTTTCATGGATCATCGACGTTTCATATCTATTCTTGTTTATACGGTCGATGTTTTACTATTTTGCTTTTTACACCAATATTAAGAAGCGGTCTAAACTATACCATTTCTTTATTGTAATATTCTCATTTATGTTCTATCCTCTCGTATATTTCTATGTTACCAGACAGATAGGCAAGGATAAAAAAGAAGTTGAAATCATTTCATACTCTTAAGTTTTTAAGGAAAGATATATAATATGGAAAAAATAAAACTGGATACAGTAGAAGAAGCCATAGAAGAAATAAGGAATGGCAACTTCGTTATTGTTGTCGATGATGAAGACCGCGAAAATGAAGGAGACCTCATCATTGCCGCGGAAGCCATCACTCCCGAAAAAGTAAACTTTATGGAGACACATGCCAGAGGGCTGATTTGCGCGCCTATAACAGCAGAGCGATGCGAAGAACTTGATCTGCCAATGATGGTGACCCACAATACTGCGACTCACGCCACGCCTTTTACAGTATCTATAGATTTACTCAAGAATGGTGTAACAACCGGAATTTCGGCCTACGACAGGGCGCAAACGATACTCGCCCTAACCCGGAAAGACACTAAACCCGAAGATTTCGGCCGTCCCGGACACATTTTCCCTCTACGGGCAAAAGACAAAGGGGTACTTAGCCGTGTAGGACATACCGAAGCATCGGTAGACCTTGCCCGCCTTGCCGGATTATATCCCGCAGGAGTTTTAATAGAAATAAAGAAAGAAGATGGCGAGATGGCGCGTTTACCCGAATTACGCGAAATGGCCGACAAATATAACCTGAAACTGATATCGGTAGCCGATCTTATAAAATACAGACTCGAAAGAGAATCACTGATAGAAAAAGGCGCCGAAGTGAATATGCCTACCGAATACGGGCATTTCCATTTGATTCCCTTCAAGCAAAAATCGACAGGGCTGGAACACGTGGCCCTCATAAAAGGAACATGGGAAAAAGATGAGCCTATCCTCGTCAGGGTACATTCCTCCTGTGTAACAGGCGATATATTCGGCTCTATGCGTTGCGAATGCGGAGAACAGCTGCACAAGTCGATGGAAATGATTCAGAAAGAAGGAAAAGGAGTAATCGTATATCTCAATCAGGAAGGACGGGGAATCGGGCTAATGGCTAAAATGGAAGCATACAAACTTCAGGAGGAAGGATACGATACAGTAGATGCAAACCTTCATCTGGGTTATCGTGCCGACGAACGAGATTATGGCGTAGGTGCAGCTATTCTCAGGGAATTAGGCGTTAGTAAAATGCGCTTATTGACTAATAACCCTGTCAAGCGAAAAGGTCTGGAGTCTTTCGGGCTGACTGTAGTAGGCAACGTACCTATCGAAATCACACCCAACAAATATAACGAGTTCTATATGCATACGAAAAAAGAGCGTATGGGACACGATTTACATAATGTAGATTAATCAGAAAAAGGTCAACAACCTAAATATAATAAATAACTATGTCACAAGTATCAGCACGTATAGCGAGCCTTGCAGTTTCAGAGACCCTGGCTATGTCGCAGAAAAGCAATGAGTTGAAAGCTCAGGGCATCAATGTTATCAATCTGAGTGTAGGAGAACCGGATTTCTTCACGCCCGCCCATGTAAAAGAAGCTGCGAAAAAAGCCATCGATGATAACTTCTCTTTCTATACACCCGTGCCCGGCTATCTGTCGCTCCGGCAGGCAATATGCAAAAAACTGGAAACAGAAAACGGGCTTAGCTATAAGCCCGAACAGATTATTTGTTCCAATGGGGCAAAGCAGGATGTTTGTAATGTAGTGCTATGCGTAGTGAATCCGGGTGACGAAGTGATCATTCCCGCTCCATGCTGGGTTAGCTATGTGGAAATGGTAAAACTGGCTGAAGGTAAAAGCGTGGTAATCCGCACAGGCATCGAACAGGATTTTAAGATGACTCCTGCCCAACTGGAAGCAGCTATTACTCCGAAAACAAGGGCTATTATATTATGCTCACCTTCGAACCCTACAGGCAGTATCTATTCCAAAGCCGAACTGGAGGCAATAGCGAATGTATTGGCTAAGCATCCGAATATCATCATCATCGCAGACGAGATATACGAACATATCAACTATCTGGGAAAACATGAGAGCATTGCCCAGTTCGAAAATATAAAAGACCGTGTTGCCATTATCAACGGAGTATCCAAAGCATATGCCATGACAGGCTGGCGCCTGGGATGGGTAGCCGCGCCCCAGTGGCTTGCTTCGGCCTGTAACAAGTTGCAGGGGCAATATACATCAGGAGCCTCATCCATTGCTCAGAAAGCTGCAGAATCGGCTTATCTGGGAGATCAGCAATGTGTGGAAGATATGCGCCAGGCATTCCAACGCCGTCGCGACCTGATTGTAAAGCTGGCTTCTGAAATAGAAGGGTTTAAAGTGAATAAGCCGGAAGGGGCTTTCTACCTGTTCCCCGAATGCAGCTATTACCTGGGCAAGTCGTACAATGGGCGGCAGGTCAATACATCGGCAGACCTGGCGATGTTCCTGCTTGAAGAAGGCCATGTGGCTTGTGTGGGCGGACTTGCATTCGAAGCTCCTGACTATATCCGTTTCTCATACGCTACTTCTGATGAGAATATTGTGGAGGCAATGAGACGGGTGAAAGAGACACTAGCGAAGTTGCAGTAAACATAACATCTACAGATAAAGAACAAAGGCTGGTTCCTTATTGGAAGCCAGCCTTTATTTTTATATTAAGATTCGTTATTCAGAAATAACTCATATAATACACAAAAGCCACATTCTTTTATAAAGTAATATGGCAATGTGAACATAAAAATGTTAAAATTGAAAAAGATTGTAACCTTTTTATTTTTTTTGCGACATATAAGTATAAAAGTTCCGGCTCAAGCGCTAACACTTTATAATAAAATCTATATTTGTGTGTTCATATTTTGCATATCTAACAGTTTACAAGCGTGATAAGAATTAATAATTTGAACAAGACCTACTACAACGGTGCTCCTTTGCACGTTTTGAAGGGAATCAATCTGGAAGTTGAGAAAGGAGAATTAGTGTCTATTATGGGGGCCTCCGGTTCCGGAAAATCCACATTGCTGAATATTCTCGGCATACTCGACAACTATGATACAGGTCAGTATTATCTCGATAATGTATTGATAAATAAACCAAGCGAGACATATGCAGCCGAATTGAGAAACAAGAAAATAGGTTTTATTTTTCAGTCTTTCAATCTTATCTCATTCAAGAATGCAATGGAAAACGTTGCGTTACCTCTTTATTATCAGGGGATGAACCGCAAAAAAAGAAATAAGCTGGCAATGGAATACCTCGACAAGATGGGACTGGCCAGCCATGCCGACCATTTACCGAACGAATTATCAGGAGGTCAGAAACAACGTGTGGCCATAGCCCGCGCCCTCATAGCGCAGCCCCAGGTAATACTGGCCGACGAGCCTACCGGAGCTTTGGATAGTTCAACATCGAGGGATGTGATGCAGTTGTTGAGGGAAATAAATACAAACGATGGTATCACAATGCTTATCGTAACGCACGAACAGGCTGTAGCCAATGCCACCGACCGCGTAATACATATAAAAGACGGTATAATAGGCTCGATAGAAACAAATGAGAACCCTGTAATAGAGATGTAAGGGTGCAAACCTCTTTTTATTATCCGAAAAGTAAAACAACAGGAACAGATAAAATTTGTTGAATTATATATTCAAATTCCGTCCGTTCCTTAAATAACACCTTGTCTATGTTTGATTTTGACTCGCTACGGGAAATACTCTCAACTATCAGCAAAAATAAGCTGCGGACTGCGCTTACAGGCTTTGCTGTGGCTTGGGGAATATTTATGTTGATAGTCTTGTTAGGAACCGGAAATGGTCTGAAGAACGGAGTAACTTCAAACTTTTCCCGTAGAGCACAGAATTCAGTCACTTTATGGCCGGGATGGACTTCAATGCCATATAAGGGATTTCCCACCAACAGAGAAATCAAATTTGACGGACGTGATTATGACCTGATAAAAAATAAGATCCCGGAAGTACAATATGTTTCAGCACGGATAAGTAAGACGGTCAACCTGTCTTATCTCCAGGAATATGGCTCATGGTCGCTTGACGGGGTTTCCCAGGATGCAGCATATATAAACAATATCAAGGTAAGAAGCGGGGAAGGTCGTTTTCTGAATAAAATTGATGTGGATAATCGCAGAAAAGTAATAGTTATCAGTCAGGAAATAAAAAAGATATTATTTAAAGATCAGGACCCTTTAGGAAAATATGTAATAGCTGATAACAATATGGCATATCAGGTGATAGGGATTTATGACGACGAAAATGAATTCCGTAACAATCCTCCGGCTTACATACCCTTCACAACTGCCCAGATGCTTTACAGTAAAGGTTTTGGATTCCGGCAAATCGATTTCACCATAGTCGGGTTAAATACATTGAAACAGAATCAGGATTTCACAGAAAGATTGCGTCAGAAACTGGGTAAATTGCACGAGTTCGATCCCGCCGACAGGTCTGCCCTCTATATCCGTAATACCGCTGAAGACATGATTGAAGCAAACATGATTTTTTCAGGCATCAACATATTTCTATGGATAATAGGCGGCGCTTCCCTCATGGCAGGGATAGTAGGAGTAGGCAATATAATGTTGATCACAGTAAAAGAACGTACCAGGGAAATAGGGATACGAAAGGCAATAGGCGCAAAATCAGGTTCAATATTGAGACTGATCATATTGGAATCCATCCTTATAACTACCATCGCCGGCTATATAGGAATGATCGGGGGAATAGCCATAAATGAATTCGGGCTGATGACCGATCTGATATTTAGCATGCCTACCGACGGGCCTCCGATATTCAAAGATCCCTCGGTCGATTTATCAACTATCCTTAAAGCAACCATAGTCATGATAATAGCCGGTGTCGTATCGGGATTTATGCCTGCGCTGAAAGCGACAAAGATAAGTCCGATAGAAGCCATGCGGGCAGAATAAAAAAAATAAAATTAGCGCAATATGTTTGATTTAGATAACTGGCAGGAGATATGGATTACCATCAAGCGAAACAAGCTACGGAGTTTTCTTACGGGCTTTGGGGTATTCTGGGGGCTTTTCATGCTTATTCTGCTCATCGGACTGGGAGGTTCTTTGCAGGGAGGAATATATAAAAACTTTGAGGCTTTTGCCTCCAATTCCTGCTTCTTCTGGACACAACGTACAAGCGAACCTTATGATGGGTTCCGGAAAGGGCGTCAGTGGACGATGAAGACAAAAGATGTGCAAGCAATAAAAGATAAAGCCAAATCGGTGGAATATGTATCTCCGGTACTGTTTATTGGCGGTGGCGACAAAAATGTAGTTAACGGGAATAAATCGGGAAGCTATGGTGTCAGAGGCATATATACGGAACACTTTAAGATAGAGGGCCAGCACGTTCTGCAAGGACGCCTGTTTAATGAGATAGATGTAGATAAGAGCCGCAAGGTCTGTATTATCGGCCGGGAGGTTTATGAAACATTATTTGCCAAAAGCGAAGATCCTATAGGAAAGTATATCAGGGTAAATGGCATTTATTTTCAAGTGATAGGGGTCATCCGGCCAAAATCGAAAATATCCATTGGAGGAGATGTGGAATCATCGGTATTTTTACCATTCTCTACTACCCAGAGGGCTTTCAATCAGGGACAGGATATTTATTTCATGGCATGCACCGCCAAGCCCGGCTATCCGGCATCAGTTGTAGAACAAGAGGTAAAAAGTATATTGAAGGCCGCACACAGCATATCTCCCTCAGACGAAAAGGCAATAGGCAGTTTCAATATAGAGAAAGAGTTCCAGATATTCAATAATCTGTTCAGCGGAATTGATATATTGATTTGGTTTGTTGGAATAGGGGCCCTGATGTCCGGTATCATAGGGATAAGTAATATCATGCTGGTCACCGTACGGGAACGTACCCGGGAAATCGGTGTACGCAGGGCGATAGGGGCCAAACCGCTTTCCGTTATGTTGCAAATAATGAGTGAGAGCTTCGTATTGACAGCAATCGCGGGATTTTCGGGATTTTTCTTTGGCGTGCTTATTTTAAGTATGATAAGTCAGGGGATGAGTAGTATGGCTAACGAAGATATGATTTTCTTACCTCCGTTAGTCTCCTTTGGAACAGCAATGGCTGCTATGGGAATACTCATCGCATCGGGAATTTTTGCAGGCCTGATGCCTGCTATGCGGGCTCTTAGTGTAAAAGCTATAGACGCTATCAGGGACGAATAAATTTATCTATATATAAATTGCCGGCCCATAGCCGCAACATACAAGACTCTGTAGAGTCAGAGACTGTAAAATAAAAAATGTGGCACACCAAAAAGTATGGGAAAGTTGTAACCTTTGTTACTTTTTAACAGTTACAAGTTACAAGTTACTGCGCCCTGCGGGCAGTTACGAGTTACAAGTTAGTTCACTGTTCACTGATAACTGTTAACTGATATATCTGTTACCTTTGTTACTTTTTGGATGATGATCGATAATATAACAGAAAAAAAATTGTAAATATATATTATATGAAAAAGGTTCTCAGAATAGCACTGTTTGTGATTATAGGATTAGTGGTCCTTGGCACATTCTTTTTCCTTTGGAAAAAATCGCAGCCGAAAGAAGTCAGATACGAAATCGCTACCGTTGAAGAAGGAAATGTGGAAAATACTTCAGTAGCCACAGGTAAGGTATCGCCCCGTGACGAAATCCTTATTAAACCGCAGATATCCGGTATTATATCGGAGGTTCTTAAAGAAGCAGGTGACTTTGTAAAACAGGGGGATATTATTGCCACCGTAAAGGTTATTCCGGAAGTTGCCCAGTTGAACTCAGCCGAATCACGCGTGAATGTAGCACAGATAAACCTTACACAGGTAAAAGCCGAACATGAACGCCAGAAAGACCTGTTTGCAAAAGGTGTGATAGCCAAGGAAGAAATGGACAAATCGGATGCCGATTACAAAAAAGCCGTCGAAGAACTGGAAAATTCGAAAGACAACCTCGATATTGTAAAAACAGGTATCTCTAAAAAAACGGCACAATATAGCAACACACAAATCCGTTCTACCATCACAGGTATGATACTGGATGTTCCTGTAAAAGCCGGAAACTCGGTAATACAGGCCAATACATTCAACGACGGTACTACCATCGCTACAGTAGCAAATATGAATGACATGATATTCATCGGAAAAATAGATGAAACTGAAGTAGGCCGGGTACATACAGGCATGCCGATCAAATTGTCGGTAGGTGCTATCGAAGCTCAGAAATTCGACGCTATATTAGAGTATATCGCGCCTAAAGGAGTAGAGGAAAACGGAGCTATCCTGTTTGAAATAAAGGCCGCAGCCCGCATTCCCGATACAGTGATGGTGAGAGCAGGATATAGCGCCAATGCTGAGATTGTACTGGCTAAGGTTGAAAAGGTATTGACAATACCCGAAAGTACGATCACATTCAGCAACGACTCTTCTTTCGTTTATATACTGACCGATACTACCAACCACAAGCAGGTATTTGACAAAAAGCTGGTAAAAGTAGGATTGTCGGACGGAATAAAAGTAGAAGTAAAAGAAGGGCTCAGTAAAGGACAGAAAATCAGAGGAAACGAAGTTTCGGACAAGCCTAAAGAAGCACCTAAAAATTAACAGACTCATATGAAAAAGTACATAATATCATGTGGTTTATTACTTGTTTGCCTATGTTCCCAAGCACAGAGCAAATGGACACTGAGACAATGTGTCGATTATGCTGTCCGGAATAACATAGAACTGAAACAGCAATCGCTGGAAGTAAAAAACTCGGAAATAGACCTGAGTACCAGCAAGAACAGTCGTTTACCCGACCTGAATGCCAGTATGGGACAAAGCTTCAACTTCGGGCGGTCTACTTTGGGTACGAACGTTTCTGAAGCGGTAAACTCATCCCGTTCTTCATTCGGTATATCTACCTCTGTTCCCATATTCACTGGTTTCAGGATTCCTAACCAGATAAAGGCCGATGAACTGACTTTGCAGGCTGCTATGGAAGGTTTGAAAAAAGCCCAGGAGAATCTGGAATTACAGGTGGTTTCCCTATACCTCGATGTATTGTTCAAAAAAGAAATCCTCAAGGCATATCAGGAGCAGGCAGGATTGAGCAAACAGCAGGTAGAGCGTACCAATATGCTGGTTGAATCAGGCAAGGTACCAACATCGCAATTATATGATATAAAGGCCCAACTGGCAAAAGACGAATCAAATGTAACAATGGCCGACAACGATCTGGCCCTATCGCTGCTGAATTTGTCTCAGGCTCTGAATCTCGCATCAAATGAGGCTTTCGATATTGAAGAACCGAAAATAGATAATATAGTGGACAACAATTTGGGTAGTGTACTGCCGCCCAATCAGGTCTATCAGATGGCGTTAGGGATTAAACCGCATATAAAAGAAGCTGAATACAAACTTGAGAGCAGCAAAAAGACCCTGAAAGTAGCTCAGTCAGGTTACTGGCCTACCCTTAACTTCAGCGCAGGTTACAGCACTTCATATCAGAATGTATCGGGGCAAAACAATGTGAGTTTTAGTAAACAGATCCGAGATTTCGGCTCCGAATATTTGAGTTTTAGCTTAAGTATTCCTATCTTTAACCGTTTCGAAACAAGGAACAAAGTGCGAAGTGCACGCCTAAGCATCGAGAACCAGAATTTAGCGCTTGACAATGTGAAACTTGCATTATATAAAGAGATTCAACAGGCATACCAGAGTGCTATTTCTTCGCAGGCTAAGTATAATTCGGCGAGCAAAGCTTATGAAGCTGCTGATGAGTCATTCAAATATGCCCGGGAACGTTACGACATTGGTAAATCGACTGTATTTGAATTTAATGAAGCTCAGACAAAATTGCTGACCAGCAAATCGGAACGTATACAAGCGAAATACGATTTTATATTCAGAGCAAAGATTCTGGATTTCTATCAAGGCAAAGAAATCGATATAGAATAAAGATATAGTAGTTTAGTGAAGCGCCTTCCATAATGATTAAAGCCCTGTGATATGTAAAATCACAGGGCTTTTTTATTATACCGGCTTATAGTATCGATGAAGAAGGCTTTCCCTTTTTCAGATTATCCGAAGAGCTTTTCCGGATAAATCCTCTCATCTACCAGCTCCTGTATGCGTAAGGCTACTTCGGGCCGGTCGGTAGCATATGTGATGCCAAACCATACAGATGGTGTATTTATCAGCTTCACCTTCACTTCTTTCTTTTCTACCAAATCATTAACCATCGTAGGAATCAGAAATTCCGCCTTGAGGTTGTTGTGGTTTTCTTTCAGGAAGTTCTCAAAACTTTTTTCCGACAAGTCAAAATAGTCGGGTGTGAAACCCCACATATTCATCGATACAGGAGTTGTATCAGTCAGTTTTTTCCACGTACCATCTTCATCTTTGTAGCAAGGAACACCATCGATGCGTTCTATCTGCGTCCGTTCCACGACCTTGGTCAGATAGTTTTCATCATCGAGCTGGCATATGCCACGCGCTACTGTTCCGCTTTCGGAAAGGGTATTACCCAAGAGATAGCCTATCATACAGTAATTATGCGTCTTATCCGCCATCGTCTTAAGCATACCTGCCAAAATCTGGAAACTGGCACGACCATAGAAATCATCTGCATTAATGATACCAAAAGGTTCATGAATAACATCTTTTCCCATCAGCAAGGCATGGTTTGTCCCCCACGGCTTTTCTCTTTCGGGATTCGGCACAAACCCTGCAGGTATATAGTCTAACTCCTGAAAAACAACCTCTACAGATATTTTGTCCTCATATTTTGATATCACTTTTTCTCTGAACTCTTTCTCGAAAGAGTGCCTGATAACGAATACTATTTTACCAAAACCTGCCTGTATAGCATCATACACAGAATAATCCATGATGGTCTCCCCATTAGGGCCAAGTCCGTCAAGCTGTTTGAGGCCTCCGTAGCGGCTACCCATTCCGGCCGCCAAAATGAACAATGTAGGTTTCATATTGTATAATTTTAGTGAGTATACCGGAATTCCGGCCTGCCAGAGTTCATTTCCTGCAAACCAGAATTCCCGATTAACTACAAATATAGCTAAATTTTATCAAATCCGTTTATTATCTATCTTCTCCAAATATACTTCCATAGCGGTGGTACTCGTAGGCGATACTTTGTTCTTTGAGATAATGAAGCATTTCGAGACGTCCTTCCACAAGCGGCTTGTTATTTGCGATATGTTTGCCAAGTTTCGCAGCTT
Organism: Dysgonomonas termitidis; assembly: GCF_054657735.1. Taxonomy (NCBI): domain Bacteria; kingdom Pseudomonadati; phylum Bacteroidota; class Bacteroidia; order Bacteroidales; family Dysgonomonadaceae; genus Dysgonomonas; species Dysgonomonas termitidis. The sequence continues at coordinate 731,757 of NZ_BAAHYD010000003.1, read as the reverse complement.
TCAGATATATAGCATCGGACGCAGCCGGAGAACAGATGCGGATACGTTCATAGTTATCCATCTCTTCCACAAACCTGTCTTCGTCCTGCATTTTGATAACGATTCCCAATAAAGTCAGAGCTGCTTTCTCAATAGCCTGCAATTTACTGTCCGAGCCCGAAATACTGACTGTAAGAGGAGTTTTAGCAGTGGTCACAGCCGAAAGGATCAGCAAAATATCGCACAGGTTATCATTCTCCTGAACACGCAGGCCTATGCTCTTCAGCGGCAGGTAACGGAATATGTTTTCCTCTCCGTAAATATGATTTACATCTCTCTCTAAAGAAAATTCCGTCCCCCAGGCATTTTTGTAGCTTTCCACGGCATAGTTCAAGCGGTTTTTATCTTTATCGGCATCTACCAGATCGCTCAACTGTGATCTGACGGAGGTCGCAGGAACTTCATTTTCAGCAAACTCTACAAAACAGGAAACATAATTAGGCCCTCCAGCTTTGATACCACCGCCAAACGCAGAACGTTTCATTCCGCCAAACGGCTGGCGGTTGACGATTGCGCCCGTAATTCCCCTGTTTATATACAGATTACCGGCTTCGATACTGTTCTTCCACAACAACTGCTCTTCTTCATCCAGACTTTGCAATCCTGCCGTAAGCCCGTATTCAGACGAATTGGCAAATTCGATTCCCTGCTCCAAATCATCTATACAGACAACAGACAGGAGTGGAGCGAACAATTCGTTCCTGAATGTAAAGCTCGCCGGCTTCACACCCCATTTTACAGTAGGTTTGAGTATATACTTCTTCTCATCGAGAAATTCCGGTGCCACAAGCCATGATTCTCCTTCTTCAAGGTTTTCTATTGCATGCAGGAGTTTATCGTTGTCGTTGGTTATCATCGGCCCCACCATATTCATTGTGTCCCATACGCTGCCTGTACGCATACTGGTTACCGCATCTTTCAACTTCGATTTGAAATTTTCATCATTATAGGTCTTCTTATCAAGCAATAAGAGCGAACATGCCGAACATTTTTGCCCCGCATTACTAAATGCTGAAGAGACTATGTTCAGGATAGCGTGATCCTGATCGCCGTTACCTGTAAGTATGATAGGGTTCTTTCCTCCTGTTTCCGCCGAAAGCGGTGTCTTCGGGCTGTTTTCCAACAAGCGGAATGCGGTATCTGTCCCCCCTGTAAGTATCACATGCTTAATAGATGGATGCGCTGTCAGATAGTTCAAAGACGAACGGTCGGCACTACATACCACCTGCAATGTCTCTTTTGGCACACCTGCATCCCAGAAACACTTAGCAAATTCCCAGGCGACAGGCAGGGCGACAGTCGCGGGTTTCAGTATCACGGTATTGCCCCCTGCCAATGCAGCAGCTACTCCCCCGACAGGGATAGCCAAAGGGAAATTCCAAGGTGGGATAACAAGGATTATACCTTTAGGTGTATTCTCTACTGTTTTCAGTTCATCGAAATGCTTCATTGTAATGGGATAGAAGCGACAGAAATCGATAGCCTCCGACACTTCCACATCCCCTTCCATAAAGGTCTTACCCGTAATGGCAGACATACAGCCTATAAGGTCGCCACGTCTGGCGCTCAGGTTGTCGGCTACCTGATGGAGTATCTCGTTGCGTTTATTTATATCTGTCTTTCTCCACTGCGGCTTATCTTCTCCGGCAATGGCGATTATTTCCTTTATCTGCTCCAATGAGGAAAGGTTGGCTTCACAGAAGCAGACCTCATCATTTCGACTGCGGTCATAATATTTTTTCTTATGCCCGGTTATCTCTTCCCTATCTCCTATTTGCACAGGCACAATGAAGTTCTTGTCATTTACCAACGTGCCCCATTTGCGTAGCGATTCCAAGGCCCATTCACGATTCTCATGCAGGTCGAGATCGGTATCGGGCTCATTACGGAATACATTAATATCTTTTACCGGAACTGGCTTTTCTTTCCTGTTTTGTGAACGGAACGATTTTGGTTGTACACTGTCTTTCAGTTTATATGCTTCTGCAAACTGGTTGGCAAGGAAATTCCATTGCGGACTGCCCAGTTTCAGATTGAACGAATAGCTAAGGAAATTATCTTTTCCCGTATTTTCATCCAACCGGCGTACCAGATAAGACACAGCATTCAGGAAATGTTCCTTTTTCACAACGGGTGTATATAGTATGATCTGTTTTCCAAAATTACGCATCACACGCGGCAGGTTATTTGCCATACCTTCCAGCATTTCGAAGGTCACATATTCGGATGTTCCATACTTTTCACTCAGCAAATAAGCGTAGGCAATACTGAAAAAGTTGTGGGAAGCTACGCCCACATGCATCGCTTCGGCATTTTCGGGTTGTAAAGCAACATCGAGTATGTGCATATAATTTGCATCTACATCTACTTTGGTAGGTAATACAGGGTTTGTCCATCCTTTCAACGATGAAATAATGCTTTCCATTTGCAGGTTCGCACCTTTCACCAGACGCATTTTCAGCGGTGCGCCTCCTTCGGCATAACGTTTCCTGGCAAATTTCAACAAGCGTTCCTGAAACAGTCCCGCATCAGGAAGATAAGCCTGTACAACAATGCCCGCATTGTAATTTTTGAACTGCGGCATGCCCAATACTTCTTCGAATACATCGAGTGTGAGCTCGGTATCTTTATATTCTTCCATATCCAGATTCACGAACTTCGGTTTGGTAACCCCGTCCTGATCTGTATACGGATAATCTATTGCCTGCTGATATATTGTGGCTACCAGTTTACAGAGTTCTTTTTTATTCTGTTCGTAGCTTAAAGGATGTATTTGCGCGTAAATACCTGACAGCTTAATGGAAATATAATTGATATCGGGTTCTTTCAGTGCTTCCAGATAATGCAGGTAACGGTGATTGGCTTCCCCATCTCCAAGCACAACTTCACCCAGCAGATTCACATTCTGCCCTATCTTACTTTTCCATCTGCCGGACAGGTGACCGGTAAGAGCGGGGCGTTCTTCCGAAATGATTATCTTATCAGTTTCTTTACGCAGCCTTTCTTTAAACAGGGGAATAGAAATACCATCGAACAGATAGCCTATGCTTGTAAACAACCTTAGCTGAAAACGGTCGAACGGACTAAAAAAATCAGGCACACCGTATTCTTCGATCAAGAGCTTCATCCGCTTCGCCAGCTTCTTATTATCCCTTACCTGAGAAGACTCGTCCAACATTTTAGACAACAATGTTTTATTAGCAGGAGTCTGTATAAGCGAAGCATATTTTTTCTGCTCTTTTACTTCCTGCGGAGTTAACTCTTTTTCTGCTTTGTCGAGAAATTGTTTTGCCCATTCGAGGACTTCTGTAGATGTGATTTTTTCCATTAGCGCATTAAGTATTAACTGTATTATTTTTTTGTTCTAAGTTAAAATAAAAGTGTGAGAATAAAGTTGTTTTGAGATAAAAAAATAACAGGGGGGCGTTAATGCCTGCACCATTAACTTCATGAAGGAGGTATCCGTCGGATAAAAAGTATTAAATTATTTGATATATCAATGATACCGGTTACCACAAATAAAATTAATATTTTTTAACTTATTTATTGGGGACTATTATTTATTTTTGCAGCAACAAACCAAACAATACAATTCTATTTTAATGAGTTTTTCTTTCATAAAATATACATCTACTTGCTTCAATTTTCCAACTGAATATTTGGAAGTTAGTTATATTTTATTAGAGAGAGAGAGAGAGAGAGAGAGAGAGAGAGAGAGAGAGAGAGAGAGAGAGAGAGAGAGAGAGAGAGCACACACACACACTAGCCATACCTTTCACATTTCTTATTTTGAGTAATGTCAGGGTTGTATATGCCTATATCAGCCACATTATTATCCTTGCGAGTGTATGCGTGCGCGATATATTATTTTCCGAAGTCAAAAACAAATATAAGATCCGTTTCTTTACGGACGGAAGAATTCTCATACCCCGCCATATTCTTTTTCAATCCAGCATACACATCCATCCATTCTCTGCAAAAGTTTTGATACCCTGTGAAAAGAGTGTCTCTTCATTGTCTTTACTCCTTTTTCCTTGGCCATCGCCTGGGAAAGTACCGGATAAGAATATGGGATATTGACGCTTTTACAGGAAAACGGTTATAACAGAAAGACAAAACTAATAAATATCACAGCAGACAAATTGAGAAGCCTATTTTCATAAACTAAAAAACAAAACCAGGATGAAACAAGCAAACTACAAACAAAAACACCGAAAAGGCGTAATATTTAAGATATTATCGCTGCTGGTGGCAATATTAGCTATGAGCCCTGCAATACATGCACAGGTGACCATCGGATCAAATACCGAACCGAACAACGGGGCGATGCTCGACGTCAAAAACAATGATAATACCGTAAATGCCAATGGAGGAATTAATTTTCCACGGGTGCTCATCTCCGATTTTACCCCAACCACAGATAACGATTTTGCAGCCTCGATAGGAGCTACAGACAGTTGGGACAGGCAGAAACACATAGGCCTTGTAGTCTACAATACCGGAACCCCTGCAGGTTTGCATATCTGGAACGGGACACAATGGACAGCGGTCGGTGGTGGTAGCGGAGCTTCCCCATGGAATATCTCCGGAACCTCGAATGCAGCCACATCAAATACCGATAATATTTACCAGATGGGAAGTGTATCTGTCGGAATAAGCGGGGCTGCCGATCCTACAGCAGCTTTAAATGTAGTTTCAACGAATAAAGGAGTATTACTTCCAAGAGTAGAGTTAACAAGCTCTACCGACAATGTAACTATACCCAATCCTACTACCGGCTTACTGGTATATAATACAGGAGCCAACACGAGTTTCACCACCGTAGGCTATATGTTCTGGGACGGTTCACAATGGAGGCTCTTTGCCAATGCTTCTTCAGAGGCTGGATCTGCCACCTTGAATTGCGCGGGAGCACAAATGAGCCCGGGTCAGCAGATTGTGGATGCAACTGCTATCATAGCAGGAACCGTGTTGCAAGTACCATATACGGGCGGTAACGGCGGTAGCTTTAACGGCGCCACGCTCGTTTCCACCGGCAACCCGGGTGTAACCGCTACCATCGCAGGCAGCATGTTGTCGGTAGGCAACGGTGTGCTTAACTTCTCGCTATCAGGCACACCTACGCTAGACCAGCAGGCGCCTAACGGTATTACCTTCGATCTTACACCTTTTCTGAATGCTAATACCGACATCTCCGGCTGCAATCAGGTAACCGTAGGTAACACGCTGACCGCCTCGATAGAAGAAACCGCAGTGATGGGCAATTTTATGCTCGTTACGGATAATACGGGAAATGACACGGGCACACGATATTATGCCTTGCAATGTAACTCACCCGACGGCAAGTTTTCGATAAGGGCCGAAGTACCTGTCACTCAAACCTCCGTGAGATCCGGCAACCAGTATCTTAATGTACAAGTGAGAAATAATCAGAGCTCCGCCGTACCTGTGATATGGAACTTCAATACAGACTATGGCGGCTCTCTTAGCACTATGGGGGTTTTAACTATACCATCTCAGAGATGGGGTGGCGACCAGGATAGCGGCAATAGTTGGACTAATGCCACGGGAAGCAACACCAGCAATGGAGCCTATTGGGGACAAGTAGGTATTTACGATGGTGAAAATAATGGACCTGAATACCGACGTTATACATGGATTCCGATAGGAGCAAATAATAAAGTATGCTATGAGGCTACCATTATGGTGGCGCTGGATACAACTACCCCGGCGACAGCAGTACATCCGACATTGATAAAATGCTATATTAAATTTAGTCAGGTAACAGCGCAATAGCACCGTTGAGATAATACAGATATAATGAATATAAGCTAATATGGAAATAAAATAGCTTTGTTTAAATCCCTTTATATATACTCCAAAACAAACGGGGGACGTTGAGAAACGTCCCTTATCTGCAATATGAATCAAATACCCCGGCCGGCGCAGGCCAGCAGATTTTTCTTTCTGAAAAAATCAAAGATTAAACGTGATTGTTCAATCTTTGGAAAATAATTTATCTATAGAATAAGAGCCGATAGCCTTTAGCTGTTGGCTGATAGCTCTTTGATGTATTGATTAAAGCAGTTACGAGTTACTTCGCCCTAGGGCAGTTACGAGTTACAAGTAAACGAGATGCAAATAAACAAGATACGAGATACAAGTTGTTAACTGATGACTGTTTACTGTTCACTGAAACAAGTGTTACCTTTGTTACCTTGCCCGCTCGCGCAGACGTCCCGTCTGTGTGTTGCGTAGCAAACATTTTTGCACCGTCAACAAGACACGGACTGGAAGTCCGCGCCAGCAGGACCCTCAATCCCCCAAGGGCAGGGCTGTTAAGTTCTCGACTTTGTTCTGTTATTTTCTGCTGTCATTGGCTCCGCTTCGCTCTGCCGAACGTTGTTTCTGAGTGGAACGAAGGTCTCGACCCTGAGAAACGAGATGTTTCACTCCGTTCAACATGACACAGAGGGTATAAAAAATTAGAACTTAACAGCCCTGCCCAAAGAGGACTTATATTACCCCCCAAACGATTTATATATATTAGATAGTAAGAGAGGACAGGCGCAAACGCCTTTTGTCTAAAGGGATTGAGAGAGATGCACCCCCGAACGCGCCGCAAAACGAAAACTATTTTTCTTATATTTTACTTATATCGTAGGTGAATTTTTTTTGAGGCTTTAAATGAGGTTTAAAGGGGTTTTAAATACTTTTTCTATTGCAGTGTAATATTCTAAATATCGTTTACGTAAAGCATTACGTAAAGTTTAGGTTAACTAAATTAAAGTGTCAAAATGATTTCACGGGAACGATGTTTAAATGTTAAAATATTACGCAGGCGAACAGGAAGGCGAACAACAGACGAACAAAAATTAAATATCAAAATGCTATTTAAAATATAACAGGGGAATAAACAGCGGAACAACGGCGGAACAAAATTATTTTATCAAATTGTCAGTTTTATAGGGTATTCCATCAATAAAAATAAATTCTATTTCTGAAAGTTTTATAATAGTGCTTTCGGAGGTTATAAAACAATTTATTTGCTCTGTCTCAAAAATAATCCACTTCTTTTGTATTGGAGGTTGCCACCTCCAGTATTTTTTATAGTAAGTAGCGTTTTTCCTTTCTCCGTTGTATAACACTATGTTATATTGCTGTTTATCTTTTAATTCCATGATAAAATAAAAAAAGGGTATTTCTAAAAATACCCTAAAGCCTCTCACATATCCCGAAAGATTTTGCAATGGCCGGTGGCTCTACAAAGGTAGTAAAAAAAGTTTAAAGTTTGTAAGGCTTACAAACTTTATTATAAGCTATATCAATATATTTCATTAAAATATCAAGCCTTACAAACTTTGTCATAGAATTTAAACAAAATTTTATTTTATGGCAAAAAATTCATTCAGAGTCAGTGCATTGAAACAAGGCGGGAAAGCATTGATAAGGATAACGGGAACTATCGAAGAGTCAAGTTCCGCATTATTCCAATCACAAATTGACAGCCTTATAGAAGATGGTATAAACGATGTACATCTTTACATCAATAGTGAGGGCGGTTCGTGCTTTGCCGCCGCTGAAATTGTAAATATCATTCAATCGAATTTTAGCGGACGTATTACAGGCGAGGGCGGCGCGTTGGTTGCAAGTGCCTCAACATTCATCGCATTACATTGCAGTACGTTTGTGATGCCTGAAAACGGTATGTTTATGATACACAAACCATCGGGAACTAAAGAGGGCAATGCAAGAGATTTGGAATCATTTACAAAATTGCTGCGTGATATTGAAAATCAATATTATAACGTATATAAAAATAGAGTAGTAGATGTTTCGATTTTAGACGAACAATGGAACGCGGGCGACTGGTGGATGACAGCACAGGAAGCCAAAGAAAACGGCTTTATCACGGAAGTTAAAGAGCAAATAACTATTGACAGCAAAACGGCAGCTTTGATTTCGGCGTGTGGTTGTCCCCGTTCAAAATTTCCACAAGGAAAAAGTAATCAAAAAGCAAATGAAAATACAGGCGATGAACTTACACAAATCGCTGAGGCTTTGGATTTACCTACTGATGCAACCCTAAAACAAATATTAGAAGCTATTGCCGTACTTAAAGGAGAGGAGACGCCGGAAAAAGCAGTTGAGACGGCTATTAAGGTCGGTGCAATAGAGGCTTATGAAAAAAGCGAATTCCTGATAATAGCCAAAAACAACCCTAAAACCTTGATAGGGCTTATACGTAAAAGAAAAGAGCAAACAAAATCACAATTGAATGCGAAAATAGATAAAACGTTAAATACGGCAATCCTCGAAAAACGATTTGTAGCAACGGCAAAAGGTGCATGGAAAGTATTATTTGACCTTGATTTTGATGCGGCAAACGCGGTATTACAGCATATTGAGCCATTGCAAAAGATAGATTTCAAACAACCGCATACAAGCGGCGGGAATCGTGCCGGCTGGACGCTGGACGATTACCGAAAAAAAGACCCGAAAGCATTGCTAAAAGACCCGGAACTATACGACCGATTATTAGAAAAAGAACAAATTAAATAATTATAAATCAAAGAATTTAAGTATGTCAGGACTAAAGAAAGAAGTTTGGATTAACCAACTGAAAGAAAGATTTTACCCGGATAGTTCGTTTCTCAATTATGTAAAAGATTTCAGCGCATTGGTAGATAATGATGCATTGAATTTAGCAGAGGCGGGAATCGACCCTAATGTATTGATAAATAATACAACTTACCCAATTGCGGTTGTAAAACGCGAGGACACACCTATACGCATCGAATTGGATTTGTTTGAAACAGAAAATTCCCTTGTCCGTAGACCGGAAGCTATTGAATACGCATACAACCAATTAGAGAGCGTAATAATGGGTCATCGCAACGTATTAAAAGCCACCACAGGAGCAAAAGCCGCACATGCTTACGCTCCTGATGAGAACACGGTCGATACGCCGGTAATACAAACAACAGGCGAGGCATATAAAGGGCGAAAGCGTATGTCATTTGAAGATATTTTGTATCTGAAAGAATATTTTGATAATGCAAATATACCATTAGAGAATCGTTTTCTTGTATTGAACCCCGCACATCTTACAGACTTGATATCGTTTGATATTAAGGCGTTCAAATCAATTACGGATTTTGTAAACGGACAGCCGAACCGCTTCGCTGGCTTTGGTATGCTTCAATTCTCAAAAACGGCTTATTATGACAGCGATTTGAAGAAAAAGGCTTTTGCATCCGTACCGATGGATGGTGACGGGTTTTGTTCGTTTGCGTTCCAAGGCGATGAGGTAATGAAAGCGGACGGCGATATACATATGTACGCAACGATGGACGACCCGAAAGAACGGGCGGCAATAGTGGGCTTTGATAAACGTTTTGTTGCCTTGCCTATCCGCAATAAGGGTATAGGGGCAATAGTGAGTACAAACGCTTAAAATCACATCCATATGGCTTACAATAAAGAGTATTTATTGTTGAAAATAATAGAAATACAAAATGTAGTTTTGGAAGAAAAGAAAAAGGGGTGGCGGAATCAAAAACAAATATATGAAGAACTTATCGCCCCGAAATATTTTATATCTAAATCGACTTTTGATAAGTATCTGGGCCGGAATGCAAAAAAAGAATTGGCGGAGTTAAAAGAACGTAACAGGCTGAAAGATATTGCAGCCGGGGAACGCGAAAAGGTTATTGACAGAGGGGGGTGTTATGTCTAAAAAAAACAAAGTACCCCGGTTTAAGGATATCGCGCAAAAATTAGAACGGGCACGGCCAGTAATAGCAGGGGTCGAGGGTGTTAATCATTTTAAACATAGCTTTGTGAATAATGGTTTTACCGATACTTCCCTTACTCCATGGCCTAACAAAGTCAGCCCTTTGGGTGGAAAAAGGATTTTGCAAGGTAGGACCAATTCTATGAACCTGATGCAAAGTATTCGTGTAATGGAAAGAAGCTTAGATCATTGCGTGGTAGGTACTGATATTCCATATGCCGGATTTCATAATGAGGGGGCAATTATCCGGGTGAGTATGAAAATGAAAAAATGGTGGTGGTATCAATATTATTTGCTTGCTCCTAGGGTTATGAAAAATAAAAACGGAACAATAAGCAAAGGCCGGAATAATGCCAGGGCTAACGCTAAAGCTCAATTTTGTAAAACAATGGCTTTAAAGAAAGTGGGCTCGGTGATTAGAATACCTAAGAGACAGTTTATAGGCGTCAGCGAAACTCTAAATAATAAAATGGTATGGGTTTATTACGATTATTTAAATGAATTGATAGCGAAGGCAAATATAAAGTAACTCCAATGTGCTAAAAAATAAAAGGGCGGGTGAGTTAACCCGTCCTTTTTCTTTGGCAGATTCTTGGCGTTTCCCCCGCGAACCGTAGATATGCCATAGCAGAGCCTTAGGCGGTTATCTGAATGCAAAGATATAGAAATAATCGGCTGATTATCAAATAAAATTGTAAGGTTTATAATAAAAAGGCGCGTTTGTTGTGTCTTATAATACCAAATTAAACAAGTATATGAAAGAAAAAAAAATAACGTTAGAGCAAATTGATTACAATCTACTAAAGAAAAAGGCTTACGACCTTGTAGTTATACAAGGCAGACCACAAAAGGAAGCCGCTAATATCCTTAACCTTTCGGAGAAAACATTGTCCGTATGGTCTAAATCAGGGAATTGGCAGGAGTTAAAAGCAGATAACGAAATAGTGAATTTTCGCAAATTTCTTAGTGATAAGATTTTTGACCTGATGGCAGATATTGCCCTTATTGATGATAAGGAGTTGAGAACCCGCATTGCTAACAAACTAACCGGAAAAGGGGGTGTATTATAAGTATATTGAAAAAATATATCCTCAAAAACTTGCATATCCAAAACTAAATACCTTACTTTGCTTTCGACTATTACATATTAATCTTGGGCAAAAGAAATCAACCGATTTTATTTTAACAAGATATAAGGGAACGCCCCTATGGTGGTTAGAACGAAAGAACTAACAACTTATTCGCCCTGCGTATATGTGATAGTCACACCTACGGGGGCGTTCTTATTTTATCGCAATTCTTATAAAATGACTATCAATAAGAATTCAACAAAGGCTTACAAACTGCCTAAAATCAAAGTTTCGTACAACGCCGACCCATCGGACAAAATGAAAACAATAATCAATATGGAAGACGCCGCAAAAACATTCTTACCGGTATTCAACGGGTTTATGAGGCATCACGAGGAAGTATGGGTTATGTACCTGAACCACGGACTAAAGATTATAGGCGTATCGCAGATAAGTAAGGGGGGCTATTCCGGGACGGTTATAGATATCCGTATAATCATCCAAATAGCGTTACAGTGCAACGCATCGGGTATTATAATGGCGCATAACCATCCGTCGGGTAACCTGAAAGAAAGTAGCGATGATATAGAGTCTATGAACTCCCTGAAGACAGCTTGCGGCTATTTAAATATAAATCTAGTGGATAACCTGATACTTACCGACATGGGCTATAATAGTATGATGTTAGACAAGATAAAGTTTTGGATAAGTTGAACAACAGGGCTTAATCTTTTTAACATATTTATAAAAGAGCATTGTGTTATCACAATGCTCTTTTATATTTCAAATATACTATTTTAATTAATATATTGCTGTCTTTTTGCTATATGTTTAAATATGTAAATTTTGTACATTTGGTTCTGTGTTTTGTGCGATTTGGTTTTTGCAATAATAAATAAATTCTTTTTACTACTTAATAATGAAATATATTGAAAAAAGTGTCAAGTTTGTCAACTTTTTAATGAGCTGAAATTAGACGGTAAAATAAAGAATGCCTGATTATCAATTTTTCATTCTTTATTATTAACCGATTCCTGTTATTTTTGTAACCATTATGAATAAAAGCATCCTGCGTCTGGCAATTCCGAATATTATATCCAATATTACTGTGCCGCTTTTGGGTATGGTGGATATGTATATAGTGGGCCATCTCGATTCGGAGGATTATATCGGGGCAATTGCGCTTGCGACAATGATCTTCAATTTTATTTATTGGAGTTTCTCTTTCCTGCGCATGGGGACAAGCGGATTTACGGCCCAGGCGTATGGTGCGGGTAACCAACAGGAGCAAACCAATATCCTGCTTCGTTCGCTCGCTGTAGCAACGGGGGCCGGTGTAGCTATTATACTCCTGCAATATTTCATTGCCCATGTAGGTTTTTATTTGCTGAATGGAGAGCCTGCGGTAAAAGGATACGCCCTCGACTATTTTTATATATACATCTGGGCTGCCCCGGCTATTCTGGGTATGTACACATTTAACGGCTGGTATGTGGGGATGCAGGATGCCAAAATGCCGATGGTTGTAGCCATTGGGGTTAATATAGTCAATATCGGGCTGAGTTTTGCCTTTGTCTATGGCTTTGGGATGAAGATAGAAGGGGTGGCATTGGCTTCCGTATGCGCACAGTATACGGGGCTTCTTTCGTTCCTCCTTGTCTGGAATATAAAATATGGCTGGCTGAAACAATATGCCAATCTGAAGGTGCTGAAAGATTTATCGTCTTATATTCCGTTTTTTAAGGTCAACAGTGATATTTTTATCCGTACGATGGCTCTTGTAGCCGTTACTACCTTCTTTATGTCTGCCTCCGCAAAGTCGGGTAAAGATGTATTGGCCTCCAATGCCCTATTGATGCAGTTGTTTATTCTGTTCTCATATATGATGGATGGGTTTGCCTATGCTGCCGAGGCGTTGACAGGCAGATTTATAGGGGCTAAAGACAGGATCAAGCTAAAATTCCTTGTCAGACGGCTGTTTGTCTGGGGTATTGTTATCGCTTCGTCCTTTACCCTTATCTATGTCCTCTTTCTGGATCAGATATTGGGTATTTTGACCGATAAGCAGAATATTATCGAATTCAGCAGGCAATTCCATGTCTGGGTGTATATGATTCCCTTTGCGGGCTTTTCTGCTTTCCTTTGGGACGGGGTATTTGTGGGGGCGACGGCTTCCCATCAGATGCGTAATTCCATGCTCATAGCAGTTGCCGGATTTTTTGTATTGTATTTTGCTTTTTCAGATATTTATGCGAACAATATCCTGTGGATTGCGTTTATTGTGTATCTGGCTTTGAGAGGGATAGTGCAGAGTTTTATGGCTTCTGCTATTTTGAATGATTCCAGATAGTTGATAATCAATTTAATAAATTACTTAACTTGTTATGAGCAAAATTGCAATAGTTTACGGTTCATCTACCGGGGCCACAGAAGCGGTAGCAGAAAAAATTCAGGCATTGTTTGACGATGCTGCACTTTTCAATGCGGAAAGTGTAAGCGTTGATGATTTGAAACCTTATGACTTTTTGATTTTCGGGGCATCTACGACAGGAGTAGGCGATTTACAGGACGATTGGGAAGTTCTTCTGCCTAAGGTTGAAAAGATGGATTTTACCGGAAAAAAAGTTGCTCTATTCTCACTGGGAGACAGTGCTTCATTCTCCACAAGTTTTGCGGGAGCAATGTATTACATATATAAAGCGCTGAAAGGAAAAGTTGAAATCGTGGGTTCGGTATCTACCGACGGTTATACATTCGACGACTCAGATGCTGTTATCGACGGCCGCTTTGTCGGTCTGGCATTAGATGAAGATAACGAGTACAACGAAACCGATGCACGTCTTGCTGCGTGGGTGGAAGATTTGAAGAAATATCTGGACTGATATATTATTTAAGGTTACAGACCTTTTATTACTTTGACTGGTAAAATAGCTTAAGTCAGTTAGAGCTAATAAATATAGTATTGATATTTACTGTTATTTAGTTTGTGTATATAGTAAGAAGCCGGATAATATCCAATATCCGGTTTCTGTCTTTACAGAATGTCCCTGATCTCTTCCAGTCTGGCGACTGTGTGGGTCGGCTCGAAATCTTCGGAGGACTTGTTTTTGGGGTTATACCATATCTGGTCCAGTCCGCTGTTGTAGGCCCCGCCAATGTCTGTAAACAGGTTGTCACCAACCATTATGATGTTTTCGGGTTTAACCCCGATTTCTGTCAGGGCATAAGTGAATATATCCGGATGCGGCTTGTTCACCCCGACTTTGTCGGACAGGATAACCTTATCGAAGTAAGATGAAATACCGGCGCTTTCCATCTTTATGTATTGCATTTCGGTGAAGCCGTTGGAGAGAATATGTATCCTGTAACGGGGATGCAGGTAGTCCAGCAGTTCTTTTGCGCCTTCTACCAATACGCCTTTTTTCATTATCCGGGCTATGAAATCGTCGTTTATAGCCAGAGCCTGCTCTTCGGAGACTTCTTCTATGCTGTTCAGAGGGCCTATAAAGCGTTCGCGTTGCAGTGTCTGCTTGGTGATCTGTCCTCTGCCGTAGAGTTCCCACAAATGGCTTACATTTGCGTAATAGATGGTATAGAAGTCATGGAAGGACGGGAAGTAGCGGCTGAATGCATAGTCATCATATATTTCTGTTAATGTGAGGCGGGTATTCTCTATGGTGTCTATCAGTGTGTCGTCTAAGTCGAGAAGTATGTCGCTGTATTTCATATAGGGATTATCTTTTACGCAAAGATAAGCATTTTAGTGGCAAATTGCAGATATAAAAACCAGAAGTCCCTCCGGTCGGTTAAGAGGGGAGGGACTGTGAGTTATATCATCATGTTGTTTGTTCAACCGGCGGCATTACTCATGATATGAGATGCATCCAGAATTATCTTTAACAGGAATAATATGGCGATTACATATACTGTGGCTGATACATCTTTGTATTTTCCGGCGCATACCTTAATGAAAGCGAAGCTTAGCATACCAAATACAATACCTTCGGCAATGCTATAAGTGAAAGGCATAAATACGATGGTAAGGAATGCGGGAAGTCCCTCGCTCATGTCACTGAAGTTAATCTTGGCTACAGAAGAGATCATAAACAGCCCGACAATAATAAGAGCCGGAGATGTAGCTGCTGCCGGAACCATCAGGAATAACGGAGCAAAGAACAGGGCAAGTATAAACATCATAGCGGTACTGACAGAGGTTAGTCCGGTACGTCCGCCCGATGCTACGCCTGATGCGCTTTCCACATATGCGGTAATGGTGCTTGTACCTAAGATAGAGCCTACTGTAGTTCCTAATGCATCGGAGAACAGAGCTTTTTTCATTTGAGGGAAGTTGCCGTCTTCATCGGCCAGCCCTGCTTTGGAAACAACGCCGATCAATGTGCCTACAGTGTCGAAGAGGTTAACGAACAGGAGGGTGAATACCACCACTAGCATATTGAACGATAAGATATGGTCCCATTCGAATTGGGCAAAGATAGGTGCGATAGATGGCGGTGTACTGATGATACTGGAGTCTGGTAGTGTTACATCGCCCAGAATGATACCGAAGATAGTTGCCACAACTATTCCGATCAGTATGGAGCCGTTTATGTTCCTTACGAATAGTACAGCAGTAACAATCAGACCTAAGAAGGCGATCCATACGCTATGTTGGGAAAAGTCACCCAGTGCGACCAGTGTGGCCGGGCTTGACACCACTATTCCGGCATTCTTTAGTCCGATCAGAGTGATAAAGAGACCTATCCCGACAGGTATGGCGTCTTTCAATACCTTCGGTATGCTCTTTACTATCAACTCCCGTACATTGAAGAATGTGAGGAGTATAAAGATGATGCCTTCGATGAATACAGCAGTCAGGGCAAATTGCCAGGAATATCCCATTACGCCGCAGATGGTGAATGCAAAGAAAGCATTTAAGCCCATTCCGGGAGCTTGCGCTATCGGAAGTTTGGCGTAGAGAGCCATCATCAGGGTCGCGAAGATTGTAGCCAGAGCTGTTGCAGTGAACAGGGCGTCTTTGTCCATACCGGTAGTCGATAATATACTAGGATTGACTATCAGTATGTATGACATGGTCAGGAAAGTAATAAGCCCGGCAAGAAGTTCCTTGCGGATGGTGGTCTTATTCTCTGTTAGTTTGAACGTTTTTTCGAGGAGATTTTTCATTGTTTTTCAAATCTTAGAAGTTCCACTTAGCGGCTATTGTAGGGTTGATATAGGCCTTGTCTTTCTTCGTGAGGAAATTATTGCTGATTTCTATTTCACTACCTAAAGCCAGGTTAGGGGTAACATTATACCAGAACTGAGGTTCGGTCAGGAATACGATTTCTTTACCGCTTTGGGTATCCGCATGGGATTTAGCCTTGTTTTGTGTCCAGACATCCATGAAGCCGCAAACCCTGAATTTGTTGTCGCATAAGTCGACACCCCATGTAACGGTCCATTGTACGTCATTACTTACTTTCTCAAAAGCATTGTATTTATATACAACATACGTTCCTAAAATGGCTTTACCTACCATTGTAGAGTATGATGCACCGGCCATGTACGCATTTGCTATTGAGAACCCAAAGCTTTTGGCATTTCCTACTCCTCCATTAAACTCGACATGAGCCATAACGGGACTTTTGCCTAATTTAATGTCGCGGGCAATTTCGAGATACATAGTACCAATGTTTCCCCGGCTTTGGTTAAAATCCAAATCCACAAACATAAATGTCGAACCCCATTTATCAGGCTTGAACATTTCAAATGTTGCCGTGAAATAGTTTTTTTCGGAGATTTTGTCTCCATGTAATGCATGACGCGGATCGAAATGCAGTTGAAGATTTTGCGCATACGCTGAAAATGAAAGCATTAGTAGCCCTAAAGAAAAGAATACCTTTTTAACCATAATTATAAGATTTGAGATTTAGATGCAAAAATAAACAAAAAAACCACCTGTTGATATTTCATCTGCTATTTAACAGAATAAATTTATCTATGCTATTTTATATGGTATTAAAATGCTTATTTATATAAGAATTAAAAAGTGACGAAAAATATGTTTCGTAATTTTTTGTTTATTTGTTTTGAAATATAAAAAAATGTCATACCTTTGCACCGCTATACGAAAAAACGGGATGTAGCGCAGTCCGGTTAGCGCACCTGCTTTGGGAGCAGGGGGTCCCAGGTTCGAATCCTGGTATCCCGACGGAAAACAGCAAGGGGGTCAGATATTATATCTGACTCCTTTTTTATATCCCAGAAAAGTCAAAACAAAAAATTTCCGAACTTTGTTTGGCTTTAACACCTGTTCTACCAATTTTAACATAAGGAATAAATCTCTAATACATTTCTAATAATATTCTAATACATCTCTAACAGTCTTCCGGATATCATAACCCTACTTTTGTGGCAAAAAAAATAAGAACCATTAAAAGTTATGATATTATGAGGCTTTTCAAATGGAACAAAACGCAGAATACCCAGTATCAATTCAATAGCGAAAAACTATTCCAGGCAGCATCACACTCTAACAAGCACATTTACTCTTTGCTGGATTCGCGAAGAGAAGGGTTGTATGTTGCAGAAGCTGCGGAAAGACTGAGGATTTTCGGCAAAAATGAGATAATAACAGAGAGCAATAATAAGTGGTTTATCATACTCATAAAAGCTTTTATCAATCCATTTATCGGAATATTGATGTTTTTAGCGGTCATCTCCATTATACTCGATGTCATTCTGGCTGCACCCGACAAAAGGGAATGGATAACCGTGGTAATCATAACTTCCATGGTAACATTGAGTGGTCTGCTCCGTTTCTATCAGGAGTGGAAGTCTAACAAGGCCGGCGAAGCCCTCAAAAAGATGGTAAACAATAAAGTCTCCGTTTTCCGTAAAGGTTCGGAGGCATATACCGATATAAATATAGTCGATCTGGTTCCCGGAGATGTTATATTCCTTTCGGCTGGCGATATGGTCCCCGCAGATGTCCGGATTGTAGAAGCAAAAGATTTATTCGTTAGCCAGTCTTCTCTTACGGGAGAATCCGATGCAGTGGAAAAGACCCCTCACCTTATAGAGCATTCTCCGAAAACAGGAAGTGTTATAGAACTGAACAATATATGTTTCATGGGTTCGAATGTGGTTAGCGGCTCCGCTAAGGCAATCGTTATCAACACCGGCAGTAATTCTTATCTGGGAACTATTGCCCGGAATATTGTGGGAAAACGTTCCCAGACCAGTTTTGACAGGGGGATTAACAATATCAGCCTTCTCCTTATACGGTTCATGTTGTTGATGGTCCCTTTTGTATTCTTTATCAATGGATTTACAAAAGGGGACTGGTTCGAAGCTTTTCTTTTTGCTATATCGGTGGCTGTGGGATTTACTCCTGAGATGCTTCCGATGATAGTTACCTCCAATCTGGCTAAAGGGGCCGTCAAGATGGCCAGGCATAAAACGATTGTGAAGAATCTCAACTCTATCCAGAATTTCGGGGCTATGAATATTCTTTGCACAGATAAAACAGGCACTTTAACACAAGATAAGATCATACTTGAAAGATATCTCGATGTCGAAGGCAATGATAGTTTGAGAGTGCTCCGGCATGCCTATTTCAACAGCTTCTTCCAGACAGGGCTGAAGAATCTGATGGACAAAGCTATACTGGCCCATTGCGAAGAACTTCAGTTTCAGGATTTAGGCAAAGAATATAATAAGGTAGATGAAATACCTTTCGATTTTAACCGCCGCCGGATGTCTGTTATTGTTGAGGATAAACAAGGCAAACGGCAAATTATAACGAAAGGGGCTATCGAAGAGATTGTGTCTATCTGTAAATATGCTGAATTTGAGGGCAAGGCGGTTACGATAACAAAACAGATAAAGGACAATTTGCTTAATGTAGGGGCGCAACTCAACATGAAGGGAATGAGAGTGTTAGGTATCGCTCATAAAAGCTGGGTGCAGAAGGAGCATTCTTTCGCTGTAGAAGATGAATCCGAAATGGTACTTATAGGTTATCTCGCTTTTCTCGATCCTCCTAAAGCGTCAGCCTCTGAAGCTATCAAAGCTTTGTACGAACATGGTGTGGAAGTAAAAGTGCTTTCGGGAGACAATGCCTTGATAACTAAAAATGTCTGTATGCAGGTCGGTATTAATGCCGGGAATATTTTATTGGGGCCACAGATTGAAACGATGGACAATGATGAACTTGAAAAAAAAGTTGTCAAAACCAATATTTTCGCAAAGCTGACCCCTTTACAAAAGTCGAGGATAATAGAAATACTGCAAAGCCATAACAATACGGTAGGCTTCTTGGGAGACGGGATAAATGATGCTGCCGCATTGCGTCAGGCTGATATCGGTATTTCTGTGGACACGGCAGTGGATATTGCCAAGGAGTCGGCGGATATTATTCTGCTCGAGAAAGACCTGATGGTGCTGGAAAGGGGTGTTGTCGAAGGAAGAAAGATATTCGGGAATATCACGAAATATATCAAGATGACAGCCAGTTCCAACTTTGGGAATATGTTCAGCGTTCTTGCGGCAAGCGCATTTTTGCCCTTTCTGCCAATGTTGCCAATACATTTGCTCATTCAGAATCTGCTTTACGATATTTCTCAGATAACTATTCCCTTCGACAACGTGGACAAAGAGTATCTGCGGAAACCACGCAAATGGGATGCTTCGGATCTCAGGCGCTTTATGATACGGATAGGGCCGATAAGTTCTATATTCGATATTGCGACTTATCTGGTGATGTGGTATATATTCAAATGTACCACTCCCGATGATCAGTCGCTGTTTCAGTCGGGCTGGTTTATCGAAGGACTGCTTTCCCAGACGCTTATTGTACATATGATACGTACCCGGAAAATACCATTCATACAAAGCCGGGCTTCACTGCCTGTTATGATGACCACTTTTGCCGTAATGGCAGTAGGGATTGTCATTCCATTTACCGGCCTTGGTGCATCTATAGGTTTTGCTCCGCTGCCCTGGTCTTATTTTCCTTGGTTGATAGGCATCCTTTTGAGTTATTGCTTTTTGACTCAACTGATAAAGGGTTGGTATGTCCGCAAATTTTTGAGATGGCTGTAAAAATATAAATAACAATGATTTCATTTACAACAAATATAGGACTGGCTCTATTCCTGGGCATGTATAGGACTCGAATGCCAGTTGCGTCAACGTGTGGCAGGATTGCGTACTAATGCGTTCGTAGCTTTCGGGGCGGCCACATTATGGCGCACCGCAGCTATAGGTGCATTCTGCGGACTCGGTTATATCTATGAGCCATTGATTGGAACTGCATTTATTGTTGCAATACATATATCAGTTAACAGTAAACAGTTAGCAGTAAACAGAGAACTAACTTGTAACTCGTAACTGCCCTAGGGCGAAGTAACTCGTAACTGCTTTAATCAATACGTCAAAGATCTACCAGCTATCAGCTACCTATATAGATAAATTATTTTCCAAAAATCAAACATTCTCTTCTAATGGTTTTCTAATGATATCCTAATACTTCTCTAACATTCTGAGAAAACGTAATACCCTACTTTTGCAGCGAAATAATAATCCTAAAAAGATGAATATGAAGTATCAGGTACAATTGCAGGTTGTATTACTGTCATCGGTAATATGCTTTACTGCCTGTAAAAACAAAGATGTGGAAAATGAGGTGAAAGGCTATCACGTGAAAGGGGATACTGTTTATATAGGCAGTGATAATATCCTTACTTCAAAGATAAAATTATCGGATGTAGAGGTAGAGCCATATTCGAGAGAAGTGATAACGGCAGGAACAGTTCAGCCTATTCCTACGCAGTTTGCATACATAGCGCCGCCTTTTTCGGGACGGATTGTCAAATCGTATATTAAAATGGGGCAGCGTGTAAGTGCAAATACCCCTTTGTTCGAGATAAATTCCCCTGACTTTACATCGGCTCAGAAAGATTTCTATCAGGCGCATTCAGCGAAAGAACTGGTCCAAAAAGAATTGAAGCGCAAAGAGGATCTGATAGAGAACGGAGTCGGTTCACAAAAGGAGTTGGAAGAAGCATTAAGCGCTTTGCAGATAGCCGAAAAAGAGTACGAAAATGCACATGCCGCGCTTCTGGTCTTTCAGGTAACCCCTGAAAATATGGTGCTGGGGCAATCTTTGATCGTACGTTCCCCGATTTCGGGGAACGTTATCGGAAACAATATTGTGACGGGGCAATACATCAAAGATGATTCCGAACCCATAGTCACTATTGCCGATCTCTCACAGGTGTGGGTCACAGCTCAGGTAAAAGAAAAGGATATACGGTTTATCCACGAAGAAGATGATATTGAAATGCATATACAGGCATATCCCGGCAAAATTGTCAAAGGGAAAGTATTCCATATAGAAGAAGCTGTGGACGAAGCTACCCGTTCTATAAAAGTATTGTCTGTTTGCGATAATAAAGAAGAATTACTCAAAATAGGGATGTATACCACTGTACACTTCCTCGACAAATCGTCAGGCTTTGTCCATATACCTGAGACAGCCTTATTGCAGGGCGAGAAATACAGTTATGTATATGTACTATCAGCACCCGATACCTATGTGCGTACACCGGTGGAAGTAGAGGTTTCGAAAAACGGAAAAGCCGTGATCGCAGAAGGACTGGGATCTGGCAGTAAGATAATCAGTGAAGGTGGATATTATTTAAAATAAACGAGTTATGAAAAAAGATTTAATGTTGACAGTGATCCAAAAGCGCTGGGTTATACTCTGCCTTTTCATTATACTCTGTTTTTTCGGATATTATTCATGGAAGCAGTTATCCATCGAAGCCTATCCCGATATTGCCGATGTTACCTCTCAGGTAGTGACCCAGGTGCCGGGACTGGCAGCGGAAGAGGTAGAGCAACAGATAACAATACCTATCGAAAGGGCCTTGAACGGCTTGCCGGGTATGCATGTCATGCGAAGCAAGAGTACTTTTGGATTGTCGATGATAACTGTCGTGTTCGAAGACGGAACAGAGGATTACTGGAGCCGCCAACGGGTTCAGGAAAGGCTCGATGAAGTGGAGCTGCCATATGGCGCTGTGCCGGGACTGGACCCGCTGACGTCGCCGACAGGAGAAATTTATCGCTATATCATTGAAAGCGACAAACACTCTTTGAGAGAGATCACTGACCTGCAAAACTGGGTAATCATCCCACGGATAAAGCAGGTGCCGGGTGTGGCCGATGTAAGCAACTTCGGAGGGATAACCACCCAGTATCAGGTAGAGGTAGACCCTCAGAAACTGGAGCAGTATCACCTTTCTCTAAATCAGGTGATTGATGCTATAAAGAACAATAATTCCAATGTCGGCGGCAGCGTGCTGAACCGTGGCGACTTGGGCTATGTGGTACGTGGTATCGGCCTTATATCCGGTTTGGAGGATTTGGGTAAAATTGTCGTTAGCTCGGAAAACGGTGTTCCGGTCTTCTTGAATGACATAGGTAAGCTTAAGTATGGAAATCTTGAAAGAAAAGGTGTTTTCGGATACACCGACCGTAAACGTGAATATTCGGAAAGCATAGAAGGTATAGTCCTGCTACTGAAGCATGAAAATCCTTCCACTGTACTGGAAGGCATCAAAAATGCAGTAAACGAGCTGAATAATGAGATCCTGCCCGATGGGGTAAATATCCATACCTTTCTCGACCGTACCGAACTGGTGGATACAACCCTTCACACCGTATCACGGACCCTGCTCGAAGGAATGGTCTTGGTTACCGTTGTACTTATCGTCTTTCTGGGAAGCTGGCGCGGAGCTTTGCTGGTGGCCGTTACTATCCCTGTATCGTTGCTTATAGCCTTTATATTGATGCATTTGACCGATATTCCCGCTAACCTGCTGTCATTGGGCGCTATTGATTTCGGTATCATAGTTGACGGGGCTATTGTGATGCTGGAGACGATACTCAAAAAGCGGGAAGATCATCTACAGGAATATCTGGACGAAAAAAGCATATCGAAACGTGTTATAGAGGTTGCCAAGCCAATTGCTTTTGCCACTGTCATTATTATCACTGCATATCTGCCCCTTTTTGCTTTCGAGCGTGTCGAACGCAAGTTGTTTACACCTATGGCATTTACTGTGAGCTATGCCCTTTTTGGAGCCTTGTTGGTAGCTTTGTTCCTGATGCCGGGCATCGGATATGCTTTGTACTGTAAACCGAAGAAAGTATATCATAACAAATGGCTGGAAAAACTCACTTTGAAATATTCCGCTGCGATAAACAAGATATTGGAAAAACCCCGAAAAGTGATTGCATCCGTTGCGGTGATTTTCATTTGTGCCATTGGCCTGACTATGTTTGTCGGAAAGGATTTTCTTCCGGTACTCGACGAGGGTTCGATCTGGATGCAGGTAAACTTGCCACCGGGGATATCAGTGGAAAAATCGAGGGAGCTGTCCGATACGCTTCGTCAACGGACAATGAAATATGCCGAAGTTACATATATTGCCGTTCAGGCGGGACGGAACGATGATGGAACAGACCCTTTCACCCCATCGCATTACGAAGTGTCGGTAGGCATAAAGCCATATAATGAATGGCCCGGAGGGAAAACCAAGAACGACCTGATAGACGAATTGGCGAAAGAGTATGAATCGTTACCGGGTTTCCGTGTAGGTTTCAGTCAGCCTATGATCGACGGGGTAATGGATAAAATTGCAGGGGCTCACAGCGAACTGGTTGTCAAAGTGTATGGCGACGAATTTAAAGAGACACGGAGGATTGCCGAAGATATAATGAACACATTGAAAAGTGTGGAGGGCGCGGTAGATCTGGATATAGACCAGGAACCGCCTTTACCCCAGCTCCAGGTTTACATGAACCGGGATGCCATTGCACGCTATGGTTTGAATGTTTCGGATGTAAGCGACCTGATCGAAGTTGCCATCGGAGGGAAAGCTATATCGCAGGTTTACCAGAACGACAGGGTATATGATATTACCTGCAAGTATGAAGAAAATTCGCGCAATACGCCTGAAAAAATTGCAGGACTGATGCTTACATCGCCTGCCGGAGCAAAGATCCCCTTGTCGCAGGTCGCGGATATTAAAATGAGCACGGGAGAGAGTACCATTACACGCGAAATGAACAAACGTCATCTGACGGTGAAATTAAATCTTCGCGGGCGGGATCTGGCTTCATTTTTGGATGAGGCGCAACGCTCCATTGAAAAGAATGTAAAATATGACCACAATGATTATCATATCAAATGGGGAGGGCAGTTCGAAAATAAGAACAGGGCTTATTCCCGGTTGGCGGTTATCGTTCCGTTAGCATTGTCCATAATGTTTGTCCTTCTTTATACCGCATTCGGTAAGTTCCGGCAGGCAGGCCTTGTGCTTTCCATTGTTCCGCTTGCTCTGTTCGGGGGTATGCTGGCGCTGAATGTACGGGGCATGACCCTGAACGTATCTTCTGCCGTTGGCTTTATCGCCCTGTTCGGGGTAGCTATCCAGAACGGGGTGATCATGATCTCGCATATCAACGGTTTGCGCAAGAACGGTATGCCTCTCCTGAAAGCGGTATCCGATGGTTCCCGCCATCGTTTCCGCCCGGTGCTGATGACTGCTACGGTAGCCATATTGGGTTTGCTGCCTGCTTCCCTGGCAACAGGGATAGGTTCCGATGTGCAGCGTCCGCTGGCTACAGTTATCGTTTACGGGCTGATATTCTCTACCGTTATTACATTATTTGCCCTGCCTGCTTTCTATTATCTGATAGAGTCGAGAGTTGAAAAATCAAGAAAAGAACCTGAGTATGAAAATTAATAAATTGAAATCCATAATAATAATAAGTTTCATCTCTGTGAATTTTGTGACTGGTATCCGGTCGCAAAATTCTGTGGATGGGACGCAGCAAGCGATATCTTTCTCCGAATTTCTAAACCGGGTCGGCAGAAATAATCTCGGTTATTTAGCGGAAAAATATAATGTAAGTATAGCCGAAGTGGAAATAATTGCCCAAAAGGTATTGCCCGATCCCGATTTGGTGTTTGAAGCCGCCGATGAAACTTTCACTTTAGGTCTGGCCTATAACCTGGAGTTGGGGAATAAACGCGGTGCAAGGGTACGGCTTGCTAAAAGTAAGGCAGAACTGGAAAATCTGGCTTTGGAATATTATTATCAGGAATTGCGGGCTGAGGCAGCCAACTTGTTTCTGGATGCTATTCAGCAAAAAGAGCTTCTGTCCGTGAAAAAGAGTTCTTATGAATACATGCTCCAACTGAGCCGGTCGGATAGTGTCCGCTTTAAACTGGGGGAAATAACGGAAACAGATGCAAGACAATCGAAACTGGAAGCCGCAACTTTGCTCAACGATGTATTCGAACAGGAAGCAGTCTATAAATCCGCTTTGGTTGTTCTCAATCAGTTTATGGGAAGATCATCCGACACATTGAACATTCCATCGGGAAAGTGGGATCTTTTAAACAGGGATTATATGCTCCCGGAGCTTACTGCCACAGGGCTGTCCAATCGTATAGACCTTCTTGCCGCCCGCAAGAATGTTGAGGTCTCGGTCAATCAGCAAAAGTTGGTGAAGGCGGAACGGAAAACGGATCTGGGTTTGTCCCTCAACTACGAACGCGACTGGCATGGATTTATGCCACCTTCCCGTTCCTATACGGCTGGCATCTCTATTCCCCTGAAAATATCCAATCTTAACAAGGGGGCGGTAAAGGTTGCGCAACTGGGTATTGAACAATCGGAAGTGCAGAGGCAAAATACGGAATTGCGGCTTCATTCTGAGATTTCACAGGCTTTTTTTCACTTCGAGGCAGCAAAGAAAAAGGTAAGGCAGTATCAGACCGGCCTTCTGGAAGAATCGTATAAAATACTGGACGGGATGGTTTACAAGTACAAAAGAGGGGAAACCAGCATTATGGAGGTATTGATCGCTCAGCGGACATATAACGAGGTTCAGGAGCAATACCTTGAAACGATGAAAGGGTATGCTTCTTCACTGGTCGATTTGCAAAAAACATGTGGTATATGGGATATTGAGTTTTAAAAAAGCTATCTTTGCTTTATACCTTTTGCCCGTAAAGTATGAAAAAAATACTTGTTATAGAAGATGAGAAACGGATAGCCGAACTTCTGCAAAAAGGTTTAGCGGAATTTGGGTTTGAGGTTAACGTGGCTTTTGACGGAGATACCGGAAAACGGCTGATTAACTCAGATTCCTATGATCTGGTTATCACAGATATTATCCTGCCGCACTACAACGGATTCGAACTGACCCAGATAATTAAAAGTAAATATCCGGATACTCCTGTTATTATGCTTACGGCTCTGGGAGCGACAGATGATAAGCTGGATGGATTTGATGCCGGTGCGGATGACTATATGGTAAAGCCATTCGATTTACGGGAGTTGAACGCCCGGATAAATGTCTTGTTGAAAAGGCATACCGGCCAGACGGAAAAAATTGTAACCGCCGAATTAAGATATGATGATCTGGTCATGCAGCTGAACACCCGTAAGGTGTTCCGTATGGAAAAAGAAATAAAACTGACCCCGAAAGAGTTTAATCTCCTGAAATATCTGCTCGAAAATCCTGAAAGGGTATTGCCCCGTACCGAAATAGCCGAAAAGGTATGGGATACACACTTCGATACAGGTACTAATTTTATAGATGTATATATTAACTACCTGAGAGGCAAAATTGATAAAGGTTTTGATAAGAAGCTTATCCGTACAAGCCCGGGTGTCGGATTTATTCTGAAATCGGAAGAATGAAAATAAAGACTAAAATAGCGCTCAGGTATTCCATTGTCACAGCAGTACTGGTTACAGTTTTTGCGACCATAATCTATTTTGTTTCAGCTCACGACAGGAAAATTGAGTTTTATGACGATCTGTATAAGGAAGGTATCTCTAAGGCTAATTTGTTCTTTGAAGCTAAAGCCAGCCCCGAAACAATGCATTCCATCTATAAAAACAATATCGAGTATATTGATGAAGTGGAAGTCGCTATCTACGACACGCAGTTTGGCCTCCTGTATCACGACGCGAAAGATATAGATATTGTAAAGGAAACACCCGAGTTGATAAGAAATGTAATTAACAGTAAAAAGAACATTGATTTTTATGTGGGGAAATATCAGGCTGTAGGTTTTATTTTTCACTATAATGCTTCCCGATATGTAGTCACTGCAGCGGCATATGATGGGTACGGCTATAATAAGTTGCACAGGCTTGTCGTTAATCTGGCTGTATTGACTTTTGGGTGTATCATATTGTCTTTTTTACTAGGGTATTTCCTTGCCAGAAGGGCATTGAAACCTGTTTCCATGATGTCTGACAAAATGAAGGATATTACCGCAAAGAATTTACACCTGCGTTTGCTGAATTACAATCAGTACGATGAATTCGGAGAACTTGCCGCTTCTTTCAACAAGACACTCGACATTATCGAGTCTTCATTCGAATCGCAAAAGATGTTTGTCAGCAATGTATCCCACGAATTGCGGACTCCGCTTGCTACCTTGATCGGCGAGATAGATTATGCACTTTTGAAAGAGCGCACTGTCGGGGATTATATCAATACCTTACAAAACTCAAAATATGATGCTGCCCGGTTAATTAAGCTGGTCAACGGATTATTGGATCTTGCCAAAGCAAGCTACGAAGAAAGTAAGATATCCATGAGCGAAGTGCGTATCGATGAAATAGTGCTGGATGCCAGGGAAGATGTATTGAAATCCAATTCTTTGTATAAAGTTGAACTGCAGTTCTCCCATCCCACGGAGAGTGATGCGGAGCTAATCATTACAGGTAATGAATATTTACTCAAAACAGCCTTTGCCAATCTGATGGAAAACAACTGTAAGTTCTCGGATAATAAGAAATCTACCGTTAAAATATCTTCGGAAGAAAATGTTATTCATCTAAGTTTTACCGACACAGGTATCGGCATTCCCGCCGAAGACCTGGGTAATATTTTTAAGCCGTTTTACAGGGGTAAAAACAAGGAGTTCATTGATGGAAATGGGATAGGACTGGCCCTTGTTGACAAAGTTATCAGAATTCATAAAGGAAAGATCAGCATTGATTCGGTTACGGATATGGGGACTGTATTTAATATTGATATGCCTAATATCAGGCAGTAGTTTCTTACCTTCCAACGGGATCTTATTAGTTTGATAAATCTGTTTGTTACCTATAGTTTAATTAATGGCTTTTGTTAACTTTGTAGCGATTTTGAGAAATTCAACAAAATATGGCAAAAGAATTAAAAGAACTGACACCAAGAAGTAAGGATTACAGTCAGTGGTACCTCGATTTGGTATTGAAAGCGGATTTAGCGGAGAATTCCGCTGTGCGTGGTTGCATGGTGATCAAACCATATGGCTATGCAATATGGGAAAAAATGCAGCGTCAGTTGGACGATATGTTCAAAGAAACAGGGCATATGAATGCTTATTTCCCGCTTTTCATCCCCAAATCATTTTTAAGCAAGGAGGCCGACCATGTGGAAGGTTTCGCCAAAGAGTGTGCTGTAGTAACTCATTACCGCCTGAAGAACGATCCGGACGGGAAGGGTGTAATCGTAGACCCTGAAGCAAAACTGGAAGAGGAACTGATTGTACGTCCTACATCAGAGACTATTATATGGAATACTTATCGCAACTGGATACAGTCTTATCGTGATTTGCCTATTCTGGTAAACCAGTGGGCGAATGTTGTCCGTTGGGAAATGCGTACACGCCTGTTTCTTCGTACAGCCGAATTTTTGTGGCAGGAAGGGCATACCGCTCATGCAACAAGAGAAGAAGCTGAGGCGGAAACTGTACAGATGCTGAATGTGTATGCGCAATTTGCCGAAGAATATATGGCAATGCCTGTTATTAAGGGTGTAAAATCGGCTTCGGAACGTTTTGCAGGAGCTGTCGATACATATACTATTGAAGCTATGATGCAGGATGGTAAGGCTCTGCAATCGGGTACATCACACTTCTTAGGCCAGAATTTTGCCAAAGCATTTGATGTAAAATTTGCGGACAAGGAAGGTAAAATGGATTATGTATGGGCTACTTCATGGGGCGTTTCTACTCGTTTGATAGGCGCATTGATAATGGCACATTCAGATGATAATGGTCTGGTGCTTCCTCCAAAACTCGCTCCGTTTCAGGTTGTAATTGTTCCTATCTATAAAGGGGAAGAACAATTAGCCCTTATCAATGAAAAAGTGGATGGTCTTGTAAAATCGCTGAAAGCATTGGGCATCAGTGTTAAATATGATAATGCCGATAATAAGAAGCCGGGCTGGAAATTTTCGGAATACGAATTGAAGGGGGTGCCGGTACGTCTGGCAATGGGTGCGCGCGACATGGAAAACAATACCGTAGAAGTTGCCCGCCGTGATACACTGACAAAGGAGACTGTGTCGTGCGACGGACTTGATGTATATATCAAAAACCTGCTGGATGAAATTCAGGCGAATATATACAAGAAGGCTTTCGACCATAGAACTGCGCAGACCATCACTGTCGATTCTTATGACGAATTCAAGGAAAAAATAGAAGAAGGTGTCTTTATTCTTGCTCACTGGGATGGAACAGCCGAAACAGAAGAAAAGGTAAAAGCCGAAACCAAAGCTACTATCCGTTGTATTCCTCTCGAAGGAGGTAAAACACCGGGTAAGTGTATGGTGACAGGTAAGCCGTCGGCTCAGCGGGTGGTATTTGCACGCGCATATTAAAAATATAATATACTTACTTAAGCCTTTGAAATTCTGATTACAGAATTTCAAAGGCTTTTGTTTTATCTATTTTCATGAAATACGCAATCAAACATTAAGCAATGCGGATTGAATTACATGTTCTTTTTTAAGATCTCCTTATTTTTCCACAAGAATCTGTAACGTTTTATTTTTATATGCGTCATATATAATAGAAAGCGCTTCAATAAAATTCAGTAAAAGGAAATTTTAAACCAAAAAGAGTGTAATCATGAAAACGATATTTTTATCCATTATATTAGCTGTGTTGTTCTCTGTAACAAATCTATATGCAGGCGAGCCGGAACCTAAAATTTTTACCAATGTAGAACCTACCGGATGGGGTACATTGAAAGAATATACTTACTTTGATGACAGCGGTCTGAAAGCTGTTAAGAAGGAAGTTTGCAGTTATGATAAATCAGATAAGCTATTCAATAAGACAATTTATAAGTGGGATGGCGATTCCGGATGGACAAACTTTCAGCAATATACTTACGAATACAACGATAATGGGCTGGTGGCTAAAATAGTTCGTGCCGACTGGAATAAAAAATCAAAGAGCTGGTCAGCTAATGTCAAAGAATTTATTCATACCTATAACTCCGCAGGCGAATTAATTGCCATAAAATGATAATAAAGAGAAGTCAAAGCCTTTGGCAGTAATGGTAACACGCTGTTAAAGGTTTTGATTTTCCGGTGATTATCTGTTCAGAATATATTTTTTATTTTATGTAGTATGTATAACATAGTATTATTGTATATATTTTATTATGTATTGTGTATTACATCTGATTATTAGTGATTTAAATATTGTTAAATGAAATATTTTATTGAAATAATCTGTAACTATTATCATGCCGGTTGCGTCATATTAATAGAAAACGATTAAAAATCGAAAAGAAATAAATAACAATAACTATAAAAGATACAATCATGAAAACAATTATTTTAACTTCAGTCCTTACAGCTTTTTTATCAGTAACAAGTCTTTATGCAGGTGAACCTAAAACAAGAGTTTATAGCAATGAAGAAATCTCCGCGACAGGAGTAGTTAAAGAACTTATCTCTTACGATATGGAAATGGGCCGTCCGTTGGATAAAGTTGTATATTATTACAATGCAGACGGACTTATTCAGAAAAAAGTCTTATATAAATGGGATGGTAATGGCGGTTGGATCGGTAGTCAGAAATATGACTATGAATGTAATGGTGAGGGAAAGATTATAAATCTTATCTATACCGAATGGAGTGATAAGTTAAACACGTGGTCTTGCCGCTCGGAACAGCTGGTGCATATATATGACAGTGAAGGGGAGTTGCTTGCAACAAAGCAGATACACCTGAATAACGACGGCGATTATCTTATGTCCCAGAAATAAGAAGTATACACTCTTTCTCTATATATAAAAGCCCTGCTCCCCGGATGAATGACGGGGGCAGGGCTTTTCCCTTTTTTGTTGTCCGGAAAAATATGTAATTTTAGAAATTATATCAATGTTATAACTGATGACTGACACAACAAATGTAGGACTGGTATTGGAAGGCGGTGGTATGCGCGGGGTTTTTACATGTGGCATACTCGACTATTTTATGGATAATAATATTACGTTTCCATACGCAATCGGGGTATCTGCCGGTGCATGCAACGGGCTGTCTTATATCTCAAAACAGCGGGGCCGTGCCAAATACAGCAATATCGACTTGCTGGCTAAATATAAATATATAGGGTTCAAACATTATATTAAGAAACGCAATATCATGGATTTTGACTTATTATTCCATGAGTTCCCCGATAATATCATTCCCTACGATTATGAAGCCTATTTCTCTTCTCCCGCCCGTTTCGAAATGGTGACATCCAATTGCCTGACGGGAAAAGCGGAATATTACGAAGAGAAAAGCAATAAGGAACGTGTTATAGATATTGTTAAGGCTTCGAGCAGCCTGCCTCTGTTATGCCCCATCACATATGTGGATAATATCCCGATGCTCGATGGGGGTATCTGCGATTCTGTACCGGTTGTCCGGGCAATGGAACAGGGATACAGCAAAAACGTAGTGGTACTTACCCGCAACAAAGGCTACCGCAAGGAAGGCAAAGATATAAAAGTACCTTCTTTCATATATCGTAAATATCCGGCTATGCGTGAGGCATTAAGTAACCGGAATAGCTTGTATAACGCCCAGCTCGATTTAGTTGATAAACTGGAAGAAAAAGGGCAAATATTCGTCATCCGTCCGAAAGAACCCATATTGGTAGACCGCATAGAAAAAGATGTGGATAAACTGACCTCTTTATATGAACAGGGGTATGAATGCGGAAAAGATATTTATACAATGAATATTTAAATAAAAAATACACTCTGCCTTATTGTTTTTTTTAACATATATATACAATTCTCATCTTTGCCTGTAACTCCTTTTGTGTAAAAGGATGCTTAATGTATTTATTACAATATGACGGGTATTCTTATTGTCTTGTGTATGATATTTAAGTAGCAGTATTACAATTATTTACGATAAGTTTTTCTCTGTAATAGTTTGATGTGTAAATATTATTTGTACTTTCGTGTATCACATTCTATGATTAAGATACCATGAAAGCAAATTTTATCCATACATATGTATCAGTAGACTGTGTTGTCTTTGGCTTTGAAGACGATCAGCTAAACATTCTCCTTGTTCAGCGTGGTGCTGATAAAAAAGGGGTGAAGGATATGAAATTACCCGGGAGCCTTATATATACCGAGGAAGATGTAGATGATGCCGCCCACAGGGTTCTTTTTGAATTGACAGGGATCAAACGGATGTCATTGAAACAGTTCCGTTGTTTCGCCTCACCCGACCGTGCAAAGAATCCGGATGATGTAAAATGGCTCGATGTAGCCTATCAGCCCAATATAAACAGGTTGATAACCGTTGCTTATCTCTCCCTTTCCAAGGTGGACCGTAAACTGAATAATATCTCGAAATATAAACTGACAGAGTGGTGCCCGATCTCCAAACTTCCACAAATGCCGTTCGACCATAACCGGATAGTGAAAGAATCCCTGACCGAGATCCGCCAATGGATAGAATTTGATCCCGCAATTGTTTTCGAACTACTCCCTCAGAAATTTACAATAAGCCAGTTACATAAATTGTATGAGGCAATCTACAATAAAGCGATCGATATACGCAATTTTCATAAAAAGGTAGCTGCAATGCCGTATGTTATGGCATTGGAGGAGAGGCAGAAAGATGTTTCTCACCGGGCTGCCCGCTTCTATAAATTCGACAAAAAGGAGTATAATAAAAGAAAGACTAGTATATAATCTGCCTCTCTGGCTATTCCCCATCTGGGGGACAGGGGGCTAATAATTTTGAAAAACATGTATTTATTAGGTTACGACATAGGCAGTTCGTCTGTAAAAGCCTGTCTGGTAAAAGCCGATACAGGCACGATCGTTGCATCGGATTTCTTCCCGAAAGAAGAAATGAAAATCACCGCGGTAAAATCAGGCTGGGCGGAACAAGACCCTGCCGACTGGTGGACAAACCTGAAACTGGCCCATCAATCGGTAATGCAGAAAGCTGGGGCTAAGGGAGAGGATATTCAGGCCATAGGTATTACCTGGCAGATGCATGGATTGGTATTGGTAGATAAGGACAAAAATGTCCTGCGTCCTTCCATTATCTGGTGCGATAGCCGTGCCGTGCCATATGGCGAAAAAGCCTTTAAGGCGATAGGTGAAGAAAAATGCCTTTCTCATTTGCTGAACTCTCCGGGTAATTTTACAGCATCCAAACTGGCATGGGTGAAAGAAAACGAACCACAAGTATTTGAAAAAATAGATAAACTGATGCTTCCTGGCGACTATATCGGCATGAAACTTACAGGAGATATTGTGGTAACTATCGAGGGTATGTCGGAAGGTATCTTTTGGGATTTCAAGACAAATGCATTGTCGGAAGACGTACTCAACTATTATGGAATACCGAAAAGCTTTTTCCCTGAGATAAAACCGATATTTGGCGTACAGGGAAATGTGTCGGCTGAGGCAGCAAAGGAACTGGGATTGAAAGAAGGTACTCCTGTTTCTTACCGTGCGGGCGACCAGCCTAACAATGCGCTGTCTCTGAATGTATTCGAACCGGGAGAAATAGCATCTACGGCCGGAACATCTGGTGTTGTATATGGCGTATTGGATCAACTCAATTATGATAAACTTTCGCGTGTAAATACATTCGCCCATGTTAATTATACCCCCGCCCTGACCCGCCTTGGAGTTTTGCTGTGTATCAACGGTACAGGTATCCTCAATTCGTGGCTGAAGCGTAATCTGGCATTGGAAGGCCTTTCATATGCGGATATGAACGGCTTGGCTGCTCAATCTCCGGTCGGAGCCAAAGGGTTAAGTATAATCCCGTTTGGTAACGGGGCAGAACGTGTTCTTGAGAATAAGGATGTAAATTGTTCTATACACGGTATTAATTTCAATATACATGACAAGAAAGATGTACTCCGCGCAGCTCAGGAAGGCATCGTGTTCTCATACGAATACGGAATGGAGATAATGCGCGGGATGGGTATGGATATTCATACCATAAAAGCCGGTTATGCCAACATGTTCCTCAGCCCTGTTTTCGCGCAAACGCTTGCCAGTGTGAGTGGAGCAACCATAGAACTCTACAATACGGACGGTGCTGCCGGAGCTGCAAAAGGCGCGGGTATCGGTATCGGGCTGTACGCATCGAATAAAGAGGCTTTCGCTTCGCTCGAAAAATTGTCGGTGATAGAACCGGATACAGCTCATAGGGCGGAATACAGGGAAGCGTATGAGCGTTGGAAAAGTCTTGTGACAAAATAATATTTAATAGTTAACCAATTAGAAGCGGAAATTATGAAAAAAGTATTGTGTATAATTGGACTTGTCGGTTTAGTTTGTTCGTGTTCTGAGTCCCGTCAGGTAAAATGGGTAAGTACAACACCCGATTCCTGTTTTGTAGAAAACCCGTCGATAGTCATGACAGAGGCAACTGCTGAAGCTGATGTAACGATATTGACAGATAAACATCTACAGACCGTAGATGGTTTTGGCGGGTGCTTCAATGAACTCGGCTGGGTTACTATCTCGGCATTGAAAGATGCAGATCGGGACGCTGTGATAAAAGACCTGTTCAGCGAAGACGGGATGAATTTTACGCTCAACCGCATGCCTTTGGGCGCGAACGATTTTTCCCGGGACTGGTATTCGTACAATGAAACGGATAAGGATTTCGAAATGAAAGACTTTTCTATCGACAATGACAAGGAAACGCTGATACCTTTCATAAAAGCTGCTCAAAAAATAAATCCTGATGTGAAAATCTGGGCATCGCCCTGGTGTCCGCCTTCATGGATGAAATATAATAAGCATTATGCATGTAAGCCGAATCCGAAAGTGAATGATCTGGAAGGAAGTCCCGCTCAGGATCTGGAAGGAACAAATATGTTTATTCAGGAGCCTGAATACTTCAAGGCTTATGCCCTATATTTCAGGAAATTTATAGAGGCTTATAAGAATGAAGGCATAAACATCGGAATGGTCGCCCCTCAGAATGAATTTAATTCATGCCAGATATTTCCGTCCTGTACATGGACAGCCGCAGGTCTCAGCACATTTATCGGCGGTTATCTGGGGCCGCAAATGAAGGAGATAGGAGTAGATGTGATGTTTGGGACAATGGAGAGAGGAAATGCTTTGCTGGTCGATACCATCATGCAGAATAAGAGCGGAGAATATATTTCCCAAATCGGCTTCCAATGGGCCGGAAAAGAGTCTATTGCCAAGATACACGAAACATATCCCGGAATGAAGCTGATGCAGACCGAAAGTGAGTGTGGCGACGGAAAGAATTCATGGAGCCAATGTTTCTATATATGGAATTTGATGAAGCATTACTTTAACAATGGCATATCTGCTTATATGTACTGGAATATCTCACTTGATAAAGACCCTGCAAACAACCGCTGGCAATGGCCGCAAAATTCATTGATTTCGGTAGATCAGGAAAATAAAACATACAGGTATAACCCTGAATATTATCTGATGAAACAGTTCAGCCATTTTATAAAACCGGGAGCAAAGCGTCTTTCTACTGAAGGTAGTTATGAAAACATGCTCGCGTTCCTCAATCCTGACAGTTCGGTGGTGATAGTGGCAGCAAACGAGGAAGATGCCAACCGGATTCTGAGGATTAAAGTAGATGACCAGATGATGACCGCGGATATGAAGATGAAGTCTATTAACACATTCCTGATAGAAGCGAAAAAGTAAAATTATTATACATTGATCAATCATTTTAAATAACAAATTTAATTATGGAAATTTTAAAAGGTACAAAAGAATTCTTTCCGGGAATCGGAAAAATCAAATTTGAAGGAAAAGAAAGCAAAAACCCGTTAGTTTATCGTTTCTACGATGAGAATAAAGTAGTGATGGGCAAGAGCATGAAAGACTGGATGCGTTTTGCTATGGCTTACTGGCATACATTGTGCGCTAACGGCGGCGATCCGTTCGGCGGGGCAACTATCCATCATCCGTGGAATATCGGCAATGATGCTATCAGCAATGCCAAATACAAAATGGACGCGGCTTTCGAATTTATGACTAAAATGGGAATACCATACTATTGTTTCCATGATATAGACTTAGTAGACGCAGGTGGTTCCTGGACAGAGTATGAAAAGAATCTACAAACTATCGTAGATTATGCTAAAGAAAAACAAGCGGCCTCAGGTATTAAACTTCTGTGGGGTACAGCTAATGTGTTCAGCCATGAGCGTTATATGAACGGAGCGTCTACAAATCCTGATTTTGACGTTGTTGCCTGTGCAGCTACTCAGGTAAAGAACGCGATCGACGCTACTATCGCTTTGGGTGGTTCTAACTATGTATTCTGGGGCGGTCGTGAAGGTTATATGAGCTTATTGAATACGGATATGAAACGTGAAAAAGATCACCTTGCACGCTTTCTGTCAATCTCCCGTGACTATGCCCGCAAACAAGGATTTACAGGTACATTCCTGATTGAACCTAAACCGATGGAACCTACTAAACATCAGTATGATTTCGATACAGAGACTGTCATTGGATTCCTTCGTAACTATGGTTTGGATAAAGACTTCAAAGTAAATATCGAGGTTAACCATGCCACACTGGCAGGCCATACATTCGAGCATGAATTGCAGGCTGCCGTTGATGCAGGGCTTCTGGGTAGTATCGACGCTAACCGAGGCGACTATCAGAACGGATGGGATACAGACCAGTTCCCTATCGACCTGTACGATCTGGCTCAGGCCTGGCTGGTATTGCTTCCGGCAGGAGGTCTTGGTAATGGCGGTGTTAACTTCGATGCTAAGATCCGTCGTAATTCAACAGACAGAGATGATTTGTTCATTGCGCACATTTCGGGTATGGATGTATTTGCCCGTGGTCTTTTAATCGCTGCTGATATCCTTGAAAAGTCTGATTATAAGAAACTTCGTCAGAATCGTTATGCTTCTTTCGACAATGGAGATGGTAAAGCATTCGAAGATGGTAAACTGACTCTTGAAGATTTGCGCACAATTGCTCACAAAGTAGGCGAACCGCAACAGATAAGCGGTAAGCAAGAGCTGTATGAAGCTATTGTAAACATGTATATTTAATTAGTTAGTTACAAGTTACGAGTTACAGGTTACGAGTATATCTTAACCCTGCCTGCTTGTAACTTGTAACTCGTAACCTGTAACTAATAAAGAACCAATGAATAACGAAGTAAGTAAATCATATACCATAAAACTCACGCTCATTGCTACCCTCGGAGGGCTGCTATTCGGATACGATACGGCAGTTATATCGGGTACAGTGGAGTCACTGAGGCATTTTTTTATAGACCCTATGGGTTTGCCTCTCAATGAAGCAAATGCAATGGAGGGGTTTGTTATAAGCAGTGCGCTGATAGGCTGTATCTTCGGTGCAGCAATGGCTGGCTGGGTAAGTCAGACTTTTGGCCGCAGAAAAGCATTATTTGCGGCTGCTATCTTGTTCTTATTGGCAGCTATCGGTTCGGCATGGCCCGAAATAGGCTTCCGTATGCCTGGCGAAAGCGACCATTCATTTGTATATCATTTTGTATTTTACCGTATAATAGGTGGGATAGGAGTAGGTATAGCCTCAATGGTGTCGCCTATGTATATCGCCGAGATCGCTCCACCGGATAAACGGGGAAGCCTGGTAGGACTGAACCAGTTTGCTATCATTTTCGGTATGCTTATCGTGTATTTTGTCAATTACTTTATCGCTAAACAAGGCGATACCGAGTGGCTGCATACTACAGGCTGGAGATATATGTTTGCCTCACTGGCAATCCCGTCTGCTATTTTCTTTTTGTTGCTGTTCATCGCACCAGAAACTCCGCGCTGGCTGGTAATGAAAGGACGTATACAACAAGCGGAGGGTATCCTCAATAAACTTGTCGGCAGCGTAATGGCAAAAGCTGAGATAAAGGAAATACAGGATAGCTTCGATAAAGAAGAACCCGTATCTCTAAAGCCTTACTACCGCTTTATGATGACATGGCTCATATTGTTTGTTGTCGGCATCATATCCCTTTCTCTGGCGGGGATTCCAAGCGCGTTGGAGATATCTATGATTGTAAGCTTCCTTATAGCACTGTATGTCCCGATCAAGTCATACGGGTTCCTTATTATTATGACAGGTGTTTTATTATCTGCATTCCAGCAGTTCGTCGGTATCAACGTGGTATTGTATTATGCTCCTGAAATATTCAAGAGTATGGGATCGGGTACCGATTCGGCGTTATTGCAGACAATTATTGTCGGTATCATCAATCTGTCGTTTACTGTACTGGCTATCCTGACGGTGGACAGATTCGGGCGTAAACCATTGCTGATAACAGGCGCTTTGGTTATGGCCGTATCCATGTTAGGTTTGGGGACATCCTTTTCGCAAGGCCTTCCGGGAGGACTTAAACTTGTGTTCATGCTTACATACACAGCCGGGTTTGCCATGTCGTGGGGACCTGTTTGCTGGGTGATGCTGGCGGAGATATTCCCGAACTCGGTTCGCTCCAGCGTAATGTCTATTGCCGTAGCTGCACAGTGGGTATCGAATTTCCTTATTTCGTGGACATTCCCTATTATGGACAAGAATGATACGTTGGTGGGTATGTTCAATCACGGATTCTCATATTGGATCTACGGAGCATTGGCGATCTTTGCAGCATTGTTTGTATGGAAGCGTTTGCCGGAGACAAAAGGAAAGACGTTGGAAGATATGGAAAAACTCTGGAAAAAGTAAAACTGTAGAATTTAATCTTTTTAGTTAATAAAAAAGCAGAAGAAACTCAATGTATTCTTCTGCTTTTTGTTTTGTATATTGTCGTATCCGGTTAAATATTATCGATTGGCTTATACTTAGGGACTAATGATTTCATTATGACCCAGCCTATAAGATAAGCTACAGCACAAACACAGAAAATAATAAAGTAACCTGCCGGTTTTCCTTCAAATCCCATAAATGTCAATTGAGTTTCATCTGCATATACAAATAAGTTACCTGCGGATTTTTGCAATATCATGGAACCGATACCTCCGGCCATACCCCCGATACCGGTAATGGATGCGATCGCTCCTTTAGGGAACATATCGCCTACCGTAGAGAAGATGTTGGCCGACCACGACTGGTGGGCTGCACCTCCGATACCTATCATTATCACAGGCAACCAGGGCGAAATTGTACCTAATGGTTGAGCGAATAAGACCACTAGCGGGAAGAATGCGAATATTAACATCGCCCTCATTCGTGCGGCATATGGGTTCAATCCTGTTTTATTCATAATGATGGTCGGTAATTTTCCGCCGAAAATGGATAACATGGTAATCGCATACAGTGTAAAGATTAGCGCTATTCCCAGTCCTTCGGAAGTTTTAATACCAAACTGTGTGTTCAGGTAAGATGGAGTCCAGAAGAGGAAGAACCACCATACACCATCGGTCATGAATTTACCGATAGCAAAAGACCAGGTCTGCTTATAAGAGAAACATTTCCAGAAAGGAATCTTTTTTTCTTCAGTCTCTTCTCCGCTATCTACTGTTCCGTTTTCATGTTTGTCTTGTTCGATATATTCAAGTTCGGCTTTATTCACATACTTGCTTTTTGCAGGGGAATCATATAGGAATATCCAGAATCCCATCCAGATAAAACCTAGCGCACCGATAACAATAAAGGCCATTTCCCATCCCCAGAATTTTGCCAATAGAGGAATACTTAAAGGTGCGACTAACGCACCGATCGAAGCCCCGGCGTTGAAAATAGAAGTGGCATAAGCCCGGTCTTTTTTAGGAAAGTACTCAGCGGTTACTTTGATAGCAGCAGGGAAGTTCCCGGCTTCTCCTAATGCCAGTACGCAGCGGGCAAATAAGAAGCAATACATACTGAAAGTCGCAATTACCACAGCTACTTCACCAGTAGCGGCAGCCAGTTCGGCAGCGCTATGCAGTCCTACATGTGCTTCTGTGACAAGTCCGCAGACAGCATGAAGGCAAGCTCCAACGGACCATACCCCGATAGCCCAGAGGAACCCTTTCTTACTGCCCAGCCAGTCGATGAAGCGACCTGCAAACAACATACAAGCTGCATATACAAAAGAAAATACAGATGTAATTGTACCGTAATGGGATTCATCCCAATGGAACTCCGGCTTGATAAATTCATCCCAGGTGAGAGACAATACCTGCCTGTCCAGATAGTTAACTGTCGTGGCGAAGAAAAGCATTGCACAGATGGTCCACCTGTAGTTTGTCATTTTTTGATTATTCATGGAATTGTTTTAAGATTTATATTATTTCCTGATTTTAGCTATTATGGCCAGTGCATCCTTACACATTTCCGTTATTTTGCCCCAGTCTTTTGCTGCAATCACATCTTTAGGAAACAGATTAGATCCCATACCTACACAGGTTACTCCGGCTCCGAACCATTTACTCAGGTTCTCTTCGGTGGGGGTTACCCCGCCTGTTACCATTAGGCTCGACCATGGCATAGGTGCTTTTATCCCTTTTACAAAAGCAGGGCCTACAACGTCACCCGGAAAAACTTTTACAACTTCGGCTCCCAATTCCTGAGCATAACCTACTTCCGATACGGAACCACAACCGGGTATATAGGCTACCTGACGGCGATTACATACCTTAAAGATATCAGGATTGAGCAACGGACCTACCACAAAGTTTGCCCCGAGTTGTAAAAACAAAGAAGCGGTACCTGCGTCAACAATTGAGCCGATACCGAGTATCATATCCGGGCATTCTTTTGCTGCCCATTTATTCAGTTCGCCGAATATCTCGTGTGCAAAATCTCCACGGTTGGTAAACTCGAAAGCCCGTACTCCACCTTCGTAACAAGCTTTCAGTACTTGCTTGGATGTTTCGAGGTCGCTATGGTAAAATACCGGTACCATTCCGGTTTCTGCCATTACTTGGCAGGCTTTTATCCTTGAGAAACGCATATAAGTGAAAAATTAAAAGTGAAAAGTGAAAAATGGAAGAAATCTTCATTTCTCACTTAAGTTATTTTTTACAGTTTTAACAGATGATATCAAAATATAAATTAGTTCGGAACAATCAGAAGCTAAACTTTCGTATTCAGATACTGATATATAGTTGGTATCTTTTAAAAGACAAATCCAATAGTCAGTTTCATTCGCTTCTTTAAGAGCAATACTTAATTTATGCACAAAGTCAGATTTGCTTTGGGCAAATTCAGCTTCTCTTATTAAAGCTCCGACTGCTGTACCACTACGCAAAACCTGTTTTGATAATACATACTCAGATTTTTCTTTTTGTAAAAACTGAATAAGATTGACTATCTTGACAGCAAAAGCATAACTTTTTACTACAAGTATTGATTTTTCTTTTTTGATTATATTTTCGTTATTATCCATCTTTAAAAATTTGAAGTGAAAAGTAAAAAACTACTGATACATATTTTTAGTTTTTCACTTTTCACTTTTAATTCATTTACGGTTGCTTACCAATATAAGCCAATATACCTCCGTCTACATACAATACATGCCCGTTTACGAAATCCGAAGCTTGTGATGCGAGGAATACTGCCGGACCATCGAGGTCTTCCGGAGTTCCCCAACGTGCGGCAGGAGTTTTTGCTATGATAAATGAATCGAACGGATGGCGCGAGCCGTCAGCCTGTTTCTCACGTAGAGGAGCAGTCTGAGGAGTTGCAATATAACCCGGTCCGATACCGTTACATTGAATGTTGTATTCTCCGTATTCGGATGCGATATTGCGGGTGAGCATTTTCAGACCACCTTTGGCGGCAGCATAAGCCGATACCGTTTCGCGGCCGAGTTCGCTCATCATAGAACAAATATTGATAATCTTACCATGACCTTTTTTTATCATGCCCGGTATAACAGCTTTTGCAACGATAAACGGTGCATTGAGGTCCACATCTATAACCTGACGGAATTCGGCAGCGCTCATTTCTATCATCGGGATGCGTTTGATGATACCTGCATTATTTACGAGGATGTCGATAACGCCCACTTCTTTTTCTATCTGCGCAACCATTGCATTTACTTGTTCTTCGCTGGTCACATCACATACATAACCTTTGGCTTTTATTCCGGCTTCTTCATATGAGGCCAGACCTTTATCCACAAACTCTTGTTTCAGATCGTTGAAAACAATAGTAGCACCTGCTTTTGCCAGTGCGGAAGCGATAGAAAAACCGATGCCGTAAGATGCTCCGGTAATTAAAGCTATTTTTCCGTTTAATGAAAATTGATTTTGCATATTTTTATTTTATTAGTTAACAAGTTAACAAGATACGAGATACGAGTCAACTCGTTTACTTGTATCTTGTCTACTCGTATCTGTTTATTTATCTCGATACCCTTCCCGAGCCGTCACCTTTCATCAGGTTCTCCACCTCCGAAACAGTAACAAGGTTGAAATCTCCATATACAGTATGTTTCAGACACGATGCAGCTACTGCAAATTCCAGTGCTTTCTGATCATCATCCGGATAAGAGATAAGTCCGTAGATAAGTCCGCCCATAAAAGAGTCACCTCCACCTACACGGTCTACGATATGTGTGATGTCATAACGTTTCGATTGATACAACTTATCTGAATACAGACATCCTCCCCATGTGTTATGGTTGGCATTGATAGAGCCACGAAGCGTAATGATCACTTTCTTGGCACGGGGGAAGCGTTTCATCATTTGCGTACATACCGATTCAAACTCGGCAGCGTTCACTTCTCCGCCGGTATGAGCTACATCGAAGCCTTCCGGTTTGATACCGAACACTTTCTCAGCATCCTCTTCGTTACCAAGGATTATATCACAACCTTCTACAAGTGCAGGCATAACCTCCGTTACATTTTTGCCGTACTTCCACAAGTTTTTGCGATAGTTGAGGTCTGTAGAAACGGTTACTCCCATTTCGTTCGCAACTTTGATCGCTTCCAGGCATGCGTCTGCTGCGCCCTGCGATATAGCAGGAGTGATACCTGTCCAGTGAAACCATTGCGCGTCTTTGAATACTTCTTTCCAGTCCACCATCCCCGGCTTGATGTCGGCAATAGCTGAATTGGCCCTGTCGTAAATTACTTTCGATGCACGTGCCACGGCCCCCGTTTCAAGGAAATAGATACCGACACGGTCACCGCCACGGATGATATTGTTCACACCTACATTATATTTACGGAGGTCGGAAATACACCATTCCGCAATATCATTTTTAGGCAGGCGGGTTACAAAATCGGTAGGAATACCGTAGTTAGACAACGATACGGCAACATTAGCCTCGCCTCCGCCGAATGTGGCGTTCAAGTTATTAGATTGTATAAATCTCTGGTATCCGGGAGCTGTCAAACGCAGCATGATTTCTCCGAATGTTACTACTTTCTTCATAGAGTGCTTAAGTCTGAATTATTTATTATATGTTATAACAAGAGGATTGTCCAACCCTTCTGAAAATTCTTTTATATAGTTTTCGAAATCGGCAACTGTCGCGAACCCGAATTTAGACCATCCGTAACCACTGTAATAAGTTACAGGAATATTCGGTTGCTGGGTAGTTATCGCCAATACATGCGAATATGCGTCTTTCTTCTTTGTCTTAGGGTTGTCTATAGTGTATGTGTCTACAATTGATTTATCTATACCCTGAGGAAAAACCAATGCCAGATATACATTGTCTACCATATCGCTCTTCGGTTCGGCATATACTACGTATTTATCCGAAGAGATAATAGAGTCGTTTTTCTCTCTTTTTACGATTCCTGCTGCTACCGGCATAGGTTCTTTTATTGTATAAGCCTGTACGATCTTAGACAATTGGGAACCTGCATCAATTGATATAGTACGGTTTTCCGCTACAGACTTTCCATCTACATTCAGATTTTTATAAGTCAGTTTGAAGGTTGTACGGAGGGGACCATTATCCAGCAATTCTTCCGAAGCAAAATTTTCATTCAGCCACAATTTGTCATTTACATACGGAGCCATTGCCCCGGCACCCAGTGAGCGTCCTACTTTATAATCATCCTGTCCTTCGCCATGATCTTCGTGATATGATGCTTCTCCGGCAAGGTCGGCTTTATACCATTTGTCGATGATCAGGTTGT
Organism: Dysgonomonas termitidis; assembly: GCF_054657735.1. Lineage (NCBI taxonomy): Bacteria > Pseudomonadati > Bacteroidota > Bacteroidia > Bacteroidales > Dysgonomonadaceae > Dysgonomonas > Dysgonomonas termitidis. The sequence goes on along the minus strand of NZ_BAAHYD010000003.1, from coordinate 687,394 downwards.
TTGTACGCTTGTACCATGCGTCGATACCGTTGCTCGGGCCGTCTATTTCTATCAGCGCAGGGCCGTAGATACGGAACGCCACACGGTCATTTTCCCATGCAAAGTCATCTTTGCGTTCGGTGATGAAGCGTCCGTATGTTTTAGGGGCATATGTTTGCGCAGTATCGGTGGTGATAATAAAGCTTTTCGATTCTTTGGCTTTCAGTTCCGGCTGGAAAATAAGCTTCCTGTCGTATGTTACCTGAGACGGAATGATTTCACCGGCGCTGTTTTTTACTACATAAACAGCACTATCGGTCAATTTTATTTTCGCTTTGATGCTATCTAACGGAATCTCTACCAAATCGGCCACACGGTCAAAGCCGCTTGTGTTCTCTACAGTTATATTCATCTCTTTGTTTGACGAACAAGAGAACAGGAATATAACGGAAAGAAAGAAACTAAATATTTTTTTCATATACTCGTTTATTTAATTGTTTAAGGTTTAAATATTTAAGTATTAAACTATAAGATGTTGCCTATTTTGTTTAATTTTTTAAACTATTAAATCTCTAAATTTTACTTAACGCAATTTATCGGCAGTGAAAGTGTCCATATCGTCATAATCGAGGTTTTCGCCGCACATAGCCCAGATAAACGTATAGTTGCTTGTTCCCGCAGCCGAATGTATAGACCATGACGGGGAAATAACAGCCTGTTCGTTACCCATAAAGATATGGCGCGTTTCCTGAGGCTGCCCCATAAAGTGACATACAGCCTGCTGTGCAGGAACTTTGAAATAAAAATATGCTTCCATACGGCGCGAGTGTGTATGAGGAGGCATCGTGTTCCATACGCTTCCTTCCTTGATTTCGGTCATACCCATCTGCAACTGGCAGCAAGGAACGATCTCGCTCAATATGATCTGGTTCAGCAAACGTTCGTTGGATGTAGCAGGCACACCCAAATCCCTTGTACGGCGCATAGACGATGTGATCTGTGCTGTGGGATATTCTTTATGTGCCGGAGAAGAGGCAAAGTAATATTTTGCGGGTTTGGCCTCATCGTTACTTTTGAAAATAACTTCTTTGGAGCCACGGCCAACATATACGGCATCCTTGAATCCCATACTATAATCTTTTCCGTCTACAGTGACTACTCCTTCACCTTCGATACAGATGATACCCAGTTCGCGACGCTCACAGAAATATTCTGAACGGATAAGGTCTGCCGTTTCCAGTTTCAGGGCCTCTTTCACCGGCAGGGCGCCTCCGATTATCAGGCGGTCGTTGTGTGTATAGGTCATCAGTACACTATCGGCCTCAAATAATTTTTCTACTAAAAACTCTTTCCGCAATTGTGCGGTGTCGTAATGCTTTACGTCATCGGGATGCGTCCCCCAACGTTCTTCAATTACTGTTTTCATTTCTTTATCTTTTGTTATTATGTGATTTATTGTTTTGGGATTTCAAGATTTTATACGGGAAAAATATAAATACTCATATTCTATAATCTTGAAACTTACTTTGTTAAAATTTAAAAAATTCTTTTGCGTTATAATATGATACGTTTTCAACCAGTTTGCCCAGAAAATCCAATTCCGATGAAGGCAGCAGGCCTTGTTCTACATCTGTTCCTATCAGATTACACAATATGCGGCGGAAATATTCGTGACGAGGATATGACAGGAAGCTGCGCGAATCTGTCAGCATACCTACAAACCGGCTCAACAAGCCGAGATTAGACAATGAGTTCATCTGCGCTTCCATGCCTGTTTTCTGATCGAGGAACCACCATCCCGAACCGAATTGTATTTTACCGGCAACAGAGCCATCCTGGAAGTTCCCGATCATGGTAGCGATCAGGTCATTGTCGCGGGGATTCAGGTTGTAGATGATTGTTTTCGCCAGCTTATTGTCTGTATCCAGCCTGTTGAGGAATTTCGACATGGCTTTGGCCACACTAAAATCCCCGATAGAATCAAAACCAGTATCCGGCCCTAATTTTTTAAACAGGCGTGTATTATTGTTGCGGATAGCGCCATAGTGGAACTGCTGTGTCCAGCCTTTTTCCCAGTCCATAATCGCGCCTTCGACAAGCATAGCCGACTTGAACCTGATGATTTCATCATGTGTAAGTTCTTTGCCTCCATATACTTTATTGAAGATAGCGTCGATTTCGCTTTGCGTGTAATCTTCGGCATAGAATTCTTCGATACCGTGGTCGGATAGTTTACAACCGGCTCCGGCAAAGAAATCGTGACGTTTTCGCAAAGCCGCAATGAGGTCGCTGTAATCGCTGATGGCTACGCCCGACACTTCCGATAGTTTTTCCACATATCCCCTGAACGCGTCAGGAATCTCAACAGCCATAGCCTTATCGGGACGCCATGTAGGAAGCACTTTGACAGAGAATCCTTCATTTTTCAAAGCGATGTGATATTGCAGCGAATCGATAGGGTCGTCTGTCGTACAAACAGCTTCTACATTATAATGTTTCATTAGTCCGCGAGCCGAGAATTCCGGGGTGCGGAGCTTTGCTGTACATTCGTCGAAAATTTCTTTTGCTGTTTCGGGTTTCAGTATTTTTGTTACGCCGAATCCCGTCTTTAGTTCCAGATGTGTCCAGTGGTAAAGCGGGTTGCGCATCGTATAAGGGACTGTTTCGGCCCATTTCTCAAATTTCTCCCAATCGCTGGTGTCTTTTCCGGTACAGTAGCGTTCATCCACTCCGTTGGTACGCATCGCGCGCCATTTGTAGTGGTCGCCACCCAGCCATATTTCACCGAGATTGTCGAACTGATAATCTTCCGCAACCAGTTTTGGGTCCAGGTGGCAATGGTAGTCTATTATGGGCAGATGTTTTGCATGCTGATGATACAGATACTCTGCCGTTTCATTCTGCAATACGAAGTTATCGTCTAAAAATTGTTTCATATTTTTAGCTTTTAGCTTTTAGCTCTTAGCCACCGGCTGTCAGACCTTTATCGGCTAACAGCTGGTGACTAATGGCTAACAGCTTATTTATATTATATACAATGTTTTCGCTATTCCCAGTTCAAGGCCTCTAAGTTCGGCTAGTCCCCTGAGGCGGCCGATACATGAGTATCCCGGATTTGTTTTTTTGTTCAGGTCGTCGATCATCTGATGCCCGTGATCGGGGCGGAAAGGTATGGAAATGTTACGTTTTTGCTGAACTTCCAAAAATCCTTTCATTACGTTGTACATGTCCACATCCCCTTCCAGGTGGTTCGCTTCGTAGAAGTTGCCTTCCCTGTCGCGCTGGGTGGAGCGCAGGTGAACAAAGTTTACCCTGTCGCCAAGTCGTTTTATCATGTTCGGCAGGTCGTTGTCCGCTCTTACGCCAAATGAACCGGTACAGAAGCACAGCCCGTTCGATTTGTTCGGTACGGCTTCTACCAGCTTATTGAAATCCGATTCGGTGCTAAGTATGCGCGGAAGACCGAGGATAGGGTAGGGAGGATCGTCGGGGTGAATAGCCAGTACCGCGTCCACTTCGTCGGCTACAGGCGCTATTTCACTGACAAAGTATATCAGGTTTTTCCTTAATGTTTCAGCATCTACATTCTTGTATCTGTCGAGTTGAGCCTGAAATTCCTGAAGGGTAAAGCTTTCTTCGGCACCGGGCAGTCCGGCTATCATATTACGTACCAAAAGATCTTTTTCTGCTTGAGACATGCTTTCATAGCGTGCCTTCGCTTTTGCAATATCTCCGGCTGAATATTCTTTTTCCGCACCCGGACGTTTCAATATGAACAATTCGAAAGCCATAAACGCGGCGCGCTCGAAGCGCAGGGCTTTAGACCCGTCGGGCATGGTATATGCCAGGTCGGTGCGTGTCCAGTCCAGTACGGGCATAAAGTTATATGTGATAATCTTTACACCGCATTTAGCCAGGTTGCGTATACTTTCTTTATAGTTTTCGATGTATTGCTTGTAATTCCCTTCCTGTGTCTTGATATGTTCATGTACGGGAATACTTTCTACTACCGACCATGCCAGTCCTGCCTTTTCGATAATATCTTTACGCTTTTGTATTTCTTCCACAGTCCATACTTCACCATTTTTGATGTGGTGCAGGGCCGTAACGATTCCGGTTGCTCCGGCTTGCCTTATGTCTGCTAATGATACTGGGTCGTTTGGCCCGTACCAGCGCCATGTTTGTTCGCTTAATATCATATATGAGTAATTAGTAAATTAGTAAATGTGCAGATTAGCAAATTCTTATAGATATAATTATCAGATTTCCGAATATGCTGATTTGCTGATTAAATAGAGAACGCATCAAATCCGCCGTCAATTACGAGCATCGTTCCGGTTACGAATTTAGAAGCGTCACTTATCAGGTAATGAACAGATCCCAGCAACTCGTTAGCATCTCCGAATCGTCCGAAAGGAGTGTGAGCCAGAATTGTTTTGGAACGGTCGGTGTACGAACCATCAGGATTGATGAGCAAATCGCGGTTCTGATTGGTTACGAAGAACCCCGGAACCAGGGCATTTACCCTGTAATCGCCTTCGAATTTAATACTGAGTTCGCCCGCAAGATATTTGGTAAAGCTGGCCACAGCCGCCTTAGCCGCGCCATAACCGGCAACACGGGTAAGCGGACGAAGCGCCGACTCGGATGCGAAGTTTATAATGTTCCCCTGTCCGTTATCGACCATCGATTTAGCAAATACCATAGACGGGATCACAGTTCCGAAAAGGTTAAGGTCTACAACTTTTCTGAAGTCGTCGATATTCAGGTCGAAAATGTTTTTATCGGGCGGAATGGTTGCCCCGGGCATATTTCCACCGGCTGCATTTATAAGTACATCGATACGTCCGTATGTTTTGAGTATATCGGTACTGTTCTGCTCCAATACTTCTTTTTTCAACACGTCGGTAAGCAGGAAAATGGCATCGCCCCCATCGGCTTTGATCTTAGCCACCAATTCGTCGCCTTTGTCCTGCAATCTGTCCAATATTACCACTTTACAATTCTGTGCAGCCAGATATATTGCAATATCTGTTCCCAGTACGCCACAACCTCCGGTAATGACCACTACTTTCCCCTGAATGTCAAATAAGTCTTTTTTCATATTTATAATTTATAGTTGTTATAATAATCTACGTTTTCTTTTATCAGTATATCTATGGGCATAAAGTTGGTTTTTTCCGGTTCTTGTTTAAACAGGAAGTAATTTGCCAGTGCTTTGATAGCGTCATATCCTTGCAGTTCGGGCCGTTGGGAAAGTATGAATGAAATCCCGCCGTTTTTGAGGGCCCTCACATTGCGTTCTATAGCGTCATGGCCAACAAGGCGGACCCTTTCACGTAAAGCCGGCCTGGCCTTTTCCAGCAGCGCTATAAGTTCGTAAATCCGCGAGTTTAAGACTATGCCGCCCACCAGGGTGTTGCTTTGCAATAAGATATTTTCCAGCTTTTCCAGCCCGGCAGGGTGGTTGTCCGGATCAATTTCCACATGATGTATTTTACCCTTATAGTCAGATTGGGTAAGACATTTCATAAATCCCTGTTCGCGGGTTTTCATCTGTACCGATATTTCTTTATACTTGAACCGTATATGCGCGATGAAAATATCGGCGTCGAGGCCTATCTCTTTCAGAAGTAGCTTCGCTGCTATATTGCCGCTTCCGAAAGAATCTCCGCCGAAGTATGCCAGATCTTTCTGTTTCTGGATATCCGAGTCAATATATATATATGATATACCTTTTTCATCAAGTTCTTTCGACAGGTTTACGACAAGTTCGCCGAAAAGGGTGGCCAGTAATACTCCGTCAAATTCTTTTTCTTTAAACTTTTCAGCGGCTTTCAGAAAAGAGAAACGGTCGTATTGGTTGAAATGGAAGTATTCGACACTGATATTGAATTTTCTCATTTCATCTCCGGCACGATTTATGCCGTCACAGACAAGCTCCCAATAATCCCCGTCTGAATAGGTAGGGGCGATAACGGCAAACTTGTAACTACGTTTTGATGCGAGGAAACGTGCTACGAGATTAGGTTCGTAATTAATTTCTTTCAGGATGGCTTCTACTTTCACGCGCTTTTCTTCCGATACCCGTCCGCGGTTGTGGAGTACCCTGTCTACGGTGCCGGTAGAAACTCCTGCTAGTTTGGCGATATCTACAATTCGTATATTACTATTATCCTTTTTCATATTTCAGAGAAAAACTGTTTGTGTGCGCACACACTTTTATGCAAAAGTAATTATTTTTATCAATTATGCAATGCGTGTGCGCACACATAATTTGTATTTGTGTTTATAAATTATTTATTTACAGAAATTTGGTCTGTTTAGTGAAGTGAAAATATGTTGTAGGGCATGTTTTTATTGTGAAGGATATAGATTCATATAAGGAATGAAGAATCGTGTAAAAATAAATAACGGGTAATAAAAAACTTTATCTATAGAATAAGAGCCGATAGCCTTTAGCTGTTGGCTGATAGCTCTTTGATGTATTGATTAAAGCAGTTACGAGTTTGCCTCGCCTTCGCTTCGGCGAATGTTATTTCTTCGCCCTAGGGCAGTTACGAGTTACAAGTAAACGAGATGCAAGTAAACAATATACGAGATACAAGTTGTTAACTGATGACTGTTTACTGTTCACTGAAACAAGTGTAACCTTTGTTACCTTGCCCGCTCGCGCAGACGTCCCGTCTGTGTGTTGCGTAGCAAACATTTTTGCACCGTCAACAAGACACGGACTGGAAGTCCGCGCCAGCAGGACCCTCAATCCCCCAAGGGCAGGGCTGTTAAGTTCTCGACTTTGTTCTGTTATTTTCTGCTGTCATTGGCTCCGCTTCGCTCTGCCGAACGTTGTTTCTGAGTGGAACGAAGGATCTCGACCCTGAGAAACGAGATGTTTCACTCCGTTCAACATGACACAGAGGGTATAAAAAATTAGAACTTAACAGCCCTGCCCAAAGAGGACTTACAGAGAGGGTAAAAAGTAATAAGTAAAAAAGTGTAACCTTTGTTACCTTTTAACAGTTACAAGTTACTGTGCCCTTCGGGCAGTTACGAGTTACAAGTTAGTTCACTGTTCACTGTTTACTGCTAACTGTTTACTGTTAACTGATATATCTGTTACCTTTTTGAATTTTCAATCGCCGAAGCGAAGGTGAGGTAAAACCAGCGGAGCCAATAAGTATTCGGTACTATAATGAAAAAAAGAAATAATTTAAAATATTTTTTCGCCCTGTTCGTCATAATTTATAGAGATGCATCTTACTTATAAAAATGAGTATGAAAATAAAAACAAGTATGAAATGTTTAACAGAAGAAGCCGTGAAGTCATATCTTTACAAATATTCGAACGAAAATGCACCGGCTGCGAAAAGTGTGTGGAAAAATGCCGCCGTAAAGTTATCGGCATGACATACAAAGACGGACGCAGTTATGCGACAGTGGAATATCCCGAAAGATGTGCCGGATGCGGGAAGTGTAAGTTTGTATGCCCTTCGGATGCAATAGAATTAATAACAGCATAATAACATAAAATAAGATGAATAAGAAAAAGAAGTTTTTAGGTATATTGATATTTATAGCGGTGTTTGCCGCGTCCATAGCCATAGTCATGTTACTCTGGAATGCATTGATCCCGTCCATCATAGGCTGGACCACAATAAATTACTGGCAGGCCGCAGGTTTGATGATATTGTGCCGCCTGTTGCTCGGAGGATTCGGGCGGTTTGGAAAAGGCCATTTTTTCAGAGGGCGGGGCCATCATGACCATCGTCACTTTCACGACCTGAGAGAACGTATGAAAGGTATGTCCCGGGACGAACGTCGCGACTATATCCGTGAACATATGAGAGCTGCACATTCCTTCGGTGAACGATTCAAAGAAAACAGAGAAAATCCTCAATCCCGCAATAAGCCTGAATAAGCAAATATGACAACAGATTTGCCGCAAGAGCAGGATGCTTCGGGTATTTTCAAAAAATACCGGACACAACTCAGGAATTATATCTCCAAACGGGTATTCTCTAAAGAAGACGGGGAAGATATCTTGCAGAATGTCTTCTACCAGCTTTCAAAGATAGACCTGATAGAAAAGCCTATCGAACAGGTTTCGGCATGGCTCTATTCGGTTGCCAATAACCAGATAATAGACCGTAGCCGTAAACACAGGGAAGAGGAGATGAAGACCGTTGTCTCCGACAACGGTGAGGAACTTTTCCTTGCCGAAGTTACAGGGTTATTACTCGACGAAGATTCATCTCCCGAGACGGAATATTTACGCTCTCTGGTTTGGGTAGAACTGGAGGCGGCACTGACCGAACTACCGGAAGAGCAGCGCGAAGTATTCGAACTGACAGAGTTGGAAGGCTATTCTTTCAAAGAAATATCCGAAGCGACCGGTATAGGAGTCAATACGCTTATCTCCCGTAAACGCTATGCAGTGTTGCATCTGCGCGAGCGATTAAAAGACCTGTATGACGAGCTACTTTACAGCTAACAATCGAGCTTTGTTTTTTCCATCCTTTTATCTACAGCTACCTCCATTTCATTCCTTTTATCGTTATATACATCTTTCGCCCGCTATCTGTAAAAAATAAACACACCGATACCGCAATCTACATAAGACTTTACTATTTTTATAAAAAAAGATTATATCCGATGTTACAATTTTTTGAGACTTACGTTATCTATATAAATAACGAATAGGTCTGCGACCTTAAAATGGAATTAGAGAGATTTAAATCGACAGTGATACCCTTACGTGAAAAACTGCAGATTTTTGCAAAAGGTATACTGAGGAATGATATTGACGCGGAAGATGCCGTTCAGGAAACATTCCTGAGGCTATGGAATGTGCGTAGTCAGCTCAATACACATCCCAACATCGGAGGATTTGCAATGCAGACATTGAAGAATATATGTATCGACAGACTGAGGAGCGAAAGCCACGATATCGCCATCGACAATGTGGCTGTGAGCACTACCGCTGTGACTCCCTATACATATACCGAGCAAAACGATAGTGTGACTGTCATACGAAAAATTATAGACACGTTGCCCGAAACCCAGCGAAGAATAATGCTGATGCGCGATGTGGAAGGTTATGAACTGGACGAAATAGCGGAAATTATGGGAGCCGGGGCCGCCACAGTAAGAGTCAACCTCTCCAGAGCACGGAAGACGGTCCGGGATAAATTTTTAAGTATCAATAAATGACATGCAATATGATGAATGATATTGATAAAATATTAGAAAAATACTTCGACGGAGAAACATCTCTCGGAGAAGAAAAGATACTTCGGCAATATTTCCGGCAACCGGAGATTGAAGAGCGGCACAAAATGTATGCCCCCATGTTCAATTTCTTTTCAGAGGAACGGAAAGAAGCCGGTATTGAAAGAAAGAAAAAGAAAATACCTGTATATGCATGGGTAAGCATAGCCGCAAGCATACTGATACTTCTTACTATAAAATCCGTCCATACCGGTATGGAAAACGAAGCAGCCAAATCGATGCTGTATATCGACGGTAAGAAAATAACGAATATGCAAACAATCAATTCAGAAGCGCTGATATCGATAGAGAATGTATCGGAGGTGGATGCCGATGTCATCGATTCGCAGATAGGAATACTGGATTCTTTCACAGAATAAAACAACTGATTATGAAACATGGAATATTTATATTAACCCTCATGCTGCTGACAGCCACAATCACGGCTTCGGCTCAGGACGGTCTGAAAATCAAAGACATATTCGACAAATATGGTAAACGTGAAGGTTCAGTATTGCTGCAATTGTCGTCCGATGTACTTTCACAGGGAAGCAACATCACTTCCTACAAAAGTCTTATTCTGGACGAGACCACCCAGAACAGGATGGATATAGCAGAAGCACTGAAAGACGATATCCGGGGAAAACTAACTATTTCAGAAGTGAAGAAAGACGGCGTAATAGAATCCGGTTCTTATTATCTGGGAAAGGATAAAACGAATAATAATGGATTTATCCTGTATAAGAATAAAGGCAGGAAGATCACCCTTGTTTATCTGAAAGGTAATTTCCCGTCAGGGCATCTGGATACCGAACTTAAAAAGCTGAAAGACCTCTTTATTTATGTCAATAACAAACGTATCAAATTACAATAAAACCCAATAAGGTCGCAGACCTTTTTATCACTTTGGTAAGTATAAGAACCAAAACCAATTATGCATTAAAAATATATCATTAAATACATTCAATTACTCATATTATGAAACAACTTATAATTATACTTGCATTTTCCTTATTTACAATATCTGTATTTGCCGACGATATAAATCAACCGCAAGATACAATCATCAGAACGGTGGTAACCGAAACCGTTACAGATACCGTTACCGGACTGGTGACCACAACCCGTACCGAAACGGAAAAGATAATACCGACAGTCGTTGAACCCGAAAGCTCTGTGATGTACGACGGGTCGTCTTACAATTTTATCTTTTCGTGGAAAAAGAAAAAACGGCTTAGTCCGCACTGGACCGGTATAGGGATGGGTTTTATGAATTATGACGATATCCCCAACGGCAGGCTGAAAATGAGTACATCGCATAACTTTACCGTAAATTTAGTTGATTTCCATAAACAGATAAAAAACTCCAATTGGCTTCTGGTAAGCGGTATCGGGAGCGAATGGTCACGCTATCATTTCGATGATAATTCCGCACTCACAAAAAGGGACAGAATCACTGTTTTTGAGCCTGCACCGGAAGGTGTTAATTATAAAGCCACTCAATTGATCGCTTATTATGTTACCATCCCCCTTTTACTCGAATACCAGACTTCTAATTTTCATATATCGGGGGGTGTAGTGGGCTTCCTTAAATACTACTCCAAATCGCAGGTGAAATTCAAAGATGATAAAGGTACACATAAAGTAAGTATGGGACAGGACCTGAATATCCGCCCTATAGATATGAGGTTCAGGCTTCAGGTGGGAATAAACGATGTAGGCGTTTATGCTTATTATGCCCCGTTCTCTATGTTCAGCAAAGATAAAGGCCCCGATTTAAAGACGTATACCATCGGAGTTATGATCGGGATCTGAACAATTAGCCTTGCATAGCATCTATTATATTATAAGAGTTACATTTACCGACTGTAACTCTTTTTTCATAATCATCCGTTTGTTTCAGATCGCCATCGTTTTGTTCTTATACCGTGTACTAATAAGATTCAATACCCGCCGGGAAGTAAACGTTTGCAACAAACGGATCGTTCTTTCTTTATTATCTTGAATTAATTCTTATTAAAAATTACTACTTTTGCAATCGAAAGGCTTTCGCCTGTCCGTGTAGCTTAGGAATAACCACGTAAAAAACAAAGAATTAATGAACAAAAAAGAACCAGCATTGGTCTTGTTCTCAGGTGGACAGGACTCTACAACATGCCTTTACTGGGCTATTGAAAACTTTTCTTCCGTTCGCACTCTATGCTTCACTTACGGTCAACGCCACTCTAAAGAGGTAGAGGTGGCGCAGGCAATTGCCGGACATGCAGGTGTACCCTTCCAGTTGTTGGATGCCTCCATTATCAGCCGGTTGTCTGTAAACTCTTTGACAAGCGATATTGTAATGGATCAGGAAAAGCCGGCCGACTCGTACCCGAATACATTTGTTCCCGGACGGAATCTGTTGTTTCTGACTTTCGCGGCTGTCATAGCCCGCTCGCATGGTATCCGTCACATTGTGACAGGTGTATCCGAAGCCGATTACAGCGGTTATCCCGATTGCAGGGATACGTTTATACTATCGGCGAATGCCTCGATCAATCTGGCGATGGACGAGCATTTCCAGATTCATACACCGTTGATGTGGCGCGATAAGACCGCCGTATGGCAGTTAGCTGACCAACTGGGTGTTTTCGACATCGTGCGCACTCAGACCCTGACCTGTTACAATGGCATTATAGCTGATGGTTGCGGACATTGTCCCGCCTGTAAGCTGCGTAAACAAGGTTTGGAAAATTATTTAAAAAATATTTAGTTACAAGTTACCAGTCAATTGAAAATTGAAAAGTAAAAATTCCTAACTTGTAACTCGTAACCCGTAACTAATAAACAATGGAAATAGAAGGATTGAGCCATCTTGGCGCTAAAACAGAATACAAAGATGATTATGCTCCCGAAGTACTGGAAGCATTCGAAAACAAACACCAGGATAATGATTACTGGGTAACATTCAATTGTCCCGAATTTACAAGTTTATGCCCGATTACCGGACAACCCGATTTCGCAACTATCCACATCAATTATATTCCTGATGTAAAAATGGTGGAAAGCAAAAGCCTGAAGCTATATATGTTTAGCTTTCGCAATCACGGAGCTTTTCACGAGGATTGCGTAAACATCATAATGAAAGACCTTGTAAATCTGATGAACCCGAAATATATTGAAGTAGTAGGTATATTTACCCCGCGCGGAGGAATCAGCATCTATCCTTTTTGTAATTACGGACGCCCTGATACAGAATATGAAATAATTGCCAAAGAACGCCTGTTGAAACATAACCCTCAACAAATATATAGATAATCTTATCCGGGAAAAATGCAGATTTCAAGTTTCAATATCTCAAAAATTAAGTGCGAAGTTTTCAATCTTGAAATCCTGAAATTCCCTTATCCTATCTTCGGTTTCTTTTTCTTTATCTTACGGTACACAACAGCAAACCACGTAGGTAATATAATTCCTTTACAAATGGTGGAAATGGCAATTGCCCACCAGACACCTGTTATACCCATTTGTGCCGCCAGATAGTAAGCGAGCGGGATGCGCAGCGCATTGAATACTATACTGATAATGGCGGGTTCTATGGTGCGTCCGATTCCGTTGAACATGCCCTGCGTGGTAAGTTCGAACATCATAAATATCTGAACCAGTCCCATAACGAACAGGTATTGAGCCCCCGCCTGCATCGCATTCTCTTCGGGTACGATGATACCGAATATCTGCGCCCCGAACAGGATAAAGCAGATACTGACAACAATACCCAGCGTAAGCATTACCCGTATCGTATAGTAATAGGCTTTCTTTCCTCTTTCCAGCTTATTGGCAGCATAGTTCTGAGCTACAAATGCGCTGAGGGCGGTAGAAAATCCCTGCGATGTGTTCCATGTCACGGCTTCTATCTGCCCACCTGTGGTCTGCGTCATCAGTCCCAGATGCCCGCCATGAATGGATGCTACCCTCGCCAGATTCATATTGATGATAGCATAAAGCGAATTCATTACGGATACGGGAGTCCCGAGGAAGAATATACGTTTCAGATAGATCGCTTTAGGCTTGATAAAGAATGGGAAGTTACCCAGTATGCGGCTTCCGAATTTTATCTGGTAGAAGAACAGTGAGAATACGAACAACTGCGCGGCAACCGTTCCTATAGCAGCCCCATGCAATCCCAATCCCATCACAAACATCAGTATAGGGTCGAGGATCATATTCAGTACAAGCCCCGCGGCATTATTGCGGAAAGGTACGATACTGCGTCCGGCTCCGTTGTATATACCCGTAAAGTTGTAGGACAGGAACTGAAACGGCAGGCTGACAGTGAGTATGCGGAGATAAAGTACGGCATCTTCCGTAATGTCGGCTTCCAGCTTGAAGAACGATAGTATCTGATTGGCAAATATAAAGAGAATGGCAATCCATATCACACCCAGCATTATCGAGGTAGTGGTGGAATGGGAAGCATAGATTGCGGCACGTTTCATTTTCTTCGCACCTATGGATTGGCCGACAGCCACTTCCGAACCTATCATGGCCAGATAAGCGACCGATGCAGTCAGCCACAGGAGCATGCCGATGGCACCTATCGCTGCTTCCGACTTAGTCGCGATTTCGGGATGCGATACAGTCCCCAGCCGTCCCACCCACGACATAGCCATGAGTGTATACGCCATTTGCAGGAAGCTTGTGCCCATCAATGGAAGCGCAAGACGTATCAGGGTAGAAAATATTTTCCCTTCCGTTAGATTATGTATGCCTGATTTCATTTAGTTGCGGTGTTCTGATACATTATTTACAAATCTTTCAACAATTTATCACTGCAACTATTGCTTTCTGCTTCCCGCATCGAGAGGATAGTCTCCCATTCGCTGCGGAATAATATGTCGGTGTCGATAACGAAGTCTTCCGAGCCATGCAGATCTATTTTTTCGAAGAGGTAACACACTGTTATATGATTGATATCCATAGCCGGAATATAAGCGGGGACAAGAGTGTCTGCCGACGGGGTTTCTACAATAAGGCCTATTTCCTGCAGATAGAAGAGGCTATCGTTGGTCAGCTTGGTCGGTATTTTGTAATATTCCGACAATTCGTCCGCGGTGTAAGGCGTATGGCCTTTTTCGAAACGTTTAACGATGAGTGTCATTATCAGTAGCAGGACAAAATCTTTATATCTGCGGCTTATGCTGGATGTTTCGTGTTCGAAACTGAATTTATTCACGTTCTGATAGGCAAAGGATAGCTGTACCCCGAACAAGACGAAGAACCATGTAAGCTGCAACCACAGCAATAATAACGGCAAGGCCGCAAAACTACCGTAAATGGCATTATACTTCGATATCCATATCTGCCCGTTGATATACAACATCTGAAATACCTGAAAGGCAATACCAGTGAAAATCCCCCCGAACAGAGCGCTGGTAAACTTCACTTTCGTATTCGGTATATAGATATATAATATTGTAAATAACAGGATTGTAATCAGGAATGGGATCACCTTCATCATCGGGCTTATTACCAGTCCCAGCAGATATTGCTGTTCGGCCGTGGAATTCAGTAAAATCGTAATACCGGCATTACAGATCAGGAATACAGGTGTGATGATTATCAGGGCAAGGTAGTCGGTAAACATACGGAAGTATGACCGTCCTGTTTTTACCTGCCACATCTTGTTGAAGTTGTCCTCGATGTTAGACAACAAGTTGATAACCGTATATAGCAACAATATTACACCAATACCCAGAAATACACCACCCTGAGCGTATTCGATAGACTTATCGATAAAAGCGGTAGCCTTATTTAATAATTCTTCCTGCCCTGCAAAGTAACTGAACAACTGGCTCTTCACTATATTCTGAAACCCGAACCCGCGGGCTATGGCGAATAATACGGCGAGCAATGGCACTATGGACAATAGGGTGCTGTAAGTAAGAGCCGATGCGCGCGTGAAAAGCTGTGCCCCGTCGATATTACGGATAGCAAGAATAAAGGATTTGATTATATTATAAAATCCTATTTTCCGCGACGACCTGTCTTTCTTGTTGATTCGCCAGATGTCGTAGGAAAGGAAACGGATAACCCTTTTTACAAAATTCGTTATTTTTTCAATCATATAATATCCAGAATATTGACAAAGATAGTTTGTTCTTTTAATAGGGAACACATGAATGCCATATATTGTTGTGAAAAGGTAACAAAGGTAACAGAAATATCAGTTAACAGTAAACAGTTAGCAGTAAACAGTGAACTAACTTGTAACTCGTAACTGCCCGCAGGGCGAAGTAACTTGTAACTATTAAAAAAGGTGACAAAAGTAACACTATTTACAGTCATCAGTTAACAGTCATCAGTCAACAACTTGTATCTCGTATAATTTTTCGTTCTTCACTTTTCACTTATTACTTACTACTTTCCTCCTTCCTCAATCCGTTCTCGATGTATATCCCGGCGGCAGAAACGGATGGGGATTCGGCTTGGGCTTTTCTACCGGAGTGGCAGATGGTTGAGCGACAGGTAGCTGTTCCATAGCTTGCCCTTGCTCATTTTTCACTTTTCGTTCTTCACTTTTCACTTCTAGCCCTTCACTTTTCGCTTCCGGTTCTTCATTTTTCACTTTTTCCTCCTCCTTCAGTTCCTTGTCCACGGTCGCTAATATCTCCGGATTGAGCGAACCGCCCGAACGGAAGCCGTTCTCTTTTAATATCATCAACTGACGCCTGGTTTCTTCGTCCTGCACTTCTATGACCAGCGGACAGCGTTCCGATGCCAGTAACCGGTCTTTGTCTTTCTTCCGCTCCTCGCGGTCGAGCACGTACTTTATAGCGCGGATGCTCGGCGGACAGAATTTCTTTTCCACCACACGACATTTTTCATAGTCTTCCACAGGATTCTTCTTGTCGGTGACATAGGTGATCTTTTCTTTCTTCTGCACATAGCCTTCCCAGTTGCTTCAAACCTATGCGTGCTGAGGCTATCATCACCTCTTCGCGATGGTCGATGGCTTCTTCTAGCGCTTCGCTGAACTCCGGTTTTGCCTTTTTCCATTCATAGAATGTCTTGCGGCTGATTTTTAACGATTTGCATATTTCGGATATACTGCACAGATCCTGTTCTATCATCTCTACTATGTGCACGGCTAATTTGTTCGTGTATTTCATCCTGTAATTTTGTTTTTGTGATGGATTATTAAAATTTATATATTGTTATTTATTCATTGTAAATTATTAATTAACTTGCAATGGCTTTCTTATATAGATAAATTAAAACTAATATCATCACAACCCCGTGAAAGAATTTAAGTTTTGGGCAATCCCATATCCGATAAAGCAGATTCTTCTTATGGCTGCTCCCATCTGGATATTATATATTCCTGTCTTTTTCTGTCTCGGAATCGAGCATATCCATTACTTTATCTTTGGTACATGGGCATTAGCCATATGCTTTGTCCTCATCTTTGTAAGGCGCGTTAAGATATCCTTTACTCCGGCTAATGAAATAAATATTTTTTTTAACGGTAAACTTAAGTATTCGGGGAGTCCTGTCAATCTGGAATATGTGCGGGGAGCAAATATCGCAGACGGGCGGTCTAATACCGTACTATACTTTTCCTTCAGTGACAAAAAGTTTATGTTTAATATATTGGAAAATAGAAATTCATTTACTTCCGGTACTACTAAACAGGTTGAACTCTTGAGATATATGGTAACGGTATTCAACCTGAGAACAGAATATTATAAGGATAGTATGCAAGGCCGGATATTTACATATTGGAATCCTATATACAAAGAATCCCTTCGGCCGAAGGAATATAATAAAAGTGAGCGCTGATATGACAATGTAAGGGATATCGGGAATATGGCTTATCAAAAACGAAATCTATAGTCTTCCGAATTGAAAAGTAAAAAAATACAGCAGGCCTGTAAGCCGGGTTCTGTTCCTCGCGTAAGCAAGGTGTCTGCCATTTATCTACGCCGGCCGTCACCGGCAGGCTCTAGCGACCTACCCCCCGGCATCGGGCGAGCAGCCCTACATGCGCCGGTATACATGGTCTTACAACTCGCAAGTGGTACGGCCCCGATACATTGCTGCACGGGCGGTGGGCTCTTACTCCGCCTTTTCACCCTTACCCCAAAGGGGCGGTTATTCTCTGTTACCTTCAACTCTGCCCTCACAAGCAGCTTCCCATTAAGAAGTACGATGCTCTGTGTTGCCCGGACTTTCCTCTTTCCGCCTTACGGCAGCCAGCGGCAAACCGGCCTACTGTATTAGGGTACAAAGATAGGCGTTTTATTTGTGATGTCGCATATTCATATAAAAATTGCTGATAGGAGGATGAGACATCTTCAAAAGCGAGGACAAGCCCGGAAAGGTTCAAAATCTGATTGGTATTGTTTATTTATACCGGTTTATTCGACCTCCAGTACATTTACCATCTGAGGTTCTACATCAGCTTTACCTTCTCCGTCTACCTGCTCTACCTTCTGAATGAATACATGCAAGAGGCCTTTGTCGCGCCACAATTCGGTGTCGAAGGACGGCTCCCATGAGCCGAGGGAAAAATCGGTCAGATCTTCGATTTCCCATTTATTTTTCTTTACATCTTTACAGATGGCAACCGAAGCCTTTTCTCCTCTCTCCTCATCCCGGAACAGGAGGCATAATTCGGTCGATTTGCCTTTTATCTTAGCAACTACCTGCGGACGGGATACGGGGATACGTTTTGTCCCCGTTCCTTTCAGGGAGAAGGGTGTTTTGCGGAAACCCAGATTCAGGTCATTCCATTTCTTACCCGTATAGTAAACGATATGGTATTGTGGAATATCCGTATCCTGTTCCCTCCAGTAAGTCGCTATATAGGGATTACCTTCAGCATCGGTAACCATTGACGTCTGATTGATCAGCTCGCTATTTTGGGGAATGGAACAAGCTATTTCCGATTTTGCCGCGGTAATGGGCAAACTATACTTTTCACCTTTCGAGTTTTCCCACGACATACCGCCATCGGAAGACCTCGCATAACACAAATCGTGATTGGTAGCTACATCCGCAGTTTCACGCCATACCCACGACAGATGGATCGTTCCTCTGTCATCGATGCAGGATTGCCAATAGGCATTGCGCCGGTTTTCACCATCAATAAAGTTTCTCTGTATTTGAATCCATGATTTTGATTTCAGGTCATATCTGTTGATTACGAGGTTGCCCCTACCCGATTGTCCGTCCCGGTACATAAATATCAAATCTCCACCGGGCATTTTCAGGAATTCGGGATAGGTGACATTCGTTTCAAGGCTTCCGGTCATAGGCTGTTTATCTCCCAACTCGAGGGAATAAGGCGCTATCCCTTTTGCATAACGCAACGGGTGCCCGTGATGATCCCATGATACATGCAGATAGCCATCGCCGTCAGTCATAATGCTGATAGAATTATGAGCATCGGAAACGTTGCCTTTATAGCTGGTTTTATTTATAGTCCAGCTATCTTCCCCTATATTGCGTTTACCTAATGTAAGGAAGCCGTCGGGATCATAATAGGCTATAAACTGGACATTGTTATGGGTAACCAGTGAATTTTTGCGAAACACGGTCACATTCACGGAATTGTTTGACCAGCCCGGCGCTACGGGTATTAACTTCTGAGTATAAGCGGATACAGAGAGGAGTATAATGCTTAATAATATATACTTCTTTATTTTCATGTTTATAATTTTCAGTCCGGACTCTATTCGGCTTTTTGATAAACACGTACATAGTCGATTTCATAGGTCAAAGGAAAAGCATCATCATCCGGTGTGCCGCCATTTCCTCCTATAGCCAAATTTAGTAAAATATAATGAGGCTGCCTGAACGGATTTGTATTTTTACCTATCGAGCCATTGTAAGTATTCTCAAGTAAAGTTTCATTTACCATCGCATTGTCTATATACAGACGGATGGCATTTTCGTCCCAGTCCATACGCCATACATGGAACTTATCGGCCCAAAACGGATCTTTATCCGTGAAATTGGTAAACGGGATTATTTCCGAGTCCCATCTGGCATCGTATCTTTTATCCGTACCCCATGCTGTATTGGCCAATATGTGAGGCTTTCCTCCCACCAGATAATATTCCATCAGGTCTATTTCCCCGTTCGACGGCCATTCCATAGAAGTCCCCAGTGTCCAGATGGCAGGCCAGGAACCTGTTGCTGTGGGTATCTTCGCTCTGATTTCGAAACGTCCGTACCGGAATTCTTTCTTCCCTACCGTTTTTATGGAAGATGAAGTATAGCCCGCATATTCACGGTTCCTCCTCCAATCGGTGCTTCCCGGTTCATAAGCAGGGTTCTTTACCTGTTCCTTCCTGCCCTGTATATTGAGTACCCCGTTCTTGCATACCGCGTTGTCCGGCTGATACCATTGCAGCTCCTGATTCCTTACAAAGCCATTTTCATAGCTCCATACATTGGAATCAGGTTTACCATCTTTGTCAAACTCGTCGTTCCAGACAAGATTCCAGCCTTGTATATCTTTGGGAATGCCATTATCTGCGTTTATATGACTGAAGATATCCAGGCTCCATTCGTCCATCCATTTCAATACAGGCATACCGTTTTCGAAGAGTATCGGAAGCCATATATATCGTCCGTCGGCAGGGTCCTTAGGAGTCCATCTGTCTCCCATAAAAATAAAGGCGTCTTTCTTCCCCGCTACGGGTAATATGTATGTACTCTGGGAATGGAAAGTGAGTTGCGCATCCTTTCCGACACACGGATTCGGATGCAACGTCCAGGGCCCCCGGATATTACCGGCAGTGAGTAAGCGTGCAGCATTGGGTGCCCAGCCTGTACATCCTGATGTTATCATAAAGTAGCGTCCATCTTTCTTAAACACAGCAGGAGCCTCGTTATGGCCACCCGGTTCTATTCGGATATATTTTCCCGTATAATCTAAATAATCGTCTGTCAGTTCGGCTATCTGAAGTGTGAGGTTTTCTTCCGATGCATAAATATGATAGGCCTTACCATCATCATCTACATACAAAGTCATATCTCGGGACATCTGCCCTCCGGTAAAATCGCGGCGGACGAATAACCCGTCATCCACAGCTTTATGCCATTGGGGTGTCCACCAGTCTTTAAAGTCGGTAGGTTTTATTGTTGAAGTTTGCTGCTCTGCGGTCATATTCAAAGGCCATTTACCGGCATTCACCCTGCTATTCTTAATAAACAGGTAGGGACCCGTTACATTATCACTTACAGCGATCCCGACATTGGCTGCCGCATAGCCTTTACCCTTGAGTTCGAGGTGAAAATACATCACAAACTTTTTAGTATTCTCATTATATATCACTTTGGGGCGTTCTATTATGCAACCTCTTACGACAGGACTATTCGGGTCCTCCGAAACAGGCAGAGCGACTCCTTCATTCTTCCAGTTATACAAGTCATCGGATGAGTAGCATGTGACTCCGACAAATGCAGAGTTGGACTTTCCTCCTTTATGTTCCCCAAACCAATAGTACTTCCCATTGTGATAGAGGGTACCTCCTCCATGCGCGTTGATATGAACACCCTTATCATCGGGCCAAAGCCGGCCGGGACGAATAATCTGCTCCATCTTTTGCTGCGAAAATCCGGGAAGGCCCCATAACATCAGTAAGCCTGTCAATAAAAAACCATAAATACTTTTATGTATATTTTCCATCATTATAGTCTTAAAACACCAAGATAGGAAATCCTTCCTCAGAACTCCTATCCTGGCAATCTATTTATTTACAATAAATCTTAATTTATCTTATCTTCATCGGCGACAGCATCCTGCCAAGAATCCCATTTAGGCGTTGCAGCATCATAGCCATCATAACCGTAGTTCTGGCTAAGCTCTCCTTTATTGTTAGCTGTAATCGCTGCATTCGGAATAGGCCATAAGAAGTTACATTTGTCCATCTGGTAATTGAATGTATTAGGGCGGACACTTCTCGGTCCCTGATTGTACATACCATAGCGTGTTACCCTCTTATACCAGTAACTACCCCCATTCAGATCGGTACCGGACTCTTTATATAATGTGTTTACATCATATGTATTACCCCATTCATCAGGCTTGCCGCTCAGGGCAAGGCAATACGAAACTCGTTTCATCTCCACATTACGCCATTCTTCCAGATATAGTTCACGCGCGCGTTCGTCCATAATATCGCCGATAGTCACTGTAGTGTATAATTCCGTACATTTGGCCCTCTTCCTCACTTCGTTTACATCTGAAGCTGCCCCTGCCGGGTCACCCAGATAAAACTTAGCTTCGGCACGGAGAAGGTACGCTTCGGCCAGGCGGTAAAGATACCAGTCGGCAATACCTCCGTTAGTAGCTCCATTAAACTGGTTGGCACCCTGATTAGCTTCCGCCAGTACATCATTCAAATAAATTTTGTACTGAGGCCAGTCGAACCAAACACGAAGGGAGTCTGTACACAATAGAGTGCCTGTATCCGGATGTTTGAACATAATATTCTTGCCAAACCATGCAGATGACGGGTCGTTATACTTAATAGAATCCATTCTACCCCAGTTACCGACCGTACTGTTGTGACGCAAATCGCCCTTATCGTCCATCCCATTTACTTTCCACATTGCATTGGTAGCAAACCAGGTCAGACGCCATGTAGCAATACCACGTCCGATAGACCTGATGTAATCATAATTCGCCCGGTAATTTGTATTATTACGGGCATAATTCTGTACTGCTTGCTTTCCGTCAGGTGTCTTCAGGTCTGATCCACTCGTATAACTGGGCCCGAAAATACGCATTGTAAGGAACTCGATCATTGACCCTGCAGTCGCGCCCCGGTTCACCATTCCCATTATCACTTCTTTATTTGCAGCAGTAAGCTTATTTTCAGGACGGTGCAGATCCCATATCACATTACGGGTCACTTTCCATGTCTGAGGTGAATAACTATTCACAAAAGAACCGAAATTATCCTGCATCAATGAATAACCGGAGCTGTTGATCAGGATATCCGCCTGGTCTTTTGCCTTCTGAAACTGGCCTGTAGCCAGATAACATTTGACAAGCAACATACGACAAGCCCCTTTATTTACCATTCCTGAATATTTCATATCTTTTTGGTCCGGCACCCATTCTACGGCAAATTCCATATCTTTGGTTATCATTTCCAGGATTGCCTCTTTTTTGGCAGATCGATAGTTTTGTTTCGGTACTTTGATGATTTTTGTTATCAAAGGGATATCCCCAAATTGGAAAACCATAGCAAGATAGCGAAATGAACGGTGAAAATATGCCCTGCCCAGATAAGCATTTTTGGTTGCTTCATCCAAACCTGACACGTTATCAATGAAGGTAGTAATAGTATTAGCATATTTTACCCCGTTATAACCTTCGTCCCAAAAATAGCTTCTCCAGTCACCCGCATCGTATCCAGCCCCGCTTGTAGGTGTCATCCGTGTAGCTACGTCCGCAAATAATGCCGCATCGTCCGTTTTACTTGCCACTGACAGTTCCGAAAACAAATACTCTGTACCGATGGGTACGGATATGTTTCTGTTTTCAAAACTCGTCCAATAGGAACGGAGATGGCGATCAGCCTGAGCCATTACGGCCTGCATACCCGATTCGGTAGTAAATGTAATCTCCGGTTCGTAGAATGACAGTGGATCTGGTTTCAGGAAATCATCGGAACAACTTCCTAAAAATAACGAACTGCACATTGCGGTTATCAGCCCTATTGCCGATAATCTGTTCTTCATGTTCTTATATATCTTTTTCATGTTTTATTACAATTTAGAAGGTTAAGTTTAAACCAATCGAATAAATACGGGATGCCAAGCCTCCATTATCGCTGGCTCCTGTTTCAGGATCGCCATACTCCCAGTCTTTTTTCCATACGGCCACATTGCGGACAGATCCAAAAATTTTAACATTTTCCACATCAAATTTTTGTATCCATTGTTTAGGTAATGTATAGCCCACCGATATATTCTCGAGACGAATAAATGAGCGATCGTGGAGTCTGCCGGGAGCAGTAGCTCCGGCTGGTCCTTGTGCATCTAAACGCCCGTACTTATTAGAAGGATTTTCAGGCGTCCAGTATTTCTTGAAATATGTGTTCAGACCGTTAGTAACCAGTGACCCCGCATTATCCTGGTTCATATAGTATGTCTCCAGGGATTTGTGGCCCATATAAGAATATATATTAAAGGACAGGCTCAAATTCTTCCACAATGTAAAATCATTACGGATCGACCAATGAACGGGAGGAGACGTTTGTCCCAGGAATTCCTTATCATTATCATTATACACAGGTGTAATGCTGCCATCGGCATTAACCTTATCGTCTGCCGTATAAGTATTCGCTACTTTCGGATCGCCCGGTTTCTGCCCGTGTCTTTTGGCTTCTTCCACTTCATCTGCCTGCCAGATACCGGTTACACGATAATTCCAGATTGTATTTATCGATTGCCCTATGAACCATCCTTGGCCATCTCTACTGCTCTTATCGTCCATTTCTTTAGATCCGATAACATTTCCGTTTGTATCGAGAATATCCTCGTATTGGTAATAGAGGTGTTTAATCTCATTCTTATTGTAAGAGAATCCGGCAGTTGTTCTCCATTCAAAATTATCAGTTTTCATATTAAGAGAGCTAATCGCAAGCTCAATACCCCGATTCTGTACCTTGCCTAGATTGGTGGTTATGTTTGGAAATCCGGTAAAGCCCGGCAGGCGTTGAAGCATAATCATGTCTTTGGTATCCATCAGATAGTATTCAATATTCCCTGTTATGCGGTCGTTAAGGAATCCATAATCCAATCCGAAGTTCAAAGCCTCCGTCTTTTCCCATTGCAGACTCGGATTCGCCATTCGGCTAATCCGCAAATAATTCATATTTACCAGATTGCCGGAGCTGTCCAGATATCCTTGCGTACTAGTAGGTGATTCAAGGTTAGCAATCGACACATATGGATCTTCAAGTGAGCGGTTACCATTTTTACCCCACGAAACCCGCAACTTTCCAGTACTCATCGGCTTCCAT
Source organism: Dysgonomonas termitidis (assembly GCF_054657735.1). Taxonomy (NCBI): domain Bacteria; kingdom Pseudomonadati; phylum Bacteroidota; class Bacteroidia; order Bacteroidales; family Dysgonomonadaceae; genus Dysgonomonas; species Dysgonomonas termitidis. Next base: position 663,122 of record NZ_BAAHYD010000003.1, on the reverse strand, counting down.
TTGAAGAACTCTTCATTGACAAATGACCAACCCAGCGCTGCCGAAGGAAAGGTGGCATGCGGATAGTTTTGGCCGAACGCCGAATAACCGTCACGGCGAACAGTCGCAGTCAGCATATACCGCTCGTCATATGAGTAAAATAAACGCGTAAACAAGGCATCTCCCGTATAGTGAGTATCATAAGACGAAAATGTACTTTTCAGTTTATCCCCATTGGTCGTATTATGGAATCCAAGAGCATCCGAAGGCAATATATTGCGGGCTTCAACCCTGTCTTTCCAAGATCTTTGCTCTTCTGCTTCCTGAACCAGAGTAAGATTCACGATATGCTTTTGAGCAAAGGTATGTTCCCAATTAATTGTATTGTTGATCGACCAGTCGAAACGTTTTGTCTGCTCACGATTTGCCAACCCGCCTGTACTTACCCAATCCGGATGTTTTGACGATTCAAAATAACGATCGTAGAAATACTGATAACGCGGTGATGCATTGAAGGAATAAGTGATATTGAAAGGTAGCTTTACTTTAGCAGTGAAAATACTGTTCAATACCTGATAGCCTTTTTCCAGATCCATATACTGACGGTTGTAATCATAGTTCCAGCCATAATTCTGACTGGCTCCCATCGGACGATACACTAAGTTTCCATCACTATCGCGATAGGATGCATACGGGCTAAGACGCACCTGATTGGCATCCCAATAGTTATGCCCCAGTCCCGGCTGAATATCTCCGTCACTACGATCCTGGAAGTTTACATTCGCTCCTATTTCAAGCCATTTGGTTACTTTACCCTCTACTTTCAAGTTGGCCCGAACTGATTGATATTCATTCCCCACGACAGCACCTTCATTTTTCAGATATCCAAGAGACATATAATAGTTCATACGGTCACTGGCCCCCGAAACACTGGCGTTATAATCCTGGTTGATCCCTGTACGGAAAGTATGGTCATACCAATCGAATGAATTGTTATCCATATAATTCTGAAGCACTATATCGCTCAGGTTTAAACGCCTTCCATATATACTGGCATCGGATTCGCCTGTTGCATTGGTAGTATATCCACGCCAGGTATCAAGCGAAACTCCGTATTTGGATAAATTGTTCGGATTATCATAATATCCATATTTTCCTTTAGTAGTACCTGACTGATAGGCTTCATATTTACCTGTTTCGGAATTCACTCCGTAGGTACCCGTTTTGTACCAGTCTTCGCGGTATTGCATATAGCCATCGGGACTGAAAACTTTACGATAGTCACTCTTTGTTGTAACACCAAAGTTTGCGCTAATATTTACGACAGGTTTACCTTGCTGGCCTTTTTTAGTAGTAATAATAATAACCCCGCTAGCTGCCCGTGCTCCATAAACAGAAGCAGCCGAAGCATCTTTCAATACATCGATCTGACCAATATCATCAGGATTGATTTCGGACAACTCTCCTTGAAAAATCATTCCATCAAGAATAATCAACGGGTCATTGTGCCCGCCTTTTTCATATACGGAACGCTGTCCCCGTATCTTCATCGAACCACCGCCTTTAGCATCGGCACTATATCCAACCGATAACCCGGGTGTTCCACGAAGAATATCCTGAACCGTTTTCGGATTCTCATTCGCTAATCTGTCCGGACGAATTTGTACGATCGAACCGGTCAGGTCTTTTTTGCGCATTGTTCCATAACCGATAACAACAACCTCATCCAACATCTTGGAATCTTCTTCCAGCTTTATCAGAAAACTCGTTTGATTTTCAACTTTTACTTCCTGTTTGATATATCCTACATAAGATATTACAAGAGTAGAATTAGCCGCTGCCGGCAATGAAAATTTCCCGTCGATATCGGTTACAGTACCTACAGTCGTGCCTTTCACCACAACGGATACGCCGATAAGGGCTTCACCGGTATTTGCATCAGAAACCGTACCCTGCACCGTTCTGCCTTGCGCAAATATGCCCGATGAAAAGGTTATGAATGCAAACAATAAGAAAAATGAGAAGAAAGATTTTGGTACTGCCTTTCCGCATACCTCACTTTGCTTTTTTAAATAAGTATATTTTCCCATAGTAATTAAGTAATTAAATAAGTAATAGGTTAGTTTTTTCGCTTACGATTTACGTGATATAGAGTTCATTATTAACCCTGTATGCTTAAATACAAATACAGGAAGCTCTTATCCCGGATATTTTTCCCTATCCGGAATAAGAGTTTCCTGTATCGAATAATATAATAAAGGTGCAATAGTCCCGGGAAGAATTGTATCTCCGGACTATAAATTCGTTTATTTTTATTATATTCTCTCTCTCTCTCTTCTCTCTCTCTCTCTCTCTCTCTCTCTCTCTCTCTCTCTCTCTCTCTCTCTCTCTCTCTCTCTCTCTCTCTCTCTCTCTCTCTCTCTCTAGCAAAACACGGCTAATATCCAAATTTTCAGAAGAAAAAATGGAATAATTTGTTGTTATATTTTTTGTTTTATAATACATAAAATCAGAATTGTGTTTTACATAAAGAGTATTATTGATTTATGGTATTTTCTGGATTCTAAACAGAGGTATCGTAATTAATCCGGGTTTAATCAGACAGGACTTTTGTTGTGAATTATTTTTCCCATGGTAATCTGGATAATAGTTAAGTAAGTAATAGCAAAATTGATAATTAATAAAGGTTTCCATAAGGGTGATTTCATTCAAAAAGGATGAAATTTGATTCTTCTTTACATTTTAATCCCTTATTGAATGGTCTTTAGGGAATGATTGCCCGCTCCAGGCTTTCTTTTCTGTCCAGTCCTGAGCAGGGGAAGTCCAAAAAGAGTGGCTGGCAGGCAAACCTAAAGGAAGAAATACTTCAGCCGTCAGATACAAGCTTCCATTATTTGTGTACCAATCGGCCAAACCGGGTTGATGCCCGGCAAATCCCAATTGTAAAAAACCTCCCTTATTAAAGTTTCCCTCCATAGAGAACATACGCTTCATAACACATGTTAACGCATTACGCACTTGTCCCTCCGGCAACTCCTCCGGTAAATATTCTTTCCATGACAATAGAGCCAATGGTTGAAATGCACCCATACGATAGGTCATAGAACGGCCGAACGCAGGGAATGTGGCCTCAGGTGAGATAAAACGTTCGAGTATGATACCAAAGCGTTGCATACGTTTTTTTGCCGTGTCGAGATTCTTTTGCACCACAGCCAGATTCTTGTCGCGCAACCTGATCTGCCGGTCAACAAGCACTTCCAATACCTGCACATACATAGGCTGAATAACAAAACTGTTATAATAGTCGAATGCAAAGTGTGAGCCATCCGAGTACCAGCTATCTCCCACATACCATTCCTCAATCTTGCGTATAGCGCTGTGAATACGGTACATATCGCATTGCGCATCTACAGAGAGCAAGAATGACTCTACCATTGCCGAAAACAAAAGCCAGTTTGTATAAGGGGGGTCGATACGGCGCAATTGCTGAAATTCCTCAATGTATCTTTTCTTCGTCAAATCATCCAAAGGTTCCCATAATTGCTCAGGCGCACGCAGGAAACTGGAAGCTATATAAGCGGCATCTACCAATGGCTGCCCCTCGTTCCGCCACAACAAATAATCGGGGCTGGCAGGATCAACAGCCTGCGCATAACTTTTGAGCGCCCATTCCCGTAATTGTTTCCGTTGTTTACCTTCGGCAGTATCATCGTCCGGCAAACTAAGCCATGGCGCCAGTCCGGACATCAGACGGCCAAAGCATTCCATGTATGAAACACGTTTGTCACGTCCGTCCCATGTCGGACTTAATTCCAATTCCATATTCCTGGACAACTCACCCTTGCTCATATTGCTAAGGACAGGCGAGGCTATCTTGTAAAGCAGATTTGTCCAGTAAGTACGATCATTTGGTTCTTCGTCTTTCTGATTCATATTTGCATATGATGGTAAAGAAAGGAGAACTGTAAGTGTCAGTAGTGTATATAATTTGTTTTTCATAAGTATAAAATTTATTTTAAGTACCGGGCCATTTCTGTAGCTGCCAGAAGAAAAGCACCTACTCCGAAATCGGCAGTTGTGCCGGGCCCAACATTTTTATGCTGGTCGGCTCTTTCACCTATCGGTTGCACATATCCTATCGAGCCATCAGGTTGCAAAGCTGTTTCTGTCAGATACTTCCAGCTCTTGTCAATTACCGGTTTATAAGTATCCTCATCCAATATGTTATTATTCACTCCCCATAGAAAACCATAAGCGAAAAATGCCGTTCCACTGGTTTCTGCACCCGGCGCCTGTTCCAGATCGAACATGCTACGACTCCAGAAGCCTTCTTTTTGCTGGCAGGCAGCTATGGCCTTTGCCATGTCTTTATATATTCGTATATATTCGGTCCTGTGAGGATCGTCTTCCGGCAAGTCCGCCAACACTCTGGGTATAGCGGCAAAAACCCATCCGTTGCCTCTGGCCCAAAAGTCTTTGAGACCTTTTTTTGTCTTATGCTTTGGATAGATATATTTGGCATCGCGGTAAAACAAGCTGCTTTCTTTATCATACATTAAGTCGCGGGCATAGGCAAAATACTCGTATAACTTACCCAGATATTGCCGGTCTCCCGTAATCTTATACAGCCGTGTCATCACAGGCATCACCATATACAATCCGTCGGCCCACCACCAGTAATCTACATGAGGGGTAGACATCTGATATTTCATTACTTCTTTAGCGCGGGCTATTTTCGTTTCGTCTTTCCCTTCATCGAGATTGTATAAGTCTATGTACACCTGAAAACAAGTCTGAAAGTCTCCGAACAGCACATATTCATCGGTTTCTCCATAACTATATTTCCATTCTGCCTTATTGTCGGATTTCGCCCCTTTCCATTCATTTTTTTCAGACCATGCTTTTGAATATGCTTTATATTCATCCATACCGGTGATCTCATAGGCTGCTATATTTCCCGTATGGTATGCCGCTCTGTGCCAGAATGAATTCTCATGTTCGGGATGTATAGATTGCCAATGATTATTTACTTTTTTTATCAACTCTATGACACCTGCTTCAGATAAAGTTTCATCCGGAATATCCGGCTTTGAACTGTTGTTTCCGGCACAGGATGTATATATGATAAAAAATGGTAATAAGAGGTATAATTTACTTTTCTTCATGGTACATAATAGTCTAAAATTAATGACATATTTCATTGCTGCAAATTTGATGAAGAATATCAGAACAGATAGTGCTCAATTAATTCAAAAAGGGGGATTTTTCATTCAGGATTAAAAATCAGCTATAAAAAACCTTGCCTGAAATTGTTTTTCAGGCAAGGTCTGTAATTTATATTTCTAATCAGGCTATTTTATAATACTGATTGTGTAGCCATATGTGTATTCTTTTCCAAAAAACCTGTATGGTTCGAGCGGACTTGCACCCCATGAATTCAGTCCTGCCACTCCGCGCTGGAATAGATCGACACACAACACGGTCTCATTACGGGGCAGAATATCGGAAGCATGCTGTTGTTTCTTGGTCATGCCCGGGTCGAGGTCTTCCGGCCTGTTGTTGGTCGCACTGACCGATAAAGGCTGTACTCCCGTAACTTTAATGCCTTTACCGTCTTTATTCTTCAATGTCAGCCAGCGAACATCTGTCTTATTACCTGTCTCTTGCGGACGGTAATAAGCAAAAGCCTGCTCTTCGACCTTACCATTCCAGATACCCATAAATGTATCATGGTTACGGTCAATATAATTCTCCCACGGGCCGCGTCCATACCATGTGAAGTCGTCCGTTTGTTTCGGAAGGGTCATAATCATACCAAAACGTACCATCTCAGGAAGATCGTCTGCCAAGGCTTTGTAGTTAGCCAATGTAGTGAGGCTTCCGTCTTTATTCACGGTATAAGCCAAGTCAACTTTCGCTTCAATTCCTTTCAGCTTGGCTTCGTAATTAACCGTAATCCCCCCGTTAGCCTCTTGCGAACCTTTGAACGTATATACAATATTATGTCCGGCAGCATCCCACAAACGCAGGTTATACTGTACCCATTCTCCGAAGTCGTTATCCGTAGGAGCTCGCCAGAAGTTCAAACGAGGGAGTTCGTTGAATACTTTCTTTCCGTCATTAGTCATAGAAAGCAAGCTGCGACCGTCCTTAGAAGAGAATTCATAAGCCAGAGTTCCCGATGTCACGATGATCTTGTCGTCTTTTTTATCTATAGTCAAAGAACCCGATTCGTCAGACGATTGTGCAAAATAATTATTGGAAGCGAAAGCAAATTCACCTTTAGCTACTTCAAATCCGGCTTTGATAAACGATGTATCTTCCTTGCTATATGCAAATACCTGAAGATAGTATTCAGTTCCGGCTTCTGCTTTTATCGCAGGGATGTTCAGTTTGATATCTTTCCGCGAGTCGGCAGGTACAGTAATATCGAATGTACCCTCGCCGGCCTTCTCTCCGTTTCTCAACAATACCCATTTATAAGTATAATTCTTATTGGTAAGGTCGGTAAACTTGAAGTCGTTGATTACAGTGATTATACCATTATTCAGATCTTTAGCTTCGAATAAGATATTCTGATATACCTTCTTCACGATGTGGGTGTGTGGTATATAGTTCTGGTCAGGGCTGATAAGACCGTCGGCAACAAAGTTCCCGTCATTCATCTTATTATATCCTTTCAGGTCACCACCGTATGCCCAGTAGAAACGATCCTGTTCGTCCTTAGCCGGGTATCCGTGATTGTACCATTCCCAGATAAAACCTCCCTGCATATTTTTACTTGAACGCATCAAATCCCAGTACTCCTGGAAATTACCCATACTATTACCCATTGCATGCGCATACTCGCACATGATATACGGACGGCCCAAATCTTTGGCCGCGTCACGTTTCATATTTTCCCATGAAGGGTACATGTGACAGATAATATCCGTGTTGCGGTCTCTCTGATATGCCTGTTCATATTGTACCGGACGGCTGTTGTCTCTGGCCTTTGCCCAATCGTACATATCGAAGAACGCTTTGCCGTTGCTGGCCTCATTACCCAGCGACCAGAAAATAACCGAAGCATGATTCTTGTCACGTTCTACCGCACGGATGATACGGTCCATATGCGCAGCATGCCATTCAGGGAAGTTCGATACATTATCCGGACCATAACCCAAACCATGTGATTCAAGGTTTGCTTCGTCTATCAGATAAATACCATACTCGTCACAAAGCTTATACCAAAGCGGTTGTTGCGGATAGTGGGATGTACGCACAGCATTTATATTCAGTTCTTTCATCAGTTGCAGGTTACGCATCATTTCTTTGCGGGTAACTACCTGTCCCGTATTTGTATTGAACTCATGCAGGTTCACTCCTTTAAAGAATACTTTTTTGCCGTTGACAAACAGTTGTCCGTCTTTTATTTCAATCTTACGGAATCCTATTTTGTGCGAAGTCGCCTCCACCATATTGCCTTTACCATCCTTTAATGTAATCAGCATAGTATAAAGGTTCGGTGTTTCGGCTGTCCATTTCAACGGATTTGATACATTTCCTGAAAATGACAGGTCACTGGTACTCTCTGCCGGAATAGTAGTTTTCTGAGACTTGCCGAATACCTTCTTTCCTGTATTATCGATTATCGCTACATCTACAGTTTGGGCTTGCGCTGCATTCGTATAATTCTTCAGTTTGACATCCACACCGAATACCCCGTTCTTGTAGGTCTTATCCAGATCGGGATGAGCAAAGAAATCCCATATACGAGTCTGCGCTGTGCTATATAGATATACGCTCCTGTTTATACCTCCAAGGCGCCACATATCCTGATCTTCTAGGTATGAGCCGTCACTGAATTTATGGACTTCGCAAGCCAGTAAATTTTTACCCTTGCGTATATATTTCGTAATATCGAATTCAGCCGGGCTTTTGGCATTTTCGGTATAACCTACTTTTTGTCCGTTTACCCATATATACATCGAATTCGTACCTCCGTCGAAATGAATGAATACACGACGTCCGTCCCAATTGTCAGGGATATTGAATTCGTGACGGTACGCCCCCGTAGGCGAATCTTCCCTATCGATATACGGCGGATTTTTTCTGAATCCGAAGCCGGTATTTACATACATCGGAATGCCGTAACCATTGAATTCCCAATTGCCCGGTACAGGCATGTTTACCCACTTGCCCGCATCATAGTTTTCCTTATAAAATCCGTCCGGAACTTCTGTGATCTTAGGTACCCAGTGGAATTTCCACATTCCATCCAGCGACTGATAGTAAGGCGATGCCGTATAATCATCCGTTAAGGCAAGTTTATCATCCGGATAAGGCAATGACGTTGCACGGGTTTCTTCCTTATTTACTGCAAAAACTTCCGGATTTTCCCAATCAGGGACGTTATTCTGGGCAAAAAGACCTGAGCACAGAAACACTGAAAGCAAAAAGAGTGTTTTTTTCATGTTTTAGTTTTTGATTGTTATATATAAGAGATTATCTTGCAATGCCACAAATATAGAGAAAGCCGGAGGCAGAGTCAAAGTTTACTTCGAGCTATACCGGAGCGCATCCTATATTCTACAAATATAATGAAATCAGAACCGCATCAGGGTATACAAATCATTCATATAAGGTAGAAATCGTTCCATTTTCTAAAAAAATGTACTTTTAATACTTTATTGGTGTAAAAATAACAATTATTATTTTTAATATTGTATTTCCTAAAACCTAATACCGAATTCAACATGTTTTATTTCTTAAAACGACACGGGATATATTTTATGTTATTTGTTCTTGCCCTTCAGAATATCCAGGCAAAACAGATATCTGTAAGGCCCATGCCTCTTATAAGCCAGCTGCCGTCAAACTCCATCCGCCGGATACTTCAGGATAAAGAAGGATTTATGTGGTTTGGAACTTTAGATGGATTGTGCAGATATGACGGATACCGTATATTGACATTCCGCTCCAATCTGAACAATCCCAACCTTATTGCAAACAACGACATCTCATGTCTGGCAGAAGATAAAAACAACCGCTTGTGGATAGGCACGCGGAATGGGATAAATATTCTGGATAAAAAGACATACACGATCTCGATGCTGCAAGATAAGGAGGTATTGAATCAGAATATAGAAACGCTTCTGGTCGCTTCGGATGGCAATATATGGGTGGGGACACGGAGTAGTGTATTATGTTATAATCCGGATCTGACACTGAAAAAGAAATATAACAACGAACTCCCTGCCACAAATATCAACTCTATCTACGAAGCCCCCGACGGCAGTCTGTGGATAGCATTATGGGGAAGTGGCATATACAAATACAATCCCAAAGATGATACATTCAAACACTACCCTCAGATTGGAAACGGCAACAACCCTTTCAGAATATACCAGGACTGCAGAAAGCAATACTGGGTGTGTACGTGGGGCGATGGCCTGTTTCTATTCAATCCGGATAAAGAAGGCGATGAAATATATGTCCGGCAGGAGGTTTTCAATAAAGAACGACAATTGGCGGAAAATACATTTTTCAGTATTGTACAGGATGATACGCATGGTTATATATGGGTAATGTCTATTTCCGGCCTGCATGCTTTTGAATATGATAAGGATGGTAAGTTGAAGAACATCGATATATCTTACCTCTTCAAAGAGTCTAACAACATATACAGCGAAATAATAAAAGACAGGACCGGCAACCTGTGGATCGCCACTTTCAGCGAAGGTGTGCTTACTATCAATTTCGACCGGCCTGTCATCAAAAACTACTCCATTTCATCCATCAAGGAACGGACTGGAATAACTCCAAACATAACCGCTATCAGCGTAGACGAAGATGGTGATATTTGGGTAAATCAAAACCGCTGGGGCTTAGGAATATTCAATCCTGAAAAGAACAGCATACGTTTATATTCGGATTACCCCCAATTGAAAAATCTTCCGATGCTGGGCAATGTTAGTTGCATATCCCAGTTTCGTTCTATTCCAGATGAAATATGGATAGGTCCTGAAAATGAGGCGAGAATTTACTGCATGAAAAAGGATAAAGATAATATCGTCGTTTCCAGAAGTATCGACTTATCAACCATTGCTTCAGATGCAGGTAATCCCCGTATATTTTTTGAAGATCGGAATAACAATATCTGGATAGTAACCTCTACAGGTCTTCTCATCAAGCCATATAATAAAGACAATATAGAAGTGGTAAGCTTTTCCCTCGGTACTATTTCGGGAATAACGGAAGATACAAGAGGGACGATCTGGATCAGCAGTAAAACATCCGGCTTATCTCAGATACTTATGACCGGAAACTTCCAGACCGGGAAATCCCAAATAAAGAATTTCAACAAGGAAGGGAACAATCTGCCGAGCAACAATATCGAATCCGTCTGCGCCGATATAAACGGTAAAGTCTGGATGGGTACTAAAGAAGGCAGCATCATAGCCTATGATCTCATCAGCCGGCAATTCAAAGACGTATCCGAATCGCTGAAGATGACCGGCGAAGCTATACTTAATATCGTCACCGACAACTTCGGCCATGTATGGGTATCCACCAACAAGCGTATTACAGAATACAATCCGGAAAACGGAGCCTCTAAAAATTATTCCGGTACGGACGGGGTTATCGTCAACTCGTTTCTGGTCAATTCCTGTTTCAAGAGTAAAAACGGGAAAATATACTTCGGCGGAAATAAGGGGATTTCGGTATTTACACCATCCGAAACCTTATCCGAACAAGCTAAACAAACCCGGACTTTCATCACAGATATAAAGATCAACAATTCATCCGTTTTTCAGGGAAATAAGAACCACCGATTCGATATAACCTCACAGTCCCTGACTTTCGAACCTGATGATAAGAATATCGAGATTGACTTTTCTTCTCTCGACTACACATTCCCCTCAAAGATTCAGTATGCCTACAAAATGGAAGGCGTGGACGACGATTGGGTTTATACAGAAAACGACCGCCAGTTTGCAATATACAATCAGTTAAGTAAAGGCTCCCATGTATTTTATATCAAGGCCACCGACGAAAACAGGCTATGGAGCAGCGAGATCACTAGGCTTATGATATATAAACGCCCCGCATTCTATGAAACATGGTGGGCATATGCCATCTATATTGTGTTATTGCTCGCCGCGATCTACTGGACATACAGAATTATAAAGAACAGGATAAAACTTCGCAACGAACTGAAAATAGCCCAAATAGACAAAGACAAGTCGGAAGAACTCACACAGACCAAACTCCGCTATTTCACCAACATCTCGCATGATTTCCTTACGCCATTGACCATCATATCCTGCCTGATCGATGATGCCGAAATCACGTACAAAAGTAAAATTACCCAGTTTGACACGATGCGCTCGAGCGTAAACCGCCTGAAACGTTTACTACAACAGGTTTTAGACTTCCGGAAAGTAGAAAGCGGGAATATGAAGCTCAAAATATCGCAGGGCGAAGCGGTTACATTCATCCGCGATATATGCTATACCAACTTTCTGCCATTGATGAAGAAAAAAGACATAGAGTTCACTTTCAGCTCCCAACCTAATCATATACAAGGATATTTCGACGCCGACAAAGTAGACAAAGTCGTATTCAACATGTTATCCAATGCCTATAAATATACTCCGCGAAACGGGAAAGTAGAGATAAACCTGAACAAATACCTGAGCAACAATCATCCATACCTGCAAATAAGGATAAGTGATACGGGGGTAGGAATAGCTAAAGAAGACCTGGCGAATATCTTCACGCGCTTCTACACCAATAAGATGAGCGAAGCCAGTGATACGAACGGTATCGGACTATCTCTTACCAAAGACCTTGTAGACCTGCATCACGGAACAATAAGCGTGGAAAGCGAGGTAAACACCGGGACCACATTCATCATCGACATCCCGATAGATAAAGAAAGTTATAACGATTCTGAAATGGGTAAGTCCGATCAGGTCATCGTATATGAAAAGAATATAGACCTGATGTCACTGGAAGAACCTTCGGGAGATGATCTGAATGCAAATAATCAGGATGTCAAAGAACGCACGACCGTATTACTGGTCGAAGACAATGAAGAACTACTTACACTTATCAGCAATATACTGTCGAAGCATTACCATGTACTCACAGCGCCTAATGGAGTTGAAGCATTGGACCGTATAAAAGACAACGCCATAGATATCGTAATCAGCGACGTCATGATGCCCCGTATGGACGGTCTGGAACTTTGCCGCATATTGAAGAAAGATCTCGAAACCAGCCATATCCCGGTCATACTACTTACTGCCAAAAACAGTACCGACGACCGCATAGAATGCTACAATGCCGGTGCTGACGGATATATATCGAAACCTTTTGACCTGAAAGTACTGGATGCCCGCATCAACAATTTCCTTGCCAACAAGAAAGATAAACAGGAAGAGTTTAAGACCAATGTGGAGATAAACATCTCTACCCTCGAATACCCTTCTATTGATGAACAATTCCTCAATAATGCAATAAAGATAATAGAGGAGCATCTGTCCGAACCCGAGTTCGATGTCAATACATTTGCCGAGCATCTGAACATGTCCAAGTCTTCCCTGTACCGTAAGATAAAGACGATGACAGGACTTTCTCCTATCGAGTTTATCCGCAACATCAGGCTTAAACACGCCTGCCAGATGCTGAAAGACAGGTCCATATCCATATCGGAGGTCGCCTATTCGGTAGGATTCTCAGACCCTAAGTACTTCACGTCATGCTTCAAACTAGAATTCAATGTGACCCCCAGCGATTTCCAGCGGAATGCAGGATAATGAACCAAAAGGCCGGAATAACATATGACCAGATCATGATATTATCCGGCCCTTACCTTAAAAGCCTAAAAACCAGAAAACCTATAGTATATGATTTCAAGATTTCATAACGTCGGCACTACTGCTTTGATACTGCCATCCGTATCAAACTCCATTTTATCGATACATACTTCCCGGTGAAAACCGGCCGCATCTCCCATCTTTATCCCGTTGGGACGGTTGAAACGATGATATACGATATACCATTCATCCTTACCCGGTATTTGCAACACCGAATTATGACCTGTCCCGTAAATGCCTTTTGCTGCGTCTTTTGCCAGGATCAGATTGTTTTCGGGGATAGTGATAACTCCTGTAGGCGATGTAGATGTGCCGTACCTTACACGGTAATTTTCGCTCCGTGTATCGTCCTCCGACCAAAGGAAGTAATACGTCCCTTTTCTATAAAAGACCGAAATAGCCTCACGGAATGTCCTGTCAGGAGTACGTACCTTAACCGTTTCCTTCTTTATAGACACCATGTCTTTATTCAGTTCAGCCACAGCCATATATCCGTTACCCCAATAGAGATAACTCTTGCCCGTCTTCGGGTCGGTAAATACATCGGGGTCTATCTCCTGACCGCCCTTTATACCTTCCGGCCTGAAATCGATCAGTGCTTTACCCGAATCTACGAACGGGCCTGCCGGATCATCGGCAACCGCCACCCCGATCTTCTGCGCGGCAGTGAAATAATAGTAATATTTATATTTACCATTTACTTTCTTCTCTTCAATACACGGAGCCCATGCATTCCTGTTGGCCCAGAAAACATCTTTTTTCAGGTCGAGTATCACCCCTTCATCCGTCCAGTCTTTCAGGTTGTCCGATGAGAAGGTCTTGAAGTAGTAACCGCCCCAGCCATCAAACCCGTCGCTGGTGGGATAGATATAATATTTCTTTGTTTTATTGGAATATATAATATCAGGATCGGCATAATAGCCCGTAAGCACCGGATTATTCCCTGTCGGGGGAAAACCTTCCGGCATACCCCATTTAGCCGTCAATGCCTTTAGCTCCCGGCGTGTCACCGGAATAACCGAACCATGGCGGGGATGGAAATCCATCGATATCTCGTGGTCTATAACACGGAAATTCTCCAGATCGCTACTTTCGCAAAATTGATACTTACCTTTCATATACACATCATACATCAGTATATAAGTATCTGTATTTATCAGTCTGAATACACCGGAACCCTCTACAGCCTCCTGAGTCTGCTGTTTATAACCTTCATGTTCCGTCCATTTGCCCGAAGTCAGCGAGTTGGTCGTGGCCAGCTTTATACCATTGCCATGTCCTTCGGTTTTGTAAAACATATGGAAAGTGCCGTCTTTCAGGATAATATCCCCGTCTATACACGATTTCCCGTTCTCAGGAAAGAACAACTGTTTCGGTTCTCCCTCAAAATCGGTAAAGTCTGCATTCGCATAGGCATAATATATAATATCCTGACCGCCGCCATGCTTCATCGACCAGTAAACCATGTATTTCTTTGCTTCGGGATCATAAATGGTTTGCGGAGCCCATACCCGCTTCAGGTCTTCCTGCCCTGAATATTTATGTTGAATATTTATGATACTCGACGACCAGTTTACCAGATCCGCCGACTTCAACAAGACCATCGCCCGGTTCGAATCCCAGCCTTTCGACGATGTCATATCCGTCACCACCATATAAAAGGTTTTTCCGTCCTCACATCTCAATATATGCGGATCGCGGACACCTCCTGTCGAACTGATTAGTTTGGAATCAATTACCGGCTTATTGCCATTCAATGATTTATAATTATATCCATCCGCGCTGATGGCAAAATGGATCGCCTCTTCTTCCACCTTATTTCCTGTAAAATAAGCAAACAGATAAGCTACATAGTCTTTTTCCACAGCTCCCGATTTGTACTCCTGAGCATAAGAGGGTACGGACAGGACTAAGATAAAAAGAAAAATTAAAAATTTAGATTTCATGGTTTTCATTCGTGTAAATAAAATGATATTTCAATTCAAGTTCAAATATCTGTAATATATCCCGTAATTATAGGTGAAAAATCGTTCAATTAGAGGCTGTAAATAAGCTATTGTAAAAAAAGGTAACAAAAGTAACACTTGTTTCAGTGAACAGTAAACAGTAAACAGTCATCAGTTAACAACTTGTATCTCGTATCTCGTCTACTTGTACCTTGTTTACTTGTAACTCGTAACTGCCCGAAGGGCACAGTAACTTGTAACTGTTAAAAGGTAACAAAGGTTACACTTTTTTACTTATTACTTTTTACCCTCTCTGTAAATATTATTGCAAAAACCAAATCGCACAAAACACAGAACCAAATGTACAAAATTTACATATTTAAACATATAGCAAAAAGACAGCAATATATTAATTAAAATAGTATATTTGAAATATAAAAGAGCATTGTGATAACACAATGCTCTTTTATAAATATGTTAAAAAGATTAAGCCCTGTTGTTCAACTTATCCAAAACTTTATCTTGTCTAACATCATACTATTATAGCCCATGTCGGTAAGTATCAGGTTATCCACTAGATTTATATTTAAATAGCCGCAAGCTGTCTTCAGGGAGTTCATAGACTCTATATCATCGCTACTTTCTTTCAGGTTACCCGACGGATGGTTATGCGCCATTATAATACCCGATGCGTTGCACTGTAACGCTATTTGGATGATTATACGGATATCTATAACCGTCCCGGAATAGCCCCCCTTACTTATCTGCGATACGCCTATAATCTTTAGTCCGTGGTTCAGGTACATAACCCATACTTCCTCGTGATGCCTCATAAACCCGTTGAATACCGGTAAGAATGTTTTTGCGGCGTCTTCCATATTGATTATTGTTTTCATTTTGTCCGATGGGTCGGCGTTGTACGAAACTTTGATTTTAGGCAGTTTGTAAGCCTTTGTTGAATTCTTATTGATAGTCATTTTATAAGAATTGCGATAAAATAAGAACGCCCCCGTAGGTGTGACTATCACATATACGCAGGGCGAATAAGTTGTTAGTTCTTTCGTTCTAACCACCATAGGGGCGTTCCCTTATATCTTGTTAAAATAAAATCGGTTGATTTCTTTTGCCCAAGATTAATATGTAATAGTCGAAAGCAAAGTAAGGTATTTAGTTTTGGATATGCAAGTTTTTGAGGATATATTTTTTCAATATACTTATAATACACCCCCTTTTCCGGTTAGTTTGTTAGCAATGCGGGTTCTCAACTCCTTATCATCAATAAGGGCAATATCTGCCATCAGGTCAAAAATCTTATCACTAAGAAATTTGCGAAAATTCACTATTTCGTTATCTGCTTTTAACTCCTGCCAATTCCCTGATTTAGACCATACGGACAATGTTTTCTCCGAAAGGTTAAGGATATTAGCGGCTTCCTTTTGTGGTCTGCCTTGTATAACTACAAGGTCGTAAGCCTTTTTCTTTAGTAGATTGTAATCAATTTGCTCTAACGTTATTTTTTTTTCTTTCATATACTTGTTTAATTTGGTATTATAAGACACAACAAACGCGCCTTTTTATTATAAACCTTACAATTTTATTTGATAATCAGCCGATTATTTCTATATCTTTGCATTCAGATAACCGCCTAAGGCTCTGCTATGGCATATCTACGGTTCGCGGGGGAAACGCCAAGAATCTGCCAAAGAAAAAGGACGGGTTAACTCACCCGCCCTTTTATTTTTTAGCACATTGGAGTTACTTTATATTTGCCTTCGCTATCAATTCATTTAAATAATCGTAATAAACCCATACCATTTTATTATTTAGAGTTTCGCTGACGCCTATAAACTGTCTCTTAGGTATTCTAATCACCGAGCCCACTTTCTTTAAAGCCATTGTTTTACAAAATTGAGCTTTAGCGTTAGCCCTGGCATTATTCCGGCCTTTGCTTATTGTTCCGTTTTTATTTTTCATAACCCTAGGAGCAAGCAAATAATATTGATACCACCACCATTTTTTCATTTTCATACTCACCCGGATAATTGCCCCCTCATTATGAAATCCGGCATATGGAATATCAGTACCTACCACGCAATGATCTAAGCTTCTTTCCATTACACGAATACTTTGCATCAGGTTCATAGAATTGGTCCTACCTTGCAAAATCCTTTTTCCACCCAAAGGGCTGACTTTGTTAGGCCATGGAGTAAGGGAAGTATCGGTAAAACCATTATTCACAAAGCTATGTTTAAAATGATTAACACCCTCGACCCCTGCTATTACTGGCCGTGCCCGTTCTAATTTTTGCGCGATATCCTTAAACCGGGGTACTTTGTTTTTTTTAGACATAACACCCCCCTCTGTCAATAACCTTTTCGCGTTCCCCGGCTGCAATATCTTTCAGCCTGTTACGTTCTTTTAACTCCGCCAATTCTTTTTTTGCATTCCGGCCCAGATACTTATCAAAAGTCGATTTAGATATAAAATATTTCGGGGCGATAAGTTCTTCATATATTTGTTTTTGATTCCGCCACCCCTTTTTCTTTTCTTCCAAAACTACATTTTGTATTTCTATTATTTTCAACAATAAATACTCTTTATTGTAAGCCATATGGATGTGATTTTAAGCGTTTGTACTCACTATTGCCCCTATACCCTTATTGCGGATAGGCAAGGCAACAAAACGTTTATCAAAGCCCACTATTGCCGCCCGTTCTTTCGGGTCGTCCATCGTTGCGTACATATGTATATCGCCGTCCGCTTTCATTACCTCATCGCCTTGGAACGCAAACGAACAAAACCCGTCACCATCCATCGGTACGGATGCAAAAGCCTTTTTCTTCAAATCGCTGTCATAATAAGCCGTTTTTGAGAATTGAAGCATACCAAAGCCAGCGAAGCGGTTCGGCTGTCCGTTTACAAAATCCGTAATTGATTTGAACGCCTTAATATCAAACGATATCAAGTCTGTAAGATGTGCGGGGTTCAATACAAGAAAACGATTCTCTAATGGTATATTTGCATTATCAAAATATTCTTTCAGATACAAAATATCTTCAAATGACATACGCTTTCGCCCTTTATATGCCTCGCCTGTTGTTTGTATTACCGGCGTATCGACCGTGTTCTCATCAGGAGCGTAAGCATGTGCGGCTTTTGCTCCTGTGGTGGCTTTTAATACGTTGCGATGACCCATTATTACGCTCTCTAATTGGTTGTATGCGTATTCAATAGCTTCCGGTCTACGGACAAGGGAATTTTCTGTTTCAAACAAATCCAATTCGATGCGTATAGGTGTGTCCTCGCGTTTTACAACCGCAATTGGGTAAGTTGTATTATTTATCAATACATTAGGGTCGATTCCCGCCTCTGCTAAATTCAATGCATCATTATCTACCAATGCGCTGAAATCTTTTACATAATTGAGAAACGAACTATCCGGGTAAAATCTTTCTTTCAGTTGGTTAATCCAAACTTCTTTCTTTAGTCCTGACATACTTAAATTCTTTGATTTATAATTATTTAATTTGTTCTTTTTCTAATAATCGGTCGTATAGTTCCGGGTCTTTTAGCAATGCTTTCGGGTCTTTTTTTCGGTAATCGTCCAGCGTCCAGCCGGCACGATTCCCGCCGCTTGTATGCGGTTGTTTGAAATCTATCTTTTGCAATGGCTCAATATGCTGTAATACCGCGTTTGCCGCATCAAAATCAAGGTCAAATAATACTTTCCATGCACCTTTTGCCGTTGCTACAAATCGTTTTTCGAGGATTGCCGTATTTAACGTTTTATCTATTTTCGCATTCAATTGTGATTTTGTTTGCTCTTTTCTTTTACGTATAAGCCCTATCAAGGTTTTAGGGTTGTTTTTGGCTATTATCAGGAATTCGCTTTTTTCATAAGCCTCTATTGCACCGACCTTAATAGCCGTCTCAACTGCTTTTTCCGGCGTCTCCTCTCCTTTAAGTACGGCAATAGCTTCTAATATTTGTTTTAGGGTTGCATCAGTAGGTAAATCCAAAGCCTCAGCGATTTGTGTAAGTTCATCGCCTGTATTTTCATTTGCTTTTTGATTACTTTTTCCTTGTGGAAATTTTGAACGGGGACAACCACACGCCGAAATCAAAGCTGCCGTTTTGCTGTCAATAGTTATTTGCTCTTTAACTTCCGTGATAAAGCCGTTTTCTTTGGCTTCCTGTGCTGTCATCCACCAGTCGCCCGCGTTCCATTGTTCGTCTAAAATCGAAACATCTACTACTCTATTTTTATATACGTTATAATATTGATTTTCAATATCACGCAGCAATTTTGTAAATGATTCCAAATCTCTTGCATTGCCCTCTTTAGTTCCCGATGGTTTGTGTATCATAAACATACCGTTTTCAGGCATCACAAACGTACTGCAATGTAATGCGATGAATGTTGAGGCACTTGCAACCAACGCGCCGCCCTCGCCTGTAATACGTCCGCTAAAATTCGATTGAATGATATTTACAATTTCAGCGGCGGCAAAGCACGAACCGCCCTCACTATTGATGTAAAGATGTACATCGTTTATACCATCTTCTATAAGGCTGTCAATTTGTGATTGGAATAATGCGGAACTTGACTCTTCGATAGTTCCCGTTATCCTTATCAATGCTTTCCCGCCTTGTTTCAATGCACTGACTCTGAATGAATTTTTTGCCATAAAATAAAATTTTGTTTAAATTCTATGACAAAGTTTGTAAGGCTTGATATTTTAATGAAATATATTGATATAGCTTATAATAAAGTTTGTAAGCCTTACAAACTTTAAACTTTTTTTACTACCTTTGTAGAGCCACCGGCCATTGCAAAATCTTTCGGGATATGTGAGAGGCTTTAGGGTATTTTTAGAAATACCCTTTTTTTATTTTATCATGGAATTAAAAGATAAACAGCAATATAACATAGTGTTATACAACGGAGAAAGGAAAAACGCTACTTACTATAAAAAATACTGGAGGTGGCAACCTCCAATACAAAAGAAGTGGATTATTTTTGAGACAGAGCAAATAAATTGTTTTATAACCTCCGAAAGCACTATTATAAAACTTTCAGAAATAGAATTTATTTTTATTGATGGAATACCCTATAAAACTGACAATTTGATAAAATAATTTTGTTCCGCCGTTGTTCCGCTGTTTATTCCCCTGTTATATTTTAAATAGCATTTTGATATTTAATTTTTGTTCGTCTGTTGTTCGCCTTCCTGTTCGCCTGCGTAATATTTTAACATTTAAACATCGTTCCCGTGAAATCATTTTGACACTTTAATTTAGTTAACCTAAACTTTACGTAATGCTTTACGTAAACGATATTTAGAATATTACACTGCAATAGAAAAAGTATTTAAAACCCCTTTAAACCTCATTTAAAGCCTCAAAAAAAATTCACCTACGATATAAGTAAAATATAAGAAAAATAGTTTTCGTTTTGCGGCGCGTTCGGGGGTGCATCTCTCTCAATCCCTTTAGACAAAAGGCGTTTGCGCCTGTCCTCTCTTACTATCTAATATATATAAATCGTTTGGGGGGTAATATATTAATATATTCTTGTCATCCTGAGGAACGAAGTATCTCTTTCCTTCTTTCCCTGACAAATGGGTCGGGATGCTTCCTTCGTCAGCATGACAAGAGAAAGAAAAGTATATCATTAATATTTATGGAATACTTAATTACCTCTTCGCTTTTTCTTTCTTTTCTTTCCCTTATTATATACCGGCCTTCTGTTACTCACTATCACGGCCGTGCCTGTTCCTTGCCGCTGCCCGGCACAGGCCTTATCCGGTTTTTCCATCATCTCCGCAGCCTCTGCATCTTCATTCTCCTCAATCACTTCCGAAACCTCTTTTTCTTCATCTTCAATAATATCCTTTTTTATGTTATCTGTAACGGTCTCTTCCTCAATCACTCGATTATCTCTCGTCGTATACATCTCCTCCCCTTGGGGAGGCCGGGAGGGGCTGTTCCTTTCCAGCAACATCTTTATTGTCCGCAGATCAGGAGGACATTCCTTCTTTATTATCACTTTCGATTTGAAAACCAGTTCATCAGGATTCCTTTCATCAGGAACATATATATCCTTTTCCACTGTTGTCATATATCCCTCCAGTTTCTTTTTCAGCGCGACCTGCATCATTGTCTGCATCGCTTCGCTACGGCGGCTGACGGCCATGTCCACCTCTTTCCTGAATCCGGGTTTCGTATCCATCCAGCTATAATAAGCCTGCCTGCTAAAACCCAATGCCTTACATACCTGAGTCGTAGTATAAAACTCTTCTTCGATAAGAAAAACGATTTTATCCACTAATTCTTCACTATACTTTGCCATATTTTTTAAATAATTATAGGTGTGCGGCAGGCAATGACTATTTATCCATTATCTGCTTTTTTTAGTATAGATAAATGTATTTTGATTTCATAAAAAATTAACACAGCATATTATGCGAATCAGCAGTTGGATTTTAACGTTCAATTATTCTATGCATTTTTTCTACGCGGAATTAAAATTCCTTGTGTTCCTTTTGGCCAAAGCCCCAAAAGGAACCAAAAGTGCTTTAGCGCCCCACTTCAAAGGCCGACCCGTAACGGACAAAAAGACGAAACGGAAAAACTCGCTCTAAAAGTCGTAAAATACGAATTGGCGGATAAGCTCAAACACGTTTCCGTTTTTTTCGTCTTTTAATCCTACGGGTACCCCGTCCGTGAAGTATACGGCGCCTGCTGACGCGCAACCAGGAGCAAAGCCCCTAAAGACAACACGCGCCCGCTCGCGCGGGACGAGGCCGGAATCGCGATGCGGCGACAAGACAAAGGTTCTTCAGGCTCTGGCCATACGTGCGTCAGCCGACTCGTAACTCGTAACTGCCCACAGGGCGTAGTAACTTGTAACTAAAAATTGAACATTTATATCCTACAATAATCACTTCAATCACTGATTGCCACTACTTATTTTATAATAGAAACTTTACTTCTTCACCCAAAAAGTTTTTCTTAGCGCCCGCTCGCGCAGACGTCCCGTCTGTGTGTTGCGTAGCAAACATTTTTGCCCTGTCAATAAGACACGGACTGGAAGTCCGCGCCATCGGGGGGGGGTGTTAACGTCCTATTTTTAGTTACAAGTTAAACTACACTAAGAGCGGTTACCCTAATCCATGATTTATTTTTATCGGACTACATCACAAAAATTGTATCTTTATACCCGGCAATTTGTTAATTTGAGCAGTTACTTAGTATCTAACATAAAACTAACTTACGAATTATGGATGTAAAAATAGAGGAAAGTTGGAAAGAACAGTTGAAAGATGAATTCGACAAAGACTATTTTGTAGAACTAACTGATTTTGTGAGACATGAATACCGTACAAAACAAATATTCCCTCCTGCGAAATTAATATTCAATGCTTTCGAACACACTCCATTCGACAAGGTAAAAGTGGTAATTCTCGGACAAGACCCATATCACAACGACGGTCAGGCACATGGCTTGTCTTTTTCCGTACCTGATGGTATGCCGGCCCCTCCCTCTCTGGTAAATATCTTCAAAGAAATAAACCGCGACATGGGAATCCCTGTACCCGGATCAGGTAATCTGACGCGCTGGGCAAATCAGGGTGTATTGCTCCTCAACGCTACACTGACCGTACAGGCGCACATGGCTGGTTCTCACCAGAAAAAAGGCTGGGAAACATTTACCGATGCGGCTATACATAAATTAGCCGAAGGACGTGAAAATATTGTATTTATCCTCTGGGGTGCTTACGCCCAGAGAAAGGCAGCATTCATAGATACGAATAAACATCTAGTATTAAGATCAGTACATCCATCGCCATTATCCGCGCACAACGGATTCTTTGGGAACAATCATTTCAGCGAAGCAAATAAATATCTGAAATCGAAAGGGATTGAACCAATTGAGTGGTAGAGGAGCCTCACCCAACCACCCCAAAGGGGAATAGGGGACCAAAAATCAAAGCCGCGAGAATCACTTCTGGCGGCTTCACCCTTAATAAAAATCCCTATGATGTGTAAAAGGGATTCTATATCTTATATTTCACCTCTTGTACCCCAGGTTTCGGACGGCTTATCCCCCATCACAAATTCCAGTGTACCACCGGCTTCTATGTCTTTAAAGTCTATATAGAACTTATCGTAGTCTTTGCCGTTAAATGTCACACTCTGGATGTACTTATTAGCAGCACTATTATCTTTCGCTACAATTTTAAGAGTCTTTCCGTCTTTTACCTTAACTGTTGCTTCATTTATAACGGGACTTCCGAAAATATATTTACCTCCGGCCGGCTCAACCTGGTAAAAGCCCAGAGCAGACAATACATACCATGCCGACATCTGGCCTACATCCTCATTTCCCGAAAGTCCGGCCGGCTGGTCGTGGTAAAGTTCCGACATTACCTGACGTACCTTGTCGGCAGTCTTCCACGGTTGACCGATGTAAGGATATATATACAGGATATGATGGCTGGGCTCGTTTCCGTGGGCATATTGGCCTATCAGCCCGCTGATATCCGGGGATGCATGCTCACCCAGCGAACCTTCCACGATAAACAGGGAATCCAGCTTCTGAACAAATGTCTCTTTACTTCCGAACAAGTCTACAAGTCCTTTTATATCGTGTGGTACCAGCCATGTATATTGCCATGCATTACCCTCTGTATAGTCATTATCGCGGTGGACGGATTCAAACGGATTGAACGGGGTCCTGAACTTACCGTCAGACGACAGGCCTCTCATAAATCCTACCGATTTATCGAAATAATGTGTATAAGATTTACTCCGCTTCAGGAAGTAATCATAATCTTCCGTTTTACCCAACTTTTGAGCCACCTGGGCTATACTCCAGTCAGCGATAGCATATTCCATACATTTCGACAAGCCTTCGCTCTCTCCTTTGTCGTAAGGGATATAGCCATATTCTTTCAGGTATTTCAAGCCTCTTTCGTCCAGCATTGCCGAATTTTTCATCGCTTCGAACGCCAGTTCCTTATCAAATCCGTCATATCCTTTCAGGATAGCGTCCGCTACAACCGAAATCCCCAGATTACCCACCATACAATCGGTTTCGCAACCCATCAGATGCCATACGGGCAGTTTACCCTGCTGTTTATATATTGTGAGCATCGTGTTGACAATATCGCTCATCTTTTCGGGATGTATAATCGACATCAACGGATGAGCCGCACGATAGGTATCCCACAACGAGAATGTCGTATAATTCTTAAACGCGCCTTTCTCATGCATTTGTCCGTCAGAGCCTCTGTAATCGTTATTCACGTCACAGAATTCGGAAGGAGCTATCATTGTATGATAAAGCGCCGTATAGAATGTACGTTTAGTCTGCTCGTTGTCCGTTGTAATAATGATTTTATTCAGTTCTTCATTCCAAGCTTTATCTGCATCGGCGACAGTCTTCTCAAAATCCCAGCCCGAAAGTTCAGCCTGCATATTCAGTTTTGCATTATCGATACTTACCGGGGACAAGGCCACTTTTACAAATATATCCTCTTTATCCTTTGTATCGAACAGTACCTGTCCGTATGCCCTTGTCGCCTTTATGGTGTTACCTTCCTGCACAGCGGTAGTATCCGACACAATAAATCCCTTCATCGGCTTGGAGAAAACAGCTGTGAAGAAAATCTTCTGGTCATTAGCCCAGCCTTTCGAATAGCGGTAACCCGATATGACAGAATCATTCTCCTGAGTCAGATAACCTTCCACGGGAGCATCCCAGCCTATACCATGTTGCAGGTCGATAATAACTTTCGACAAATCGGACCGGGGGAATGTATATTTATGGAAACCTACCCTCTTGGTTGCTGTCAGTTCCACATCGACATTAAACCTGTCGAGATGTACAGCATAATAACCGGGTTTTACTTTTTCAGTTTCCCTTCTGAATAATGAATAAATCCCCGACTCAGGATCTTTCAGATTTCCCCGTGTAAGTTTTACATCGCCGGTAGCCGGCATAAAGCCAATATCACCGAGATCACCTATTCCTGTACCACTCAGGTGCATATGTCCGAATCCGATAATTGTGGAGTCGGTGATATGATAACCCGAACACCAGTCCCAGCCCTGAGAAAAGTTTGTAGGGCCCAACTGTACCAATCCGAACGGAACGTCGGCTCCTACAAATACATGCCCATGATCACCTGTCCCTATATAAGGATCGACGTACTGGGTAAGATTTACAAGTTCCGTACCTTTTTCCGATTCATTACATGAATAAAACAAAGTGCCTGAGATAATACCCAAACAGATTGTTTTTGCAATGCGATTAAAATTCGATCTCATTGTCTGATTTTTAATTGTATATTTAGTTTTGTTATATTCGATTTATAGTTTCCAAGCCCGCTCTACGATATCTGAAGGCATTATTATATCCAGAATTAATCAAAGATTCACAGGCAACAATTACAATTATGACAAATTTACATAATAAACTGAAACAAAAAGATATTTGTCAATCATTTAATAATTTATAACAGATAAAGAACAGGGCGGTCTTTTTAAAGACAACCCCCTTCTCTGCCTTTTGTTTGAATACCTGATTACAGGCTGTTATAAAATATTATCTTTTTAGAAGAAATTTTTTTATGCCATCTTACGCATTTATTTGAAAACGGAGTTCCCAAAATGATATCAAAACAATGGGATCTCTCATGGACAAAAAGATACGGAACGAGGGCTGCAAAGCTGGTCGGGGTATCTTAGACCCGAAAGCAGAAAGCACCTTATTTTAGGGGTACTTCCTGCTTATGATCAGAAGAATATCGGATTATTCCTTGTCCCACCAGACACGAGACGTCATCTTGTCTCCATCCGAAAGCCTCTTGACTGCATCGTTATAGTTTCCCGCATTATTCTGAGACTCGTTTATCGGATACGTAAACCTGCGGGGAATCTCCGAGCTTATGCTGTTCGGATAAGTCGGACGGTTGTGAGGCGCAGCATAAACTGACTTTATTTCAGGATATCCTGTGCGGCGCCAGTTAGCAAATGTTTCATATTCATCGCCAAACGTCGTGACATAATATTGCCAGTTGATCTCTTTGAGCTGGTTTGCATCAAACCTGTTCAAAGCTTCGGTGACATAATCATTTATGCTTGCATCTGACAAATAAAGATTATATTCTGTCCTGGCGGCTATATAGAATGAGAATTGATGCATAGCCGCTCTTATTCCCTTTTCGAGATATTCTTTTGCAGTAGCATTTCCACCCGGAATAAAACCCCGCGCAGCAGCATCTGCCAGGAGTAAATTATTCTCGGTATATGTGACTAGCATTGACGGCACATCGGGACGGGAATATGTTTTTCTGTTCGGCAAGGCATAGTATTTTCTCCAATCTTGTCCGGGGTAACCGGGAGCGTTCGCTAAATCCCAATTACCTTCTGCAGCTCTGTACCCTATAGGTAAGCCTATCAGTTTGCCGGCATCGGAGCTATCTCCGAAATCGAAATCACCTAACCATTTTTCTTCAGGATTAGTAGAACATCTTGTCGCGATCAAATGGATACGGGGATCTTTTGTCTCTTTTAGCTGACCAATAAAATATTCGCTTAAATAAAACTTAGCCGGGTCCTCATTCGAAAGGATTTTCCCGAAAGGTTCAGCTGAGTCGTCCGTTACCAACCCATCGGCATGAGGTAATGCCGCGTTGTCTTCAGCGTTTGTAAATAATCCGTTAGCCACGGCCTTTTCTGTCCATGTTTTAGCTTTTCCGGCATCTGCTTTACTAAGTCTCATTGCTATGCGAAGCATCAGTGAATTTGCAAATTTGCGCCATTTTTCAGGATTACCTTTATATATTACGTCCGCACTACCAATAGTATTCTGGGACGAAGGACTACTTAGCGCAGTATTTACTTCATCCAGTTCTTTCAGTAAGTCATCATAGATCGATTCCTGGGTATCGTATTTCGGATAACCGGTAAGACTTGGCTGGCCAGCTTCAAAGTAAGGAACATCCCCGTAAAGATCGGTCATGCGGTGAAGCATGAAAGCTTTCATTACCCTGGCGTACTGTACCTCATTCGCATAGCCCGGCTTATCTTTCCACTGGGCTATTACCTCAATTATATTTCTTATAGGAGCTCTGCCTCCTACATAAAAACCATCCCAATAAGCGGCATTATATCCTTCGGACCAGGTATAGAAAACACCCTGGGACCAATCGGCCGATGCAGTATGCTGCATCATATTAGCTGCATATATACATGAATTACGCCAAATATCCCAGTCGGACCCTGCTATTTGGGATTGTACCTGAGTGAACATCAAACCATAATCCATATTTCCCGGATTTAAATGTTCGGGATCATTATTTACATCTCCAAAATCATTGCAACTTGTAGTAAAACCGATCAAGCAAACTGTTGCATATATATATAGAATTATTTTTTTCATCATTATCCTATTTTACAAGATTAAAACTTAATGTTCACATTGAATCCGAGACTTCTTACAGCCGGGTATCCGTTCAACTCCAGTCCTTGTCCGTTAGTATTATTGTATGCGGATTCCGGATCTATATTGTCGGTGTGTTTCAAGATAGTCCATAGATTACGTGCCACCAAAGAAACGGACAATCCTTTTACCGCGCTGTTCTGTCCTAATATAGATTTTGGAAAATTGTACCCTAATGACAATTCACGGAATTTTATGAAGCTGGCATTATAAATGAATTCTTCAGCGATATTGTTTGACACAATTCCTTTCCAGTATTCCTGTGCCGACACAGCGACATTGTTTGCAACGTAGTTGCCTGACGCATCCAGCATTACTCCATTTCCTATGATAGTACCTTTACCATCTTCACCTCTACCTTCAAGAGTGTTTTTGTGAAGTCCGTTGCTGTATAAAGAATAGTTTGTTCCAGAAAATAATTTAGCTCCTAATTTAAAATCTATCAGGAATGACAATGTCCAGTCTTTGAATGTAAGCTGATTGCGCCATCCTCCTGTCAGTTTATATACTCCCGAACCTAAATTTTCAAGTTCATCCGAACTCTGAGCTATACCATCTTTATAAACAATCTGTCCATCGACCCGTTTGTATTTATAACCTACCAGCTCGCCGTATGGTTTACCTACGATATTTTGTACGGTTACATTTCCACTGCGCGCGGAGGCACCGTCTATACTTAGATTTGTTACGGGAATTCCTCCGTTTTCGCCCAGATATTTTACTTCGCTGTTATTATAGGCAATATTAAAAGTCGTATTCCACATCAAGTTCTGGGTCTGTACAGGCACGGCATCTACCATAAATTCGAGCCCATTATTTTTAATTTCTCCTACATTCATGATAGTTGAGCTAAAGCCGGAAGCACTGCTGGTCGTAATTCTGGCGATGTCGTCTTTAGTATTCTTTATATAATAAGCCATATCAAAAGACAAACGGTTCTTAAAGAAGGCAAGATTCAGGCCCGCCTCCCACTCTGAAATGCGGACGGGTTTCAGATTCGGGTTCGGATAAGTTTCATTATTGACTGTGGCATTATTTTGTCCGTTGAATATATAATTATTTAGTTTATATGTCAGTATATTCTGATACGGATCGGTTCCATTCGAAGCGGAAGCATATGCTACACGTACTTTACCAAATTCAAACGCGGCCGGAACATCGAAAGTATCTGTAAATACCCATGATACGCCGGCAGAAGGGTAGAAATAACTATTATTATCCGGATTCAGTGTTGAAAACCAGTCATTTCTTCCTGTAAGATTCAGGAATATCTGATTTTTATATCCGAAGTCAGCTGTCGCATAGATCGAATTGACACGATATTCAATATGACTCTTACTCATAGGGCGGTTTCCTACATTATTTACAGAGGTGAATCCCGGAACAAGAAACGGACGAACACCATCTGCCATCCACTGTTTCGTAATGTTACGCTGGCGGTTTCCTCCAAAAGTAGCTGCGGTACTCCAGTCCCCAAAGGTTTTGTTGAATCCGATCAAATAGTTCAGATTTATTTCAGAAAAGGTTTTTGAATATTCTGTCAGCCAACCGGCAGGGTCAGCTGCAGCACCCATTGGTTGAACCTGCTTGAAATCAAGGCTGTATCCGTCACGGGTTACCGCCCCTTGTATATACAACCAGTCAAAGATGTCATATTTCAAAGTGAGACCTCCAGTCAAACGATTCTTATTTGTCTCGTTTGTTTTTCTGTATTGTAACCAGTATGGATTATTGAAATATACATTATCTCCTCCGATCAATTCCTTTCCGTCT
Organism: Dysgonomonas termitidis; assembly: GCF_054657735.1. NCBI lineage: Bacteria > Pseudomonadati > Bacteroidota > Bacteroidia > Bacteroidales > Dysgonomonadaceae > Dysgonomonas > Dysgonomonas termitidis. The sequence goes on along the minus strand of NZ_BAAHYD010000003.1, from coordinate 634,047 downwards.
GCTGTCGTACCCCAGTCTGACCCGGGTGTCCCGCGTTCCAGCCAGCGTACGTCAAAGGAGTTGGCCCTGTATAGCAATGATGCGTTGGTGTTTCCGTTTCCATCCGATAGATTGGAACGCCCTTTGAATTTTTCAAACACATAGTTGGCATTCACCATCAACTGTATCTTTGAAGTTACATTATAGGTGCTGTTCATGTTGATACCCTGCTGACTGATGTATGAATTAGGAAGGATGCTTTTATCATACATATTAGACAGCCCAAAACGGTAGATTATCTTGTCGGATGCTCCGCTCACCGATAACGAAGCTGCGTCATTGACCCCGGTACGGTAAAAGCTATCCCAGTTGTCGACATATGAATATTTGTATTCATTTCCCAAAAAATTTATGGCTTTTCCGCCGTCGAGGCGTTCACCCCAGCTTGAAGTTTCCGTTTTTACCGCAGACTCCTGGGTCATCGGGCGTATACCGTTTTCTCCCTGACCAAATGTTTTCTGGAAATCACGGTAATCGTAAATATTATTGAATGTCAGGCTGTTGTTAAATTCAATACTGGTCGGTTGCCCTTTCTTTCCTGATTTAGTTGTAACCAAAATGGCCCCATTACCTCCGCGGTATCCATAAAGCGCGGATGCAGCAGCACCTTTCAGAACCTGGATACTGGCAATATCATCCGGACTGATATTAGACAATCCGTCACCCATATCCATTCCCCCCCATGTACCTGCACTTCCTAGATTGGAGTTATTGAACGGAACTCCATCGATTACATACAGAGGCTGGTTATTCCCTGTCAGGGAAGCGTTTCCACGAATGATTACACGGCTACTACCGCCTGCTCCGGTGGCATTACCCGCTACAGATACTCCGGCGACTTTACCCGAAAGCGCATTCCCTATATTAATATCACGTGACTGTGTAAAGTCATCACCTCCCACAGAAGTAGTTGAATAACCCAATGATCTTTGCTGCCTTTTGATACCTAACGCAGTGACAACAATATCATCAAGCATTTTTACATCTTCCGTCAAAGTTATATTTACAAGACTTTGTCCTTTCAATTCTACTTCCTGAGTAACAAAGCCAATAAAAGAAAAGACCAGTGCGGCATTCGGATTCGCTACTTTGAGCGTATATGCTCCATCCATGTCTGTTACAGTTCCGGTGGTAGTCCCTTTTACCGCGACACTTACCCCGACCAACGGTTCTCCCTGTTCGTCCTGAACTTTACCGGTTATTGTTTTTCCTTCCTGTAAAGGAGTATTTACAGCAAGGGCACCCTGTCCGTTTTTATTCGACAGAATGATATGTGAGCCTTCCATCGAATAACTGACATTCGTTTCTTTAAACAAATCGTTCAACACCTGGTAAACAGGCTTTGTATTAGCCTTCACAGATACGTTTTGGTCTGTTTCTACTTTATCGTTATAGATGAACAAATAATCGGTCTGTTTCTCTATTTCGGTCAAAACCTTATCAAGACGAATATTTTTTTCGTTGATGGTAACTCTTGCCTTTTGGGAGTAAGAGTCTTCGGCATAAATAGAGAGCATTCCGACAAACAATAGTAACGTCGTGATTTTCATGATTCTAAAAAAATGTTTAATTTTTTCATTTTTCAACAAAAAGCGGTCGTGAAAAACTTTATTTTCCATAGATTTACGATGTTTTTGATTAATACGGTCTAAAAAATTGTATTGATTTCCCTAGCCAATAGGTGTTGCCGCACTTATTGGCTTTTTCGTTTACACGATAAAAGCGTTTTTAAATGTTTCTCATAGGCGGTCATTTTTTTATAAGGTTAAACGATTGATTGTATCTACTTATTAATAAATTACAGAAAACAATTTATAATACCATATTCCCTTTCGTTATGCGGTTATATGTCTTTTACGGATAAATCCTGTCCTTTACACATCTATTTTTCACACTGCCTGCCAATATCTATTTTATATACACAATATGCTTTTCGGTATCCCTTTCATATTTGAAATTAACATCCTTCTGCAATACACGCAAGGCATAGTCTACTCCATCTATAACACGGAATTTACCTGTGTATATAAGATTGCCAACCTGAGGATTTTCAATTATAATTTTTATATCATATACCTTCTCAAACGATTTCATTATTTGGGCAAAAGGTTCATTCTTGAAGCTAATCAGGCCATCCTTCCATTCATAAGCACTAAAGTCGTCTACATATTCGGTTTCCAACTTTCCGTTTTTCAGATACGCCTTATTGTTAGGCGTTAATATTACCGACCGTAAAGAATCGCATGCAGCCCTTACTTTTACTTTCCCTTCCATCAGCATTGTTTCGAAACTGCGAGTGTCCGGATAGGCCATTACATCAAACTTTGTACCTAGCGCCTGGATTATGCCGTCTTGCGTTTTAACAAGAAAAGGTACATCTTTATTCTTTGCAACATTAAAATAGGCTTGTCCTTCCAACAATATCAACCGTTCTTTTTCGTTAAAGGACACAGGGTATTTTATTGTTGTTTTGGCATTCAGCCACACATCCGTTCCATCCGGCAATATTATGTTTAAACGCTGTCCGGCAGGTACCGAAATCGTTTGGACAGCTACTCGCCTGTCTGTCTTATTTAAATGGAGGAAATAATACCAGCTGCCGGATAAAGTAATGGCTATGACTGCCGCTATCTTTATAAATTCTCTAAAATAGGCAGATATACGCCGGCGATTTCCGGAAGGGACAGGCAACTGCCCTGTATTCTCTTCAATATCCAGCTCTTTACTATTAAGAAGTATGGCGTCAAACATCCTCCGTTCTTCGAAAAAGCGTTTCTCATTCTCAGGAGAATCCGTTACCCACTGCCTTATAAGCTCATCTTCAGCCTGAGTCGTAAGACCTTCAAAAAATTTATATAATAGTTTAAAATCCATTTTTCATTAACCTCTATATAAACAACAGGTGAGACACAAACATCCCTAGTAGAAAAATCGTTTTTTTTTAAATAGAGAAGAATGCCAGGAATACAGACATGTAATCTTTAAGGCTGGAACGAAGCTGCGACAAAGCTTTTGTGATATGAAACTCGACACCCTTCGTTGTAATGTTCAACGCCTCTGCTATTTCCTTATGTGATTTATTTTCGTAACGGCTCATTCTAAAAATTTCCAGCGTTCTTTCCGGCAGAGACGCCAGGGTCTGATTGATTATCTTTTCCACTTCTGCCGAAAAAAGCTCTTCCGGATTACACGCCGAAAGTGTTGTAATACGCATATTGAGCTCCCAGTGCGCCAGAGTCTGTATATTGTCGAGTGTTTTATTTTGCAGACTTTTATGTTCGAGATAATTAAGGCACTTGTTTTTTATGATAGTCAATACATAAGCTTTAACGTTAGACCCGGATGCAAGATTCTGCCTGTTCTCCCAGTATGCCATAAAAGCTTCTGTGGTGATATCCTCCGCAATGGATATATCCCTTACATATGTATTTGCAAAACGGATAAAACGAGGATGATAATCTGTATAAAATTTATTAAACGATTTCAGATCAAAAGGTTCTGTCATATTATTGCGGTTTTATACGTGTAGGATAAGTTTCATATGTTATAGCCCAAAGTATATATGCCCTGTTATTTCTATATTTTTTGTGTATTACAATAATGGCTTTATTCTAATTAATAAATCAGAATAAAGCCATTTTTTTCCAAGGCACGGTTATAGCGTGAAAAGTTCTTTAACAAAACAATACCGACTCCCAAATATTCAGGAGAAAAATAAGCATAATAAAATATTATTTCCTGTATTTTTCTTTGCATAAATACTGCTTATAAAACGCTTCTATTTATTTTCTCTGTAAACCGGCACTATCACTCTATATTCAGTATAATTTAAGCACAAAGTTCTAAAAAAATATTAAAACCAAAGAATCAAACCTTAATTAAGTTGTTTTATCCGATCAATAAAAGCAGTTTGTAAAGAAAACGGACATCGATCATTCATCATCCGGCCTCTATATAAATAACAAAGGCTGCAAGAATTAGTTCTGGCAGCCTTATTATTATTCATAAATCAACCACAGTTTAAGACACCCTCAAGGATTTGCCCAAACGTAATGTAGTTTTTGCTGTAATGCTGTTCAGTGCACAGATTTTGCTCACTGTCGTCCCATATTTACGGGCTATGGCCCCCAATGTATCACCGGACTTTATACGGTGATAATTGACATTTCCTGAAGCATATTTATTTTTGACATTTGCTTTCGATCGGGTGGTTGAAGCCAGTGTATTTACATTCACCCCTTTCGAACTTCTGCTGTAACTTGCAGCTGTAACTGTATATGTATCTTTATGACACACTTTATTTTCGAAATCAACTATATTTACCGGATTAATAGGGTTTCCCAGAAAGCGCATTTCGAAATGCAGGTGCGAGCCTGTAGAACGGCCTGTATTTCCACCTAATGCGATCGGATCTCCCGATTTTACCACATCATCCTCATCTACCAGAAACTTAGATAAATGTCCGTATACAGTTTCTAATCCATTCGGATGACGGAGCGCCAGATAATAGCCGTATCCACGACGTTCATATTGCTTTACACGTACTTTTCCATCAAATGCGGCATAGATCGTATCACCGGTCTGCACTTTCAGGTCTATACCATAGTGCATCCTGCGACGGCGAGGGCCGAAATTGGAAGTTACATATCCCATTGTAGGCATTGTAAAATTGGAAAGATTCACAGTAAATGTATCTGGTATATTTTCTATAGAGCGGTAAGCATTTACATAACGGTTGTTCCATATACCGCTGTAAAGGTCTTCGGCAGGAATTTCATCCGCTGCAAGCACGCGTTCTTCCTGAACTTCCTTCAATATAGAAAGGTCTCTTTTGATCTTTATTCCATCGGCATAAAGATTATTAGCATTCATCCGGCTGTGACGTTGCTTATACTTTAATTCTACTCTGTCTGCATTAGATTCTGAGGTATTGGCAGTGTGTTGGGCGAAACTACTCATAGGTAGTAAAAACATAGCTGCTACAGGTAGTAGCCTCAGTTTTTTCAAGCCTCCGGTCAAACTGTTTTTCTTTTCTTGCATAATATAATTTAGATCTCGTCACATGCATACAAGTGTGCATATGTAGATAGTTTATAATCAAAAATCTCGTTATCTGTAAAGAATCTTTTTAATTCTATTTTTGCCGATTCTGCGGAATCCGAAGCATGTACAATATTTTCCTGGGCACTTACCGAAAAATCGCCTCTGATTGTTCCCGGAAGAGCCTCTCGTCCGTTAGTCACCCCGATTAGAGAACGAACGACTTTGGCCGCATCAATCCCCTCCCAGCATTGAATTATAACGGGGCATATTTGCATAGAATCCTTTACTCGCTGAAAAAACGGGCGTTCTTTCAAATGAGCATAATGTTCGTTTAAAATAGTGTCGGTCAATTGCATCATTTTCATTCCTGCTAAACGTAAACCTTTCTTTTCAAAGCGGGAAATAACCTCTCCCATCAACGCTCGTTGAACGCATGAAGGTTTCAGAATAACAAGGGTTTTTTCCATAATTCAGGCCTCGAAATAAATGCGGTTTAGTTTATATAACCGTCAAATATAAAACTTATTTCAAAAGCTCGCAACCCCAATTCCTTTAAAAAAGGACTATTTAACAGCATTTTAAGTATGTTTTACAGCATATTTCCGGATAAACCACTTAAAAATAGGGATATAACGGCTACGCCGGAAATCACACCGATTAACTTATTATAACATGGTGAAAATTCGGCATTTATTATATTTAATGCTGAAAAAAGGTATAAAATTGTGCAGGATATACAAGGGAATACCTTATATTAAGGAGTATATCCCTGAGCCGTCAGGGGTCCGGAAATAAAGGAAAACGAGTATGGATTATAAATACAAATGAGATAATTTACAATCCATAACCCGCAATTAGTTTATGCTTAATCTTTAAACATTTCGTCAAAATCAACGACTTGTTTACCGGGCAATACCTGGTTTAACACCACTCCTATGATAGAAGCCAGCGCCATGCCCTCGAGTGAAAATGTTTTTCCTATATGAATCGCTGCACCGCCGATACCGATAACCAGAATAACCGATGATATGATAAGGTTACGTTTGCGGCTGAAATCCACTTTATTCTCCACCAACATACGCAGACCGCTGGAAGCGATAATACCAAACAATAAGATAGAAACCCCTCCCATAACCGGAGTCGGAATGGTAGTAAGCAAGGCCGCTATTTTACCGCAAAAGCCAAACAGTATGGCAAAGACGGCGGCACCGACAAACAGATAGATACTGAACGCACGTGTAATAGCCAACACTCCGATATTCTCGCCGTATGTTGTTACCGGAGGTCCTCCGATAGAAGCGGCAATCATTGTAGCAACACCATCGCCCAACATGGAACGATCCAGTCCCGGATCTTTTATAAGGTCTTTATTTACAACTTTGCTGAGTACCAACTGATGACCGATATGTTCGGCAATAGGAACGATAGCCACAGGAACCATCATCAGGAATATTCTCCATGTAAATGATGGTGTATAATGAACAAAAGGCACTTCGAATGGGGGCAACTGAATCCATTTGGCATCTATAACTGCCTGCAGGTCAACAACACCCAGGATTATAGAAAATACATACCCCCCTACAATACCCACAAGTACAGGTATTACACTCAGGAAACCACGGGTAAATATAGCTGTGAGAATAGTTATAGTAAGAGTAACCAAACCAACTATCACATAAGTAAGGTCGTAATCTCCGGCCGGATTATTTGTTGACATATTCACTGCTGTCGCCGAAAGCCCCAATCCAATAACCATGATAACAGGACCTACAACTACAGGTGGCAATAATTTCATCAGCCATTTAGTCCCCGCCTTAGTAATAACAAGAGCTACAACGGAATAAGTCACCCCTACAAGAAAACTACCAACCAGAAAACTCCCCATACCCACTCCTGACGCAGGATCAAGTTCTAAAGCCTTTACGGCGATAATAGGATTGATAAAGGCAAATGAAGACCCCAGATAAGACGGTACCTTCCCCTTCGTTATTGCTATAAAAACAAGCGTACCTATACCGCTGGAGATCAATGCTACTGCAGGGCTCATTCCTGTCAGGGCCGGAACTAAAACCGTAGCGCCAAACATGGCAAACAGATGCTGGATACTCAACAGCAACCATTGCGCCGGTCTCGGTTTTTCTTTAATTCCCAATACTACTTTTTTCTCTTCCATTCTTAAATTTGTTTTTCATATTACCAATTAAGCATAAAAAAAGCCGAAAACTAAATATCGGCTCTGTATTTAAAGATCTATTCCCTTAGACTTCTTTTTCTTTATCATAATGTATGCACCTACCCCAAGTACCAGTATCAGATAATCTCCTCCCACATAACGCAACACTCCGTTACGTGCTTCTGTTTTCTTCACTTCCGAAGGACCAGTCCCTTCCCTGAGGAGCCTTATACCTTCTGCATCCGGTGTGCGTCAAGGCTTTCCTGCATTCCCATTAGTACAAAAAATAGAAATGTTATCAATAATAACCGTTCCATTCTGAGTAGTCCTTTTTTATAATAGTTTGTGTAATGTAAATCAGGCGCAAATGTAATAATTATTTATATAATTCCTATACGCATCCTACGAAATATTATTCTTACATAAAATTCTGTTTTAATCAATCACCGGCATCCGGTGTTATCGAAAGCAATACCTTTCCATCCTGGCTGTATATCATCCGTACAAGATCACCGGTATCCACATTCTCATACAAAGATTTATTCACTTCGTAGCTACAGTCATCAATGATAAGGTAGTATTTTTCCTCCGGTTCCGCTTCCTGCGCCCATGTACTGATCAATGTACCTCCTAACACAGGGGAAGGTATCGCTGTATCATTCTCTTCATAATCCAGCAGGACTTCTTTATCCTGTAATTTTTCTATTCTGACCAACACTTTAGAATCTGTCGTTTTGTTTATTGATTTCATAGCTTCAACTTTTAGTAATCATAAGCAATCAGCAATAATTGATGTAACGCTCCTGACGGCAGCAGACAAGGACAAAAAATCATGTGCCTCCGTGCCCTATAATACTGCAATAAACCGGGCTCATCATTTAATTCTATTTTTTAACATTAAGAATTTAAATATCACAAAGTTACAATTTATTTTCCTCCAATTATACATCAAAAACAGGAAATAAAACAGTATTCATCGTCAACAGAGTATATTAACATCTGTTAAAATAATATATAAAGATAAAGTTATATATAACTATAAATATATCAGTGTAATAATTTTAATGATTTATTCAGAACTTTTTATATTCTAAGGCGTTATAGTAGGGAAAGAGGACAACAGCATAAAGCATAAAGAATCAGGGTATAAAAATTTGAATTAGAGTATAAAACTTAAAACTCCATTTTTAGGGCATAATCATTAAAGACGTAGTAACTGTATTTTTTTTATTGCAGAATATATTTCAGAATCCAGATAATATATTGGGCAATGAAGGGGAGATTACTATGTGTAAAAATGAATCCTTTGAATTTTCAACAAACACAAATAACCGACAATAAGAGTCTTGTAATAAATCAATTAAGAAGCATTATGAATTCCAAAAAGTATTTTTTAGCATCTGCTATTGTACTCGGCTTTATAGCCTGTAGCAATAATGACACAGAGGATACAGAAGGCGGTGAGGCCGAAGGCTCTCCGACCTATATCAATTTATCCATCTCCCTTCCTAAAGGCTCAACAAAGGCTTTACCGGGAGATTACAACCCTGATGGAGAATATGTAGGAAATGACGGCATACAAACGCTCGACGTTTATATGCTCGGAACAGATAAAACGATGGAAGCAAAACGGTTCTCGGGTACGGATCTGTCCGCCAGCGGAACGGTCATTTCTCCCAGCCAGCCGTTCAGAACTACATCCGGCACAAAAGTTGTTTACGTTGTATTAAACAGTCCCAATCCATTAGGTACAACCACGCCTGCGAGCAATAACCTTTTACCCATTGCAGGTCTGGCACAGATTAAAACTGTCTCCGGAGTAAACTATGATGTTATCACGATGACCGGAAAGAGCTCCCCTACATATATTGAGCCGGATATAACCGTCCAGGAAGTAACTACAGGGACCAATAGAATAAGCATACAAGCAGAACGTATTGCTTCCCGCGTCATCGTAACCTCCACAGCATCAACCGACCTGTTAGATGACAACGGAGCTAAAATAGGAACAATCTCCAATATGACTTACTCTGTAGCACAAGGTACCAACAAAGTTTACTTCTCATCCCAAACGGATCATGTTACCTGGGGTAGCTCCTATGTACCTGCCTTAGGTACTTACAGTACCGATGCGCCCCAATATTATGATTATGCGGATTTAACGACACCTGCTACTGTTCCGGCAAGACCTATCGCCGGTGACGGATATAAATCCCTCCGGGGAAAATTTTTATTTGAAAACACCCATACAGAAGGCGATGTAAAAACATCTCAGTACAAAAAGGGTAACACTGCATATGTATTAGTCAGGGCCAAATTCACTCCTCTGCCATCTGCTATAGCTGATGGAGGTGCTCTTACTAACGGCACATTCTACGTGGGGGAAACCGATGGGAAAATATACTCTACCAAAGGAGCAGCACAAGCTGCCGTTCAAAATCAGAAAGTAGCACTATATGAAGGAGGGAAAATGCTTCAATACGCATGGCTTAATCCTGATAATACTGCAAAACCCCTCAATTCGCCTGTGGTAAGAAATAATATTTATCACATAAATATTTCTGCTTTCAAGAAAATAGGACTTAACTGGAATCCTTTGGTTCCGGGCACAGACAATCCGGACCCTAAGCCCGGTAATCCGGACGAACCGCAAACCCCTATTGATCCAGTGGACCCGTTATCTCCTGAACAAACATATATGACAGTTGATATATCTATTCTGGACTGGACTGTACATTCTTATGATATAGAGTTATAATATAAGAGACCCCAAATATCCTTTGGGGCATGCCAATCCCCAAAGGATATAATTACAAACTTATACTGCTAATTGAAATAACAAAAATGAATTTAAGTAGTAAACCAATTCTGTTGACGGGTTTGATTATTCTCTCCATTTTCTCGGGATGTATCAAAGATGATTATAAAGATTGTGTACAGGGAATAAATGTAAACTTTTATTCCAAATCATCGTGCGATATTGACGTTAGTTATCCCGAACAGATAAAAAACCTCACGATTGGTGTATTTGATAAGAATGGCATATTAGTTTCTTCCAGGCAGTTAAATGATACAAAATTACAGAAAGACTTCCGTCAGACCATTGAAACCGAAAGCGGGCTCTACACTGTTATAGCATGGTCAGGAATAAATGCTGACCTTTATGATCTTATAACACTTAAAGTAGGATCGACTACAAAAAACGGACTGCTTTTTCGCTTAAAGCGGGCTGCACAGAAAGCATCAAGTATAAACGGCACCAGGGTATATTACGGGGAAAGCCCTGCTGTATATGTACCGCAAGCCGATAACTCGGAATCAATTTTTGAAAATACGGCTGTCAATATGCAGGAAATTACCAATCGTATTGAGATTTCAGTCGAAGGATTATTAAAGGCAGAAGAATATGAAATTGAAATAGAGTCGGATAACGGTTCTATGAATATAGACGGAAGTGTCGCTTCTGACGAAGTGATAGAACATTCCGCAGAACATATAGTAAGAGGTGGGGTTATGGAAGCCCGTTTTACACTGCTTAAACTTGAAACAGGACATAATAATAATATCATAATAAAAAGCAAGCTCAACGGAGCCGAACTATACAGAGGTAGCCTGCTAGGGACCCTGTTATTGAAGAATCCGGACGTAAATCTGGCTTGCGACCATGATTTTATAATCAGATTTACAACCAGAGACCAATGTAGTTGCGGAACATACACCATTATGGAAATATGGGTCAATAACTGGCTGGTACATAGTTATGAAACTGAGATATAATCAGAAGAAATCAAGATGATATGAAACCGGTTGGTAACATAACAAAAAAAATAAAATGTTTTATAATTATCTTCTCCTCCCTGTTTTTAGCTACAAGTTGCAGCAATGATGACCAGGGAAAGGTCCCGGATAACGAAGACGAAGCTGTTATTTCACTATCGTTGAAAGCTTCATCCTCTGGCATTAACGAAGATAAGGTAAACTGGGAGGATCGTGTAGATGAACTGCGGATGCTCGTATTCAACACGTCTGACGGACAAATAGTATTCAATCAAAAACTATATTTTCCGAATGGCTTTGCCAATCATAGTAAAAGTATTATTATACGCCCGGGCACTTACGATTTTTACTTTATTGCCAATGAGTCGGTTTACACCAAAGATTTCGTATCGGCACTTATGGCTATTGAAAATAAATCGCAATTTTCTACAGATGCCCGGTTCCTCAATTTGCAATACAATCCTGATTTCATTCCCAGTGAAACTGAGCGAAACGGACGTTTTGTTATGTCTGGCATATATGATAATATTTCGGTTATAAGTGGTGGCACCGAGCAAAATCCCGCTTCGCTGGCTATTCCGACAGGAAAAGTCGAACTGATAAGATCTTTGGCTAAAGTAGATGTGATTTTCAGAAAAAAAGTAGCAGGAAGCAATATTCCGGCAAATACTATTACCTCCGTACAATTATCAAACATAGCGGCCGACTTATCAATTCCTCCGGTAGATAATTACTATAACGGACAAAAGACAAACTCAAAGCCGGCTGATATTTCCGGACTTGATTATGGAAACGATAGTATCGGGGCTGTTACATTCTTTATTCCCGAATTTCTTATTCAGGAAAACAGTACGGATTTTACCGAACTGCACATCAACAATAAAGCCTTCCCGATAGAAACAGATCAGGGAAAAAGCGGAATTGCTCTACAAAGACGAAATATCCCCTCCATATCGTCCAATAGTGTTATACGCAATTATCACTATATAGTGAATGCTTATGTCAACTCTCAGGGCGGTATCCAGATTAAAGCATATATTGAGCCCTGGAATAAAGATGAATACAAATATATTTTCCACGGAGATAAAACGATTGCAGTCCCCCCTGTAATCCCTACCGACTCAAGTGTTATTATCATCCCTGTTTTGTGCGAAACTTCAAGGAAGATTGAAATACTGAACAAAGATGAAATTTTGCCACAAGGTCTGCAAGGAGCATATGGTGATGTGGTAAATTACTGGGATCCTGTAATTCAAGGCCCTTCAATAACGCGGGGAAGCCCTCCGTACTATTGCGAAAAGAAATATGGTGAAGGCTGGCGCCTTATCAATTCATGTGAAATGATGTCTTTCCTTACATTATTTGATCAGACATACAGAATCTGGCAATCCAATACATGGGAAGGTGTAAGTTACAATCTGCCATTCTACCCATTACCTTTCAGGCAGGAAGCACAGGCTCTATTGCAAAGATTAACAGGCGTGGATCTATCCGGCATAGTACTTTCTGATAATGGAAAAGACAATCTGGGCGATATTAAACTGGATGTTATTGACCGGTTCTTTACTCCCGGTGATATTATGATAAGAGAGACCGATTATCCGGGAGGATGGCCTTATTCTGCCCCTCCGAATAACAGTGGTTTAGCTTGGTTTTATTCTGAAGTAGTAGTTCAGGTTAGAGCATATTGGTACGCTGGCTACCTGGATCTCAGTATTCCCGGAAATAGAGAAAAAGTCCTTTACGAACAGTTTGAAAGGTACGATTTCAGTAGTACCATTTCACGTTGTGTAAGAGTTGTAGAATAAAATTGACATGCAAAAAATATATTATTACATATTATCAATAATACTGCTCCTCTTTTATTCAAGCTGCAGTGAAAATACGGAAGACTATCCAGGTAATAACCGCAAGAGTGTTTCAATAAAGCTTATACAATATGCAGGGTTCAGTACCAAGGTTATCGATGGAGATAATCTGCAAAGTGAACAAACCGTAAAAAATATCAGTGTCTTTTTTACGGAGCCATCATCAAATGTGATTACGAACAAATATGTGTATTCCGGATTTTCGTCTGTTGATGATTATAAATTGATAACGTTACCATTAGATCCCGCTACCGTACTTCGTAAAGATATCTATATTGTCGCTAATTATGACAATACAGCCACACTTAACAGTGTTTCAACTGTCGATGCCTTAAAAGCACTGACTACCCCGGCTGTAGACAAAAGGAATAATCTGGCTCCCGCAAATGGCTTCTGTATGTATGGTTCTACTCTCAACTTCAACTTTAATGATGCCGCTCACAGCCCGGCAGTTGTCGATTTAGTCAGATCCTGTGCAAAGATAAGGATAAACGTTACTTTTCCGGAGAACCCGACTTTAAGCACAAATAACAGTTTTTTGATACAGAATGCAGCTAAATACACTTACGTTATTGGCAGAACAAAAAACAATCTTCCAACTACAGATTATTTTACATATGCTGCACCCATCGCTCTTGTAGACAATGGTGCTCACGTGTACACCCAAACGACTTATGTTTACGAAGCAGACAATGCTCCTGTATTATATATTTACACTTATATGGGCGGGGGTTCTACTATGCAGGAATTCTCTGTCACTCTGCCAAAACCGATCCGGAACCAGTTATTCGATATATCTATCGAAATCTATTCAGGTAACTCTCCGACGGGCACCAAAAGCATAAACGAGAATAATACTGACAAGCCCGCCTACAAATATAAAAGTATGGTAAATATATATGACGAAAAAGGGCGCAAAGTCACATACTGTATCATGAATTGAAGAGATAACGTAAGTCGATAATAGATTGTAATATTTTGAGAATCGCTCTGCAGGCATACTTGCTCCGGGCGATTCTTTTATCATCATATACATCAGATCTATCAACTTGCATTTGCAATATCATAAAGATATTATTACAAAGGAGGCATATCCCTGTAACAACAAATTAAAGTATATTACCCAAATAATCTAAAAAAGAGATTGTCACTCTGCTATTATACACTCTTTTTTTTAACTTTGTCATTCTTATAAATAATATAATAACCATCGATATAGATGTTGTTTATGAAAAAAACATTATTATACCTGATTTTATCAGTTCTATCAATAACTGGAATATATGCCCAGGATCCTGCAACATGGACAGTTAAGCTTGTAGACAAGGGAAACGGCGAAGTAGAATTAACCGCTAATTTTAAAATTGATCCTACATGGCACCTTTACGACATACACATTCCCGAAGGTGGTCCTATGCCGACCAGCCTGACCATAGACAACCTGAAAGGCGCAACCAAAGCAGGTGAATTTAAAGCTGTAAACTCAAAACTGAAAAAGAGTTACGATGAAATATTCCAGATGGAAATCGGGTATTACGAAACACAGGCTACATTCATACAGCGCCTGAAAGTTACGGACAAAGCTGCATTTATACTCGAAGGAGATTTACGCTCCCAGGTATGCAGCGAAGTAGACGGACAATGTATCCCTATAAAAATAGATTTGAATTTCAAATCCAAAGATCTACCGGCAACATTGGTTCCCGCCAGCGGAATATCTACCGGAACCGCAGACGAAACCCCATCTGTAGATACAGCAACATCAGACTCATTAAATCAGATGGCGGCAACACCTGCCAGTAACAGCGACCTATGGATGCCTGTGATAGAAGAAGTGAGAGCCTATGGTGCGGCCGGAGATACTTCCGACCAATCATTGTTCTGGATATTTCTGGGAGGTTTCGGCGGGGGGCTTCTGGCCTTACTTACACCTTGTGTATGGCCGATGATACCTATGACTGTCAGCTTTTTCCTGAAACGGAACAAAAAGAACAAAGGCAAGGCTATAAAGGATGCCATGACTTACGGCTTGGGCATCATTATTATATATGTTGCATTAGGATTGCTTATCACAGCTATATTCGGCGCAAGTGCACTGAATGATCTGGCAACCAGCGCTATTTTCAATCTGATATTCTTTGCCCTGCTGGTTGTTTTCGCCATATCGTTTTTCGGCGCGTTCGAACTGGTTTTACCTTCTTCATGGACGAATAAGATGGACCAGAAGGCCGATTCTACGACAGGTATTATCAGCATTTTCTTCATGGCATTTACGCTGGCTTTGGTTTCATTCTCCTGCACAGGGCCTATTATAGGGACATTGCTGGTACAAGCTGCCGGCTCAGGTTCGATTGTCGCCCCTGCAATAGGAATGTCTGGCTTTGCATTGGCTCTGGCTATACCATTCTCGTTATTTGCGATATTCCCGTCATGGCTCGAAAGCATGCCTAAATCGGGAGGATGGCTCAATTCGGTTAAAGTCGTGCTAGGCTTTCTGGAATTGGCTTTAGCTCTCAAATTCTTCTCTGTAGCCGATTTGGCTTATGGATGGGGCATACTTGACCGTGAAGTGTTCCTTGTATTGTGGATTGCCATTTTTGCATTACTTGGCGTTTATCTGTTGGGTAAACTTAAATTACCGCACGATAGCGACCTGAAACATGTATCTGTGCCACGCCTCTTTTTGGCTATCATCTCATTTGCATTTGCCATTTATATGATCCCGGGCTTGTGGGGGGCGCCACTGAAATCGATAAGCGCTTTCTCTCCTCCGTTATTTACCCAGGATTTCAGTCTGTATAAGGGTGAAGTTCATGCCATTTTCGATGATTATGAAACCGGTATGGAATATGCCCGTAAGAACAATAAGCCTGTGATGATAGACTTTTCGGGATATGGTTGTGTCAACTGCCGCAAAATGGAGGCTTCCGTATGGACCAATGCCCGTGTGAAAGACCTTCTTGAAAAGGATTATGTGCTGATAACATTGATGGTGGACGACAAGAAGAAATTGCCGGAGGTTATAGAGGTGGAAGAAAACGGCAAAACAACTAAGCTAAAAACAATCGGAGATAAGTGGAGTTACCTGCAACGGCATAAGTTTGGGACCAATTCCCAACCATACTATGTATTGCTCGACCATGCGGGAAAACCAATAGGCCCTTCATACGCCTACGATGAAGATGTGAACAAGTATATCGACTTCCTGAATAAGGGACTCACCAATTTCAAGAAAGCAAAAGAAGAAACAAAATAAAGGACGAGGAAGCAGGTTTGAAAGATCCTGCTTTTTCTCTAAATAGTAAAATAAGCGACTATGCATACAAAAGAACAAAAGCTGGAAGCATTCGGCAGGCTTCTCGACATCATGGACGAACTACGGGTAAAATGTCCCTGGGATGCCAAACAAACAAACGAAAGTCTGCGCACAAACACAATCGAAGAAGTATACGAACTCTGTGAGGCCATCATTAAAAACAATGATAACGAGATTAAGAAAGAACTGGGAGATGTGCTTCTTCACGTCATATTCTATGCAAAAATAGGAGAAGAAAAAGAAACCTATGATATTGCCGATGTATGCAACGCCCTATGCGACAAACTCATATTCCGCCACCCCCATGTATTCGGTAATGATGCAGCCAAGACAGCCGGCGATGTGGAGAAATCATGGGAGCAACTCAAACTGAAAGAAAGAGGCGGAAACAAAACCATCCTCGAAGGAGTACCGGCATCCTTACCTTCGATCGCTAAAGCCCACCGGATACAGGATAAAGCTCGTAATGCCGGATTTGACTGGAAAAAGAAAGAGGATGTATGGGATAAGGTTTCGGAAGAGTTCACAGAACTGAAAAATGAAATAGCGAATATGGATGCCGATAAGACAGAAGCTGAGTTCGGAGATATGTTTTTCAGCCTGATTAACGCAGCCCGCCTGTATAAGGTCAATCCCGATAATGCATTGGAACGTACAAACCAAAAGTTTATCCATAGGTTCAACTATATCGAACAAGCGGCAAAGAAGCAGGGGAAAATCCTGAAAGATATGACCCTGTCCGAAATGGATGCCTTATGGGAGGAGGCCAAGAAAGCTGAATAAAATACGGGCATACGATTAAAAGCAAACCGCCACGCCCAGATTCACTGCGCTATTCCCATAATTCGCCCTTACCTTATTAGCGATGGAATATGGTGTATAATGATATTCGAGATACAGCCCTACTTTCTTATACCGGATATTCACGCCACCAAAGACATCTAATGTTTCAAAACTATACCATTTGCTTTCTCCGTCATCGTAATATTCTTTTTCCAGATCGGTCTGAACTGAAATCACCCCGGCCCCTGCATAGGTGGTCCAGTAAACATTTCTGGCGGCCTCCTGCTGATAACGGAAACGCGCGTTCACATTCACTACTACATCGGCTTTTGTAGCATAGGGCTCTTTCCGGTAATAATAATCGAAAAGTTCCCGGCTTACAGGAAAAGCCACCTGAAAACCGATATCCACGGCCATTACTTTCTTTATGGGATAGCCTATATAAGCGCCAATAGATGGAGCCGCTTTATACGCATTCCTCAAACTGCCTAGCGGCAACCAGCTTCCGGCACGGATCTCGATAAGGTTTACAAGATATTCTTTCTCCCCGGGCTCTTGTTTCCTGCTTTCTTCAAACTGAGGTATATCGAACTGGTTATATGCGGTATCCGGCAATACAGGTATGCTCATCACTTCCTGTAAAAGCGGGGCCAGTTCATAGTCATTCCTGTTATATCCGTAATTACTCAATACACAACTTATATATCGCCCCCTGACCTCCTGCACTATATAATAAACTATCAGCGGGTTTGTTCTCCGTCCAAATCCTGACTTTTGTTTATACACCACACGGTGGGCAAGGGAAGGAATCCCTTCGAATACGACATCGATATCATCCTCAGCCAGTATATCCATATTCTCATTTATATTGGCTTCAATACGTGTATTGATATCCAGATTGGCACTTTCGAACGATGGAAACTCCGACCAGCTCATCTGTCCGCCTTTACAGTTCACATTATGCGGACTCATCCAGGCACATGCCGAACCGAGATTTATTTCCCGACCGGCGAACGAAATAGAATTAGCAGTCCTTTCATCCGAGATATAATATGTAAGTCCGTTTTCGAGAAATACCCTGACAACCTCCTCTTCCAATACAATATCACGCTGGTTTAGCGTCTGAAATGAGACAACTTCCACTTCTTTATCAGATTTACCGAATATATAAAATACCTGACTAAGCTTTGCCTTCGGACGATCTTTTATCTTCGATTCAGATTCTATTATCTTATTTGTTCTCTGAATTTCGGGTTCGGAATATTCGGCCAGAACCGTTTCTATATTATACTTCTTTTTTATGGCATCGATTGTCTTTTCATTATTTATCTGTCCCTTAACAGTTATAATGGCAATCTCATACCCGCTCAATTCCAGCATTACTTCACCTTTCTCATTCCTTAACCCCTGCATACCTGCGAGATTATACTCCTGAGAAAACATGGATGCCGAAAGCAGGATAAAAAGGACGAACAACAGGATGTATTTCATATTTATAGTTACTGGTTATGTCTCAAATATAGTTTTTTTTATCAGAACTTAGCAATCTCTCTCTTATTATTAGGGCAAACCCTTCAAATCAATTAATCTCTATCGAAAAGTCTTACAGGGGTGTAATGCATATCCCATTTTTTTGCCCAGCTTATTGTTCAGTGCAGCATACACATCGTAAATAACAGTGAATAAACATAATACCCTTACACTTAAAACTTACCACTCATAAAAAGTTGACAAAGTTGACACTTTTTATACTATTTTTTACTTTGTCAATTTAGCTTCGTCAATTGATAATTCTATTCAACTTTCACTTTTCCGTTTCCAACTTTTTATTTCCCCGGAGAGCATCAATTAAAAGCCGGAGTAAATAACTATAGATAAAATTATAATGATAAAACAACAAATTAGAGGTACAATAAAAATTTATTTCAACAGCCATTTCAGCGGGAACGGAGAATATTTATATCCCCTCCCCTTTTATATCTGATTCCATCAGAGCCCAAAGCATCTATTACATAGTAGTAAACCCCGGTATTCACATATTTCCCTTTATATGTCCCGTCCCAGCCCTTAGCCGGATCGGTAAATTCAAAGAGTTTTTGCCCCCAACGATTGAAAATAGTGCACTTAAATTTCACGATAGACCTGTATGCAACCCGAAACTCGTCATTCGCACCCGGAGAATCTCCCGGAGAAAAATAATTAGGCTGATCCAGATAAGATTCGGAAATAGTAAATGAGAATGTATCTTCAGACGTATTGGAATCATTGTCTGCAACCTCCAGTTTCATAATATATTCTCCAAATTCTTCGAAGGTATATCTTGTTATATCCTTATCCGAATAACGTGCTACAGGATTCTCCAAATCCCCCTTCTTGTAGAGAAGCCATGTATAATAGACAGCCTTACTGCCTCCGGAGCCATAGAAACTGAATGTCGCCGGAGCCGAGAATATCTTATTTTTTATCTCTTCTTCGGTTATTGTTTCATTTGCCGCATCCCGCCTTTCCACTTCATAGCTGATACGGGCTTCAAGTTCAGCCCCCGTATCCTGAGCCGCCAGACGCAGTGATACAATGACTATAAACAATAATAGAGATATCTTTTTCATAAGCACCTGTTTATAAACGCAACATTATTTAATCGTAACCAACTATTATTGTTGCAGACACAAAAGTAATAAATAGGTTCGCTACTAAACAATAAACCCTCTATCTTTTAACGGACAGAGGGCTATCTTATTTTGTAATACAGTTATATAATGTCGCTCTGCCTATCGGGCATCAGCTTCCAGGGATATTCCTGCTTTTTTGAATACTTTTTCTATTTTCTCAAAAGCTATATCAACCTGTTCTTTGGTATGTGTAGCCATCAGAGAGAAACGGATCAGGGTATCTGCCGGAGCAACAGCCGGAGACACTACAGGGTTAACAAAGATGCCTTCTTCGAAAAGCCATTTTGTTATCATGAACGTCTTCTCATTATCCCTGATAAATAACGGGATAATAGGAGTAGCGGTATGTCCTATCTCAAAACCTCTGCTACGGAAACCGTCTAATGCATAATTAGTAATATCCCACAAATGCTTAATGCGCTCAGGTTCCGAAATGATGATATCCAACGCTGCGCTGGCTGCTGCTGTAGCTGCCGGTGTAGCACTGGCTGTAAATATATAAGCGCGGGAATTGTGTCGCAGATAGTCGAGAATAGTTTCGCTTCCGGCGATAAATCCGCCAAGCGAAGCTAAAGATTTACTGAATGTTCCCATTATAAGTTCCACATCGTCAACTAAACCTGTTTGTTCCACAAGTCCTTTTCCACTGTAATCTTTACCGAGAACCCCTAAGCTATGAGCCTCGTCTACCATTACACTGGCGTTATATTGTTTGGCGAGTTTCACTATTTCAGGAAGGTTTGCTATATCGCCCTCCATACTGAATACCCCGTCAACCACAATAAGTTTCACCTTGTCAGGTTCACATCTTTGCAGCTGTTTTTCGAGAGATTCCATATCATTGTGACGGAATTTCAACTTTGTAGAATAAGAAACCCTTGCTCCTTCAATAATGGAAGCATGGTCCAGCTCATCCCACAATATGTAATCTTCACGCCCTGTAATACAAGATATTACACCTTGATTCACATTGAAGCCTGTCGAATAAACGATAGCATCTTCTTTGCCTACAAATTTTGCAAGCTTTTTTTCCAGTTCGATATGGATATCAAGAGTACCATTCAGGAAACGGGAACCGGCCATCCCTGTCCCATACTTACGGGTAGCTTCTATGGCTGCTTCTTTTACTTTCGGGTGATTGGTTAATCCCAGATAGGCATTTGATCCGAACATTAACACCTTTTTCCCATTTATAACGACTTCGGTGTCCTGATCGCTCTGGATTTGTCTAAAATAAGGGTAAATTCCTGCAGCCCGTGTATTTCTGGCCGCGTCGTACCGATATAACTTATCAGTTAATAAACTCATACTCAACTTACAACAAATGTAGATTATTATAACTGCATCTTAGGAACAATTTAATATTCCGAGATTTACAGGCTGCAAAAATAGCTAAAAAAAATAAGAATGCGTCCCTTTTGGAATAAATATTTAAAAAAAGGATATTTTAATACAATCTTCTGCCTCTTCTTCCCGTAATATATCGCTTTTTTCTTAAATTTGCAGATTAGTGGCTACATATGTCAAATAATTAGAATTTGAAAGCCTTTTGATGGTTAGAAAAGCCATAGCACCGAATGATAAAGAAGAAAAAAAACAAACATAATCTATGGAAGCGGTTGCACTTCAAATACCGCCTTTCCGTAATGAATGAAAATACACTTGAAGAGATATGGAAGATTAAAGCTTCTATGTTTTCAGGTGCTGTCTTGGTTCTGGTATTCGCTTTTTTTCTCATTGCAATTACATCTGCTATTATCATAGCAACACCGATCCGCTACTACCTGCCGGGTTATCTCGATGCCGAAGTAAGGGAAAAAGCAATCCGGTCGGCAATTAAGACAGACTCTCTCGAACAGCAATTGAAATATCAGGAGGCTTATATAAGTAATCTCCGCAGTATTTTTGACGGCACCCGTCAGATCGATTCGGTAAAGATTCTCGATACGATATCTGTATCCGAAAATGACCCCTTACTCAAGAAAACAGATCTGGAGAAAGAATATACCAAACGATACGAAGACGAAGAGCGGTACAACCTCTCTGTATTATCATCCAATACCACCAATCCAATGGAAGGTGTTGTATTCTTCAGGCCGGTCAGGGGAATAATAACAAACAGATTCGATCCTTCCGGCGGACACTTCGGGGTAACGATAAAAACCTCCCCTAAAGAAACGGTACTGGCAACACTGGAGGGTGTAGTCATTTTTGCCGGATATGATCTAAAGACAGGACATACAATACAAATCCAGCATAAAAACGGATTTATTTCAGTATACAGGTACAACACACTACTACTAAAGAAAACAGGAGATAAGGTGCGTACAGGAGAGGCTATAGCTATAATAGAAACCAAAGAAGAAGATGATGAAAAAGGAGAAAGTAAAACAACTCCAACGCTCGAATTTGAACTTTGGTATAGAGGCAATGCCGTAAATCCTGAAAACTATATATCTTTCTAAAACCACATATGAAAAGGAATATTGCAATACTAGGCTCTACAGGATCAATTGGAACACAAGCGCTCGATATAGTCAGAGAAAATCCTGACCATTTTGAAATATACGCACTAACCGCCAATGAAAATATAGATTTACTCATCAGACAGGCAGAGGAGTTCTCCCCTGAGGTCGTAGTCATTGCCAACGAAAATAAATATACCCAACTAAAAGAGGCCCTACAGCATTTACCGATCAAAGTATGGGCCGGAAGCGAGTCGATAGCACAGGTAGTGCAAAGCGAACCTATCCACATGGTACTAACCGCTATGGTTGGCTACTCGGGTCTGAAGCCCACTATAAACGCCATAAAAGCAGGAAAAGTAATTGCTTTGGCAAACAAAGAGACTCTGGTTGTTGCAGGTGAACTGATTACCAGCCTGGCCATTGAGCATAAAGTACCGATATTGCCTGTCGATTCGGAGCACTCTGCCATATTCCAATGTCTCAACGGTGAACGCTCTCCTATCGAAAAGATTATCCTTACTGCATCCGGAGGCCCGTTCAGAAACCATTCTGCACAACAACTGGCAATAGTTACAAAGGCCGAAGCCCTGAAACATCCCAACTGGGACATGGGAGCAAAAGTTACGATCGATTCGGCATCCCTGATGAATAAAGGACTGGAAATGATAGAAGCCAAATGGCTGTTTGATGTCACCCCCGACCAGATTGAGGTTGTTGTGCATCCGCAATCCATCATACACTCGATGGTACAATTCGAGGATTCGTCCATCATCGCACAATTGGGACTACCCGACATGCATCTGCCGATACAATACGCGTTGGCTTACCCCAACAGATTGAAATCGAATTTCGAACGGCTCGACTTCTTCAAACTGAAAACAATGACATTCGAAAAACCCGACATAGAGCGATTCCGCAACCTGGCATTTGCTTTCGAGGCCGCGCGGGTAAAAGGAAATATGGCCTGCATCATGAATGCGGCAAACGAAATAGCGGTAGCTGCTTTCCTGAAAGACAAAGTCGGATTTCTGGAAATGAGCGAGGTCATAGAAAAAACAATGCACAAAACAAGTTTTATTCAGGCTCCGTCGTATGAAGATTACGTGCAGACCGATACGGAAGCCCGTCACATAGCAAAAGAATTTATCAAATAACACTCTGATTTTTTAATGGAAACAATTTTAATTAAAGCGTTACAATTAATCCTAAGTTTATCGATACTGGTTATTATACATGAGTTCGGGCATTTCTTATTCGCCCGCCTCTTCAAGATAAGAGTTGAGAAGTTCTATTTATTCTTCAATCCGTGGTTCTCCCTGTTCAAATATAAGCCAAAGAACAGCGATACAGAATACGGAATCGGATGGTTGCCATTAGGCGGATATGTGAAAATATCGGGAATGATAGACGAATCGATGGATAAGGAGCAAATGGCTCTTCCCCCCCAGCCATGGGAGTTCCGCTCCAAACCGGCATGGCAACGTCTGCTTGTGATGGTAGGCGGTGTTTTGTTCAATTTCATACTGGCTATCATCATCTTCTCTATGATGCTGTTTGTATGGGGTGATGAATACCTGCCTCTGAAGAATGTAAAAGATGGGATGGTTTTCTCCGAAACAGTAAAAAGAAACGGAGGATTTCAGGATAAAGATATACTGGTGAGCGCCGACGGCAAAGAACTTGTTTTGGGACGCGGGGTTCTCGATATGAATACATTTATGCATTTCATCGACGCCAAGACCGTAACCATCGTACGCAATGGCAAACAAATGGAGTTGACTCTCCCCGAAAGCTTTGCCGACAGTGTAATTGCATCGAAACAAGTGGCTTATGAATATTGGTCTGCACCTGTTGTGGATAGCGTAAGCGAAAACTCCGAGGCTAAAAGAATCGGCCTGATACGCGGAGATAGCATAACCGCTCTCGATTCACAATCGATTACCTCTCAGCTGGGTATCCAAAAATATGTAACAAGGATAAGCAATAAACTGGGGGATAATGAAAAGCATACGCTGACAATCACTTTCTACAGAAACGGCGAAGTACAGACAGTTTCAGCAGCAATAGACACATCGGGCGTTATCGGTTTCACATCTTCGACAAAGATGTCCGATATTTTCTCGAAAAAGAATATGCAGACCGACCACTATGGCTTTTTCGAATCATTTCCGGCGGGAATCAACAATGGTGTAGCAACACTTAAAGGATACGTGGCGCAGATACGCTTTGTATTCTCCAAAGAAGGAGTGAAAAACCTGAGTGGGTTTGCCGGCATCGGAAATATGTTTCCGGCTCAATGGAACTGGTACGCATTCTGGTCTATGACTGCATTTCTGTCCATCGTACTTGCCTTTATGAATATACTCCCTATTCCGGCGCTGGACGGAGGACACATTATGTTCCTGTTATACGAAGCCATTACCAAACGGCAACCGAATGAGAAATTTATGGAATATGCACAGGTAGGCGGCATGCTGTTTTTACTCCTTCTGCTGCTAGTCGCCAACGGGAATGACATAATGAGAATCTTCTTTAAATAGGAGAGAATACCAAATCAGATAATATGACAATAAGCAAATGGATCTAAGGATGCCATAATTAACCAGTAAATAAAAAGATATTAAGATATGACCGTAACTGAATTAATAAACAAAAATGACAAAACCGCTTTTTCGTTCGAAATACTACCTCCGCTAAAAGGAAATAATATCGAAAAAGTGTATAATATCATTGATAAGCTGATTGAATTCGATCCTCAATATATTAATATAACGACACATCATAGCGAATATCTCGATCAGGAAATGCCTGACGGGTCAGTAAAGAGGGTTAACATCCGTAAACGTCCCGGCTCGGTAGCGATTGCCGCATCTATCCAGCACAAATATAATGTAACGGCTGTCCCGCACATGATATGCAAAGGATTTTCTCAGGAAGAATCCGAATATGCATTGATAGACCTGAATTTTCTGCATGTACATAATCTTCTGTTATTAAGAGGTGATACGAAACGCCTTGCTCCGGAGCAGATATATCCGAACAGGAACGAATACGCTACCGATCTGCAAGTTCAGGTGAATAAGTTCAACGAAGGCATTGCAGCCGACGGTACCACCTTTGAAAAAAATGCCACCCCGTTCGCTTACGGTATGGCATGTTATCCCGAAATACATGAGGACGCTCCAAGTATGGAATCGGACATACATTACATGAAACAAAAGGCCGACAATGGCGCTGAATATTTTGTTACCCAGATGTTTTTCGACAATGAAAAATATTTTTCATTTGTAGATAAATGCCGTAAGGCAGGAATCACTCAGCCGATTATTCCGGGTGTAAAGCCAATTGTACTGATGAGCCAACTGGAAGTGCTTCCACGGATATTCCGTTCAAGCATTCCGGAAGAACTGGCGATTGAGCTTCGCAAGTGTAAAACAGATGACGAATCTAAGGAAGTAGGTGTGGAATGGGGCATAAAGCAATGCAAGGAACTGATTGCACACGGAGTGCCAAGCCTGCACTTTTATTCATTGTTGGCGACCGAAAGCGTAAGACGGATAGCTAAAGAGATATACTAGATATTGGATTATTATTAAAAAAGTAATTCTTAACTTTATAACTTATAATTAGAAAGAAATTTGTTTTTCAAAGATATAATAGGGCAAAACGAAGTAAAAGAGCGGCTGATAAGTTCGGCAGGAAAGGGAATTATCCCTCATGCCCAGCTTTTTTGCGGACAGGAAGGAGTTGGAAAATTCCCTCTGGCACTTGCTTATGCCCAATATCTGAATTGTGAGAATCCATCGGAAACAGATTCGTGTGGTAAATGCCCGTCATGTGTAAAATATAATCATCTGGCGCATCCTGACTTACACTTTGTTTTCCCGATTATAAAAAAGGCTGCAAAGAAAAAAGAAGTTTGCGACGATTATATTACCGAATGGCGCGAATTTATCAAACAGAGCAGCTATTTCAATCTCAGCCAGTGGCTCGATCATATCGATGCAGAAAATTCGCAGGGGCTGATCTATGCCAAAGAAAGTGAAGAAATTATCCGTAAGCTGAGCTTAAGAATATATGAGGCCAAATATAAAGTAATGATTATCTGGCTTCCCGAGAAGATGCACGAATCGTGCGCCAACAAACTGCTGAAAATAATAGAGGAACCGACAGACAATACGATATTCCTATTGGTTTCTGATATTCCGGATAATATTATCACTACCATACAATCGCGTTGCCAGCGTGTCAACATACATGGTGTAAAAGAGACGGATATAACCGAGGCTTTGGAATCAGCCTATAATATCAGTCCCGAAGATGCTGCAAACGTAGCTCATCTGGCAAACGGAAACTACCTGAAGGCTTTAGAAACAATCAGTCTGAATGAGGAACATAAATTCTTTTTCAATCTCTTCATCCAGATGATGCGAGCTTCATATGCCCGCAATATAAAAGAAATAAAAGCAATCGGTAATGAAATAGCCGGAGTAGGACGCGAAAACCAGAAAGGTTTCCTGAAATACTGCCAGCGAATGATCCGCGAGTATTTTGTCAGTAACATGAGTCAGCCTGAAATGATATATCTGGCTCAGGACGAAGCAAACTTTGGAACCCGCTTCGCCCCATTCATCAACGAACGTAACATAATAGGATTTATGAACGAACTGGCCTTAGCAGAAAGGCACATAGAGCAAAATGTAAATGCAAAGATGGTATTTTTCGATCTTTGCCTGAAAATAACCATGCTTATAAAACAATAAATATAGACCCACAAAGCCGTAGAAGGGGCTTTGTCTTAATTAATTAAAATAAATATATAATGGAAAATCAAAATACATTTGTCCCACACGATTGCCAGGGTACCTGCAAAACGCCCGTGGGATGTACCTGTGCCAGAGCGAACAAAAAAGCTTTGGAAACAATGGGTACTGAAACAGGATACGCTGTAGCCACAAAAAGTTGCGGATGCGGCTCAGGTGGGGGCTGTAGTTCCGGAGGAAGTTGCTCGTGCAAGTCGGGTGGCGGTTGTTCATGTAAATCAGGAGGCGGCTGCTCCAAGAAGGGCGGTTCATGCTGCTCGGGAACAAATAAACTGGAAGTTTACAACTGGCTACAGGATTTACCGGAAGTTGCCGGAGAATCACAAATGGTAGAGGTACAGTTCAAGAATACACGAAAAGGTTATTACCTGAACAGCAACAATGTAGAGATATACCGGGGCGATATTGTAGCTGTGGAAGCATCTCCCGGACATGATATAGGAGAAGTAACCCTGACAGGAAAGCTGGTTCAGCTGCAAATGCTTAAAAATAATTATCGTGGCGAAACCAAACGTATCTATCGTATTGCAAAACAGACCGATATCGATAAATGGAACGAGGCCAGAGCCAAAGAGCACAAAACGATGCTCCGTGCGCGCGAAATAGCTGAAGAGCTAAGCCTTGGTATGAAAATCAGTGATGTGGAATTTCAGGGAGATGGTAATAAAGCTATTTTTTACTACATAGCGGATGAGCGGGTAGACTTCCGTCAATTGATAAAAGTATATGCATCCGAATTCCGTGTAAAAATAGAAATGAAGCAGATCGGTGCGCGTCAGGAAGCCGGACGTGTAGGTGGTATAGGCCCATGCGGCCGCGAATTGTGTTGCTCCAGTTCCATGTCTAATTTCGTATCGGTTTCCACATCAGCAGCACGCTTGCAGGATATTCCGCTAAACCCTCAAAAGCTCGCGGGGCAGTGCGGAAAGCTGAAATGCTGCCTTAATTTCGAAGTGGATACTTATGTGGAAGCGCAACGTAAATTGCCTTCAAGGGAAGTGGTCTTAGAAACTAAAGATGCTTCATTCTACCATTTCAAGACTGATATCCTTTCGGGAGAAATGACATATTCTACAGACAGGCATTTTGCGGCAAACCTCGTTACGCTGCCCAAGGACAGAGTGTATGAAATAATAAGGATCAACAAGCAGGGAGGAAAGCCTACACATCTTGCCACCGAGCCGCAGGAACAGGCAGAAAAAGTTACCTCGCACGATATATTGCAGGAAAACATCACTCGCTTCGACAACAACAGTGGCAACAGTAACCGGAATAATAAGAAGAAAAAGTTTGTAAAGAACAGGTCTGAAAATGGCGGACAAGGCGCACCGAACAATCAGGGAGGAAATAACAGGCCCGATAACAACAGGCAGGCAGGCAATAACAAGCAGGCAAACCCTAATCCGAATGCCAGACCGAATAATAACAACAGGCCCGAAAACAATAATCAACAGAATCAGAATAAAAACAACAATCACAAGAATAACAGGAACGACAGAAACCGACATAACAGAAATGGGAAGCCCGACCAAAAAAAGCCTGACGCATAAGTCTCTATCCGCCTTATGCGGCATACTGTTAACTATCATAGCTGTCTCCTGCAACAAGCAGGAGATATATTACCGTTTCCATGAAATAAAAGATGCGGAGTGGGCACAGAATGATAAGCTGATATTCAATATAGATTCCACCGTTTTCGAATTGAACGTTCCGTATACGATATCCTTTGAGGTGACCAACAATGTGAATTACCCGTATCAGAATATCTGGTTCTTTGTGCAAACAGACATTTATAACGATTCTTTATATACAAAACGGGAAAAAGAATACCTGTTGGCCGATAAATTAGGGAAATGGGCAGGTTCAGGATTCGGCACATTATATCAGGCTTCTTTTGTTTTTGACGACAACATTATTTTTAAGGAAAGACGTAATCATCAGATAATAATAAGGCATGGTATGCGCGACCAGCGGCTGAAAGGTATTGAGAAAATCGGGGTTAGGATAGCAAGGAAAGAGTAAAACTTACAAGTTTATGAATACAAAAAAAGAGCTTACCATTACTGATAAGCTCTTTTCTTATTTTGCAGCTTGATTATTTAAGCAATTCCACCAATTTGGCTACAGCTTCATCGGCACTTAGCCCACGAGCCATAATCTTACCGTCTTTGTCAAGCAACACAAGATGGGGTATGGAATTCACACCATAAGCACCGGCAAGTTCGCTATCCCAGAATTTCAGGTCGGATATCTGAGGCCATGTAATTCCCAGGTCTTTAATTCCTTTTACCCAGTCCTCGTTCGTCCTGTCCAGTGAAATACCTACGATTTCAAAATCTTTTGTGTTATATTGCTTATATGCCTCTACCAGTTTTGGCATTTCGGCACGGCATGGAGGACACCAAGATGCCCAAAAATCTACAAGCACATATTTGCCTTTACCTGCATAATCGGCCAATGCAGCATCTTTCCCGTCAGGGGTTTTCCCTTTCAGGTCTGTAAATACCTTGCCTTCCGATGTTGCATCCAGAGCCTGTATATGGGCTTCCAGCTTTGCCATCCTTTCATTGTTTTTGTACTCAGGTTTTACAGATGCGAATAACTCTTTCAGTTGATCCAGGGTAAATAAATACGATCTGGACGCGAATATATAAGCGCCTATCTGGCTTTGTATATTAGCTTTCACATAGCCATATATTTCTTTTGTCTTCTGAGCATCTATCTCTTCATACTGTTTTTCCAATTCGGCTTGTGCAACCTTAGCCGTATCGAGTTTCGATTTTTCAAATACAGCCTTCAGTTCCGTGTCAAATCCGTTCAGTTTGGTATTCAGAGCCTGATAGGCATCATTCGAAGCTGTCCCTTTAATCGTAGAAACACTATCCAGTGCAACTTTGATTTGCCCTGGTTCTACGACCAATAAAACCGGCCTCTTAACTTTATCTGTATATTGGCCCAATGCCAGGAAATGAATTTTAGCCCCTTCTTTAGCCAATCCTTTAAACTCAAATTTACCATTAGTTACATAAGCAGAATCGATTGCGACCTGATCTTTCCAGTTATCCTCCAGTGTTTGCAAATACACCTTTGTGCTATCAGGTGCTCCGGCTACCGTACCATCGATGGTAAACTGGTCTTTTTCCCCGCAAGATGTAACCAGTATCAGTACAGATGCTAGTGAAAATATAATTTTCTTCATTTTATTAATAAATAAGATAGTTAATATATAAGTTTCCGAATTTAATAATTCAAACCGTTAGTAATAAAACAAGGAATGTTATCATATTGTTTAATTGAGTACTTCAGCAATCTTAGCTTCCAGTGCAGGTCCTCTGAGATCTTTGGCTATGATGATACCATCCTGATCCAACAGAACAGTATGCGGTATAGTGTTCACACCGTATAACTCTGATGCCGACTTTGTGTCATCGCCTAATTGTATCCATGTCATGTTATGCGTTTTTACCGCATTCAGCCATGCTTGTCTGTCTTCATCTACAGATACCCCTACAATTTCAAGGCCTTTGGCTTTATATGCGTTATATGTTTTCACAAGGTTTGGCATTTCCTGAATACACGGGCCACACCACGAAGCCCAAAAATCGATAAGTACGCATTTGCTCTTGCCTGCGTATTCGGACAGGGCTACAGCCTTGCCTGTCATATCTACCAACTGTACATCGGCAAACGGTTGACCCACTTCCGGAACGATCCTGTTCAGTTCTTTCTCCAGGGCTTTCATTTCCGGAGTGTTACGGAACGTACTGTCAGCCAACGGCAACAATTCCCGCAGCTGCTCCATTGTAAACATAGACGCAGAGGAGTAGAATAAAAACTCTCCGGCTTTGTTTCCCATATTAGCCTTTGTAAACTCAAAGTTGGCTTTTTGCATTTCCTCCTGCAACGTCTGCATTCTCGAATTGGCATCAGGCACACCCTGTACACCTCCGGCATCGTTTACCTCCTTATATAAAGCAGCCATTTTGTTCATCGCGGTTTGAACCTTATTAAACTCATCATTTCTTGGGGTACCGCTTGTAGTTACTGCATTTTTTTCCAATGTTATCTTTATCGCTCCCGGCTCCAGGATAAGTGTTCCTACAGGAGAATCAGCCTCAGGAGATTCCAATTTACCAACAGATATAAAGCCCATGATAGGATTGCCGTCGGTAGTTCCTTTGAACTTGAATTTCCCGTCTTTCAATATTACCGAGTCTATCACTGATGATGATTCGGCTCTCATACTGTCGATCTTTTGAAGATATATCATCTTACCATCAAATGTATTTTCAGTGAAATTACCCTCAATAGTGTACGCATTCTTATCCTGACACGAAGCTAATATCACCGTCAGAATTGTTAAGATTAATGTGATTTTTTTCATTAAAAGAAAAGTATTACTAATTTCTATAAATTTTATTTACCTGCAAAGATAACCAAATACTTCGGACAGAGAGCCATCAACGCCTATTACTTAGTGATTAACATGTAATTATATTTCAATAGGTTTATCTATATAATAGCTGGTAGCTTTTAGCCATTAGCTTATAGTTCTTTGAAGTATTGATTAAAGCAGTTACGAGTTACTTCGCCCTTCGGGCAGTTACGAGTTACAAGTTAGTTCACTGTTTACTGCTAACTGTTTTACTGTTAACTGATATATCTGTTACCTTTGTTACCTTTTGCGGCTTAGCGTCTCTGCATGAAATACTGTTTACTGATAACTGTTCACTGAAAAAACTGTTACTTTTTTCTTCCTTGTATGGATGTTATCTAAAACATATTTTGATAAGAAAAAAGAACAGCGTAATTTTAGGGGAGTTTATAAATGTTAACAAATAAAAAGCAAAGAGTATGAAAAAAGTATTGTTTTCCACTCTGATCCTATTCATTTTTATGTCGTGTACAACAAATAATAAAAACGGCTTTAAAGAGGCAAAAGCCCCGATAGCCGAAAAGAAAGAACATCTCCGTATTATACACGGGGATACTGTAAATGATGAGTATTACTGGATGTATGACTTTTTTGGTAAAGGGCCGGACAGCACATTGGTGGTAGATTACCTGAAGGCAGAGAATGCCTATCTGGATACTGTAATGGGTGGTACAGCCGGTTTTCAGGAAGCATTGTTTAATGAGATGAAAGGCCGGATAAAAGAAACGGACGAAAGTGTGCCGACCTTCAAAAACGGTTACTATTATTATACGCGAACCGAAGAAGGGAAACAATATTATAAGTATTGCCGGAAAAAAGGAAGTCTCGAAGCTTCGGAAGAAATACTGCTCGATGTGGATAAAATGGCAGAAGGGCATTCTTATTATGCTGTCGGCGGCATCTCGATCAGTGAAGACAATAAACTGATGGCCTATGGCGTGGATGAGGTCAGCCGTAGACAATATACAATATATTTTAAAAATCTGGAGACAGGTGAAGTTTATAAAGAAACGATTCCGAATACAAGCGGAGGAGCTACATGGGCGGCAGATAACAAGACTGTATTTTATACGTCGAAAAATCCGGTAACCTTATTGTCGGAAAAAATCAAACGTCACACTTTAGGTACGGATGCATCTTCGGATGTGACTGTTTATGAAGAAAAGGATAAAAGTAATTACATAGGAGTGGGTAAGACCAAGAACCGGAAATATATCTTTATCCAGTCACAGGCAACCTTGTCGTCAGAGACATTCTTCATCGAAGCCGATAAGCCAGAGTCTGCCTTCAAATCATTCCAGCCAAGGATGAAAGATGTATTGTATGATATAATTCCTTTGGCCGACAGGTTTCTTATCCTTACCAATAAGGATGCGAAGAACTTCCGGGTAATGGAATGCTCACTGGATAAAACAAGTGTGGACAACTGGAAAGAATATATTCCTCACCGTGCAGATGTATTGCTGGAAAGTGTTGATGAATTTAAAGATTTTATCGTGCTCGAGGAACGGAAGGAAGGGCTTGTAAAGCTTTGTGTACGCAGCCTGAAAGACGGGAAAGAACATTATATTGATTTCGGAGAGCCTACCTACATGGCTTATACGGCTTCGAATCCGGAATACGAAAGCAATATCGTCCGTTACGGCTATACATCTATGACTACGCCGAGCTCCACATTCGATTACAATATGGACACCCATGAGAAAACGCTGATGAAAGAACGCGAAGTGGTGGGAGGGTACAATAAAGAGGATTACCGGACCGAGAGATTGTACGCCACGGCCAAAGACGGTACAAAAGTGCCTATCTCGCTTGTGTACAAGAAAACAACAAAGAAAGACAGTAAAACTCCATTGCTGCTTTATGGCTATGGAAGTTATGGTGCCAGCATGGATGCTTCTTTCAGCAGCAATCGCCTGAGCCTTTTAGACAGAGGATTCATATATGCGATAGCTCATATTCGCGGAGGTCAGGAAATGGGGCGCCAGTGGTACGAAGACGGTAAACTGATGAAAAAGATAAATACATTCACAGATTTCATCGACTGTGGCGAATTCCTTGTGAAAGAAAATTATACCGGCAAGGAGCATTTGTATGCTCAGGGCGGTAGTGCCGGAGGGCTTCTTATCGGCGCGGTTATAAATATGAATCCGGGACTTTGGCATGGAGTGATAGCCGATGTGCCTTTTGTGGACGTGGTGAATACCATGCTGGATGAAAGTATCCCTCTAACGACGAATGAGTTTGATGAATGGGGGAATCCTAAGGATAAGGATGCGTATTTCTATATGAAAAGTTACAGTCCATACGAAAATGTAGAGAAGAAAGACTATCCGAATATACTTGTCACCACAGGTTTGCACGATAGTCAGGTGCAATACTTCGAGCCGGCCAAATGGGTGGCTAAGCTAAGGGATATGAAGACCGACAATAATGTGCTGTTGCTGAAAACGAATATGGAATTCGGGCACGGCGGGGCCAGCGGCCGGTTCGACTACCTGAAAGACATTGCTCTGGACTATGCGTTCTTGTTTACATTGGAGGGAATAGACAGGTAGGGTTATGGAAGATAAGCCCTGCTGTATGGCGGGGCTTTCTGTTTAAAGGCAGAGAGAGATACACCATCGGTATTCTCCGGCACATATTGATGCTCCTGGTTTTCTGTATATAACAAAAAAAGAGCAACCTTCCGGCTGCTCTTTCCTATATATTAAGCTATCGTATATTATGCGTTAACTTTAGCCATGTGAGCGATAAGCTCAAGCATTTTAGTTGAGAATCCCCACTCGTTGTCATACCAGCTAACAACTTTAACGAAAGTTGGGCTCAATTGGATACCAGCTTTAGCGTCGAAGATAGAAGTACGTGCGTCTCCGATGAAATCAGAAGAAACAACAGCATCTTCAGTATATCCGAGTACACCTTTCAATTCGCCTTCAGAAGCTTCTTTCATAGCTTTACAGATATCCTCGTAGCTGGTTTCTTTAGCAAGACGGGCAGTTAAGTCAACAACAGAAACGTCAAGAGTAGGAACACGCATTGACATACCTGTAAGTTTTCCGTTAAGCTCAGGGATAACTTTACCTACAGCTTTAGCAGCACCTGTAGAAGAAGGGATGATGTTACCAGCAGCAGCACGTCCGCCTCTCCAGTCTTTAGCTGAAGGTCCGTCTACTGTTTTTTGAGTAGCAGTAGTAGCGTGAACTGTAGTCATCAAAGCTTCTACGATACCGAATTTGTCATTCAATACTTTAGCGATAGGAGCAAGACAGTTTGTAGTACAAGAAGCGTTAGAAACGAATTGCTCGCCTTTTTCATATTTATCGTGGTTTACTCCGCAAACGAACATACGGGTATCGTCTTTTGAAGGACCAGACATAACTACATATTTAGCACCGGCGTCGATATGGCCCTGAGCTTTAGGTTTTTCAAGGAAAAGACCAGTAGACTCTACGATATATTCAGCGCCGATTTCATTCCATTTCAAGTCAGCAGGATTTTTTTCAGCAGTTACACGGATAGCGTTTCCGTTTACTACCAATTTGCCGTCTTTTACTTCAACTGTACCATTGAATTTTCCATGAACAGTATCGTATTTTAGCATATATGCCATATATTCAACATCGATAAGGTCATTGATACCAACAACTTGAATGTCACTTCTGCCTTGCGCAGCACGGAATACCAGACGACCAATACGTCCAAATCCGTTAATACCTACTTTAATCATTTTGTTTTTAATTTTATAGTTAAAAAATCGAGTATATCCTATTTAAACGCTTTAGTAGGAATAAAATATTTATGTTATAAAACATCCTTTTTGAAAAGCTGTACAAAAATAACAAATAATTTGGTACCAAAGAAATTTGTTAGTCATTTTTAATGACAAATTATCCGTTCTTCTTAGTGATAATCACGTTTTTGTCTGTTTTGTAATGTCTGGTTTACTATTTGATGTTTTAGTTAAAAGGATTATGGAAATGCATAATCTTTATCTATACCAGAGATTTTTAGGTAGTTGTTCCAGATGGTTGTTCTTTGAAAATTTTATAAATAAGTACGAGCAGGCGAGTTGGTAAATAACCGGGAACTTCATCTTGTTTTTTTATTTCCCTTCCTACTGAAAAAGGTAATGCAAAAGCCGTCAATTCTGCCGGTTCTCAACCGGAATATATTGACTGTGGCCATATTGTAAACAGATTATAGCCAACCGTTTTCTTTATACCACTTGACAGATTCTTCCAGACCTTTCTTCAGGTTATATTTTGGGGAAAACCCGAGGTCATTGGAAAGAGGAGTAATGTCGCATTCCCAGTTGCGTTGTCTCATTATTTTATATTTATCCCTATTTAAGGTAGATGGCTTCTTCGTCAGTCTGGATATATTTTCAGCTATTGCGGATATGGTTTTTAATAGCCACAGGGGGACTTTCACGCTGAGTACATGTTTTTTGCCTATAGATTCTTTTACCAACCGGGTATATTCCTTATCGGTATATACATCTCCATCGGTAACAAAATAGGCCCCCTTACGAATGTCGCTTTCCAATCCGAGAAACGCGGCATCGACCAGATCTTTGACATATATGAAAGTCAGGTGCTGAGGCCTGAATCCTGCACCGACATCCAAACCTGATTTCACAGTCTTTACCATTAGGAAATAATCCTTTTCGCGTGGCCCGTACACACCTGTTGGCCGTAGAATAATGTATGGAAAATCATCGGTTGATTGCAGGTACATCTCCGCCTTCAGTTTGCTTTTCCCGTATGCTGTATTCGGATTGGGGGTGTCGGTTATTTTTAGCGGGATGTAGTTTGTTTCATCTCCAAGCCCGCACACACTGAGGCTGCTCATTAATACGAACTTTCCGGGAACAGCATCTGCCGCTTTGAGCGCATCTATGAAATTGGCTGTATATTGGAAATTAACCTTGTCGAAATCGCTGGGGTTTAAACATTTTGTGACTCCGGCATTATGAATAATATAATCGAATTTGCCATGTTCGGAAACAAAGCGGCATAAGTCCTCCGTTAATTTATCTTTATCATGAAAGGGGAGGTCGATGAACTGAATACGTTTATCCTGCAAATATTCGCGACTGCTGCTTTTGCGGATTCCGGCCCAGGTTTCATAGCCTTTTTCCAAAGCCTTTTCGACCAAAAAGCTGCCGATAAAGCCACTGGCTCCTGTGATGAGTATGCGTTTGTTATTCATATCACAAAGATACAAATATTATTTACCAATATGAATAAGACTGCCTGTCTGTCTCCTGGATAGTAAATCCACCTGAAAAATGAATTAAAAATAGTTTATAGCGATCACATTAAGAGTATTAGTAGGGTTGAAACTGGAAATAAAAAGAACTTTAACGATATAAATATTTGTAGGTTTGAAAAATATGACTAAATTTGCAACCCGATTTGGATAGGATATAATATAAAAATAAACATATAAAACACAATAGCGATGTCCAAGATTTGTCAAATTACAGGAAAAAAAGCTATGGTTGGCAATAATGTTTCTCACTCGAACAGAAAGACTAAGAGAAAATTTAATGTCAATCTTTTTAAAAAGAAATTCTACTGGGTAGAAGAAGATTGTTGGGTTAGCCTGAATGTTTCAGCTGCAGGCCTTCGTACAATCAATAAAATTGGATTGGACGCTGCAATCAAAAGAGCGGCCGCAGATGGTTATTTAAACGCTTAATTATTTAGGAGGAACAGGAAATGGCTAAGAAAGCAAAAGGAAACAGAATCCAGGTAATAATGGAGTGCACAGAGCACAAAGCCAGTGGTATGCCGGGCACATCCCGCTACATTACTACTAAGAACAGAAAAAATACTACAGAGAGATTGGAACTGAAAAAGTACAATCCCATATTGAAAAGAGTAACTGTACATAAAGAAATCAAGTAAAACAAGATAAACCATGGCAAAGAAAACAGTCGCAGGTTATCGTGACCCATCAGCAAAAGACGGTCGTAACTATGCTAAAGTAATCAAAATGGTAAAGTCCCCTAAAACAGGCGCTTACACATTTAAAGAAGAAATGGTTCCAAACGAATCAGTAAAAGATTATTTCGCTAAATAATCGCCATATTAAAATATAAAGAAACCTCTTTGTCGCAGAAACAAAGAGGTTTTTTATTTAGAAAAAGTGGCTACTGTCTAATAGTTTGAATATGAATTCATAAACCGGGCCATACCGTTTGTGACCTCAAATTTCCAGTATCTGTGATAAATACATCCTGCCGGACAATCACCCTCCCCAATACTGAATATAATAGTTGCCGTATTGCCTTTCCTTTCTAAATCAATTGTATTTCCCCCGCCAACGCAGCCATTGTTGAACTCGGCGGTCAGCACGGATTTTAGCCTCCTGAATTCGGCTTCCACAGGAATCATATTATATTCTTTCTTTGTAGTAATTGTTAGCCACGGAAACTCAGGATAACCATAGAAAGGCTTAACGGATTCCGGTTTATATTTTGTCAGGACTTTATCCAGTTCAGCATCTCCTGTCGGAATAATTCCTTCAGCCAGTTTTCTTATAGCGGGTAAAGCTGTATTAACCTTCAGGTATATGGAATTAAAGTTATAACAATAGTATCCATGAATTTTATAGATATTGAATACGGTATCCCTCTCCAGAGACTGCAAATTGTAAACAGCCTGAATTATTTCCAGGACTTTTCTTTCTTCATCGACATTCAACTCCGGATTATTATGATCCGGGTTATTCGGGTTCTTAAAAACTTCGTTAAAGTATAACTGTCTTGCGTCCGCCGAATAATTCTCAATAATGAATGGTTCCAGCTTTACAGAAACAGGAGGTATACTGTTATCATCGCAACTTATAAATAAAATAAGAGAAGTGAAAAAGAAAGCGATATTCTTCATATTCAAATTGTTTAGGTTAATATAAGATAGATGCAATGGGATTTGTAAAAGCTGCATGTTTGCAAGAATATCCGGCATTAATCATTTTATATCAGGGCAAATACACTGGATTGTGTTTTTTCTTTGTAGAGGTTTATCTATGTAATAAGCAATTAGTATTAGCTTTTAGCTGATAGTTCTTTGAAGTGCTGGATTTAGGATTTAAAAATTTAATGTTTAAGGATTCAAAAAAAGTTACAAGTTACTGCGCCCTAGGGCAGTTACGAGTTACAAGTTGGCTGGCGCCCTGTTTTGTTTCACGCAGAGACGCTAAGGCGCAAAGTTTTTATATCTTACGGGTTAATGACTGCTTACTGTAAATAGTGTTACCTTTGTTACTTTTTAACGAGCAGTAAGCTAAAAGAACTGTATGGACATTAATTGGTAACTGCTGATTTTTCGTGCGTTTGCCCTATATTTTTATGTGGACATTCATCATATGTGTGGCCTAAATTCACTATCTTTGCTGATTACAAATGTTAGTTATGTATTGAAATAAAAACATCTATGGGATTATTTGATTTCTTTTCGAAACAAAAAAAGGAAACACTGGATAAAGGTTTGGAAAAGACCAAAGAGTCGATGTTTTCCAAATTATCGCGTGTTATAGCCGGAAAATCGAAAGTAGACGATGATGTGCTCGATCAACTCGAAGAAGTACTGATAATGTCGGATGTAGGCGTAAATACCACATTGAAGATTATCGAACGTATCGAAAAAAGAGCGGCAAAAGATAAATATGTAGACGATAAGGAACTGAAAAATCTGCTGCGGGAAGAAATAGCCGATTTATTGACTGAGAATAATGCAGTAGATAATGATGATTTTTCTATTCCGGAAGCTGTGACACCATATGTGATAATGGTTGTCGGCGTAAACGGAGTCGGCAAAACAACTACAATCGGCAAGCTGGCTAACCAGTTTAAGAAAGCGGGTAAATCCGTATATCTTGGTGCGGCTGATACATTTCGTGCAGCAGCCGTTGAGCAGTTGGTTATCTGGGGCGAACGCGTAGGTGTCCCGGTCATCAAACAGGCAATGGGTTCCGATCCGGCTTCTGTAGCCTTCGATACATTGAGTTCTGCAAAGTCGAACAATGCTGATATCGTAATAATAGATACTGCAGGGCGGCTTCATAATAAAATCGGCTTAATGAACGAACTTTCTAAAATTAAGAAAGTGATGGACAAAATAGTCCCCGGAGCACCGCATGAAGTGCTACTTGTTCTCGACGGTTCTACCGGACAAAATGCATTTGAACAAGCTACACAGTTTACGGCTGCTACCGATGTTACAGCCTTGGCTATCACCAAACTGGATGGTACGGCAAAAGGAGGGGTTGTAATTGGTATTTCCGATCAATTTAAGATACCGGTAAAATATATAGGTTTGGGAGAGGGTATTGACGATCTTCAGGTGTTTCGCCGCCGCGAGTTTGTCAACAGTCTCTTTGGAGAATAAGAAATGAAGAAAAACAGAATAGATGTCATCACGCTCGGTTGTTCTAAAAACCTGGTAGACTCCGAGTTATTGATGAAACAATTGTTGGCAAACGGCTACACCGTAAAACATGATCCGGATAAGTCGGAAGGAGAAATTGTAGTTATAAACACATGCGGCTTTATTGGTGATGCGAAAGAAGAGTCTATCAATATGATTCTTGAGTTTGCAGAGGCTAAAAAAGAACGGAAATTGAATAAGCTATTTGTAATGGGTTGCCTTACCGACAGGTATATGGAGGAACTGAAAGCCGAAATACCCGAAGTCGATAGCTTTTACGGAAAATTTGGATGGAAAGCCCTCATCTCCGATTTGGGTAAATCATATCATAAGGAGTTAGCGCTGGAACGCAATATTACGACTCCTTCTCATTACGCTTATCTGAAAATTTCGGAAGGTTGTAATCGTGCCTGCTCTTATTGCTCCATCCCGATCATGACCGGTAAGCATCAGTCCAGGCAGATAGAAGAAGTCGAAGAAGAGGTAAGGCATCTGGTAGCTTCCGGTGTAAAAGAGTTTCAGGTTATTGCACAGGATTTGTCATTCTATGGCCTGGATAATTATAAGCAGGCTAAGTTGCCGGAATTGATAGACCGTATAGCAAAGATTGAAGGTGTAGAGTGGATACGTTTACATTATGCATATCCGGCAAATTTCCCTTACGATCTGTTACGGGTGATGCGGGAGAATGATAATGTGTGTAAATATCTGGATATAGCGTTGCAACATATCAGCGACAATATGCTGAAAAAGATGCGCCGCAATATAACAAAGGAACAGACATACGACCTGATAAAGCGTATCAGGGAAGAAGTCCCCTGTATCCACATCCGTACTACCCTTATGGTTGGGCATCCCGGAGAATCCCATAAAGACTTTGAGGAATTGCTCCAGTTCGTGAAGGATGTACGTTTCGATAGAATGGGCGCGTTCCCTTATTCGCATGAAGACGGAACATACGCCTATGCTCATTACAGAGATGAAATATCAGATGCCGTAAAGCAGGAGCGGATGGACGTTTTGATGGCTTTGCAAGAACGGATTGCTCTTGATATAAACGAACAGAAAATAGGAAATACCCTTAAAGTAATCGTAGACAGGGAAGAATCGGATTATTATATCGGCCGTACGGAATATGATTCGCCAGAAGTAGATCCGGAAGTCTTGATTAAGAAAAATAAAATGCTTAATATTGGGGACTTTTATAATATTAAGATAACGGGCGCCCAGCCATTCGATTTATATGGAGAAGTGATTTAAATCTAAATACAAATGCTATGACAAACCAGGAATTAATAGCAGCGCTGGCTAAAAGGCTAGGATGGACACAACGGCAGACTTCTGAAGTATTGGAAACTACAGTTTCCATAATTAACAGCAATCTTGAAGACGGGAACTCAATCAATATTCAGGGTTTCGGCCTTTTTGAGACTAAGAAAAAAGGGGAACGGATATCCGTTAACCCCGTATCAAAGCAGCGTTTCCTTGTTCCTCCCAAAATCTCACTGGCATTTCGTCCCGGGCAAACAATAAAAGATAACCTTAAAAATCTGGAAGTAAATGGATGAGAGACTTAGTCTACAGGATTTAATTGACCTTCTGGCAAAAAAACAAGGCATAACAAAGAAGGAGGCGGAAACTTTTTTGAGGGAACTTATTGCGGTCATCTCAGAGAGTATAGAAAGCAATGATCCGGTGCGTATAAAGGACTTCGGTGTATTCAAACTGGTAAAGGTAAACGCGCGTAAAAGCGTAGATGTCAATACCGGAGAAGCTATAGAGATTCCGGCTCATTATAAACTTAGTTTTATTCCTGATAAATCATTAAAAGAAGCAGTCAACCGGCCTTTTGCCCATTTCGAGAGTGTTATACTTGAAGATGGGGTGTCTTTCGAAAATGTAGAGGACGAGGCCGATGAGGATATTGCAGAAGACCAGGATGATACTCCGGATGCAGCTATTGTTGAAGAAGAAATTACAGAGTATATCGTTATCCCTGAGGAATCCGTGGAAGAAGCTGTTGCAGGAGCTGAAGAAGTGGAAGAAGCTCCTCTACCTGAAGAAACAGAAGCGGAGTCTGCCATAATGGAAGCTAAAGAAGAAGCCGGAATAAACTCCGACGAGGAGAGCGCTGAAGAAAGTGTTGATGAAACAGTTCACGAAAAAGCAGGAACGACGGCTACCAGGGCTTTCAGAACATCCACACCCAGTACGGATATTGACTCTATGTTCTACAATCATAGCAAAAAGTCCAGGCGCAGACGGTTTATCTCTTTAGGCTTTGTTGTACTCCTTATTTTAGCGGGGTTTGCCGTTGGCGGATACTATTTTCAGGAACTGGCCGCTTTCTTAACGGGATCCTCTGAGGATAAAGGCCGGAAGAATGTAATCGTTTTTGATAAGAAACCACCAGTGGATTCGCTGGCTCAGAAACAGGACTCGACTCAAATAAAGGATATTGCACAACAAGCTAAGAACGAATCCCAGCAGGATACAAAACTATCGCAGACTGAGCCGGATGGCGGTGAGGCGAAGGTTGTTGCCCAACCGGCTAAAGACCCGGCAAAACCATTAGCAACAGAGACCATACAGCCCGGGCATACGCTTCGGAATATAGCCTTGAAATACTACGGACACAAGTCATTCTGCGTCTATATATATGAAGAAAACAAAGGTGTTATCAAAAACATAAATAATATAACGCTCGGTACTAAACTGATAATACCGGCCCCATCCAAATATGGTATAGATCCAAAGAATCCGGCCTCGGTAGAAAAAGCGAAAGAACGCGAGAAGAAGCTGTTCAAAGAAATGGGCCTCTAGTCAAAGAACCTGATGACTGAAGCATGAATCCTCCGTTTCTCTTTGGGCGGGATCTGCATGTAGTCGCCATATAAACGTCTCAGATAAGCATCGGCATTTGCAGGAGCCATAAATTCTTTATTTTCAAACACGATGGGCTTTGTCGGCACAAAGTCCCTGGCGTGAAGCTGATACTTGTTTAAAGTAGGGATACCATAGCTGTATATCAGATCGTCGGACGTAATAAGGAAATTGAAGAAGCGTGCTATCCCTACCATTGTGCAGGCAAATGGCCACATCAACAAGGCTATTACATACTCCTTTCTATTGCCGTTATGATGACGAAGACGCCTAAAGGCCCGTCCATAAAAGAAGTCAATGAATGTTTTTACTTTTACATATCCTTTTTCCACGGGAAAAATATCTATGAAAATCCCTTGCTCTTTCAAAGCCGTCTTCATTTCTGTTTCCTCAAAGTAAGAATTCTTATCTCTTACTTTTGCCATTTTAGCAGGGTACAGTCTTTCTGTAGTCTCATCCTGAAAAACCATATTCTCCGGCAGTTCCTTTTTCAGTATTTTACGCAGCCGTTTGTAGTCGTTTCTCATAACAGCGATGTCTATATCATCATCCCAAGGTATGAACCCTTTGTGGCGTACCGCCCCTAAGCATGTCCCCCCATCTAACCAGTAAGTGATATTATGCTTCCTGCATATTTTATCTACTTCCGATAGAATATCCAGCATTCTCATTTGAGCTCGGCGGAGGATTGTGCCTTCACCGTTATATATTGAAAAATCTTCTTGCATAAACATTTATTTTTTGGCGACAATCGCATAAAAATGCGTATTATCCCATCTATTACATTCAGGAGGATAAATATCGAACGTTTCGATATTGCAATAACCGATTACTTCTAATGTTTCTATCTCCTTGTCTAAGTGGCGGTATTGAGAGAAATAATTTTGCTGCAACTCTTCGGA
The DNA here is from genome assembly GCF_054657735.1 of Dysgonomonas termitidis. Taxonomy (NCBI): domain Bacteria; kingdom Pseudomonadati; phylum Bacteroidota; class Bacteroidia; order Bacteroidales; family Dysgonomonadaceae; genus Dysgonomonas; species Dysgonomonas termitidis. The sequence continues at coordinate 590,427 of NZ_BAAHYD010000003.1, read as the reverse complement.
AAAGCCCGATACTTCCACGTCTTCTGCTACTCCAAACTGATTCTTGACGATCAGTTTTCCTCCGGGTTTTAATAGATTGAGATACTTCTGGTATAGATAAGTTACTTCTTCCTTATTAAAGTAGGATACAATACCGAACATGGTAATTACATCGTACTTTTTGTTTGTTCCAAACTGCAGAATATCTTGATTGACAACCGTGATATTGGGAGATTTCTTTATAAATCTGGAGAAGTCCGGAAATAACTCAACAGCATCGATATGACGGACCCTATCATAAAACTTGTTTATCGTAAGCCCTGTGCCACTGGCTAAATCCAGAATATCAGAGTCTTTATCGGCAAATTTAAGAATAAAGTCCGCGTCAATTTGTGTATAATCGTTTATAGGGTTTACCTTTGTCGTTTTTTCGTCCGGATTGGCCGAGGCCTTTGTCTTCCAATACTCTACAGCTTGTTTGTTTTCCATACCGTTTTTATTTATACCATTCTTTAACATGTTCAACAACCCGCTGGTAGTCCTGGTAAGTATCTATGTCATATGCCCTGACTTCTATCCCCTTCATGGGCAGGTAAGGTTCCAGCTGATTGAAAACATTACCGGAAGAATATCCCAGCTTGTCTTTTCTGATACATGCCGGCCCTGTCCATTCATAATCACCGTTTTCCCGGGAAAATGAGATTACGCTGCCATCTTCGGTTGTGTTTACAAAAACAGCTTCATCCGATGCCTTTTCGGCATAACAAATAAACTCACCATCCTCTGACAATATTCTTTTTACATCGTCGGGGTGAACCAGTAAGTCTCCGTCCCATTCCAACACATATTCGTTCGCATGTTGTGCTCCCAGGTAAAAACTTGCACCTGTTTTTGTCTCGAAATAACGGTGATTGAATACAAATATGACATCATCTCTGTATTGCAGTACTTCTTTTACAACATCGTTGGCCTGATATCCTACAACGATACGCAAATCTTCAATATCTTTGAATGCTTCCAATTGCCACGATATTAATGATCTTCCATTGATCTTGATCAAGGCTTTGGTCTGTCCGAGCCCTAATCGCGAGCCGACTCCGGCACAACTTATAACAACTGATTTAGTTGACGACATAATGCTTTTTCGTTAAAAATCAAATAATCAGATATCGGCAACAGGCTTTGAGACGGGAAATGGGTCATACCTGCAGCTATGGCTATATCTGCTATGCGCATTGCTTCCATATCATTGTTGCCATCTCCGATATATACCACTGTATAACCGCTTTTTTGAAAGTTTTCCACTACAATTTCTTTCTTCAGAATAGTTGTAATTTGTTCTACTTTATTCAGCTTGACAATACCTTCAGAATAAAAGGATTCACAACCTATACGTTTGAGCAATTTGTCTACCCAGCACTCTAAGTTGCCGGTGGCAATGACGCAATGTTCTTTGTTTTCTCTTATGAAATTCTGTAAAAGCGGATATAATTTTGCATTTTCAAGCAATGAAGATATTTCTGAAACCGGAAGTTTCCCTAAAATATTTACTCGCCGGATAAAACTTTCAATAAAAGGAATATTTCCCTGAATAGTTTCCTTTGTGATTGCACCTATTTCTTCTTGAATATTGAAGTGCTCAGCTATCAGGGGCAAAGTTTCCTCTGCCGTGACCGTTCCGTCTAAGTCGAAGATAAATTTTATCCGTTTATTCATTGTTAAATCCTTCTAAAAATGCCTGGCAAATTTACAATATTTTTATATGTTTCTCTTTAATAATGTATGTAAAAAAACTCATTTGGTGAATGAACCTGTCCCTGTCTTTCATTTTTGTTATTCTTTTGTCATTTGAGTCCCGGCGCTTCGTTATCATTTATTTCTTAAGAAAAACATAAGCTTTAGTAATTTCATGAGTACAGTAGGCTTCAATGAAGCAAACGGCGGTATTATTCCGCCATACTTCTTTTGAGATACACAGAGCACAATCCACCGGGCCCAAAGGAATGCAACGAAACCTTTCTGATTGTACGTCCTCTTTATCCTGTTTTGCCGGATAAGTTTCGAGAACCAACCGGAAATATCGTTGAATCGGGGAACGGGGACCTCTTGCTTATTCCCCAGACTATAGAGGCTGAAAGTAATCCTGTGACAAAATAATTCCTCGTCAGTAGGTGTAATATCCAACATTCCCAATTCATCAGAGATGATTTTATCTTTCAGCTTATCCTGTATTTCATTGTTTAATACGGATACGTTGCTGTCGTGCCAGCGGTATGCCAGTAGTTCATCTTCCAGATTAGCTACTTTTCCATGCTTTGCTATCCGGCACCAAAGTTCATAATCTTCGACGTGCTTATATGCTTCATCATATCTGTTCTCCAACAGCACCTCACGCCGGATCATTACACTAGGATGCACAAACGATGGCGAGAAGAGGAGACTGATTTGGAGTAAATCATTGTCAGGAAGGTTCCGTATTTTTCCCGTTCTGCCGCCCCGGCTATTGATGACAGCGGCGTTAGTACCACACATCAGATAGTCAGGGTGGGCATCCATAAAATCTATCTGTTTCCTCAACCGTTCAGGAAAAGAAATGTCATCCGCATCCATACGGGCGATATATTCTCCTCCGCAAAAGTCGATACCTTTATTCAGGGTTTTTATAAGACCCAGATTTACAGGGTTCTTTATATAGTACATCCGATTGTCGCTATAGCGGCTTATAATCGTTTCGCTATTATCTGTAGACCCATCGTTTATAAGTATCAGTTCCCAATCTTTGAAGCTCTGTGAGCATATGCTGTCTATTGCCTCGGACAGATATTGTCCGGCATTATAAACAGGCATCAGTATGGAAACTTTAGACATAAGGGCTATCGTTTAAAGGTTTTATTATAAGACTGCTTCACGAAATCTATCGTTTCCTCCATTATGACTGACCCGAAGAGTTTCATTATCAGCAGATAAATACAACTTCCCACAAAGGCCGGCATTAAAAGTAATAAAAATATATTTTCCAATCCAACCAGAGAGAGCATGGTAAACGGAGCAAATGAGGCCACAGATATAATGATGTATGGTACCGTATCCCTCAGTATCTCGACAAACGAGTATGTTATACGTTTTCCGGCAATAAACATGCCGGCAAAAAAAGCGAGTACATTAACGAGGCTTAATCCTATTACCAGCCCTTGTATCCCGAATTGTACCCCAATGGCAATCGCTACCAGTACAAGCACATTTTTGCATGCTTCTATTTTTAACAACAGCTTCGATTCCCCTTTGAATTGCAACAGGGACGAGATAAGGCTGAAGAGAGGCAGAAAAGCACCTCCGATAGATAATATTTGCAGTATGGGGACTACATCCGCCCATTCGCTCGGCAAGTAGATGGATACTATCGGGCCAGCTGTTACTATCAGCAACATAGCCACGGGGAAAGAGATAAACGAGGTTATGCGCATAACTTTCCGGTATGCCTTTTTGCTTCTTTGGTCATCTTCTCCTATCTTCGACAATAAGGGATAAGCCACACTCCTTATCCCCTCACTGATAACCGATTGCGGGATATTTGTCAGTTTCAGCCCCTGGCTGTATGAGGCTACCTGAGGAATAGAGAACTTTTTACCGATAATCAAAGGTGATATATTGTTGCATATTTGTCCAAAAAGCCCTGAGATCAACAGGTTAATACTGTAAGACGACATCTTTTTGATATGTAGGAATACAAATTTCCCACTAGGCCTCCATTTTACGAAAATCCATAGCAGTAAGCTCCTGATGAAACTTTGTAAAACCTGCTGGGCAGCCATACTCCATATCCCGTATCCGTTGTACGCCATCAGTATGGCTATCAGCCCCGATACGCACCATGCGACAAGTGTAATCCGGGTATTGAGTTTGAAGTTCATCTCTCTCACCAGGTTCACATTCTGGATGATGGCGAATGCATTGAAGACAAAAGCAAGGAATACAAAGCGAGCCAGGTCTGTCAATACCGGTTTTTCATAAAACCAGCTGATGAGGGGAGCGCAAAAGAAAAGAATTGTGTATAAAATAAGACTGATCGATATATTAAAATAAAAAACAGAGGTGTACTCTTCGGGATGTACTTCCCTTTTCCGGATCAGTGCCGATGAATAACCGCTCTCCTGCAACATACCCGAAATAATGGTGAAAATGGCTAACAGGTTCACTGTCCCGATGTCTTCTTTCGATATCAGACGGACGAGAATATAAAAGAAAACCAGCGTTATAATTTGCTGTCCGCCTTTATCGATAAAGCTCCAGAACAAAGCTACACCTGTTTTCCTTTTAAGTGAATCTGCCATCTGCAAATAATGTAATCATTGGGCACAAAGTTAATAACTTTTTGCAGTCATCAGTCAACAGTATCGTGGTTTGTCATGCTTAGAGAAACGAAGCATCCCGTCAGAGAATAGTTAACAACCTGTCTTTCGTGTCTTTCTCCAAAAAGGTTACAAAGGTAACACATATATCAGTTAACAGTAAACAGTTAGCAGTAAACAGTGAACTAACTTGTAACTCGTAACTGCCCGAAGGGCGAAGTAACTTGTAACTGTTAAAAGGTAACAAAGGTAACACATGTATCAGTTAACAGTAAACAGTTAACTAACTTGTAACTCGTAACTGCCTGAAGGGCGAAGTAACTCGTAACTGCTTTAATCAATACTTCAAAGAACGATCAACTATAATATAGATAAATTTTCTCAACAAACATACTATCCCGATCGCTACAAAATCTATATGTAAGAAACATTCATTTTCAAGGTGTAATATATATTACACTTTTTTTGCAGAATATTCGCATATTTTGTATAATGAAATATCTAATACTTGTAGAAATGAAGAAAATTTTTGTTTTTATAATCTTTTGCTTATCATTCAGCACTTTCTACGCGCAGGAATCTGACGAGTTACTGAAGAAACTGGTTGAGAAAAATGTACTTACCCGGTCTGAAGCCGATGAAATTAAAAAAGAGGCGGCAAATAAAGAACAAAAAGCAACCCTTCCGCAGAAAGTAGAAAAAGTAAGGCAAGCCTTCAATACCCCTTATATGCAGTTTGGAGGAAACGGGCAGTTAATGTACAGATACTCCGATGTAGACAAAATACACAACGACTTCAAAGCTAAGAATCTGTTTATATCGGTAAGTGGAAAACTAAACGATTCGTTCCGCTACGGTTTCCTTTTAGAGATGGTAAATCCATCTGTTCAGGAATTCTGGGGAGAATGGACGGCAGCCAAAGAGTTCAATCTCAAAGTAGGACAATTCAAAAGCCCGTTCACACTGGAAAGCCAGTATGTACCGGCCACACTGGAAACAGCGGCCTATTCCCGCACCATATCCAATCTGGTAGGATATGCAGGAGAGGACGATGTATTGAAAAAACAAAACAATAAAAACAATTTCGGACGCGACGCCGGAGCCATGATTTCAGGAGAACTTTTCCCGATGGAAAAGCATAATCTGTTGCAATACTCCGCCGGAGTATTCCAGGGAACAGGTGTTACCACCGGTGAAACGAACAATGCCAAGGACTTTGCCGGAATGCTATTGCTCCAACCCGTACAAGGGCTGAGGGTCGGAGGAGGAGTCTACTTTGGACAGGCCTCATATGCCAGAGCCGGGGAAACGGTGACATCCGACCACGTACGCGACAGATGGTACGTGAGCGCAGATTATAAATCGGAGCGTTTCAATGCCCGTGCCGAGTGGGTAAATGGCAACGATGGCGGAATAGAAAAGGAAGGGGTTTATGCCATGGGGCTGTATTACCTTGTTCCAAAAAAACTGAACGCCTTACTAAAAGCCGATTATTATAACAGGAATAAAGATATTAATAGCGAGGTAATTGATTATACTGTCGGAATAAATTATTATTTTTATCCTCAGTGCCGGATACAACTCAACTATACCTATTCGGACTATTCGAACAAATGGGATGCGCAAAATTCAAATGTAGTGATAGCACAACTGCAGATTGCGTTTTGAGGAAAATTTAAACAGTAACCAGGTAAAAGAAAGCATTTAATGATATAATATAGAACCATAGATCACTGTTGTTCTTTTACATAACAAGTAACAAATAGGTCTGCAACCTTAAATTAGCATACCATGATAAAAAAACTCCTGAGCCATATACCTAACCAGTTTATAGTACCCTTGTTTGTCGTAGGAGGTATTATAGTCGGATTGGGAGGATACTCAGTCTATATGTCGAGGGCTCACTCCTATCTTTCGGACGATCCGGCAGCCTGTATCAACTGCCACATTATGACTCCATACTATCAGTCATGGAACCATAGTTCGCACGCGCAATGGGCTACCTGCAACGACTGCCATGTACCGCAGGACAACATCCTTAATAAATATGCATTTAAAGCTAAAGACGGGCTTTACCATGCCGCCGTATTTACCATAAACGGAGAGCCGCAGGTAATCCGTCCTCGGGACGAAAGCTACGGGGTGATAATGGACAATTGCATCCGTTGCCACACGCAACTCAATACTGAATTTGTGAATACAGGTATGATAAATTACTGCGACGTGCAGGAAGGAAAGGGCAAAGCGTGCTGGGACTGCCACACACAAGTGCCCCATTCCAAGATAAGCAATTTGTCCTCCTCGCCTAACGCGATTGTTCCCCTACCCGCCTCACCCGTACCGGAGTGGCTGAAGAAGAGAATGAATAAAAACTGAATCTAAACCTATAAAAATAAACAACTAAAAACTCTATAAATTATGTTCAAGAAATTAGCAGAAGCAATCAAACGGAAACCGATTATCGGATGGGGCATATTTGCCGTTGTCATGGTAGGAGTGTTTGCATTAGGCATCCTGGCTGCCTCCATAACAGAACGCCGTGCCGAAATAGCTACACTGTACAACAATAAAAAAATAGAGATAACCGGGATAAACCCTCACAATGAAGAATGGGGCATAAACTACCCGAGAGAGTATAATACGTGGAAAAAGACTGCCGATATGGATTTCAAAAGCAAGCATCTGGGCAATATGCCCGAAGATGTGCTGGAGTCGCGTCCCGAAATGGTGGTATTATGGGCCGGATACGCTTTTTCACGTGACTATTCCGCACCGCGCGGACATATGCATGCCATTGAGGACGTACGCAATACACTTCGTACAGGATGCCCCGAAAACGGAGAGGGCGATATGCAGCCGGGTACCTGCTGGACATGCAAAAGCCCCGATGTACCACGCCTGATGCACGAAAAAGGTATTGAGAATTATTATAAAGCCAAATGGAGCGATTGGGGTGCGGAGGTAGTAAACCCTATCGGCTGTGCCGACTGCCACGACCCTGTCACTATGAATCTGACAATTACCCGTCCGGCATTAATAGAAGCATTTCAACGTCAGGGAAAAGATATCACACAGGCCACACCTCAGGAAATGCGGTCGCTGGTTTGCGCGCAATGCCATGTTGAATATTATTTTACAAAAGACAACAAATACCTTACATTCCCCTGGGATGGAGGCATGACTGTGGAAGCGATGGAGAAATATTACGACGAAGCAGAATTTACAGACTGGACACATGCATTAAGTAAAACCCCTATGCTGAAAGCCCAGCACCCGGATTATGAAATATTCCTGCTGGGACCTCATGCCCAACGCGGCCTGTCATGCGCCGATTGCCATATGCCATACATGTCGGAAGGCGGTATAAAATATTCGAACCATCAGGTGATGAGCCCATTGAAGAACGTATCGAATACCTGCCAGACCTGTCACAGAGACAGCGAAGAGAACCTGAAAAACTATGTTTACCAATATCAGGACAAAGCATTAGAAATCCGCGATCGTATAGAACAGGAACTGTCGAAAGCTCACATCATGGCTAAAACAGCATGGGACAAAGGGGCAGACGACAAAGAAATGGCAGCATCTCTCAAACTGCTTCGTCAGGCGCAATGGCGCTGGGACTTCGCAGTAGCTTCTCACGGAGCGTCCTTCCATGCTCCGGTGGAAACTCAGCGGATACTGGCTCACAGCCTCGACAAAACAATGCTTGCCCAGCTTGAATTGCAGAAAGTACTGTTCAGCCATGGAGTAACCGATATGCAGATGCCGGATATATCTACCAAAGATAAGGCTCAGGCATACATCGGCCTGGATATGAAGACCCTGAAAGATAAGAAAGACAACTGGATAAAAACAGTAGTTCCTCAATGGCTCGAAAAAGCTAAAAAAGAGGGGAAATTAACAGCAAATATTTAAACAGGCCCTTAAACGGCAGATAAAAAAAGAAGAGAGTGTCTGGGAAAGGCTTCAGGCACTTTCTTCTCTTCATATACATATGGAACAAGGAAAACGTAAGATGTGGCAATTCCCGTGGCGGTACAAAGAAAGTATCGCTTTTGTGGCAGGTTTTGCCTTCATTGGTTTTATGCTTCAGATTACAGTAGGAAAGTTTGACTTTTACCTGCTACAGGCTCCGGTCAACCTTATCCTCGGTGGCGCGGTAATAGCATTTCTCATATTACTCTCATTCGCCCGCAAAAGTGCTTTCTACCAATGGATATCGGGTGTTCCGCTTTCGGTAACCCTCATTGCTGCGCTGTTGGTATTGGGGCTGATAATGGGACTTACTCCGCAATTCGCGCGTCTCGATCCTCACGATAAAGATATATTCACGGTGCTTGGATTCAGGCAGGTAACAAGCAGCTGGCCTTTCGTGCTGATATATTTCCTTACGCTGATTTCCTTAGGTTCACTGATTGTAAGAAGGCTGGTCGCTTTCCGCAAGCAGGATTATGCTTTCTATTTCAATCATATAGGGCTCTGGATTCTCCTTTTTGCCGCAGGGCTGGGAGCCGCCGATATAAAGAGATATGTAATGCATGTCCGCGAAGGTGAAGTGGAATGGCGTGTCTACAGCGAAAACAAAGATGTGCTGGAACTTCCAGTCGCCATACAGCTCAATGATTTCGAGATGGAAGAATACCCGCCCAAACTCACAATAATAGACAGGGAAAGCGGCGAATCTCAGCCTAAAAACAAACCTGATTATTTCCAGATAGACGAGAAAAGGCCTAATGGCACACTCGATAAATGGGATATCAGACTTGAAGAATATATCCATCAGGCAGTACGCAACAGTGACAGTACTTATCAGGCTGTGCCTATGCCCGGCTCCAGTCCGGCAGCAAAAGTATCGGCAAGGAACAAACAAACAGGCGAGATGCGTAAAGGATGGGTATGCGGAGGCAATATGGCACAGTTATATATGACATTACCTCTCGACTCTCAATATTGTATTGTAATGACACAACCCGAGCCAAAGAGATTCCTGTCGGACATAGATGTATTCATGGAAGATGGAAGCGAACAGCACGCGGTTCTGGAAGTAAATAAACCTTTAAGAATAGGCAGTTGGACTATCTACCAGTACGGATATGACAATCAGGCCGGCAGAATGTCCACATACAGCAGTATGGAGCTGGTATACGACCCGTGGCTCTATCCTGTCTATGCCGGAATAATTCTATTGTCCGTAGGTTCGATATGTTTATTATGGTCGGGAAACAAAAAAAGAAAGGCGGAAGATGACTTGGGATGAATTTCTTTGGTTTGCAATACCTGCAATGATTTGCTGGATAAGCGCAGGAGCACTGGTATATAAATGTAAGAAAACATTTATCGTAGAAGGACTAATGATAGCCGGCATTGCTATTTTTGCCGCGTTTATCATCGGCTTATGGATAGGACAGGAACGCCCTCCGCTCCGTACAACAGGTGAAACCCGGTTATGGTACTCATTCTTTCTGGCAACAGTTGGTTATTTTACATACAAGCATTGGAAATATAAATGGCTGTTGTCATTCTCCAGCCTGGTCGCCTGCGTTTTTGTCTGTGTAAATATATTCAAGCCGGAAATACATTCGACCAATCTGATGCCTGCCCTCCAAAGCTATTGGTTTGTGCCGCACGTTACAGTCTATATTTTATCCTATGCCATGCTTGGGGCTGCGACCATTGCTGCTATTATTCAGTTGGTAAATCTGAAAAAAGACAGGCTGGATGATAACCTGTACAAGCTGATGGATAATGTTGTTTATATCGGTTTCGGCTTCCTCATACTGGGAATGCTCATGGGAGCAGTATGGGCAAAGGAGGCATGGGGACACTACTGGTCGTGGGACCCAAAAGAGACATGGGCGTTTATTACATCGGCGGGATATTTAGTCTATATCCATATGCGGCTGCAAAAATATCATGTTAAGTTTGTTTTATGGATGCTGCCAATCGCGTTTGTTTTACTTATGATCACCTGGATCGGCGTCAATTATCTTCCTGCCGCACAGAATAGCATCCATGTCTATTCTAATTGAGAAAGTTCTTCCGTATTAATAAGTTGGAATAAAAGGTTCTATTTTTAGTTACAAGTTACTACGCCCTGCGGGCAGTTACAAGTTACAAGTTGGCTGATGCACATATGGCCAGAGCCTGAAGAGCTTTTGTCTTGTCGTCGCATTGCGATTCCGGCCTCGTCCCGCAGGCGGGGTCCCCAATCCGTAAAGCGGAGGTGTAGGGCAAAATATGGTAGCTGCTACACTCTGCTGATAATCCGGCTAAAGATGATTCCGTATTATTTTGCCCCACCGAAGCTGCGGTTTTGGGTCGCCGGGGGATGCAGCCTTGATTTTTTGTTTCGTTTTGCATCAAGGCAAAATGAATTGGAGCGAAGCGGAATTGAAAATCGGCGTTAGCCAAATCGGTGCAGCCAAATACAAGCCGACTGGCGCGTTAGAAAAAAACCAACAATTTTATACAACACTAATAATCTTAACTGCAGATTAATACCCCCATATAATCGCAAATAAAAGCCGGATACATGAATGTATCCGGCTTTCATTATATACTTATCTGATATCCTTAGCTGGCAAGGAACATTTCAATATCTTCCTCAACAGAAGATATACCACCGATTCCAAAATTCTCAACCAGTACTTTCGCTACATTCGGAGAAAGGAATCCCGGAAGAGTTGGTCCGAGATGTATATTCTTCACTCCCAGATGAAGCAGAGCAAGTAATACTATCACTGCTTTTTGTTCATACCATGCTATATTGAAAGCGATAGGCAGGTCATTAATATCCTCCAGCCCGAATACTTCTTTCAGTTTGAGGGCGATGACTGCCAATGAATAGCTATCGTTACACTGTCCGGCATCCAATACACGCGGAATACCGCCTATATCGCCCAATGACAATTTATTATATCGGTATTTGGCACAACCGGCAGTAAGAATAACCGTATCGTCAGGCAATGCCTCTGCAAAGTCTGTGTAATAATTACGGCCTTTCATGCGTCCGTCACAACCTGCCATTACAAAGAATTTTTTTATTGCACCCGATTTTACGGCATCCACAACCTTATCGGCTAATGCCATCACCTGCGCATGGGCAAACCCACCCACGATTGTTCCGTTTTCGATTTCCTTCGGAGCCTGGCAGTTTTTCGCCATTTCTATTATTTCCGAAAAATCTTTCTGCTGCCCGTCTTTACGCTCCGGTATATGTTTTGCACCATCAAGGCCGGAAGCACCTGTGGTAAATATACGTCCTTTGTATGTCGCGTTTTTGGAAGGAGGTACGATACAGTTTGTAGTAAATAAGATTGGCCCGTTAAACGACTCGAAATCTTCTTTTTGCTGCCACCATGCACCGCCATAATTACCGACCAGATGTTTATATTTTTTCAGATGCGGATAGTAGTGTGCCGGCAACATTTCGCTATGGGTATAAACATCTACCCCCATACCTTCGGTCTGTTGCAAGAGTTCTTCAATATCCCTCAGGTCATGTCCGCTGATAAGAATTCCCGGATTCTTTCCCACACCGATATTTACCTGTGTAATTTCAGGATTCCCGAATCGTCCGGTATTGGCCGCATCCAGCAATGCCATTACCTGTACACCGTATTTACCTGTTTCGAGAGCCAGGGCAACCAGTTCGTTTACTGAAATATCCTCTCTTGTAATTTCAGCTAATGCACGCTGCATAAACATGTATATCTCATCATCCGTCTTATCCAGGTTATAAGCATGCTCGGCATAGGCTGCCATACCTTTAAGCCCGTAATGCGTCAGTTCCTTCAGCGAACGTATATCTTCATCTTTTGTGCGCAACACCCCTACCTCAAGTGCTTTATCCATGAATCCGGATTCATCGCCATTCCATGTACATTCGTCCGGAAGAATAATAGATGTATTTCCCAGCCGGGCAGATAATTCTGCTTTCAATGATAAACCTTCCTTTACTTTCTCCTTTATCGCTTCGAAATCGAAGTTAGCATTGGTAATGCTGATAAACATAGCATCGACAATAAACTTGACTGCTGTAGATGAAGCCTTTCCTTCTTTTCTCAGTTCGTTGTTGTATACGGCAATCCCTCTGGTTACGAACAACAGTAAATCCTGAATATTCGAAACTTCCGGAGTTTTACCGCACACACCCATTAATGCGCAACCTGTGCCTTTAGCTGTCTCCTGGCACTGAAAACAAAACATGTCCATGATAATATTTTTTAGTTAGTGATTATATCCATTCTTCTTTTTTCACATCGCCCTGCACCGAAAGGACGATTACTTTCACAGGGACGTTCCTCTCAGCCTCTTCCCTTGCCATCTGTACTATCCGTACTAATCCTCCGCAACACGGAACCTCCATGATAAGCACGGTAAGGGTATCTATTTGCGCCTCATCAATCATCTCAATTAACTTATCTATATACGATTGCGTATTACTGTCTAACTTAGGACAGGCAATAGCAAGAGCCTTGCCTTTAAGGAAACGGCTATGGAACTCGCCACTGGCAAACGCTGTACAATCGGCAGCCAGTAACAGATTGGCTCCACGAAGAAATCCGGCATTCGGATTTAGTAAATGAAGCTGTACAGGAAATTGTCTCAGTTCGGATGGTTGTACTATCACAGGCGCAGCCATCGTGAATCCGGATGGGGCAGGCCTTTTAATCTCCTGCATCATGCTGCCCGGACAGCCGCAAGCGGGTTTGTCCTGCGTAATTGAGTTTTGTTTATTTTCGGCAGGAAAGTTCACTTTCACATTACGCTTTTTCAGATACTCCAATCCCTGATGTAACAGTTCGTATTCCTCATGCTCTTTCAGATGGTTCAGGTGAGCGAGTATTACCTTCTCCCCTTTCGGGAGCATGCGTTCCATCACAGCATACTCGTCATAGGGTTCAGCTTCACGTTCTTCGAGAGTAATAGCACCGACGGGACATTCTCCTATACAAGCACCAAGACCGTCGCAATAGAGATCACTAATCATAACGGCTTTGTCATTGATAAGCTGTAAAGCTCCTTCATGGCAACCTGATACGCAGGCACCGCAACCGTCACATAGTTCTTCATCTATTTTTATGATCGTTCTTTTCATTATTTACCCTTTTTATTTTTTACAAAATTAAGTTGGTAGTACGTTTGAAATATGTCACATATGCGACGTTAGCCAAAATAATTATATCTTTATCTTTGAATACACAGATTAGGATATGGATTTAACAGCATTAAAAAAGATTCCGCTTTTTCGTTCAATACATGAAGCAGAAATAGAAATGATATTTTCGGAACTGAAAATTACCGAAACAGAATTTAGAAAAGGAGAGGTCCTGGCCCTACAGGATGAACTATGTAACAGGCTCATTATACTACTTTCGGGCAGCGTAAAGGGTGAAATGACCGACCCTTCAGGAAAGGTAGTGAAAGTAGAAGACATATATGCGCCAAGCCCTCTTGCCATCCTGTTTCTATTCGGGCCGGACAATCGTTTTCCTGTCCAGGCAATCGCGCGGGAGGATGTCACCGCGCTGGTGATACCAAAACAATCGGTGCTCAGAATGCTGAGTATGAACCAGACCCTGTTGAAGAATTATTTGGATATCTCGGCCGACTTTGCATCCCGGTTAAGTAAGAAGCTTCATTTTATGTCTTTCAGGACTATCCGTCAGAAGCTGGCTGTATATATACTTAACTTATCGAAAATGAAACAGGAGGATACCATAGAGCTGGATAAAACCAAAAGTGCACTGGCCGAATACTTCGGAGTTTCGCGCCAATCGCTGGAACGTGAACTTTCAAATATGCAGCACGACGGATTGTTAACAGCCGATAAAAAAATGATTACAATAACGGATAAAAACAGATTGATCCATATTGTCCGTTTTTAAGAAACATACTTGCTAAAAAGCTGTAACTCTTTTGTAAAGTAAACAACTAGAATTATCTTTGATAAACCTTAAAGTACAAGATTGATGGAGCACAATAATTATCTGACCGACCAACAAATCAATATCATCCACAAAATCCCTTTATTCAGGGGACTGAATGAGGATGCGAAGAGGACTTTGTTAGATAAACTGGATTATACTGTGACCGAAATATCCAAAGGCGAAATTATTATCCGTCAGAACACGCCCTGCCTGCATATGTACATTCTCTTGAAAGGAAATCTTGAGGTAAATATTATCGATGTTTCGGGTAACAATGTCAAGGTGGAGAACCTTATTGGCCCACGGGCATTTGCCACCCCTCACCTGTTTGACGGGAATAGTATATTTCCCGCGACCTTCACCGTTATGGAAGACGGTATTTTATTTAAGGCGACGAAAGAATCGGCTTTTAAACTGATAAGTTCAGAGCCGGAGCTTTTAAAGAACTTTTTGAGGCTCACCGGAAATTGCAACGCATGTACCGTAAGCAGACTCCGGATTCTATCATACAAGAGCATAAGAAGCCGCTTTATCTATTATCTGTTCGAGCACAAACAAAGTGACACATTTTCTGTTATGGAACACAACCAGACTCAGTTGGCCGAATACCTGAGTGTGACCCGTCCGGCGCTAGCCAATGAAATAAAAAGGATGGCTGACGAAGGTTTATTAAAGATAGATGGCAGAAATGTGGAATTGTTGTCTATTCCTTCTTTACTGAAATACGTCTGAGAAATATTTTCCTGTATAAAAAGATCGGGAAAAATCAAAGTTATTAATATCCCGATTAACGTATATCAAGTATTTATAAGAACACTAAGAATCTTGCTTTTACAGAAGGGGGCGGCGGTCTTGGGCATCGCGGATCAGGACGGCCCGCACATTTCGTAAATTCCGAAGAACATATGATTCTCAGCCGATTATTCACGAAAGGACAAAAATAATGCCCATCGTCAAAAGCCTTAAAGGTCATATTTTATTGTTTATTGAATAGTATTTTTCAAAGAATATAAAAGGTTTATAATAGATTTGCAACTCAAATAAAAGAATCTGTTAACATTTTAAACTCTAAAAAGCATGCACTCGTCTTCTACACTAACCACTAATAATCGCATAGAAATAGCAGATGTATTACGTGGTTTTGCTGTAATGGGAATTACCCTTATCCATTTTATCGAAGGGTTCAGCCTAAATAGCTTTCCGGAAGAAACCAGTAATTTCCTTATATTTACGGACAGGGTAATCTGGGATAGTGTATTTTTTGCCTTTTCCGGTAAAGCCTATTGCATTTTCGCCTTGCTTTTCGGATTCAGCTTCTTTATTCAAGACAACTCGCAAAAAGAAAAAGGGAAAGATTTCCGTGGACGGTTTGCCTGGCGGTTAGTATTGCTTTTTTTTATAGCCTGCATCAATTCAACTTTATTTCCAGGTGAGATATTGGTACTTTATGCATTGGTCGGTTATATAATGATAGCGGTCTGTCGCCTTTCTTCCCGCACAATCGCGGTTATAGCGGTTATCCTATTACTGCAACCTATCGAATGGGGACAAATAGTTTATGCACTCATCAACCCCGAATACACAGCGAATGCTGAGTTCGATGCTCCTTTCTGGGAAATAGTCAATACAGTTCAAAAAGAAGGTTCTTTCCTGGAAATGTGCAAAACTGCAATATGGACAGGCAATGTAGCTAATATGGGCTGGATGCTGTTGCATGGAAGGGTTACTCAAACCGCTGCACTTTTTATGATAGGTATGCTCATCGGACGCAGCAACATATTTCCATATTCAGAAAAAAATATAAAATTCTGGATCAAAGTATTCATTATAGCCGTTATAGCCTTCTTCCCCATTTACGGTTTGATAGCTATACTTCCCGACTTTATAGATCGGGAGGCACTACTTGTACCTTCCACACTTATACTTAAGTCACTATCAAATATTGCATTTACAGGAATTCTGTTTGCAGGAGTAATACTTGTTTATTACCTGACAAAGGCTGGACGAGTTCTTCATCAATTAGCTCCTTATGGGCGCATGAGTTTGACAAACTACCTATCGCAGTCTTTAATCGGAGGATTTTTATTTTACAACTGGGGGTTAGGCCTTTACCAGTATACAGGTATTACAGCCTGTTTCTTAATGGGGATCGGAATGTTTCTTATTCAGTTCTTCTTTTGCCGCTGGTGGCTTCGTTCACACCGTCAGGGACCATTAGAACG
The DNA here is from genome assembly GCF_054657735.1 of Dysgonomonas termitidis. NCBI lineage: Bacteria > Pseudomonadati > Bacteroidota > Bacteroidia > Bacteroidales > Dysgonomonadaceae > Dysgonomonas > Dysgonomonas termitidis. Next base: position 573,942 of record NZ_BAAHYD010000003.1, on the reverse strand, counting down.
GTTATGGAAAAAGGCAACCTGGATTAAAACTGGAAAAGAATAACTTGCCGAATCACATCTTCTTGTCCAGACAACTGAGTTATAGGCTCTAGGATCTGACGACTATCCTCATTCAAATGATGGGCTGCGATGTACAAATCTTCTGGAGGTTCATACTTAATTTATGAGTTGAGAGAGTAGGTTCCCAGGTCATATAATTGTATATCTTTGTAAACAATACAATAGAAGTACCGAACAGAAGGATAAATATATCAGAATCAACTACTTTTACTCTTTCTATATTAAGAGGGGAGATTTTTTATTTATTAGTCCGGATATTTCATATATTCATATCATTTTACAAGTATATTATGGTTTTATAGGCAATAGGACAATGAAAACAAAATATAAACCGGCCGGCAAGGACATAAAAAAGTAAGCAAAATGGAAAAAGTATTAGTAATAATAGATATTCAAAATGATATAACAAAGAATTATAAGGAAATAATCGGCAATATAAATAAAGCCATAGATTGGGCGGTCAATAATGGTATTCACGTTGTTTATATAAGACACGAAAACTTATCAGACGGCACCAGGACTTTTAAACCCAACACACAAGGGGCTGAATTAGTTTCGGATTTGAAAATAGTATCAAAAAATATTTTCACAAAATTCAAAGGAAACGCATTAAGCAGTGAGGAGTTCGCAGACTTTGTTAATAAAAACGGAATATCTGATTTCTATATAACAGGAGCAGATGCCATTGCTTGTGTCAAATCAACCTGTTATAACTTGGTTAAGGCAAATTATAATGTCAATGTCTTGTCAGATTGCATTACGAGTTATGATAAAAGGAAAATTGACGAGATGCTGCAATACTATGAAAGTAAAGGCTGTAAAATAACCAATTTGAATGAACTGTTATGACAACAGAAAATAAAATCAAGCATCTAAAAAATCGAGGAGATTGGCGAAAGTGGCTAACGGATAACTTCTATACTGCCGATGAAATTTGGTTTGTATTTCCCAATAAGTCGTCAGGCAAAAAAAGCATTTTATACAATGTACACAACCATAAGAATATTCACAGTTGAATATTTAATATCCTTTGCAATAAAGGTTTCTTTGAAATGAGTATTTTTCCCGTAATATCTTTATCGTTATATAATTTAATTTCTTTAGAAATATCATGAAAATCGATTTTTGCTTTATATAAAGTTCCATTATTATTTGTTTTGCTTATTGGATATATATCAGATATTTTACTCATGAAAGAATGTTCATCTAATAATATTTCTACTTCTTGCCCCTTTTGAATAATTTTCATTTGGTCGGAAGTGATGTAGAATATACCATATATTGAGTGGATAGAATCAGGTATTATCGAAAAAATGACCTCTCCTTTTTCTATGTAATCCCCATTGTCGCAATTGTATAAAATTTCACCTTTGTTCATTGCTTTATATACAATAATAGAATCATGCCCTGTTTTTAATGACCCAACGTATTCATCTAATAAAATTTCAGTTTTATTTGTATTAATTGTAATTATCCCAGAACGAGAAGCTTCTCCTATTTGAATTGTAGGATTTACATATAATGAAATTATAATCTTATTATATTGAGGGAATGGAACCAAATAAGCGATACTTAAAAAGAGTATTATTAAAAAAGAGATTATAAAGGTCCCAATTCTTAATATAATAGAAGGAACTTTTCCGATAATGTTACGAACCTTCTCGCTACGCAATTCAATATCTTTATACTCTGACATAATCTATTAATTTCCAAGTTCTAATTGATTCTTTATTAATTGAAAGTATTTGCCTCTTAATTGAACTAATTCTTCATGATCCCCTCGTTCAACGATCCCTCCCCCATCAAGAACAATGATCTGGTCGGCATTTTTCACTGTACTTAAACGATGAGCAACTACTATTACAGTTTTTCCTTTATAAAAGTTTTCCAGATTTTCGACTATTATTTTCTCATTATTTGCATCCAATGCATTTGTTGCTTCATCTAAAAAGATAAATTGAGGATTTTTATATACTGCCCTAGCTATTAGTATTCGTTGTTTTTGGCCTTGACTTAGGCCTTGTCCTTCTTGTCCGATAATTGTATTATAACCCAAAGGCAGATTTGAAATATACTCATCAATATTTGCTGTTTTAGCAGCATTTTGCAATCTGTATATGTCTATTTGTTCATCTGAAACAGCTATATTTTTAGCGATAGATTCTGAAAATATGAAACCGTCTTGCATTACAGCTCCGCATTGGGAACGCCACCAATATAGATTCATTCTGTCGATAGAAGAATTTCCTATTGTTATATTTCCATTTGTCGCAGAATAGTTTCCAAGCAGTAGTTTAATGAGTGTCGTTTTTCCACTACCACTAGCTCCAACAATTGCTGTCACTTTACCTTCCGGAATTATTACACTAATTCCATTTAGTATTTTTTTTGACAAAGAACCTTCATATTGAAAATCAAGGTTATTAACATAGATTGTCTTATCCTTTAAATTAGAATATTCTGAGATTATTCTGTTATCTGAATCTTCATCACTTTTATTATGTATTTCACTCATTCTTTCCAGACTAATGCTAACATCCTGATATTGATATATAAATTGCATCATTTGTTCTACCGGAGAGTTTAATTGCCCAATAATATATTGAGTCGAAAGCATCATCCCCAATGTCATATCTCCATGGATAACTGCAGTAGCAGCGAAAACAGTGATTAATAAATTTTTGATCTCATTGATACAAATACTTCCCGCCTCCTGTGTTTGTTGTAAAGAAAGCGATTTGAGGCTTACATTAAAAAGATCAGCCTGAGTATCTTCCCATTCCCAACGTTTCTGTTGTTCGCTATTTTGCAATTTAATTTCCTGCATCCCATTTATTAACTGATATGTTTTACTTCGGTTAATGGCTTGCTGTTCAAAGTATTTATAGTCCAGCACCCTGCGTTTTTCAAGAAAGAAAAATATCCAAATGCCATACAGTAAACTACCAGTTATAAATATTAAGAATATTTTGATACTATATATAAAGAGGACTATTCCAAATATAATAAAACTGAAAAGAGAAAATATAAGATTTAAAGACTGAGCTGTAAGGAACCGTTCAACCCTATTGTGATCATCAATGCGTTGCAACAAATCTCCCATAAGCTTCGTGTCAAAGAATGACATGGGAAGTCTCATCAATTTGATGAAAAAATCAGATATTAGAGAGATGTTAATACGAGTACTGATATGAAGTAAAATCCGCCTTCGTATAAAATCGATACTTGCCCGGCCGAGTAGTAGCATTAATTGAGCGACTAATAATAGCCATATAAAATTTATATTCTTATTCCCAATTCCAATATCAACAATTGCTTGTGTCAAAAAAGGAAACAGAAGTTGTAGAAGACAAGCAATAAATAATCCAATAAATAATTGATTGAAAAACTTTTTATATTTAATAAAATAACGTCCCAGAAATTTTAATTTACTATCTATTTTAGTTTTTTCTGTCTCCTTCTGATAAAAATCTGCTGTTGGCTCCAGAATAAGAACAATTCCTTTCTCTTTACCATCTTTTTTAGTACTTATCCAATGAGAATTAAATTCCTCATCGGAGTATTTTAATAATCCTTTGCCCGGATCTGCTATATATAAATCATAACCCGATTTTTTCTTTTTGATATGGTGAACTACAACAAAATGTTCTTGATTCCAGTGTGCAATACAAGGTAACGGAGCTTTTTCAATTAATTTTTCAAATGTAAACCGTCCACCTATTGATTTAAGTCCAATTTTTTCAGCAGCTTTACTTATTCCCAATAATGAAACACCGTCTTTACCTATGTATGAATGATTACGTAACGTTTCTAAGGTACAATTATAACCATAATAGGCAGAAATCATGCGTAAGCATGTAGGCCCGCAGTCCATAGCATCCGGTTGTATATATATAGGAAATTTTTTCATAGCAATATCTCACCTAGAATCGATTAATATCATCTTTAGCTGCGTTTGAGCCTCTGTATTTCTTCTTATAATTATTGAATAAGTAAGTTATGGTAAGTTGTCCATATCTGGTTTCCCTCTTTTTATATTGATCAAAATAAACGTTATTAACTTTCATTACATTTCCTTCTTTTACCCAATTGAAAACATCACGGATTTCCAGGTTTAACTTCAGCCGATTTTCAAAAAATGATTTCCTTAAACCCAAGTCTATTTTTTCATAGTGCCTCATATCCATCAAATAATAACTAAAGTTACTTTGATAGGAGAAATTAAGAGACAATATAAAATTATAAGGTAAAGTGAAGTCATTATATGCTCTAAAAGATAAATCTGTTTTATTATACGTTTCACTTCTATCTAAATAATCGACTGAAAAAAAGGGAGCTCTTATACCTATCGTGTAATTAGGATACCATCTTCCAATTTCATGACTAAAATTGGAAATGATATTAAGTTCCTGATATTTGGGGAAATTATCGACAGCCAGTATAATCGATTCTGAATTATCTTCTTCCTTTTGAGTAAATGTAATTGGATTTTTCTCATAAGTATATCCAACATTGATATAAAACATTTTATAATTAGCTTGTATATTCATATCAAATATATCCACCTTCTTCAAATAAGGGTTTCCAGTCTGTAATAAAAAGCGATTCAAATATATGGTATTACCATTTAAATCAGAAAAATTAGGACGTTGCACACGTTTTGTGGTCCTCAAACTCAGTTGAACATCTTCTATATTCTTTGCAATGGAGAAACTAGGATATAAAGCATTATATATCTGGTTTGTTTTTGTGGTTTTTATGCTATCCTGTGTTGCTTTTATATGAGTATATTCATAACGCAAGCCTGCAGTGAGCCCAAAACCACCAATTTCCTTTGAGTAATTTATAAAAGCAGCCGCTTTTTGTTCATTTGTAGTATATATATTATTTTTTGTATAACCTTCTGGATTTAACATAAAACCTGATCCAGAAATATTATTATATTCTCCTCCAAATTCTAATAGCCCAATAGTCGATTTATAATTATTCGTCATCTTCATCGCATAAAGATCATAATCGGATTGGCTGAGTGTATTTACTATTCTATTTTCCATATTAGAGACTTCCTCTGTATTCTGATCTCTTCTTCCATGATTTTTGATATAATCAAGGTCTATTTGTAACGAGAATCTATTATTATAAGAACCCTTATAAAAAGCATTAACGATATGCTTGTATGGCTTTTCTTTGATAAATGAGTTTGCAATATATTCATCATAGAAACTACTATTTAGAACCGACTTTCCTTTAATATCAGCCCAATTTCTAGATGATTGAAAATAATACTGATATTGTCCTCCAACAGCATGTTTGTCATTAATATTCCAATCCAATCCTAAATTTATTTGCTGAATATCATTTGTATATTTATAAGGCGATTCTAAATCATGTTCCCATAGATTATCGGAAGTAACACGAATATACTCTTTCTCATTTGTTTTCATCTTGCCATAAAGATGATAATATGATGCAAAAAGATTTAAATTGCTTGTAGAATATGCAATATTAACATTCTCATTATCCCCTAAATAAGCTGCTTGTCTCAATCTTTCTGTTATCTGAAATGAAAATCCGTTCTGCTTTTTTTTAGTTTTGATAATTAATACAGCACGTCCCGATGCATCATATTTTGCTCCAGGGTTAGTAAGCAGTTCAATAGTAGAAATTTCAGATGATTCAATTCTTTCCAACTCTTGATTATCATTTAACCGCCTGTTATTTACGTATATTATGGGATTACCTTTTCCTAATACCGAAATGTTGTTGTCTGTCACAATAATGCCAGGCATCCTTTGTATGACATCATTAGCTGTGCCAACACTATTTAGGAGAGAGGTGCTGACATTAGCGATTAGTCCACTATTGCCTGTGAGTTTAAATGGCACCTCTTTGGGTGTAACAACAATTTCATTCAACATTTTAGCAGACGGAGCCAGCATAATATCTTCAAGATTGTTTATGTCGGAACGTAAAATGATATTTTTAAAATAGCTGTTGTATCCAATAAATGATATTTTTAAAATATATTCTTTTTGCTCCAACTTGTCAATTTTGAAATAGCCTTCTTCATCAGTAATTGTTCCTGAAACAAATGTTGAATCTTTTGGCGATAGAATGACAATATTTGCAAACTCGATAGGCGTGTGCTCTATTGAGTCTATTATCTTACCTGACAATATGAAATTTGCATGAAGATTTGCTGTATTGGCAAAAAGAGAAGCAAAAAGAGTAAATAAGAAGTATTTCATATCTATTTAGTTTATTGTAATTGATATATTCTATCTGCAAGACAATTTTTAGGCTTCGCTAAAAAGTTTTTTTCTTTTTCATATCCTTTTAGCCGGCAGAATTTTAATGTGCATTTTTGTTTTAAAGAGCATCCTCCACATTTTTCTAGATTCTGTAATTTTATTTTTCCTCTGTAGTTTGCCCATTTTTCATAATCAACCCAGCAGTCTATGATTGATTTCTCTTTTATATCCCCAATAGCCAATTCTTCATGACCAAATCCATATACACATGGATATAAAATACCATTTGCACTGATTGCTATTCGACGAGTTCCTGCTGAACAATATATATAATCTGTTGATAAATTAGTTATTGAGCCTGGTTCGGATAGGTTAACAAAAGAAAGTTTTATTTTTTCTCCAAACTCTAAGTTTAAGTTTTCAATATTCTCTTTTATTTGCTTATACTCTTTGGCTGACAGTAATAATCTGTTATTAAGTTCAGCACGTCCCATTGCGTCAATAGCACTAAAAGTAATAGACTTGATATTCATTTTTACTGCGTATATTACCATATCCCGAATATGTTGATAATTCTCTTTATGAACAGTATATGAGATATTTATTTTTGCATCATGATTTAGTAATTTCTTTATTGCATTTTCAGTCCTAGAAAAAGTACCTTTTCCTCTCAAAGAATCATGCAGGTTCGCATTATGTCCATCTAAAGAGATATTTAAGAAAATATTTGGACTAGATAATAATTGGATGTTTTTTTCACTAATTAAAGTTCCATTAGTCAATATATTGTAACATAGTTTCTTTTTGATAATCTCTTCCATCAATTCATTAAAATATTTGTAGTATAAAGGTTCGCCACCTGAAATTGTAATTTGAAACATTTTCATTTGTTCAAATTGATCAAAAATATCAAGCCATTTTTCTAAACTCAAATGTGAGAACTTATTACTTTTTGCATCAGATTCTTGGAAACAATGTAAACATCTTAAATTACATTTATGTGTTAAATGGATTTCAGCATCAAATGGAGTAGATGCTACTGGAGCAGATAAACCATGTGTATCAATATTATATTTTTGATATTTTTCTTGGTAAGGAATAGTTGATGGAATTAATAAATTGATAGGGTTATTTTTCTTATATATATCAAAGAAATGTTTCCAGTCAAAATTAATATCTTTCTGCCTGAACATCTCTGTTATTTGATTGAAAGACAGTGAATTTGTCGACATTATCTTTAAAAAAGCAAAAAGGGGTTGATTTAAATATAATATTTGACCAGTGTTTATGTTCAATGCCGAATATTTATTCATATATTCAGAATCATCCCTCAATACCCATTCTTTTCCTAATGTGTATTTGTAATCTTTATTAGTGAATATTTGGTTCATATTAATTTCCTAATTAAATTGTTAAAATTAGGAGGCTTCCTTATTAACCTCCTAATTTGTAAAAAAGTTAAATTAATCTGTTTTACAACTACTTAAATTTTATCAGATCGATGTAGTACAGAATCCTAAAAGGAACTAATTTTATGGTTCAGTTACTTATCCTTCTCGTTTTTTATTGTTATACTTATGTTAAGTAGGATTGCAACAAGCTGAAATTCCATCTGTGTCACGGGATACAGAATCTTGAACAATAGCTGTTTTACCTCCTTTTAATGCATCAGCTTCTATTTCCCCAATGATATCGTTTTCAAGATTTACCTGTTCCTCTTCTTTTTTTAACTTTTCTGGTTTCATAATTAATATTTTTATGTATTACAAATTGCAACAAACATTGAGTCCGGCAATACCAGGAGCAACTGAATCTTGAGCTAAGTCAGCTTTACCTCCTTTTAATGCATCAGCCTCCGATTCATCAATGATATCGTTTTCAAGATTTACCTGTTCTTCTTTTTTTAATTCTTCTGGTTTCATAGCTAATATTTTTATGTATTAAAAATTGCAACAAACATTGAGTCCTGCAGTACCAGGAGCAACTGACTCTTGAGCTAAGTCAGCTTTACCTCCTTTTAATGCATCAGCCTCTGCTTCCTCAATGATATCGTTCTCTAGATTTACATGTTCTTCTTCTTTTTTTAATTCTTCTGGTTTCATAGTTTTAATTTTTTAATTAAAAGTGCCTACTCTCTCTAAGTTTTTCGGCTTCCACTTACTTATAATTGATCAATATAATTTTATAGATTAATGTCTGTACCCTTTGAGAAAAAATGAAAAGTTGTCATCGTTAGAAATGTAATTATTATCCGAAATTCTTTTTTTCTCCGATACATTTTTAGTCCGACCTCCTTTTATTAGTCCAAGATCTGTTTCCTCTAATAAATCGAAATCATCCATTGTTAAATCTGCTAGTCTCATAACTTTTTATTTTAGTTTATAATTTCTTGTAATGCAAATATCTGTTCATTTTCCTTTGAAGCAGGTTATTGAAATATCATCTTTATGTTATATAATTGTTAACACGATCTTTAATTGTCGACCCAGACATACTCTCCGTTTTCGAGTTTTACCCATTGTCCACCACCTTTAACTCTGGATAACATATTTTTACTTAATTCGTATTTTCTGAAATTTTCGAATTTTTTTTTCATATTGTAATAATTTAAGTTGATAATTAATTCTGATAACAAAGTAAGGCAGATAAAACGAAACAATATGTTATCAAAAAATTATATAATGTTATATGAATGTTATTTAAATATTGTTATATTTGTTTACTGTATAATCTCGTGAAAATGAAGAATAATCTTATAAAAATAGTTACCTGTATCGGCCTTGTATTAATATTTGCCCTACAAGGGATTTGGCTCTATAATACATATTCTTTCTATGAAAAAGAGTTGGAAGATAAACTCGAAAAAGAATTCGTCCAATCAATTGAAAAAGAAGTATACCTTCGATTAAATAATTCATCTCGCATACCGAGTGGTAGAACTGTAACAGGAGCAAAACCTGAGAATAGTTCTTATACAAATGCTATAATCTTTAGTGAATTCTTATCTTCAGAGGGATATCCTTTTTCTATATCTAAATTAGATAGCATCTGGAAAGAAACGTTAAAAAAGAATCTTGACCAGATTAATTATTCTATAGTAAAGATTGGAGCAGATGGTGAAATTATAGAAAAAATAGAGACTGGTTTCCAACAGGAATTATCGTCAGGGATTCGGATTCAGAAACCGATCAAAACCGATCGATCGGAAATGATTCAAACAACAGTAAAATCACCTAATCGAATGATATTCAGCAGAATGTTATTATTACTTATAACCTCATTTATAATAGCAATCTTTATTGGCTATTGCCTTTTCTTTCAAATCCGAATAATTACCCGACAGGATCGCATTGCTGAAATCAGACAAGATTTTACACATGCAATGATCCATGACATGAAAAATCCTATAACAACAATATTAATGGGAGTAAATACTCTAAAAGGAGGTAAATTGGATAACAAACCACAATTAAAAGATCAGTATTACAGTATTCTAACTGCAGAAGGAGAGCATCTCTTATCTCTCACAAACAAAATATTGACTATTGCTAAATTTGAAGAAAAAAAGGTAAACTTATCCAAACAACATATTGATATAAAATCAATATTCGACAAATTAATAGAGAAATATAAATTAAATTCAGAAAAGAATATCCAGTTCATTACAGAATATAATAATATAAATACTATCTACGCAGATAGAGAATATATGTATGAAGCATTTAGCAATTTGATTGATAATGCGATCAAGTATTCTAAAAATGAAGTTGTAATAACTATTGTTTGTTTAAAAAATGCATCCAACACAATAATAAAAATAAAAGATAATGGAATAGGTATTTCGTTGAGAGATCAAAAGCGTATATTTGATAAGTTTGAACGTGTAATTTCTCTGAAAAAGGAGAATCACAAAAGTGGATTTGGATTGGGGTTAAATCATGTTTATCAGGTTGTTACGGCACATGATGGAGAAATAAAAATTAATAGTTTATTGGATCTATACAGTGAATTTACTATAATAATACCAAATAAAAATGATAAAACTATTATTAATAGAAGATGATATAAATTTAGCCTATATTATAAAAAGCAGCCTTGAGGAAATCATTGGTGGTTATGAAGTGATAACATCCGTAAATGGTGATGAGGGTTTACAAATATTAGCAGACTATACTCCCGATGTAATTGTATCAGATATTGATATGCCAATTTTAAATGGAATAGATATGGTAAAACACATTCGGAAATCTAACACAGATATACCAATTATTTTTGCTACAGGAAAGAGTTCGTCTACAGACGTTAAAATCGGATATGAAGCCGGAGTAAATAATTATATAAAAAAGCCTTTTTTACCAGATGAATTAGATGCTCATATTAAAGCATTGATGCAGCTAAAATATAATCAGGTAATAAAACATAAAGAAAAGATATATAAAATCGGAAAATATCTATTTGACCCTACGCTCTATCACTTAGACTATAATTCAAAAAAGCAAAACCTTACTTCCAGAGAATCCCAAATATTGAATTTATTATGTGATAAAAAAGGAGAAGTTGTTCTTCGAGAAGATATACTAATCAAATTTTGGGGTACAAATGACTATTTTACATCTAGAAGTCTAGATGTATTTATCAGCAAAATGAGACGTTATTTATCAGAAGATGCCTCAATTTCTATAAAAAACATTAAGGGGGTGGGACTTATTCTAGCATGTGAGTAGCATACAGTATTAGCTCTTTGGATTTTACTCTTAATTCGGAGCTTATCTGTGGATTCACTAAAGAATCAAAATAAAGGAGTTTAGCAAGAAGATTTATTCTGAGACGCAAATCTTCACCCCAGAATTCTCTTTTCAGAAAGTTTAATATAGTCTCACTTTCATTCGAGTAAAAATAATGGAACTCTTTACCAAAAGTTAATATATAAATTGTTTTATAAAATTCTTTTTCCTCGGTTTTTGAAATCATATAAGTCCTTTTTATAGATTCAAAATTATTTAGAATTTTTATAAAAATACATTCTTTAACGTTATCATATTGTTATCATTTCTATGCACAAAAACATCTTCCCTCTTTTTATTCAGCACGATTTAGTTGATTGTGGCCCTACTTGTTTAAGAATGGTGGCAGCGTATTATGGGCGAACTTATTCATTGGAGGATTTAAAGGAGAAATCACGTATAACGCGGGAAGGTGTATCACTTTTAGGCATCAGTGAAGCTGCAGAAAACATAGGCTTTCGTACAATGGGTATAATGATTCCTTTTGATAATTTAAAAGACGCAACATTACCCTGTATCATTCACTGGAATCAATCACACTTTGTTGTTGTATATAAAATAAAGAGAAAAAGAGGTATTGATTATATATATATTGCAGATCCTTCAGGAGGAAAATTTAAATATACGAAAGACGAATTCTGCCATTGTTGGATTAGCTCAGTTAATGAAGGAGAAAAAGTTGGTGTATCTTTACTTTTGGAGCCTACCCCCGACTTTTATGAGCAGAAAACTAATAAGGCTGAGCGCGTAGGACTCAGATTCCTTTTTGCTTATTTAAAACCTTATAAGAAGTTCATATCTCAATTATTTTTAGGTCTGCTCTTTGGAAGTATTATTCAACTAATAATTCCTTTTCTTACACAATCTATTGTTGATTTTGGTATCAACACTCAAAATCTTAGTTTTATCTATCTGGTACTTATAGCCCAGCTCGTATTAATTCTTAGTAGCACATCAGTAGAATTTATACGGGGATGGATACTTTTACATTTGGGAACACGAATCAATATTGCCTTGATTTCAGATTATCTTATTAAACTCATGCGTTTACCTATGGAATATTTTGATACGAAAATGGTCGGAGATATTCTGCAGCGTATAAATGACCATGATCGCATACAAAATTATCTGACAAATTCGACTTTAAACATTTTATTCTCATTTTTCAATATTATCATTTTCAGTATTGTACTATTGCTATACAGCGTGAAAATATTTATTATCTTTTTTATTGGCAGTATCCTGTATTTCTGCTGGGTATGGATATTTATGAAACGAAGAGAAGAGCTTGACCGCAAAAATTTCGCGCAACAATCGGCTAATCAAAGCAATATAGTGCAACTTATAACAGGCATGCAAGAAATTAAGCTTAATGCTTGTGAACGACAGAAGCGTTGGGAGTGGGAACGTATACAAGCAAAACTATTTCGTATCCGTATAAAAGGTCTTGCGTTAGGACAGTACCAAAATTCTGGTGCTATATTGATTAATCAGGTAAAGAATCTTATTATAACGGCTTTAGTTGCTCAATTAGTAGTGCAAGGAGATATGACTTTGGGAATGATGTCGGCTGTACAGTATATTATAGGACAACTAAATGGCCCTATTGATCAAATGATAAATTTTTTCCGACAAACACAGGATGCAAAACTTAGCATAGAGCGTTTAAGCGAAATACATGAAAAAGAAGAAGAGGAGAGTATGGATGAGATACAAATACAGAATATCCCATCAAATAAAGATCTGAATATAAGGAGAATAAACTTCTCTTATGATAAAACATCAATTGGTAAAACCGTTATAAAAGATATTGAATTCCTAATTCCCTATGGCAAACAAACGGCCATAGTTGGAACTAGCGGTAGCGGTAAAACAACTTTGTTAAAACTTCTGCTGAGATTCTACTCTTTGGATAAAGGTGATATCCTTTTAGGTGAAAACAACCTAAATAGTTACAGTATCCGCGAATGGCGTAAAAAATGCGGAGTAGTTATGCAAGATGGGTTTATATTTTCTGATACAATTGCGAAAAACATAGCGCCTGAGGTAGAAAATATCGATAAGGAACGCTTAATGAATGCTGTTATAACCGCAAATATTCGTGAATTTATAGAGTCACTCCCCCTTTCGTACAATACTAAAATTGGAAGTGAAGGGCATGGATTAAGTCAAGGTCAGAAACAACGGATTCTTATAGCTAGGGCCGTATATAAAGATCCGGAATTCGTATTCTTTGATGAAGCAACAAATGCTTTAGACGCAAATAATGAACGTACCATCATGGAAAATCTTTGGGATTTTTTTAAAGGACGTACCTCTATCATTGTCGCCCATCGGTTAAGTACTGTACGCCACGCTGATCAGATTGTAGTGCTGGAAAAAGGCGAAATCGTGGAAATAGGAACACACGAAGAGTTAACAAATAATAAAGGCGCTTATTACAGCCTCGTAAAAAACCAACTGGAACTATAGATGAAATTGAAAGAATCGGATAAAATAGAATTACGCAGTGATGAGGTCAAGGAAATCCTGACCCGTCCGCCACATGCTCTTATAAGGTATGGTATATCGGTTATCTGCGGAGTGATTCTAGTATTGTTTATCGGTTGTTTTTTCTTTAAATATCCTGATATTGTAACTGGAGAGATTGTTATAACGACACAGAACCCTCCAGTATGGCTTGTTGCAAAATCCAGCGGACGAATTAAGGATTTATTATGCAGAGAAAAACAACACGTAAACCAATATGATCTTCTGGCTGTAATAGACAATGCAGCACAAACAAATGATGTAAATAAACTGGGTAATTTGCTAAATCAAGTGGTTATATCCGATTCCGTATTCTATATCCCAACAGAACTTTATACATGCTCATATGAACTCGGCGATTTACAATCGACGTTTTCATTATTTACAAGAGCTGCTGTAAACTATGATAACTTTCATTCCGTCAATCTCACAAGCCAAGAGAAACTGGCTCTTCAAAAACAAATATCAGAAAAGAAGAACTATTTCATTGCTTAAAAAAAACAATTGAAATTAAAAGAAAATGAATTGACATTAGCACGATCAGCTTACAAAAGGGAAGAAAGTTTATATAACAGAGGTGTAATCTCCAAAGCTGAGCTGGAAACAGCTGAACAAACCTATTTAAACCTGCAACAATCCTTTCATCAGCTCCAGACATCAATTATACATGAGAATGTAGAATCTGTACAGATGAATGAATCCGTTAAAAAACTATCTCTGCAACACCTTCAGGACAAGAATCAATATTATTCAGAATTAAGATCGGCATACAGAGAATTAGTTACCGCCATTGAAGCATGGAAGCAAACATATTTGTTAATATCTCCAATAAATGGAACTGTAACATTTAATACTTTCTGGCAAAAAGACCAGTTTGTAGAATCGGGGGATAAGGTCTTTGCCGTTATATCCGAACAGCCAGGAGAAATCATAGGGAAAACGGCTATCGCATCTTTTGGATATGGAAAAGTTAAAGTAGGTCAGGTTACAAACATCAAATTGAATGGATATCCCTATATGGAGTATGGAATACTTAAAGCTAAAATAAGGAATATATCCCTTGTTCCAACAGAAGATAAATATACTGTGGAAGTAGAATTAACTAAAGGATTAATGACGACGTCAGGAAAAATACTCAATTTTACAGGTGAACTATCGGGGCAAGCTGAGATTATTACCGATGACCGTAGCCTTGGTGAACGACTACTTTCCCCTTTAAAATATCTGCGAGAAGAAAAAATAAAATAATTTATAGAAGTTTGGAGAGAGTGTAATCCTCAAAATAGGAGTATAGTATAACGTATAACTAAAAGACGCAAGATGCATGCAATCAAATTTAAATAAACTCTAATTTTTGATCCATGAACAAACTAGCTTATATCAAATACTCTCAAAAGGAAGCCAATCGTAAGATCTGGAATTATTTGATGGATAAATATGAACTGTTAAAAAAGAAATGCATTCTATTAACATACTTATGGTTTCCAATAGCTTGCATTACATTTGGCTTTGTTGCTGTGTTCAGTTGGATTAGCAGCCTTATCTTGTTCCGAAAAAAAGTTCACTTTACGCCCCATTATCTCAGGGTATGTATTGAAATGGCAAATATGAACCAAGAAGAAGCAAATTAGAGGATATGTATATAGATGAAAAGTAAAACAGGATGATTACGATAGGATGAAGGAAAGGTATAAAAAGAAATTGCAGTCATTCAAGAAAAAAAGACAATAGAAGAAAACCTAAACCGTTCTAATATCGAACCAAAATTGAAGTACTCTATTGGCCTGATAGACAATATGGATTACTATATAAAAGAAGGTAAGGTTGAAATGAAATGCAAGCTATTAAGTTCAATGTTCCCCGAAAAAGTCGCATTTGATGGAAATTCATATCGAACCAATTCTTATAATATGGTACTTGATTTAATTTATCAGCAAACCAATGAATTACGAGGTATAAAAACAAAAAGCGGAGAGAGTTTTTCAACTTTCTCCGCCTCAGTACCCAGAGCCGGTTTTGGTAAGTTCAAAACCATCCAAATCAATAAAATTGGAAACAACGTATATTTGTTTGATACACAATATGTAATGGTTGATTTTGATTGAGTATGTTTGGATGCGATTTTAGTACTTTTTGAAAAATGCGGACAAATTGCGGACACGGAAACTTGCTAATTTTCTTATTTATTGTACCTTTGCGAATATAGAAATTTTTCACTTATGGCACAGACCAATTTTTATTTAGGAAAAGCAGTCAATACCGCGGGAGAGTCAGAGATAAGTTTGCGGTTGTATGTTTCTCGTGATATTCGTATCCGGGTGGGCTCTGGCATTTGGGTTGATAGAAAACGCTGGGGGAAGAAAAATGATATTAATATTCCGCTGATACAGGGAGAAGAAAGAGAACTATTGCTAGAAAAGCGTTCTAAACTCAAAGCTCTGACCGAACACCTTGAAAATCTCATAAATACAAGTGAAGATAAAAACACGATAGACAGACCTTTCATTGAAAAAGAAATAAAGAAGTTTTATAAACCTACTCGAAAATCTGTTGCTCCCAAAGAAGAATTCTTCTTTGATGTGATGGAGAAATACCTTTCTATTCATAAATTGTCAGTCCCACGTCAAAAAAATTTCAAAGTAATAATGCGATGTCTGCACCGCTTTGAGTTATTCAAGAAAAAAGAGGGGCATAGAGGATTTAAGCTGTCTTTTGCCAACTTATCTTTAGATTTACTACAACAGATCGAAGATTTTCTAGGAAATGAGAGGGAGGCTTTTCTCAAATATCCAGCCATATATGAAGAATTTCCGTATTCAAGCAAAATAGCAGTTAAAACTCCGAAGAGAAAACGCCCACCTACATTAGACGAAGATGGCAACGTAGTTCCCAAAGGCATTCCGAAACCTCGTGGACAAAACTCCGTTGCTGATATGATGCTCCGTTTTCGTAGCTTTATTATTTGGGCAAACGATAATGAGTACACCACAAATAATCCATTCAAACATTTTACCATTGGCGAGATTGTCTATGGTACTCCCATCTATATAAGCAATGACGAGCGAAACAAACTATTAGACGCTGATTTGTCCGATAATGCAGAGCTGGAAACCCAACGTGATATTTTTGTTTTTCAATGTCTGATTGGTTGCAGGGTTAGCGACCTATACAAAATGACCTATAAAAGCATTATTGACAATGCGATTGAATATATTCCGAGAAAAACAAAAGAGGAACGAGCAATAACCGTTCGAGTTCCGTTGAGTGATACGGCAAAACAGCTCATTGAGAAATATAAAGATTACGAGAGAGAAACCATTTTTCCATATAATACAGAACAAGATTATAACCGAAAGATAAAAGAAGCATTCAAAAGAGCCGGATTGGATCGTATGGTTACAGTTCTCGACCAACAAACCAGAGAAGAAGTTCAGAGACCTCTTTATGCAGTTGCTTCTTCACATATGGCAAGGCGTAGTTTTATTGGAAATATCTATAAAAAAGTAAAAGATCCGAATTTGGTTGGTGCATTGAGCGGACATAAAGAGGGGAGTAAAGCATTTGCCCGGTACAGAACCATTGATGACGAGATGAAGAAAGAATTAATCGGTATGTTAGAATAAAAACGTACTTTTGTATTAAATATCAGATTTTTATGATTTCAAAAGACGAAATAAAAGAATTACTGGAAGATATAGAGAACGAACGTGTCGAGCGAACAATCTCAACAAAAGATACAGATAAGTTTGCAAAAGCTATATGTGCCTATGCTAATGATCTTCCCAATAAGAAATTGCCGGGCTATCTAATGGTAGGAGCACATGACAATGGCACTCTTTGCGGATTGAAAGTTACAGATGAATTGTTGCGTAGTCTTGCCGGTCTTCGTTCTGATGGAAATATACAGCCCAAACCTGCATTGATGGTAGAAAAAGTTTCTTTTCCAGAAGGAGACCTTGCTGTCGTTGAAGTTCTACCGAGTAAAATTACACCCGTTAAATACAAAGGAACGACTTATGTTCGTATTGGAGCAAGAAAAAGCGAAGCCAATGAAGAAGAAGATAGAATCCTTCGTGAAAAAAGCGAAGTCAAATCTCCCACATACGACACTACTCCTTGCTTACACAGCACCATTGATGACTTGGACTTAGATTTATTTAGGACAGAATATCTTCCTAAAATGGTAAATACTGACACCTTAAAGGCAGATAAACGAGATATTAAACAGCAATTGGCATCATTAACACTTTTCGATATAGCTTCAGACTGTCCAACAGTAGCCGGAATCTTATTAATAGGGAAAGACCCAAAGCGTATTCTCTTTGGATCATATATACAGTATGTTGAATTTGCCGGAAAGAAAATAACATCCAAGGTAATAAACGAAAGACAGTTTTCCGGTAATCTAATTACGATGCTGCGAGAGATAGACTATTTTATCAAATACACTATTCAGAAACAGCGTCCGGTATTTGTTACGGTTTTGCGGGAGGAAATGAAAATCAATTATCCATACGAGGCGATAAGAGAGTTGGCGATGAATCTCATCATGCACCGTAATTATCAAACAAATGCACCTGCAAAGTTTTATGAATATTCCGATAGGATAGAATTGGATAATCCGGGAGGTCTTTATGGTAAAGTGCAACCGGAAAACTTTCCTAATGCAAACGACTATCGTAATCCTGTTATTGCAGAAGCAATGAAAACCCTTGGTTATGTAAATCGCTTCAACCGGGGAATAAACATGGTGCAGGAGATACTCGAAGAAAATAAAAACGGACAAGCCATTTTTGATTTCAAAGACATTTTCACTTTCAAAGTTACTGTTATGAATGCAGACCCAAAACCGGAGGATGGTGCAGATGACATAAAAAACGGTGCAGAAAATAGTGCAGATGGTGCAGAAAATGGTATAGATAGTGGTGCAGAAAATTTGACTCAAAAAGAAGCCGATATTGTTGCTCTTATTAAAGAAGATAATAAGATATCAAGAAAATCCATAGCTGAAAAACTAAATATAGGAACGACAACTGTTTATAGGTATATAGATTCTCTTAAAGCCAAAGGTATTCTTGAACGTGTCGGTGGAGACAGAGGCGGTTACTGGAAAATAAACTAAGCACAAAGTTATGGATTACCGAAAAATCAACAGCCATATAATTTTACTCTCGATAGTTGTTCTTGTCGGAGTAATCATATCCATGATTGGACGAAGAATTATGCTTGAGAAAGGCTTTGATACTGGTACAGCAAATCTAACTTTTATAATTATTCTCGGTATATGCATTGTTTTATATTTGATAATCCTTGCAACTTTAGCTCATAGTATTGTTCCTTGGGTAATGAAAAAATTGCCTAGAAAAAACAAATCCACAAGCATAGTTATTGAAGACATAAATAACGCCCTCAGTGAAAAAGAAGAAATGTTGAGACTTCAATCAATAGACGAGATAAGGCGAAATGCAGATAAACTATTCATTGATAAAGAAATAGCAAAAATAAATTTGTTTATTGAATATTCCCATCTGACGATGGCTCCCTACATAACAAATGACGAACTGCTAAGGCTTGATGAGTATATCAAATACTTTGCACGAAAAGAGAGCTTGCCGGATAATCTAATTCCAATCAAGCCAAGAGAGCTAAAGAACCCTGATATGTTTCACTTTGGATGGAACATGTCTCACTATTTTGAGCATGACAAACAAGAAGTAGTTCCTTGGCTTAAAACAGTATTTTCCGAACTGAATAAATTATCCCCCTCAACAATAAAAGGGAAACTTTACGACTACCAAACACGGAAACACACCATTCCGAACATAGACGATATCCCGAAATATATGTCCGAAAACCGTTCATAATCCTTTTTTTTAGAGATAATGGAGAGATTTTGAGGAGATAACCCAGTGATTTGGGTCTCCGAAAAATCTCTCTTTTTATTTGCCTCGGATTCGATTGAGTCCGAAAGTAATTTATTGTTTAATTCTAAAATTTCCGATTATGAATTATCGTGATTTATTGAATTCCGGGGCGAATGTTAGTGTAACACTCAAACTCGAAGATTTGCGAGAAATCTTCAAAGAGATGGTCAGTAGTATCAAGCCAAAAACGAACGACCAATCTCCAGAAGACTTTCTCAGCAGAAAAGAGGTGCTGAATCTCCTCAAAATTGATTCTTCCACTTTATGGAGTTGGGAGAAGACAGGTTATATCAAGTCTTACCCATTCGGAGGGCGAAAGCGGTACAAACTCGTAGATGTCGAAGCGATACGCACCGGCAGGAAAGGAGTACGTCATGGGAAATAAAGAAAAGTATATCCGAGTCGGCACAACTTTATACAAGATTGTCCGCCGTCCGCTAATCAGTGGCGACTATATTGAGGAGAAGATAATTTGGAGTTATGAAACTCTTCGACAGGATTATGGCAAGAATAACCTGCCGGAGATTGAAAAGTATGATGGTTTTTGCATTATTCCGAATCATATCAACTATATGCAGGTATATGGGACTTATCTAAACCAATATGAACCCGTCAATCACGTTCCTTGCGAGGGAGAGTTTCCATATATTTGCATGTTCCTTGAACATATTTTCGAGGAACAGATAGAACTGGCGTATGATTATATACAGCTACTCTACAAGAAGCCTACTCAAATCCTACCGATCATCTTATTAGTCTCGACTGAACGTAACACCGGAAAAAGCACCTTCCTGAAGTTTCTAAAGATGATATTCTGCAAAAACGCTACGTTTAACACAAACGAAGACTTCAAAAGTCAGTTCAATGCTGATTGGGCGAATAGATTGCTGGTTCTTATTGATGAACTTCTCCTTAACAAAATGGAAGATACTGAAAAGATTAAGAATCTATCAACAGCTGGAGATTATAAAATCGAAGCGAAAGGGAAAGACCGACGAGAGATTGAATTCTTCGCCAAATTCGTTCTATGTTCCAATAATGAACGAAATCCGATTATAATTCCAAAGGAAGAAATCCGTTTTTGGGTTAGGAAAGTCAGTCCGGTCGAGAACTATTTAACCGACTTGAAACAATTAATGGAAAAGGAAATTCCTCATTTTCTGCATTTTCTTCTTCACAGAGAGCTATCCACTCAGAACGAGTCTCGAATGTGGTTCAATCCAGCTTTACTCGAAACGCCTGCTCTGAACAAAATCAAGAAATACAATTCCAGTAAGATTGAAATAGAAATGGCTTCTCACTGTAACGAGATGATGGAGTTGACCGGACAGATAACTTTTCGTTGTTGTACAAAGGATTTATTAAACGCAGTTCAAAATGCCGGACTGAAAGCCGACCTCAATCAAATTCGCAATATACTGAAAGATAACTGGGGTGTCCATTCTGAGAACAACAGTTATTACACCCTCTATTCGCAGAGATTTGATGGAGAATTGGATTCAGTGAGAAAAAAAGGACGTTTCGTAGAAATAGAAAAGTCTTTGGTAGATAAAATTCTGTTGTAATGTTCTTTTTTATCTATAACTAATTAAAAATCAAAAAGAACAACTAAGCAACAACAGCGCAACAAAGATACCACAAAACGAAGATTGTGGAGAACAAAGAGTTTAGAAACTAAGATTTGTTGCGAGCCTGTTGATACCGTAACTCATTTATTATCTGCGAAATATATCCGTTTCGCAACAAATCAACAAAAATTTAAGATTATGACTTTAGAAGATATAAAGAAAATAAGTATCCGGGAATATCTTGGGCAAATAGGGATATGTCCGACGAAAGAGAATGTTCGATATGGTATGTATCACTCTCCCTTCCGGGAAGATAGAGATGCCAGCTTGAAAGTAGATTACAATCAAAATTTGTGGATTGATTACGGAACTGGCGAGGGTGGAAGCATTATCGACCTCGTTATGCGAATCAATAATGCTTCAATGAATGAAGTTATTACTTCATTAAGTCAGTACAACATAACGACAGTACAACAGACGAGCCCTTTTTCTTTTCAACGAAATAATATTCCGGAAACACAAGAACCTACAGTAACGATTCGCAAAATACAGTCATTGTCAAATCCAGCTTTGCTTGATTATCTAAAAGAAAGACGAATTTCGACCGATATTGCAAACCGATATTGCAAAGAAGTTTATTACTCAGTAAATGGTAAGCCATATTTTGCAATAGGTTTTCAGAATGATGCCGGAGGCTGGGAACTTCGGAACAAGTATTTCAAAGGAAGTACTACTCCAAAGAATATTACGACTATAAACAATGGCAATGATGCAGTTATGCTATTCGAGGGTTTTATTGATTTTCTCTCTTATCTCTCACTAAAACAGAACGCTTCGCCAACAATAGATTCGGCAATATTAAATTCATTAGCCAATCTTCCAAAAGCGATTCCTTTTCTTCAAACCCACCAGACAATACACGCTTTTCTTGATAATGATGAAGCAGGCAAGCGGGCTGTTCAATGTTTAAGCCCGGTTTGTAAAGAGGTAATCGACCAGTCTGTTTTCTATCGAAATCATAAAGACCTGAACGATTACTGGCGGGATAAATTTAAGCCCAAAAAAGAGGTCAAAGAGAATAATGCCGTCTCTTCTTTTAAACGGCAGATTCCAACGAAAAGGAAAGGGCACAGGATGTAGAGCTAACCTTTGCGCGAAGTGCATTGCAAGACGTCAGTTTGTTACCACAAACTGCGCTTGCCGCCTGAACCGCTTTCGCTGGCGGGAAAATGCAATCGCTTCGCTCTCGACAGTTTTTTTATCAAAATAATCAGTAGTCAAATGAAAAATAGCTATATAAAATTCCGATGTACGGAATTAGAAAAAGAGAGAATCGAGGGCATGGCTGAAAGGTCGGGAGTAAGCCTTTCCGAGTATTGCCGGCAACAATGCCTGACAGGTAGGATACTTGCCAGCCCGAAGCTAAGCCCGACAGAGATTTTATACTTCCGGGAGCTGAAAGAACATAATAATGCCATTGCCCGACTTGCCAATCTTATACGGAACAAAGACCCACAATTAGTGATCGCCATTGCGGAATATCTGGAACAATCCCGACAGTTGTATAACCGATTCTTTTAGGCGTATGATTGGAAAAGGAAAAGCAATAGCACACGGAGGTAATGCGATTAATTATGCCTTGCGTGAGGGTAAGCTGGATAAGATAGTCGGCAGGAACATGGTTGAAAGTGATTCGCCTGCCGACATTCTCCGGGAGTTTGAAATGGTTAATCAATACAACTACCGATGCAAGAACAAATATATGCGTTATGAAATCGGTATATCTCCGCAGGATATTGGTAAACTCAAACCGGGAGATATGATTAAAATAGCACGGACATTCGCTAAAAAAATGGGATTGCAGAATCATCAATGGATAGCCTGCACCCATAAAGACACAGGAAAACCACATATCCACCTGATTGCAAACCGCATCGGAGTAGATAGTAAAGTATTCGATACAACCTTTATGAGCAACCGTTCGGCAAAGATTGCGGAAGAGATAAGCCGTGAAATGGGACTGACGATAGCTAAGGATGTTCAGAAACAAAAAGAGCATCTGAAAGCCTATACAGACCCTGCACGCCAAAAGACAAAAGAAAAGCTCCAACAAATTGCCTATTATGAATTATTCAAGAACGTCAGTTTAGAGGGCTTTTTGCGTGGATTGGAAAACGAAAGTATAGGTGTTGAATCAGCAAAGAACAAGCAAGGGAATACCTATGGTATCCGCTTCACTTACGAGGGGCAGACATTCAAAGCATCTGAAATAGGTCGGGAGTTTGGATTCCGGTCGCTTGCCAACAATTTTTCCTCTTCACTGGAAGAGGATCATTCGCAACAAATTCGGCAGAGTCACAACCAAGATGCAAGCAATCAACAATCCTATTCAGGAGTAAGTTCCGACATAGCTTCGCTATTGGCAGACTTGTTTACTCCCAATAGGCACAATCCCGAAGAAGAAGATAATACATTGAAACATAAAAAGAAGAAAGCTAAAAAACGATATTATGGACGACAACAGTAAAAACTCCAAACGCCGGAATAAGTTTGCCGGAAAAGAGGATATTTCCCGCGAAACAGCAGATAATATCCTGAGCGGTCAAATCTACCAGCTCAGGGAAATATCCCGAATGAACGATGAAACGGCAAACCAAGTCAGGGAGAGTGTAAATATCTTATGTGAGAAGCAAATCTCTATTGACACTAACAAGTTTGAACAACTAAGCCGGAACTTTATCAACGAAATGGAAAATAAACTTCGAAAAGTAAAACAACCATCCAAAGGCTTGAAGTGGTATATTGTGATGTGGGTAATTACTTTGGCTTCTGCATTCCTTGCCGGATATTTCATTCATGAATACAGAGAATGGAAAGAGAAAGCGATGTATTGGTATCAGATGTATGAGGAAACTAAACCTAAGAAATAGATAAAATAAAGGTTTTTAGATAGAAACATGTCTAATTCTTAGATGTTTATTATTTTTGTATGAAATAAGAATTTGCGATTAACATGAATGGATTACTTCAACAGATAGAAAAAGTTTTCAATGAAAATAAATTAATTGGAAACCATGATTTTACCGAAGAAGAATATTCCTTAATGGTAGATGTTGTTGGTAGTTTAAGTGATGATTTTAATAAAAATCATCATAATCTGATATTCGCGACACTTGTTGAAATAGCAAAACGTTGGAAACAATCCGGCACTGATGAAGATAGTGAAGAAAACAGCGGATATTGGGATTATGTATTTAAAATATTATTTGGTTCTGATGTTAATCAACAACTTTGTCAAAAATACAGAGATGTAATTGGTTGGCTCGGTAGAAGTTGTAATATTCCAGTGGTTACATATGGACAAAAGTACTATGCCACCTTGATGATGCACTCGTTTGCACCCAAAAACAGTATTTGTTCATTTTTTGACCTTTGTTACAATGTATTTAAAAAAGATTTAGATTTTGGTTTTACAAGTGATGATGAATGGCTTTGTGAAATTGCTGCAGAGCAAATGAAAAATGTGTTAGGAGGCGGCTATCGAGAAGATAAGTTAGTTTCTATCGGGTCGAGTGCATATTCTATAAAAATTGGTTTACGCTCTTTTGTTTTGAATGAGAGCTTATCTGTCGAGTTCATTAAATTCATAAAAGATACATTCTATAATATAAACAAACTATTTAATAGGGAGATAGTCGAAGAAAACACAAGATTAGAACGATATATTGTTGATTGGTGGAAAAATAAAACTGAATCCGAAAAACTTTCAGATGATATAGTACACAAAAAACGAGTTCCAACAGTTTCAAAGCATGATATTGTTGCGAAATACATTAGAAACGAAAATGAGGTTTTTCTCTGCATTCCGTCAATCAGGTTAGACAACAGCAATAATAAAATATGGCTTGCGGTTTATGTGAATGGCGAACAACTTTATTCAGAAGAATTAAGGACTAAAAGAGGTGAATTGGTTGTTGCCACAAAAACAAAGGAGTTTAAATTAAATGAATTGTTGAAGTGTGCCGATGCTATCACTATTAAGATTGAAATTAAGGAAAACGAGATAGTTATATTTGATTCGGAAAAGAGCAAAACCTCTTCACTTAACAGAGAATTTATTTTGTTTGAAGGCGAAAAAGAAATTTTCAGCCAAATAAATAAACCGACAAATTACTTCGTTTATTCAAAAGATATAGATGCACTAAAAAGTGTTCCAGGCGAACTATCAACTTTTGGAACAAATCTATACAATATTTATCCAAATGCAGGAGAATGCTTAGTCGGCGAAACGAAGCAAGTCTTTTTCATAGATAAAACAAAGACGGCAAGTTTAGGCAAAAATGCTTGTTTGATAGGGAGTGTAGCCGATGTTGAATGGATATTAGATGATATTTCTTGCATTGTGTACAAAAATGCTGTTAAGTTAATGATACCCGAAAATTTCAATTTAAAAGCATTGGAATTGAAAATAGACAATAAACGTTACAAACTACAAGAACTGAATTACGAACGGATTGAACTGAATTGTTATCAATTTGGATTAAAAATACTTGGGTTAATTTCCGAATATTACCCAACTGAAATATCCTTATATTCTTACGAAAAAGAAAAGGAACTATTAAAAGAAACTATCATCGTATTGTCTGAGATTGATATACAATTCAATAATCCATTTTACTACGGAGACATTGGGCGAAAAATTACCATAAACAGCAATAATGAAACAATAGAATTATCTTGGAGTAAACAAGATGAAGAAGTTATTTGCCCCTTAAACGATGGTGTTCTTGTTGTAAAAGTACCTTATTTGAAATGGCGAATAAACGATGATGAATGGCATAATGAGCCGATTAACAAAAAAATATGGTATAAAGATTTGTTGAAAAATGGAGACTTATTGGAAATAGACAGCCCAAAAGAAAATGAAACAGTATCTATTCTTGGGAAAGTTGACGGTAAATCATTTGAAATTGCAAAAAATCAGAGCGGAAAATTTGAAATTGGTCGAGCCATTTATGCTAATGAAAATTACACAAATATTTCTGTTCGTTTTTCAGATGGAAAAAACAAATTTGACCTTTTCAATATCGCCACCAAGGAGCATTTTGTGGAAAATCCGTTAATTTACAGAAATGGAAAAGTTTGTTGGGATGTAGAGAATACTTTTATTGGAGATAAAGACAATGATTTTTTCCTTATTGCGAAAGCAAATGGAAAAAATGAGAAAAGCGGAAGGAAAAAAGTTGGTGCAACAAACATTCAATTTGGTAATTTTGATGAAGATTTTTATAAAATAATTGTGAAAATTAAAGACAAAAATGTCTTTTCAAAAGAAGAAAAGTACGATACTATTTTTGAGGGTGATTTAGTGGTTGGCACTCTCGATAAATTGAGGTTTAAAAACAAAGTAATCAAACTATTGGCAGCAACTTGTATGAATGCAAAATCTTTTGAATGGATTTCATTTATTCCAAAATACTTCATTGACAAATTGGAATTAGTTAAAGAAGAAGAAAATGTTTATTACACAGGACAATTGTGCGTAATAGACCAAAATGGAGAAACAAGAGTGTTAAACAGAATGGAAAACGAAAATGGAGATTATGACAAAGTAAATCCTGTAAGGATTGAACTGAGAGATAATTTTACGCTTTGGTTAGTGGCAGGCTATGAAGGCGAAAATGACTTTATCGGTGGTTTGTTTTTCGATAAAAGACGAAAGGGTATTTGCAATATTGCACAACAAAATGAGCTGTATGACGAGATGAATTTATATAGATTTAAAGAAGAAGAATATGTTTAATCCAGCAAAAGCCGCAGAAGAAATAAAGAAAGAGTACATTGGTTATATAAGTACAACCTTTCATTTCCGTAATCAAAATCTGCAAAAAAGATTAGTTGAAGAATTAGAAAAAACGGTTTCAAGTGGACCTTTTGTTGAGATTAAAGATTCGTTCAAGTCGGGCAAAACGCTTGATGAACTGATAGAAAAAGGTATATTGTCTTCACTTTTCAGAGATTTGGAAAAAGACAAGATACACGAACCAAAACTTCCTGTTTCTCGTCCTTTGTATTTGCACCAAGAAAAAGCAGTCGAGAAAATCGTTGCAGGAAAAAATGTTGTTGTTTCAACGGGTACGGGTAGCGGTAAAACAAACTGTTTTGTTATTCCTGTAATTAGGGTCTGCTGATAAACTGATAATTCGTTAAGGATGAGTGAAAATACTTATATTTGTTTTTTCCAAATGCAAGGATATATGAAGAAACAGCGCAAAAGTCGTGCACTTAGTCCCAATTATGCGAGTCCGAATCAGTTGGTTTTATCGGGATTTGAAAATCCATTCGATCAGCAACTCGATCCGGGAAACCGTTGGGTTGTATTGTCCCATTTGATTCCCTGGGATGAGATTTGCAATCTTTACCTCAAACATGTAGGGGTTAGTTCAACGGGTCGACCGGGATTGAGTCCTCGTGTGGTTTTGGGTTCTCTAATGATCAAGCATCTTTGCAATTTGGATGATCGGGAGACAGTGAGTCAGATTTCGGAAAACATCTATATGCAATACTTTCTGGGGTACTGTAGCTTCACCCATGAAGCCCCATTTGATGCTTCACTGTTTGTGGATTTACGAAAACGCTTGGGTCTAGATACGATCAATGCGATCAACGA
Source organism: Dysgonomonas termitidis (assembly GCF_054657735.1). Taxonomy (NCBI): domain Bacteria; kingdom Pseudomonadati; phylum Bacteroidota; class Bacteroidia; order Bacteroidales; family Dysgonomonadaceae; genus Dysgonomonas; species Dysgonomonas termitidis. The sequence continues at coordinate 546,156 of NZ_BAAHYD010000003.1, read as the reverse complement.
GCGGATTGTTCAGTTGAAGACAGGGATGGAGTTTGTGAAAAAAGAATCGGATAAAGACGATTCCGGCATTGATCCTGATGAGGATTCCTTATCCGGTGGCTCAGCGAACAAAGGCCGGATCATTTTTGATGCTACTGCTTGTCCACAGGATATTGCTTATCCAACGGATTTGAATCTGCTCAACGAAGCTCGTGAAATATCGGAAAACCTGATTGATCAGCTCTATACCCATCTGTTACATGATAAAAAGCCGCGTAGCTACCGCAAGGTTGCTCGCAAACGCTATCTGAAGACAGCCCAGAAGAAGAAAAAGAGCAAGAAAGAGATCAGAAACTCCGTTCGCATTCAATTGGGGTATCTCAAGCGGAATATAAATTCTATCCATCGGTTGCTGGATGCTTATCCTAACCTTCCCTTAAAGAAGAAGGATCGGAAATATTTGTATGTTATCCAGACCTTGTTTGATCAACAGTTGTACATGTATAAGTCCAGGACGCATACAGTGGAAGACCGGATAGTAAGCATCCATCAACCTCATGTACGCCCCATAGTCAGAGGAAAGAGTCAAGCCAAGGTAGAGTTTGGTTCCAAGATACATGTTTCCATTATTGATGGCATCTCGTTTCTGGATGAACTTTCCTGGGATGCTTTTAACGAGGGAAGTCACATGGAGCACTATGTTGAAAAGTATCGTGAACGGTTCGGATGCTACCCCCGCGAAGTACTCGCTGATCAGATTTACTGTAGTCGTCCCAATCGGGTTATGCTCAAGGAAAAAGGCATCAAACTTTTAGCAAAGCCACTGGGCAGGCCTTCGCCCATGTCAATTCATGTAAGTCCGGGAGAGCGTAATCCAATAGAAGGAAAGTTTGGACAAGCCAAAACAGGTTATGGCTTAAACCGTATCAAAGCCAGACTCCGACAAACAAGCGAATCATGGATTGCCTGCATCTTCCTTGTGCTAAACCTGGTCAAATTGGCGGGGATGGCACTCCCGTGTCTTATTCAGAACTTATGGTTTAGTTTTTCAGCATTGCTGTTGGAGATAATCGCTAATAAATCGGATGGACGCAATAATAGTTATCGGAACCGGGAAATAGCGGACGCAAACCGAATTAAATATGAATTGGTCTGCTGAGTTTTTCAGCAGACCCTAATTAATGAATTGTTGCGCGAAAAAGAGCAAGGAAAGCTCAATGATGGTGTTAGAGCGGTTTTCATTTATCCGATGAATGCTTTGGCAAACGACCAAATCAAGGGCTTGCGTGAAATTTTAATGAATTATCCCGATATTAGGTTTGGTGTATATAATGGCGGTACTGAAAATAAAGAGGCGGACGCGATAAAACTTTATGAAGCAATGTACGCCAATGAGAAATATCCTGAATTGAGAAAACGATTGCCAAACGAGGAAGTTTCACGCGAAAGGATGAAAGAACACCCACCACACATTTTATTTACAAATTATGCGATGTTGGAACATATGCTCTTTCGCCCGGGCGATGATACAATTTTTAGTAATTCCAATTTTAAGTTTGTGGTTTTGGACGAGGCACACGTCTATGCAGGAGCAACAGGCATAGAAACAGCTTTTCTGATGGGAAGATTAAAAGGAAGAATTAACGGAGAGAGGAAGCCTCAATTTATTTTGACTTCTGCGACTTTGGGTGATGGAAGCCCTGTAAGTAATAAACGAGTTGTAGAATTTGCAGAACGATTAACAGGTTGTGATTTTAGCACAGACGACATAATAACGGCATATCGGGACAATTCTCAAAAATCGTCAGAAATAAAAAAGTATCCAATTCAACTATTTGCCGATTTGGCAAATGAGGAAAATTTCTTTGACGACATATTGAACAAGTACAATCTAAATATTGCATATTCGCGAGAGAAAGAGGCGGAAATCTTGTATGATATTATTTCTACTTCTACTTGGTATGATACAATGAGAAGTAATAGAAATTTAATCAAACTCTATGACTTTGCCAGACTACTTGAAATATCCAGCCAAGAGGCAGTTCAATTTGTTTCTTTGTGTGCAAAAGCAAGAAAAAATGGGAAACCATTGATAGATATTCGCTATCATTATTTTTTAAAAGCATTAGACGGTTGTTATTTAGCACTTGATTACGAGGAAAGTTTGTCATTAATAAGAAAAGATTTTTATTCGACGTCATATAACAATTCAGCAAAAATGTTTGAAGTTACAGTTTGTGAGGATTGTGGCGAAATTGCTATCGTTGGGAAGGTTGTTAATGACAAATTGGTCAGAGCTAGTATTTCAGATGAGCGGAATTTTTATCAACCTCATTTTGATGAAGAATCAAATGACAAAAACGAAGATGTATATTGTCTTTGTAAAACATGCGGTGCAATAGTTGCGGAAGATGAATCACACAATCGTTGGTGTACATGTGGAAATACACAACCAATAAAAGTTGTAAAATTAATAAAAAACACTTCCATAAGCAATAAGGTATCCCATAATTGCCTCAATTGCAAAGGAACTTTGAGATACTTCAATTTGGGTTACGATACAGCAACAGGAGTTGTTGCAACCTCATTGTATGAACAAATTCCCGAATATACATTTACGATTGAGGATAATACTGAAACACAGGTCAAAAAAAATATATTCCTGCAAACTGCCGAAAAGAAAAAGAGTAAATCAAAAACAGGAAGTCAATTTTTAATTTTTTCAGATAGTCGGCAAGGCGCGGCAAAGTTTGCTTGCTTTTTAGGCGATTCATACAAAGAATTTTTACGCCGTCGTGGAATTTGGAATGTTGTAACACGAGAAGAAAACAATTTTAAGAATGGAATTGGCGTTAGCGACTTTGTCGGTTTACTTGATAACTATTTTTCGAGTTTACGATTATTTCGCAAAAGTAATTCCGACAGTGCCGAATCGTCCATAGTGGAAAATCGCCGTAACGCTTGGGTTGCCGTTCTAAACGAGTTGTACAGCAGCAATCGTGATACTTCATTGGTCTCTTTGGGTAAAGTTTCGTTTGAGTATCTTGGTAATAGCGATGATATTATAAATGTACTTGTCAGTAATTATAAACTTTCAAAAGAAGATGCGAAAAATTATCTAAATTATCTTGCTTTTGAAATCGTGCGTTCGGCAGCTATTATTACTGATAACGAAACGGATATAAACGATAGTGATAGAGAATATTTATATTTTACCCCAACGCAAAAGGTAATTACTAAAAATAAAGATAATTCGCTGTATGGTTCACAGGGATTTATGCCAACCCCATACTTATTAAAAAGTGGTGAAAAAAAGTATTATCGTTCTAACAAATTGACAATTACAAAAAAAGTTCTGAGTTTAGATGATGAAAAAGCCGTAGAATTTTTGGAACAGTATTGGGATTATTTGGTTTCCGATGGCAATAAATATAAACTTCAAACAAAAGACGGTAAAGGATATGTTGTTCCTGTAAAATATTTCAGAACGAATCTTGGAAAGAATGCAGTTCTTTGGCAATGCAAGAAATGTGGAAAAGTAACTCAATTTAATATTGGCAATAATTGTATTCAAATTGGTTGTAATGGAAACTTAGAAAGGCTCAATTCAGAAGAATTTTGCCGAAATAATTATTATGCAATGCTTTACAATAGTGAAAAGGTATCGCCATTATTTGTAAAAGAGCACACCGCTCAACTTGCAAAAAAAGATGCCTTGGATTATCAACAACAATTTATACGAAAAGAAATTAATGCTCTATCGTGTTCTACTACTTTTGAAATGGGTGTTGATGTCGGTGATTTAGAAACGGTATTTTTACGTAATATTCCGCCTCTCGCGTCAAATTATGCCCAAAGAGTTGGGCGTGCAGGTAGAAGTATAAACGCAGCCGCCTTTGCTTTGACGTTCGCGAGATTAAGTTCTCACGATTTTACTTTCTTTGACCAACCACAGGAAATGATAAACGGAGTTATTTATCCACCAAATTTTAATTTAGATAATGAAAAAATTCTGAAACGACATATTTACGCAGTTGCATTAAGCTCGTTTTTGAAAATCAACCCCGAATTGTATTCAGGCAATAACGCAAAAGCGTTTATTAACGAAAAGGGGTACAAAGAATTTGTAAATTGGCTTAAATCAGAGCCAAAAGAATTAACCGAGTTGCTAAAAAACTCAATATCAGGCATAAATCAACAGTTAAAAGACAAGTATATTAATAGTTATGAATGGCTTAATGACTTTTGCGGAGAGCAAGGTTCTTTTACAAGAATAATAAATGAGTTTGAACAGAATGTAAAGTATTTAGAACTAGAATACAAAAAGGCGATGAAAGCAAATGAAGCTGCAACTGCCAGAGTATTTGAACGAAAATTAGAAAGATATCAAAAGAACGATTTAATTGATTTTCTTGTTCGTGGAAATATCTTACCAAAGTATGGTTTTCCTGTTGATTCTGTTGAATTGATACAAAACATTGCTTCTCAAAGTTCTAAATCCTTAAATCTTAGTCGTGATTTGGCTGTTGCCATTGCCGAATACGCCCCGTCTTCTGAGATTGTCGCTGATGGCGGGCTATACACAAGTCGTTATATTCGGAAACCGATTGTGAATAAAAGTGAAATGAGCGATTTTGAAACTGCATATATTGCTACTTGTCCTGAATGTAAAAATATCAATTACTCAAATATGCCAATTAGTAAGGACGAAGGCAAACTTTGCGCTATTTGCGAAAAAGAATTGAAATCAAGAGATTTTTATAAAAGTATTGAGCCAAGAGCGGGTTTTGTTGCAGAAGAAGATGTCAAAGATGTTCCACTTAGTTCGCAAGAAAGAAAATATAAAACGGAAGCAATTTACATTGGCGACAAAATGGCATTTCCAATAAGTAAATATGAATTTGAAATAGAAAATATAAAATTGGAGGTAGAATCAACTGCAAATGATTCGCTTGTGGTTAAATCTACCGATTTTTTCTATGTTTGTCCAAAATGTGGATATTCCATTGCAAGTGATGAAATGAGTAAGTTGAAAGAATATGAAGATTATAGAGATGGAGTCTTACGAATAGAAAATACCAAAAATGGACATAAAAATCCATTCGGTAAAGGGAAATGTAACAATACTTCACTAACAAGATTTTGCTTGCACCACGAATTTAAAACAGATGTTGCTAAAATTTCTTTTGGTTGCGATACTTCCGACCAAGCTACAATGCTGTCTGTAATGTATGCTTTGCTAAATTCTTTTGCTAATGAGCTTAACATTGAAAGACGAGACATTAAGGCTTGTTTAACATACAAGAGAACTAATGGCAAAATGGAACATAAGATTATCATATATGATGCTGTTCCAGGAGGAGCAGGGCATTCAAGACGATTTGTAACAGAAGACGGTGCTGTACTAAATGCCGTAATAAAACGAGCAGTCAAATCGTTAGAAACTTGTCAGTGCGAACCTTCTTGTTATCGTTGCTTACGCAGTTATGAAAATCAAAAAATACACGAAATACTAGATAGAGAAAAAGCTTTGAACTTTTTGAAACAATTTACATATAAACATTTTGAGTCGGTTAGTTGATTTGGCTGGTGCAATTCGAGTGCCTTTTTGATTTTGTCTAACACTTGGGGCAGCAGATTTTTTTCAAATATTTTTCCACCTTCCATAAAATGCGGACACGCTGCGGACACGGAGAGAAAAACAAAAACGCTAAATCTTTATTTCTAAATGATTTAGCGTTTCTAAAAAGTACCCAGAGCCGGGATCGAACCGGCATGGAAGTGAATCCACTGGTGTTTGAGACCAGCGCGTCTACCAATTCCGCCATCTGGGCTTGTGAGGTGCAAAAGTACACAATATTTTTATATATCAAATAGCACGCCTTAACTTTTTTACAAAAGAATAGTATATTTTTCACAACGCTATTGTTATCATTTGTTTTGTTTGTATATTCGTATGATGTAACTTTGCATAAATTATAATCAACATGGATAATAAGAACAACTATTGCGTGATAATGAGTGGCGGTATAGGCAGCCGCTTTTGGCCTTTTAGCAGAGAAGCCCGTCCGAAACAATTTTTGGATTTCTTCGGCACAGGCCGTTCTCTCTTACAAATGACCGTAGATAGGTTCAAGAAAATACTTCCCCTTGAAAATATATACATCGTTACAAACAATGAGTACGCTCAAATGGTCATGGATGAACTTCCCGAACTGAAGCAGAATCAGGTCCTATTAGAGCCTATGCGCCGAAACACTGCACCCTGCATTGCTTTTGCCTCTTATCATATAAATTCTTTCAATCCCGATGCAAATATAGTTGTGGCCCCCTCCGACCATCTCATACTGAAAGAAGACGAGTTTCTAGCAATTATTCAAAAAGCATTCACTTTTGTTGAAAAGCATAACACTCTTCTAACTCTCGGTATCCGCCCCAGCCGTCCGGAAACAGGCTATGGATATATACAAATGAGCGAAGAACAATTGGATGGAATAACTAAAGTCAAAGTATTCACAGAAAAACCAAATCTCGAACTGGCCAAAGTATTCTATGAGAGCGGCGAGTTTCTTTGGAACTCCGGTATCTTTATCTGGAACAACCGCACCATCCTCGATGCATTCCATCGATACCTGCCTGAAATAACAAATCGTTTCGACCTGGGATTAGGTGCATTCGGTACCGATAAGGAAAAAGCGTTTATTGATGAAAACTTTCCGTTCTGCCCTAACATATCCATAGACTATGGCGTGATGGAAAAAGCGGCCAATGTATATGTTCAGGCTGCGGATTTCGGCTGGTCTGACCTTGGCACATGGGGTTCGTTATACGAGATATCGGATAAAGATGAGAATGCGAACGCTACTTTGATTGCCGAAACTTTATTCTTCGACAGTTCCGAGAACGTAGTCACCCTGCCTGCCGGAAAACTGGCGGTTTTGCAAGGACTGAACGGATATATCGTGGCCGAAGCTGATGGCGTACTTCTCATCTGCAAAAAAGAAGAGGAGCAGCGTATTAAACAATTCGTTGCTGACGTTAAGTTGAAATATGGAGAAAAATATATTTAAAATTAGATAGATACATGTCAAAACAACTTTTATCAGGTTTACCATATCTGGTGGCAGACATCAGTCTTGCCGACTTTGGAAGAAAAGAAATCGAAATAGCTGAACACGAAATGCCGGGACTGATGGCACTTCGCAAAAAATACGGAGCGACAAAACCATTGAAGGGAGCACGCATTATGGGTTCGCTCCACATGACCATTCAGACTGCCGTACTTATTGAAACCCTTAAAGAACTGGGCGCTGATATACGCTGGTGCAGTTGCAATATTTTCTCGACTCAGGACCATGCCGCCGCCGCAATAGCTGCCGCAGGTATACCTGTATTCGCTTGGAAAGGCGAAACGCTCGAAGAGTACTGGTGGTGTACAGAGCAAGCTCTTGCTTTTCCCGGAGGGAAAGGGCCAAATCTGATTGTAGATGATGGCGGGGACGCAACATTACTTATCCACTGGGGATATAAAGCTGAAGAAAATTCAGAAACCATAAACCGTAAAGGCTCCAACCACGAAGAACAGGTTATCTTAGACACCTTGTCGCGGATATTAAGAGAAGACAGCAACCGCTGGCACCGCACCGTTGCTGAATGGAAAGGTGTTTCGGAAGAAACCACAACCGGCGTTCACCGTCTGTATCAGATGATGGAGCGGGGCGAACTGCTGATACCCGCCATCAATGTGAACGATTCGGTAACCAAATCGAAATTCGACAACCTGTATGGTTGCCGCGAGTCCCTTGCCGATGGTATCAAACGCGCTACCGACGTGATGATAGCCGGTAAAGTAGCTGTTGTTGCAGGATATGGCGACGTAGGCAAAGGCTGTGCACACTCTATGCGTTCATACGGGGCACGCGTGATAGTCACCGAGATAGATCCAATCTGCGCATTACAGGCTGCCATGGAAGGTTTCGAAGTCACCACGATGGAAGATGCCGTAAAGGAAGGTAATATCTTTGTAACTACCACAGGGAATAAAGATATCATTACTATCGAACATATGGCACGCATGAAGGATCAGGCTATTGTATGCAATATTGGTCACTTCGATAACGAAATACAGGTAGACAAGCTTGTTAATTTCCCAAGCATTGAACATACAAACATCAAGCCTCAGGTAGATAAATATACATTCCCCAACGGACACTCGATCTTCCTGCTCGCAGAAGGCCGTCTGGTAAATCTGGGATGTGCCACAGGACACCCGTCGTTTGTGATGAGTAATTCATTTACAAACCAGACGCTGGCCCAGATAGAACTTTGGCTCAACGATTATGAAGTGAACGTATACCGTTTGCCAAAACACCTGGACGAAGAAGTTGCCCGTTTACACCTTGAGCAAATCGGAGTGAAGCTCACTAAATTATCCCAAGAGCAAGCCGACTATCTGGGAGTGCCCGTAGAAGGGCCATTCAAACCGGAGCATTACAGATATTAAGTATAAAAATCAAATAATCAACAAAGAGGTTGATTCCAGCATAATAATCTTTTCAAACCTTATTCTTAGGAGCAGGGATTTGAAAAGATTATTTTTTATTGAACCTTTTTACAGTAATCAGTTAACAACCTGCAACTGTTAGAAAGTAACAAAGGTAACAGATATATCAGTTAACAGTAAACAGTAAACAGTAAACAGTGAACTAACTTGTAACCCGTAACTGCCCTAGGGCGCAGTAACTTGTAACTTTCAAAAAAAGGTAACAAAGGTAACACTTGTTTACTTATTACTTTTTACCCTCATTGTAAGTCCCCCTTGGGGAAACAACGTTCGGCGGAGCCAATTTAGGGGGCCATTTCAATACTTCAAAGAGCTCTAAACTATCTGCTTGTACTATAGATAAATTTATCAGCCAATTATAGGTCTATATTTATTAATTTATAAAATATTTTCACTTGATAAACACGCAAAAGATTCGTGCGGCAGCAGGGGTCCGTTAGCATAATGAGGCTATTTGTTTAGTATATTTTGTCATGTTTGTGTCATTTTCCCAGATTTCCATCGACTAATATATAAAAAGCGGATAAATGGATAAAGTTGATTTGGAAAAGACATTTATTGATACGCTCCGTAGTAATGAACGGATTATCTATAAAGTTTGTTCTTTTTATGTTTCAGACGAATTTCCTTTGGCAGACTTGTATCAGGAAGTTGTAAGTAATCTTTGGGCTGCATTTCCCCGTTTCAAGAATGGATGTTCTATTTCTACATGGATGTACCGAATAGCGTTAAATACCTGTATATCCGGTATGCGAAAGGATACGCGCCGCCCCAAAGGTTTGCCTGTTTCCATATTACAGGATGCAATTGCAGAACCCGAAACATTGAGTGAACAAATAAAGGAAATGTACTATCATATCTACCGGTTGAAAACAATGGAGCGCGCTATTGTCTTGCTCTATCTGGAAGAAAAGTCATATCAGGAAATAGCCGATATCACTGGATTGACGGTAAGTAATGTGGCCACAAAAATAAAGCGTTCTAAGGAAAAACTAAAAAAAATGTCAAATCTTTAAATTGGGAAAACATGGAACTGGACGAATTAAAACATATCTGGCAATCTTTGAATGAACACTTGCAAAAACAAGAAGTCCTGAAAAAGAATATAATGAAAGAAATGCTACAGACAAAATCAGATAAGGCTTTGAGCCGTTTATTAAATTATGATATATTAGGCGTTGTTATTTTATTGTTAGCGATCCCTTTAATTATTTACGCACTTGATCTACATCCATATTTAGTTGAATACCGGCCATTTATGTATTCCATGTTAATCGTTGATATTATTCTTCTCTTTTGGCAATCCTACAAAGTATATGAATTGACACGGATTGATTTCTCAAAACCTGTAAGCACCAACATACAATATACCAATAAATATAATATACATATAAAAAGGGAAAAGCTGGGAATGCTGTTCTTTGTACCTGTAGTATTTTTTTGTTGTGCTTACCTATATGCCCGGCTAAATGTCAATATAATTTTGTGGGCCGGTCTTATATGTATGGCTATCGGCTTAGTATTATTTACAATCTGGTCATACAAAAGACTTTATGATAAAAATATTAAATCTATAATCCAAAGCCTCGATAATCTGAAAGAGTTAGAAGAGGATGATTGAATATCTTCGTCCCATCGGATTGTAAATCTCCCTGTGTCGTAGGGCTGTTAAGTTCTCCGCTTTGTTCTGTTATTTTCTGCCGTCATTGGCTCCGCTTCGCTCTGCCGAACGTTGTTTCTGAGTGAAACGAAGGATCTCCTTCGATTCAGGAGATGTTTGCCTCGCCTTCGCTTCGGCGATTTGCAATTCACTTCGTTCAACATGACACAGAGGGCATAAGAATTCTGAACTTAACAGCCCGGCCCTGCGTCGTGGTAAAACAAAAGTTCTTACTTGTTCTTCTATTTTACATCACGTACTGACACGAACTTATAATCCACATCTTGCCCGATAGCGCATAGAATGGAAATTAACCTCTATCGGCCTTTCTCTCCGTATATCTAATGTAATTCATCACTGCCTTAATGTCAAGATAAGAACATTCCTTGGGCAATCTCTCCTTTATCTCGGTCAAAGGAGTCTGAGGCGCAATCTCTCTCAATACCGGAAGCATATATTCCATCCTGCTTTCATCGACCAGACGGCTAACGGCCAATTCTCCCGTAAGTACAAAACCCGCCAGATGGCCTTCGATAGTCGTAACAGCCAGATTACGTTCCCTGGAAATCTCTTTCACCGACTTCCCGTCGTTGAAGAGAGACAGGGTCAGGCGTTGCGAATCGCCTTTCTGCGGCCGTTCCTTTTTCTCCGGTTTTGTTTTCGTAATTTCTTCCTTAGGCAATGTCAGTTTATCAAAAGATAACCCTTCAGTAAGATTGACGTCACCATAACGTACAAACTCCATGCGTTCGAGCAAACGGAGTAAAGTTGCATGTATCTCTTTAGCTTTCTTCAGATATTGTTTTACTTTCGATGCGTTTTTAAGACTGTCCAGATGCTCTTCCACAGGCAGTATTATATATTGCTGCACATCTTTATGAAAATACAGTATTCCTTTCTGTACGCGTTCCCGGAGATGGTTAATATCAGGGTTCGGAGCCGACAGTATCCGGTTCAGTTCCTTCGTAAAATTCAGGGCTATCTCCTGCTGTTCCACAGCCCTGCTGCACAACCGGGCAATCATCGCCTGCGTTTCTTCCTGCTTGGGAATTTTCTTTTCCGTCGCCAGTTCATACAAAGAATGCAGGCTGCGGATAAATGGCGTCCAGTCGAAATATTTCTTTACCTGTCCGGCACAATAACGAGGCTTTTCCCGAATCAATATCTGACGGAGATATTCCGGGCTTTGCTCTTTATTAGCGAACTCTAAGGCAAAACGGTCGGTGCTTATGCTCTGCGCCGTGATACGCGAAAACAACACAATCCCCTCCAGGGAAGTGCAACGGCTAAGCGCCACATATACCTGGCCTGCAGCAAAAGCCTGCCCTGCATCTATCACTACCCGGTCGAAGGTGAGCCCCTGGCTTTTGTGGATGGTGATCGCCCATGCGAGGCGTATCGGGTACTGGGTGAATGAACCCAGCTCCTCCTCTTCTATTTCTCCTGATTCTTCGTTCAGCTTGTAACGGACATTACGCCATGTTTCACTTTCGAGCTCCATTTCGTCCCCGTTTTCGAAGCGTACCTGTATCTTATCTTCCGTCAAGAGGCAGATAGTAGCCAGTTTTCCGTTGTAATACCTGCGCTTCTCTCCCGCGTCATTCTTCACAAACATGACCTGCGCCCCTTCTTTAAGCGTCAGACTGGCTTCGGTTGGAAGGGAATTTTCGGAAAAGTCCCCTTTCACTTCCCCGTTGAATTTATATTCTTTACCGGCTAATCCCAATAACTCCTCACTATTGATACGATCGGCCTTATAGTTGTGTGTGCAAAGAACAATATAGCGGTTTTCCCCGGGCAGTTTGAATGTGGGATTATAACGCCGGTTGAGCACCTGCAAATCCTGAGATGTGGCGCAATTGTTGCGGATGCGGTTGAGTATATCGATAAATTGCTGATCCTGCTGCCTGTATATCGTTTTCAGCTCTATATAAAGAGGTGTATAATCGGCCAGTACCTGCGCATGGAAAAAGAACGGGGACGGATAATGATGTTTCAGCAGTTCCCATTCCGAAGTTTGCACGACAGGTGGTAACTGGAACATATCCCCGATAAACAGTATCTGCACCCCGCCGAAGGCCTGCTGGTTGTTCCTATACCGGCGAAGCATATAATCGATGGCATCGAGCATATCGGCACGCAACATACTTACCTCGTCTATAATCAGCAGATCGAGCTCACGCAACATTTCTATTTTAGACTTGCGCAGCTTGAAATGATAGTCCAGTTTCTTCTTTCCTTCAAAGTTGGGAATAAACGGTTCGAACGGCAATTGAAGCAGGGAATGTAATGTCACTCCCCCTGCATTGATGGCGGCAACACCGGTAGGGGCGGCCACAACGACATTCTTATCTACATTTTGTCGTATATAATGAAGGAATGTAGTTTTACCAGTTCCGGCTTTTCCCGTAAGGAATACACTTTGTGAAGTATTACCCACTATATCGGCAGCCAGCCTGAAAACTTCGTTTGCGGAAAGTTGATTCATTTATTTTGATGATTAAGGTCACAGACCTATTTATTGCGTTCATATCTGAAACAGCGATAGTTAGTTATGACTAAATAATGTAGCACTAAATATTTTCTTTTACTTATATTACAAATATAATGCTTATTTCGTACATTTAGGGTCGCAGAGCCCTTTGTTATTTCCCGGGATATGCGCACAGTTGCGATGAGATCGAGAAAAAAGTGTCAGTATCAAATGAAACGTATTATGAAACAGATATTATCCTCCATTATATTGATATATATATTGAGTTCGTGTACCACGATCAATCTTATCCCTATAGATGTACGGCAACCCGCATTCATATCTTTCCCTCCGGAAATTACGAATGTGGTTATTGTCGACAACAGCCCTACGCCAGACAACGACGAAGAAACCGCAACCCCGAATAATGGTCCGTCTATCTTATCGATGGACAGCGCACGCACAATATTCCTGAACTCACTGACTAAGTTTATGAATGAAGAAAAATACTTCAACAAAGTAGAACTATACCCTTATAAAACATATAATGGATCGAGCAATGATATAACCCTGCTGCCGGCAAGGAAAGTTCAGACCATTTGCCAAGAGAAAGATGCGGATGCATTAATATCTCTCAATCTGTTCGCCATTTCCGCTCAACTGGAAACAGAGAACACGGCGTATTTTAGTAATTACAGCATTCTCGGCACAAAGTTGGGAATCATAATGAGAGCATATGCCAAAGACGGTTCTCAATACGGCAACCCGGTCGGCCTTGTAGACAGCCTTTTCAGAGAGGAAACGGCAGACTGGAGCCGGATAAAGAACAACGTAGACGAAATAAACAGCCTTGTTACCGAAATGTCGGTAGTAGGTGCCGATAAAATAACCGGCAACTTCATACCTTCGTGGAAGACAAGCCAACGCTGGTACTACTCGGACAACTCTTCGGAGATGAAAAAGGCTGCGAAATTTGTGGAACAGGGAAAATGGGCGGAAGCCGCGGACATCTGGGGCGGATTGTACGATGACAGTAAGCCGACAAAGAAAATACGTCTGGCATCCAATATCGCTTTAGCAAATGAATCCCTCGATGATATAGAGAATGCCGTAAAATGGATAACCACAGCTTTTGAGATGTTACCCGAAAAGAGCCGCTCGGAACTGGCCATCCAGATAGCCCTGTATAAGGCGGAACTGGATACAAGGCTAAAAAATATACCCAAGCTGAAGGAACAGCTTGGGATAGAGGAGGAACCCCTCGAAGGAAATCCTGATTCTGTTTCCGAATAAAGTATTACATTCTGTCCGGAACTTCTATGCCTAACAGCGACATACCGCTTTTTACGATTTTACCTACTTCCTGCGAAAGAACGAGGCGGAAATCTTTCAACGCAGTATTTTCTTCTTTCAGTATTGTATAGTCGTGGTAGAATTGGTTATATTCCTTTACCAGATCGTATATATAATTCGCGATTAATGCAGGGTTGTATTCATCTCCGGCCTGCTTCACTACGGAAGCATAATCGGAAAGCAACTGTATAAGGTTTTCTTCTTTGGCTGTCAATTCCGTATCAACAGGCAACAATGCAGGAACAGACAATCCCTGTTCACCGGCCTTACGGATCACCGATTGGATACGTGCGTAGGTATATTGTATAAATGGCCCTGTATTTCCGTTAAAGTCGATAGATTCTTTCGGATTGAAAGTCATGTTTTTCTTCGGGTCTACCTTTAGGATAAAATATTTCAATGCCCCCATCCCCACGATACGGGCAATATTGTTTGCTTCATCTTCTGTAGCCCCGTCCAGTTTACCCAGCTCTTCGGATGTTATCTTGGCAGTGGATACCATTTCTGCGACCAGATCATCGGCATCTACAACCGTGCCTTCACGCGATTTCATCTTACCTTCGGGCAATTCTACCATGCCATACGAAAAATGCACAAGCCCCTTGCCAAACTCGTACCCAAGCTTATCTAAAACGATGGACAATACCTGAAAATGATAATTCTGCTCGTTACCTACGACATAGATCATTTCGCTCAGGTCTTTATGTGCCTTGAAGCGTTGCTGTGCAGTACCTATATCCTGAGTCATATAAACGGAAGTGCCATCGCTGCGGAGAAGCAGTTTATGATCCAGCCCTTCGGCTGTAAGGTCAGCCCACACCGAGCCATCTTCTTTCTGATAGAAAACACCTCTTTTCAACCCATCCAGAACCGTTTCTTTTCCATCCAGATAAGTTTCCGATTCGTAATATATCTCATTAAAGTCTACTCCCAGCTTCTTATATGTTTCATCAAAGCCTGCGTACACCCATGAATTCATCATTTTCCACAAACAGACCGTATCCGTATCTCCGGCCTCCCATTTGCGGAGCATTTCACGGGCCTCAGCCATCAGTTTGGACTGGCTCTCAGCTTCTTCTTTCGACAATCCTCTTTCTTGTAATTCCGCCAACTCAGTTTTATAATGCCTGTCGAACAATACATAATAGTCACCCACCAGATGATCTCCTTTTTTACTGCTCGATTCAGGCGTCTCCCCATTACCCCATTTCTGCCATGCCAACATGGACTTGCAGATATGGATGCCACGGTCATTTACTATATTGGTTTTTATTACCCTTTTACCGTTTGCTTTTAACACTTCGGACAGAGCAAAGCCAAGCAGATTGTTACGCACATGCCCCAAATGCAAAGGTTTATTGGTATTTGGTGAAGAATATTCCACCATAACGAGCGGAGCATCCGCTTTTATCTCCTGGATTCCGTAGTTTTCAACAGAATGCACAGAATTAAGTTCCTGTAACCAACAAACTCCGGCTATAGTCAGATTCAGAAAGCCCTTTATTACATTAAATTTTTCTACTTCAGAAGTATTCGCGACCAGCCATTCCCCTATCTCCTGAGCGGTTTGCTCCGGACCTTTCCTTGACATTTTCAAAAAAGGGAAAACTACCAGTGTAAGATGACCTTCAAATTCTCTTTTGGTTTTTTGCAATGAGGCCTGCTCGGGCGATACTGTTTGTCCGTAAAGGATTTCAATCCCTTTTATTACGTTTTCCTGCAACTTGGCTTCAATCTTCATATATCAATTATTTATTATTCTTAATATTAAGTTTGCAAAATTATAAAAAACTATCTATAAAGCTTATAAAAGCTGGGAAGTTTTATCTATAGGGTAGATAGCTGTTAGCAGTTGGATCTTTGACGTATTGATTAAAGCCGTTACGAGTTTGCCTCGCCTTCGCTTCGGCGAATGTTATTTCTGCGCCCTTCGGGCAGTTACGGGTTACAAGTTAGTTCACTGTTTACTGATGACTGTTAACTGTTGACTGTAAATAGTGTTGCCTTTTGACCATATATGGTTAGCATATATGAAAACAGATAATGTATCTAAATTGTAAAAGATGATGCATAGAAACGTTTCATTAGCGATTCGAACCACTTTTTCACTACATCTAGTGATTGCCGGAAATAAAGAGAATATATTACTTTGTGTAATCTAATAAATATAATCTATGAAACGATATTCATATATAAAGAATACACTATTGATCTCATTGGTATTTAATTGTATAACATCTGTTTATGCTAAAGGTGAATTACCTAAAGATACATTATATACCGAACTGAAAAATGACATTGTCATACTTTCCACAACAAAGGAAACCAATAGCCTCAAATCTTTGCCGGCTGCTGTTTCTGTATTTTCTCCTAAGAATCTGGATGCATTGCAGGTGCACTCCCTGAAAGACCTGAGTGCCATTGTGCCTAACTATTTCGCGGCCGATTACGGGTCCAAAATGACGGCACCTGTTTATATACGGGGAATAGGCGCACGGTCCGGTGACCAGACAGTGAGCATGTACGTGGATAATATTCCTTATTTCAATACAACCTCTTTCGATACCGAATTATTTGATATCCAGCGGATAGAGGTGCTTAGGGGTACAC
The DNA here is from genome assembly GCF_054657735.1 of Dysgonomonas termitidis. Classification (NCBI taxonomy): domain Bacteria; kingdom Pseudomonadati; phylum Bacteroidota; class Bacteroidia; order Bacteroidales; family Dysgonomonadaceae; genus Dysgonomonas; species Dysgonomonas termitidis. The sequence goes on along the minus strand of NZ_BAAHYD010000003.1, from coordinate 529,518 downwards.
AGGGCACGCTATACGGCCGTAACGCAATGGGTGGTATAATGAATATTTATACCTATTCACCCTTGACGTATGAAGGTACGAGTGTTAAGGCAGGTGGAGGGAATTACGGTTTGTTTACAGCCAATGCATCCCATTATCAGAGGCTGAGTAATAAAACGGGATTCTCTGTGGGAGCCTATTACCGCCAGGATAACGGATATTTCACCAATCTATATACAGGCAAGAAGGCCGATGACCTTAAAAATGCAGGAGGCCGGGCTAAGTTTGTATGGGATATAACCTCCCGGCTTTCACTTAATTACAGTTTGAGCTTCGACTATGTAGATCAGGGAGCTTTTCCCTATGCGAATGTAGCTACAGGGGATATAAATTATGATTCGGAAGGCTACTACAAGCGCAGGCTCGTGACAAACGGACTGGCCCTGAAATATGCAGGCAACAACTACGAGATAAATTCTACAACCGGGTATCAATACCTGAATGACGAAATGAATATGGATCAGGATTATACGCCTTTATCCCTTTTTCAGATCAATCAACGCCAACGGCAAAATTCATTGAGTCAGGAAGTAACGGTTAAATCTGTGAGTGCATCAGATTATCAGTGGTCGTTCGGCGGATATGGTTTTTACGATTACCTGCACAACACACCTCCCGTATATATGATGAAAGACGGGATAAAGCGTTTTCTGCAAGACCCGCTGACAAACGCAGGGGCGCCCATTACTTTTACCGATGATCAAATTGATCTGAATGGTGAGTACAAGCGCCCTATTTACGGATTGGCGGTCTTTCATCAGTCGACATTCAATAATCTTTTCGGACTTAAAGGTTTTTCTGCCACGTTGGGATTACGCCTCGATTATGAAAAGACTAAACTGGATTATAATGCCTATACCTCTGCCGGATTTGATATAAATACGGGCCCGGGCAGACCTGTTATGTCGCACACTGTCGATACGGCAGTAGTAGGAAAATCATCTTCCGATTATCTGGAATTGTTGCCGAAAGGGGTATTGAAATACCAGTTCAACCCCGATTCATATGTGTATGCATCGGCGTCCAGAGGCTATAAGGCAGGCGGGCACAACATCCAGATATTTGCAGATCTGCTACAAGAGGCACTTGAGGCAAAGATGAAAAACAGCATGCCGGGAAGCCAGCCTTCGGAAGAAGGTACTCCTATAAATGAGCGTATCTCATATAACCCTGAGTATAGCTGGAATTACGAATTGGGAGGACAGGCCGATATAATCAGTAATACCTTATCCGCGAACATTGCCCTCTATTATATGGATGTCCGTGATGTACAGATCACCCAGTTTATAAAGACCGGGGGCGGACGTATGGTAAGCAATGCAGGTAAGGCAGAAAGCAAGGGACTGGAAGTAGGAATAAAAGCCCGCCCGTGCAATGGTTTCTATCTTTATGCAAGCTACGGATTAGCCGATGCCACATTCAAGGATTATAAAGTAAGGGATAAAGAGGGGACTGTTATCCATGATTATACAGGGAATCATATCCCTTTTGCTCCAAGTTCCACATTCAGCGTAGGCGGCAGTATTTCTTACGATTTCAAACATAATACGATCCTTGACAAGATCACATTCGATACTAATTTCGCCGGTGTGGGCAAAGTGTACTGGGCTGAGGACAATGATATGTCGCAGGGCTTCTACGGTACGTTGAACGCTCATCTGGCGTTGGATAAGAGTATATTTACGCTCGAAGTATGGGGGAAGAATATTCTCGACAGGGATTATAATACGTTCCTGTTCGAATCTATGGGCGACTATTTTGCACAAAAAGGAAAGCCGGTGCGCTGGGGGGCTTCGCTGAAAATTACATTGTAATTCTTGCCTTTATATAATAAGAAAAGTGCCTTTTTGAGGCACTTTTCTTATTATACATGTATTAAATTCTTTACTTTGGCAGATTGAACGCGACTTTCAAGGCTTCCATATCCTTCATCGAAGTACCTTCCGGCTCAAATCCCATCGATTTGGCTGTCAGGTAAATCTGTGCGGATTTGGATAAGGTATCCACCATATCGAAAGCTTCCATTATGTTTTCACTGACAGAGCAGACCCCGTGTTTTTCCCACATCACCACATCGTAGTCTTTCAGCATTTCCACCGTGGCATCTGCCAGTTCCATCGAGCTTGGCATTTTGTATGAAATGATACCCAGGCCTTTAGGGCAGAACGCCCGTGTTTCGGGAATCATACTCCAAAGCAGGTATGTAAGCTTGTCTTTTTCGAGGAAAGCGGGATTATGAGTCATTGCTATCAGGTCGATAGGATGCGTATGCAACGCCGCTTTATAACCCGAGCCTATTCCTATCTGGTAATTGTGCATCGATAAATGTGACGGAAGTTCGGATGTCGGTTTCACCGGATTATCCGCTATTATCACATAGCTGGCACAGTCGTCGAGAATCCGAATAACGGATGCATTTTCCATCGGCCAGCGAGCAAGGTCGCGCATGCGCCTGTTTGTACCTTTGCAGAAGAAATAGCAGCCTTTGAGATGCGGAAGGGGCTTTCCTATCTGCATCACTTCGCTTATGGGCTTCATATTCCGTATTTCATCGTCTGCCACATCGGTAATATTGATCGTGATATTTCCGCCATTACGTTCAGCCCATCCTTTTTGCCACAGGTAGCCGGCTACTTCGGCAACTTCATTTACCCGTTTGGAGAGTTCGGGGCGATTTTCTAATATTGATTTCATTTCTATAATATTATAATTTCTGTAATTATCTTTTCAATAACTGATAGTATAGACAGATACGGGACCCAGCAAACCGGATGATTGTAATCCACTGTCTTTATTATACGGATTGACAGGGCACCAGGTCTGACGCTGATCTTCCGGAAGCATACTGTCCCCGGTCAGACGGTTTACCCAGTTATTGACAACTGATATTTCTATACTGTTTTCTCCTTCATTTATATAGTTGCTGATTTCTATCCGCCACGGCGCTGTCCATACTCCACCTGCATATTTGCCGTTTACGGAGACTTTAGCCATTACCATTGTTTTACCTAAATCGAGATAATAGGATTTGTCTTTTGAAATGTTTGCCAATGTCACATTATTCTTATAGACGGCTGTTCCCGAGTAATATTTTATACTGTCATTATCTGATAGCGTCCAATCCTGGAGCGTATTCATTACCACAGGTTTTACTGGGCCTCTCATTTTTGAGTCGAAAGTAACAGTCCACGGAGAAACAACAGCTTGTACAGGTTCTAGCGCCGGGTAATTTATATTCACGTCTCCTCCGGGTGATTCCTTAGATGGTTCGCGGAATACGATGAAAGCGCTTTCCACAGGTTCCAGTTTAAGGGGTAATATGGTTTTACCGTCTTTTACTGTATATGCTTTCAGCTTCCGGACAGTAGCCGTCAAAGGGTCCCACAATTCCGGTATTTTCCCTTCTATCCTGAATTCAGGATTTATGGAGATTGTTTGTCCCGACTGGTTTGATATAAAGTACATATCCCCGTCATTTTGTGTACGATGGATAAACAGCACAGGATCATCCTGTCCGGTTCTAAAGTCCGGAACTATTTTCAGCATATCAAATAACTCCTGCATCTCCATTCCGGAGGCGATCATACCTTTTCCGGTTTTTGCGTATCTGGTATTTATTCCATCTACACCATTCCATAGAGAAGCAGCAAGCTGTTTCACTTCATTGTCCGCCGCAGGATAATTCTCGTAACTTGGAGATCGTGTTGGTGCAGGACCTAAAACTACTGCGCCGTCATTCACCAGTTGTGATATTTTCTTTAAGAGTTCAGGTCGCATAGTTTCCTGCCGGGGCAAAACGAGCACTTTATATTTTATCCCGTCCGGTAATACGATATAGCCGTCTTTTACCTTAGCCCGTGTCATTAAAACTTCCGCGTTTATATAGTCAAAAGAATAACCTTTCGGCAAGGCAGGATCACAGACTCCGGTCATTTTAGGGGCGTCTTCACCTATAAAATAAGCCACATCGGCGACATAAGTGCCCTGCTGTAACATATAATTGCACCGTTTCAGGTACCGGAGAAAAATATCCATATCATAGAACCATGTATTCTTACGGTTAAATTCATTTCCGAACCATGCGTTCATACCCGGGTTTTTATCCTCGTAAGGCTGATGAACATACACATGCAACAGTGTACTATTTATACCTTCTGTAAAAAAACGGTCGCCACGCTGTTTCAGCAATTCCGGATAACGGGCAAAATGGGCGCCTCCCGCAGTAAAGGATTCCGCGAAGATCTTCTTTTTGCCATAAATATGCCCGCAGGAAGAAGCCGCCTTGTTTTCTATATCGCCAAGGGTGCCTTCGCTCCAGAATTCGCCTCCTATCTCGTCCGACTGGCCGCCATACTGCAAAAATTCACCGGGAAATCCCCAATGACCGTAATTTTCGAGCCATGTTTTTAAGCCATGTTTGCTACCTGCTTCACGGAATCCTCCCACAAAGTCATAGGCTACTTTATCTGCCACAAGCCGTCTTAAATCCCACAGAAAACGATCCGTGATATCGCGGCTGCCGACCACATAGCCGCTGAATGCAGGAATAAAAGGAACGGGATCATAGTTGTATCTCTTTTTGAAGTCTTCAACAAAACCGTCGGTCCAGTTCTGCCCTCCCACTTCATAGCTATCCTGCACTATAACTTTCCAGGTCTTCCTATCTTCGGCAGGAATGCGGCGTATTATCTCACCCATGAATGCATCGAAATGAGCCGCAACATGCTTTTTACTCATTTTATCAATTTCCAGGCCTTCTCCTTCAGCCGATGCTGGGGAATTGCGTGTGCCTGTCGGAACCATTCCCGAACGGATGATCTTCCAGTCGCCTTCCGGAACTTTCCACTCCAGATTACCATCTTTATCCATATACCCAGTAATATCAATGATTTTAGTCGGATCGACAAGAGACAATTTGTTGCCGGTTTCGGGTTGTTTGTCCCACATATATTCATGCCAGTACGGAAGCGGGCTTTGGAACATTTTGCCTAACGTTTTTTCTACATAGCGCTCCTCTAATGTTTCGGCAGATAACGAAAGCTCCGCTATGCCACAATTTTGGTTCGCGTTTGTAAATATTACCCTGAAATCTTTACTCTCTGTTTCCGGAACGGCTATTACCACCGGGCCATATGGGTTGAATCCGACCTGTACGCTTGCATTCGTGCGGTTGATATTGAATTTTCGAACTGCGTTGTATTGCCCGTTACTGTCTTTTACGAGTAATTCAATATCCGCGTTTATGGGATGCCGGGTGGGCAAAACCGATATAGACCTTAATACATAAGGTTCCGGATTTTCAAAATCTACTGTAACGGTTCCGAACGATTCCAAATTGATCCCCGTATCAGGATTTCCGTCTGCAATATAGGATATATCCCTGATCTGAGGTGTCGATTTTATTTTAGCAATCTTAGAGTTCAACGGCAGAAGTGATTTGTCGTAAGGAAAAGCCAAAACTTTTACATCCTGAAAATCGCCATCCGGCTTTTCCAGTTTCGTGCTTAATGCAAGCGGGCCTGTAACGGACAGTTCCGATACGGAAAGATAGCGCATCGACTGACCGGGTGTTACCCAGGGGCCTCCCGACTGGCTCCAGCCAGGGCCATTGAATATTCCTATTTCTATATCTAATTCTGTAGCCTTTTTCAGTGCGGTGTGCATTATATCCCACCACTCGTCCGAGAGCAGTTTTACATTCCCGTAGGGAATATCATTAGGACCTAATCCTATATTTCCGATAAAAGCTCTGTTGATGCCGACCTTCTTCATGGCTTCAAGATCTTTTATAACACCCTCTTTTGAGATGTTGTCCGATATCCAGTACCAATATACAGAGGTTTGCACCTCCCCGGGTATATCTTTAAAGTTTTTTTCTATTTCTGAAAAACTTACAACGGAATTTTCTTCATTTTCAGAAGACAAACAGCTTGTCAGAAAGAAACATATTAAAAATGTTCCGGCAATTAAATATAAAAACTTTATAATTTTCATACCTGTGATCTTTGATGCTGTTTATTTCAATATCTGAGGTAAAATTATAGAAATTATCAATACAAGCAACCCTATAACCAGTATAGTGATCGTCTTCTGTCCCGAACCTTTCCATTCTTTCAGTATAATGCCCCACAGATTACTGAACAATACGTTCAGCGACATCAGGATACTCCACGAGAATGCCATCATTACACTACCCGGCTCAAAGAAGCTCTGACCGATACCCAATCCGAAAAACTGAGAATACCAAAGCAATCCGGCCAAGGCGCAGAACATAAGGTTATTTATCCAGTTCGCACCTGTGATGGACGTATAATCCTTAAACGATTTATTCTTATAATTCTGATAAAGGCAATAGACCGCATTTGTGATGAAACCGCCCGTGGTAACAAGTAATATAACCGGGTTGAGAGCCAGCAGGGTGCTTGCTCCGGCTTCCAGCAATTGAGCCTTGATCGGTGCTCCGGCTTCCAGCCCGAGGTTGAAGCAGGCACTCATTACTCCTGCGAGAAGCGCAATAAGGATACCTTTTTTTAATGCAAAATCTTTTACCGCCTTTTTCTTTTCCTCCTCCGACATATTGCGCGATTTCAATGCTCCGGCATATCCGATTATCGCAATGCCGGCAATGGCTATCGATACTCCGATAAGGAGAATAAGCCCGTTGCCTTCAAAAAGGTTCTCTCCTTTCAGCAGAGCCGGAATCAATGTCCCGAAAGCCGAGCAGGTGCCCAGCGCCAGCGATTGCCCCAAAGCAATACCCAGATAACGCATACTAAGGCCGAACGTAAGTCCCCCTATTCCCCAGAGAATGCCATATCCTATTGGTTTCAGTATGGCGTCCCCTCCGGAAAACAATAGTTCGGTAAGCGAGAAACCGGAGGGAACAGCCAATAATGCTCCTATTAAAGGAAATACCAACCATGCGAAGATTCCCTGAACAAGCCAGAAACATTCCCACGACCAATTTTTCACTTTATTGATCGGCACGTAGGAACTGGATTGTCCGAGGCTTCCTATTGCAATTATTATTAATCCTATGATTGTATTCATATATATTCCACCTCCCCCTTGCCCCCTCCAAAAGAGGGGGGGATGAGAGTATTTGTTTTAATTAATTATTATTCATTTAAACATTCTTACTCCTCCCTTTTGGGGAGGTCGGGAGGGGTGTTTAACGTTTCGATGTTACGTCCTTTTCATACTGCTGTATTTCGCCGATATAATCTTCTCCGACAGCAATATTGTTTTTCAGGCAGAAGTAATCCCATACGGCATTCCAAGGCAAGCCCTTAGCTTCTTCGAGCAATGCGAGACGTTCAAAGTATTGTCCGTTGGCTTCGTACTCGCGAAGTTTGACGATCGGCTCGAGCAATCCCTGCAGGAATGCTTTCTGAGTAGAGCGTATACCGATTGCATAAGCGCCGATACGATTGATAGAAGCATCGAAGAAATCCAGTCCGATATGCACTTTGTCCAGTGCATCGGCACGTACGATTTCTTTTGCCAGATCGATAGTCTCATCATTGAGCAATACCACATGGTCAGAGTCCCAACGGACGGCACGGCTGACATGTAACATGATTTCAGGAGTGAAGAGAAGTAAAGATGAAATTTTGTCGGCGACACTCTCTGTCAGGTGGAAGTGTCCCATATCCAGTGTAACCATCTTTTGTTTTTTAGCCCCATAACCCAAATAGAAGTCATGTGAGCCTACTGTATAACTTTCGAGAGCGATACCGAATAGTTTAGACTCTATACAGTCTTTCATATTTTTATACTCTTTCGCAAATATCTGGTCTAAAGAGTTTTCCAGTAATGAACGGTACAGATAACGGTTTACAGTTACATCTTTCGATCCGTCGTGTACCCAGATATTCATAATACACGGATCGTTCTGGAATTTACCCATTTCTTCCGAAATGGCACGGCAGCGTTTTGTATGCTCGATCCAGAAATCACGGATAGATTTGTCGGGATTGGCCAGAGTGAGATCGCCGCTCTTAGGATGTCCGAATGATGTGGAGTTGAAGTCCAGTTTCAGGTCTTTCTCTTTCGCCCATTGCATCCAGCTTGTAAAATGGGATGGTTCAACTTCGTCACGGTCTACTACCTTCCCTCCGAAATCGCCATATATTTCGTGCAGATTGAGACGGTGCTTGCCGCCTACCAGTGTCTGCACCTTTTCAATATCGGCACGCAGTTCGTCGATGTTGCGGGCTTTCCCCGGATAGTTTCCCGTAGCCTGAATCCCACCGCCACCGAGATTACCCAGGTTTTCAAATCCTGTGACATCATCTGCCTGCCAGCAGTGGATGGATATTTGTATCTTTTGCAGTTTTTCGAGTGTAGCGTCTACATCTACTCCTATTGCCGCATAACGTTCTTTTGCTATTTCGTACGATTTTTGTACCAGTTCATTTTTTTTCATGATTATTTTATTTAAAGATTTAATTATTTAATGTTTAAAGATTCCATTTTTTTCGTGGCTTTGCCAAAGTCCCCCAAGGGGGATTCAGGGGGCCAGGATGGTGAGGAAGTCCTGATATTTCTCATTCCACTGTCCGGTATCCTGCGGATAGAAGGTTTCGGGGCTCACACTCCTGCGGATAACGTCCCTTATCTCCTGTAAAGAACCGACCAGCCCAAGTCCTTTTGCCTGCATCATTATATTCCCTATTGCCGTGGCTTCACCGGGACCTGCTACTACGGGCATACCGATTGCATTGGCTGTCATCTGGTTCAGCAATTTGTTTTGCGAACCGCCGCCAATCACATGCAGTTTTTCTATCGGGAAAGGCGCTACCTTTTGCAGGCAACCCAATACATATTTATATTTAAGGGCCAGGCTATCAAAGATGCAACGGATAAATTCCGCATCGCTTTGGGGTGATTTCTGGTTCGTTTTCTTACAGAAGTCAACTATTGCCTTTGTCATACACTCGGGATTGGCAAATGACGGATGGTCAGGGTCTACCAATGATTGAAAACCATTTACAGAACCGGATAGGGCTACAATTTCAGGATAAGTGTATTGCCTGCCGGCTATCTCCCATTCTTTACGGCATTGCTCCAGAAGCCACATGCCGGTAATATTTTTGAGAAAACGTACTGTGCCGTCTACACCTCCTTCGTTGGTGAAGTTCATCGCGAACGAATCTTCAGTGACTATGGGGTCATTGACTTCGATGCCCATCAGCGACCATGTTCCCGAACTCAGGTATGCGAAATTTTCATTTTCGGCAGGTACGGATACCACGGCCGAGCCTGTATCGTGCCCCGCAATGGCAATGACGGGTGCGTCGGTTATTCCGCATTCGTTCGCTAAAATACTGTTCAGATTACCGATTATCTGTCCCGGCATAACAACCGGAGGAATAATAGACGGACTGAGTCCTATTGCTTCCAGTAATTTATTTTCAATCTTTTTCGTCGTAGGGTTTAACAGCTGTGCAGTGGATGCAATGGTGTACTCACATACTTTTTTCCCTGTGAGCAGATAGGACAACGCATCGGGCATGAATAATATTTCCTTGGCAGCTTTTAGTGCGGATGAGCCTTCTCTTTTAGCAGCATATAACTGGAAGAGGCTGTTGAAATTCATTATTTGGATGCCAGTCAGTTCATATACTTCTTTGCGTGGTATGATCTTGAAATACTCGTCGGGTATGCCTACCGTATAAGGATCACGGTACGAGCGCGCTGTACCCAGAACGGAACCGTCTTCGCCCAGATATACAAAGTCTACGCCCCATGTATCGATACCGATAGCATCTATTTTTATATTTTGGGACGAGGCGGCGCGCATGCCATCCTTCAATGCTTCATACAGGGCGAATACATCCCAGTAGTATTTATCATGGATGTGTATTATCTTGTTCGGAAAGCGTGTAAGTTCTTTCAGTTCTACTTTGCCGTTACATAATGTGCCGATAATACTGCGCCCGCTGGTGGCGCCAATGTCGAATGCGAGAAAATTGTACGTGTTGCTCATGATTTCAGATTAATTTTCATGATACAAATTTAGGTTTTAACTAATCCTGCGAATTGCACAAAATGATATACTACCTTGAAAAAATGATAAATCTTATTTTCAGGGACATATATATTCTGTTGGTATTTTCTTATTACTTTATCTATATTATAAGTTGATCGTTCTTTGAAGTGTTGGATTTAGTATTTAAAAATTTAATGTTTAAGGATTCAATAATTAAAATGCGTAAAAGTTGTCACCTTTGTTACTTTTTATATAGTGTTCTTTGTGTAAATCTTTGTGCCCCTTGTGGTAAAGAGTTTTAACCACCAAGTACACGAAGGAAATCACAAAGGGCACAAAGGCTGAAAAGACTGTTACTTTTGTTACCTTTTAACGAGTAGTAAGTATTGAGTAATAAGTTGAAAGTTATATGAGATACGAGTAGACAAGATACGAGATACAAGTTGCTAACTGTTTACTGCTAACTGTTAACTGTTCACTGAAAAAAGTGTTACCTTTTTTAAGAGTTACGGGTTAATTCACCCTTCGGGCAGTTACGGGTTGGCCAGCGTCTTATTTTGTTTCACGCAAAGACGCAAAGGTGCAAAGTTTTTACATCTTATGATACGAGTTGTTAACTGATAACTGTTCACTGTAAAGGTTGTTACCTTTTTACGTCTTAGCGATGGGTTTAAAACCACAGAGCAAGAGGAGTAGCGCGGGGTTCATTGGAGAAAATATATATAAAAAGAGAGATCGGAGAAGGTAATCAGAATTTTTAGGACAAAAGGGTTATAGTCCGGCTTTTACACTGGCATAGTAAAAACTAAGAAATCGAAACCCATAATTAATAACTAATTAATTATCTTTGTACTCTTATTTATTATAAAAATTCATCCGATAAAAAAATGAGAATTGCTATTGTTGGCACAAGTGGTGCTGTAGGTCAGGAATTTCTTAGAGTTCTTGACGAGCGTGACTTTCCTATTGAGGAATTAGTATTGTTTGGTTCTGCCAGAAGTGCGGGAACTACTTATACCTTTCGCGATAAACAGTATACAGTCAAACAACTGGAGCATAATGACGATTTCAAAGATATAGATATAGCTTTCGTTTCGGCCGGAGGTAGTGTCTCCGTTGAGTTTGCTTCTACGATTACCAAGCACGGGGCGATAATGATAGATAATTCGAGTGCATTCCGCATGGATAAAGATGTGCCGCTTGTAGTACCTGAGGTAAACGGAGAGGATGCGAAGGTGCGTCCGAAAGGTATTATTGCCAATCCTAATTGTTCTACGATACAGATGGTGGTAGCGATGAATGTGATAGAGAAAATCTCTCATATCAAACGTGCTCATGTAGCTACATATCAGGCCGCATCGGGAGCAGGAGCCGCTGCTATGGATGAGCTTATCAACCAGTTTAAGCAAATAGCGTACAATACGGATGTTACCGTTGAGAAATTTGTTTACCAGCTGGCATATAACCTGATTCCGCAGATAGATGTATTTACCGATAACGGTTATACAAAAGAAGAACTGAAGATGTATAACGAGACACGTAAGATAATGCATTCCGATATTGAAGTCAGCGCAACATGTATCCGTGTACCGGTTTTACGCTCTCATTCGGAAGTTATCTGGGTAGAGACAGAACGTCCGGTTTCACCCGGTGAAGCCCGTGAAGCATTCTCTAAGGCCGAAGGTGTGATCGTACAGGACAATCCTTCTGAAAAAGAATATCCAATGCCTTTGTTTGTGGCAGGTAAGGACCCTGTATATGTAGGAAGAATCCGTGAAGATATCGCCAACCCGAACGGGCTGACATTCTGGGTGGTGGCCGATCAGATAAAGAAGGGCGCAGCACTGAATGCCGTACAGATAGCTGAATATTTGATAAAAGAAAAAGCTATTTAAATAGGAAACTTGTTTGTATAATCAAAACAAACAATTATATTTGCATCGCAATTGAGCAAAATGATGCTTTTTGCGATTTCAGGAAGTGTGGGTGAGTGGCTGAAACCACCAGTTTGCTAAACTGACGTACGGGTAACTGTACCGGGGGTTCGAATCCCCCCGCTTCCGCAAATGTTAAAATTTCACCGGATTTATAAGCGACCGCAGGGTCGCTTTTTTATGGTGTAAAATCATAATAAGCGTTGATTTACAATTGACTATAAAAACATTACCCCCGATACAATTATCCATTTGTCAGTTGGCAATACCGCCCAATCATAACCGCTTTCAGCTTTTTACCACTAAAAGTGTAACTGTTTAAATATATCAATTAAGCGAAGAATCATTTAAACGATTGATTCAACGACAAATAAACCGGTCACATTTTTGAATATCACTTTTTTTATGGCAAAAAATAATAAAGCCCCATACTTTATGATACAGGGCTATTAAGTCTATATGAAAGTATATTAATAAAATACTTTTTCAATGAGTTGAGATGTAATAACCAACTCTGCTTTTGGAAATTCTTTTTGTACTTCTTGAGTAACATCTTCCATTAAAGCCATTGGGAATTTTTCTGTCGCTTTTGTTGTTGGATAATATCTTCCAAGAACGAATATTCTTTTTTCAACGCTAAAATCTATTTCATACCCCCATTTATAAGCTTCTGTAAAATTCTCGTTACCATGTTCTTTCATTTCAAAAGAAGTTTCCACCTTTTTATTACCACCGTATGTATCTGTATAAATGATAGCTTCTCCTTTGCCATTCAGTCTATCAGTAAAGATAAATTTATAACCTCCATCTACTTTTACCGGTATTTTAGCAAGTTGAGCTTCAATAATTGCATTTTTTTGGTTCTCGGTCAAATCTCCTCCAACTACTTTTACATTTTGTTGCTTTACAATATAACTATGAGTTTCATAATCCACAATAACATTCAGGATCAATGAGTTTTGAGAATTATCAGTTATGGCAATTTTAGTTTCTCCTAAACCAATAATCTCAATACTAAAATCTATAGTTGAAATCATGTTGACTTTGACTATATCTTCATTTTCTGATTTTACAGAGTAATTTCCATCTCCCCCTTGTATCGGAAAACTATATTTAGTATCGTTAGGATACATTAACGAGATTGTTGTATTTTCCTGGTCCTTTAGCGTAATAGGCTTTAAACCACTGTCATTATCATCACAGGAATAAAATATGCATCCAATCATTAACAATGTAAAACAAAGCATTTTTTTCATAGTGTATGTATTTTTAATTAGTGTCTATATTTATATGATGCAATATTGGTGTTTTTTGCTGCATTTTATATTATAGCGAATGTAAAAATATAGTTATGATACTATTTCTTATGACAAAGTCATATCGTCAAATTACACTTTTGCATAGCGATTCCTGTAGTATAGAAGTTCACATTTCCTTTTCTGTTAAATTCGTCTTTTAGTTGTTTCCGGGTATGTATTCTATTTTGTATTCCATTTTCTTTATTCTTTGAAAATAACCTGTATATCTGTAAAGAACTTATTTAAATCGCTATTAATGTCCGAAGCGGCTGTTTAAGTTTGTTAGGACAGTTATCAGAGACCGTTTGTTTACCGTTTTTCTTATAAAGAAAAAGCAGAAAAGGACTACCTTTTCTGCTCTTTATCTTTTAGAGATGTAATAGTTAAATTACAATGCAGCTAAATCAGCACCAGCTTTAAATTTAACAGTTTTCTTAGCAGGGATATTGATAACTGCCTTAGTTCTAGGATTAATCCCTTTTCTAGCAGCTTTTTGAGTTACAGAGAATGTACCGAAACCAACTAGGGCTACTTTTCCACCTGCTTTAACTTCTCCTGTTACTGATTCGATAAAAGCTTCCAGCGCTTTTTTAGAATCTACTTTGCTCAAGCCTGATTTTTCAGCAATAGCATTGATAAGTTCTGTCTTGTTCATAATAAATTTTGTAATGATTAATTAAACATTATATAACTGAAATTACGTTTTTCTCCATCTTCTATTTCTAGCTCCCAAATATAAGTGTTTTATTTAATAATCATAAAAAAAATAGGGAAAAACTCACACCAAATCGCAAAATATCTAAATGTAGACCTCATTTTAGAATAAAAAAGAAAAAATATAAGTACTTTTGGGCTTTGGATAAACAAATTTTAAGGAAATAAGATGAATCAGAATAGTGCGGGTTTTATGGGTTCCATTCCGGTTGTCACACGGAATCTGCTTATCATAAATGTATTAGCATATTTCGCAACTATAATGTTGAAGAATGTAGTGGACCTGAATGATTACCTGTCTCTTCATTATATCTCTTCCTCCCTTTTTATGCCTCACCAGATCATAACGTATATGTTTATGCACGGCAGTATTAGCCATTTATTTTTCAATATGTTCGCCGTATTTATGTTTGGACGCGTATTGGAAACAGTGTGGGGGCCTAAGAAATTCTTTGTATATTATGTTATTACGGGAATAGGAGCGGCAGCCCTGCAAATATTAGTGACCTACCTCCGGATCAGAGGTATCGAAGGAAGTTTATCTCCTGATATAGTATCACAAGTGCAAGCCGGAGTTACCAGTATTATGGCAAACGTAAATGATCACGAAGCAATACAGGATTTATTCGTACTTATCAATACTCCAATGCTGGGCGCGTCAGGCGCAGTCTTTGGAATACTGGTAGCGTTCGGGATGCTGTTTCCCAACGCAGAGCTAATGCTCTTGTTTCCACCGATACCAATCAAGGCTAAATGGTTCGTTATCGGATACGGAGTCATAGAGCTTTCTTTAGGTATTGTGGATAGGGTTGGTGATAACGTGGCACATTTTGCCCATCTGGGAGGACTAATAACAGGTCTTATCATATTACTTTACTGGCGTAAAAAAGGATTTACTACAAATGGGAATATTTTCGGATAATATAAAACCGATACTTAAGCGAAAGGATGTATTGATACGGTTGATCGTCATCAATATATGCGTTTTCCTGATATTGATAGCGGTCAACATCACCAAGCTGTTCAATATAGATATTACTGATTACATTATCAGCTATATAGCCATACCGGCACAACCCGGATTATTGAAGACGCATTTCTGGACACCTTTAACATATATGTTTGTGCATGAAGGCTTTTTCCATATACTATTCAATATGTTAATGCTGTATTGGTTCGGACAGATATTTCTTTCGTATTTCAATGCCAAAAGCCTTGGCAGCTTATATATACTCGGAGGATTGGCCGGAGCCGCCCTTTTCGTACTGACATTCAATACGGTCCCGATGTTTGTGCTTATGAACGAGGCTCCGATGATCGGAGCATCAGCTTCGGTAATGGCAATCATATTTGCGGTTGCATTTTATCGGCCTGATACCGAAATCGGGCTCCTTTTTCTGGGACGGATAAAAATCATCTATATAGCTTTGGTAATCTTTGTTCTCGATTTTATCGGCCTTACCAGCACCAGTAATCCCGGAGGTCATATAGCCCACATTGGCGGCGCATTAATGGGATATATATATGCGAAGCAATATCTGAAGGGAAAGGACATCACTCGCTGGGTCAACAGAATAATAGATTTTATTGCCAATTTAACAAAGCCTAAATCAAAGACCAACCCTAAAATGAAGGTGAAGTACAAGAACCAAACGGACTACGAATATAATCAGCGAAAATATAACGAATCCGAAGAAATAGACCGCATTCTGGATAAGCTTAAGGCCTCAGGCTATAACAGCCTTAGTTCAGCAGAAAAAAAACGATTATTCGATGCCAGCAACAAGTAATCTCTTAGGGAAGAAGATCGGCAGAGTTATTAAGTATACGGTCTTTGCAACCAACATTGTAGCAATTATTTTATTACTATTATCATTATTAGCATGGTCGGTGGTTCCCTCCAAAGCTCTCCTCATCGCTTATTTAGGGTTGATATTTCCCATCCTGCTATTTATTAATATAGCTTATCTCATTCTCTGGACTGTTTTCTTCCGCTGGAAGTATGCTGTCATACAACTTGTTGTAATCCTGGCCTGCTGGCAACCGATATCTACCTGTTTCCCCGTACATATGGAAACAAAAGAAAAAGACATCCCCAAAAACAGTATTAAGGTGCTCACCTATAATGTCAGGGGGTTTAACTGGCTGACAGGCAACAAAGCCCGGAATAACCCGATTCTGGACTATGTAACACAAAGCAATGCCGACATTGTCTGTTTTCAGGAGTTTGCCGTATCAACCAAGAAGAGTAATGGCAGTATCATTTCAGTGCAGGAACTGAACGAGATAATGAAGGACTATCCATACCGTTCTATCACCGAATTAGGGAAAACGGGTAAGGCAAAAAAGTCTTATATTTACGGCATCGCCTGCTATTCAAAGTTCCCTATCACAGAATCAATAAAGGTACCTATTCAAAGTACTTACAACGGCTCTGTTATACACAAGCTGGAAATAGACCGCCGCACTGTCACCCTTGTCGTGAACCATCTGGAGTCGAACAGGCTGACCACTGAAGACAAAAAACTCTATAAAGACTTTCTGAAAACAAGGGACAGGGAATCGTTCGACGAAATGGCCAGTACCCTTCAGGACAGATTGGGTGCAGCATATCAGATACGCGAATCGCAGGTAAACCTTATCAGAAGTTTTATGGATAAGCAGGATGCCAAAGCAACCATCGTATGCGGCGACTTCAATGATACGCCCATATCATACGCCTATCGCACGATGAAGGGCGATTTGGTGGACTCATACGCAAATTCGGGTTTTGGACAAGGGATAACTTATCATGAAAACTACTTCTGGGTGAGAATAGACTTTATACTGCACTCCCGCGCCTTCGAATCCTATAATTGCACAGTAGACAAGGTTAAGTATTCCGATCACTACCCTGTGTGGACATATCTCGCCTTCAAGTAAATTTCACTCCTCGATCACCGTATCTCCAACAGAACCACATTCTCTACATGATGAGTATGGGGGAACATATCTACCGGCTGAACTTTCGAAACTTTATACTTCTCGTCCAATAGAGACAGATCCCTGGCCTGAGTCGCCGGATTACAGCTCACGTACACAATCCGCCGGGGTTCGGCAAATAATATGGACCTGATAACATCGTCATGCATCCCTGCGCGCGGAGGATCGGTAATGATTACATCCGGACGGCCATGTTCATTAATGAAATCCTGTGTAAGTATATCCTTCATATCCCCGGCATAGAACAGTGTATTATCTATCTTGTTGTTCTGCGAATTGAACCTGGCATCCTCAATAGCATCTTCCACATATTCTATTCCAATGACCTTTTTCGACCGGCGCGCGACAAAGTTAGCGATTGTGCCTGTTCCGGTATATAGGTCATACACAAGCTCATCCCCGTTCAACTGCGCAAAATCCCGTGCAATTTTATATAGATTATAAGCCTGCTCACTATTTGTCTGATAGAATGATTTCGGACCAATTTTAAATTTAAGCCCCTCCATCTCTTCATAGATAAAATCATTGCCTTTCCATGTCAGCACCTCCTGATCGGTGATCGTATCATTCGCCTTCTGGTTGATAATATACAGCAGGGCCGTAATCTGAGGAAACTTATCGGCGATGGCTTTCAGCAAATCTTCCTGCTGTTGTTTGCCGTCATCGTAGAATACAACGATAACCATCAATTCGCCGGTAGTAGATGTGCGGATTATCAGGTTGCGCATCAATCCTCCCCTGTTCCGCAGGTCAAAAAAAGCATATCCTTTTTCATGGCAGTACTGACGGATAAAGTTGCGTATCTGGTTCGAAACATCATCTTGCAACCAGCATCTATTGATATCCAGTACCTTGTCGAACATTCCCGGAATGTGAAAGCCCAACGCATCCATATTCATTTCTGCGAAATCCCCTCCCGAACGTAATTGCTCCAAGGTCAGCCATTTCTTATTCGAGAAAGTGTATTCCAGCTTATTCCGGTAAAACTCTGTCTTTTCCGAACCCAGGACAGGTTGAATTTCGGGCAGCTCTATTTTCCCTATGCGGGTAAGGTTGTCGGCCACCTGTTTCTGTTTGAATTTCAACTGCTCCGGATATGGCAGTATCTGCCATTTACATCCGCCACAGATGCCGAAATGTTCACAGAATGCTTCTACCCGGTCAGGAGAGTATGTTACAAAGCGGACGGGTTTACCCTCTGCATACTTATTTTTCTTACGGGTGATCTGTAAATCGACTACATCGCCCGGTACTACATACGGGATAAACACGACCAGATCATCTACTTTGGCTATGGCCTTGCCTTCAGCGGCTACATCTATAATCTGTACATTCTCTATCAGAGGAAGCTCTTTTTTCTTTCGGCTCATTGATGTTTCTTTAGTTTCGGAAATGGATGCAAAGATAGGGAAATAGTTAGGAATTATGAATAATAAGTGTAAGTTATGGATATAAAGGCTATCACATATTCCGGCTTTTAGCTGATGCTTATCAGTTGCCGGCATGTATCCGGTCAGTTTTATGTAAAATCATACATATAGAAATAAACGGACAATTTTATGTATGTTTTGAAGATCTGGAAAATAAAGTATAAAAAGTATTTGCCGGAGTGTTTTTTTGCTGTCTCCCGGGGTTCTGGCCAACAGACCCGGCGCAAATGATCTCAGCTAAGATCCTCTTGCAGATATCACATAATTTTAGTATTATTGCAATCTATTTGTCATCATTATGCATGGCCGCTTTAATCTTTAAATAAGATATTTGCCCATATACATCATTTTGCAAATAAGTGCTCTTAAATTAACGATTAATATTTAATACCTATATCCGGGCCGGTTTCGGTTTATTACTGCATTCGTTTCGCCCCGGTATAAAAACAAACAGATGTCATATCCACCGGGATGCCGGAGCTTATTCAATAAAATATTCAACAAAACAAAAATAAGGTAAATGAAAAGAACGTACATTTTTTTTAGTTTAATTATCAGCGTCTGCGCTTTTAGCAACTGTAGCAAAAAGGAAGTATCAAACACCGTATCTAATCAGGAAAGAGCGCAAATCACACTGGACTCTCTTTACCGGAACTATTCGGCTCCCAATACCAACCTGCTGCGGGAAAATTATCCGTTCGACGAAGCATACACTGCTACGTATCTGGCTTCATCAGAACAGGCCAATACACCTAATCAGTATTCTTACCTGTGGCCTTACTCGGGCACATTCTCTGCTGTCAATGCACTGTTTGAAGCCACAAAGGACAAAAAATACCAGCAAATACTGGATACAAAAGTGCTGCCGGGACTGGAAGAATATTTCGATCTGAAAAGAAATCCTCCGGGATACGCTTCATATATAAACGCAGCTCCGCAGTCCGACCGGTTCTATGATGATAATGTATGGCTGGGTATAGACTTTACGGACACTTATATGATGACCAACGAGAGTAAATACCTTGACAAGGCCAAACTGATCTGGACTTTTGTTGCCAGTGGTATCGACGACAAGCTGGATGGTGGTATCTATTGGTGCGAACAGAAAAAAGAATCCAAAAATACCTGTTCGAACGCCCCGGGTTCCGTCTTTGCTTTAAAACTGTTCGAAGCTACAAAAGACAGTACATATTTCCATTTAGGAAAAAACCTGTATGACTGGACAAAAAAACACTTACAGGATACATCAGATTATCTTTATTATGACAACATAGGGCTCAACGGCAAAATAGGCGAAGCCAAATATGCTTACAACAGCGGGCAGATGATGCAATCTGCGGCGCTCTTATATAAGTTTACAAAGGATGAAACATACCTCTCCGAAGCACAGAATATAGCCAGTTCGTGCTATAATCATTTCTTTAATGATTTCACCTCACCGGATGGCGAACAGTTCAAATTACTGAAAAAGGGTGATGTATGGTTTATAGCCGTTATGCTCAGAGGTTTTATAGAACTATATCATCTGGATAACAACAAGATATACATAGATACCTTCGACAAGAATCTGGACTATGCATGGACCCACACACGTGACGATAACGGACTTTTCAATACAGACTGGAGCGGGAAAAAGAAGGATGACAAAAAATGGTTGTTGACTCAGGCCGCCATGATTGAAATGTATGCGCGGATAGGAGCTATAAAATAATGAAGGATTAATAATTAAGAATGAAGAGTGGTGTGAGTGGCATGTAACTTATAATTCTTAATTTATAACTCAATAACACCCCTTATAATTTAACGACCAGAATGAAAAAAATTTTACTTGCGGTTTTATTCATGAATTGCTTAGCGTTGTGCCTTTACGCCCAGAAGCAAACAGAACTGTCGTCTCCGGACGGGGCACTGAAAGTGTCATTAAATATATCCGACAGGATATATTATGACATTTCGTGCAATAATGATGTATTATTAAAAAATAATTATCTGCAATTAAGCCTGAGGGACGGAATACTGGGACAAAACCCCAAATTATCGAAACAAAAACGGTCGCAGGTAAAATCGGAAAGCAAACCTGTTGTCCCATTGAAATTTTCAACGGTGAAAGACGAGTATAACCAGCTCCTGCTAACGTTCAAGGGAGATTACTCAGTTGAATTCCGTGCATACAATGATGGGATCGCTTACCGTTTTATCACAAATAAGAAAACGGAAGCAGAAGTATTGGGTGAAGACCTCGTTGTGAATTTCCCTGCCGGATACCTGCTGCATCTGCAACAACCGGGTAGTTTCAAAACTGCATATGAGGAACCATATACACACATCGAAAGCAAAGACTGGAAAGCCTCCGATAAGATGGCTGTACTACCGGTATTGATAGATACAAAAAAGCAATACAAAATACTTATCTCCGAATCCGACCTGTCCGACTATCCATGCTTGTTTCTTAAAGGCACAGGCACTAACGGTATGCAATCGGTATTCCCCAAAGTCCCCCTCGAATTTGGTGACGACGGTGACCGCAGCGTAAAATTGCTTAGAGAGGCCGATTATATAGCCAAAACTTCCGGAAAAAGGAATTACCCGTGGCGCTATTTTGTGATAACAAAAGACGATAAGCAACTGATAGAAAACACCATGACATATAATCTTGCTACCAAAAACCAATTGCAGGATATTTCATGGATAAAGCCCGGACAGGTAAGCTGGGAATGGTGGAACGATGCGTCGCCTTATGGCCCGGATGTAAATTTTGTAGCGGGCTACAACCTGGAAACATATAAGTATTATATAGATTTCGCCTCCAAATTCGGAATCCCTTATATTATTATGGATGAAGGCTGGGCAATGAGTACGCGCGACCCTTATACACCGAATCCGAAAGTAGATGTACATGAACTGATCCGCTACGGAAAAGAAAAGAATGTAGGGATTGTGCTCTGGCTTACATGGCTGGTTGTAGAAAACAATTTCGAAATATTCAGGACATTTCAGGAATGGGGCGTGAAAGGTGTGAAAATCGACTTTATGGACAGGAGCGATCAGTGGATGGTAAACTATTATGAAAGAGTGGCTAAAGAAGCCGCGAAGCACAACATCCTGGTCGACTTTCACGGTTCTTTCAAACCGGCAGGACTGGAATATAAATACCCGAATGTACTCTCTTATGAGGGTGTAAGAGGAATGGAACAGATGGGCGGTTGTACTCCCGACAACAGTGTTTACTTCCCGTTTATGCGTAATGCCGTAGGGCCTATGGATTATACGCCGGGGGCTATGATCAGCATGCAGCCAAATGTATATTGCGGACAAAGGCCGAATTCCGCCAGTATAGGAACACGCGCTTACCAACTGGCGCTATTTGTGATCTTCGAAAGCGGGCTGCAAATGTTAGCGGATAATCCTACTTTATATTACCGCAATGAAGATTGTACAAAGTTTATCACACAGGTGCCTACCACATGGGATGAAACTAAAGCTTTGGCTGCGCAGGTTGGGGAATATACCATTGTAGCTAAGCGTAAAGGAGATAAATGGTATATCGGAGGAATGACTAACAATAAAGAAACCTCCCGTGAGTTTGAACTGGACCTGAGCTTTCTCAACAATGGAAAAACATATACAATGACATCATTTGAGGATGGTATCAATGCCGGCAGGCAGGCAATGGACTACAGAAAAAAGAGCACTGGTGTGAAATCCGGGGATAAGATTAAGATCAATATGGCAAGAAACGGAGGTTTTGCTGCTGTAATAGAATAAGATTATAAAACAAAGGGCAGTTAATCTTTTATTATTTACGATAGATAACCTCAGGCCTCTGGCTTGAGGTTATTTATTTTATAAGAGATATGAGGCTGTTTGCATAAAACAGGGATTTCTTTATCTATACATTTGCCGGAGCTCTTTGAAAGATTGATTAAAGCAGTTACGAGTTACAAGTAAACAAGATACGAGATACAAGTTGTTCACTGAAAAAACTGTTACGTTTGTTACCTTTTTTAATAGTTACAAGTTACTTCGCCCTGCGGGCAGTTACGAGTTACAAGTTAGTTTACTGCTAACTGTTGACTGTTCACTGTTGATTGTTAACTGATATATCTGTTACTTTTGTTACCTTTTGCAATATAAGTGTCCAGATTCCGTTTTCTCGTATTTCTTAAGAAAAACTGATAAAAACATCTAAAATCTTATATATTCAATATTTTTATGCTAAATTTGCACACTTAGAATATTTGTGTGCAGTTTTAATATATGGCCATAAACAAAACCCGAAATATATTAATTGACGTAGCTCGTCAACTATTCGCAAAACTGGGTGTGGATAACACAACCATGAACGATATCGCTGTGGCTTCGCATAAGGGCCGCCGCACATTATATACATACTTCAACAACAAGAATGAAGTTTATCAGGCAGTTCTGGAAACCGAACTCGACCAGATGTACCACGCCCTGCAATCGGTAGCGAGCAAAAAACTTCCTGCCGACGAAAAGCTTCTCCTTTTCTTTTATACCCGGTTCGACGCGGTAAAGAACGTCGTAGTGAGAAACGGCACCTTAAAAGCCGACTTCTTCCGTGACATCTGGCGTGTGCAGAACGTACGCAAATCATTTGACATAAAGGAGATACAGGTACTCAATGACATACTGACCAAAGGAGTAGAAGAGGGCACCTTCGAAATGCCCGACACACAAGCCACTGCCGAAATACTTCACCATGCGCTCAAAGGCCTGGAAGTACCTTATATAAGAGGGCAGATAAGAGCAGAAAGTCTGAAAACGGAGTCTCAGCGTGAGAATATCGCCTATCTGATATTCGAAGGGATCAAAAAGAAGAAATGATTATCAACTGAATTTATATTTAATTTACATCTTAAATTATGAAATTACTTGAAGGTAAAACCGCTGTCATTACAGGTGCAGCCCGCGGCATAGGTAAAGCCATTGCCCTAAAATATGCAGAACAAGGTGCAAATGTTGCATTCACCGATTTAGCGATAGATGATAACGCAAAAGCCACTGAAGCGGAAATCGCCGCTTTCGGAGTAAAAGCTAAAGGATACGCTTCTAATGCCGCAAACTTCGAAGATACGCATAAAGTGGTAGAAGAAATAATGAAAGACTTTGGTCAGATCGACATCCTTGTAAACAACGCAGGTATTACCCGCGACGGCCTGATGATGCGTATGAGCGAGCAACAATGGGATATGGTTATCAATATCAACCTGAAATCGGCATTCAACTTCATCCATGCCATCACTCCTATCATGATGAAACAGAAAGGTGGCAGCATTATCAATATGAGCTCAGTTGTAGGTCTTTCCGGTAATGCAGGGCAGACAAACTACTCCGCATCCAAAGCCGGTATGATCGGATTGGCCAAATCGATAGCTAAAGAGGTTGGCTCAAGAGGTATCCGTGCCAACTGTATCTGTCCGGGATTCATCATTACAGAGATGACAGGCGTATTGTCTGACGAAGTAAAACAAAAATGGGCGGAACAAATTCCGTTGCGTCGCGGCGGTACTCCGGAGGATGTGGCTAATGTAGCTGTATTCTTAGGTTCTGACCTTTCTTCGTATGTTAGCGGACAGGCTATTCCTGTTTGCGGCGGTATGAATATGTAAGATTTATATCTATATAAGGAGACGGGTTCAACTTATAGCTGAACCCGTTCTTAATTTCATTCATGGTGATATGGCTCATTATTCAGAATTGTCATAGCTCTGTATAGCTGCTCCACAAATATCAGGCGCACCATCTGATGCGAAAAAGTCATACGCGAAAGGGTCAGCTTTTCATTCGCCTTATCATACACATTCTGCGAAAAGCCATAAGGGCCGCCAATGAGAAAGACAAGACGTCTGGCCACTGTATGTGTCTTCTTCTCAATATAGGCTGCGAATTGCACGGACGTGTATTCTTTCCCCTTATCGTCCAGTAAGACCAGATAGTCACCCGCTTGCAGGTTCCTGAGGATAAGCTCGCCTTCTTTTTCTTTTTGCTGACCGGCAGTAAGGCTCTTCGTATTCTTTATATCAGGGATAACCTGAATTTCGAAAGGAATATAATGCTCGAGCCGCTTCTGATATTCACTCACTGCATCGATGAAATATCCGGCATCAGTTTTGCCTATGACAAGAAGGGTAATTTTCATTAGAATAATTTTAGCCTGCAAAAATAAGGTTTTTACCTGGTCGCATCTATCACTCCCCTGAAATATCCGATAGATTCGGCTATCCCCGCCAAAGGAGTTTTCATATTACGCTCGTATTCCAGACTACAAGCCCCGTCGTATCTTACTTCGCGAAGCATGCGCACAAATGCAGGAATATCTATGATACCACGCCCGATCTCCCCTGTTTTACCTTCTTTGCTGGCTGCAGTTGTATTTTTCATATGAATATCAAACACACGGTCTTTATACCTTTTCAGATCGGCAACAGGATCTTGTCCGTCACGGGCGTCGTGACCAATATCGAGGCACATACCAATACGCGGGTCCAGATCTTTCACATTCTCGTATATATCCGTAGCATTCGGGTATAGCTTGATATCAGGACCATGCAGGTGAATGGCATACTTGAAGCCGTACTCTTTCACCTTTTGGTCTACATAGGGCAATACCTCGAGATCAGGAACACCAACGATTAACTTCACCCCTACCCGTTTGGCATAATCGAAAGCGCGGTCTACTTCCTCCTTTGTTTTCATATAGATAGGCCCAACGGCATATCCGGTGACATTATGAGCTGCAAGTTTTGCATGAAAAGCTGCAATCTCCTCATCGGTACTGGTTAGGGGCAGATGAAAGTCTTTAATGCACAGATAATGGACATCTACTTCCTGCATCATCTTCAATGTCTCATCTAAGTTGAAGTTAACAAAAGTATAACCCGCAATGGCAACTTTAAACAGTTCTCCGTCATCCCTGAAGTTCCTTTCCGGTTCTTTTGCATACAGGCCGCTACCGGAAAGAAGTATGCAGCTGCAAATAATTGATAAAAATACGCTTAGTTTTCTTTTCATGGTTATTATCATTTAACATTAAATTTATCTATAAGGAAAGAATAACCCGTCAGTATTTTACAAAGTTAAAAATAAAATCAGATTTGTATGTCTTTTACTTTATATCGTTTACAATCTCCCCGATGGACAAAATTCCATATCTTTGCATTTCGAAATACTAAATAGAAATACTATGCGAATAATACCTGATTCCGAATTGATTATCAATACTGATGGCAGTATATTCCATCTGCATATAAAACCGGAGCAACTGTCGGATAAAATAATAATGATGGGCGACCCTGAAAGAGTTACACTCACCGCTTCGTTTTTTGATAACATAGAATGCAATATACAAAGCCGTGAGTTTCATACTATCACCGGGACTTACAAAGGTAAACGCATAACAGCCATATCACACGGCATTGGGCCTGATAATATTGATATTGTCCTCACGGAACTGGATGCCTTAGCCAATGTGGACTTCAATAGCCGGGAAGTAAAAAAAGACTTCAAGCAACTGACGATGGTGCGGGTAGGAACATCGGGCGGATTGCAACCACACTGCCCGATAGGTTCATATGTAGTAGCAGCCAAATCGATAGGATTCGACGGCGTGCTAAACTATTATGACGGACGAAACAGCATTACTCTGAACGACTTTGAAGCGGCATTCAAAGAACATGTAGGCTGGAACCCTCAGCATTGTGCGCCCTATGTAGTCAAAGCTGATGAGAGTCTTGTGGAACAAATCGGATATGACATGATAAAAGGTGTAACTATTTCCGCCATCGGCTTTTATGGCCCGCAGGGGCGGTATGTACGCATACCTTTGGCAAATCCTGATCTGAATAGCAAGATAGAGACATTCCGGTTTGGAGAAGATATGATAACCAATTATGAGATGGAGAGTGCCCCACTCGCTGGATTGGGACGATTGATGGGACATCGTGCCATGACTGTGTGTACCATTATCGCCAATCGCCTTGCCGGAGAATCAAACGCGAATTACAAAGGTTCAATTGAAGATTTAATTAAAAAAGTACTAGACCGCATTTAATGAAGCCTTACACGAAAAAGAAATTAACCAAAGTTTTGTTGATAATACTTATTCATCTGATAATTATTGGATTGGCTGTTCTTTTTGCTAACTGGAAAATCCCCCATGACACCAAAGATTATGTCTACAATAACACAGACAGCATTCCCGCACAAAAAACCGCATTGGTATTGGGGGCGGCCAGGTATATAGGAGGCCGCCAAAATTTATATTTCACATACCGTATCCAGGCAGCCAAAGAATTATACGATGCCGGAAAGGTAAAGGCTTTTGTTGTGAGTGGAGATAACAGCACAAAAGACTACAATGAAGCCCAGGATATGTATGACGCTTTAGTTGAGGCCGGAGTACCCGGAGATATTATATACATGGACTATGCCGGACTGCGCACACTCGACTCGGTGGTGAGGATGAGCGAAATATTCGGACAAAAATCTTTTATTATCGTGTCCCAGAAGTTTCATAACGAGAGAGCCGTATTCCTGGCTCAATATTACGGATTGGAGGCATATGGGTATAACGCGAAGGATATTGATCTGAATCGCTTTTCGTACCGGACAAAAATAAGGGAACTATTCGCACGGGTGAAAGTCTTTGTCGATATCATTACAGGTAAAGGGCCAAAACATCTTGGAGAACCTATAAACATCAATTAATTTATATAAACAATAAAACCATTCAAAAGACTTTATGAAGAAACTTCTACTCGCACTCTCTTTATTTACAGCATGCTCTTTGGCCTACTCGCAAGATCCGAACAGAGAACTTCTAAAAAAATTAGTAGAAAAGAATATACTTACACAGGATGAGGCTGATTCGCTGAGGGCATCATCAAATAAGGATAGTCAGAATAATTCATTTACCCAGTCTGTAGAAAAAATAAGACAAGCATTTAACACGCCATATATGCAATTCGGGGGATACGGTTTATTGCTGTATAAGTATAGCGATGTAAACAAGGTAAAGCATGATTTGAGCACCAGAGTTGTCTTTTTACATATGCAAGGGCAGATATTTAAAGATTTCAAATACTTTGCGATGATGGAATTTGTAAATCCTACGTTAACAGAATATTATGTCGACTGGACTCCCTCAGGTAGTTTTAACCTCAGGGTAGGGCAAATGAAAACACCTTTTTCCCTCGAAAATCAATTCTCTCTTACTGCTTTGGAGTCGATCACCAATACCCGTTCTGTCTCAGCACTTGCAGGTATGGGAGATGATGTTTTAAAATTACAAAACAATAAGAATAACGCCGGGCGCGACATGGGTATAAAGATATCCGGAAACCTCATCAATAAGGGTACTCATCATCTTCTCGAATATGGACTGGGAATATATCAGGGGACAGGCCTCGTTACCAGTGAAACAAATAATTCGAAGGATTTTACAGCCAATATTATGCTACAACCTGTAAAAGGATTCCGCATAGGCGGTGGCGGGTATTTTGGCGAGGCTACTTACAGAAAGACCGGAGAAAGCGAGCAAGAAGACCATGTGCGGAACCGTTGGATTATCAGTTCAGATTATAAAAACAACAGGTTATATGCACGCGCAGAATGGATAAAGGCCAACGATGGCGGTATAGCCAAGGAGGGTATTCATGGCGTGGGATTATGGTATTTCATTCCGGAGAAGCTCAACGCATTCGCAAAGATCGATTATCTGAATCAGAATAAGAATATAAATAGCGAAGTGATGGATTATACCTTAGGGGTAAATTATTACTTCTATAAATCGTGCCGTTTCCAACTGAACTACACCTATTCCGACTACTCAAATAAGTGGGACGCACCAAATTCGAATATTGTTCTGGGACAAATGCAGATCGTATTTTAAAATTGGCGGGCGAGAAAGTCAAAAAAAAGATCATAAATCATAATAAACAGCAATAAATAAGAGTGGTAACTAAAAGAAGCTATACACCGATAGCCTGCCGGAAATATGAGAGTAAAAATAATTGATAAGGATTCATTATTCTCAATTTTTCATTTATTTATTGTTTAATTTGTAAAAAGATAACACTTATTTACGCTAGCGTTAAAATATTTTAATATATTTGTCATATTAAACCAAAAACGAATTATCTGGAGTAGAGACTAACCATATGATTAGCTGTGCCTAATCTCTTTTTCTCAAAATGGTAATAACAAGATGAACTTCTGTTAATATGGCCCTAAAGTATCAAATCAACAAAAAAGTATCAAATTTATCTTTCATTCTTTCGGTTGAAAATTTGGAGGTTAGCTCTATTTTATTAGAGAGAGAGAGAGAGAGAGAGAGAGAGAGAGAGAGAGAGAGAGAGAGAGAGAGAGAGAGAGAGAGAGAGAGAGAGAACATATTAACAAAAAAAAATCAGAAAAGCAACAGATCGGATATAACAAGAAATATCTATCTGCCATTTTATTATAAAAAATCTTCTTTTGGAAACAAATTGATTTCCAGAAGAAGATTTTTGTGTGTTTACACAAAAATATAATTAAGCTGAGAGAAATGTTTCCAAATAAAATGTCGAGTTGATATAAAATAATATTTAGCTATTAATTACAATTATTATGAAGAAAAGAGTGGTGTTAATTTTATCCTGCTTATTGCTAAGCGTCGGATTTATAGTAGCACAAACAACGAGGATTTCCGGTACTGTGGTAGACAGTAATGGAGAACCCGTTATTAGTGCTTCAGTTGTAGTGAAAGGGACTACTGTTGGAACAATAACTGATCTGGATGGTAAGTTTTCCATTAATGTACCTGATGGAAAAAATACACTGGTATTCACATTGGTGGGAATGAAAACAGTAGAAGCAAAACCATCTCAGAACATGAGAGTGGTAATGGAGAATGACGATAAAGTATTAGAAGAAGTCGTTGTTACAGCCATGGGTATCAGCAGGTCGGACAAAGCTTTAGGCTATGCAGTTGCTAAAGTTGATCCGAGTAATGCTGTCCAAAAAGCAGAACCCGATTTATTCCGTTCGTTGAACGGGAAAATCCCGGGAGTACAGATAAGTTCATCGTCATCTGTTGCAGGTAGTGGTACAAAGGTGTCTATCCGTGGTAATTCTTCTATGTACGGAAGCAATGATCCTCTTTATATAGTGGATGGTATTCCTTACAGTAATACTGAAGTTACCACCGGCAACAGACTAACTTCTGCAGGTGCTTATGGAACGGGGATCTCTACCTTAGACCCGAATGACATTGAGAGCATGAGTGTTCTTAAAGGTGCGGCATCAGCGGCACTGTATGGTTCACGCGCTGCAAACGGGGTAATATTGATTACAACAAAATCGGGTGCCAAAAGGAAACGTCAGTCCCAGAAAGGAACTGAAGTAACTATATCATCGTCATATGCATGGGAAACGGTCGCTTCTCTGCCTGATTACCAAAATACATACGGCCCGGGATCGGATTTCTTGTACTCAAATGCCAATGGTTCATGGGGACCAGCTTTCTCCGACTTGGAAACGTTCCCTACATGGAGCAACTACCTAGCAGCCTACCCGGAATTAGGGGCGACACAGGAGTATAAAGCTTATCCTAATAACGTAAAGAATTTATTCCGCACAGGTGGCCTATTAGACCTTTCCGCGAACATTGTAAGTTACAATGACAAAGGGAATTTCAATCTGACCGTATCCCGTGCTGACCAGGATGGATATATCCCTCACTCTGAATTTGAACGGACGTCATTCAGTGCAGGAGGAAATCAAAAACTTGATAATGGTATCCGTGTAGGAGGGACATTATCTTATAGCCGCACTATTCAGAATGGACCATTCTTTGGGGCGGGAAGTTATACCGGATCGGCTAGTTCATTTGCCCGGACGTTGCTTCTGCCACGAAACTTCGATACTTCCTTGCCTTATGAAAACCCGCTTACCGGAGCTAATTTATTCCCGCTTAGCGGAGTTGACAATCCACTTTGGTCATGGAAATACAACACAATAAATTCGGTAAATGACCGTACTGTAGCAACAGTAAATACCGGATATGAATTCACCAAATGGCTATCATTCGATTATACATTCGGATGGAATCAATATGAACTGGAAAGAAGGCAAGTTATTAATATCGGCTCTGCTGCAAGTTCAGGAAGAGGATATATATTGAAAGATAATTATAAGTCACAGGAACTGGAATCGATCTTTGTACTTACTTTCAACAAAGACTTTGGAACGGATTATAACCTCAAAGCTGTATTGGGACACAATGTGAATCAACGCACCACAAGAAGAACCACAGTAGACGGTACCAGAATGATATACAAAGGCATCGACAATCTGGATAACGCATTGACACAAACAGCAACAGAAAACTATAC
Organism: Dysgonomonas termitidis; assembly: GCF_054657735.1. Classification (NCBI taxonomy): domain Bacteria; kingdom Pseudomonadati; phylum Bacteroidota; class Bacteroidia; order Bacteroidales; family Dysgonomonadaceae; genus Dysgonomonas; species Dysgonomonas termitidis. Next base: position 498,732 of record NZ_BAAHYD010000003.1, on the reverse strand, counting down.
AAGAAGACGACTATGGGCTATGTTCGCCGATGTGACATTTGGTTATAAAAATTATCTTTACCTGAATGCAACAATGCGTAACGACCATTCGTCCACATTGCCAAAGGATAATAACAGTTATTATTATCCGGCTTTTACAGGCTCCTTTATATTTACCGAAGCCTTCGACATAAAACCCGAGATACTTAGTTTCGGTAAACTGCGCCTTGGTTGGGGACAGGTAGGTAATGACGCATCTCCTTATTATAAAAACGGAACATACCTCAAGGCCTCGCCTTTCGACGATCGTCCGCTTATGTTATATCCGACAGCTATCTATGATGAGAAGCTAAAACCGGAGTTTACTACTGAGTTTGAAGTCGGTACGGAACTGAAGTTCTTTAACAACCGTGTAGGAATCGATTTTGCATGGTATACCAGGACAATCAAAGATATGATTGCACCTATCAGTTACCCTCGTTCGACAGGCTTGATCGAATATTATACAAACTTTGGTAAAATAAACAACAAAGGAGTAGAAATAGGACTTTCGGCGACGCCAATCGAACTACGAAACTCTCTTAAATGGGATATTTTTGCAACGTTTACTCATAATAAGAGTAAAGTCGTTTCTTTGACGGATGGTATGGAACGCGTTACATTGTCGACCGGATCAACCAGCGAACCACAACCTACCATGCAGGCAGGTTCCCCTTATGGTATTCTTCGCGGAACTAAAATTGCCCGTGACGAAGAAGGTAATCCATTAATAAATCCTGCTACCGGAGGTTATATGGTTGATACCGAATTAGGTGAATTAGGTGATCCTAACCCCGACTTTAAATCAGCTATTACAAATACGATATCATATAAAGGAGTTACATTCAGCTTTATGTTCGATATGAGTGTAGGTGGGGTTATCGTATCAGGTCCGGTTAGCGATATGTTAGGCCGGGGTGTAACCAAATACAATGAAGACCGCTTAGGAACCCGTATTCTACCAGGCGTCCTGGCTAACCCGAATACGCGCAAGCCATATCTGGATGAAAACGGTAATAAGATACCGAATACTGTACAAATCAATGAGAATAATATGTGGTTTGCATCATCAAGTGTCAGCCCTACATTCGCAATGAACGGTGTACATGAATTCAGCACTTTCGACGCTACAGTTTTCCACCTGAGTGAGATCTCTTTAGGTTATGAAATTCCAAAAAACTGGTTAAGGAAAACATTCATTGGTTCAGCCAGCTTTTCTGTAATTGCAAGAAACTTATGGCATTATGCTCCGGGATTCCCGAAATATATGAACTATGATCCGGGATCAAACTCTTTTGGTGTTGGAAATGTACAGGGAATCGACAGAGAAACAGCCCCTACTACACGAAGAATAGGATTGAACCTGAAATTAACTTTCTAAAAAATTAGAGAAAATGAAAAATAGAATAAAATTCTTATTAATAATATTCGCCCTTCTTTTCGTTACATCATGTACCAAAGACTGGTTGGATATCAATGATAATCCGAATAGCCCCACTACCCCGGAGCTTTCAAAAATGTTGTCAGGTAGCCAAAGATATATGACTAATGCACTTGGACAAGGAAACTTTATCGGTAATAGTTTATCTTCTTATACTCATCATTTAGTATCACGCGAGGTACAAAATTATGGCATGTCTCCAACAGCAAATAATATCTATAATTCATGGAATTATTTCTACAATTATTCACTCGCTGACTTTGATGCTATTATTAAACTTGCCGAACCAGATGGTAATTTGATTTATGCAGGTATTGCAAAAATATTGAAAGCCTATACAATTTCAATGATGACTGATCTTTGGGGCGACGTTCCTTATTCTGAATTCAATATATTTGAAATAAAAGCGCCTAAAGTTGATAAAAGTGATTTCATATATAATTCTGCAATTGATTTATTGGAAAAAGGAATTGCTGATATACAAAACACGAACGCTGCCAATGCCTATGCTCCGGCAAGCGATGATTTCTTCTATAATGGAAATAAAGACAAATGGGTTCGTTTGGCTAATACCATCAAACTAAAGTTGCTATTACAAACACGGAATGCAAAATCCGATATTACTGATTGGCAAAAAAAATTATCAGATTTGGCAACAGCAAATAAATTTATAGGTTCCGGAGAAGATTTTCAATTCTGGTACACTTCGAAAACCAGTCCTGATGAACGCCATCCTGCTTTTGTCGCTGAATATGCCAATAGAGGTACAACATACTATATTAGCCCCTACTTCTATGAAATGATGAAGGGCCTGACTTATAATAATACCAAAAATCCGTTTGCAGGAATTGTTGACCCGCGAGTTCCGTATTATTTCTATAATCAGTTAAAAACAGGTCAGAATGCACAGAACAATCACTCATATCGTGAAGGTAATTTCCTTTCCATCTTCTTTGCAGACAATAGTTCTAATAACTCCGGCGATCAGTCCAGCTCGATGAGTAAGATCGGCATCTATCCTTGTGGCGGAAAATTTGATGACGGTAATGGCGGCGCAGTTTCTGCAACTACCGGAAATGGTGCTGCTCCTGTTAAATTCATTACATACCATTCACTTAAATTCATATTGGCAGAACTTGTACTTACCGGAGAGATAGCCGGAGATGCAAAAAAACTGCTTAAGGAAGGAATAGACGCTTCTATTGCGCATGTGAATACAGTAGCAGCAATGCAAAATGCTCCTTCAATAACGGCTACTGACAGAGATGCTTTTACAACTGCAGTACTTAGCAAATATGATGCAGCCTCTGACGCAGGAAAACTGGAAATCATCATGAGCCAGAAATGGATAGGAAACTTCTTTTCTCCGATAGATGCTTATACGGATTATCGCAGGACAGGTTATCCGGGATTATTCAATCCGGCCAATACGGCAGATCCGGAATATGGTGTAAATCCTACTGTTACAACTAACTCTCCGGCACGGGTACCGATTAGCTTGCTTACATCTTTTCCCAGATCTTTGTATTATCCCGCAACTACAGAAGTAGATCTCAATCCGAACATAAAGCAAAAAACAGATGTGTCGGTTAAATTTATATTCTGGGATAAATAAGACAAAGCGATTGATACATAATTTAAAGTTAAAAGAAACATGAAAAAAATATATTTGTATATCATAGCAGCGATCTCATTTTGTTTGGTTGCTGCAGGTTGTGACAAAGATTTGCCGTTCCCGATAGATGAAGTAACAAGAGGGGTGGTCATAGATATTGTTAAGACCAATGGAAGTGACAACACCCTCATAAATGGGAAAACAACCGGAAACTATCAGGTAGACGTGGCTATCCCTACTCAACAAGGTGATTATTCGATGATGGATCGCGCGCAATTGCTGGCAGTGCTGAATGACGGTACAAAGACAACCAGTCAGGTTGCTGTGGATATTATTACTAGTTTTCCATCAACAATTACCATTAATATTGCCGATGTGTATAGTAAATTCGGAAAGACAGCTCCGGCTCTTGGCCAAACATTGACTTTTACGCTGAATGTTGTTTTAAAAAGCGGAGAAGTAATTCCGGGTTGGAACCAGTATACAGGAGTCTATAACAATCAGGCTTTTGCGGGTTGGCAGATGGGTAGCAGAAAGCTCTCTTATCGTGTGCAATATTCCGTTACAAATGCTACTCCTTGATAAATAACAATTGCATAATATTGAATAGCCCCAATCCCTCCTAATATCGGAGAAGGGGCTATTTAAATATCGAGAATGAAATAGGGGACGGGATACACCCCTTATAATGTTGCATCCAATTCATACAAACACTTTTTAATGCAGGGATGCATCAAATCTAAAAGAGACCGGGCCCGGCAGGAGTGGTCGGAAGAAATATCTTCCGACTATTTTTTTATATAATCATTTGATATTAAGCTGATTATGTTTGTTTTTATCACATAGTTTTATTATCTTTAAGTATTGATAATCATATATTTATGGCAATATTTAAAGATCATAGGATTGGAATAAATCAACTATTGGGAGTTATTCCAGAGGCACTTTTAAGTCATTTATCCGAAAATACAAAAGTTGACTATTATTCAAAAGTTCTGCATGGCAAGAAATTGTTTTACCTTTTGATGTATAGCATTTTAGAGAATGACAGATTAAGTCAGCGAACCTTAGAGGATACCTTTAATGATCCAGTCTTCAAGATGCTTTTTAACTTAGACAAATCAGAGAGTGTTCGCCGAAGTTCCATATCAGAACGGCTTTCTAAGATTGATGCGGACTTCTTCAAACAAATATATGAATGTATTTATGAACAATTCTCAGCAGCCTATTCATCGACAGAAAAAGAGGAATATAATCTGATACGAGTTGATTCTTCAATGGTAAGTGAAGCTTGTAGCAAACTCTTAGAAGAAGGTATTGACCATAAAAACGGAAAGAAGTCAGTTAAGTATAGCATTGCTTTTGATGGCATTTTACCTTGTGATGTTAAGATATTTACAGACTCCAAATACTCTGGCGAAGAAACAGCTTTACCTGAGGTTATAAGAAGTCATGTGAAACAAGAAACCGGACATCACAATATTTACATTTTGGACAGAGGATTGCAGTCAGCTAGAACCATGAAAGATTTTTCCGGAGAATCTATCCCTTTTATAATAAGAGCAAAAGAGAATCGAAAACATGTTGAACTAAAATCCTTGAAAAGCGATGATATTGATCTAGACTTGGGTAGTTTGATGCTTTTGAAAGATAGTGAAGTTTATTTATATACCGGTAAGCCTATTAATAATAAACGAGGTAATATCCATTACAAAGAAGAGCTGGTAGAAGTACCTTTTCGCTTAATTGTAGCACAAAGCAAAGATGATCCTGATAAAGAATTTTGGTTTATCACCAATGTGCTTAACTTATCAGCCAAAGATATTACGGACGCTTACAGGCGAAGGTGGGATATCGAAGTATTCTTCCGATTTATAAAGCAGGAACTAAATGTGAGTACTCTTGTGTCACTCAATAAAAATGGAATAAAAGTTATCCTATATATGACTTTGATTGTGGCTATACTTATCTTGATATATAAACAGGCTAATAAACTTGGATATAAAACTGCTAAAAGAAGATTTTCCATGGAATTGAGAAACCTGATTATATCTATGATTGTTGTGCAGTGTGGTGGTGATCCTTCTATTTTCTTCAAAACGTAGAAAACAAAAAGTGATCGGAATTTCTTCCGACCACTCCTGCCGGGCCCGGTCTCTTTTTTTGATATGATCTATAATGTCTTATCTGATAATAAAAATGCCAGCATAAAATCATTTATAATCCGGCTCAAGGATACCATAGGAAACGATCTTCTGGTACCCTTCGGGCAGATTATCTACAATGATCCCATCTTTACGACAAAATGACAAAGATTTATCACTCTCTTCCACGGCTTTGAATATTATACTGAAACCGCTTTCATATACTGCGGAATACCAATTATTCTTTATAAAGTCTACACTGTCCATGATCTGATTTATATAATGCATGCAAAAGTAGGCCAATCATATTTTAGGTTCAAAAATTCAATAAGAGAGTTATGAACATATAGTGTTAAAGCCTGAATATATGTTCGGATTAAAATGAACCCGCCATAGCTCATAGCCTTTCAACAAGGTTACTTTTTGCATATTTTGTCCTGAAAAATAAATTTTGTAATTTTGCAGTACCAACCCGTATATGATATCCCTATCCGATATCATATACGAACGATAAAACAAATGGAGGGGGTATCCGCAAAAGGGTACTCCTTTTTTGTGTGCTTTCTTCCGGAGATGAATATGTCGGACATAGCTGTAAATTACTAAAATTATGAATGAGAGAATAAAAGGCGGATTATTAGTATTCATGGGAGCAGCCAGCTTTGGGCTCTTATCCACTATCGTAAAATTTGCTTATACCAATGGATATACCTTAAGAGAAATTACAGGTACACAATCTTTTTCGGGCATGATTATCTTGTGGTTGTTATACCTGGCTACCAGATCGTTTAAGAAACAGAAAAAATCGGAAGAGACAGATGTATCACAACCTACAACCAGTTGGTGGAAAATTGCTTTAGCCGGAACTTTTACCGGTCTGGTAGGGATATTCTATTATCAGTGCGTTAAACTGCTGCCCGCTTCTGTCGCTATTATTTTATTGATGCAATATTTGTGGATAAGTATACTGATAGAGGCTGTTGTATTCAAGAAAAAGCCAAGCAAAAAGCAACTGTTGCTACTTGGTGTTGTCCTGGCTGGTACGCTTCTGGCAGGCGGAATATTCAGTCAGGAGATAATTCTCAATCCGAAAGGCATTATTTTCGGTCTGTTTGCAGCCACTTGTTATGCTATATTCCTGATGACCAGCGGACGTATAGGTAATGATCTCCCCGTATTGAAAAAGAGCGCGTTGATGATCACCGGATCATGTACTGTCACATGGATTATCTTCCCTCCCGTGTTTTTCTTCAATGGTGTATTTTGGGGAGGATTGGCCCTTTGGGGATTAATTTTGGCTCTGTTAGGTACTGTTATTCCTCCTCTTCTTTTCTCGATGGGTATACCGCGAGTCGGCGTTTCCATCGGAGCTATACTTAGCGCTGTAGAACTGCCTGTCGCAGTCCTGTCTTCGGCATTTATACTGCACGAATTCGTAGATACCATGCGATGGATCGGGGTAATCCTTATATTGACAGCTATTATAGCCACTAATCTCAGGACAAAAGAGATTCGAATAAATAATAAATAGAAGAAACGGTTCAACTATCGGATATTTTGTTTTTTATAAAGTAATTATTGAAAAATCAGATTAGTTCCGCACATGTCAATATAGGATCGACATGCTCCAATCCTAATCCGCATTGCTCGGAAGCAGCACGGCAGCCTCCGCGGCAAGTATCCCATTTGTTACATTTACTGCAATACTCAGGGACAGTTTCATTCCACGAATTGGCATATGGGGAATACAGGATTTCTCTTAAATCTTGTTTGTAGATATTTCCTGCCACTACGGGTGAATGATTACAAAGACGAATATTTCCGTTAATATCCATCGTTATAGGCTTTTGTAAGACATTATCCGAACAATGGCCGAACATGATGTTTGTATACTTCTCCGGATCAAGTAAGCAATCGGGAGAACATACATTGGATGATATTACCAAGCCCAGCTCCTCAGCTTTAGTATTAGCGATCGTAAATGCTTTTTTTAATTGACTGTGGTTAGCCGAAACAGAAGCCGGATCAGCAGTACCGCATCCTCCGATATTGTATCGGTTCATCATGATTCGTCTTAAACCTAAATCGGCAATAAAACCCAGGGTATCAGCAAGGACTTCTACATTGTATTTCGTCAATACAATCACAGGAACCGGATAACCGCCTGTACTTTGTGCTGCCCGAACAGAATTGATAGATTTCTTCCAACTTCCGTTTACCTGCGTAATGTAATCATGTACAACTTCGTCGGCAGAATGTATAGGGAACTCAAACAGGGTAATCCCCATAGCTATCATATCTTTATAATCATCTGCTGTACCTTTGAAACCATTACTGATAACCGTAACGGTTTTACCATCCATCCGGCAAAAAAGAGCAATCTCTTTGATACGTTGAGCAATAAAAGGTTCTCCTCCCGTAAGGGTAATGTTACGAACATCCGCTTGCGCAAAAACTTGTTTGAGGGCTTTGATTGCCTTATTGTATGAATTGAATGTTTGATGTTCAGCACCGGGTATCTTCCAGATATTGTAACAGTAACGGCAAGCAAGATTACACTTATCAGTCAGTTCTAAAGCAATGTTATATAATTGTAATCTTTCCTTATTATTCATAACCAAAATTCAGGCTAATAGTCATCGTTGTTTTAATTGGCTTACCATCATAATGGATTCCCGGTTCCCATGCTCCAGACAACGATAAAGCTCTCAAAGCTTCTTTATCCGCTTCCTTTGACAATTTCCCTATCACTTTCTTATCTGCCAATCTCCCTTTTTTGTCAATGGTAAAACTAAGGATGACTTCTCCTTTGATTTTATCTTTCTTCATCTGTTCACTATACCGGATATTACTCTGCACCCATTTTTGGAAGCTTTCAATATCACCGGCAGGAGAAAGCGGTTTTTTAGATATTTCATTATAAGAAACTCTAGTTATTGTATTCCCTCGGGGTGAATATATATCATCCCGGAATCTTGAACTACTAACTACAATGACTTCGTAGCAAAGAATCATTTCCGAATCTTTCATTGTTATTATCGCTTCTCCACCACTCATTGATGAAACAGATATTTCTCGACTTTCCATACCAACAAAAGAAAATACAAGCTTATCTGTAGGTTTAGCCTTAATACTAAAAGTCCCGTTTATATCAGATACGGTTCCAACTGTAGTCCCTTTTACAAGGATTGATACCCCGGCAATAAATTCTCCTTGTTGATCGTTTACTCTTCCCTTTATTTCTATCAGACTATCGTATTTATTACTCTGGTTTTCCGAAGATGTTATAGCCTTAGTTATTATTTCTTTGTTTTTAGATGTACGAGGAGGTATCGTATCATAACAAGGCATCTCAGCTTTTCTCTGTGCATGAGCAGTTGTCCCTGCTATGCTAATAATCAATGTACCCAGCAACAATTTATACTTGACAAAGATCGGCGATCCGTTTGTTTTATCCGCAAGAAAAGAAAACAGGCTAAATAATATGTTATATGATTTGAGTTTCATCCTATGTCACCATTAAGCTTTATTGTTATTGTTATTCTTGTTTTTACCGGAACTCCGTAGAGCTGTCCCGGTTTCCATCTTTTAGATTTAGAGACTACTTTAAGAACTTCTTTATCAGCTTCTCCTGATGGGCTTTTTACAATCTTTTTATTTATTACTTTTCCTTTTTTATTTATAACAAAACTTAGGATAACGTCTCCTTCAATTTTGCTTTTTCTCATTTGTTCGCTGTATTGAAGGTTACTTTGAATCCATTTTTCAAAATCTTCAAGATTACCAGCAGGAGATATCGGCTTTGTTGTTACCTGGTCATAATAGAATTCCCTTTCTTCAGGGCCGGAAGCATATATATCATCGTTGCTATACGGCATATTGACAATACCATAACACATGATGCCTGCAAACTCATTCGAAATATTTGTATTTAGTGGCTTGTTTATTATAGAATCTATGTTTAATGGAGCTTTGGTTTTTATTACAGGCTCTTCAATGACCTGAACTGCATAACAAGTAATAGCGGAACGATCTTTTACTATCGATCTACGCCCTACAACAACTACCTCTTTAATATCCAGAGTATCTGAGATCTGTGGTATTTTAGTTGAATCAACAGCGACCTTATAGCAGGATGCCATCTCTGAATGAAGAGGTTTTCGAAGAGGAATCGTATCATTCACGGTTTCTTTTTTTTGAGCTTTTGCTGATATTCCTGCCAATCCAATAATAAGTGTTCCTAACAGGAGCTTATATCTGACAAAAAGATTAGCCCCATTCGTCTTATCGGATAAAAAGGAAAACACATGAAATAGGGATTTGTATAATTTGAGTTTCATGATATGTTTTTATCAATTAGAACTATTAGGATATTCTATTCCATAAATGTAGTGTTTTTTGCTTATGCTCATTATATAATCGTCAGGTAAATATACCTTAAATATTCCCGGTTTACAATGATATCTTCAGTTTACCCGCATCGGGATATTGACAGAACACTTTTCCACCGTTATTAAATACAACCCTATTCTATCCTCACTTATTAAAATAATATCGTATTGAATGAAGAAAAAATAGATTACAAAGCCCTACAAAGGGCAGTGGATATAGCTATATAAAAGAAATCGAAGCTATGCCGCAAGCATATCAAACAATGATGATGGGCAAAGGTCTTAGCGGAGGGCAGAAACAACGTTTACTGATAGAAAGTGTAACTGTAACGGTTAATTTCTAGTGAAATATTCTTAATCATGCCTATTTTTTCCCTTCAAATAGTCCAGCATCAATAGAGGGCGGTCGGTTTGCAATACTCCTGCGCCTAACTCATTAATTAAATACCCCCAGGTACCATCAGGATCTTCCAATGCCCTGTCGTCGCTGTGTCTACTGCTAAGGGAGTCCCAAAGAGAATTCATCCAGATTACAGAATTTGCTGTTTGTAGCTTTTCCTTTATTTGCAGCAATAATTCAGGGTTTTCTTCCTGAAAGCAGATTTCGTAATAGGGATATTTTTTATCCAGTAGAGAAGCGATGGGATCAAGCGTTGTCTCCTTTTTCAGTGTGATGATCTGCATGAATATCATCTTGTCCAGAATGTCACCATATAGTGCTTTCAGTTCTTCATACGGTTTATCTGATTTGATAATAGCCTGTTTAATTGTACCTGTTTTTTCCAGAACTTTATAAACATCATCGAAATAAACATCGCCCTTGTCTATATTAACCATGATACGATCTTTCGCGGTCAGCATCGCTTCTTCCAAAGTTGGAATTTGGAAATCCGTTACCCGGCCCAGACCGTTTTTGAGGCGCATACCGCGGATTTCTTCCAACATAAAATCGCTGACTTTTCCTTTGCCGTTGGTAGTACGGTCAATCGTCTTGTCGTGCATCAAAACCAAATGGCCGTCTTTGGTTCTGGCAACATCGATTTCGACAATATCCACTCCCATTTTGATACAACTCTCAATGCCTTCAAGACAGTTTTCGGTATAGTTACGCCAGTCGCCCCGGTGGGCAGCAACCAACACTTTCGGGTTTTGTGCTATGATGAAGCTGTAGCACAAGAAAAATAATAGGACACTACATATTCTTTTCATTATCATATATTTAAAATTCCTTTATTATTAGCGGGCCGGATCAAAATCAAAAATAAACACATTATTACTGCGGGATGAAGACACTGCTATTCCCTTACTGTCCGACAACATGCAAAAGCCTTCCAGTTCGTCCCTGTTTTCAAAATCAATTACCTGAATGATTGATTCCTTATGGGTTTCCAGTGACTTTTCCAAATCAAGTAATGTCAGGCGCCATTTCCGGCCTTCTTCCTGATTTTGTACCAGTACAAGGATATTTTTGTCTGCTATCCAATGCAGGTTCTGTACCCAGGGCGTACATGGAAACTTGTCATATAATATACCGCTTTCACTTGTTTTTGAAGCTTTTTGCAAAAGATCATAGCGGTACAGCCGTACCTCGTTGCCATTATTTCCGTAATCGGACGTTACAACAAAACGCTCGCCTTTATATTCGATGTACTCAGGGCGGGTTCCCTGTATAGCCATATCATCTGCGACTGTGTTTATAAGACTTTTATCAAGCGTTTGTGTTTCAAGCAATTTATCCCAGTCTACGAGGTAAATCGTAGCAAGCCACTCTTGAGGATTCCTGGCATCACGCACAGAATTCCCGATAAAAGCTTTCCCATCGTAATAAGCAATGCCGGTAGGATGATTAATAATATTCTTTTTGCCAATCGTAAACCGGCACTCTCTATTCATGTAAACCAATACGCCATCTTTATATTCATATTCCCTGATGATACCGGTTTCCCTGTCGCCATACAAATAGACGCGGTTATTTATCCTGCCTACCCCTTGGCATGCACCAAGGGAATCCACTGAAAATAAAGAGCTGGCAGAAGCATGCTGGCAGTAAGCCGGTATCGTAAAAACGTATATAAAAACAAACAAAACAATAGATTTCATATCTTTAAATATAAGACAGTTACGGATCAAGCGGGTCTCGTTCCGGATTTATTTGCAGGGCTGTTATTTGTGGAAAAAATTCGAGAAACTGCTCACTTATCCTTTTTCCCAGCTCATAAGGTTTTACTCCCATTTCATTCAGACAGCGTTTTGCAAAATCGGGACTGGCCACCGAAGATATATGACTTTCCGAAGATGAGATCAGAGCACACTTATTCATCGGAATACCTTGCCTGAACATAATGCGTACAGTATTCCTCACATTGGTAGTCGTATGGCGTGCATGCGGTTCCATAAGGATTGCATGTTCCGGAACGCCGCATTCTTCCATCAGGTATTTCTTCATATAAAAAGCCTCGCTATTAGGCGTTTTATACGGATGAACCCTTCCTCCGGAAACGACAATGAACGGTGCCACTCCTTGCCGGTATTTCAGTGCGACCATCTTTAACCGTGGCCTGATATCCCTGTTTAAAGTGGAAACATATTCATTGGGGCCGGAACCGAGCAACAAGATTATCGAATAAGGATACTTATCCCAGTCTGTCCCGTGGATATGCTCATAAGCTTTTTTATTCACAGTTTCGGACAGCGGCTCAAAGTCAACAGCTTCATTTCTCTCATTGATACTCAGGAACAACAATGCTGCTTGCAGGGAATTAGCATAGAATAAATTATTATCTTTCAGAAATTCCAATAGATATCTTTTACTCTCAGTCAACATGTTTTGATGTCTGGGACTGTTACGGACAAAACTGATCGAATCGATACGCGGATAATAAGGTTTTTGTCCCTCTCCGTAAACATCAATTACGCGGTTAATTCCCCGTGCATCCTGTTCCCAGGCTTTTACCAACAAATCAGCTCCGCCCGGAGTTTCATATTCATAATAGCATCCTGAAGGTTTCAGATGATTTGATACAAGTCTGCCCAATACATTATCAGGACGGTATAATTCTTTTAATCTGTTGCTGACTACATTTATTTCAATATCGGTGAAACGTAATGAATTTACTATATTCAGCATATTCCCGGCTATTTGTAAATCATCGTATTTCCTGTGTGCTAAAGCTGAAAGGTCTTTATCATTTCTAAATATTACTTTCATTTCATCAGAATGCTCAATCAACGAGACAAAGTAAAAATTTTTGGATTCAATTTTCTGAGGATTGACGATTCTGTAACTGGCATCGGCCTGGGCATACCCTGCTGCTGAAAACAGCAACAGGGTGCATAATATTTGTATTATTTTCATTGTTCTTAGCAATTAAAAAAGAAAAAGCTTATTCATATCCCTCATTCTGGTACATGCCTTCCGGATTCAGTTTCCATTCATCGAAAGGAATAGGATAGTAAAGGTCTTTCTTTCCGAAGTTCATCGGATTGGAAAGGCCGAAATCCGTCCGTGTTTTGCTGTGGAAAAATGTTTCCAACTCCGAAATATTAAAGTTACGCAACAGATCATACCAGCGATGGTTTTCAAAAGCCAGTTCTACCCTTCTTTCATGTAATATGGCTAATTTCAGTGTCGGGTATTTTGATTTATAATCAGCATCGTTTTGCATATCCTCATAATGTGGAAGCCCGGCGCGTTCGCGAACCTGATTAAGCAGCCCGACAGCACCCGCTTCATCACCAAGGTGCATATAGGTTTCTGCCAGCAGCAGCATAACATCAGCATAACGCATCAGTACCCAGTCGTTACCACCATACCCAAGCGTTCCTGCACCTGCACTTGTATCCCTGAATTTGGCTATATAATAACTATTGGAATATACGGAATATTGCACCGACCATTCTTTGCGGATATCATCTTCTTCATATTCTTTTACCAAATCGGACGGCAGGAATACCGTTCCGGTTGAGTTATACTGGGAAAGAAGCCTTGAATCGCGGGGTTGGTTCCCTCTGGCTTTACTTGAGCTATAGTCCTTGTCGCCACGTATATACACAATCTGGAATATCAATTCCGGACAAGTATCCTTTTTCTCCACATCGAACACATCTCTGTAAGGAATTTCGTTTAGCTTGCCGAAAGTACGCATATTATAAGCGTCGGTCAGGTGTTTTTTTGCCGATCCAAGATAGTTTTGCCGCTGGCCATCATCCAGGGTTGTAGCCATTGTAAGATACACTTGTCCTAACAAGGCATTAATCGCAGCTTTGCATGTACGCCCTTTTCCCGATACTGGCTGAAGATCCGGAAGGCTTCCTGCATCCAGAGATTCAGTAAGGTCTTTTATTATCTGCTCATATACTTTCTCTTTTTTTTCGCGAAAAGTGTACTGCGCTACTTCGTCGGAAGAGGTTAAATGGGTAACGCTCAAAGGGACATCCCCCCATTTCCTGACAACATGAAAATAAACCAGGGCCCGCAGAAATTTAGCCTCCGCCTTATATTGTTTACGCAGGTTTTCGTCTGAAAATTTCACATCGTCAATATAGGTAAGTACGAAATTAGCGTTGGCAATGGCTGTGAACATCCTTGTCCAATGTGTTTTCAGATATGTATTGGTAGGTAGCAGGGAATAATCTCCAAACTGGAAAGGTTCTCCCGCACTCGACTGGTTATCCTGTGTACTGATATTATCAGAGCGTTCTTCCGTATAGGCTGTACTGCCCTCGCCCAGACAATAATTATCGCGTATGGAACGATATACTCCGTTTACAGCCCGCAATACATCATTTTCGTTTTGAAAATATTCGGAAGCAGTAATTTTATTCGGATCTTTTTGATCCAGAAAATCATTACAGGAATTGAAGAAAAAGCCTGTAACGAAAATAGCTATGATTATACTGATATTTTTAATTTTCATAAAAATAGGATTTTAAAGTAGTGAATTAAAATGATAACTGAACCCCTGCCTGAAATGCCCGCATTAAAGGGTATTTACCGTAATCGACGCCGGGAGTCAGGTTGCTTCCGTTGTTATAGTCCACTTCCGGATTATAACCTTTATATTTGGTAACGGTGAAAGCATTATCAACAGCTAAATACAATCTTAGTGAAGAAATATTATTATGAGTCATCTTCGCTATATCAGGCAGAGAATACCCCAATGTTATGTTCGTACATCTGAGGAAGGAACCATCCTGCAAATAGAAGGAAGACAGGCGCGTACTGTTACTCTGTGTACCACCGCGCGAAGCACGGTACACCTTTCCATTACCCGGGTTTTGCTCGTTACGGTAGCGTTGCGCCACATCTTTGTAGTTGTTACCCGAACCCTCCATATTGTATATATAATAATCCTGTCCGTCGAGCACTTTATTCCCCTGCGAACCGTTGAAGGAAGCCGAAAAATCAAATGCCTTGTAATTACTTGTCAGATTGAATCCATAGATAAAATCCGGATGAGGAGAGCCTATTATCTCCTTATCTTCGTCAGTAACAATCCCGTCACCATTTGTATCATTAAAGTACAAGTCGCCGGGCATAAGTTTGGCTGTCTGGGCTACCGAACGGGGAGGTCCTTTGATTTTGTATCCATCTGTGAATTTTCTGGTGGATGGATTATAATGGCTGTCGTCTTCGGCCAGATTGGCCATATCCGATTCGCGTACCATACCGGCTACTTTGAATCCGTAGAACATTCCGATAGGTTGGCCTTCCTCGGTGATATGTGTCATGTATGAACGTTCTGCTCCGTTAGTCAGAATCGTACCTGCCTGGCCTAAGTCAAGAACCTTATTGCGATTCACGCTGATATTACCTCCTAATTTGAGGGAAAAGTCTTTTGTATTCACAACCCAACCATCGACCTGGACATCTATACCCCGGTTGCGGATCTTCGAATCGGGCAAGTTGGTCAGATAACTGGTACTACCGGAAATAGCCGATATGGATTGGTTAAACAACAGGTTGTAAGTATGGCTGTTATAATAGTTGGCTATCAATGAAAGGCGTCCGTTGAAGAGACTAAGGTCAAACCCGGTATTAAGCTGAGAAGTCGATTCCCATCCCAAACCCCGGTCTTTAAAGGCCTCAGGATACATCGCCGTTAATACGCTATTACTTCCATTTGGTACTCCCACAGGTGAGCTCATAACCTGCGTATGATTATAGTTACCTATGTTATTGTTACCGCTCAATCCCCAACTGGCCCGTAATTTAAGCGAAGATGACGCGCCGAAAGCTTTTTGATAGAAATCTTCTTGCGAAACAGTCCATGCACCCGATACAGACGGGAAATAACCCCAACGGTTCAGCGGGCCGAAAAGTGAAGATCCGTCTCCGCGGAATGAAGCCGACAGAAAATAACGGCTCCGGAAACTATAAAGCATTTGGGTGAAATAAGATGCCATTGTCCAAACAGACTTGCGTGTGTTGCCGGTAAGCGATATATCACTAGCGTTGGCACCGTGTCCGGTGAGTTCAGGGATATAATCATCCTGATAACCCGTCCCCTTGACTTCCAGTATGTCCGATTTATTCTCTTGGAGGGAAGCACCGGCAACGCCCTGTATCAGATGTTCGCCCAGTTGCTTATTATAGCTTAGTGTAAATTCGCCCAGGTAATCGATCATATCATAACTCCTGCCTACGGCATTAGCTGCGGCCTGCGCCTGAACAGAATACGGAGGATTTACACCGCTTGTCAGGCTTGTCGGACGATAAAAATCGTATTTTTCGTTGTAGGTATACATACCCAGGTTGGCTTTGGCTACAAGGCCATCGAACAGTTCATAGGTTCCAAACATATTGTATGTGCTGCGCTGCCCTGTGCGGCGAATGATCGTCTCGGTGGCCATAGCCACGGGATTGTCTATATCATTCTGGAATGAAAACTCGCTGGAATACGAGGCCATTTCGTATTTAGATAATGATCCGTCTTCATTGTGTGATTTGAAAATAGGAAGATATACCAACGCGGCGAGTATAGGCCCCTGATGAAACCTTCCTTCCTGCACTTCTCTGTTACTGGTGCTTGTCAATGCAAAATTTGCACCTGCCTTGAAGCGCTGGCTTACATTCATATCAATGTTGCTGCGGAGGTTAATCCGGTTCTGTCTGGTAGAGACAATGATACCTTCCATGTTCTGGTAGGAACCACTGAGGTTGTAACGTATGCCGCTGTTTCCGCCTGTGATATTCAGGTGGATGCGGTTACCTTGCGCAGTTCTGTAAAGCTCATCCTGCCAATCGGTATCGTATTGCATTTTTTTTACGCTTTGTGTTGCATAGTCATACATCCATTCGGGAATATTAGCCGTACTGTTGTTACTTCCGATCCTTTGTGTACGTTGCGAGTTGTTATCGCTTCTATAGGAATCATCCCATAGTTTTCCGGCATTGACAAGCAAATCGCGATAGGTATTGTTATGGGCATCGACAAACAGCTCGGCAAACTCCTGTGCATTGAGCAGGTCTACTTTTTTGCTCAGCTGTCCGATAGTATGCTGGTAATTAACATCTACTTTTACTTTACTCTCCTTTCCCCGCTTAGTGGTTATCATAACCACGCCACCAGATGCACGTGAGCCATAAATAGCTGCCGATGCTGCATCTTTAAGTATCTCTATTGATTCTATATCTTCCGGATTGAGAGATATATCTGCATTTGACGGATAGCCGTCTATCACATACAAGGGATCGGATGAGGCGTTAACAGAAACGGTGCCCCTTACACGGATTTTTGTACTGTTATAGGGGGCCCCACTCACCTGGGAAATCTGCACGCCGGCCACCTTGCCAACCAAGGCTTGCCCCATTGACGGAGTAGTCAGGTTCAGTTCTTGATTTTTCACGCTTGAGACGGCTCCGGTAAGATGTGACTTACGGATAGATTGATATCCCACTACAACGATTTCATCGAGCACCTGCCTGTCCTCTTCCAAAACAATGTTCAATACCTGCTCGTTGCCGATTATAATTGTTTTTGTTGAAAAGCCGACATATGAGAATTGCATCGTATCGCCCGGTTTAGCTTGAATACTAAACTTACCATCCACATCGGTAACGGTTCCTGTCGAAGTTCCTTTTATGGTTATACTAACGCCGATTAAGGGTCCGCCTGTGTTATCTGTTACAGTCCCGGTACGGCGTGGGTTTTGTTGAGTTTGAACATGGGATTGCGAGTGTGACTGTGCAGGCTTTTCGCTGATTGCCACATTGTTTCCTCGCTGTGTGTACTGTAGATTACTGTTATTCAACGTACGTGAGATGGCATCGTTTACAGAAATGTTGTTTGCCACGATAGTGACTTTATTTGCGACATACTTGTTGATGTCCTCGCCATAAGTGAACTTTACGCCGCTCTGTTTCTCTATTTCTGCAAATGCAGTTTCCAGTGAGACATTGTTAACATTCATGCTGATTTTCTTTGCAGCCAAATCCTGACTTTGAGCCATTACAGGCAGCAGCAGAAAAAACAGGTTCATGCCCGCAAGTAAAACTTCTTTTTTACTGCGTCTAAAAAATGTTTTGAAAAAATTCATACCTTTGTTGAGTTTTTGTTTTTATGGATGAATATTATATTATTCATAAATTCACCTGCCGCCTTGGCAGTAAGGAGCGTCCTGTTCGTAGCAAGGCGCTCTTTTTATTCTTAATACGTTATGGTTTTTCTATAACTAATTGATAATTATTGTATATATCAAATCCTGGATGTAATGTCTATTGTTTGGCTATGTTTTCATCTCTTTTTTAGTTTATTGATTAGTAAATTTTATAATGTTTCTCTCCTGATTTTCTGTATCTGAAATTCCCGGCAATACTGAGTAATTCCATGATTGTTTCCACCTGTTCTTCAGATGCAAATACTCCACGTATACGACGGATACCTATTTGCCGGTTGGCAAACTCGATATCTATTCCGTAACGCCTTTCCAGTTGTTCTGCAACAAGGTTCAACGGCTGTTTATCAAAAATAAGCACGCCTGTTTTCCATTGTTCGAGGGTGGCAGGATCTATCTCTGTCCGGGTGTTTTCCCCTGTTTCAGAATTATGCCGCACCTGTAGTCCACGTGTAAGCAGGGCCACTTCCTGTCCATTACTGCTCACACTCACTTTACCCGTTGCCACGGAAATCTCCTGCTCTTGTCCGCTGAATGCCGTTATCTTAAATGAAGTACCCAGTACACGGGTTTCTATACCGCCAGTACGTATGATGAAAGGCCGCTGTTCGTCCCGTGTGACATCGAAGAATGCTTCGCCGGAAAGTTCTACACCCCGATGCTTTTTAGCAAACTGTTCGGGATACTTTAATGTGCTTCCTGCCGCCAGCCAGATTTTCGTACCATCCGGCAGAAAATAAAGTTTAGGTATTCCGCCGGGGTTGGCCAGTTCAGCGTATTGCACAACCTGTGTCTTGCCGTCCGATAAACCCGTATAGTCAGAATTATTCCACAGCATTACATTTGTTAGTACTATCACACTCACAAATATGGCGGCAATGCTACTCCAACGCAAGATTGTTCTGCTAAAAAAAAGACGGTTTCTCCTTTCATGGATTGCGATGCGCTGTTGCATCACAGGCTCTAATGAGCGTACCCATTCCTGCATGGAGATACTAGGAACTGGCGGATTATCCAACTCGTAATTTTCGCGTTGCTTTATCAAATTGAAAAGTTTTATATACTCCACCTCATTTTCTAACAGTTGGTTTACCTGCAAAAACTCCTCTCCAGTACAACGACCATCCAAAAATTTCACGAACAAATCCTGATTCTCTTCCATAGCATATTTGCGAGCTTTAAGTAGCACTTCATTTATATAGATGCTAAAAACACCCGTACCCTTGTCATTGGAAATTTAAAAAAAACATTTTTCTTAATTGATTAATAGTAATACATTGATTATTAGTAGCATTTAAATAAAGAAGAGTTTGTGAAGACACATAAAGGCCGTCCGCTACTATCCATAGCGGGAGAAAAATGAAAAGTAGTTATGGATTTAATGAATAGATGCGATAAGAAGTATTAAGACTGAAATGTATTCTTTCATATTTGTCCGCAGACCTTCCAATGCAGCGACCATATAGTGTTCTACTGCACCTATCGAGAGATTCATTTTCTTCGCAATTTCAGGGTAAGTAAGGCTTTCATACCGACTTAATACAAATGCTTCACGACGGCGGGGAGACAATTTTTCAAGGGCCTTGTTATAAATATACCGAATGTCAGCTATCAGAAGATAGCTGTCGGTAGTAGCATGGTCTGTTTGTTGTATTTTTCCCACAACTTCCAGACTAACAGTAGCAGGAATCTCTTTACGAAGATAATATATAACCGAGTGATATACGCAACGGGACAAATAATTAAGGAATTTGCCATTTATTACTGTCCGCTCACGTTTATCCCAAAGATTGAAAAAACAGTCCATAACAAGTTCTTCCGCGACCATTTTGTCTTTCACATAGCGTGAAGCTATGCGTAACATTTGCGGGGTATGACGACGGAAAATCTCACTGAAAGCCTTTTGGTCATCATATTGTCGGCAACGTTCCCATAATTCCTTATCGCTTGTACTTTTATATTTCATCTCTAAGGGTTTCTCATTTCTGTTGCGAAAATAAGAGGATAATCTTAATGAGATATTACAGCAGAATTAAGTTACCGTTACATATTACAAGACGATAAAAAGCTGTCATTTTAACTTATTTTTTCTCTTGGCCGGCCGAATCTGTTTGAGCCTGCTCCCTTTTCTTATTTTCGGTAGTAAGTGCGCATTCTTAGCCTATATCTATTGTCGTGTAAGCCATAATAAAAGAGACTAATTACTGACATCAGCTCCATTCAGTAACGATCTGTACTTCCCCGAAATATCCAAATTTGATACAGTAAATACCGAGAATCCCGGGTCCCCATTACAGAAGCGGCTTTCTACAATAGTTTGCAGTTGTTCCACAGATAGAGGATAGTGTATTATGTGGTCTTATCAATTATATCTACCAAATGTTCAATGTCCTTTGCTATTAAGCCCTCCATGCTGTCCTTGTATTTTGAACATTCAATAGTTAAGACTTTCGTCTTAATTTTTGTGTTAAGCTCCTTTTTATAGGGCACAATATCTTCCAATGCTTTCAATTTCATCCGTACTGCCGTGGGTTTCTTATCTTCGACTTTTTCCAAAAGTTCATCTATTGTTTTTTCAATCTTACTGTCCACATCCCATTTTGCTTGTTTACATAGAAGTATATAGCCGCGTAACCTAACGCTATACTTTTCGCTGTATATCATATTCATAAACTCATCAAAATAGCGGTATAAAGAATTCGATGCCTCGGAAAGTTGTTCCAACTCTTTCAAATTAGCATAGTTTTCTTTCGTATCCTTATCATGTAAGGCTTCTATTTTTTCTTTCAGATCATTCATTTTGTGACGTAAATTTAATTTAAACTCTTTTTCAAATAAACCATGTCAATCAGTTGAACACCTTCTTCAATCATTATATGATCATAATTATCTGTAAAGAAGTTTTTTATCCGGTGGGACAACTCAAAACCACAACGTTTATAGAATGATAATATTGACGGAACTTCACCCGTACCTACAAGCATTGTTCTGTATTGACTTTTGTAAAAACTTGAAATATATTTAATCAATGTGTTTCCATAACCTCGCCTCTGAAACTGCTCATATACTGCAATATTTTTCAGTTCGCAGGTTGTGCTATTCTCCTCAGTAACGACACAAACAGCTTTCAAGTCATCATCGTACAAGGCAAATAAATCACCAGATTCGAGATATCGATCAATCATACTTTCCTGCTCATCGCCTAACAGCAATAGATCAAGAAACTGCTTCTTATTATCTGTTATCTGTTTAATTATCATTGCTCGTTTATTTAATTCTATTTCCGTCTATATCTATAAAGAATGTTTCGCCATTTAGCTTTACCTTTGCTTTACCCTCTTTAGTAAAATAGCGGGCATCGTCGTATATGAGAGGTATAACAACTTCTCCTGTCTGGTTTATAAAACCACATTTACCCTCTATAGATACTGCTGCCAATCCCGTTTTGGTAAACGAGTATGCCGGATTATATATACATGGAATAACTTCTTTCCCTGTTTTGTCAATGTAGCCCCACCAACCATTTAACTGAACTAATGCTAATCCTACGGAAAATAAGTGAGCATAGTCATATCTATACGGCACAACCACTTCGTGAGTTATTTTATCTACAAATCCCCATTTACCATTATGTTCTGATGGGACTAATTTTTGCACTTCGGACGCCATTACGGATTTCTTTTTAGTTTCTTGCTTAGCTATTCTTAATTACTCGTATTTCTTACTTTCTTCTATCAGCTCTTCACAACATTGTTCCGGAGCCAATGGCGAAAAAAGTTCGATTAAATTATCTTCAGGATCACGCAGATGTAACTGTACGCATCCCCCAATCAGCCGATACAGAATGCATAGATATTTATTAATCAAGAAAATATCGATTTTTTCGGTACAAACTCATAAATAGGTTCTGTATGCATTCTTTTTTGTACCAATCACTTACGCTAATATACGTGACATTGGTGAAAAAACGAAATATTTGTCGGAAAGTTTTGATAATATTATTTTCTAATTTTATTGGATCGTACTACCCTTTAGATTTTGGTTCGTATGAACAACCTGCCGGAACAGGAATTTCTATTTGTACATATTCTGCATCCCCTGTGAGGTTAAGAGTTGCCTGTAATATAGTAGTTTACCTTCTTTCAAATCTGCTGCGTTATCATTATTTATCTTGAAATGAAAGAGATATTAACTGTGAATCATATTTATAATAATATACTTGATTTACAAAATAAAAATATCTTTATTATTTAATTATATAAAAAATAACATCAGTTTGATGTTAAAAATAAATTATTCAAACAAAAAGACTTTTATATAATAAAATAAACTTCATTTTGATACAATATACATATCTTTACACGGCCGAGTATTAAAGAATGTATGTATAAGTTAATTTTAAGCAACTATTATGAAGAAAAGATTGTTTTTGAGTATGCTCTATCTTTGGGTAGGCATAGGGTTATTAATTGCTCAAACATCAAGGGTTTCCGGAGTGGTAACCGATGATAATAAAGAGCCAATCGTAGGAGCATCGGTATTGATACAAGGTACGACAATAGGTGTTCTGACTGACATTGATGGTAAATTCACCATTTCAGACGTGCCTGCTACCGCAAAATTTCTTAAAGTCTCATTTGTTGGAATGAAGACAGCGGAAGTGGCGATAAAATCTAATTTGGTAATCGTATTGAACGCTAATTCTGAAATGCTTGACGAAGTAATGGTTGTAGCATACGGAACAGCAAAGAAAAGTAGCTATGCAGGTTCAGCCTCGCTAGTAAAGTCCGATGCGATTCAAGACCTGCCCAATACCAGTTTTGAAAATGCATTGAACGGTAAGGTTGCCGGTCTTCAAATTACAAATTCGTCTGGTCAGGCAGGATCAGCTCCGAGCATCCGCATCCGTGGTAACGGTTCTATGAACGCAAGTAACGAACCTCTTTATGTGATAGACGGAGTACCTGTAGTGTCTGGAAATATTGGGCAAATGAGTAGCTATACATACTCAACAAACAATATCATGAATTCGCTTAATCCCGAAGATATAGAATCAATATCTGTATTGAAAGATGCGGCCGCATCTTCGCTTTACGGTTCGCGAGCTGCCAACGGGGTTATTCTCATCACTACAAAGAAAGGAAAAGAGGGAAAGCCTGTTGTCAGCCTAAAAGCGTCTATGGGTTATACTCCTTCGTGGGCAACAGACAACTATGAAATAGCAAGCACGCAGGAACAGGTGAATATGTTATATACCGTATTTCATGATTATAGTACTGCGGGTAAATCTCAGACCGATGCCGAAGCTAATACTTATGCATTATCTCAACTTAATAAAAAGTTTAACAAACATGGTTACTCATTCACTACTACAGGGACAGGCGCATATCAAGATGTAACCATTTCCGATTATGACAATTCCGGTAGGGCAGGTAAGTATTACGACTGGGAAGATGCCTATTTCCGCACAGCTGTTTATCAGACTTACGATTTAGCCGTGAGTGGAGCTACACCTGCAACAAATTACTATACTTCATTTTCTTATACCAAAGATGAGGGACGATTGAAAGTAAATAGTTTCGATCGTTTGTCAGGACGTGTAAATTTATCTCAAAAGGTTGGAAAATTCTTTGAACTCGGCACGAATGTGAATGTTGCGAGAACTTCGCAAAGTGGTTATAATGATACGCGCAGCACAGGGTTAAACTATTTTATGCAGACCCGTAACTTGTTGTGGGGACTTTATTGGCCTACCGATTATAAAACAGGGGATGTATGGACTACCAGATATGGAAGTTATGCTCAAAACGGAACTTACTACGATAAAGAGTGGGAAAATGAATCTATAAATACCCGGCTTTCTGCATCAGAGACAGTAACTTTACATTTGTTTCCGGGCTTAGATGTCCGTTCTATCTTTTCTTATGATAATACGGCGGTAAAAGATCATATTTATTATAGTGCTAATCACTTTAATGGTTCAGCCACCAATGGTACTGTTACCGAAATGCGCACTACTTACGAAAAGATGGTCTCATCCACTACAGCTGCATATAATACAGTGTTCGGTGTTCATTCGGTAGGTGCTTTAGTTGGTTTCGAAGCAGAAAAAAATAAAACGGATTTTGCTCGCGCTACAGGCGAGGGGCTTCCTACAAGTACTCTACATACTGTATCTACTGCAGGAACCCTCTCTTCTGCCGGCTATGACTGGGGTAATGCGATGGTATCAGTTTTGTCGAAGCTCGATTATAATTACGATCAACGTTACTTTGCCTCGGCATCGTTTCGTAGAGATGGCTCTTCGCGCTTAAGTCCAGATACCCGTTGGGGTAATTTTTGGTCAGTTGCGGGAGCATGGAAGTTATCCGAAGAGAGTTTTTTGAAAAACAATCCGGTAATTAGCGACTTGCGCGTTCGGGCTTCTTATGGAGTAAACGGTACTTTGCCAAGTAGTAATTACGGTTATATTAACTTGATGACTTATACAGATAAATATTTGGGAAATCCCGGAGGTTCTATCACAACATTAGCGAATAAGAATTTATCTTGGGAGACGAGCTATACCTCCAATATCGGCGTTGAATTTGGTTTGTTTAAGCAACGTCTGCGTGGCACATTAGAATATTTCAACCGTGATTCGAAAGATCTTTTGCAAGATGTGCCTATTTCTACAGTTACAGGTTTCTCTTCAACTTTGCAGAACATTGGTGAAATTAATAACAAAGGAGTGGAAATTGAACTTGCAGGCGATATTATTAGCAGTGGAGATTGGAAGTGGAGTGCTTCAGTTAATGCATCATTCATCAAATCTAAAGTAACGAAGCTTTATAACGGAGCCGAAATTATATGGGATGATCCGACCGGAGGAGATTCGCGCGCTCAATTTATCTATAGCGAAGGAGAATCTACGCTGGCGTTCTATGGTTATGAATGGGCAGGCGTAGACAAGACTAATGGTAAGAGTGTTTATTATGTCAATGACCCGGAAAATATGAAAACCGGTGATTTTGAATATAATGGAAAAGGTGCTACCTACGACTATACCAAAGCCAATTATAAAGTAATTGGTAGTGCCATACCGAAAGTAAGCGGTGGATTTAGTACGAATCTTGCCTATAAAGGCATTGATCTAGGCTTGAACTTTGTCTACAAAATTGGTGGTAAGCTTTACGACGGAGCTTACAAAGATGTTGCAGATGATGGTTATTATTGGGAGCGTATTCGCTCAAAGAGTTATTATGAAAATATGTGGACCCCGACTAATACAGATGGTACACAGCCTGCGCTTTCGGGTTTGGATTTGACTGATGCTATGCAATATAGCTCTCGTCAAATGCACGATGCGAGTTTTTTGCGATTGAAAACCTTTTCGTTAGGCTATAATTTACCTAAAATATGGACTACAAAAGTGATGATTAGTAATGCCCGTGTTTTTTTCAATGCTTCCAATTTGTTGACATTCTCCAAATATAAAGAAGCTGACCCTGAAGTAAACCAATATGGTACCCGTGGTTGGGAAACTCCTGTTGGGAAAACGTTTGTATTTGGTATTGATTTGAAATTTTAATGAAGGAGGACTTTGACAATGAAACAATTTAGATATTTAATTTTCTTTGCTGCGCTTTGTGTTTTCGGACTTTCATCGTGTGATAGTTTTCTGAATATGGAGCCTAGTAATTCCGGGAATGCAGAAACCGCAATAGCAACTCCGGCTGATGCCAAAGTTGTAATCAATGGCATCATGAGATCTATGAGCTCATCTAACTATTACGGCCGTAACTTTATCATGTATGGTGATGCAAAAGGTGGCGATTTGACTATTTATTCAGCCGGTCGTGGTCTTGATGCGCTTTACTCGTTCAATCATACCCCTACCAGCAATAACTACTCAGGCTTTTGGGTAACAGGATATTATTGTATTATGCAAATTAATAATTTGTTGGAAAATGTAGAACGACTCGAAGCGGAGGGTAAAACAGGTTTTTCTTTCTACAAGGGACAAGCATTAACCTTACGCGCACTCATTTATTTCGATTTAGTCCGCCTTTATGGACTTCCTTATAATTATGATAAGTCGTCTTATGGAGTGCCTAATGTAACAACGACACTTGGGGCCGATGCTCAGCCAGTTCGTGCAAGCGTAGAAGAAAATTATATACAAATCGTGAATGATCTCGAAGAGGGGATGGCATTGCTGGCCAGTAATAAAGCTGCACAGAACGGATACATAGGTTATTATGCCAATGTAGCCTTGCAAGCCCGAGTTAAACTCTATATGGAAGACTATGACGGAGCACTTGCCGCTGCCGAAGAAATTATAAAAAACAGTAGTTATAAACTTTATCAACCTTCTACTTGGGTCGCATCATGGAATGGGCAGTTTGGTTCTGAATCCATTTTCGAAATAGGTATTGACACCGAATCTGATTTAGGAACGTCTTCTTTAGGCTTCTATCTCATGTGTTATGCACAAAAGAGCGGTGCTCAAGGTTGGTTCTTAGCAAGCGATTACTTCCTTTCCCGATTGGGACAGGATGCTTCTGACGTGCGTTGGGGTATCATGGATAATGATGAATATTGGTATGATACTAAAAATACACGTAAAGGAGCCTGTTATAAATATTTAGGTGGAACATCTCTTGCTGGTGATGGAAAGGAGACTTATACTGCGGTTAATATTAAGGTTATTCGTCTTTCCGAAGTTTACCTTATAGCAGCCGAAGCAGCGTTGCATTCCAAAACACCCGATGCCACTCTTGCTGCCGGTTATCTGAATGAGATACGCAAACGTTCTCCACAATTAGCCCTTGCAACATCTGCTACAATTACAGATGATATGATTTTAGATGAACGCAGTAAGGAACTTTTTGGTGAAGGACAGCGTTTCTTCGATATGATCCGCAAGAATAAAACAATCGAATTCAATGATGATTTCCAAGGCATACCTGTAAGCAAACGCGAAAAAACAATCAATCGTACATTTGGTAAGATCGTGCTTCCTATATCTCAGGACGAAATGAATGCCAACCCGGCATTGCGGAGCGAGCAAAACGAAGCTTATAAATAATTTTACGCAATTATATACAATTCCAATCTAAATAACTCATGTTTTATAAATAACTGACAAACAATAGGATGAAAGATAAATTTGCATATCTCAATTATTTTTTGTAACTTAATATAAATAACGGTTGAAAATATACAAAAATATAACCTCTTTTACTTCTTTAAGCAATTCCCCGATGAATTAGCTTGTAGGAAATATCTTGAACAACGTTTTTGGAAAGGTAATACTGTTTGCCCTCATTCTGGAAATTCACAGAAGATATACCGATATAAAAATGGTAAGACTTTAAATGTGCCTGCTGTAAGAAACAATTTCA
This sequence comes from Dysgonomonas termitidis, assembly GCF_054657735.1. Classification (NCBI taxonomy): domain Bacteria; kingdom Pseudomonadati; phylum Bacteroidota; class Bacteroidia; order Bacteroidales; family Dysgonomonadaceae; genus Dysgonomonas; species Dysgonomonas termitidis. Next base: position 471,121 of record NZ_BAAHYD010000003.1, on the reverse strand, counting down.
AGTTACGACAGGCACAATTTATGAGAACTCGAACATACCATTGCAGAAATGGTTTCTTACTTTCTATTTAATATCGTTATCGAAGAAAGGAATTACTTCTATTGATATTACAACAATAGTTTCTTTTTAAGGTCAAACTCCTCTTGGGTAATAATTCCCTTTTCTTTCATTTCGTAAAGCCTTTTTATTTCCTCACTTGCAGAATTATTCGTTTGGTTATTCACAGCTCCGTTATTAACGGTAATAGTTGTGTTACTTGGCTGCATTGGCTGGTAAAGTGTGTTGAATTTCAGGTTAAACCTGTTTTCATCCATAGTCAGTAGCCATATAAAATCGACTAACGAAACGATAAGTGGGATAAACGTCCAACAAAACAAGAGATACAGAAGACCTAACCCCGTTTGATTCAGATAAAATCTGTGAACTCCAATACCACCAAGAAGAATTGCTAAAATAGCTGCGGTTGTTTTACTTTTCATAATTACGTGTCAAAATTTAGGTGATTAAGTATTTTACTATCGTTCTAAACACGTAAAATGAATGACGTGGGAATACACTTCCGATTAAGAGGTACGACCAAGCACCTTTTCCACCTACAAGAGTAATACCCACGTCATAAACGTAGGCACTATCTATTGTTTCTAAGGTGGATTCAAAAATTTGGTCGTTTTCTTAATCCTTAAAACAATAGCTAATGCTATTCAATATTTTCTAATTACAAATATAATAACAAATTTAATAAAGTGTACCTTTGGTGCAAATAGTATATAATTCGTATGTTATAAACTGACCATATCAAATGTAAATATAAGTTAATACTCGATTTTTGCTGATTACATTTATTCTATAATTTTATTAAATATAACCAAATAAACGTTATGTAATTTAACTAAAATACTGTAGATAAATTTCCACCTCAATATCCATTAAGACCTTTGCAAATATAGCTTATGGTTATAAGAGATGGCTGTTTATTAGTAATTTTGGAATGATTATATATCATTTTCGTATCTTTCTTTAGCCAACCTAAATTTCCATCCCATAAAATCAACTAATGATTGTGGAGATAGAATTTTTATAGTATCGGCATATCCAAAAAACTCCCGTTGCAATTCCTGATTGATAACCACATTAATTTCGAATGTTTTGGAACCGTCCTCGTGCTCTTCAACTATTTTCTGACTTTTATGAAAAGGTTTGGTCTGTACATAAGGTGCATTTTCTTTATTTATCCAGAAACGGACAGATTGAGCCTTCATTCCTACATTTTTGGTGACACCAACCAAATCATCAAAAAAAGTCTGAGGGTCGAATAAATTATTTTCTACAAACTTTTCTTTTTCTACTATTTCTATATTGTGTATCCTGTCTAATGCCAGATTGATTAGATTTCCCTTTCGGCGACCAAATACAAACCATCTGTTGCGATATTCTTTTAGTAAATAAGGATAGAATAAGAATGTATTTGCCGAGCGGGCTTTGAATGAACGATATTTCAAATTTAGTACTTGCTTGTTGACAATAGCATGATAAATAATATCAAGATAATCCAATCCTTTCAGGCTTTCGTTTTTCTCAAAGTCTATAACGGGTATAGTTTTCTGTTTTGCCGAAGTTACATGATCTTCCAAGCGGCTGACGATATCGCCCATACCTGAGAAGTAAGAGAACCCTTTGAATTGGCGCAAAACCTCAACAGCCTCCGACATTGTTTTTAGGTCTTGTTCAGACAACGGCGTATTGGTTATGCTGTAATCCTCGTCTTCATATTTGTAGTACTTATTATCATATACTATAATAGGTGCATTATACCCCAGTTTTTCGCTTCGCATCATCTGGATGTCCATTTGGACAGTTCGTTTACTGATACCTTTATCTATTCCTTCATATTCATACAAAGCATCCGAACAAGCATCTATCAGGTCTTCAAGTGTCCATTGCCTGTATTTATTACGCAGACAGGTATCTATGGTTTTATATCTTATTAAGGCGTTACGGTTTACTGGCATGGTATTATACTCAATCTGTTTTTATTTCTTTAAAAAGACCTTCTAAGATATCTTTGTTTTTAGAATACTTATAATAATCTTTATCTCTCAAAATAGAGCCTAATAACAGTTCATGATATTCTTTTTCCGATTTATCTTCTTTTTTAATACATAGCAAATGATTCAAGAGGACCTCATAATATTTACCTATAAAGTAGTTTTTATAACTTTCTTTTCCTCTATTTGTATAAATAACCATTTCAAAATCAGGAAAATTGAAATCATTATGCTGATAGTACTTTAATCCATTGAATTTAGGATATTTCTTTATATTATCATAAGCTCCTTTAGTATTCACCGGTTTTGCAATATTTATTAACCCCCAAATCTGTTTACCACAAAACTCCATACAACGTAAAAACAGAATACCCTTCTCTGTATCATTTTGTAAATTATATTCATTCAAACGAAAATCAATTTTAGACATATTAAATGGCTTTACTTTATTTCCATATGAGGCAAACAACATGCTGTAATATCTATCAATCATTTCATATCTGGAAATAGTAATATTTAATAAACTATCGACTATCTGCTCATTCGTTACTGGTTCTTTGGCATGGAGATTATAATTGACAGAGCAAACAATGTAGATGTTTTTCAGAGTCTGCTCATCAGGTAAAGTTAAATAAGCTTTATCAATAATTTTTGTTTTCGGAATTATGGTTTGGATAATGAAATCTGTAGTAGCCATTAAATCCTCTGAGCTGCTCTCTTTTAGATTTTTCACATAGTCATCCGTAGGGTTATTCATAAACATAAAATTTTTGTATGCTTTACCTAGCTCTATAAGTTTCGATTGTTTATTTTGAGCATGCAGACCAAATGTAATCAGGAAGAAGATAAAAAAAGAAGTTGTTTTTTTCATAAGATTTAGATTTATGGGTATTTATTCTCAAAAATAACAAAAATATTTTTCATTACGCAAAAATACTGCGCACTTTCTATTTTGCTTTGTATCATCAAAGTAATAAAAGGAAAAAGTTATGATAGAATTAAAAGGAAAGTATAACCAGGATTGCAAAATATTCTTAGATGAAGTTGAAGAAGGAGCTATCGAATTAGTACAAAATATCTTGAATCACGAAATATCCGAAGGTGTGCAAGTACGTATCATGCCCGATACTCATGTGGGTAAGGGCATTGTTATCGGTTTTACCATGCCAATGACTACAATGGTAAACCCTAATTATATCGGTGTAGATATCGGTTGTTCTGTAACAAGCTATAAATTAAATAAACGATTCAATGCTGCTGAACTTCCACAAATAGATAAAAAAATCCGTAAGGCTGTACCGATGGGACATGAAATCCGAAAAGGTAAGGACTTTAATTATTGGTGGGTAGATGGATATATGCAGACTGTTACTGATAATGTGAATCAATTTATTAATCAGTGGAATGTACGTTTTGCGGAAGATAAACCTGCAATGACTATTGATCGGGAATATATCGCCGAACTATGTAAGAAAATAGGTACAGGAGAAAAGATGTTCTATAACTCCGTTGGTTCACTTGGTGGTGGAAACCATTTTATTGAGATCGGAGAATCAGCAAACGATGGATCACATTATCTGACTATTCATTCCGGTTCTCGAAACTTCGGACTGAAAGTATGTAACTATCATGCGAAGAAAATGGTAGCTGCCAAATTCAGACCACAAGAGTATCACGACGAATTTAAAGATATCGCCCAAAATACAGTTCCGACATCAGATATTCCAATTAAATTGGCTGAATTGAATGAACGGTATGGTGTCGGTAAAAAAGAGTTGCTATTGAAAGGTAACGATATGTACGAGTATTTGGTAGATATGGTTATTGCCCAAACGTATGCGGAGTTTAATCATCGGGCTATGGCTCATTCTATTTTTGTCGGGTTACGAAATGTGGAAGCCGTTGATATGATACATTCGATGCATAACTTTATTGATCCGCAAGACTGGATCATCCGAAAAGGAGCGATCCGGGCTTATGAAGGCGAACGAATGATTATTCCGTTCAACATGCGTGACGGATTATTAATCTGCGAAGGGAAAAGCAATGCTGACTGGAACTGTTCAGCCCCTCATGGTGCAGGACGAATATTAGCTCGTAATCAGGCTTTCAAGACTTTGGATATGGAAGAGTTTGAGAAAGAGATGGAGGGAGTTTACTCAACATCTGTCTGCAAATCAACTCTTGACGAAGCTCCAATGACGTATAAAGACAAAGATGTGATTATAAACGCGATTCAGGATACAGCAGTTATTCTTGATACAGTGAAGCCGATATTGAATATTAAAGCAAATTGAAAGAATATGAACCAAAGAGATATTAATCTGCTAAATAAACTTGTATCAAATGCAAGAGCCATTATATCCAATCACGTTGCTATTTCTTTAGGAGTTCTAATTATGACCGGTATCATATCTGACTTGAAGTATAAGGGAATAGAGGTAAACATTGATTTGAATATTTTTAATGAGGTTTACTCTTTAATAAACCAATACGCTATAGGTACAGAAAGGCTCAGATATAATTTCGAATATTTGGAAAAGCAAGATAAAGAATTAGACCGTATTATTGCATTATACAAGAACCAGATTTTATCTAAATGCTTTGAGATTGTGAATAGATACGGTAATAGAAATGAGTAAAATAAAGAAAAACAATAAATAATTCTCATTACGCAGAAAGTTACACCGATGATTACAAATATATTTCCCAGATCCTTATATTTCATATACTAATATTTTTGTAAGCTTTTCCCTTTAGGAATTGCTTTAAGAATATTATTTCGCACTGACCTGATAGCCGGGCATAACTCCCCTTCCATCATTTCAAGAGTAGTTTTCAATTCCTGCGTTAATTCAGGAATAGTACGGCAGAGCTCGTAAGCTATTTTCATACAGAGTGACTGCACACCCGGTAATTCCTTAACAGAGAGCATTCGCTCCAGACAGAAATCCAGGAAATCAACCCTCGGAGGATCTGATAAGGGCTGTTTATAAAGCAGATTGAGGATAACCCTCCGTTTACCTCCATGCTCACACGTCATCACTTCGCTAATAAGCTCATCATGTTTTTCATACAGCCATTTATTAGCTTCCGGAGAAAAATGTGTAAAGATCCAAGCCACATGATATCCTATTTTTTCATCTTCTCCAATAACTAAATCATATAATTCCTGCTTTCGCTTGTCACTTTGTTGGGTTAAACAAAGTATTTCATGAATATCATCCATACCAATCCGCTCCGATAATTTAGCTTTGAAATTCATTGCTATCCTCATTTCTTAATATAATCCTGAAATTTCTTCCCTTCTAAAGTAAGTAACTCCTTGCTTATTTTTAACTTACTATCCCAAAAAGAAATATCAAAGTCAATCCCTTTCGCTTTCTTAACCTTTTTCCAATTACCTACACCATGACCATTATAGAGTATAATTGATTGAAATATACCATAGTTATTAAAAGCTTTCGGATGATGCTCTAAGTCTAAAACATTTGTCCTATCCTTGTAGCTGATAAGATACTCATCATATGCAGGAAGGAAGTGAAGTACATTTGTATTCGAAGAAGCGCATTCATTATAGTCTTTGTGAATATATAATTCAGTCGAACCGAAGTGATCTTTTATCAATTCATTGTCAATTAGGCTAAAAGCGTGTCTGCAATCTTTGATCGTCAACCCCGACCACCAGACAAAATCTTGTAAGCTTGCAGGAGAATGACTCTGCATATATCTTTGAGCTAGCTTTGCCAGTGCTTCATCCTTATGTATATCTTTGCTTTGGGGAGCTCTTTCGTCCAGTAGTGCATATGTTTGTTTTTTCTCTTTCAATACACCGCTGCATATAATGCCATCCGCTTCTGCCAACATTGTAAAGAGGTATATATGTCTCTCGGTAGCCCCTAATCCTTCTTGCTCGAATATTTTTGTAATTTCGTCCTTGGTCTGATGGTTATTGTCCCTAAGTGTCCTTTCTAACAGGTTATAACATTTTGTAAGTTCGTGTTCATCAACCTTCAAATCTTTTACATATTTCCATGCACCTTTAATTCGCTCTCCTGTCAATTTCAGAAGCCACCTGATATCTTCCGCAGAAACAAAATGCCAGGTTGGGCGCATGATATGGGTTCGAAGAAAATCTCCCCGGTTGAAAGCGTCTTCGATATCTTGTTCTGCACATTGTTTCGATCTGATGGCGATTGCCCATTTTGCCATAGTGAAATCCTGAGCTTGCATAGCTCCCATCCATGACACCACTTCTTTTGGTGTATCAAATGTCTGTTCTGATAGCTGTTGACTCTTTAGCCGTATGTTTTTTATAGTAATGTTCATATGTGGGTGTTGGTTTAAATTTATCTTGTTAATTGAATTTCAGTTTGTTGTTGATCCAATAAATTTTTCTGATTTAAAAGGTATTCTTCCTTTATTTTTCTGATTACTTCAATAGGGATTTTTAGCTCTGAGTGAACGATCTGTAGCCCTTCGTCCATGTAGAACTGAATAGGATAATTACCTACAACTTTCTCTAAGTCCAACTCTACATCTAGTAGTATGTCTTCTTCACTATAAAAATCCTCTCCTGATTGATATCCAATTTCCAATTTCTCAAAATCGAAGATATGTTTTTTTGTTTTAAAAGGCTTATTGACCAACACATATTCTAGCTTATTAGAGTGAAGTATAAATATCTCTAACCCTTTTCGTTTCCACCAATAGGAAGAGAAAAAATAAAGAATTACAAATATCTCTAAAAGTGATACAATACTATTAATTAGAATGAATTCCAGCGTAATATCAAGTATGGGAAAGATTAAGATTAGCATACCTATGTGAAAAAGAAAAAGTCCTGAAAATAATATGGTACAGCCTAAAAGCAGTAATCCATTACTATTTTTAGGGCTAATCGTGAGCCTGAGTACATCTGATTTTCGCTCAAGAGTATATGGATATAGTACTTTCTTTTTCATATAACCTTTTATCAATTCTTCTATATTCATAAGTTTTACTATTTCAAACTTATCTTATTCGCCGATTCTCGTTTCTTCGAACTAACCAAATCCGCATATATCTGTGCTGTAGAGACATTTTTATGTGTAAGCATCTTACTGACAGTATAAAAATGTAAATCCCCAAATATTCACGCCTTATTATCTTCATAGAATAAGGAAATAATAGAAATATCATCAAAACAACCATAATTATTGATTCGCAAAGATAGAATAGAGAAAAAGAAAAGCCACCATAAAATGGTGACTTTGTGATGATTGATAATTATTTTTGATTAATATTGATCACTTATCATTTTCCGATACAAAACTTACTAAAAATATTACCCAATATATCATCAGTAGATATCTGTCCTGTTATTTCACCCAGATAATGCATACATTCCCGGATATCCTGCGAAAGAAAATCTCCGGACAAATGTAAATCCAAGCCCTCCCCTACTCTCCTTATTGCAGACAAGGCATTCTCCAAGGCCGCATAATGACGCATATTGGTAACGATAACGTCCTGTTCCCCGATTTCCGGTATATCAGCTGCCTTCACAAGCAAACTCTCAAGGTCATTCGTTCCCTGTTCATATTTTGCCGAGATGAAGATACGATCCGGGATTTCTTCCCTTAGCAGCCTCTCTTTATTCTCTTTTCTCTCAGCAGAAATCATATCAACTTTATTAAACACCAGAATCAGCTTCTGATTCTTCACTGCGGGCAGTATTTTTTCAGCCAAATCCCGGATATGCTCATCTGTCGTTCCTACATCCGTTATCCACAGGATAATATTAGCTTGTTCGATCTTTTTAAATGTACGCTCTATACCGAGGCTTTCTATCTCGTCAGTCGTATCACGTATTCCGGCAGTATCGATCAGACGGAATGCCAGTCCTTGTATATTAATCGTATCCTCTATCACATCCCTGGTTGTTCCATGTATATCGGAAACAATAGCTTTTTCTTCATGCAACAGCAAATTCAGCAAGGTTGACTTACCAGCATTCGTCTCGCCGATAATAGCAACAGGAATACCATTTTTCACAGCATTTCCCACCTCGAAAGATTCAGCCAGTTTACTTATATGAAGTTCAATATCATAAGCTGCTTCCTTCAACCGCTCCCTGTTCGCAAATTCAACATCCTCTTCCGAGAAATCGAGTTCCAGTTCGATCAGGGATGCAAAATTCAGAAGCTCAGTACGAAGTTCGATCAATTTATTGCTAAATCCCCCGCGCATCTGGTTCATCGCCAGCCTGTGCGCAGCGGCCGATGATGAAGCAATCAGGTCAGCCACGGATTCAGCCTGCGATAAGTCCATTTTACCATTCAGGAACGCCCGTTGCGTAAATTCTCCCGGCTGTGCCAAACGCGCACCTTTGGATATCAACAATTGCAAAATATTTTGCTGTATATAAACAGATCCATGGCAGGATATTTCCACAACATCTTCACCGGTAAATGAATGCGGAGCTTTGAAAAGACTAATCAGTACCTCATCCAATACTGTATCATCTTTCATTATAGACCCGAAATGAATCGTATTTGCCTTTTGCTCTCCAAGCATTTTATTTCCATACGGCTTGAATACAGACCCGGCCAGCCGGATACACCCTTCTCCGGATAAACGGATAATGGCTATACCTCCTACACCGGCCGGAGTAGATATAGCCGCTATAATATTATTTCCTTGCATATCTTAATTTCCTCTGTTTATCCCGTCAAAGTTACACTGTTTCTGTTATATAAAAAATTTTAATCATCAAACTCAACAGAATAGGAAACAACCTCCTGTACTGTAAACTGTAACTGTTAAAAGACAACAGGCTTTATGGCTTCTGTAGGGGCAGGTCTTGTGCCTGCCCGTTATGCGACAAGCGGGCGGGCGGTAGCGGGGAAAAAACCGGAAAACAGAACGAGTGCATGTCAACAGCCAGTTAACATGCACTCGTTGTTTTATTCTGCCAGCACTTTCTCTTCTTCCAGTCCCTCATGCTCCGATATGATTTTCCGCCATGTATCGGGAATCGGAATTGACGCCTGAGTATGGGCATCATATGTTACAAAAACAGATTTACACCGGCATTTGATTTCCCCGTTCTTTACATTTCTTATTTGCTGGAGGAATATCCCGCTTTTATCTCCCAGTCTGGTAACTTTCGAGTCCACCACAATACCTTCCCTGTAATACACAGGCGAAAGAAAGTCGACTTCGATATGGGCAACTACAATCAGCCCGTCTGTCCAGCTGATATCGGATTTACCTTTCACTGTCTCGAAATATGTAGTCTTGCCGAGGTCGAAATAACTGAAATATACATTATTGTTGATATGCCCTAAAGCATCTATGTCACTAAAGCGGATTTGAATAGGAAGCGTTTCTTTAAACGTTTCGGGTTTTATTTCTTTCATTTTAGAGTCTGTTTAAATTTTATAGCTGAACCTTTTTATAATTATTTTAAGATGTATTTTTGATTTTTCCCTTGCGGATTTAGCGGGCTAAATCAAAAGGGAAAAGTAAAAAGGCGCTCAAAAGAATATAAAAAAGCAGCTAAGATTTTTTTAAGAGCCTTTAGAGAAATTTTCGCTAAAATTTAAACAGGCTCTTGATTTACCTGAATATGATATCATTTACTACATGCATACCCGCATGTTCATTCAATTTAGCAATAAGCCTGTCTTTTGCCATCAATAGTTCGGAACGGAGAACGGATGAACTCAAAGACACATAAAGAACACCGTTTCGCAGGTAAATGTTTGTCGTATATGAATTAATCATCCTGCCGAGCAATTGCGGCCAACCTGTAACAGCCCTGCTTTCAGCCAGTTTGCGTCTTATGAATGGATTTTCTTCAAAGTACTGCCTCAGGACTTCCCCTATGCTTTCGGTATTCCGTTTTCTCATAGCGTAATATTCTTTTGGATTACTTCGCCTTTTTCTACTTCATACAGATGATAGTTGCTGTTTGTGCGGGAGAGTATCTCATCCAGGTGCTCGCGGTTGGTGTCGGTTACGAATATCTGCCCGAAATCCTTGTCCAGTACCAGCTTGATGATCTGTTCCACCCGGGACGAATCGAGCTTGTCGAAAATATCATCCAGCAATAATACAGGGGTAGTCTCGGTGGCTTTGTGCAGGAAGTCGAACTGCGCCAGTTTCAATGCCACCACATAGGTTTTATTCTGTCCCTGCGAACCTACACGCTTAATGGTGTAACCGTCCATCTGCATATCCAGATCGTCTTTGTGTATGCCTGCAGTGGTATAGCCTAAGATCCTGTCCCTCTGCCTTCTCGATTTAAGCAATTCCGGAAAATCGGGATTTTCGAAGTGTGATTCATATTTCAACTCCACCTTCTCATTCGAAGAACAGATAAAATCATAAAACTTCTGGAATGTAGGAATAAATTTATCAATAAAATCCTTCCTTTTCCGGTAGATAATCATTCCCTCGCCGGCAAGCTGTTCGTCCCACAGGTCGAAAAGGGTATCGTCGACAGGAGCGTCTACCTTCAATAATGCATTCCTCTGTTGCAGAGCCTTGTTGTACCGGATAAGCGAGTACAGATATTCTTTATCGAATTGCGAAAGGAATAAATCCATAAACTTACGGCGCTCATCGCTTCCTCCGTTTATCAGTTCCGTGTCGGATGGCGAAACCATTACCAGCGGCAATAAGCCGATATGGTCCGACAGCCGTTCGTATTCTTTCTTGTTCCGCTTGAATTGCTTTTTTTGTTTCCTGCGCAGGCTGCAAAAGAATTCTTCCTGTTTATCCCCGATCTCGTACCAGCCTTGTATAACAGCGAATTCGGCTTTATGCAGGATGTTTTGCGAGTCGATGGGGTTGTTGTGGCTTTTACAGAACGACAGGTAATAGATCGCATCCAGCAGATTTGTTTTTCCCATACCGTTACTTCCCAGAAAACAATTTATTTTGGGCGACAGAGTAAGCTCGGCTTGCTCTATATTCTTATAGTTGAGTATGGACAAACGCTCTAATATCATGCATGCGAAAAATGATGGTTTTGCAAAAGTACAATTTTTTGCCGGAGGAGACAGCTTTTAAAGATAAGTAATTAGGGCAAACGCACGAAAATTACTCTTTTTAAAAAAGTTTATCTATATAGTAAGCTGTCAGCGGTTGGCTGATAGCTGATAGTTCTTTGAAGTATTGATTAAAGCGGTTACGAGTTACTGCGCCCTGCGGGCAGTTACGAGTTACAAGTAAACAAGATACGAGATACGAGATACAAGATACAAGTAAACGAGATACGGGATACGGGATACGGGATACAAGTTGTTAACTGATGACTGTTTACTGTTCACTGATATATCTGTTACTTTTGTTACCTTTGTTAATAGTTACAAGTTACTGCGCCCTGCGGGCAGTTACGAGTTACAAGTTGGCTGACGTTTTGTTTTGTTTCACGCAAAGACGCAAAGGCGCAAAGTTTTACATCTTACGAGTTGTTGACTGATGACTGTAAATACTGTTACCTTTGTTACCTTTTTGGAGAAAGATACGAGAGCCCTCGCTCGCGCAGACGTCCCGTCTGTGCGTTGCGTAGCAAACATTTTTACAACAAGACACGGACTGGAAGTCCGCGTTAGCGGGCGTTATTTTCTGCTGTCATTGGCTCCGCTTCGCTCTGCCGAACGTTGTTTCTGAGTGAAACGAAGGATCTCCTTCGATTTGGGAGATGTTTCACTTCGTTCAACATGACAAAGAGAATATAAGAATCTGCAAGGAAAAGAATTAGCTCCGCTGACTGTTGGTTCTTAATTTTTCATTCTTAATTCTTAATTGCTTTCGGTGTTACCTTTTGCGTCTTAGCGTCTCTGCGTGAAATACTGTTGACTGTTGACTGAAACGTTGCCAATTTTCATTTGCTCTAAATTGACGTTCATACATTCGCATATCTCCTTATTTTTTTATTCTTTTGTGATTTTATAGAATATTCACCGACTAACTATATAAATAGTTATGCAAAATTAATATCGATCAGAATGATGTATCTTGAAACGCAGGATATCGTAAAACAGTACGGAAACTACACCGCTCTTAACGGGGTAAGTGTGCAGGTTCCCAAAGGCTGTATCTATGGGTTGCTGGGACCGAATGGCGCCGGCAAATCGTCACTTATCCGTATAATAAACAGAATAACGGCCCCCGATGAGGGAAAGGTTTTTATCAATGGCAGGGAATCTGTCGCCGATGATATTTTCAACATAGGTTACCTCCCCGAAGAAAGAGGCCTGTACAAAAAGATGAAAGTGGGTGAGCATATTGTTTTCCTTGCACGCCTGAGGGGTCTGTCTGTTGACGATGCACACGAGAAAACGCAGTATTGGCTCCGCAAATTCGATATTCTGTCATGGGAAAACAAAAAAGTGGAGGAATTATCGAAAGGGATGCAGCAAAAAATACAGTTCATAGCCACGGTAATACACGAGCCTGATTTATATATCCTTGACGAGCCTTTCAGCGGATTCGACCCGGTAAACGCGGAGTTGCTTAAAAATGAACTTCTCGAACTGAAAGCAAAAGGCAAAACAATTATCCTGTCTACTCATAATATGGAATCGGTAGAAGCGCTTTGTGACGAGATTTCCCTGATCAATAAATCGAAGGTTGTTTTGCAGGGGAATGTGAAAGAGATACGTGCGCAGTATAGGAAGCACATTTTCAGGCTGAATGTATCAGGCGATAGCTTCGGGATGGAATCCGCTCATTTTACCGTATTGTCACAGTCTGCGGATAAGGATTCGGTCGAAGTACGCATCCAGCGAAATGACGAAGCGTCCAACTCCGATCTGTTACAGGAAGTTGCCCGGAAATATGAGATTATTTCTTTTGAGGAAGAATTACCTTCCATGAATGATATTTTTATTCAAGCAGTAAGCAATAGATGAAGTTTAGCAATATATTATCCAATCTAACCTGCGATTGTCGTTTTACAACAAAAGTAATAAACAGGTCTGCGACCTTGTCAAAACCAGCCGAATGAAAGCACTTAAATTGATTATAGCAAGAGAATTCTCTTCCAGGGTAAAGACAAAGGCTTTTATCCTGACCACATTATTGACTCCCTTCCTTTTTGCCGCTGTAGTTGCATTGCCTACTATACTGATGATGGTAAGCGATAATGATGACATAAAGAAGGTCTATGTAATAGACAACACAGGATTGTATTCCAACTTGTTCGAATCGTCTAAAAACTATGAGTTTGTACAGGTGTCTGCTACTGACACTACTGCGACCGGTAAAGAAAAGGGGACAGCCCTGTTGCAGATAAACGGGGATTTGAATCAGAATCCCAATGCGGTTACATTCTTCTCGGAAAAACAACAGCCTCCCCGCGAATTGACGGCATATATCAATGATGTACTGACCGAAGCGGTAAGGAATAAAAAAATTGACGATTTTACCTCAGAGAGTAATCTTGAGCCGAAGGTAGTGACCGATTTGCAGCAAATACTGAAGTCTAAAGATAAAATCCGCATATCTACCATCCGGTGGGATGAGACAGGGAAGGAGACGGAAACACTGGGGGAAATAGCGACCATTGCCGGAACGGCGCTCACCTTCTGTATGTTTTTCTTTATCATGATGTACGGCTCTATGGTGATGCAGAGTGTGGTAGAGGAAAAGAGCAACCGTATTATAGAAGTTATTATTTCTTCCGTCAGGCCTTTCGACCTGATGATGGGCAAGATAATAGGGGTAGGGCTCGTAGGGCTTCTCCAGTTGATCGTATGGCTTGTTATCGGAGGCGGAGTGATGATTGCCGTCCAGATGGTTTTCGGCGTCAATATGAACATGAGCGCCTCCGCGGACGCACAGCAGGCAATGGCTTTAATGAAAAGCAGCAATATTGAAATGACCTCCTTCCTCAATGGCTTTTTCAGCATCAACTGGACGCAGGTCGCAATATGTCTTGTCCTTTATTTTACCGGGGGTTATCTTCTGTTTGCATCCTTGTTTGCCATGTTCGGTTCGGGAGCGAATGATTCGCAGGAAGCCCAGCAACTTATCATGCCTGTTATGATTATACTGATGGTAGCGTTTTATACAGGCTTCGCGGCCGCCCGCAATCCGGAAGGGGCTATGGCATTCTGGTGTTCATTGATCCCGTTCACCTCTCCTGTGGTGATGATGGTCCGCGCTCCGTTCGAGATACCTTTGTGGGAACTGGCATTATCTGTTGTACTATTGTTTGCGACATCTGTCCTGATGGTAAAACTGGCAGCGAAAATATACCGTGTCGGAATACTGATGTATGGAAAGAAGGTTTCTTTTATGGAAATGCTGAAATGGCTGAAGTATAAATAATTAACAGTTAGTTGAAAGTTGTATTTTTCTACTCGTATATCGTTTACTTATAACTTCACTTACTATATCTTTATACCCAACGAGAGATAGACACTATTGTTTCTCACTTTGAGATTGTCATTTAGCATATCTCTTTTCCATATTCGGGTAAAGCCCGTATCGGAGCCGATAATGAAAACGAATCTCGATAATTCGGACTGTAATTCTATCCCCAGTCCTACATCGGGTCTGTTCCATAGCCCGTCACCGGCAAAAGTATTACCTTTGTTACTTTCGGGAGTGCCGTCGAGCGAGGTCAGCGTTGTCTTCCCTGCTACTCCGTAAGCTACATACGGCCCCATGGCAAAGCCGAAATGGGTATTGTTTGGGAAGTTGAACTTATATGTGAAATAGATAGGCAGCTGGATATACATTGCCTCCATTTTTGCTTCCATATTTCCCATGGCGGTAGACAGCCTGTTCACTTTAGCTCCTTTGGTGGTGAAGCTAAGTCCTGTCTGTAAATAAACATCGTTGCCTAAAGTGATATCGGCAATACCTCCGAAGTTATATCCGAACCTGACTTTTCCACTCTTGAACCCGTATTCGTTCTTCCATGCCGAAACATTGGAGAGATTCATTCCTCCCCTTATCTGAAAGGTGACATACTTTTGTTTTTGCACAAAGAACTGCGCGTTTGCATTGCCGCTTGTCAGCACTATAATTGAAATAACCAGTAGTCTCAAGGATGTTTTCATAGGGATTCTTTACGTTTTTTGTTTATTATAGAACGATATAGTGCTTGTGTTATTATCCGGGCAATTACCATCTCAGGATGATCCGTTCTCCCAGAGCCTTTGCCAGTGCTTTTTTTACTTCTTCCAGTTCTTTGATCTGCTGCATAAGTTCTATGGCCGTGTCCCAGTTCCCTTCTTTTTGTTTGACCGCCATTTCATCCTTTATCTCCTTTATCCTCTCGGTTATGTATGCATTCTTCAACTCTGTGACTATGCGCGGGACATCTTTCCCCAAATGCTTTTCTTCGGCAAGCGGGGTATCTTCCTTTTTTACATTTTCTCCGAATTGTTTGAGATGCAGTTTGCTTAACTGATACCTGTCGCTAACCAGTTCCGCAGCTATTTTGCTAATCTGCGCGTCGGTATGCGCCAGAAAATAGCGGGAAGGAATAAACGTCTCATCTACCGATCGGCCTATCGCTTCTTCCAGCATCAGCGTATAGAGAGGATTGGTAAACCAGAATCCGTCGCGCTGAAGGTCGAATTTTACCCAGTCTATTACAGTAGTCCGCATATCGCCGGTAACAGGGTTTGTTTCCCCTCCTTCCAGTATTATTTCCATTCCGAAGCGGACTACGTAATAAAGTATGGCCAGTTCGAATTTGTCTATCGGTATTTTCTTTACTCCTGTTTTGTTGTGGATTATCGGTTGTGACAAGTCATTGTTGACAGCCCGCATTTCGTCTTCCATTTTTTGCGGAGCTGTTTTTTCGAGATAAGCCAAACGCTTCTTTGTCACCTCCTGTACCAGGATGCGCTCGTCTACATCCAGCAGGATACTGCAATCTTTGATATAGACTGTGCGTATAATATTGTCGGGTATAATGGAAATACTGTTTACTATATCGGAAATAAGGGCGGCCCGCTTGATAGGGTCATTTCCGGCTTCTTCGAGTAATAGCTTTGTCTTGAAACGCATGAAATCGACCTCGTTGGCTTTGATATAGTTAGTCAGCGATTCCGCATTTTGTTTCTTGGCAAAGGAATCCGGGTCTTCCCCGTCGGGCAGCAGTATTACTTTGATATTCATGCCGTCTTCGAGAAGCAGGTCTATTCCCCGTAATGCCGCTTTTATTCCCGCGGCGTCACCGTCATAAATAACAGTGACATTGTCCGTAAAACGGTGAATCAGCCGTATTTGCCCGTTTGTCAATGCTGTCCCTGAAGATGCGACAACATTTTCAATTCCTGCCTGATGCATGGAAATAACATCGGTATAGCCTTCCACCAGATAACAGCAGTCGGCCTTAGTTATGGCCTGCTTAGCGAAGAAAATGCCGTATAGCTCATTTCCTTTATGGTATATCTCACTTTCGGGCGAATTGACATATTTACCTGTATTCTCCGCTTTCTTGAGGATGCGTCCGCCAAAAGCGATTACTTTTCCCGATAATGTGTGCACAGGGAACATGACACGGCCACGGAAACGGTCTATCAGCTGATTGTTATGCTCGCTTTTTATGGCTAGTCCCGTTTTTACAAGATAGTCTTCTTTATAGCCGTTTCTTAATGCCTCCTGCGCAAAGGCATCCCTTTGTTCGAGACTGTATCCAAGTTGGAATTTCTCGATAATGTCTTCCCTGAAACCACGCTCTTTGAAGTAGCTTAATCCGATGGATTTACCTTCGAGATGGTTGTGGAGAGTGTTGACGAAATAGTCGCGGGCATAATCATTGAGGATAAAGAGGCTTTCCCGCTCATTGTATGCCTGTTTCTGTTCATCGGTGAATTCACGCTCCTGTATCTCTATATTATATTTCCTGGCCAGATACTTTAATGCTTCGTAGTATGAAAGTTGTTCATGCTTCATAATGAAGTGAACAGCCGTACCCCCTTCGCCACAGGCAAAGCATTTGCAAATATTCTTGGCTGGAGAAACATAAAACGATGGCGTTTTATCTGTATGGAAAGGGCATAAGCCCACATAGTTTATCCCCCTTCGTTTGAGGGTGACAAACTGCGACACTACATCAACGATTTGAGCAGCGTCCATTATACGGTCTATTGTACCTTGGTCTATCATGATTTTTACAGATACGAAAGTAATAAAAATATCCCGATCAAGATGTTTAATTTTTGTGAATAGGAATCTTAATGGTTACTGTTAAACAAAAATTAAACAATGTATCTAAATATTTTTTGTACTTTTGTGCTTTCTTTTTAGAGTCTAAAAAATATAAAACGAAAAGTCGTGGCTAATACGAAGTATATATTTGTAACAGGAGGAGTTATATCTTCCTTAGGTAAAGGTATTATAGCCTCCTCGTTAGGTAAACTACTACAGGCAAGGGGCTATAAAGTGACAATCCAGAAACTGGACCCATACATCAACATCGACCCCGGAACTCTAAATCCATATGAACATGGCGAGTGCTATGTGACTGTCGATGGTCACGAAGCGGACCTGGACCTCGGTCACTACGAGCGTTTTCTTAATCAGCCCACACATAAGGACAACAATATCACCACAGGACGTATTTATCAGAATGTGATAAATAAAGAACGTAAAGGTGATTACCTGGGGAAAACCGTGCAGATCGTGCCCCACATCACAGATGAAATAAAGCGCAACATCAAAATGCTGGGCACAAGATATGATTACGATTTTGTAATTACTGAAATCGGAGGCACAGTGGGTGACATAGAGTCATTGCCTTTCATCGAAAGTGTGCGTCAGTTACGTTGGGAGTTAGGTAAAAACTGCCTGTGTGTGCATCTTACTTATGTGCCGTATATCGCCGCGGCGAAAGAGGTGAAAACGAAGCCTACACAGCATTCCGTGAAGCAATTGCAGTCGGAAGGAGTACAGCCCGATATGCTGGTTCTCCGTACCGAACACCCGTTGAATAAAGACATTCTGAAAAAGGTGGCATTGTTCTGTAACGTGGAGGTAGATGCCGTTGTGCAATCGGTGGATGTGCCTACGATATATGAAGTGCCATTGAATATGCAGGCGCAGAATATGGACGAAATCGTGTTGCGTAAACTGGGTATGCCTATCGGGGATAAACCGGTAATGCAGCCTTGGCGCGATTTCCTTGATAAGAAAAAACATGCCAAAGAGACGGTTCGCATCGCACTGGTCGGTAAATATGTCGAATTGCCGGATGCGTACAAATCTATCAACGAATCGTTGTTGCAGGCAGCGATATACAATGATCGCAAGCTCGATTTACATTTTATACTCTCTGACAAATTGACCGCAGACAATGTGGAAAAGATGCTCGGTTCCATGGATGGCATAGTTGTTGCTCCGGGATTTGGACAGCGCGGTGTGGACGGGAAAATACAGGCACTGAAATATGCCCGCGAGCATGATGTGCCTACATTCGGTATCTGTCTGGGTATGCAATGCATGGTTATCGAATTTGCCCGCAACGTACTGGGACTGGAGGATGCTAACTCAACGGAGATGAATCCTCATACACCATTCAAGGTTATCGACCTGATGGAAGAACAAAAGAATATCACCAATATGGGAGGGACAATGCGTCTGGGAGCCTATAAATGTGAATTGGAAAAAGGTTCGCAGGTGTATAAAGCATACGGCAAGAAGCTGGTAGAAGAACGCCACCGCCATCGTTTCGAATTCAACGGTGATTACAAGGAAGATTTCGAAAAGAACGGAATGAAGTGTACCGGAACAAATCCGGACATGGGATTGGTAGAGGTCGTGGAAATCCCCGGAAAGAAATGGTATCTGGGTGTACAGTTCCATCCTGAATACAACAGTACGGTAGTGTCACCTAATCCTTTGTTCATCAGCTTTATAAAAGCAGTAATTGACAATAAGAAAAAATAAGATTGAACGTTTTAAATGGCGGGAGCAGAAGCAAAATTTATTTTGATTATGCCGGGTCATGCAAAACGCCCAATAGAAATTGAAAGGAAAAATCGCAAATATTAAATTTATAAAAACTATAAATGGATAAGAATACGATTATCGGGTTTGTACTCATCGCTGCCGTAATCATTGGATTTACGTTACTGAGCAGACCTTCGGCGGAAGAACTTGCTAAGCAGAAAGAACAATATCGGAGAGACTCGATAGAATATGCGCAGACCAGGGAACAGGAAAAAGAACTGGCCAACCTGAAAGATACAGCAACAGAAGTGAAGAAAGAGAATCCGGTGGATGATTTCTTTACGGCTCCCGTTCAGGAGGCAGATTCTGCTCTTACGGCAATGGATTCGGTACAGCCGGGTTCACAGCAGGCAGAGCAGTTGATAACGCTGGAAAACAGCAAGCTGAAAGTTGTTTTCTCTACCAAAGGAGGAAAGATGGTAAGCGCACAGTTGAAAGAATATTCCCGGTATGATGGAGATTCTTTGTATCTGTTCAATAACGATACCGAATTTTCGCTTCAGTTGACCAATAAGCAAAATAAGGTGCTGCATACGAATAACCTGGTATTCACGCCGATTAAAACCGAAGGAGATAACTCTCTTATCATGCGTTTTTCATATGCCGCAAACCAACATGTCGATTTTCTCTATAAACTGGCAGATGATGATTATATGCTGAAATATGATGTCAATCTGGTTGGATTGCAACCGATGCTGGACAGGAATAAATCGGATGTGATAGAGCTGTACTGGGCGCAGAAGATGCGCCGGCAGGAGAAAAGCGTGAAAAACGAACAACGTTATTCGCACATTTACTACAAGTATGTAGGAGGTGATGTGAAGGAACTAAGCAGTGATAAAAACGAACAACTGGAAGTGAAAGAACCAGCCAAATGGATTGCTTTCAAGAATCAGTTTTTTGCACCTATCCTGATCGCTGATGAGAAAATAGAAACCGCACTTCTTGATTCCAAAGTTTTGGTAACGGATGAAAACAGTGAATATCTGAAGACATGCGAGGCTACAATATATGCTCCGGCAACAGTAGACATGAATGCCGGAACCATAAGCGCCGGATTCACCTATTATCTGGGGCCTATGTCGTTCACTTTGCTGAAAGGATATGACAGCCATATAAGCGATGTGAACAAGCAGCTTGATCTGGACAAACTTGTTCCGCTAGGCTGGACGCTGTTCCGCTGGGTGAACCAGTATTTCGTGATTCCGATCTTTAATTTATTGAGAGGTACGGGGATGTCGATGGGTATTGTTATCCTGTTGCTGACTATAATTGTAAAACTGGTAATATCTCCACTCACATTCAAGTCGTTTATGTCGTCGGCCAAAATGCGCGTATTACGTCCTCAGGTAGAGGAAATCGGGGCCAAATATCCTAAGCAGGAGCAGGCGATGGAGAAACAGCAGGCGACAATGGCACTCTATAATAAGGCGGGGGTAAACCCGATGAGCGGATGTATTCCGTTGTTGTTGCAGATGCCGATATTGATTGCGCTGTTCTCATTCTTCCCGAATGCAATAGAGCTTCGCGGACAAAGTTTCCTTTGGGCTACTGATCTTTCCACATATGATGCCATTATAGAATGGAAAAACCATATTCCATTGATAGGTACGCATATCAGTTTGTTCTGTATCCTGATGACGGTGACCAATATCATTTATACAAAGTTCAATATGGAAATGACCAATACCGGACAGCAACAAATGCCGGGAATGAAATGGATGATGTATCTGATGCCGTTGATTTTCCTTTTCATGTTGAATGATTACCCGTCGGGACTTACATATTACTATTTTCTTTCGCTTTTGGTAACTATCCTGTTGACAATCGGATTCCGGTATATAATAGACGAGGATAAAGTATTGGCCAAGCTGGAAGCTAATAAAGCAAAACCGAAAAAGAAATCGGGCTTCATGGCTCGTCTGGCAGAGGCTCAGAAAATTCAGCAACAGCAATTGAATGAAAGGAATAAGTCTAACAGCACCAAGAGGAAAAGATAAGACAGTAAACAACTAGTATCTTGTTTACTTGTAACTCGTAACTGCCCTAGGGTGTAGTAACTCGTAACTATTTTCAGTGAAAATCTGCTATCTTATATTAGCTCATAACAATTTCAGGCATTTAGATCGTTTGATAAATGCCCTGAATGGCGCGGATTGCACTTTTTATATCCATCTGGACAGAAAGGTTGTGCAGGAATACGCTCCGCAGTATAAGAACGTGGAAATCATTCCGGAACGTATCGATATCAACTGGGGCGGATTCAGTATGATACAAGCCACTTTGGCTTTGATGGAACATGGTGTGGCGTCTTCGTCCGATGCTGATTATTATATATTGGTTAGCGGGGTAGATTATCCTGTAAGGTCTAAGGGATTCCTTTACAAACAGCTGGAAAAGGGGAAAGAATATATGGATATTGCTCCTGTGCCGGTTCCATTTAAGCCGTTGGAACGGTATGAATATTATTACTTCGATTACGACCGCCGTAACCTGAAGTATTACCACCCTAAGTTTCTGGCCGAAGTATTACTTAAGAAGCTAAAGATAAAAAGGAAAGCGCCGTTCAGGGTGTATGCCGGTACGCAATGGTTTGCCCTCACCCGTGAATGTGTACGTTATATTTTGACTACAGCAAAAGAAGATAAGCGATATGCGGACTTCTTCCGCCATACATTAGTGCCTGACGAGGCCTTTTTCCAGACAATTATCGGGAACTCGCCATTCTTGCAAAATACAGCCGCAAGTCTTACCTATACGGATTGGGAAGTTGCTGTTCCTCCGGCCACAATAGAAGAACGTCATATTGATTTTCTGGAGAGCCATATCGAGTTCAACGATGAATACGGACAACGATACCCTTATTTTGCGCGTAAGTTCAATGATGGCAGTGAAAAGTTACTGGAGAAAATAAAGTCCCGGTTGTGGAGATAATCACTTATCCATACTGGCCAGCAGGTCCGCAATATAACTTCTGGTAAAATCTTCCGGTTTCAATACATTATTATTCCATATTACAAGGTCGATATCTATTTTTACGATGCCGTTTTTTTTATCGGTTCCGTTTCGCCCCATATCCTTTTCTATGGATTTCAATAAGCGGATAACTTCGTCCATGTCCCTGTCTGTGTAGATAACGGCAAGCTGGTTCAGGAAATCGTTTCTGTAGGTAGTGCCATAAGGCATGGTAACAGAGGTGTCGGAATAAGATATATCTGTAAATATATTATCCAGAAACTGATGGCAAAGGCTTAAGTTCGATTCCCTGTCCTCGTTTGTACCTATACTGAGTAATGCTTTGTTCATAACCGTTACAAATATACGTCCGTTTTTTTAATCATATAAGCGTTCTTTATAAAACTTTCATATTTCACGCACCCTCCCCGATTTGTCCTCATTCTTGGCCCCGCTTGCGCAGATTTGCAGTCTGTGTGTTGCAAAGCAAAAAGAAGGATTGCTTTTCAAGCAAGACACCGTTTACGAGGATAATATAAACGGTCATCAGTTATCAACTTGTATATCGTCTGTTTGTTACTTGTAACTCGTAACTGCCCGAAGGGCGCAGAAATAACATTCGCCGAAGCGAAGGCGAGGCAAACTCGTAACTAAATTTATCAAAACCAAATATCTTTATCTATATAAGAAACTGATTATTAACATTAATATTTAAGTATCTTATGAAGTATAAAGAAAAAACGGCATCGGAGATTATCCGGATGATAGAACAGGACTTGTGCAGTATCTCCGAAATATGCAAAACATTCAAGATCAGCCGCAAGACATTTTATGAATGGAAAAAGGCAAAACCTGATTTCGGTGAAGCGGTGGAAGAAGCCATCGACCACCGTGAAGAGGTGATGGTAGCTTCGGCACGTATCGGACTGAAACAACTGCTCGAGGGATACATGCAGAAAAAAGAGAAGGTCACCTACATCCCCGATAAGAACGATCCGCTGAACGAGGTGGAGAAATGCCGTGTAGTGGAAAAAAAATTCTGCCCGCCGAGCATCCGCGCGATAAAGTACGTACTCGATCGGGAGGAAAGGAGGAAGGACAGAGACCGCTTGCTTGCATCGGAACGCCATCCGCTGGTCATTGAAGTACAGGACGAAGAAACCAGGCGTCAGTTGATGATATTGAAAGGAAACGGCTTCCGTCCGGGCGGCTCGCTCAATCCGGAGGTAGTGGCGGCCGTGGACAAGGAACTGGAAGAGGAAGGGCGAAAAACAAAAAGTGAAGAACGAAAAGTGAAAAATGAGCAGGGGCAAGCTATGGAACAGCCGCCTGTCGCTCAACCATCTGCCGCTCCGGTAGAGAAGCCCAAACCAAAGAATCTCTATCCGTTCCTGCCGCCGGGATATACATCGAGAACGGATTGAAGAAGGGGTAAATAATAAGTGAAAAACGAAAAGTGAAGAACGAATTGAAAATCGGCGGAGCCAAAAGCGAAGAACGAAAAATTATACGGGATACAAGTTGTTAACTGCTAACTGTTGACTGTTAACTGAAAAGTTAACCCGCTGGCGCGGACTTCCAGTCGTGTCTTGTTGACAGGGCAAAAATGTTTGCTACGCAACACACAGACGGGACGTCTGCGCGAGCGAAGAAGACGAAAAATTTGGAAATGGACAGAGTATATGACAAACCACGATACTGTTTACTGATGACTGTTTACTGTTCACTGAAAATACTGTTACCTTTGTTACCTTTTAACAGTTACAGGTTACTTCGCCCTGCGGGCAGTTACGAGTTACAAGTTGGCTGGCGTTTTGTTTTGTTTCACGCAAAGACGCAAAGGCGCAAAGTTTTACATCTTACGAGTTATTGACTGATGACTGTTTACTGTTAACTGATATATCTGTTACCTTTTTCAAACAATAAGATTAAAACATACAGCAGGTACTTAAGTTATCAATAAAAAAATGATGCAATCAATTTATTCCGTAACTTAATTATAGACAGGGAGCATCCGTAATCATAGATTTTAAGAAGTTTTTCAATTTGATAAATAAAAACAAAGCAGCTCGAATCGATACTTTCAGTGTTTTAACTATCTTTGCACCCAAATGTATAAAGAACAACCGTTTAATAAACGATTATTATCATATACGAATTTCAATTATGAAGAAATATAACCTGATAAACAACGTCTTTGGTTGGTTTAGCTTTGCAGTGGCCGCTATTGTTTATTTAATGACCATCGAACCTACAGCCAGCTTCTGGGACTGCGGTGAGTTTATCACATCCGCCTTTAAGCTTGAAGTCGGCCATCCTCCGGGTGCGCCTTTCTTTATGCTCACCGGTAAGTTTTTCACATTATTCGCTTCTGATACTTCGCAGGTGGCAATGATGGTAAACAGTATGTCGGCATTGTTAAGCGCAGCAACGATCCTGTTCCTTTTCTGGACAATAACCCATCTTGCTAAAAAACTAATATACACGGACAACGAACAGGAAATGTCTTTAGGACAGCTTATCGCTATCATCGGTTGCGGTCTTATCGGGGCTCTGACATATACGTTTACCGATACATTCTGGTTTTCGGCTGTAGAAGGAGAAGTTTACGCCTATTCGTCCATGTTTACCGCCCTGGTTTTCTGGCTGATCCTGAAGTGGGAAAACAGAGCGGACAAGGAAGGCTCCGACAAATGGCTGGTAATTATAGCTTATGCCATGGGATTGTCTATCGGCGTCCATCTGCTCAACCTGCTGTGTATCCCTGCCATTGTTCTGGTATATTACTTTAAGAAATCGAAAAATGTAAACCTTAAAGGTACATTAATAGCTTTGGCCGGCTCCCTGTTTCTGGTTGTAATACTGATGTACGGTATCATTCCGGGCTTTACCAAAGTAGGCGGCTGGTTTGAAAAACTATTCGTCAACGGATTAGGATTCTCATACAACACAGGTGCTCTCACATATATACTGTTGATCGTAATATCCATCATATGGGGGCTTTATGAAACCCTTTCGGCCAAAGGCAGTCTGGGCAGGGCTAAAGCAGCATTTGTGATTTGCATGGCATTAAGCGGTGTTACATTTATCGGCGACAATATCTTACTCTGGATAGTATTGCTGGGAGGCCTTATCGGATTCTGCATTTTTTACAAGAAAATCAATTTCAGGTTTCTGAATACAACCATTCTTTGCCTGATGGTGATCCTGATAGGATATTCATCGTTTGCACTCATTCCTATCCGTTCCATCGCCAATACACCGATGGATCAGAACTCTCCGGAAAACGTATTTACACTGGCCAGTTACCTCAACCGTGAACAATATGGCGACAGGCCGTTATTCTATGGCAAGACATATGCTTCTTCCGAAAAAAGAGACGCCAATGGCCGCCTCGAACCACCTGTGAGTGAAAAACAAAGTTTTGATAAGGTTGTAAAAAAATCACCAGACCAAAAGGACGAGTATGTGGTAACAGGTACTATCCCTACTTATGGTTACACCAATACCATGTTACTGCCCCGCATGTATTCTACCGAAGACAGGCATCTGCTCGGTTATCAGATATGGGCGGATATAAAAGATACTTCCGTACCTCCGACAATGTTCGAGAATTTGAAATTCTTCTTTGATTATCAGTTGGATTTTATGTACTTCCGCTATTTCATGTGGAACTTCTCAGGACGCCAGAATGACGTTCAGGCAACCGGAGGACCTAGTAACGGCAACTGGATCACAGGCATCAGTTTTGTGGATGAATTACTCGGGCGTGGCCCTCAGGGCAACCTGCCTCCCGATATAGCAGAAAACAAAGGCCATAACAAATACTATATGCTGCCTCTTATACTCGGGATTCTGGGTATAGCCTTCCAATTGACAAGAGGAAAAAAAGGCGAGCAACAATTCCTTGTTACATTCATGCTGTTCTTTATGACCGGTATCGCCATTATCATATACCTCAACCAGCAACCGTTCGAGCCGCGGGAACGTGACTATGCCTATGCAGGCTCGTTCTATGCGTTCTGTATCTGGATAGGGTTTGGGGTTGCATTTATCTGGCGCCTGTTAAAGAAAGTATTACCGGAAACTCCTGCCGCCGCCATAGCGACTGTAATTACCGTATTGGTTCCTATACAAATGGCGGGACAGAACTGGGACGACCATGACCGTTCGGACAGGTACACGATGCGTGACTTCGGGATGAATTACCTGCGTGGTTGCGAGCCGAACAGTATCCTGTTCTCTATGGGCGATAACGACACATTCCCTCTGTGGTATGCGCAGGAAGTAGAAGGATTCCGCACCGATGTGCGCGTATGTAACTTAAGTTACCTGCAAACCGACTGGTATGTGGATCAAATGCGCCGTCAGGCATACGATTCACCTCCTCTGCCAATAGAATGGGAGGAAGACCGCTATCATGGTGATAAAGGACAATCGGCATATGTATTCACCAAACGTGATATAGAGCGCCTGTTGGCCCGTGATTTGCAAAATACGAAAGAATCGTCAGCTTGGGCCGGAAGGATCAATTATGCCGACTATTACGACACGCAGGCATTCAAAGATACGATGGAAGTAAGCGAGGTGCTGAACATCCTGAAAACAATGGACAATTATGCACCACGCAATCCGTATGTTGAGAATGGAATCATAATCCCTTCCAGCATTTTCAAAATGCCAATTGATGAATCGAAAGTAGACTGGAATGCATTGGGGACAAGGCCAAAGCCTGAATTTATCTTTAATCTTGGAGACAATAAGGGCGGTATATATCGTCAGGAAATGATGATTATAGACATGCTGTACAATATCAATAAAGATGACTGGAAGCGTCCTATCTATTATGCCGTAACCATCGGTGAACCACCATTAAAACTTACCGCCCAGTCGATGCTGGAAGGTATCAATTACCGCATCACACCGGGAGTTATAGACAGTACAGGTGTAAATACCGAAGTGATGTTCGACAATATGGTAAACAAATACAAATGGGGAGGCATCGAAAATCCGAAAGTATATCTGGATGAAAACAACCTGAGGATGTGCCGCACATTCCGCCTGATGTTTGACCGCCTGGT
This sequence comes from Dysgonomonas termitidis, assembly GCF_054657735.1. NCBI lineage: Bacteria > Pseudomonadati > Bacteroidota > Bacteroidia > Bacteroidales > Dysgonomonadaceae > Dysgonomonas > Dysgonomonas termitidis. The sequence goes on along the minus strand of NZ_BAAHYD010000003.1, from coordinate 444,072 downwards.
TGCAGCCCTGCTGATGGAAGGAAAGAACGACAAGGCATTGCAGGCGCTGGACAGATGTATGGAAGCTATCCCGGCCAATACGGTTCCCCGTGGCGGAGAGTCTGTTTCATTTGCAGATGCTTATTATGAACTCGGACAAACGGAAAAGGCACAGAAAGTAATCGATGAGATCCTGTACCGGGTCGATGGCAGCCTGCAGTGGTATGCAAGCATGAAGCAGAGTCTTATGATCAATTGCACATCGGAAATCAGGGATCTGGTAAATACAGAAATCCAGATATTGGATACATACCAACGCTACGATAAGGCCAGATACGAAGCATATCTGCAAAAAGTGATGGCAAATGCCGAACTGTTTATGAGCAACAGGGTCAGTTTTAGCGACAGGAGTCACCCACTCGACTATCTGATGCGCATTTCGATGAGAGGTTTGTATATGACCGAAAGCGACACAGCCCTACGCAAAGATGCCGAATCTAAGATAGAACGTATCGGAGGAATGATGCAAAAATACAAGCCTGAGCTTTTACAAAAATATTATAGCAAATAAAACAAGATGGATAAAAGGATTTCCGGGAGCTTTCCGGAAATCCTCCTCTCTGAACGTTTATCATGTTTATAGAACAGCCCCCATTTATATACCGTATGCTCTTTCCGGGAGCATTTTGGAGAAAGCCTGTTGAAGGTGAAAAAACAATATATCTCACATTCGATGACGGGCCGATACCCGAAATCACCCCGTGGGTACTCGACCTGCTGGATAAGTACGACATCAAGGCTACTTTTTTCTGTGTCGGGGACAATGTGAGAAAGCATCCGGACATTTACAAGATGGTACTCGACCGTGGGCACCGGGTAGGTAACCATACATTCAACCATATCCAGGGGATCAGAACGTTCTCGAAGAGATACCTGAAAAATACGAAGCTGGCATCGGAATATATTGAATCGGATCTGTTCCGCCCGCCTCACGGACATATGAGGATACCGCAGTTCTTCACATTACGCAGATACTACAAAATCGTTATGTGGGATGTGGTAACGCGGGATTACAGTAAACTGATGACTCCTGAAAGGGTATTGGAAAATGTGAAGAAATATACTCGTGACGGCTCTATAATAGTATTCCACGATTCACTGAAAGCCGAAAAGAATATGAAATATGCCCTGCCCCGCAGCATCGAATGGCTGAAAGAACAGGGCTATACATTCAGGTTGTTATAAGTCTGGCTGTTATTTCGTTGCAGCAAAGGTTGCCGGATACTCTACCAGATACAGTATTTCTCCGCCCAACAGACGGATATAAGTAGAGAATTCCCGCTTGCCTTCCTTCAGCTCTATCACCCGGCATCCGTTCTTCCCTAAATTGTTATACTCCGTTTTGCCACCTGAGAAACGGCCGTAAGCAAGATATATATCATAGTAATTGCCTATGTAGTCATTATCATGGTCGTGACCTACAAATGTACCCATTACATCCCCTGCCTGGCGTATAGCTGCAAACATACCTGTATTCAGCTTTCCGTTGCATTCTTTCTCATCTTTGCTTCCTATCAGCTGATCGTATTTCTCAGCCTTCATTTGAGGATATTCTGCCAATGGAATATGGAAAAAGGCCAGCGCAGGATAAGGAACTCCTCCGTTTTCTTTTGTATATGCGGCACTTTGACTTCTATACCATTCTATCTGGTTGAAAGCAAACCAATCGTAAGTTCCCAGGCCTTTTACAGGAGTATATGCGCCTGAATCGAAGAAATAGAGGATCGCACTATTCTTGCTTTCATTCGAAGACTTCACTTCCAGTATATAATTACCTATACCCTTCAATGATTTGTCTCCGGCTTGGGCCAGACAGAAAGGTTTACTTACGGCATAATCCATCAGTTCCGCCCGGGACATTCCATGTTCATCATCATGATTACCAAAAATATATGCCCACGGTATCTTTCTTTCTATAACCGGGGTAAAAACATCATCAAGTCCCGCTATCACAGGTTTTGCATAAATAATATCCCCGGTAAAAACGACTAAATCCGGTTTCTCTGCATCCAATACTTCATTTATTAACTCAATCGCGACGGCAGAAGCCGGATTATTTTTTTGATAATGAATGTCCGTAAATTGTAATATTTTGAAAATACCTTTATTATTATATTTTAGAGTCTTGTTTTGTGCTGTCAGTGTTAATGAAAAAAGGATTAAAAGAATAATTGAGAGATTGCGCATGATTGATATATTTTTTATAATTAAACATTATGCTAAGATAAAAAATATAAATCATTATTTGTTCGTTTCATTTTTTTTATATCTTTGTGAAAACAAAAAGGAAGCGGAATGAATTTTCAATCAACAAATGCATATTGGTGGTGGCACTCTCAACTCAAAAAGTCGTGAGCCAATCTGGTATGTATTAAAATGAAAGTTTATAAAGATACAAAGCCTGTCGTACTCACGATAGGCTTTTTTTATGATAGAAAAAAATAAAAACAATATAAAATGGAAAAATTTACAGTTGACTCAAATGGCTTTTATGGAGAATTCGGAGGTGCTTACATTCCTGAGATACTCTATGACAATGTGGAAACATTAAAAAACTCTTATCTGGAAGTAATTAATGACCCATTATTCCGGAAAGAATATAATGATCTGTTAAGGGACTATGCAGGCCGCCCCTCTCCTCTTTTTCTGGCAGAAAGACTCTCCCAAAAACATGGCTGTAAAATATACCTGAAACGTGAAGATCTTAATCATACAGGTTCCCATAAAATAAACAATGCAATAGGCCAGATACTGATCGCGAAGCGGATGGGAAAAACCCGCATCATTGCAGAAACCGGAGCGGGACAACACGGAGTGGCTACTGCTACAGTATGTGCCCTGATGAATCTCGAATGCATTGTATATATGGGAGCTACGGATGTAGAACGCCAAAAACTGAACGTGCAGAAAATGGAAATGCTGGGAGCGAAGGTAGTTCCCGTTACCAGCGGCAATATGACTCTTAAAGACGCAACAAATGAAGCCATACGCGACTGGTGCTCCAACCCCTCAGACACATACTACGTGATCGGTTCTACCATAGGACCTCATCCTTATCCCGATATGGTTGCACGCCTGCAATCGGTTATCAGTGAAGAAATCCGCAAGCAACTGCTTGAAAAGGAAGGCCGCGAAACGCCCGATTATGTAATGGCATGCGTTGGCGGGGGAAGTAATGCTGCAGGAACAATCTACCATTTCATAGATGAACCGGATGTGAGAATCGTCCTTGCCGAGGCAGCCGGTAAAGGTATCGATTCAGGTGAGTCTGCTGCGACCATTCATTTAGGAAAGCTAGGTATTATACATGGATGTAAAACTCTGATAATGCAGTCGGAAGACGGACAAATCGAAGAACCCTATTCCATTTCCGCCGGACTCGATTATCCGGGCATCGGCCCTATACATGCCCATTTGGCTCAGACTGGACGCTCGGAAGTATTAGCCGTAACAGACGACGAAGCAATGCAGGCTGCCTTCGAACTGACAAGGTTGGAAGGAATCATTCCGGCTATAGAATCAGCTCATGCTTTAGGAGCACTAGATAAGATGGAATTCAAAGCAGAAGATGTTATTGTTCTTTGTCTCTCAGGGCGCGGAGATAAAGATATGGAGACGTATATAAACTACAAAAAATAAAGACATGGAATACAACATACAAGTCAAAACCAAAAATCTCCTCGCCGATCTACAAACGCCCGTAGGCATATACCTGAAAGTTAGAGATATATATCCCGAATCGGCTCTATTGGAAAGTTCCGATTATCATGGTGGCGAAAACAGTTATTCATTTATCGGGATAAGTCCGATAGCCCGTTTCAAGGTAGACAATAATGAAATAACCTATACCTATCCTGATAATACAGCCAAACAGGAAATATTGTCAGAGGGCGAGAAACTAACAGATAAATTCCATGATTTTATAGGACAGTTCGATGTACAGGGCGAAAACAAGACAAACATAAACGGATTCTTCGGATACACTTCATACGATGCTATCCGTTATTTCGAAGCGGTAGACCCAGTTAATAAAAAACTGAACAATGCCGATATTCCGGAGTTCTATTATATCCTGTACCGCTTTATCCTCGTCATCAATCATCTGAAAAATGAGCTGACCATAGTAGAGAATATAGTCGACGGCACAGAAGAAAAAATGCAGGAACTGGAAGCTATTGTGATGAACAACAACATCGCGTCCTACAACTTCGAAGCTATCGGCAGCGAGCAATCGATGATTACTGACGAAGAGCATCAGGGAATGATACGAAAAGGAATTGCCCATTGCAAACGGGGGGATGTGTTTCAGATTGTCCTTTCACGGTGCTTTACGCAGAAGTTTGCGGGTGACGATTTCAAAGTATACCGTTCCTTGCGTTCCATCAATCCTTCCCCATATTTATTTTACTTCGATTTCGGTTCTTTCCGCATCTTCGGCTCTTCACCCGAAACCCACTGCAAAATCACAAAAGGCAAAGCCTATATAGACCCTATTGCCGGTACTTATTTCCGTACGGGAGACGATGAGAAAGACCGCATCCTGTCCGAGAATTTACTCAAAGACGAAAAGGAAAATGCCGAACACGTCATGCTTGTCGATCTTGCCCGCAACGACCTCAGCCGCAATTGCCACGATGTGAAAGTGGATTTCTATAAGAATGTGCAGTTCTACTCGCATGTCATCCATCTGGTTTCGCGTGTAAGCGGTATAGTAGACGAGAGCAGGAATAACATTTCTGTTTTTGCAGACACTTTTCCCGCAGGAACACTATCCGGTGCGCCTAAGGTAAGAGCCATGCAACTGATACGCGACATAGAAAAGCAAATGCGCGGAGTCTATGGTGGCTGTATCGGGTATATCGGATTCAACGGCGATCTCAATCAGGCCATCACTATCCGTACTTTCCTCAGCCGGAACAATACGCTTTATTATCAGGCAGGCGGGGGAATCGTTTCCAAATCGAATCCTGAAACAGAAGTTATGGAAGTAAAAAATAAACTGGGAGCATTAGCAAAAGCTGTAAAAGCAGCAGTAGAATTAAAAAATTAATGTAGCCATTAGCTGATAGCCGTTAGCTATTAGCTACAAGGAATAAATAATGATTATGGTAATAAAGCTATCAGCTAACGGCTAATAGCTAAAAGCTTTAAAATATGAAAATATTGATCTTCGACAATTACGACTCATTCACATACAATCTCGTTCATTTGGTTAAAGAACTGGGATTTACTGATGTGGATGTACACAGAAACGATAAAATTGCTTTGGAAGATATTGCAAAGTATGACAAGATAATCCTTTCTCCGGGACCGGGTATCCCGTCCGAAGCCGGATTGCTTCTGCCTCTGATTAAAGAATATGCAGGTAAAAAACCGATTCTGGGAGTATGTCTGGGACATCAGGCAATAGGAGAAGCCTTTGGTGCGAAACTGACTAATCTGGAAGATGTGTATCATGGTGTGGCCACCAGAATAGAAGTTATAAGGCCCGATTACCTGTTCAACGGGTTAGATAAAACCCTGGAAGTGGGGCGTTATCATTCATGGATAGTGGATAATAATGATTTACCGGAAAGCATCGAAGTTACCGCGGTAGACGATAACGGACAGATAATGGCGCTCCGTCATAAAGAATATGATATACATGGAGTCCAATTCCACCCCGAATCGGTACTGACACCAACCGGTGAAACGATAGTAAGAAATTTTTTAAATAACTAATTTATAGATACAAGTAAACAAGATACAAGATATGAGTTTAAACTTGTCTACTTGTTTACTCGCCAACTCGTTAACTAACAAAATCATGAACAAGAAAATCTTATTAAGCGAAAACGACATTCCAAGGAGCTGGTATAATATTGTAGCGGATATGAAAAACAAGCCGCTTCCACCTCTTCACCCGGGAACAAAAAAACCGTTAGAAGTAAGTGACTTAGAACCAATATTCGCGACAGAACTTGCCAGGCAGGAATTAAACGATACCGACCGCTGGATAGAAATCCCGGAACCAATAAGGGAATTATATAAGAATTACCGTCCGACCCCGTTGGTACGCGCCTATGGTTTGGAAAAGGCATTGGATACTCCTGCGCATATCTATTTTAAGAATGAAAGTGTCAGTCCTGTAGGTTCACACAAACTGAACTCGGCAATAGCACAGGCATATTACTGTAAAGAGCAGGGAATAACAAATATCACAACCGAAACCGGCGCAGGACAATGGGGTGCCGCCTTATCATATGCGGCAAATCACTTTGGCCTGGATCTGGCAGTTTATATGGTAAAGATAAGCTATCACCAAAAGCCTTACCGTCGTTCAATCATGCAGACATATGGCGCGGAGGTTATAGCATCGCCAAGTATGAGTACCAAAGCCGGACGTAAGATTATTACAGAAAATCCTAATTATCAGGGTAGTCTTGGTACTGCAATTTCCGAAGCGGTGGAATTGGCTTTAAATACTCCGAACTGCAGATATACCTTAGGCAGTGTATTGAATCATGTATCGCTTCACCAGACCATCATCGGCCTGGAGGCAGAAAAGCAAATGGAAATGGCGGGAGAATATCCGGATGTAGTAATCGGCTGTTTTGGAGGTGGATCGAACTTCTCCGGAATTACTTTTCCATTCTTGCGTCATAAACTGACCGGAGGAAAAGATATTCGTCTTGTGGCGGCGGAACCGGCGTCATGCCCGAAATTAACCCGTGGTAAATTTGAGTACGACTTTGGGGATGAAGTCGGATATACCCCTCTTTTACCGATGTACACTTTAGGCCATAATTTTGCTCCTGCAAATATCCATGCCGGAGGACTTCGTTATCATGGGGCAGGAACTATCGTCAGCCAGTTGAAAAAAGACGGATACATAGAGGCTGTGGATGTGAAGCAACTCGATACATTCGAGGCCGCCATATTATTCGCTAAATCGGAAGGTATAATCCCGGCCCCTGAGTCCTCTCATGCCATTTATGCCGCCATTCAGGAAGCCTTGAAGGCAAAAGAAGAAGGCCGGCAAAAAACAATCCTGTTCAATCTGTCAGGTCATGGACTTATCGATATGGCTTCTTATGACCGTTATTTCGATGGCGAATTATCTAACCATGAGTTGAGCGACGAGGAAATTGCCAAAACAACGGATATGTTGGAAAAATTAGTATAAAATAAGCTAGCAAAATGAAACAGATACTCAACAGGCTTTTTGAACATCAGTACCTCAACCGCACCGAGGCAAAGGAAATACTGACTAATATGGCAGCAGGCAACTACAATGAATCCCAGATTGCCGCGTTTATCAGTGTATTCCTTATGCGGAGCATCAGTGTAGACGAATTCCTCGGATTTTCCGATGCACTGCTGGATTTGCGGGCAAATGTAGACGCACTGGCCGCATACAACCCGATAGACATTGTAGGTACGGGCGGCGACAACAAAAACACCTTTAATATATCCACGCTTGCCTGTTTCGTTACGGCGGGGGCAGGATACAAAGTGGCCAAGCACGGTAATTATGGGGCTACATCTGTCAGTGGCGCATCCAATGTGATGGAACAGCATGGAGTGAAATTCACCGCCGATGTCAGCAAGCTGGAAGAGTCTCTCGATAAAACCAACATCGCTTATATGCATGCCCCATTGTTCAACAATGCCCTGAAAGTGGTTGCGCCCGTTCGCAAAGCACTGGGAGTACGAACATTCTTCAACATGCTGGGACCTGTTGTAAACCCCATAAAGCCCAAAAGAACAGTATTAGGCGTTTTCAACCTGAAAATGGCGCGGTTGTATTCCTACATGTATCAACAGACCGATGTCGATTATTCTATCGTACATGGTTTAGACGGATATGATGAGATCTCACTAACGGGGGATTTCAAGATAATCAATAAATTTGAAGAGAAAATCTATACTCCCGAACAGGTCGGATTTGACCGTTGCCTGGAACTGGAACTGGATGGAGGTAATACTCCCGAAGATGCTTCAACGATTTTCGACAATGTTATCGGTAACACGGCAACCAAAGCTCAGACAAATGCTGTTATAGCGAATGCGGCAACAGCAATACAAACTATAAATCCACAGCTTTCTTTCGAAGGTGCGATAGCTGAAGCACGTGAATCGTTAGAGAGTGGAAAAACAAAGGAAACGTTTTTGAAGTTCCTGACGTTAAATACATAACAGTTTTGGTATGAAATCACAAAATGAAGCCCTGCATTGCTCTCTCAACGAAGTGAGGATGAACATTGATAAAATAGATGCGGAACTGATCGGATTGATTGCAAAACGCAGTAAATTTGTATCGCAGGATGTCCGGTTCAAACAATCGGCGCAGGATGTTGTTGCTCCTGACAGGGTAAGCTCCGTAATATCCAAAGTGAGAACTCTGGCCGAAGAATCCGGACTAAACCCTGTGGTGGCAGAGAAAGTGTACAGGGCTATGATAAATGCGTTTATCAATGAGGAATTAGCCGAGTTCGATTCTTTATATAAAGAAATAAAGCAGTCATATTATTAAGATGAAAAAAGTACTGATAATTAACGGCCATCCCGATAGGGAAAGCTTTTGTTTCGGATTGCACCAAAGCTACAAAAAGGGTGCTTTAGAGGAAGGTAATGAAGTAAAAGAAATTATCCTTACGGATATGATCTTTAACCCTATACTGATGTATGGTTACCGTAAGCGGACAGAGCTAGAGCCTGATTTGCTGGAAGCATGGGAAAAGCTAAAATGGGCAGAACATATTGTCTGGATTTACCCTACATGGTGGGCGTCACCTCCTGCGCTATTGAAAGGGTTTATAGAACGTATTTTCCTCCCGGGATTTACATTCGAATATCAGGAAAAATCTCCGTTTCCCAAAAAGCTGTTTACAGGAAAAACTTCCGAAATAATCAGTACAATGGACGCTCCTGTCTTCTATTACAAATGGATTGTAAAAGACATTGGAGGAAAGATGATCAGAAAAGATATCGGCGCATTTTGCGGTATAAAAAATATCCGGACTACTTATCTGGCAACAATAAAAACATCGACTCCCGAACAGCGGGAAAAATGGTTGAACAAAATAGAGCTTATCGCTCGTAAATAATGGAGAACAAAATACAAACAATATCAAAAGGACGTATACGGATAGCAATCTTCTTCCTGTATTTTTGTACAGGATTATGCTTCTCGAGTTGGGCCAGCCGCATTCCCGACATTAAAACAACATTAGGACTGGGAGATGCAGCATGGGGTACAATTCTACTGATGATACCAATAGGGCAAATATGCGGTATGACGATTTCGGGCCTCCTTATTTCGAAAGTCGGAAGCAAGAAAATATTGCCTGTTGCGCTCGTAGGATATGTAGCAGCCCTGCTGTTCATCGGGTTATCAGCCAGTGAATATGCACTGATTATCAGCCTGATTATTTTCGGATTCTTCGGGAACTTCTGCAATATATCCGTCAATACGCAGGCTGTGACACTCGAAACGACTTACAACAAACCCATTATGGCATCCTTCCACGGAGGATGGAGTTTTGCCGGACTCACCGGAGCCAGTGTCGGGTTGCTGATGGCATCGTTAAAACTATTGCCTGTCTATCATTTTGCCATTATCGGACTACTTGTCTTTATTACATTACTCATCAACAGACCGTTCTTGCAAGCAGACCTGAAAAAAGAAAAAGACCCGGCGCAGGCAGCAAATAAGAAGAAAAATAAACCCGAAACATTCCTTTTCCTGCTAGGCATAGTCGCATTTTGCGGGATGGCTGCAGAAGGGGCCATGTCTGACTGGAGCGGGCTCTACCTCATCGATGTGGTAGGTACACCGAATCATCTGGCGCCAATAGGACTGGCCGCGTATATGATAACCATGGCATCGGGCCGTTTCCTGATAGATAAAGCAACCCAGAAGTGGGGAAGAAAAAGGGTTATACAAACAGGAGGAATCCTTATATCTGTGGGTTTATTCACCGCGGTAGCTTTTCCTCATTTTATTACTACCATTATTGCATTTATGATTATCGGGTTCGGAACCGCCGGAATCGTTCCCACCATATACAGCATCGCCGGACAAAAGACCAGAATACCAACAAGTATAGCGCTTACAATAGTTTCCAGTGTCAGCTTCCTCGGATTTCTGATGGGGCCTCCGCTGATAGGATACATCGCCAGTGTAACCAATCTACGGTATTCTTATGCCTTGATAGGCTTGTTCGGAATATGTATAGTTGTATTAGCTTCTACTATTAAGATTCTTAAATATGATAAGATTGAACTCCGCAAAACAGATATAAAATGAGCAACATATTAGATAAGATAATCGCCAACAAAAAGATAGAGGTTGCCAGGCAAAAATCGCTGGTTTCTATCAGTGAAATGGAGAAAAAGATTACAGATATCCGCATAAACTCGTTCAAGGCTGCATTGGCAGATTCACCGACCGGGATCATAGCCGAATTCAAACGCCGCTCCCCATCGCGTGACTGGATATTTAAGGATGCTGAAATCTCCGATGTTATTCCACTTTACTCAAAAAACGGAGCCAGTGCCATATCAGTACTCACCGACATGGACTTCTTCGGAGGTAATCTCACCGATCTGGCACAAGCAAGAGAGTTAACCCAAACTCCTCTGTTGAGAAAAGATTTTATGATTGACGAATATCAGCTTTATCAGGCAAGACTGGCAGAAGCCAGCGCGATACTTCTCATTGCTTCGGCATTGACTGTACAGGAAACGAAACAACTGGCGGCAAAAGCTAAGGAGTTAGGACTCGATGTATTACTCGAAATACACAGCGAGCAAGAGTTAGGCCATATCAATAACAAAGTAGATGTAGTAGGTGTAAATAATCGTAACCTCGGCACATTCGCCACTGATGTGCAAATATCATTCGATCTGGCAGATAAAATCCCCGGTGAGTTTGTAAAAATATCGGAAAGCGGTATTTCACAACCCCAGACAGTAATTGAGCTCCGGCAGGCAGGATATAAAGGATTCCTCATGGGTGAAAACTTTATGAAAACCGGCAATCCGGGCAAGGCTCTCGAAGACTTTATAAAACAACTGGCATGAAGATAAAAGTCTGTGGGATGAAGTATCCCGGTAATATAAGGGATTTGTCCAAACTTCCGGTCAGCTATATGGGAATGATATTCTATGATAAATCGCCACGGTTTGCTGACGGGCTGACATTTGACGATGTAAATATATTGCCGTCTTATATACAACGTGTAGGTGTATTCGTCGATGCAGACTTTAATTTTATCATGGAGAAGATGAATAAGTACAATCTCAGTCTCGTACAGCTACATGGCTCCGAATCTGCTGCTTTCTGTAAAGAACTGGATGAAACGATACCCGTTATTAAGGCTTTCAATGTTTCGGACGTCTCCGACTTCGGCCAGACAAAAGCCTATGAAGATGCGTGCAGTTATTTCCTCTTCGATACAAAGACGCCTCAACATGGAGGCTCAGGACTAAAATTCGACTGGCAGATACTGGATGCATATACAGGCAAACGCAATTTCTTCCTAAGTGGCGGTATTTCCATCGGAGACACTGAAAGCATAAAGAAAATACAACACCCGAAGTTCTACGGAATCGACCTCAACAGCAAATTCGAGACAGAGCCGGGACTGAAAGATATAACACGATTACAGCAATTTATAAAAGCATTAGAACTATGAACAGGATTAAACAACTATTCGAAAAGAAACAGAAAGATATATTATCCATATACTTTACAGCAGGATTTCCCAACCTGAATGACACCCGCGATGTTATCCGCGAACTGGAAGCCAACGGCATTGACCTTATCGAAATCGGCATCCCGTTTTCCGACCCTATGGCCGACGGCCCTACGATTCAGGATAGCGGAACGATAGCATTAAAGAATGGCATGACGCTCAAAATCCTGTTCAGCCAGTTGAAAGATATCCGCAAAGAGGTGAATATTCCCCTTATTATGATGGGCTACCTGAATCCCATTATGCAATACGGATTTGAAAACTTCTGTAAACAATGTAAGGAAACCGGTATAGACGGGGCTATTATTCCCGACCTCCCTTTCAATGATTATATCAATGAATTTAAACCCATTGCCGATAAATACGATATCAAGATAGTGATGCTTATCACACCTGAAACTTCGGAAGAACGTATCCGCCTGATAGATGAACATACCGACAGTTTTATCTACATGGTATCATCCGCTGCAACAACAGGCGCTCAAAAGAGTTTTGACGACAAGAAGCAGGATTATTTCCGCCGTATCAATTCCATGAACCTGCGCAATCCGCGCCTTATCGGATTCGGCATTTCTAACAAAGCGACATTGGATGCAGCACAGGCAAATGCCAGCGGAGCAATCATCGGCAGTAAATTCATTACTTTGCTGAAAGAAAGCCAAGATATAAAGGCAGCCGTTAAAGCATTGAAAGAGACATTGAATAATTAACAAAGAAAATTTGTATCTTCGTGGCTTAATTAATTATAACACAACTCTTTCAAGATAAGAATGTCGAAATCCGTTGATTATATAAAACAGGCAGGCAACTTTCTTTACAAATATAAGTTTACCATCCTCTGTCTTGCTTACTTCTGTACAATATCCGTTCTGGCGTTGTACATAGTCAGCAAGCCCGCATTAATCAATGCATTATCGTTCATCCTTGTTCTCAACATCCTGGCTAAGACCAGATATACCCTGTGGCTGTCACTCATACTGTCCGTCATCGTTTCATTCGATGCCTACTTTGCCTTTGTCTATTCCAATCAGATGTCGATAGGCACAATGGCCTCCGTACTGGAGACAAATGCCTCGGAAGCATTCGGCGTAATGTCTGAAGCCATATTCGCCGCTTTGGGATGTCTGGCTGCAAGCACTTTCCTTATACTGATGTCGCAGCGGGAACTGAAAGAAAGCAAATTTCCACGAAAGATATCCGTCATCCTGTTACTCGGTTACTGGATTATAATAATGCCCGCTATCTGTTACTGGAAAGTAAAATCCCTGAAATGGGAGAATTTTATAGAGACATTTCCGGTAATCGGGACCAATGCCGTTATCGCAGCCAACTTTCCGCTTGTTTACATCGATATTTCCACGTTCATCGCGTACCAGCACGAGAGGTACCAGATGAAACAGTTCCTGAGACTGGAGAAACGGATGCCTGCCGGAATCACTTTCGACGAAAGTAAAGATAGCCCGGAAAAGATATTCTTCATCATAGGAGAAAGTGCTTCCCGGTCACACTATTCGCTTTATGGCTACAAAGAAAAGACCAGTCCTTTTTTCGATAGCCTGGCTTTAGTTCAACCGAAAGTTCTGGATTACTACAATGCCTATTCTCCCGCATCCATTACCCGTGACGCCCTGCGTATTATCCTTTCATTCTCCACACCAAACGATATAAAGCCATTCTTCGAGAATTTCAGTATCATCGACATGGCCAATAAGGCGGGATACGAGACTATATGGCTCTCCAACCAGGATAAGCTGGGCGAAAGCGACAGTTACATCGGCTTCGTGTCGGCAAACGCATCTCAGTCGATGTACGAAAAAGCCATTATAAGGGAAGACTTTACGCTGCTCGACCATCTGAAAGAAACATATAGTCCGGATAAAAAACAGTTCTTCGTCATCCATCTCAATGGCAGCCATGTACCATATGGCGAGCGTTACGATGATGTGGATGAAAGAGCACTGCCCGGCAGCAAGACCAAAACCAGAGAATATGACCGTTCAATCCACCATACCGACAGGCTGCTGCGTTCTATCTATCAGATAATGAAGCGAAACAACTCGTCTGTCCTTTATTATTTCTCCGACCATGCCGAACTGGTAGAAGGTGGAGGACACGGAGTCCTGGTAATGGACCACAACCTGTTCGATACACCGCTGGTGACTATCAACAATAGTCCTGTTCCTGTCGATTCCATTGTGAGGCGGTATGCAGACCCTGACACTTCACTGATAAACAGTTCGAACAGTATATTCATCATCTCCGAAATAATGGGCTATAATGTATCCGACGAAAATGTGAAAAAAGCGGTGGAAGACGGAAAATATATTTTTCATGTGGATAAAAATGCTTACTTGTATAAAGATTTACTACTGGATCAGTAAACAGTCGGCAGTAAATAACCTGTAACTGTTAAAAGGTAACAAAGGTAACACTTGTTTCAGTTAACAGTAAACAGTCATCAGTTAACAACTTGTATCTCGTATCTTGTTTACTCGTATCTTGTTTACTTGTAACTCGTAACTGCCCAAAGGGCGAAGTAACTCGTAACTGCTTTAATCAATACTTCAAAGAGCTCTAAGCTAACAGCTAAAGGCTGAAGCCTCTTGTTATATAGATAAAGTTCTTTCAAAAAAGTAGGGACGAATTTCGATTCGCCCCTACAATATATATCATTCTCTCCCTAAAACCTCAACTCAACCGGCTCACTTCTTTTACCCCTTTCACTGTTTTGAGTTTCTTTATCAGGCCATTCAGCATATCCGTATTATTCAGCATTACGGATATACTTCCATGAAAGAGCCCGTCGTTGGAATCGATGCTGATAGAACGCATACTGATGCCCGACTCCTTGGAGATTATGGACGTCAGGTTATTGATAATACCGATGTCATCGTTTCCTATCACGCGAAGTGTAACCGTATAAGTAGAACCCGATTTTCCCGACCATCGGGCAGGGATAACCCTGTATGCGAAACGTGAAAACATATCGTGAGCATTCGGACAGTTCTTGCGGTGTATTTTTATCCCCTGCGAAGACACAAAGCCGAATATATCATCCCCATAAATGGGATTACAACACCTGGCCAGCTTATAATCCACACCTGTAAGATTTTTGTCGAGTATAAGTTCCTCTTTGCTTAACGTCTCCTTTGCTATTTCCAGATTCTGAGGAACATAATTCTCCGCGCTGACCGCCTCATGCTTATCATGCTGTTCGGTTTCTTTTTTCTCCAGCTCTACGTACTGATCTATCACCGAATTCACATCGAGGCTTTCTTCCGCTATCTTTATATAAAAATCGGTAATGGTCTTAAAGCCGAGCTTCTTTATCATCCGCATCATTATCGACTCGTTGATTTCTATCTTACGATTCTTGACACGGCGTTTGAGCATTTCCTTCGCTATCTCCACCTGTTTGTTGGCCTCTTCTTTCAGGCTCTGACGAATCTTATTCTTCGCTTTGGAGGTAGTGACAAAGTTCAGCCAGTCCTGTTTCGGCGACTGGTTGGGAGAAGTAACTATTTCTATCTGGTCCCCGTTCTTGAGCTTATGGCGGATAGATACATTCTTTCCATTCACTTTTCCCGATACACAGGTAGAACCTATACGGGAGTGGATGGCAAAGGCAAAATCGAGGATGGTAGCCCCATATGGCAGCTTATGCAAATCACCTTTGGGCGTGAATACATAAATCTCCTCATCGTAAAGATCCAATTTGAAATTCTCAAGTTTCTCTCCCGAATCCAGGTTCTTATTCTCCAGCATTTCCCTGAGGCTGGTCAGCCAGTCATCCATCTTCGACTGGCTTTTCACTCCCTTATATTTCCAGTGGGCAGCAAGTCCGCGCTCGGCTATTTCATCCATTCTCTTAGTCCGGATCTGCACCTCTACCCAGCGTGATTCGGGCCCCATAACTGTGGTGTGCAATGATTCGTAACCATTACTTTTCGGGATGGATAGCCAGTCTTTGAGCCGTTTCGGATTAGGTGTGTACATATCCGTCACAATGGAGTAAACCTGCCAGCATTCGGCCTTTTCCTTTTCCATCTCCGAGTTAAGGATGATACGGATAGCAAAGAGGTCGTAAATAGATTCGAAGTCTATCTTCTGCTTCTTCAGCTTATTATTGATGGACGAAATGGATTTCACCCGTCCTTTTATGTCATATTTCAGCCCTGTTTCCTTCAGTTTGGCATCTATGGGCTGAATAAATTCCGCGATGTATTTATCACGGGCATCCTTACTCTCACTCAATTTGCTGAGGATATAATCATAAGCTTCACGGTCGGTATATTTCAGGTAAAGGTCTTCGAGTTCGGTCTTTATATTATACAGCCCCAGTTTATGAGCCAAAGGAGTATACAGATACGAAACTTCTATGGCAAGTTTTAAACGATACTGTTCGCTGTACTTCTCGGCACATCTTATTTTATGCAGGCGGCTGGCAATCTTGATAAGGATTACCCGCATATCTTCGGCTAATGAGATCAGCAATTTTATATAATTGTCCGAAGCCATCGCCGATTCGTTCATCTCCAGCGCGTTTACCTTTATCAGCCCGGTAACGATATCGGCGATATCCTGACCGAAAAGTTTTTTCACCTCAGCATCTGTAATTATTTTATGAACAACCGGGCGGTAAAGGATCAGCGCTATTATGGAGGCGCTCTTCAGTCCCAGTTCTTCCATCAGTATGATGCTCGTACTTACAGTAAGATCTGTTATGCTGCCTATCTTTTCATCCTTTTGATAGACGTTTTCCGACATGGCCCTCTTCACCACCGAGCGAAGTTTTTTCAGTTCTTCGGCCGTAAGGTTTGCCGTCAGGCCCTTCACCAGTCTCTTAAACTTGGAATAGGTCAGTCCATCTGCATTATATGTAGGGTTATTGTTATTATCCATTGCTTCGTGCTGCTTATATCTGTTTAAAGGGATAATACATTATTCTTGATAATCGGGTATAAAATTAATTCTTTTCTGATAGTATAACGCCTTTTTTGGGCGGATGTTTTCATTTTTCTCAATTTGGTTAGCATTAAGCAACAGAAAATCAGGCAAAGCATATTAAGTAAATGATAATAATAATTATTGTCGCCTTTGTCATTTTGAACGAAGTGAAAAATCTCTTGTGTAATAAGGAACGAGATTCTTCGTTTCACTCAGAAACAACGTTCGGCAGAGCGAAGCGGAGCCAATGACAAACGAGAATATACAACATTATATTCTTTTTACTACTTAACTTTGTCATACAACAAATAAGAGTTGTGAAAGGAAATTAATTTAATATAACAATCCTGCAAAAAAAGGAAGCAAAATCAAGATAGAACTATACTTAAGGCTATTTTTGTATAGAATTAATTATTATTTGAAAACAAAGCAATTACAATATGAAACCGAATGATTACGCAAAACTCGAAAAAGATTATAGTTTCAAAAAAAACTATCTGAATAGCACCCTATGGTGGAAAAACATACTCATGGTACCACCTGTATGCCTCCTCTTTGTCGGATTAGCCGGCATACTGTACTTATTTAATCTCGACAAACTCGTATCCTGGTATATTATTCCATACCTGTTACTCTTTGTTGTAGGCACCATATTGCTAAAAGCGATAAAGAAGCATATACAAAAAACAGCAATCAACAAACCGGATTCTTTCCTGATCTGCCTGGCCAAGCCTATCGGGGGGAAAGACGGATATACCTATGCCGCATTTGTAAAAGACAGCCACAGGCATAACAAATATTATATTGCAGACGAAATAAAGGATATATATACAGATGATATTTTAAACAATCATAATGAACCCTTCAGGAAAAAGACAGTGCTTATCCATAACGATGAAACCGGTTCCGGTCTATATATAAGGGCATTTCCCAACAGGGATATGAACCGGCGGTGTCCGGCATGGCGCGAAGATGAACTCATCCCTGTATTGTATATCAATGATAAATACACGTTTATCATCAAAAAGAAAGATCTGGTAATCGCCGGTTAGTTATCAGATCTCCCGAAAACTCATAACCTATAATTTATAACTCATAACTAAAATCCCTATCTTTGCATCTAAATATAATACAAACTATATGAAGATTCTTTTGATAGGCGAATACAGCCGTGCACATCTCACTCTGGCTGAAGGATTACGGTCTTTAGGACATGAGGTACTGACAGCTTCGGATGGCGACGGGTTTAAAAACTATCCGCGCGATGTGGACCTGAGCCGGAAGAGTTCGGGAGTGACAGATACTCTTTCCAGTATGCTATCTGTACTTAGCAAGTTCGGGGAGTTTAAAGGATATGATGTCGTGCAACTAATAAACCCCTGCTTCACTACCCAGAATGTACGGATCAACGATTACCTGTATAAGAAACTGAAAAAGAACAACAAGAAAGTCTTTATGGGTGCTTTCGGCGATGACTCGTATTGGGTAAACGCCTGTCTGGGAAACAAGATATTCGACTATTCCGAATTTTTTGTCGATGGCAAAGCTATCAATGTCGATTTCAATCAACGGTTCATAGATAAATGGATAGGCACGCCGCTCGAAGCATTTAACCGCAGGCTGGCAAAGGATGTGGATGGGATTGCAGCCTGCCTGTATGAATATTACAAAGCATATGAACCTTTCTTCCCCGATAAGCTGAGATATATCCCCTTGCCGATGAACATTTCGGAAATAGAATTTCAGCCGATACCCGAAGAGCCCGAAAAAGTAAACTTCTTTATCGGAATCAACAAAGTACGTGAGAAGTTTAAAGGTACCGATGTGATGGAGAAGGCACTGGCCAGAATCAAAGACAAGTACCCGGATAAAGTAATCGTTACGCGGGTCGAATCTGTCAGCTATGATGTATATCAGCAACTGATGTCGCAGGCACACGTGGTACTCGACCAGCTATATTCGCACACCCCGGCGATGAACGCCTTATTGGCAATGGCCCAGGGAAAAGTTGTTGTAGGCGGAGGAGAGCCATATATCTATGATTTATACGGCGACACATCCAATCAGCCGATTGTAAATGTACATCCGCACGAAGACGATGTGTTCGATAAACTGGAATGGCTGGTATTGAACAAAAAGGATATTCCGGAAATATCGGGAAAGAGCCGCCAATTTGTTGAAACAAATCATGACTATGTGACAGTGGCAAAGAAATACCTGGATTTCTGGAGGTTATAAAATTGCAACAGAGTATCGTCCACTTAGCAGATGCCTGATACATCGAATAATATTTTTTTAACATTTTCGTTCAAAAACTTGTTTAATATTCTTTTTGAATGTATTTTTATGGAATATTCTCTAGATATAAAGACAAAAATGTCATATTTTTTACAATATATAACACACTGTACACCATTTTTTCTTCCTGAAAATTTGGCTGTTAGCTATATCTTGTTAGAGAGAGAGAGAGAGAGAGAGAGAGAGAGAGAGAGAGAGAGAGAGAGAGAGAGAGAGAGAGAGAGAGAGAGCACACACACACACACAAGTGTAAGTGCCAATCCAAGTTTTTTCCCAAATATCCAACTTTGCGAATCCTTTAAGATTCGTCCGGCATTTTCATATCTATACTTTACACATATAATACACGCACGCATAATGTGTGCATATACGCGTATATTAGCCATTCCGGCCACAAAAAACAAAAAAATCGGATATAAAAATTCAATGTATTCAAAGAAGCCTGCGCTTTGTCATTTATTGTCTTCGATAAATTTATCATGAATTTTTTAGGTTCCTCTTTACCATGTACTGCGAAACTCTATTGTATAAAAAATAAGGACATAGTCTATAATTTTAATTCAGTATTTTATATATTTACCTCGGAATCGAAACTAGCATGAACAACGAATTACAAGAACAGGATATAATAAGAAAGAAGGTATGCATCTGGTATTTATATATTATAGTAATGATATTATCCGTTTTTACTGTATTTTATATAAAGGAAGATATCAACCCCTTGAAAAATTTGTTTTTAATATATGGGATAGTACATATACCCCTGATTTTCTTTGCTTATAGGTTTAATTACGGATTATTAAAATACTTTGTACTGGTCTATATAGTCTACCATTCTTTCTTCCTTTACGCCAACGCATTGTTTTACTGGCTTTTTGGACAGACAACTGCATTTATATGGTTCTTGATTATACCGGTGGCGGCAATGATATTTTTCCAGAGGAAAGTAGTAATCCTTTTTAGTATTTATGCTTTCGCGCTTATATGCTCTGTTTTTATCGTAGTACCTTTTATCCCTGAGGGATACTGTCAGCGCCCTACCGATCATCAGCTGATGCTTGTAAATATCCTGACTATTGTTATAAGTATATGTTGCATTTGTTTTTTTTTATATTATCTGAATCTGATAAATCTGATAAAAGAATTGCAGTTAAGCAAGTATAGAATAAGAGACGAAAAAATAACAACGGATACGGACAATATTAAATTCGAAAATCTGTACATCAACATTCTGAATTATTTTTCCGAGAAAAAACCATATTGTAATCCCAATTTCACGATTGTACAGTTAGCAGAAGATCTTAATAGTAACGTAAAATATATATCAAAGATTATTATAATAAAAGAAAAGGTAAATTTCAGCATTTTTCTGAATAAATATAGAATTAATCTGGTAAAAGAACTGATAGCAATGAACTATCATAACAAATATACTATCAGGCATATATATACCTCCGCAGGTTTCAGGCATCAGGCAACCTTCAATAAAGTATTTAAAAATATAGAAGGAATTACCCCTTCCGAATATATAAAAAGGAACAATACAAAGTGGTGACCTTAACAGGCCTGTCCCTGAGAAGTGAATATGGCAGACAAAATGACACTGAAAAGTTTATTAAATAATATAAATACTATTAAGCCCCTCTTTGGGAAAAGTTACGGATATTAGTATAATTCTGGTATTGCTATGTCTTAAAAAAGCTTTAGTCAAACTCTCTTTTGACTAAAGCTTTTTCTTTTCCCGTAATAATACCCATACATGACAAAAAATTTATATTGTCTAGTCCGCAGGTTTCCAAATAATCTTTTCCGTGGTACTGCCCAATGCTATTAAGTTGAGCTTTTTCTTAGTTTTCCCAGGTACTACATAAACAATATGCAATTCCTTTTTAAACTTATATAAATACATATAAATCAGCCAATACGTATATTTTAGTGGCTATTCGAATTGTATTATTTTTCCGAAATCCACTGCTTTATTTATATTTTATTTGTATTATATTTCACCACAAAATATCTTTAGATAAAAATTATGCAAAATACTACTTACTAAGAAACAATTTCTTTCATTTAGATTCATGTACTACCTACTACCCTGTGAAAGCACCGGGTAATAAAATAAGTACACAAACTCTAACGAAATTAATTTAAAAGATTATGAAAATACAACTAGCAATTTTATTTGTGTGTTTCCTGCTCATACTACCAGGAAACGCAAACCTATCCGCCCAGGTGACAATAGGGGCAAAAGGTCCTCCCGGGAACGGAGTTTTACCGGATCTTAAAGAAAAAGATGTCACAGAAATACATTTTGTCACATTTTTCCCTGTCTTTTTATTTTTGTATAAATTTTGACAAATACCTATTTGACAACAGACGTGAATTGTCAAAAAATAACCCATATTCATAAGTGATTATTCTACTTTTGTTCCGAAAATAACATGTATCAGGTTGCAACATCATTTATTCCCTGTACTACCGATAGCTGTTTTTCAGGAGTGGTCATTATAATATTTTGCTATTTACGACATTTAAATTGTCGTTTACGATATTTTATTATCGACAACTACCCCCCTCTATACTTTAACTTTGTAAAGTATTATTGATGATATTTTGGATTCATATATAATTATAACATATAAGGCACATAAACAAGGCTTTATTAATTACAAACTAAACAAACAATGAGAAAAACAAACACTAACTTTATAAAACGGAAGATAAAAGATATACTTCTGTTGATCGTATTACTATTTAGCTTAACCATTACCACACATGCCCAAGTAACAATAGGAGCAGGAACTCCTCCCGAGAAAGGGGCATTATTGGATCTTAAAGAAAGAGATGCCACTAGTCCGACACAGGATATCACCAGTCTGGAAAATTCTACAAAAGGAGTCCTGCATCCAAAGGTTTTCCTTCACGACGCAGCAAAACTGACTCCTCTGTATGGCGGCTCCGACGATGGCTCCGGAGTATGGTCCGACGAATCCACAGCCGAAGAGAAGCTGAAAGCGACGGGGATGGTCGTTTATAACGTCAACCCTGACGCAATCAATATGGATGAAGGCTTATATATGTGGCAGATAGATGAATGGGTGAAATTGAATCAGGACGGAGCGGCAATTATCCAGCCTGTAAACTGTTCCGCTATCCGGATAAACGGTTCCTACATAGAAGGAGTACCTGCCAACAATAACAACTATCTGGAAATAGACCTGACTGTAACCAAAAAAGGTTCTTTCGTTATTTCAGTCTTGTCCGGCAACGGCTATAGTTTTTATTACACAGGGGTAGCTTTGGAAACAGGGACATTAACAGTTAAAGTACCCGCACAGGGAACACCGGCTTTGGTACAAACGGATAGATTGACATTCAGTGGAATAAGTCTGGTTTCCGGTTGTGAGCCGGAAATAACGGTACAGGAAATGGTTGCCGCCTATACGATGGTCTGCTCATCGGCTGTGGTACAAGGTCAATTTTTCAAGGGCCAGGCTTTAACAGCTTCGAATAAAATAAGAATGAATATCAATGTATCTCAACCGGGCTCATATAATATTTATACGGAAACGAAAAATGGCATCAGTTTTAGGGCTTCAGGATCATTTGCCGCTACAGGAACACAAACCGTAGAATTGCTGGGTACCGGAATCCCTACCATAAATGAAGACTTTCAGGTCGTAATAAAAGCAAATACATCGCTGGGTTCTGCGGAATGTTCCGTCTTGATTCCTATCATATTGCCGGATATGACCTATGCGATAATAGGCAGCGGAGTTTGGTCCTGGGCTGCAACACCAAGAACAAATGCTCTATCGAATACGGGTTCCGCCAGCTTTAGCCCTGATGGCCTCGTAAGGATAAAAAGTTTTAAACAATTATGGAGTACTACCAGTACATCCACCGCTACAACTAATCTAACCAACGGCATAAATGGTGGTAAATATCCTGATGTTGTTTTATACTTCGCATATGGTGCGGATCCGACATCTGCATTAACTACGGCACTTCTTAATTATATCAATGCGGGAGGTTGTGTAATATATGGTTCCTCTGATAATACAGCCACTGCTGTCAATACATTGATGAGTGGTCTTTTTGGAATATCACCGGCTCAGAATCAAACAGGAGGAGGGGATGATAATGTATATCCAATAGCAAATAATTCTTCTGATCCTATCATAAACGGGCCATTCGGTAATCTTGCGGGAATGTATTGGGGTGAGGATAATACTTCTAATTACTCTATTGTAATGTCTTCTTTGCCTCCAAACTCCGTACAAATTTGTACAGCGCAGTCCACGTCAAAACCCGGTATAGATCCCGTCATATCAATTGTATGGTACAATAATAGTAAAAACTTTGTATATTTTGGGGATAGTACAGGGGCCAGTGCCAGTGATACAAGTACCGGTGCATATCCTGCAATTTACAGGAACAACTTGCCTGCATCTAAACTTTATGGGCCTGGCAGTACCAACAACCGTTATGTTTATAATGCGGCTTTAGAACTAAATGCAGTGGTATTTATGATTCGAAAGGCGGCGGTTAGCGGAATTAATCCTTATTAATTAGTATAAGCAGAATATGGATCAGGTCGTATCTACTGCCGGAAGTGCCCTCTTTGGCGCAAGCCTGCAAGAGTAAACCTTATAAAAGCGAAAGCGGACAATTCTTTGAATTGTCCGCTTTACTTTTAATGGTATGTTAGATTGGATTGATTACATCATTCCTCCCATTCCACCGCCCATTGGAGGCATTGGAGCAGGGTTTTCTTCTTTCTTATCCGCGATGATGCATTCCGTAGTAAGGAACATACCCGCGATAGACGCCGCGTTTTCAAGAGCGACACGAGCCACTTTGGCAGGATCGATTACTCCGGCTGCATTCAGATTTTCATAAACATCCGTACGTGCATTGTAACCGTAATCTCCTTTACCTTCACGTATTTTCTGAACTACGACAGCTCCTTCTTTTCCGCTGTTAGCTACAATCTGACGAAGAGGTTCCTCGATAGCGCGTTTTACGATTTCGATACCTGTAGTTTCATCTTCATTTTCGCCCTTCATGTTTTCAAGAGCATCGATAGCACGGATGTAAGCTACACCACCTCCCGGTACTGTACCTTCTTCGATAGCGGCACGGGTTGCGGAAAGAGCATCGTCGACACGGTCTTTCTTTTCCTTCATTTCCACTTCAGAAGCAGCGCCAACATAAAGGACAGCTACACCACCTGCCAATTTAGCAAGACGTTCCTGTAGTTTTTCCTTATCGTAATCCGATGTTGTTTTCTCCATCTGTGAACGGATCTGGCCTACACGTGCGGCGATAGCTTCTTTTGCACCGGCTCCGTTTACGATAGTAGTATTGTCCTTGTTGATAGTAATCTTATCAGCAGTACCAAGCATATCGAGAGTAGCAGCTTCCAGAGAAAGACCTCTTTCTTCTGTGATCACTGTACCTCCTGTAAGGATAGCGATATCTTCCAGCATTTCCTTGCGGCGGTCTCCGAAGCCCGGAGCTTTAACGGCAGCTATTTTCAAGCCTGCGCGAAGACGGTTTACTACTAATGTGGTCAAAGCCTCTGAATCGATATCTTCAGCAATGATAAGCAGTGAACGGCCCGATTTAAGAGCAGCTTCAAGTATTGGAAGGATATCTTTCAATACAGAAATCTTCTTATCGTGGATCAGTATATACGGGTTTTCAAGGTCAGCTTCCATTTTCTCTGTATCAGTTACAAAGTAAGGAGAAATATAACCTCTGTCGAATTGCATACCTTCTACTACGTCAACGTATGTTTCGGTACCTTTTGCTTCTTCAACTGTGATAACGCCTTCTTTTTTCACTTTACCCATAGCTTCAGCAATCAGCTTACCGATGGTTTCATCGCCGTTTGCAGAAATTTTAGCTACGTTCTCTATTTTTTGCAGGTCATCGCCTACTGTTACCGATTGCGCTTTGATGTTCTCAACAACTTTAACCACGGCTTTATCGATGCCACGTTTCAAATCCATTGGATTTGCTCCTGCGGTAACGTTTTTAAGGCCTACGCTAACGATTGACTGTGCCAATACTGTAGCAGTAGTTGTTCCGTCACCGGCATCGTCGTTTGTTTTAGAAGCTACTTCTTTTACAAGTTGTGCTCCCATGTTCTGGAATGGTTCTTCCAGTTCTATTTCTTTAGCAACAGTTACACCGTCCTTTGTAATGTGAGGCGCGCCGAATTTCTTATCCAGAATGACATTACGGCCTTTAGGCCCAAGTGTTACTTTTACAGCATTAGCCAATGCATCAACACCTTTTTTGAGCTCGTCGCGAGCATCTATATTAAATTTGATTTCTTTTGCCATTGTATTTTTGAGTTACGAGTTACGAATTACGAGTTACGAGTTTCTTTTTATTGAAATTGTAAATCGCAGTCTATAACTCTATTGTTAAATTAATATTTTTGTTTTCCTTGTAACTTGTAACTTTTTTAGATAATTGCAAGAATATCAGACTGACGCATGATCAGGTAAACTTCGCCTTCCAGTTCTATTTCTGTTCCGGCATATTTACCATAAAGCACATTGTCTTTTGGTTTTACCACCATATCTTCGTCCTTTGTTCCATTTCCTACGGCAATTACTTCGCCTTTAAGCGGTTTTTCTTTTGCAGTATCAGGAATAATGATACCTCCCACACTTTTTTCTTCTGCAGCGGCCGGTTTTACAAGCACTCTGTCTGCTAATGGTTTAATACTCATGATTCTTTAAGATTTTAAATTGTTATATATTAAATTTTAAATATTTTCTGATTAGAGATAAGCGAAATGCGTGCCAAAGTATATTTCTGTCAAAAAAGCAGGATAAGGAACGTGTGAAAACTGACAAGTAGTCATTTACTGTTCGCAGCCATGAATTAAGCAAATGATAAGATTTATTGTCGTATTTGTCATGCTGAGAAACGAAGCATCTCGTGCCTCTTTTTAGGGTCGGGATCCTTCCCTACGGTCAGGATGACATGCGACAGTAAATATTTTAGACTACATATATATATCAGTTAATGGTGAACAGTCAGCAGTGACCAACTAGTAACTGTTAAAAAGTAACAAAGGTAACAGATATATCAGTTAACAGTAAACAGTTAGCAGTAAACAGTTAACAACTTGTATCAACTCCGCTCGCGCAGACGTCCCGTCTGTGTGTTGCGTAGCAAACATTTTTGCCCTGTCAACAAGACACGGACTGGAAGTCCGCGCCAGCGGGGGTACTACTCGTTAAAAGGTAACAAACGTAACAGTTTTTTAGCCTTTGTGCCCTTTGTGATTTTCTTCGTGTACTTAGTGGTTAAAACTCTTTACCACAAGGGACACAAAGATTTACACAAAGAACACTATATAAAAAGTAACAAAGGTAACAGAAATATCAGTTAACAGTAAACAGTCATCAGTTAACAACTTGTATCTCGTAACTGCCCGAAGGGCGAAGTAACTTGTAACTGCTTTAATCAGCACTTCAAAGAACGATAAGCTAACAGCTATTAGCCGTTAGCTTACATATAGATAAAGTAATTTATTATTATTCAGTCTCCGGATTCAGTTTCTTTTTATCCAGATTTTTTACCACCCGCCCATATATAACAAGTGCGATGGCAGAGACCATACCGATTCCGACAAAGACATACCATATATAATGCGCGTTTACTGTAGCTGCGGCATATTCTACCTGCGATGCAAATGCCTTAGGGTCCGGACAGTACTTTTCCAATAAGAAGCCTGACAGTCCGAATGCAAAGAGGTATGAAAAGAATGAGTGTAAGTGACTAAATCCTAAATAAAGGCCTTCTTCCCCTTTTGGCGACTGTAATGAGAAATATTCCAAAAAGCGTGGAGATATAAAACACTCTGCCAATGCCTGCATGGCAATACCCACTATCATCATAAAGGCAACAGGGTGCAATCCCATTACATAATCAGTCCCGATCTGGTTGCCAAACGACATTACCAATGCCGAGAACGGTATAATCAGCATCCCTATAGTCATTGAAGTGAGAGCAGTACGCCTTTTCATAAATGAGGTGACAAAGTTGACACATACAAATACCACCAACGGATTCACATTGGCATACCAACCCGGGGAAGCTCCTTCGCCGATCATACGGATCACATACTTAGGCATAGTCGCATACATCTGGCTCTGAATCATCCAGAAACCGCTAATAATGAGTATCAATGCTATCAGACGTCCGTTCTGACAAACTTTCCACAGGGCTTTTCCTATCTCGGCAAAACTTTTCCCTTTACCTTCGGTTTTTACCGATTTATAGAAAAAGAAAACCGCGATCAAAGCAAAAAGGGTCATTGACGCGGAAAAGAAATTAAGGTATACAAGCCCTTCATCACCCATGCTTCTGCGTAGCGGGTCAACAACGGTTTTACCCGTAAATGCCCCGATATTTACCATCATATAAAAGATGGCATATCCGCGTGCACGGTTTTCCGATGTAGTCTCACGCGCCACCGTCCCCGAAATAACAGCCTTTATAAATGCTCCGCCTATAACGATAAGCACCAGAATGGGAGCGATACTCCAACGCAGATAACTTGTTTCAAGGCCGGTGAAAGTAGCTGTCATCCCGTAACTTACCAGTCCCGCACTCTCCAGCATGGTAGGCAAGAGGCCCAAGCCTCCATAACCAACTGTCAACAAGGTAAATGCAAGTATAATGGATGAACGGAAGCCTATTTTATCTGCATATGCTCCGGCAAAAGTGGGAAGGAAGTATAGCATTGCTGAAAATATACCCGAAATGATACCGGCTTCGATATCAGAGAATCCCCAAACATTGGATAAATAAAGGGTGATTACAATAAATACGGCATAATACGCCAGCCGTTCGAGCAGTTCGACGGAATTGGCAACCCAAAAGGCCCTTGAAAATTTAGTCATTAGATTTGATAGAATTGTTAAAATTTAAACGAATTGTCACAAAAATAAGAAAATAATCCTGTTTACAAAGGTTCTGAACTTTACGGAACATGTTAATTAGACCTTTTTAACTCAATACAGAAGGTCGTGCCTACACCTATTTCCGAAGACTTCACATAGATTTTCCCCTTGTGATACGATTCTATGATACGCTTTGCCAGAGACAGCCCCAGTCCCCACCCTCTTTTCTTTGTAGTAAATCCCGGACTGAAGATAGTTCTGAACTTTGATTTCGGAATACCTTTTCCCGTATCCCGTATATCCAGACTTATTATTTTACCTTTATCGGACAATGTGTAAATGATCTCACCCTGTCCCTCCATCGCATCCACCGCGTTCTTTGTCAGATTCTCTATCACCCAGCTTAATAAAGGCCCGCTTACATTCGCATAAAGAGGAGTAGCGGACAGATGAAGTTCAAAGATAACTTTTTTCGAGATTCGCTTTTCGAGATAGGTTATAGACTGAGTTACGATCTCATTTATATCCTTTCGTTCCAAAGATGGCGCAGAGCCTATTTTCGAGAACCTGTCCGTTATCATTTGCAGGCGGTTCACATCTTTCTCCATATCCGGCAAGATGGAGCGGTCGGCATTTTTTAATTTCAGATACTCCAGCCACGCCAGCAATGATGATATCGGCGTTCCTAACTGATGCGCCGTTTCTTTCGACAGGCCTACCCAAAGGCGGTCCTGTTCCATCCTCATCGTAGTAAACAATGCAAAAAAGGCAGTTATCATAAATATGATCAGTACGCTTACCTGAACATACGGATATAATTGCAACCGCTTTAGTGTATATGAATCGTCATAATATACATATTGGTCAAAATCCTCAACTTCGATAACAATAGGTCCATGCCTCTTTTCAAAAGTCCGGGACTGCTGTCTCAGAAACTCCTGCTCACCGGTCTCGGGAAGTTCTATATTTGTGGAAGTATAGTAGTTGTCTTTTCTATCGTATAAAATAACGGGAATAGTCGTATTGCTTTTCAGAATCTGTATTACCAGGTTCATATTCAGGTTTTCGTTATTGCTGGCCATCTCTTTGGTAGCCTCAGCCCAGATTTCTATCTTATTGCGCTCTTCTTTCGACAGGTCTTTTACCAGGTAATGAGAGACAACAAGCGACCCGAAAGCTATTATTATAGCCACTATAATAAGGATGTACCGCAATAAGAGCTTATTGTTCTCAAATATTTTCATGCAATAAAGATAATTGTTTTATTCCTTAACGCATTTTCGAAGTAAAAAATATTGATTATCAGATTTTCTTCAGTTCCTGATACAAGCGTTGTATGGGTAATCCCATAATATTGAAATAAGACCCCGATATATATTCCACGGCGATATAACCGATCCATTCCTGCACGCCATATGCACCGGCTTTATCCAAGGGTTTATATTTAGTCACATAGTATTCTATTTCATCTTCTTCGAGCCGTGCAAATCTCACTTCGGATGAAATGCCGAATGCTCTCTGTTTCTCTTTTATAGTAATACAAACGCCTGTTACCACCGAATGCGTCTTACCCGAAAGATCGCGGAGCATTTGTTTGGCATCCTCCTCATCGAGTGGTTTGCCATATACCTTTCCACCGAGGAGAACGATTGTATCGGCTGTGATAAGAAGCGTGTTATCTTCCATACAGGCCCTGTACGCGTTTGCTTTTTCCTTTGCGATGTAGATAGCGATATCTTCTCCGCGCAGATTATCGGGATACGATTCGTCTATATCCGGTAATGTTTTTATTTCGTAAGCAATATCCAGCCCTGAAAGAAGTTCCTTCCTGCGGGGAGAATTGGAAGCGAGTATGATTTTATATTTAGATAAGTCAAGCATTCAGAATAAGTTTTTTTGCCGGCTTTCCAGTTCCAGCAGTTTCCTTTTCACCTCAAGGCCGTAGGCATATCCGCCCAGCTTCCCGCCTTCGTTCACTACCCGGTGGCAAGGAACGATTATGGCTATATTGTTTTTTCCATTGGCGGAGCCGACAGCGCGGCACCCTTTCGGAGAGCCTATGCTTATTGCTTCTTGCTTATAGGAGACGGTTTCCCCGTAAGGAATCGTATTCAGGTAGTCCCAGGCTTTTTGCTGAAAGGCAGTTCCTTCCTGAGCCAAAGGTAAGTCGAAGATTTCCCGCTCACCGGCAAAGTATTCTTTCAGTTGCTTTATAGCCTCAGCGAGAACGGGAACTAAGATAGTATCCGTTTGTTTCATTTCTGAGACAATCCGCAGAGCTGAAATAAAACCGTTAGTCTCTTCTATTTCTATTGCTCCGACGGGAGATTGTAAAAAAGCCTTCATTTTTTTTCTTCGGTTTATCTTCGTATTTCGACCAGCTCCAGTTTATCATCTGGCGCAGGCGTTTAAGGAAACGCTTCGATGGTTTGTCTCTCAGATACGATTCTATGTGGCGTTTCTTCTTTTCTTCCAGTATTTCATCCACATTGATAAGTATGCCCGTTTCCTCCACATTGCCAAAAGTATCGTTCACGGCCGTACCGAACACTTTCATCTGGGGCGAAAGGCTCATATAGGCATTTACCAGTGGCGGAATGTTAAGCCCTAACCTGCGGACAGATGTATTTAAGATTTTATAATCAGCCTTGAATGTATCCTCATCGAACAAACGTATAAGCTTCTTTTCATCTGTTTCTATCCGAAGCGCCTGCTTTGGCCAAACCAACCTATCAGGATCGGGGAAATACTTTCCCAGAAAATAAAGGATCATATCGCGGGCCTGAGTATTATAGGTATCGTACATGGTCACTTTCCCGAAAAAATATTTCATGGACGGGTCAGCCACAGACAATGCCCCTAATCCGTCCCAAAGATTATCGAGAGCGAATATACCTTTCGAACCTGCAAGAGTGGACTGATATTCCAGTGTGACGAACGAACGGCCCAGTTCGAACGTATAAGGCAGGTATTCTTTTATAAACTTCCTGGAGAAATGAAACAGGTGGGAGGTCGCCAGTACCGGCTCGCCATTATCATCGAAACAAATATCCGGCCCGCAGATAAAACGGTATCCTCCTATTATTTCTTCTGCTTCCGGATTCCATACGATCAATTGCTTGTACGGATTGTCCATTGTATCATACTCGTCAATATCGGTAGACAATCCTGTTCCTCCCCCGTAATAACGGAATGCGATCTCACGCAGACGGCCTATTTCCAGCATCACATTAGGCGAATTGTGATGTGTGATTATATAAATCTCGTTATTCGCCTTATTGGTATGCCTCAGAAGTTTATCCTTCGTCAATTCGGCTTTTAAGAGACTTTTATCTATTGGTGAGATGATTTTTTCCATCTAATATTATCTGTTTGATTTCGCTAACTTATACACTTCATCTTTCACATATCCGGCCCATTGTGAAGCATTCTTCGAATTATTGAACGTTGAATACGGAATTGGCTCGCCAAATGTAATAGAAAAACTTGTACCTTTATTCTTAAACATTTCGTCGGGCAAAAGTATCAATTCCACATTGAACTTTAACCCTAACCGCTTTCTTATATTTGCAAATCTATAAAAGAAATTTGAATTTTTCCCATCAAAGTAGACAGGAACAACATCTCTCCTGGATTCAATGGCTTTCAGTATAAAATTCTTTTGCCACGGCAAATCGTATATCTTTCCCCTTTCCCTGCGTGAACATAAGCCCGCCGGAAAAGTGACAATCTGATTATCGGAGTCATAAGCTTCATTTAATGTATGAGTTGCCTGCTTCGACTGCCTGCCGTATTTATTAACCGGAAGAAAAATCGGTTGCAGATTCCTGATGAAATACAATACATCATTTACCACATACTTTATCTTCTTATTGTACTTTTCACCGATAACTGCCGAGAGGCAAATACCGTCGAGCCCTCCGAGCGGATGATTGGATGTAAATATAAAACGCCCACCTTCCGGAATATTCTCCAGACCGTTCACCTCCAGTGTAAGATTGAAATAGCCGACCACAGCCTGCATAAAATCGACACCTTCCTTATCTGCATATATCCTGAGTATTTCATTTAACTCATCGATATGAACCTTACGCTTCAGATAATTTATAATAAAGCGTGGTATTTTATTATAAATTTTCGGAGCTTTTTCTTCCAGTACTTTATCTAAATCCAGTATAAGTGGTTCTTGAGCCATTTCTGAAAAATCATATGAATCACAAAATTAATTGATTTTGAGTTATTATTACTTCAAAAAATCAATAAATAGTCATAACTGATATGTTTTAATTGATTTTACCTATTATATTTGTGTTCTTATTACAAAATATATAATAATAGAATAATGAAAAACAGAATATTATTTTCTATTCTCAGCATCGCATTACTAGGCATATTCACCCTGACAAGTATCGATGTATCGGCGGAAGCTAAAGATGAACCGAAAGGAAAATCGCCTGTCGTAACATTATCCGCATCAAATTATGAGAGTGAAACTTCCAAAGGGCTCGTCTTTGTAGACTTCTGGGCAGCATGGTGTGGCCCTTGCCGCCGCATGGCTCCAATCTTGGATGAAATTGCTACGGAATACAAGGATTCTGTCAAGATAGGCAAGGTAAATGTAGACAATTACAAGAAATTCTCGATAGACAAGGGTATACAGGCACTGCCTACCATAGTCGTTTACAAAGATGGAAAAGAAGTAGACCGTATTATGGGACTGGTATCGAAAGAGAAACTGGTGGAAGTAATAAAGGAATATTCAGCAAAGAAAGCTAACTGATCCAGTCGAAACGCAGGTACGGGATCACAGCCTTTGCTATTTCAGTTACAAGAGGATAGGTATGGGATCTCTCCCGCACGTCCTCTTTTATTATGCGCTTATGCTGGTCAAATTTGGCAACAAGGTTCAAAACAATACTGAATACCACAATCCATTTAGCTGCACAGAACACAGCTCCTGTCAATCTGTTCAATATAGTCATTTTCAACGCGTCCACGAAAGATTCCAAAAGCTTTCCGGCAAAGAACAATGCAACCAATATCGCTATAAATGCCACAATATAGGAAAGCGGACCTATAATATGAGGCGAACCATCGATCAGATTAATAAGCCGGGGGGCAATGTATTCCGATAATTTCCCTGCAAAGACTGCGCCCAATATAATCCCCGCGAGAGAAGCGATTTGCATCACCAATCCCGAAAAGAATCCTTTTATCAGCGTTACCAATACGAGAATTACAACTACCAGATCAAACCAGTTCAACTCCATAACATGCACTTATAAACAACAAAAGTAAGAATTAATACTAATTCTTACTTTGTTTGCCTGAGCAAAATATCTTTTTACAAGCTAAGGCCGCAGATCTGTTTATTGCTTTCGCATCTGCAACAGCAATAGTCAGTTGCGTTCAGAATGCTGCATTAAATGCATTTCCTCACTTAATTACTTGCTGTATTCGTCTGAAACTGAAAGCTTAGCTCTACCTTTGGCCCTGCGGGCTGCAAGCACTCTACGTCCGTTTGCTGTAGCCATTCTTGAGCGAAAACCATGTTTGTTTTTTCTCTTTCTGTTTGATGGTTGAAAAGTTCTTTTCATCGCTATATATATTTTCTGTTATTATTTCTTTGTTCAGTTTCGGGTTGCAAAAATAGGATGTTTATTTAATATAAGCAAGGATATTAACGTTTTATTTTCTCGAAAGTTATAAAACTATATGCATATTTATGCTTCTCATCCATAGGATGATCTTCCTTCGATACTTCCATCCACAACTCCGGATCAATCCGGGGAAAGAAAGTGTCGGCATCTCCGAACCGGTGATGAATACGGGTCAGATACAATTTGTCCGCTACATTTACAACTTCGTTATATACAGAACCGCCGCCAATAAAGAAAATTTCAGGTTCATCTTTGCACAACTCAACAGCTTCTTCGACAGAAGAACACATCTCGCATCTGTCGAAATGCAAATCCTTATTCCTGGTAATTACAATATTCCGCCTGTTGGGCAGAGCCCCTTTAGGCAATGACTCGAATGTTTTCCGCCCCATTATCACAGGGTGGCCATCTGTTACTTTTTTGAAATACTTCAAGTCGTTAGGCAGATGACAAAGGAGGTTATTATCCTTGCCTATCGCATTCCCTTCATCCGTTGCTACTATAATCGATTTTACTGTCATATTTTATTTCTCCTTCGGTTTCAGCCCTATTTTCTTTCCTTTTTCCACCAGATATTCATACGCGGCGTCATATTCATTGGGTATAACTCCGTCCATAATAGCGTCTTTGACAGATGATTTCAACCGCCCCACTTCCACACCCGGAGCAAGCCCGAATATTTCCATAATTTCCTCGCCGCCGATCGGAGGCTGAAAATTACGTACATGATCTTTCTCTTCTATATCCTTTAATTTATGGCGTACCAGTTCAAAGTTTCGCAAATAACGGCGGACCTTCTCCGGATTTTTAGACGTTATATCAGCTTCGCACAGAGTCATCAGATCTTCAATATCATCTCCGGCCTCAAACAATAAACGGCGGACGGCCGAATCGGTTATATCCTCATCTACAAGCACCTGTGGGCGCATATGAAGCGTCACCATCTTTTGCACATACTTCATTTTCTCATTCAGAGGAAGCTTCATCCTGCGGAATATTCCAGGGATCATCTTTTCTCCTATAAAATTATGGTTATGAAAAGTCCATCCCAGTTTCTTGTCGAAACGCTTGGTTGCCGGTTTGGCTATATCATGCAGGATGGCAGACCAGCGCAACCACAGATCATCGGTTTTCTTCGATATATTATCCAAAACCACCAATGTGTGATAAAAATTATCCTTGTGCCCTACCCCCTCTTTAGTCTCAGCTCCCTTGAGTGCTACCAGTTCCGGAAAAATAATAGCCAACAGACCTGTCTGGTCAAGTTGAAGGAATCCGACGGACGGCCTGGGGGACAATATGATCTTATTTAATTCATCTATAATACGTTCACCCGATATTATACCGATGCGGTCTTTATTACGGGAGATGGCATCGAATGTTCCCGGTTCGATGTCGAAACCCAGCTGCGAAGAAAAACGTATCGCCCTCATCATCCGCAAGGGATCGTCACTGAACGTAATATCCGGATCGAGTGGAGTCCGGATAATCAGGTCTTCCATATCCTTCAGCCCGTTAAACGGATCGAGTAACTCCCCGAACCTGCTTTTATTGAGGCAAACGGCCAGTGCATTTATTGTAAAATCGCGACGATTCTGGTCGTCTTCCAATGTCCCGTCTTCTACAACCGGCTTACGGGAATCCCTTTGGTAAGATTCGCGGCGGGCACCTACAAATTCTACTTCCGTATCCTTATATTTGATCTGCGCCGTACCGAAGTTTTTGAATACAGAGAGATGAGCTTTTCTACCCAGCTTCTTAGCCACAGCCTGAGCCAGTTCAATACCTTTACCTACTGTAACAATATCTATATCCTTTGACGGGCGATGCAAAAAAATATCACGCACATATCCCCCGATAGCATAGCACTCCAATTGCATATCATCTGCAACCTGAGAAATTATTTCAAATATTTTCCCTGAAAACTTCTCTCTTAGTTCGCTTTGTATTTCCTTTTCGTTGTGGTTTATCATTTTAATCTTACAGCATCTCTCTCTTCGGCCAACAGAACAATTTATTCGAGCAATCAAATCAGACAATCGCCCTGATTCCGAGAGGTTAGAAAGTGCAAAGATAATAATTTCTACTTATCAATTATCATAAGGCAGCCCGGCCTCAACAAGAATTATCGAACATCCGCAATACATCATTAAACGATAAATTCCCTTTAACTAAAACCATTTTTTTCTTTTTCCCGTTAAAGGTATATACCGAAAGATCTTTTTTCCTATTTTTAATATCGAAAAGCTAAATTATTAGAGAATAATTCTGTCAAAATCAAAATAATTTGTAATTTGGTACAGGATTATGAAAGATTACCCAGAATATTTTCTCTCTAAAAAAGAATAACATCCTATGCAAATTTTTTTAAGAAATACAATGGTGTTTCTCTTTGTCTTCCTGTTTGCTTGCGGGACAAAAGATGATGGCGCCAAGCTGCGCCTGGACGCGGCGCGGCATTTCTATGCCAATAAAGAATACTCACTGGCCAAACAGGAAATAGACAGCATCAAAATTTTATACCCGAAAGCATTCGACCAGATCCGCTCCGGCCTGGCATTTCTCGACACTATAAGAAGAGCCGAAAACGAACAGGTAATTGCCGGATGCGATTCCCTTATCGCCCTGCATGAGCCTACATTGGAAGCAATGAAAAAACTTTTTTCGTTTCAGCGTAACAAAGAATACCAGGAAACCGGTGCATTTATCCCCAGAGAGAGTCTCTCGGGCGGTATCATCACAGGCATCATGCTCCGGTCAGGAGTCGGTGAAGATGGCGTATTATATATTGAGAGCGTTTTTGTCGGATCAAAGCAAAAACACAATCAAATAAAGGTATCGGCAAAAGACGGCTCTTTTGCTCAGTCGCTGGCAGTGAACGACGACGGCCTTAATTACCGGTTCTCCAATATGGGAAAAGAATACGAGATTATCCGTTTTGCGGGGGCCAGTGAAAATGGCGTAGCCAGATTTATATTCACCAATTCAGGCAATCCCTTAACCGCCACATTGGAGGGACAGGGAAAATATTCATACACCTTATCACAAACTACAAAGTCCGCAATTTCAAAATCTTTTGAGTTATCTACAATGATGTTACAACTGGATAGTTTAAAAACTGCCAAAGAAAAGGCAGAGTATCATATCTATTACCTTGATAACAAAAAAGATAAAGCCCATACGGACAATATCATCAAATGAAAAAAACTTATGAAAAAAGAGCAAGCGCCTGTTGAGATCCTGAATCAAGGACCGGACATATTCATCCCTAATATATCGGTCGATTGTATTATACTGGGTTTTCATTCGTGTAGCCTTAAAGTATTGTTATGTAAATTTAAAGTCTGTGAAAAGTGGATGCTCCCGGGAGGTTTCGTAGCAAAAGACGAAGATCCCGACGAATCTGCCCGGCGGGTATTAAAAGACCGGACCGGACTCAAAAATGTATATCTTAAACAATTCTGTTTCTTTGGTAAAAAAGATCGTATCGACACCGGGGAAAATGCCGATATGCTTAAACGGTTCAACATACAAGGGGACAAAGGCCGATGGTATACCGACCGTTTCATAAGCCTCGGATACTACTCCCTCATTAAATATGATGAAGCCCGGCTATTTGTCAACGAAGAACATGAAGAGGCCCGATGGTTCGATATAGACGACATACCGCCATTATATGCCGACCATAAAGAAATCATAGACACAGCCACCTCCACTATACGGAAGCAGATCGGCTTTATTCCAATGGGTTATGCATTACTACCGGAGAAATTTACCATGCCCGAACTCAGATGTATATATGAAGCTATTCTGGGACGGGAAATAGACAGACGTAACTTTCAGCGAAAAATGTTATCGATAGGTTATATCCAGCCTTTGAATGAAACAAGAAGAGCCGGCGCATACAAATCTCCAAATCTGTACACTTTCATAAAGGATAAGTATGAAGAGGCCGAAAAATACGGTATCCAGGTGATGAGCAATAATTTCTGAAGAAACAGAAGGAATAAAAGAGAATAAAAAAGCGCGGAAGTACCAACTTCCGCGCTTTCTATATATTGAGGTAATCTTTGCGTCTCTTACTTTGCTCCTCCGGCTTTCATCAGATTAGCTTCTTCAATATATTTATCAGCTTCCATGGCAACAGGTGAATTCATATATTGATTTTTGACCGTTGTAAATGTCTCAACTACCTTATCATAGTTTCCCTGATTACGGTATATAAGACCTGCTTTCTTATACAATATCGGGCTTTGCACAGGATTATCAACGCCTTTGGCAGCCTTAACGTAGTAAGAAACAGCATCATTTTCTTTTCCGGTATTGCTTAGACAATCACCGATAGTTCCGTTTACCAACTGGGACAATACTTTATCTCCGCCGCTAAACCCTTTCAGATAGTCCAATGCTTTATCATACTGGCCCAGATTAGCATAACAGATACCGGCATATAATTTCGCAAGGTTTCCGGCGTTGGTCGAGCCATAATCACTGATAATAGACTCAAAACCTACATATCCGTTTGCATCTCCATAGATAGCAAGGGAATCCTGCCCGTTCCTGTAATATTGCTCACCCTTGAATAAAGCAACTTGTGCTTCTGCATTCTTTGGCCCGAGGTAGAAGTTCCTGAAAGCCAGATAGCCACTGATAACCACAACCACGATACCGATTCCGATCAATATCTGTTTTTGATATTTTTCGATAAAGTTTTCAGATTTATGAACGGCACTGTCGATTTTTTCCCAGTCCTTCTCTTCCCGTATTTCAGCTTGTTTCTTTTTAGAAGACATTGTATTATTAGTTATATATTTTAATATTCAGAATTAGCAGCGACAAAAATAGCGGTTTTATCCTTATAAATAAAATCCTGACTGTATTTTTTTTACTCAGTATAGAATTTTACAAGTTGGAGGATAGCCCTTTGACATACAGGGCAGAAGTCTTTACATGTATTTGTCTTCATCCGGCAATCGATAGCAGGGCGATATATCCCCTTTGCCGAATAGCCCGCACCCTCGAACACACCTACATTATATCTGTCTGCAAGGCTAATATTCGTAGGCACCGGAGTCTGGGGCTGAAGCATATCCTGCCACTTTACGGTAAAATCAGCCAGAGTGGTAATATTCGGCTCCCACGGTTCTACTGAATGAATATATGTATTATCCAGCACATCGCTGTCATAAAAATATTCGTCGGCCAGTCCGGCAAAGCTATGCCCGAATTCATGGACTACAACAGGTTTGAATGCAGCATGGCCGGTAGTGGTCAGCGTATATGCATTAAATATCCCCCCGCCTCCATATACATCTGTATTTGCCAATATAATAATATGTGCATATGGGATTCCGGCAATAGCATCATGTATGTCTTTTACATGGGAAGTAGTCAGGTACCGGTCGGAATAAAAAGTATCAAAATGGGAACTGAAAGCTGTCCTGCTCCATTTGCCCTCACGCGGGACACTGACCCCTGAATCCTCAGAAATCGTTTCCACCGCATAGAAATTAAACTTATCTTTCAGTTGATTGAACGGACTGTGATTGAATATTTGTTCGCAGGTTATCTGCGCATGCTCTCTAAATTTTGTCATTTCTGAGGCGGTGTATCCTTCTGCGAGAATAACAACATTCACACATTTATTGACCGAATCGCCCCGATGTATGGCTGTATAGGCCGGAATATTCTTCAGTCCCTTTTTCTTTATCAGAATATCATCCGGATTTACATCGTGCCTGATAGCAGTCCTGTAAACGCCGGACTTATCTCTCAGCTTTATCTCCACTGATATCTTACCCTTAGGATAAGGTACTAAAAACGAGTTCTCGAAACTTTTTCTTACCGCCTTAGCTTCAGGTGTAGTCTGCCATTCTGAAAACAAGGTACTGAAAGCATCGGTATAGATGCACGTTCCTGTTTTTGCATCTGTCACCCATATCTGCCCGTTCCCTTTACGGAGTAGCTGTGACAGGTTATGCCTGCGCCCGGCCCAACGGGGCAATTGGTTCAACTGATCGAGAGCTACGACCTGAGACCCGTCATTTCCCGAAAATATGTAATCTATACGCAAAGTTTTATCGACAAAATAATCTTCAAAATCCTGGGCCTGTGATCCTATAATAGAAAAGAAAAGAGTAAGGGCTAATAAAAAATATTTCATAGAAAGATTCGTTTAATAAGTGACAAAGATAAAAAATATATACATAAATATCCGGACTCCAGGCAATAACATTGAAAGTGAATATTGAACCTGAATACAAAAATTTATACTTTTTTTGTTTTTTCGTATTCTGCTTTCTTGTTTAATTGATTAGCTTTGCATCCGAATATATAAGCATGAGGTTTTGTAGATGAGAAAAGTTCGCATCTTAGCATACATTTTTCTGTGTATATTGTTCTCCGTGCCTTTCTGGGGCGCACAATATGCCTATACTAAGCATCGTGCTGTAAATTCAATATATAGCAACGATACCCTGCCCCGTGTGAATGGTGATTCCCTCCCGAAGGATGATTCCCTGAAACTCCGGAACGACTCTTTACTGCAAGACTCTACCGCTCAGAAAAAAAATGCGCTGGATGCCGTAGTAGACTATACGGCCAATGACTCCGTTGTACTCATGTCCAACAATTGGGGTTATTTATACGGCTCTGCAGAAGTAAAATATACCGAGATAACACTGAAAGGCGAGAAATTATCCATGAATATGGACAGTAGTTTGGTATATGCCACATACGGTCTGGATTCCGTAGGAAAAGAATTCGGCTATCCTGTTTTTTCCGATGGTGGCACGGACTATGAGTCGAAAGACATGAAGTATAACTTCAAGACAAAAAAAGGATATATCACCAATGTTGTTACCACTCAGGGAGAGGGTTATGTAATAGCAGGAAGAGCGAAGAAGCAGGAAGACAACTC
Organism: Dysgonomonas termitidis; assembly: GCF_054657735.1. Classification (NCBI taxonomy): domain Bacteria; kingdom Pseudomonadati; phylum Bacteroidota; class Bacteroidia; order Bacteroidales; family Dysgonomonadaceae; genus Dysgonomonas; species Dysgonomonas termitidis. Next base: position 403,535 of record NZ_BAAHYD010000003.1, on the reverse strand, counting down.
GTTCTTTATGCTCGACGGTAAATACACAACCTGCGACGATCACGAACACCCGCATTTCTATCTGGCTCTGACAAAAGCAAAGGTCAAGCCTAAAAAGAATGTAGTTACGGGTCCTGCCTATCTCGTTATCGAAGGATTACCTCTGCCTCTGGGACTTCCTTTCGGGTTCTTTCCTTTTTCCGATAAATATTCATCGGGAGTTATCATGCCGTCGTACGGAGACGAGATGGACAGAGGATTCAATCTGCATGACGGAGGATATTACTTTGCCATTAATGACAATATAGACCTTGCCCTCACAGGGGACATTTATACAAAAGGTTCATGGGCGCTCAAAGCCCGTTCATCATACCGTAAGCGTTATAAATATTCCGGATCGTTCGACTTCAATTATCTGTACAACAAATACGGGGAAAAAGATGTAGACCAATCTATAAGCAAAGACCTCTCGATCAACTGGACGCACTCGCAAGACCCTAAAGCGAATATGTTCCGGACACTCTCCGCAAGTGTGAATTTTTCGACAAGCTCATACAACCAGAACAGCCTCGATAACAGATATATCCCCCGGGGAACCAGCAATACCAAAGGTTCAAGTATCAACCTGACCCAGAAAATACCAAATTCGGCATGGAGCCTTTCAGCCTCTATGAACATAGCCCAAAGAAGCCAGGACTCATCCATTTCCATGACTTTGCCAAACCTGACCGTAACAATGAGCCGTGTGGCTCCGTTCAAAAGAAAAGAGGCGGCGGGAGCAGAACGCTGGTATGAGAAAATTCAGTTAAGCTATACAGGGGATTTCAGAAACAGCATCGACACAAAAGAAAACCTGTTGTTAAAATCCAACTTACAGAAGGACTGGAAAAATGCGATGAAGCATACCATTCCGGTTTCCGCGACATTCAGTGCATTCAATTACCTGAATATCACCCCATCTATTAATTACACGGAACGTTGGTACACCAGTAAAATACAAAAGCAATGGAATCCTGAGACAAATACCCATATGAGTATGCGTGGCGACACGACATATTCATTTAAACGTGTCTATGATTTTAATGCCGCATTGAGTTTCCAGACAAAATTATATGGGGAATACATACCCGTTTTCTCGAAAACAACACGAATACGCCACGTCTTTACTCCTAGCATCAGCCTCAGCTATGCTCCCGACTTCAGCGACCCTATATTTGGATTCTATGAAAGATATAAATATATAGATTCGAAAGGGCAACAAATGGAATATGTATATTCCCCTTATTCGCAGGGAATGTTTGGTACAGCTCCGATGGGCGCTTCAGGAATGGTTTCGTTCAACTTTGAGAATAACCTGGAAATGAAAGTCAAATCAGAAAAGGATTCGACCGGAATGAAAAAGATAAGCCTGATAGACAATCTCAGTGTCAATTTCAGCAATAATATGATGGCCGATTCCCTCAAATGGAGCGACATCGCTGTAAATGCGCGTTTCAAATTCAGCAAATCGTTTGTAGTAAATATAGGCGCCGCTTTCGACCCATATATGTATGGATTGAATCAATACGGCAGCCCGACAAAGGTAGACAAACTGCGTATCAGTCACGGCAAGGGTATCGGACGGCTGAAAAGCACGGGATACTCCATATCCCCGTCCATCAACCAGGATACATTCAAAAAACTCTTTGGAAAAGATATAGACAAGGAGGAGGGCAAAAAAGAAGGAGCTCAACCGGGAACCGACACTCCTGAGGGAGAAGCCGGGGAGCAGCAAAAAGGCAGTCTGCTGGAAAAAAAGAAAGATGACAACGAATATGATGAAGACGGCTATGTAAAGAACGATATAAAATGGAACCTGTCATTTAACTTCTCCATGAACTATAACTATGGGGATTTTGATTATGACAAGATGGAATATAAAGGCCGGCTGACTAAAAACTTCGGACTAAGCGGAAGCATACAGCCTACAAAAAACTGGAATTTCAATTTTAATACGAGTTACGATTTCGATGCCAAGAAAATCGCATATATGAGTTGTAACCTGACCCGGAACCTGCATTGCTGGTCAATAACAGCCAGCTTCAACCCTGTTGGAGCATACAAATCATACTTTGTGTCGTTGCGGGCAAGTTCATCATTATTGCAGGATTTGAAATATGAGCAAAGAGGCCGTTCATCCAGTTACGACCCTAACTGGGATTAAACCCGGTTATAATCTGTCAACTATTTGTATCGGCAGGTTGTTTAGTATAAAACCTTAATTTATTAATAGACATGAAAAAAATAAGCTTCTACTCTATTATCGTACTTCCCGTATTGATTATTATCAGTGCCTGTAGTGAGTCGAATCCTCATTTTCTGAAAAACGAAAAATACAGGAAAGAAGTGCACGAGCAATTCCTTAAAAGAAAAGAACTGGCTTCCGGCCGTGGTAAACAACTATTTACTGTATTAGACAAACCGGGTCTGAGTTTGGAAAAAAGAGAGGCTTTGGAATTTCTATATGCTTATATGCCGCTCTCCGATCTGGCTGATTATGACGGTGATTTTTTTCTCGGACAGGTAGACGCCGCATTCCATGCCCGCGACTATTTTGATTGGGGAAAGAAAATACCTGATGATATTTTCCGCCATTTTGTATTGGTTTACCGTGTGAATAATGAAAATCTGGATACGGCACGCCAGGTCTTTTTCGAAGAATTAAAAGACCGGGTCAAAAACCTGACAATGGAACAGGCCGTGCTCGAAGTCAATCACTGGTGCCACGAAAAAGTAACATACAGAGGAACGGACGGACGCACATCTTCCCCTTTGGCTTTAGCCAAAACATCCTGGGGCCGCTGCGGGGAAGAGTCTACATTTACTACAGCAGCCTTACGGGCTGTAGGCATTCCTGCCCGCCAATGCTACACTCCACGTTGGGTACACACCGACGACAACCATGCATGGGTCGAAGCATGGGTCGATGAAAAGTGGCACTATATCGGCGCCTGTGAGCCCGAACCGGAACTGGATGTGGCATGGTTCTCCGCGCCTGTAAAACGGGCGATGATGGTGCATACCAATGTTTTCGGATTATATGACGGCCCGGAAGAAAAAAATGTACAGACCGGTCTGTATTCCGTTATCAATCTATTGGGCAACTATACTGCTACCCGCGATGTAAAAGTAAAGGTCGTGGATGAATCGGGCAAACCCGTATCCGGAGCAAACGTAAACTTTAATGTATATAATTATGCCGAATTTTATCCTATTGCTACAAGCATTACAAAGGAGGACGGCAGCGCGTCCATTGTTTCCGGTATGGGAGACATACTTGTGTGGGCGAACAAAGATAATATATACGGCTATGCAAAATCGGCGCCTGGCGGCGAAGAATTAACCGTTACCCTGAAAGAAAAGCAAGGCGGGGAATTTGAAGAATCCTTCATTATGGAAGCTCCTTCCGAACAGTCTGTAAAAGAACTTTCCGCCGAGAAAATCGCTGAAAACGCGAAGCGTCTGGCACATGAAGACTCTATCCGCAATGCCTATATGAATACATTTATAAGTGAGGCCGATGCCCGCAAATTTGCCGGGGAAAACGATCTGAACGCTGATAAAACATGGGAATATTTATCCAAATCGCAGGGAAACTGGCAAGAGATATCCGCATTCCTTAAATCTCAGAAAAGCAACGGGTATTTGTACCCATTCATAGAATCATTAAAAGACAAAGACTTGCGCGACACCCCTGCGGATTATTTATCAGACCATCTGGATGTCAGCGGCTCATGGCCGGGTGAAATACCTGACTTCCATAAACGTTATGCAGAATATATATTATCACCCCGCATCAGCCTGGAATTAATCCGCCCCTGGCGTGGCTATTTCAAACAGGTACTGACTGAAGATTTTATCAATAAATCCCGTTCCGACATACAGACCGTGGCAGACTTCGTCCGTACTAATATAAAAGTGGATAATGACCAAAATTATTTCAAATGTCCTGTCTCGCCGCAAGGAGTATATGAACTAAAAGTTTCCGATAAACATTCGAGAGATATATTCTTTGTCGCCTTATGCCGTTCGATGGATATACTGACACGTATAGACCCCGCTACCAGCCGCCCTCAATATCTCAGGGCAGAAGATAATCTGTGGACAGATATATTTTTTGAAAAACAAGCCGAGGAAAAGCCAAAAGCGGTTATAACATTCACAAGCGCAAAGGATAATATAGTAAAACCGGGATACTATACCCATTTTACAATCGCCCGTTTCGAAAATGGAAATTTTGTCACACTGGATTATGAGAACGAAATAAAAAGCCTGCCTGCAAAAATATCCGTTGACGAAGGTTATTACCGTATAATGACGGGCAGCAGGGGAAATGATGGTTCTGTAACCATTGACACACGTTACATAGAAGTGAAAGGCAAGGAGTCCAGAGCCATAGAAATCAAACTGCCTAAGGTGGAAGGACGTATTCAGGTACAAGGTATCGTAGATCCGAATACGATAGTCACATTGAATGACGGCAGCAAAAAAACACTGAAGGAACTGACCAATAAAAAAGGTCTGGTTATCTGCTTCGCCGATCCTGACAAAGAACCGACCAAGCATATTCTTCAGGATCTGCCGGCTGTACAGCAGGCTATTGAAGACTGGAACGGCGGAATATTATTTGCTGTGCCGGACGATAAATTGAGCAAGGCGTTTGATGCCTCTGTATTTAAAGGCCTGCCTAAGCAATCGTTATGGATGACCGACAATAACCGCGTATTGCTTAATGCCGTCGCAGGAGCTTTGCAAATAGATTTCTCCAACAATTTCCCTCTGACGATTTATTTGTCTACGAACGGAGGCATATTATATTCGTCACAGGGTTACCGGATCGGCATCGGAGAAAATATCCTTAAAACGATAGAAGAAGAAAAAGCAACGAAAAAGTAGCCTTGGGAAGAGACAATTATAACCTGACGGCCATCATTTTGATGGCCGTTATGGTTATAATTATGATATTAATGCTGGCTCTGTTCAGTCTTTATCATTCAGCTTATAGCTTAATGCACCGGAAGGACACTTATTTATCTGAGCAATTAGTTGTTCCGTCGTCGCATTTTCCGGTTTTACCCAAGGCCTGTCTTTAGGATTATATACTTCCGGCAGCATTTTCACACAAACACCGGCGTGCTGGCAAAGCTGCGGTTGCCATATGATGGTAAGTTCACCATTGGTGTATTCGATTTTCTTTTCCATGTCTTTAGTTTTGTATATTTAGTTGATCTTACTATTTCCTCCGAATCACACGTTGAAGCCTTTCATAACAAGACGCCTCCAATCCGGATGTTTTTTGATATATCCTGCCACGAAAGGACAAAGAGGAATCAGGCGTAATTCTTTTTTCTCTATATCTGCCAGAACTTTTTCTACGAGCCGGCTGCCTATCCCCTGGCCTTCGAGTGCAACAGGAACCTCAGTGTGTGTCAGGTATATTTCGCCGTTATTTGTTTTTATATATTCTATCTTAGCAAGATATTTTCCCACATGAAACTCATATTGGTTTCCGTCTGTATTGTTGATTAATTCATAGTTTTCCATTGCCGGATAGTTTATTTAGTTTGTAACTTATTTATAAACATCCTGTTGCCGCATATTGTTTATCCCCTTATTTTTTTACGCCCTTTCTTCTTCGAATCTACAACCTCGTAAATACTGATAAAGACAAATATAGAGACAGACAATGTATTAGCAGCGATCAGATTAAGATGAGAACTGAAGAAAATAAGGATAAGCAAAGCCGCGATGGCTATAATATGGGACTTAGCTACAACCCTGCATGTAAACCATTTATACACCATATTAGCAACCAGATAGATAACCGGCCCCACAATCACGACAAATATTGCAGCAGCGGTCATGTGTTCCAAAGGATGGTTAACAACCAGCTCATCTCCCACTGCACAAAGGATCAATGCACCGACCAGGATAACATGTATCGAATGATATTTCAAGCCCAGCAAACCCGGATTATCTACCTCCATTATTTTTTCCGCTCCGGCTTCGCTACTTGCATCAAAATAAATCCACCACATAGCCAGACTGCTTATGAATGATATAAGTGCCGCTAAAACAACCGGAGCTGTCCAGACTTCGATTTCGCTTAATGAAGCGCCGGACATCAAAATCGTTTCCCCAAAGGCTATAATAACAAAAAGCTGGCTTCTTTCGGCCAGATGATGCCCGTCTATTGTCCAGTCTTTAGCCGAATCCGACCGTCCCAGAAACGGAAGGTAAAAACCGAACATGGGAGCAGTATAGTCACACAGGACAGCAATAGCCCACAGGAATAAACGCATTTCTCCTTCCTGAAATGCACCGATTATCCAGAAGACTGCGGATATAACAAACCAGCCGAATATACGGGTATAATTTGGTGTTAACTGATGTTTCCTGCCCAGCATAAACAGGATAGATGCCGTACGTCCGACCTGAATGACGACATAACAGACGGCAAATATCCAACCCCTTTCGCCAAAAGCCCCGGGAATGGCTGCCGCGACCAATAGCCCGATCATCATCAGCACAAACAGTATGCCCCTTATACTGCGGATATTCGGGTCGAACCAGTTTGTCATCCATGTGGTATGCTGCCATCCGAGCCATACTGCAAACCAGAGTACAGCGCTTTGCAAAAAGCCTGTCCAGTTCAGATGATGTAAAAAGTAATGGGATAGTTGCGTTACAGCAAATACATATATAAGATCAAAAAGCAGCTCGGAAAAAGAAACAGTAGCGATTCCTTCTCCACGCTTGCGAAGAAGGGAATGCGATGTATGCGAAGAATGAGCCATAAGTTAATACATTTTATCAAATCACGCTATGTTATTAACGATTCGACCTAAGCTTTGTTCAATGGCGACAAGGCAAAAAAAAGACAAGCCCGAAAGCCTGTCTTCCTATGATATTCCGGAACTTTTATTCCAACTCGAACCCATAGCTTTTACCTTTATCTGCAGCTGGCACCCCGGTCTTCATCCAGACAGGCATTGGTTCGCCTTTCAGGTAATGGTCGAAAAACTGTTGTAAACGTATGCTCAGGTCTTTGGTATTTCTCCGCTCTTTCAGATTGTGTGCTTCATTATTGTATTGTAGCATCCATACCGGTTTTTGTAAACGGCGGAGAGCCATAAAATATTCGATACCCTGATACCACGGCACAGCGCCGTCTTTATCATTGTGCATAATAAGCAGAGGAGTCTGCACTTTATCGGCAAAGAAAACCGGAGAATTTTCCTTATACAGTTCCGGAGCTTCCCACATAGTGGCGCCGATACGCGACTGAGTCTGCTCATACTGAAACTGGCGGCTCATTCCCGTTTCCCAACGGATACCACCATACGCGCTGAACATATTGGATACGGGCGCTCCTGCTCCCGCAGCCTTAAACATATTGGTGCGGGTTATCAGGTAAGCCGTCTGGTAGCCGCCCCAGCTTTGTCCTTGTATAGCCATATTATTTTTATCCACCCATGTGTTTTTAGCCAGTTCCCCGGCACCGGATACAACAGCATTGTATGCGCTCTCGCCGGGATGTCCTGTGGTATATACTATGTCGGGAGTAAATACAATATAACCCCTGCTGCAATAAAACGGGATATTGATGATGGAACGGCTGGGCGCTGGAGGAAAATACTGATAAAGATTATCTGTATGCTGCTCATAGAAATAAATCATTACAGGATATTTCTTTGCGGGATCAAAATCCTCGGGTTTATATACAATACCCTGAGTCTCCTTACCATCAAACATGGTCCACGACATTAACTCTGCCGTGCCCCAGTTGTATTCTTTCATCTGTGGATTTATATCCGACAATTTAGCATCTGTCTTCCATAAATCGGCAGTAACATATAAATCGGGAGAAGTGTTGAAATTGCTTTTCGTAAAACAATATACATCCTTATCTTTTGCCTTTACCGGCGTAGTATATGTATATTTACCCATTATCAGGGGAATTACTTTCGATTTATTCCATTCATAAAATCCGGCTTCCTTACTGGTCTCATCAAAAGCAGAGAGTAATAATTTTTCGTCAGGTTTTATAAAGCGGCTCTCCGGGTCAGTCTTAATATACCGGAGTACGGTTTTCTTTTCACGCCCAATACCCTTCGTCAGGTTTTCGGGCTTCTTCGCTCCGTCAGGATCAAGCTTCCATATATCATATCTGTCATAAACCAGAACAGCGGCATCATTTTCCATCCATGTCGCAGGGCCATATGGATAAGGCAGCATCGGCGTATCTGTTTTTTCGTCCCAGAAATTTACATCAAGGCTGTTTGTCAGGCAGACTTCTTGTCCTGTTTTGGCGGAATAAGCATAGTATTTCTTATCTTCCGGAGCATACCATAACAGATAATTTCCTTGGGGAGAGAAATAAATTCGTCCTTCTAAGCCCGTTTTTATTAGCTTCTTTGTATTGTTCTCCAGATCGAAAAGCCAGATATCATTTCTTGATCCTGCCCAAAGGTCCCATTGCTGCTCAATTTCATATTTGAGGTCAGAAACTCCCAACGCGTATTTTCCGTTATTCTCAGCGGAAATATTCACATCAGGAATTTCCTCTGTTGCCAGCTGATAAAACTTATTATTGTTTAAATCTATATATGAGAGATAAGTTTGCTTGTTTTTCTTTTCCAGTTGAACCAATTGCATAGGTTGTATCTGAGGCTCCTGCCAGTGCCAGAGATCGAGCTGAGCCTTTTCAAAATCAGGAATGGTTGTATCTTTTGGTAATTTTATGGGTGCAGTGCCCAACAGCAAGCGCTTCTCATCTTTACTGAAAACAGGTGAATAATTTTCACTCACACCCCATTTATCAGGCATTCCTGATGTACTTTTATCTGCCATAAGTCTGGCTGAATCGAGAGTGGCATCGAAACAGAACAGAGCATATTCTTTGATTTCTTTCTTCAGGCTATCGGCTGTGGCAATGAACGTAAGTTTGCTTCCGGACTCCGACAATGCAACATTTTTGTATATCGTCTTTCCTGTCGAAACTGTTTTTTTATCCAGGTTACCCAGATTAATGAATAATACACCCGGTTTATTCACTGTGTCTTTGGCATTCGGTTTCAGTATAGTAGTAAAAAATTTACCGTTGCGGCTGAATACATATTCGGTTGCATGTTTAATTGTATCTTCCTTTGCTGAATAAAGATTCCGGAGAACAAGCGAATACGCCTTTACGTCTTTCTTATCCTTTACTTTTGTCGTATCGTCCAATGTGTAAGCCACATAATCGGAATAATCTTTTCCTATTTTATAACTCTTCACATTCGGTATCTTAGATACGGTAAATTTACCGAGGGATATTATCGCCAGAGAGTCTTTAGGCAGTTTCTCATCGGCCGTTTTCTTTATTTTCGCCTGACGGGTTACAGCGTAAGGCGCTTTTATCTGAGCTACTACATTCTTCTGGTCTGGAGTAACGGTATATGTATAACCACGGGGTAGGACAAGTTCCTTTTGGCTTTTCAGGTTCCGGATAAGAAGATAATCGTCCCCCTCCTGTTCCTTTACTATAGCAACGCTATACTTTCCGTCATTCGTTATTTCAATATTGGAAAGGCTTTTCCATGTATCATAAACAGAATGATCCAATACTTTCTTCTGCGCCACTGCGGGAAGTACTGTTGATAATGCTATACCCAGAACAACGCACATCTGATATGCTTTCATTATTAAGGTCTTTTTAGGTTATATGATGACTGTGTAATGGAAAAGAAACCTTTTCAGGCTTCTTCTCCATACTCCATTAAATATGCTTTGATAAAATCGTCCAGATCGCCATCCATTACTGCATTCACATTGGAAGTCTGATAGTTTGTCCGGTGATCCTTCACACGACGGTCGTCAAATACATAGCTGCGGATTTGTGATCCCCATTCTATTTTCTTCTTACCGGCCTCTATTTTCGACTGTTCACGACTACGTCTTTCCAGTTCCATTTCATACAACTGCGATTTCAGCAAACGGATCGCATTATCCTTGTTTCCGAACTGGGAACGGCTTTCTGTATTCTCTATTACAATTTCTTTTTCTTCTCCTGTCTCAGGATCTTTGTATTTGTAGTGCAGGCGAACCCCGGTCTCTACTTTATTTACGTTCTGGCCTCCGGCCCCACTGGAACGGAATGTATCCCATGTAATATCGGACTGGTTTACTTCAATCTCGATAGTATCATCTACCAACGGCACTACATAGACCGAAGCAAACGAAGTCATACGTTTACCCTGAGCGTTATATGGCGATACACGGACAAGACGGTGCACGCCGTTCTCCGATTTCAGATAACCATATGCATACTCGCCTTCGACCTGCAATGTAGCGGTTTTGATACCTGCTTCATCTCCATCCTGCCAGTGAGTGACAGTCGTTTTATAACCTCTGGAATCGCACCATCGCTGGTACATGCGAAAGAGCATCGACGCCCAGTCCTGCCCTTCGGTTCCTCCGGCACCACTGTTTATTTTTAATACTGCGCCGAGTTTATCTTCTTCGCGGCGAAGCATATTTTTCAATTCCAGGTTTTCGACAAGTTTCACGGCATTATCATATGCCGCGTCTACTTCCTCCTCGGACGTAACACCTTCTTTCTGAAAATCGAATGCCAACTGTAGTTCTTCGGCTGCACCTTTTACTTCTTCGTATCCTTCTATCCAGCCTTTAAGCCCGCGGATAATCTTCATCTGGGCTTCCGCAGTCTTTGCGTCATCCCAAAAACCGGGAGCATGTGTTCTTAATTCTTCTTCTTCGAGTTGTATTTTTTTCGCATCGACGTCAAAGATGCCTCCTTAACGCATCCTCGCGTTCCAACACTTCTTTGAGTTGGTCTGATGTAATCATAAGTTACCTTTTAAGTTATTACTAAATTGAGATGCAAAGGTAAAAATAAGTTGTAAGTTACGGGTTATAAGTTGTCAGTATTTTGTAATGTGATAAGATAGTGAGTGTGTTTCTTTTTGATAATGGAAGGAGGTAATAGGTATTACAGTCTGAAAGCCTGTGAGATCAGTCAAGTGATGAAGAATATATACTTAATAAATATGGAAAAATGGATGGCTTTTCCTCTAATTTATATAACCTTATAATTGAAACTAATGACGATGAAATATTTATTTTTATTGCTGATTTTAGCCTTATTATGTTGTTCAAATACACAGAATAAATTTGATGTTCCGTCTCGCTTTTATTTTAAAATTAGTGATGGCGCAAATGATAGTTATAATTCACAGACTGCCTTATTCAAGAGACGTTATTCAAATGGCGCCAAATCTTATGAAATATCACTCAATGATGCTGAAAGAAGAATGATCTATAACTTATATCAGGAGATTCATTTTCAGAATTTCCCCAAAGAGTTTGAAATAGAATGGAATGATACTGATCCTGTTACAGTAGTTATTCCAAGCTTTGATACTTCGATAGAAATCTGTGAAAACGATAGTTGTAATAAAGTTATTTTAAATCTTATAGATTTGGAAAATCCTATTAATGATAAAGAAAAAGCTTTGCAATATAAAAGGCTGTATGATAAAATCTGGCAGATAATCATAAATAAAGAAGAATATACGGATATTCCAGATTCTGATTGTATTTATTTGTAAAATTGAATTAGAATTATCCAAAGATCAGAAAGAGTTTTTCTTAAATAAAATTGATTCGTACTTTTATATATCACTAATAGACCCGCTGACGCGGACTTCCAGTCCGTGTCTTGTTGACAGGGCAAAAATATTTACTATGCCACACACAAGCGGGGCATCTGCGCGGGCAGAGGCTATATCAGCGTAACTGAAAATTTATCAGAACCAAATATCTTTATCTATATAAGAAACTAATTATTAACATTAATATTTAAGTCTTATGAAGTATAAAGAAAAAACAGCCTCGGAGATTATCCGGATGATAGAACAGGACTTGTGCAGTATCTCCGAAATATGCAAAACATTTAAAATAAGCCGCAAGACATTTTATGAATGGAAAAAGGCAAAGCCCGATTTCGGCGAAGCGGTGGAAGAAGCCATCGACCACCGCGAAGAGGTGATGATAGCTTCGGCACGTATCGGACTGAAACAACTGCTAAGGGGAAGGCTATGTGCAGAAAAAAGAGAAGGTCACCTATATCCCCGATAAGAACGATCCGCTGAACGAGGTGGAGAAATGCCGCGTAGTGGAAAAGAAATTCTGTCCGCCGAGCATCCGCGCGATAAAGTACGTACTCGACCGGGAGGAAAGGAAGAAGGACAGAGACCGCTTGCTTGCATCGGAACGCCATCCGCTGGTCATCGAAGTACAGGACGAAGAGACCAGGCGTCAGTTGATGATATTGAAAGGGAACGGCTTCCGTTCGGGCGGCTCGCTCAATCCGGAAGTGGTGGCGGCCGTGGATAAGGAACTGGAAGAGGAAGGCAAAATGAAAAGTGAAGAACCGGAAGTGAAAAGTGAAGAACTAAAAGTGAAAGATGAGCAGGGGCAAGCTATGGAGCAGCAGCCTGCCATACAACCATCTGCCGCTCCGGTAGAGAAGCCCAAACCAAAGAATCTCTATCCGTTCCTGCCGCCGGGATATACATCGAGAACGGATTGAAGAAGGGGTAAATAATAAGTGAAAAACGAAAAGTGAAGAACGAATTGAAAATCGGCGGAGCCAAAAGCGAAGAACGAAAAATTATACGGGATACAAGTTGTTAACTGCTAACTGTTGACTGTTAACTGAAAAGTTAACCCGCTGGCGCGGACTTCCAGTCCATGTCTTGTTGACAGGGCAAAAATGTTTGCTACGCAACACACAGACGGGACGTCTGCGCGAGCGAAGAAGACGAAAAATTTGGAAATGGACAGAGTATATGACAAACCACGACACTGTTTACTGATGACTGTTTACTGTTCACTGAAAAAGAGTTACGGGTTAGAGAGTTCTTTGAAGTAATGAATATCGAGTGATAAGTATAGGATAGAATATGTTTTTTTACGTCTTTGCACCGCTATCATGCGAATCTTTCGCATGTATTTATGACACAATACAGTCGTGCGGTAGCAGGGGAGAATGGATTGAGGAAGGGGAAAGTAGTATGCAGAGACAGCAGTATTACTGTTTACTGCTAACTGTTGACCGTTAAATGATATATCTGTTACCTTTGTTACTTTTTTAAGTTGAGAGTCTACGGGGAGACAGATCACCACCGATATGGTTATTCATCGGGCATCTACAAAAAAAGTCCCTCACTGTTTAGTGAAGGACTTATCTTAAAAACGGCGGTAACCTACTCTCCCACTTGCGCAGTACCATCGGCACGACCGGGCTTAACTTCTCTGTTCGGAATGGGAAGAGGTGGAGCCCCGGTGTTATAACCACCTGAATATCTTCAGTTAACAGTTTACAGTTAACAGTTTACAGTATTAAATACCACAACCGTATGCCTTGCTGTCAACCGTGTAGGATTGACTGATGTAAAAGAGCGAGTATCGTTATCTTATATTCGTAATATAGCAAACCTCTGGTTTGTTGTTTGGCGTCAGTTAACATCATTCTGGTTACTGACACCCTTGAAAGCGTCCGGGCTATTAGTACTACTCGGCTATGACATTGCTGCCTTTACACCTGTAGCCTATCAAGGTCGTAGTCTACAACCACCCTTAATGGATATCTTATCTTGAAGTCGGCTTCGTACTTAGATGCTTTCAGCACTTATCCAATCCGGACTTAGCTACCCGGCGATGCTCCTGGCGGAACAACCGGCAGACCAGGGGTCCGTCCAACACGGTCCTCTCGTACTAGTGTCAGATCTCCGCAAATATCCTGCGCCCACGATAGATAGAGACCGAACTGTCTCACGACGTTCTGAACCCAGCTCGCGTGCCACTTTAATGGGCGAACAGCCCAACCCTTGGGACCTGCTCCAGCCCCAGGATGTGACGAGCCGACATCGAGGTGCCAAACCATTCCGTCGATATGAGCTCTTGGGAATGATCAGCCTGTTATCCCCGGAGTACCTTTTATCCTTTGAGCGATGGCCATTCCATACTGAAACCACCGGATCACTATGCTCTAGTTTCCTACCTGATCGACTTGTGGGTCTCTCAGTCAAGCGTGCTTATACCATTACACTCTACGAACGGTTACCAATCGTCCTGAGCACACCTTTAGAAGCCTCCGTTACTCTTTTGGAGGCGACCACCCCAGTCAAACTACCCACCATACACTGTTCCTGCATCCGCAGGTTAGATTCCAAACAATTAAAGGGCCGTATTTCAAGGATGGCTCCACAAGTACTGGCGTACCCGCTTCACAGCCTCCGGCCTATCCTACACATCAAGTGCCCAGAATCAATGTAAAGCTATAGTAAAGGTTCACGGGGTCTTTTCGTCCCATCGCGGGTAATCGGCATCTTCACCGATACTACAATTTCACCGAGATCACAGTTGAGACAGTGTCAAGATCATTACACCATTCGTGCAGGTCGGAACTTACCCGACAAGGAATTTCGCTACCTTAGGACCGTTATAGTTACGGCCGCCGTTTACTGGGGCTTCAATTCAATGCTTCTGATTGCTCATGACATCTCCTCTTAACCTTCCAGCACCGGGCAGGTGTCAGGCTATATACTTCTTCTTTCAAATTTGCATAGCCATGTGTTTTTGTTAAACAGTTGCCTTGACCTATTCTCTGCGGCCACCCTTACAGATGGCACCCTTTATCCCGAAGTTACAGGGTCATTTTGCCTAATTCCTTAACTGTGAATCGCTCGAGCGCCTTAGTATTTTCAACCCGACTACGTGTGTCCGTTTGTGGTACGGTTGCTATACAGATTAGCGTTTAGCGGTTTTTCTAGGCAGTATGCTTACCTGCATTATCTACGCTCCCGAAGGATTGTAGTACTATCAGTTTCAACTCCAAAGGCGGATTTGCCTACCTCTGTCTACGTCTACTTCCTTTAACCAAGTAATCCGTCACTTGGCAGCAGTGTCACTCCTGCGTCCCCACATAACTCTGTATAACAGTACCGGAATATTAACCGGTTCTTCCATCGGCTTCGCCGTTCGGCTACACCTTAGGGTCCGACTTACCCTGATCCGATTAGCGTTGATCAGGAAACCTTAGTCTTTCGGCGAGGAGGTTTCTCACCCCCTTTATCGTTACTTATACCTACATTTGCTTTTCTACACGCTCCAGAATACCTGACGGTACGCCTTCAACGCTGAGTAGAATGCTCCCCTACCGATAATATTTTATCCCATAGCTTCGGTAACATGTTTATGCCCGATTATTATCCACGCACGACCACTCGACTAGTGAGCTGTTACGCACTCTTTAAATGAATGGCTGCTTCCAAGCCAACATCCTAGCTGTCTTAGTAGTCATACTTCGTTAATTCAACTGAACATGTATTTGGGGACCTTAGCTGATGGTCTGGGTTCTTTCCCTCTCGGACATGGACCTTAGCACCCATGCCCTCACTCCCGGTATTAACTTATGCCCATTCGGAGTTTATCTGGACTTGATAGGCGGCGAAGCCCTCGCATCCAATCAGTCGCTCTACCTGACATAAGTAATTCGCCGAGGCTGCACCTAAATGCATTTCGGGGAGTACGAGCTATCTCCAAGTTTGATTAGCCTTTCACCCCTACCCTCAGGTCATCCGAAAGCTTTTCAACGCTTACCGGTTCGGTCCTCCATTTGGTGTTACCCAAACTTCAACCTGCCCAAGGGTAGATCACTTGGTTTCGCGTCTACTCCTACTGACTCAAACGCCCTGTTAAGACTTGCTTTCGCTTCGGCTGCGTACATCATTGTACTTAACCTTGCCAGTAAGAGTAACTCGTAGGTTCATTATGCAAAAGGCACGCCGTCACATTTTAATGCTCCGACCGCTTGTAGGCACATGGTTTCAGGGTCTCTTTCACTCCTCTGTTCGAGGTGCTTTTCACCTTTCCCTCACGGTACTGGTTCACTATCGGTCTCTCAGGAGTATTTAGCCTTACCGGATGGTCCCGGCTGATTCACACAGGATTTCTCGTGTCCCGCGCTACTCAGGATACTGCTAGGCTTCGGATATGATTCGTATACGGGATTATCACCCTCTATGATCGCTCTTTCCATAGCGTTCTACTTCAAATCGGTCTTGCCACGGCGCAGTCCTACAACCCCGCTATTGCCTAAACAATAACGGTTTGGGCTCTTCCCATTTCGCTCGCCACTACTCTGGGAATCATTTTTATTTTCTTTTCCTACGGGTACTTAGATGTTTCAGTTCCCCGCGTTTGCTCACTACATACATAGTGTAATATCCTCTTCGGATACTGGGTTGCCCCATTCGGAAATCCACGGATCAAGGGTTATTTGCACCTTCCCGTAGCTTATCGCAGCTTATCACGTCCTTCTTCGCCTCTGAGAGCCTAGGCATCCCCCATGTGCCCTTTCCTACTTTCTTTTTTCTATCTAACAAATAACCCGAAGATTATTCATTAGCAGGGTTTGATAGATTATTTCCATAATCTAACTTTACTTGCTCTTTTTATACATCATGTCAAAGATCGTTTTTAAGTGTAAACTGATAAGTGTAAAGTGAAAAATATAATTTATATTCTTCGTTTTTCACTCTTCGTTATTCACTTAAGTTGTGGAGAATAACGGATTCGAACCGTTGACCCCCTGCGTGCAAGGCAGGTGCTCTAGCCAGCTGAGCTAATCCCCCGTAAGGTGATTTAAAGATTTCAAAATTTAATGATTGCAAAATTATTTGTGGAATCTTGAAATTTTTAAATCTTGGAATCTTGAAACCTCGCTGCTCTCGCAGCGATGTAGTCCCAGGCAGAGTTGAACTGCCGACCTCTACATTATCAGTGTAGCGCTCTAACCAACTGAGCTATAGGACTGGCTGTTCTCGCCTGAAACTGATTGCCAGCTTCTTGGTTTCTCTTGGTCAGTTAACAGTTAGCAGTAAACAGTAAACAGTATATTTCAACTGGTAAACCTGTACCTACTCCTGTAAACTGAGTATATGTTAAAACAACAACATCATTTAAGAGTGCAGTACCTTTCTTAAAAAGGACTACCTTGCTCGAACAGCATCTCCAGAAAGGAGGTGTTCCAGCCGCACCTTCCGGTACGGCTACCTTGTTACGACTTAGCCCCAGTCACCGGTTTTACCCTAGGACGCTCCTTGCGGTTACGCACTTCAGATACCCCCAGCTTCCATGGCTTGACGGGCGGTGTGTACAAGGCCCGGGAACGTATTCACCGCGCCATGGCTGATGCGCGATTACTAGCGAATCCAGCTTCACGGAGTCGAGTTGCAGACTCCGATCCGAACTGGGAGTGGCTTTGGAGATTAGCATCTTGTCACCAAGTAGCTGCCCTTTGTACCACCCATTGTAACACGTGTGTCGCCCCGGACGTAAGGGCCGTGCTGATTTGACGTCATCCACACCTTCCTCGCATCTTACGACGGCAGTCTTGTTAGAGTCCTCAGCCTGACCTGTTAGTAACTAACAATGTGGGTTGCGCTCGTTATGGCACTTAAGCCGACACCTCACGGCACGAGCTGACGACAACCATGCAGCACCTACATACATGCCATTGCTGGCTTACATCTTTCAACGTAATTCATGTACATTTCAAGCCCGGGTAAGGTTCCTCGCGTATCATCGAATTAAACCACATGTTCCTCCGCTTGTGCGGGCCCCCGTCAATTCCTTTGAGTTTCACCGTTGCCGGCGTACTCCCCAGGTGGATTACTTATCGCTTTCGCTTAGTCACATACGGTATATCGCATACAACTAGTAATCATCGTTTACGGCGTGGACTACCAGGGTATCTAATCCTGTTTGATCCCCACGCTTTCGTGCTTGAGCGTCAGTTATGGCTTAGTAAGCTGCCTACGCAATCGGAGTTCCTCGTTATATCTAAGCATGTCACCGCTACACAACGAATTCCGCCTACTTCATCCATACTCAAGACTCCCAGTTTCAACGGCAGTTTCGGAGTTAAGCCCCGAGATTTCACCGCTGACTTAAAAGCCCGCCTGCGCACCCTTTAAACCCAATAAATCCGGATAACGCTCGCATCCTCCGTATTACCGCGGCTGCTGGCACGGAGTTAGCCGATGCTTATTCGTACAGTACATGCAATAAGGGACGCGTCCCCCTTTTTATTCCTGTACAAAAGAAGTTTACAACCCATAAGGCAGTCTTCCTTCACGCGATTTGGCTGGTTCAGGCTCTCGCCCATTGACCAATATTCCTCACTGCTGCCTCCCGTAGGAGTCTGGTCCGTGTCTCAGTTCCAGTGTGGGGGACAAACCTCTCAGTTCCCCTATCCATCGTTGCTTTGGTGAGCCGTTACCTCACCAACTGGCTAATGGAACGCATGCCCATCTATAACCGATAAATCTTTAACAAATATCTCCATGCGGAGCCCCTGTTTTATGCGGTATTAGTCCGAATTTCTCCGGGTTATCCCCCTGTTATAGGTAGGTTGCATACGCGTTACTCACCCGTGCGCCGGTCGCCATCAAAGTATTGCTACCCTATGCTGCCCCTCGACTTGCATGTGTTAGGCCTATCGCTAGCGTTCATCCTGAGCCAGGATCAAACTCTTCTTTGTATATTCTTTTTTTTAACCTTTTGATCCTGTTCAAGCGTTTTTATTTTACTATTGGGTAATAGTAATTGACGGTAGCACCTTTTTTTACTATCTCTAGCTTTTTATCCAAACCCCAAACTTAACCAGGGTTCAGACTGTGTACTACACTCTATAATGTTGTTATTTCATAATCTCAAAGATCGCTTTCTCTACTCCCATAAACTCCCCGCTGCCGAAGAGCCTTTTAGTGGTAAAGCGGGTGCAAAAGTAGAAAACAATTCTTTACTCTCCAAATATTAAACAACCTTTTTTTAATTATTTTTTTACATAATCACTAACCAAGATAACTATTACATTAATCAACAACATGTTATTAAACACAAAAAAGTTTATACGGATCACAATATATTTTTGAAAACGGGCTTTCAAAAACAAGTTCAGTCATTTTTATGTTTTATATTATGTCTATGGTAACCTTTATATATCATATAAATCACTACTTTTACGCAAAATAACACCTAAATAACCAATTTATGATCTATGAACAGCTAATTAACCCTAAAAGCATCGTAGTTGTAGGCGCATCTGATAACATTTTGAAACCCGGAGGAAGCGTCCTTCACAATTTAGCCACCGGAACATTCGATAAGGATTTATACGTTGTTAATGCCAGAGGAGGCTCTATACAAGGCATAAAGGCATATGTAAGCATTGAGGAAATCCCCGGAACAGACCTGGCTATCATCTCCGTACCTGCAAATCAATGCCTACAAACCGTAGAATACCTGGCCAAAGAAAAAGGGGTAAAAGCCTTCATTGTTTTCTCGGCAGGATTCAGCGAGGAATCTGAAGATGGAGCTAAATTGGAAAAAGAATTAGTAGACATAGTCAACAAAGCCGGGGCAATTATGATCGGCCCTAACTGCTCAGGCTTCTTCAATACGAAGCATCAGAGCATTTTCACCCGTCCGGTTCCAAACCTGGACCCTCAAGGCGTGGATATCATCTCCAGTTCGGGAGGAACTATTACATATATTATTGAATCGGCCATGAGAATCGGCTTAAGATTCAACTCCGCATGGTCTATAGGAAATGCGGCACAGGTAGGCGTAGAAGATATTCTGGAATTCTTGGACAACGAATTCGATCCTAAAAGCAGCCCTAAGATCAAATTATTATATCTGGAAAAAATCGCAGATCCAGACCGCTTTCTCAATCACTCAGCATCCCTCATCCGAAAAGGCTGTAAAATTGCAGCCATAAAATCAGGCAGTTCCAGTTCAGGCAGCCGGGCAGCCTCATCACACACGGGAGCCATAGCAAGTTCCGACTCGGCAGTCGAAGCCCTTTTTAGAAAAGCAGGAATCATCCGCTGCTATTCCAGAGAAGAACTCGCTAATGTAGCTGCCGTCCTCACCCTTAAAGAAATAAAAGGGAGAAACCTGGTTATCATTACCCAGGCCGGAGGGCCCGCGGTTATTCTGACAGACGCCTTATCGAAGGGAAACATTGACGTTCCTGAGATGGACAAAGAACTTGCTGCGGAACTGAAAGGACATCTTCTCCCGGGAGCTGCCGTATCGAACCCGATAGACATCATCGGCACAGGGACAGGAGAACATATGGCTATCTGTATCGATTTTTGCGAAAAGCGCTTCAAAGAAATTGATGGCATAGCCGTAATATATGGCAACCCTGGTGTAAGCAATGTCGCCGAGGCATATGAAATACTTGACCAGAAAATAAGAACATGCAGATTACCTATTTACCCGATCCTTCCTTCGGTTATCGCCGCTTCACAGGAAATGGACAATTTTGTAAAAAAAGGGCATGTAAACTTCACTGACGAATATGCTTTAGCAAACGCCCTATCGAAAGTAGTATCATGGACTCCCCCGTCGGTCGGAAAAATGGAGGATATAAAAATAGACATCCCCCGCATCAGAAATATTATAGATAATGCGCCGGACGGATATATAGACAGTGATACAATCAGGGAGTTATTTGATGCAGCAGGAATACCGCAGGTACAGGAACTGGTAACAAACGACAAAGATAAGGCTATCAACTTTGCTAATAAAATAGGCTATCCGATAGTGGCAAAATGCGTGGGCCCGGTACACAAATCGGATGTCGGAGGAGTGGTTCTCAACATAAGGTCGGATAATCATCTTGCTCTCGAATTTGACAGATTAATGAAAATACCGGCAGCTACAGAAGTTATGATACAACCGATGCTTTCGGGACAAGAATTGTTTGTAGGCGCAAAATATGAATCAAAATACGGACATATTGTCTTATGCGGGCTGGGAGGCATATTTGTGGAAATATTGAAAGATGTAGCATCAGGCCTGGCTCCTCTAAGCTTCAATGAAGCGTCATCCATGATACGTTCGTTAAGGGCGTACAAAATAATACAAGGTACCCGAGGACAAAAAGGATTAAATGAAAAACTATTTACAGAAATAATCGTCCGCTTATCTATACTGTTAAGGTTTGCTACCGAGATAAAAGAAATGGACATCAATCCACTTCTGGCAAACGAAGAGAAAGTTATTGCCGTAGACGCAAGAATAAGAATAGAGAAATTGCAGGTGATACCCTGAATCATAAAGGACAGTGTTTGCAAAAGCCGGACACTGTCTTTTCTATAAAATAGCATCCAGCCTTTGCAATGCCGCCCACATCATCGGAGCCAAAGGATCTTCCAGAGAGAAGAAACCGCCGCAACAAGACAATAAGCGAATATTCTGCCGCTATATCTGCAGATTAAAAAACTACTTAAGAAGACAAAAAATAAGTTTATTAAACAATATCGACTTTTTAGATGTTAATTAACAGTTGATTTGTTGTTTTTCCTCTTTAGAAGTATATATTTGTAGTATTATTATGGAAAACAAAGAGATGGATTTGATTAAGTATCATTCATTGTTAGAAACAGCACTTTAAGTAAGCTACAGTCTCAATATTTAGTTAGTCATCTCAAATTTAACGTACTACATTCTTAACATTATGAGAATTGGAATAGATATAGATGGCACAAGTATGCGGCTGGGAATTGTTGACGGAGGTCAAATATTCCGCAAGCTGGTAGTTCCTACAAAAGCCGAAGAATCGGAACATGCGATCATAGACCATCTGATAGAAACGATCGGAACAATCATAAACTCTAATATCCGCGGTATAGGGATAGGAGTATCCGGCATTGTCAAGACCGGAAAAGGGATTATCCAGGATGCAATCAACATTCCATCGTGGAAAAAAGTCCCTTTAAAAGATATCCTCGAAAAAGAATTCAGAATTCCGGTTTTTGTTAACAATGATTCCAACTGCTTCGCTTTTGGAGAACGCTACTATGGAGAAGGTACTCTTTACCGTGATCTTGTCTGCGTAACGTTAAGTATAGGAGTTGGAGCGGGTATTATCATAAATAACGAATTATATAACGGATACAATACGGGAGCAGGGGAAATAGGAAGTCTTCCATACCTGTACTCCGACTATGAACGTTATTGCGGCCAGAAATTTTTTGTACGGAATAATACGACCGCTAAGGAAGCTTATGAACTTGCACTGCAAGGAGATGCAAAAATGTTAGCTCTATGGAATGAACTGGGTGAGCATATAGGCAATCTCATGAAAACAATCCTTTTCACTTATGATCCTCAAGCTATTATCCTGGGCGGCAATATAGTAAAAGGCTATGAACTCTTCGCGGACAACATGTATGAAAGCGTATATAAATTTCCTTTTAAAGAAACGGTTGAGCGTGTGAAAATCCTTTTATCCAAGAGGGAAGATATCAACCTGCTCGGAGCCGCAGCTTTAGTTGTTTAGGTCAGTTATTCCGAATGTTTATTCATAAATAATTATATATAAAACCTTTAATATGAGATTAGATCTAAGTTCGCAAATTGTATTGGATAGAGTGCCTCTGCGTTACTACCGTCCGGAAAATGAATTTGAGCTATCTGCCCTGACCCGCTACGAAAAAGTACCTACCGAGATTTATGAGTCCTCTGTAGAAGCATCTTTGCATATAGCGAGAGAAATAGCCCGAAAAATCAAGGAGAAACAAGCTACAGGCTCTCCGTTCGTGCTCGGCCTTCCGGGAGGACATTCCCCTCAAACAATCTATCAGGAACTTATCCGCCTGCACAACGAAGATGGATTGAGTTTTAAGAATGTAATCGTATTTAATATATATGAATTTTATCCTATCGCTCCCCAATCGAACAGTAACCTGAAGCTATTAAAAGAATCATTGCTGGATTATGTCGATATAGACCCAAAAAATGTGTATTCGCCGGATGGTTCCGTATCGAAAGAAGAAATACTGAACTACTGCAAAACATATGAACAAACAATCCGCAATGTGGGAGGAATAGACTATCTTCTCCTCGGTTTGGGGCGTGCAGGCAACATTGGTATCAATATTGCCGGTTCGAGCATGAGTTCGCAAACGCGTCTGATCCTATTAGATGTACAGTCAAAAAAAGAGGCGGTCAACACATTCGGCTCTATAGATAAAGTTCCGGTTAGCGCTGTTACAATGGGCGTAGCCACAATCATGAAAGCGAAGGAGATCGCTCTTATTGCATGGGGCGAAGACAAATCAAAGAGCGTGAAAGATGTCGTAGAGGGAACACTTTCCGATTCCATACCCGCTTCATGTTTGCAGGCGCACGAAAATGCCAAGGTGCATATCGACCTGAATGCCGCATTTGAGCTCACCCGCATCAACCACCCGTGGCTGGTTACAAACTGCGACTGGAACAACAAGCTTATCCGCAGGGCGATTGTATGGCTCTGCTTCAAGGTAAACAAACCTATCCTGAAACTGACCAATAAAGATTATCAGGATAACGGATTAGAGGAATTATTAGCCTTATACGGCTCGGCATATAACGTGAACATCAAGATATTCAACGACCTCCAGCACACCATCACCGGCTGGCCGGGAGGAAAACCCAACGCTGATGATACCAACCGCCCGGAAAGGGCTAAACCATACCCGAAGCGTGTCATAATTTTCAGCCCGCATCCCGATGATGATGTCATATCTATGGGAGGGACATTCAAAAGGCTGGTAGATCAAAAGCACGATGTACATGTAGCTTATCAAACATCGGGCAATATTGCCGTAGGTGATGAAGAAGTCATCCGTTATGTATCTTTTCTTGAGGACGTAAGAAGAAAATACGACGCAGGCAACGATGCTTTGGAGAAGAAATATGCGGAGATACTTCAATACCTGCTCCACGACAAGGAAGAAGAAGATATAGACACTCCCGACATCCTGTTCCTGAAAGGACATATACGCCGTCAGGAAGCTACAACAGCATGCCGCTATGTGGGTATGGACACACATAAAACAACCTTCCTCGATCTTCCTTTCTACGAAACGGGACGCATCAAGAAAAACCCTATATCGGAGGCCGATGTGGAAATAGTGAAGAAATATCTGCAATCGGTCCAGCCACACGAAGTATTTGTAGCAGGAGACCTGGCCGACCCGCACGGGACACACAAGGTATGCCTGGATGCCATTCTGGCAGCAGTAGACGAACTGAAGGGTTCAGAATGGCTCAAGGAATGCCGTTTCTGGATGTATCGTGGCGCATGGGCTGAATGGGAAATAGACCATATAGAAATGGCTGTACCTATCTCTCCGGAGGAATTACGATCTAAACGGAATGCGATTCTAAAACATCAATCACAGATGGAAAGTGCGCCGTTCCTGGGAAATGATGAACGTCTGTTCTGGCAGCGTTCCGAAGACAGGAACAAGGCTACAGCAGAATTGTACCGCCAGTTAGGACTTGCCTCTTATGAAGCTATTGAAGCTTTCGTAGAATATCATCCCCTATAAATTACAGTTAAAAGGCAAACCTTTCAGGATATAAGAGCCATTATTGGAAGGTTTGTCTTATTTTTTGCCATAATATTAAAACACTGATATATCATGAGACTAATTATTCAACCCGATTACAACTCCTTATCCCAATGGGCAGCAAACTATGTGGTAGCCAAAATCAATGCCGCCAAACCAACAGCTGAACAACCGTTTGTACTGGGACTGCCAACAGGCTCCTCTCCACTGGGGATGTACAAAGGTCTGATTAAACACTATCAGGAAAAACGGGTTTCATTCAGGCATGTAGTCACATTCAACATGGATGAATATGTCGGATTGCCGAAAGACCATCCGCAAAGCTACTATACATTTATGTGGGACAATTTCTTCAATCATGTAGATATAGATGCCGCCAATGTAAATATACTCAATGGCAGCGCGCCGGACCTGGATGCAGAATGCGCTGCTTATGAGGCAAAAATGAAGGCCTTGGGCGGTGTGGACTTATTCCTTGGAGGAATAGGCCCGGACGGGCATATAGCATTCAATGAACCGGGTTCATCCTTATCATCCCGTACGCGTATCAAAACATTAACCCACGATACAATTATAGCCAATTCCCGCTTCTTCGACAATGATGTGAACAAGGTTCCCAAAACATCGGTGACGGTGGGCGTAGGTACTATCCTCGATGCAAAAGAAGTCCTGATTATGGTAAACGGACACAACAAGGCCCGGGCGCTGGCTCAGGCTGTAGAAGGCGCCGTTAATCAGATGTGGACCATCACTGCCCTGCAACTGCATCCGAAAGGAATCATCGTATGTGATGAAGCTGCCACGGACGAACTGAAAGTGGGTACATACAAGTACTTTAAAGATATTGAGAAAGACAATCTATAAAGATCTCACACCTTGTTGTTACTCCGGCAGGTACAAATGCAAAAGTAACACCTGTTCTAAGTACATGACAAAATTTATATGCTGCCCTTACAGAGCGTTTACCTAAGATCATTATTTTCCCCTTTCAAATCGCACCCTGTAAGGGCAATATATAGAGCGGCATTCTATTTTTGTCATGTATTAAGTGCCTGTTTCATTTTAGCTGATAACTATTAGCTTTGGTTATCGCACAAGTGACTTTTTCAGTTATCAGTCAACAACTCGTAAGATGTAAAACTTTGCGTCTTTGTGTGAAACAAAACAAAACGCCAGCCAACTTGTAACTCGTAACTGCCCAAAGGGCGCAGAAATAACATTCGCCGAAGCGAAGGCGAGGCAAACTTGTAACTATAAAAAAGGTAACAAAAGTAACAGAAATATCAGTTAACAGTAAGCAGTAAACAGTGAACTAACTTGTAACTCGTAACTGCTTTAATCAATCTTTCAAAGAGCGACCGGCCATCGGCCGTTACATATAGATAAATATCTTTTATATTACTGCAATATACCTCACAAATTCTTGTAACTTTACGTGTTAATATGTTTTTTGACAGGTAAAATGACTGATTTTTCACAGACCGATATAAAGTTTTTAGCCGGAGTAGGCCCCAAAAAGGCCGAGATACTAAATAAAGAACTTAATGTATTCTCGGTAGAAGACCTACTCTATTACTTTCCCTATAAGTATATCGACCGCAGCCGCATCTATTTTATACACGAAATAGATGGCAATATGCCTTATATCCAGCTCAGGGGAAGAATAACAGGATTTGAAACCCATGGAGAAAGACATAAGAAACGGCTTGTAGCCCACTTTACCGACGGTACGGGATACATAGATCTGGTTTGGTTTCAGGGAGCAAAATTTATAGAAGATAAGTACAAACTGAATTTACCCTATATTGTTTTCGGCAAACCGACCATGTTCGGAGATAAATTCAATATCGCGCACCCCGACATAGACCCGTATATAAACGAAGAAGAACGGCCGGCTGGCCTGATGCCGTATTATAATACTACGGAAAAGATGAAAAATCATTATCTGAATTCCAAAGCGATTCAGAAAATGATGGCTGCCGCCTTTACTTCCATTATAAGAAACCTGCAGGAAACATTACCCGGAAAGGTTATACAGGACGCCCGCCTGATGGATCTGAAACAGGCTATGCGAAATGTGCATTTCCCCGAAAATGCTGCACTGCTGCGGGAAGCCCAGTACAGGCTTAAATTTGAGGAACTATTTTATATTCAACTCAATATACTGAGATATACAGCCGACCGTAAGTCAAAACTGAAGGGTTTTGTATTTACAAAGGTAGGCGGCTACCTCAATACGTTCTACGAACAGAATCTCCCGTTCCCGTTGACCAATGCCCAAAAACGCATAATAAAGGAAATACGGCAGGATATGGCCACCGGCGAACAAATGAACCGCCTGTTGCAAGGTGATGTCGGCAGTGGAAAAACACTCGTAGCGCTCATGCTTATGCTGATAGCTTTGGACAATGGTTTCCAGGCGGCGATGATGGCGCCCACCGAAATACTGGCGACTCAGCATTATTACACTATCAGGGAATTCCTTGCAGGGATGGACGTGAATGTGGAACTACTGACAGGCTCTACAAAGAAAAAAGACAGGGAACGCATACACAGCGGCCTATTGACCAATGACGTGCAAATCCTCATCGGTACACACGCCCTGATAGAAGACACCGTACAGTTCGGCAATCTGGGGTTGGTAGTGATAGACGAACAACACCGTTTCGGAGTCGCCCAGCGGGCAAAACTTTGGACAAAAAACACCAATCCTCCCCATATACTGGTAATGACAGCCACTCCGATCCCGCGTACACTGGCGATGACCGTATACGGCGACCTTGATGTCTCTGTAATAGATGAGTTGCCTCCGGGACGAAAACCCATTCAGACCATCCACCAGTATGATAAGAAGCGGGGCGCGCTGTACGAATCCATCCGCAAACAATTACAGGAGGGAAGACAGGTATATATTGTGTATCCACTCATAGAGGAGAGTGAAAAACTGGACTTAAAGAATCTGGAAGAAGGCTTCGAACATATCAAAGAAGTATTCCCCGAATATACGGTATGCAAAGTACATGGCAAGATGAAGCCGAAGGAGAAAGATGCGGAAATGCAGCGTTTTGTTACTAAAGAGGCCCGGATAATGGTGGCTACTACCGTGATCGAAGTCGGTGTGAATGTACCGAACGCCTCGGTTATGGTAATAGAATCGGCGCAACGGTTCGGACTTTCGCAGTTGCACCAGTTACGAGGGCGTGTAGGACGCGGAGCCGACCAGTCTTATTGTATTCTGGTCACTCCTTACGAGTTATCGGCTGATACCCGCAAGCGTATCAACATTATGGTAGAAAGCAACGACGGGTTTGAGATAGCCGAAGCCGACCTTAAACTGCGTGGCCCGGGCGACCTTGAAGGTACTCAACAGAGCGGTATCCCCTTCAATCTGCGGATAGCTAATCTGGTACGTGACGGTGAAATAGTACAATATGCACGGGAAATCGCACAAAATATACTGGATGAAGACCCGTTGATGGAGAAGCCTGACAACCTCATCCTGCGAAAACAATTGCGCAAACTGGGAGGAAACAGGTACAACTGGGGCCAGATAAGCTGAATTCCTTATCTGACCATTTCTTTTTCCAATTTGGAAATATGGAAATCCAGGTGTTTTACTTTAAATTCTGTCTCTTCTATTTCTTTGGGTTCAACTCCTTCTTTCACCCTGAGTTTCGAAAGGTAATTATCCAGACTGGCCTTATACAGCTTAAAGTATTCCAATGCTTTAAGCTTATCTTCAAGGTAATTCTCCGCAATATTCCCAATCATATAATAGAGATTCATTTGCTGATTTTCTCCGCCATATGCCAGGGCTTTGGTGTATGAATCCACTGCTTCCTTATAATGCGAACCTTTATCATATGCCGAACCCAGGTTGCGATAATAAAGGTATAGGGTCAGGTCGGGAGGGATAGTCCTGCCTAAAAGCCGCAAAAAGTGAGGAATCGCTTTTTTGTGTTCACCCATATCATTGCAGGTCACGGCCAGGCAATAAAGTACATTGTTATTTGTCGTATCCTGCTCATATGCCCTTTCGAGAAAAGGTTGCGCATTGTAGCTGTCGTTAAGTGAATAGTATGCCAATCCGAGACTGCGGTTTACAATCAGTGAACTGTCCCCTTTTTCGTAACACTTTTCAAATTTAGCTATTGCTGTTTCATAATCGTCTATACTATAATAACTAAGGGCATTCAGCAGATTCATCTGTTGATCGGTGGTATCCATCTCCATATACACATCCGAATAGGTTACAGCCTCGAGCGACCGCCTGTTTTTCAGGCATAGGTTCACAAGGCTTGCAGCCGAGAATCCATCTTTCGGATTAACCTCCCATGCTTCTTTAAAATATATCATGGCACTATCGGCTATATTCATCTTCTCGAAGCACTGCCCCACCCTTTTCAGGGCGTTCGTCATCATATGATCTTTGCTGATATGCCGGAATAGGTCCAATGATTCTTTATATTTTCCCTGTTGATATAACAAATCGGCTTTCTGCATCTTGAAATATACATTTGCAGAATCGAGGCGGATAAGTCCGTCGTAACAATCAATGCTCGCTTGCCGCTGGGAAAGAGCCTCATAGCAAACAGCCATTTCTGTTATAATTTGCAGATCGGCAGTATATTCTTTCGATAAAGGATATAATATTTCCAGCGACCTCTGATAATCACCCAACGCTTTATAGCACAAAGCCTTCCGGATAAGCAAATCCCTTGTTTGCTCCTGTGTTTCTATATAATCCAGCGCCTTCTGATATTGAAAGCTGCGCAAATAACCGGATAACAGATTCGGGTTATCCTGAGAGAACAGATAACAGGAACAAAACAACAGGTAACACAGGATGGTCCTCAATTTCTTCATCTTTAAAATATAATTCAGACAGCTTCTAAAAAGAGAGGCAGAAAGTGCTGGTCCCTGCCTCCGTCAAATAAGTAGTATTAATGGTCAGCCTTCACATATCCTATTTTTTCTCGTCTTTCTTTAATTTGTAAACAATAGGTAATGTAAAATATACATCCACAGCCTGTCCATTCTGCTTACCAGGTGTCCACTTCGGCATGGATCTGACTGTACGTGCCGCCTCTTTGTCCATATCCGGCTCAATCCCGCGGATAACCGAAACATCGCTTATCTCACCTGTACTCCTCACAATGAAGCGGACAGTCACACGTCCCTGAATACCATTCTTCTGAGCCGACTCAGGATATTTCAAATTATTGCTGATAAATTCATGCATTGCCTGCTCGCCTCCGGGGAAAGAAGGCATCTGTTCCACCGTTATAAAAGGCATCATCTTATCATTTGGTGAACCCTCCTTCAAGGATGCCACTCCCACTTCTTTCTCCGGAGCGGCTCCATAGCCCACCACGACAATTTCATTCGGTTTACCGCCGGATTTCACCTTATCAGTATTACCGCCTGCAAGTCTGAAAACGATAGGTAATGTATAGTACACATCCACCGCTTTTCCTCCTTGCTTGCCGGGTTCCCATTTAGGCATGGATTTCACGATACGGATAGCCTCTTTATCCAATAGAGGGTCGACACCTCTTATTACTTCGATATCGGATATTTCACCTGTACTCTTTATCACATAGCGGATAGTGACTCTTCCCTGGATACCTTTGGCCTGTGCCTCCACAGGATATTTCAGGCCATCCGCGATAAAACGCTGTTGAGCGTCCAATCCTCCGGGAAATGAAGGCATCTGTTCTACCGTCACATATACATCACCTTTCTTTTGAGGCGCCTGATTACCATCCATCACTTCGGTTATTCCATCTATCGAGAAATTATCTAAAGACGTGGTTGCCTGTACAGCATTGCCTAAAAGCAATGCCGTGCCTACCGGAATAACCAACAGGTATTTTATGGATGTAAATATTGAGCTTTTCTTTTTATTCATCATCGTAATTCTTCTTTTTAGTTGTGATACATTGAAATTATTAATAAGTGGTATACCGGTACTTCTATTTGAGACTTGTAATAATATATATTGATATTCCTTTGAGTCGACTCCCGATTCCAGTACTCCTTTATCTGCCAGGTACTCCAGGTTCAGTTTTATTTCTTTCTTCAGTAACCACGCGAACGGGTTCCACCAGAAACAGATACATAAGATTTCGGATAGTACTACATCGATGGAATGATACTGATTCACATGCACTTGCTCATGTGCTATTATCTCGGCCAATTCGAACGGATTGTGAGCATCGGAATTAATAAAAATCCAGTTAAAGAAAGAAAACGGAGAAGTCCGCCTGTCTTTCATTTTTATGATGCGGTACGTAGATAGTCTTTCAGTCTCATTTGCCACCCTTAGCTTAACCAAGCTGAATAACTGTATTATAAATTTAACGGCATAAAAAGCCGATACAGCAGCAAGTATTACCAAGACAACAGACCATATACCCATTGTCGCCTCCATCGAAGTCTCCGCATCAACGGCGCTCCCGACTTCAATATCTGACAGCCAGTATGTAGGAATCTGTACAGAAGTATTACTGCTGGCAGGCATTTCTATCGCAATAACAGGAAAAAAAAGGGAAAAAAGGATAGCGGAAAAGAAATAGGCTCTTCTTAGTTTAAAGAATGTGTCTCTTTTCAGGCAAAGCATATACAAGCCATAGAACAGCGCCAGAGCAACTGACACCTTAATAAGATATATTAGAATTGTGTTATCCATGGTCGCTCAGATTATAGTTAACTTTTCCCCTTTTCTATCATCTTCATTATTTCCTGTAATTCCTCCGGAGATATTTTTTCCTCTTTTACAAAGAAAGAGACAAGCTCTTTGTATGAGTTTTCAAAATAACTTTTCACCACATTCGACATAAATGCCTTCTTATACTCATCTTCTTTGATCTTGGGAGTATATACCCATACATTACCATACTTCTTAGAGTGCAGGTATCCTTTCTGCTCCAGATTGCGGACAATAGAAGCAACTGTTGTATAAGGAGGCCTGGGATCGTCCATTTCATTTATAATATCTTTTACTACACATTCGCTAAGCTGCCAAATATGCAACATTACTGATTCTTCCTGGTGAGTAAGCTTTTCCATAAAATACAAAATTGACGTAAATCTACTATTTTTTCGTAAATATACGGATATTTTTTTATTTGCAAAATATATAAGCCTTTTTTAAAGGTCCGGAATGTTAAAAATCAACAGTAAAGATTCTCAAAAACAGATCATTCAAAAGGATAAATCATACGCCAGCTTTGTCAAAAGTAGCATAAGTACCACTAACAGCATAGGCCTGACGATTTTTTGCCCGTTCTTAATAGCCAGTCCGCTACCGATATAATGCCCGGCGATAGCGCATAAGGCGGCAGGTATTCCCACAACAAAAAGAACCTTTCCTTCTGCAAGAAATACAATTAACGATGCTAAATTCGATGTCAGATTAACCAGCTTCGCATTCCCCATACTCGTCAGCAAATCCAGTCCCAGAACCGAAGTATAAGCCAAGATAAGAAAAGTGCCTGTTCCGGGGCCGAAAAAACCGTCATATCCGCCGATAACAAAGCCGATCAGAGACGACAGCGTGATTATTCTGGCTTTCGAAAAATTTTTCGAAGCTATGTTCGAAAAATTCTTTTTCTTAAAAACAATGACGGCAATAACCGGAATACCGGCAATAAGGATAT
Source organism: Dysgonomonas termitidis (assembly GCF_054657735.1). NCBI lineage: Bacteria > Pseudomonadati > Bacteroidota > Bacteroidia > Bacteroidales > Dysgonomonadaceae > Dysgonomonas > Dysgonomonas termitidis. The sequence goes on along the minus strand of NZ_BAAHYD010000003.1, from coordinate 371,371 downwards.
ATCGCAGAATTCCGGCATCGAGACAAACCGCAATTTTAGACCCTATGGCGGAGCCTATAAATGCAAACAAGATGGACGGTATTGCACTTGTCAGGTCATAACTCTTATTCCTGATAAAACGCATTGTACTGAAAAATGTACCTATACAGCTGCTGAACTTATTCGTTCCCAATGCAAAATGAGGAGGCAGGCCGGCGACATTATAGGCCGGCAATGAGATCAGGCCTCCCCCGCCAGCAATACTGTCGATAAATCCGCTGATAAATATTAAAGGACAGATTATTAGCAATTGCTCCGTATAATCCATTATCCCGGTGTATAGTTTATAGTCATTTGCATACAAGATGGCCGGCTAATCATTATTAACTATCGGATATATTACTTCATTACTTCACAGCGGCCAACACCTTATTCTTCAGTGCAGTAGCCACAAATTCTTTCAGATAGAAAGGTTCGAAATAAGCCACATTTACAAAATCTCCGGCGGCATAGGCCTCCTCAGCCAGACCAATCATATTGAAAGCACGCGGATAGACATTGTCTAAGAACAAAGCCGCTTCACTTTTCAATACAGCCTTACATTTTTCCGCGCCATTACCAAAGAAAACAATCCTCTCCTTGCCAAGATAACCGGCAAAAGAATTTTCGTCAATAATATCGGCACTAACAGGGCGAACTTCCTGTAATTCTTTATTTAACAATACATCGTACACTTCCATCCGGCGGGCATCTATCATCGGACAAAGCAACGTATAATCCTGTAAATCTTTCATTTTAGATACGCCGTTTGCCATTATTTTTAAAGAATTAAGGGCAATCAACGGGATATTCAGCCCAAAGCAAAGCCCCTTCGCTTCCGATACACCAATACGAAGCCCTGTATATGAACCGGGACCACAACTTACCGCCACAGCATCCGGTTTCAGATTCTGCGCGCGAAGCATTTCCATTGCTTCATCTACAAATGTACCCAGTAAAACCGCATGAGAAGGACCCTTCGTTTCTTCTTTTTGGAAAACCACCCGCCCGTCTACGGACACCGCTACGGAACACACTTCTGTAGCTGTTTCTATATTTAATATGCAAGGCATAATCTTGTATTTCATTTAATTCAGAAACAAAATTACATAATTTCTGACAAAAGTATTTCATTCACAAAGAATCAGATGTACAATTTAATTCTTTTTTGTACATTTGAAATTCCGAATAATAACCGGGATAATAACATTCCAAGCCCGTTAATGTTTGCCCGGCAATAGAAATTAAAGAAATAAATTATATATGAGTAAGAACAAAGCTCCGCACAAAACCGATAAGAGAAAATCAAAAGCAGATATAGTAAACAGCGTCGTAAATTTTTTCAATAGAAACTCAACCGAGTCGTTCAGTCCTAAACAAATCACAGAAAAGCTGGGATTCAAAAAACCTGCTGAAAAACAATTAATCACAAATATACTGTACAACCTGCTCGAAGACGACTTCATCGTAGAACCTGTACGCGGAAAATATAAATCGAACAATCGCGGGCTCTTCCTCGAAGGTACATTCGAAAGAAGGAGTAACGGAAAAAACTTTTTCAAACCGGATGACGAAAGCAATAATATCTTTATAGCCGAACGAAACTCGGCGCATGCCATGAACGGCGACCGTGTAAAAATACAAATATTGGCCAAACGTAAAGGACGTGATACGGAAGGCGAAGTACTGGAAATACTCGAACGTAAGCAAACAACCTTCGTAGGCACACTGGATGTTCAGAAACAATTCGCCTTTCTGGTAATGGACAGTAAAATACTGGCTAATGACATATTTATACCCAAAGACAAACTGAATGGAGGTAAAGACGGAGACAAAGCTCTGGTAGAAATAGTGGAGTGGCCTCAGAAAGCAAAGAATCCGATAGGGAAGGTATTGGACATACTGGGACAGGCCGGAGAGAACAATACAGAAATGAATGCCATCTTAGCCGAATTTGGCCTGCCATATAAATATCCTGAAAAAATAGAAGCTTTTGCCAACAAGATACCGGATGAAATCACCCCGGAAGAAATCGCGAAACGTGAAGATTTCAGAAATACACTCACATTTACAATAGACCCGCGCGATGCGAAAGACTTCGATGACGCCCTCTCTATCAAACAGGTTAAGAATGGCCGTTGGGAAGTCGGGGTACACATCGCCGATGTGACACACTATGTGCAGGAAGGCGACATTATAGACAAAGAAGGCGAAAGCCGGGCCACATCTATTTACCTGGTCGACAGAACGATCCCTATGCTTCCTGAGCGGCTCAGCAACGGACTGTGTTCGCTTCGTCCGCACGAAGACAAATTATGTTATTCAGCCATATTCGAACTCGATGACGACGCGAATATAAAGAAGAGCAGAATTGCCCGCACAGTCATACATTCCGACAGGCGCTTTACGTATGAAGAAGCGCAGGACATTATAGAAACCGGCGAGGGCGACTACAAGGACGAAATGCTGAAATTGAACGACCTTGCTAAAAAGTTACGGACAAAACGTTTCGATAACGGAGCAATCGCGTTCGACCGCCATGAAGTCAGATTTGAAATAGACGAAAAAGGAAAACCAATCAGCGTATATTTTAAATATGCTAAAGATTCGAATAAGCTGATCGAGGAATTCATGCTTCTGGCTAACCGTACCGTTGCCGAATTCATCGGGAATGTACCGAAAAATAAGAACGCAAAAACATTTGTTTACCGTATCCACGACCTGCCGAATGCGGAAAAGATGGAGAACCTTTCTGAATTTATCCGCCGGTTCGGATATAAAATAAAAGTGGACGGATCGAAAACGAATGTATCAAAATCTATCAATCACCTGTTGGACGAGGTAAGCGGAAAGCCGGAAGAAAATCTGATCTCTACCATTGCCATCCGTGCCATGGCCAAAGCGATATACTCTACGGTCAACATCGGACATTACGGGCTGGCATTTGAGTATTACACTCACTTTACCTCCCCTATCCGCCGTTATCCCGACATGATGGTTCACCGTTTGCTTACCCGCTATATGGATGGCGGACGCAGTGTGAGCAAACAACTTTATGAAAGCAAATGCGAACATAGTTCGGAAATGGAACAACTGGCCGCAAATGCCGAAAGAGCATCTATAAAATACAAACAGGTAGAATATATGTCCGACAAACTGGGACAGGTATTCGACGCTGTTATTTCAGGAATCACAGAATGGGGCCTATATGCCGAAATAAATGAGAACAAATGTGAGGGAATGATTCCTATCCGCGATCTGGATGATGATTTCTACGAATTCGACGAAAAGAATTATTGTTTGCGCGGACGCCGCAACAAACGAACCTACAGCTTGGGCGATCCTCTGAAAATAAAAGTAGCACGGGCAAACCTTGAACGTAAACAACTGGATTTTGCCTTGGTAGAGTAAACATACAAAGCAGCACGCCATTTTGATGTTAAAACCGGCGTGCTGCTTTGCTTAAATACTTAAAATGGCTATTTTCGTAATCTATATACCGTTAACATTATTTCTAACAGATACATAAGAAAATGACACAAAAACCTTCAGGAAGACTATTGTCTCTCGATGTACTCCGTGGCATCACTATCGCCGGAATGATAATGGTAAACAATTCCGGTGCGGGAGAATACACCTACGCCCCGCTAAAACACGTTGCATGGGATGGGTTAACCCCTACCGACCTCGTATTTCCGTTCTTTATGTTCATCATGGGAATATCCACTTATATTTCCCTTCGGAAATTTAATTTCGAGTTCAATACTCCGACTCTTCTCAAGATACTCAAACGCACCATTGTCATATTCTTAATCGGACTGGGACTTTCGTGGCTCGGATTATCATTCCGTACATACCACATGCTGGAAGCTGACAACCTGGGATTCTGGGAGCGCTTTTTCAGGTCAATAACGGACTTCGACCATCTCCGTACGTTAGGGGTGATGCAACGGCTGGCCTTGACTTACGGCGCTGCATCCATTATAGCTATTACCGTAAAGCATAAATACATCCCGTATATAATCGGCACAACATTGATCGCCTACTTCCTGCTTCTTCTGTTTGGAAACGGGTTCGAGAAAAGTGAAAACAGCATCGTATCCATAGTAGACCGGGCTATACTGGGAGTGAATCACATGTACAAAGATTCGGGACTGGCTCTAGACCCCGAAGGGCTGTTAAGCACCATTCCGGCCATAGCCCATGTCCTCATCGGATTCTGTTGCGGTGAGCTCATAATGAATACCAAGGACAATGACAAACGGATATCCCGGCTGTTCATTGCCGGAACGATACTCACTTTTGCCGGATTTTTACTCAGCTACGGATGCCCTATCAACAAGAAGATATGGACGCCTACATTCGTTTTGGCAACATGCGGGCTGGCCTCCCTCCTCCTCGCCTTGCTGATCTGGATAATAGATATAAAAGGGCACAGGAAATGGAGCGTTTTCTTCGAATCATTCGGGGTTAACCCTCTATTTATATATGTTATGGCCGGAGTACTGGGCACGCTGGCCTATCAGGCGGTATTCCCGTACAATGGAGAATACATCTCAGCCAAAGGGTATATATATTCCGTTCTGCTCCAACCATATCTGGGCGATTATTTCGGCGCCTTGATATATGCTCTCGTTTTTGTAGGCCTTTGCTGGATCGTAGGAAATATTCTTTATAAGAAGAACATCTATATAAAAATATAATCGCGATATTTTTCAAAAACTGATCCGATGCAATGCATCAGGTGACCAATAAAATCTAATACAATATTTTTCGGTTGCAACATACGGGAAACGAATCAATATGTGCCATTCGGGATATAAAGGGCAATATTGTTGTAACAAACGATGGCACTCAGCCTCACGATAGCTTGTTTAGTAACTTCGTTTATAATAGAAACGGCGACCCTATCGGTATCTGCAAAGACGCTTCTTATAGAAATATATTTGAAAATATAAGAAATATTACTTTGTAGGTTTTATCCCTAAGAAAATGAGTCTTGTCATACTGAACTTTGAGAATATCCAATAAATTAATAATGGAATGAATAAGGCAAAAACAAATCTAATCAGAATGTTAGGCGTATAATATTGAAGTATATATAGCTGTATAAATTGATGTAGATACATTATCGGCATTGAGGCTTTACCCGTATAAGATAGGATATTTGTAATAAATCTATATTTTGATATTTGTTGAGATAAAAGAACAATACCTAATATTAGAATTATGCCAAGCAAAAAGGAAATTACGGGTACACCATAATTAGTATATTTTATATTGATTGAAACAATGGGATATAAAAAACATACAATCATTGATATAGCGGATAGGGATACAATTAATATCTTTTTACTTATTATTACATTCTCATACTTCTTTATTAAATACCCACTCGAAAAAATCGGCAGGGTGTATAATAAAAGGTTCAAAGCCCACGGTAATGAAAGTGTTTGAAAAAATATATAGTTCACGTATGCAAGTAATAAAAATAAGCAAGCAATCAAGATTAAAAGCCTTTTATTGCATTTGGTAAATAGAAAATTAAAGAATTGTTGTGTAATAAAAAAGCAAGTAATAAACCAAAATATCCCTGTCCAGCCTGCAAGTTTTGTACCTCCCCATAGAAATAAAAAAACTGAATGCTTTAGATTATAGTAAATGTAATTAGTTCCATATTGAAACATAAAAATAATCAATAAAAAAATGAAGTAGGGAATTAATAGAGAAATACTCTTATTATAAAGATATTTAGCGCATTTCCTTTCAGGCTTATATAGATAGCCGCTAATAAAAAAGAATAAAGGCATATGAAAAAGGAAAATGAATTTATGTATAAATCCATCATTAATAATATGTGCTATAATAACACAAATTATACCAATACCTTTAAATATATCTATCCAATTAATTCGATTATTCACATAGCAAAAATAAATATTAAAAGCGATTAATTATGCTTTAAATACTGTTTAATTATCTTTGTGCAAATCATATCTCTTTATTGTAGATGTGATTTGCATTTTTTTTGTACTTTTTATTTTGAAAAACTGGATTTTTCATTTTCGCGATTATATATGTGCCCCCGCATTCAACAATATTGTAACAAATTATTTTCATTACTTTATTTCAAACTTTAAGATTATTTCCCTAATTTTAGAACTTAAAAAAACAACAAATACAAACAAACCATTTTAATTTATTAATTTTTTTAAACCTTACACTATGAACAAGTATTCCATTAAGGCTTTCATTGAAGAAACAGCACAAGACGAGTCAAAAAACGACTTTTTCCAATTAGAGAGCCCATACATGCTTGAGCTTAATATCAACAACCAAATGGTAATGTTGAAAAAAGGAGCAATGGTAGCTTATACCGGAAACGTGAAATTTGAAAGAGAAGGTATGCTGAGCAAAGGTATCGGCAACCTGCTTAAAAAAACCATGTCGGGTGAAGGCACCACAATGATGAAAACAACAGGTACCGGACGCATTTATGCAGCCGACGTAGAGAAAAGAGTGCGCATCTTATACCTGGAAAACGAATCTATCAACGTGAACGGCAATGATATCCTTGCACACGAAGAAGGAGTTAAATCGGAAGTAAAAATGATGAAAAGTGTTGCCGGCATTATGGGTGGAGGTTTATTCCAGGCACGCCTGAGCGGAACCGGACACATTGCCATCACAACTCACGGCAATCCGATGACACTGATCGTTAAACCGGGACAGCCTGTATTCACAGATCCTAACGCCACAGTAGCATGGTCAGGCAACCTGACCCCTCAGATGAAAACCGATATTTCCCTTAAAACATTTATTGGACGAGGCAGTGGTGAAAGCTTCCAGATGATGTTCGAAGGCGAGGGCTGGGTGATTATTCAACCTTGCGAAGAAGTGTACGGAGCTCCTCAGTAAACATTTATCTCAGATAATTATAGGAACGGGACAACGGCAGTTTTCCCGTTTTTTCTTTTTTAGACATTTAAAATACCATCATTATGATAGACAATCAACTGATTTATGCTACTTTTGCAGTTTAATAACAATTTAGAGTAAAATCATCTATGAAAACGGTGACTATTAAGGATAAAGAATTTGATCTTTTTCTCACGGAAGAAGTTATAGAAAAAGCGATTGACAATGTAGCTGCCAGATTGAATAAAGATTTGGCCGGCAAAGACCCTTTATTCATTTGCGTGCTGAACGGTTCGTTTATGTACGCCTCTGAATTGATGAAGCGTGTATCTATTCCTTGTGAAGTATCTTTTGTAAAGATGTCGTCTTATAAAGGAACTTCTTCGACAGGGAAAATAAAAGAAATATACGGGCTGGAAGAAGATATTAAAGGCCGTACAGTTGTCATCGTGGAAGACATAGTAGATACAGGTTATACAATGTCATTAATGCTCGAACAATTGGTTTGCGACGAGCCGGAAGAAATACTGGTAACTACACTTTTGCTCAAACCCGACGCTTTGAAGTACGACATCAAACTGGACTATGTAGCATTGGAAATACCTAGTGATTTTATTGTTGGTTTCGGTCTCGATTACGACGGATACGGGCGTAATCTTCCCGATATATATAAAATAAAGAACTCTTAAATATAAATCTTGCAGGCCATACTCTTACAAACCGTATAACCGGAGCCTGTGACATGTAACTTAATTAATATGTTGAATATTATAATCTTTGGAGCGCCGGGCTCAGGAAAAGGTACTCAAAGCGAGAACCTCATCAGGAAATATAATCTGGCGCACATCTCTACCGGCGATGTTTTACGCGCCGAAATGAAGAACGGTACAGAACTAGGCAAGTTGGCGGAAGGCTACATCTCGAAGGGGCAACTGGTACCCGACGATGTAGTTATCGGTATGCTGGCAAATGTGCTGGACAGCAAGAAAGATGCTTCCGGAGTTATCTTCGATGGCTTCCCCCGCACCATTGCTCAAGGCGAGGCTTTGGAAAAGATGCTGAAGGAAAGGGGGCAGGATATCTCTGTTGTCGTTAGCCTCGAAGTGGACGAACCGGAACTGATAGACCGCCTTATCAAACGCGGACAACAATCGGGACGATCAGACGATAACCTGGAAACAATCAAATCCCGTCTCGACGTTTACAAAAATCAGACATCCCCATTAAAAGAACATTATAAAAACACAGGTAAACTTGCCTCTATAAAGGGTGTAGGCACTGTGGAAGAAATCTTCGGTCTTATAGCTGAAGCTGTAGACAAAGTGAAATAATATTATTGTAGTTACGAGTTACAAGTTACGAGTTACAAGCCGCTTTACTTGTAACTCGTAACTTGTAACTCGTAACTTATAGCTAAATATGGCAGATTCAAATTTTATAGATTACGTCAAAATTTATTGCCGTTCGGGCAAGGGTGGTAGAGGATCGACTCACTTCCGTCGTGAAAAATACATACCTAAAGGTGGACCTGACGGCGGTGACGGTGGTGACGGTGGTCATGTGATACTACGTGGCAACCGGAACTTATGGACATTGCTCCATCTGAAGTTTCAACGCCATATTCTTGCAGGACACGGCGAAAGCGGTTCCGGCAGGTTAAGTTCCGGTAAAAAAGGCGAAACCAAGATAATAGATGTCCCTTGCGGAACAGTGGCCTATGATGCCGAAACGGGAGAATATCTATGTGATGTAACCGAAGACGGACAGGAGGTTATCATGCTGAGAGGGGGCAAGGGCGGCCGTGGGAACAACCACTTCAAAACGCCGACCAATCAGGCGCCGCGATATGCTCAACCGGGAGAACCGTATCAGGAACGCAGAGTGATATTAGAGCTCAAAGTATTGGCCGATGTGGGGCTGGTCGGATTCCCGAATGCCGGCAAATCTACTTTACTCTCGGTCATGACTGCTGCAAAACCCAAAATAGCCAACTATCCGTTTACTACACTGGAACCGAAGATCGGAATTGTCAGTTACCGTGACTACAAATCGTTTGTAATGGCCGACATTCCGGGCATTATAGAGGGAGCAAGTGAGGGGAAAGGCCTGGGATTGCGTTTCCTGCGACACATTGAGCGGAATTCATTATTATTGTTCATTATAGCTGCCGACGCGGACGACATTCATCAGGAATACAGGGTTCTGCTCAACGAACTGGCTCAGTTCAACCCCGAATTACTGGATAAACGACGGGTACTGGCCATATCTAAATCCGACATGCTGGACGAAGAACTGATGGAAGCTCTGGAAGCCGATCTGCCGGAGATACCTCATATATTCATCTCATCCATTACAGGCTATAACCTTGTGGCACTGAAAGATTTATTGTGGCGTGAACTGAATGCTGACGGAGAATATCAGAAATCATTCAATATAACACATCGCAATCTGGATATTAAGACAGTAGAGTTTGATGAAGAGGATGACTCTATACCGGAAGATGATTACGAGGAAGAGGACTGGGATGAAGAAGACGAAGTGGACGGATTCTTCTACGAGGAGGATGAAACGGAATAATTCAATTATAGAATAGAATAAGGCCTGTAGAATATTTTCCACAGGCCTTATTTTTTATTTCATTATCACGAAAAAACGTTCTTAGCTGCTTCCTTTCCTCTTTTCAGAGATTCTTTCCTCAACCTATAAGTATCTTTCAATGACTGGAGTCTCATTTTTCCCCGGTTTATATTTCAAAGCCAAAGCGTGTTTACGCTGCCCTTTTCGTTGTCCCGGAATCGTTCTGTCGCGCCTAATTGCCTGAAACTGTTTTTTCACCTCCCTCTTCAAGTCTTTGATTTGTGCGGTTTGTTTAAATGAAAGCTGCAAATCTTTATAGACCTCTATATTGTTATAATACAAAGATCCATCTCCCGTTTGCGCATATGTAGCGGATGAAGAGGCAAGAATAAATAATAATAACAAAATCTTTTTCATAACTTTATGTAGTTTAATAAATTCATTATAAATAAGTAAAGAAGGCGTCCGGTATAACATTATTCAAATATAACCGGCCATTGTTCTTTCAGATACAAAAAAAACAGGTCTGCGACCTTAAAAGAAAGCATTTAACTATGGAATATTTCTCTTTAAATAATATCGGACTTTTCCGTTTCTCTATATTTCCCCAGTCTGATCTGTTCCATTTTTCGTCCAGCATAAAAGGCGGGGTTAGTACAGGCGCATACAGTTCCCTCAATCTCGGCCTGTACTCAGGTGATAATCCGGAACATGTAAAAGAAAACAGAGAACGCATTGCGAATGTGGCAGGCGTTCCTGTAGAAAATCTGTATATACCCTGCCAGACTCATGATGACAAAACATTCATTGTAGACGAACAGTTTTTAAATCTTAATGATGAGGAAAAAGAAAAGAAGCTATATGGCATCGACGCCCTTATCACAGACCGGAAAAATATATGCATAGGAGTTACTACCGCCGACTGTGTACCGGTACTGATATACGACCCGCACAAGGAAGTATTGGCTGCCATACATGCCGGATGGAAAGGTACTGTTGCGCGGATTGCGGAAAAGACAGTGATAAGGATGACAGAACATTTTGGCTCCAATCCCAAAGACTTACTTGCCGGGATAGCTCCATGTATATCACAGGAGCGTTTCGAAGTGGGTGAAGAAGTAGTAGAAACCTTTCAGGAAGCAGGTTTTCAAATTGAGGATATTGGTTACCGGAACACCGAGACCGGAAAAATGCATCTGAATTTGCAACAGGCAAACAAACTGATTTTAAATGATGCAGGCATACCGGCACAGAATATTGAAATTGCAAACCTCTGTACCTATTCAAATCCTCAGCTATTTTTCTCTGCGCGGCGTCAGACCATTCATTCAGGACGGATGGTTACAGGTGGTATATTAAAATAATTATTTTGTATTTTTGCTATCTGATAAACATTTTAGAATAAAAAACAAATGGCTCACCCTATACTTTTACCTCCCGAATGGTATCCCCAAAGCGCAATACAACTGACATGGCCTCATATTGGAACCGATTGGGAATACATGATCGAAGATGTAACCGCCTGTTATGTAAACATAGCATACGAAATATTAAAGAGGCAAAAGCTTGTCATTGTATGCTATAGTGCAGAAAGCGTAAGGTTTGAATTGAGGGCGCACAAAGAATTGTTTGGCAACCTCACTCTGATTGAATTACCTACAAACGATACCTGGGCACGTGACCATAGCGGCATCTCGGTTATTAAGGACGGCAAAAAATATGTATATGATTTTACGTTCAACGGATGGGGCTTGAAATTTGCCTCCAATTTTGATAATCAGATAACCCGGGGATTATTTACAGGAAAGATATTCGCTTCTGATGTGGAACTGATAAATAAAAAAGATTTTGTACTCGAAGGCGGAGCAATCGAATCGGACGGGAAAGGAACCCTGCTCACCACATCAGAATGTTTATTATCTCCAAACAGAAATTCATACCTTTCGAAAGAAAGCATAGAAGAATATCTGAAAGAGACTTTTGGCCTCAGCAGGGTACTATGGCTCGATCACGGCTATTTTGCCGGGGATGATACGGATAGCCACATCGACACTCTTGCCCGCTTTTGTGACCAGCATACGATAGCCTATGTAAAATGTGAGGATACATCGGACGAACATTACGATGCCCTTGCTAAAATGGAAGAGCAACTCAAAACATTTACCGATTATCAGGGAAACCCATACAAACTGGTAGCTTTACCTATGGCAGAACCTGCATATGACGAAGATAATCAAAGATTACCCGCAACATATGCCAATTTCCTTATTATGAACAATGTGGTATTATTACCGTTCTACAACGACAAGGAAAGGGACGAAGAAGCCCGTAAGCAACTGCAAAAGGCTTTTCCGGCAAGGGAAATCATCGGTGTGGATTGCTCGCCGCTGATAAGGCAACATGGTTCCCTGCATTGCATTACAATGCAGTATCCCGAAAGTTTTATATAACATATTGCATGAAATGAAAGATCAGAAAGCATTATTATTCAGATGTATAAAAAATGACGTTCCTGCAATGGTATTTTCGGGAAATGATATACTGTTCCTCCCTCTACTGAAAAAATATTACGAAGATGCAAAACAAGCCGGATGCACACAGGAATTTCTGGACGATATACAACTGCGAATAGAAGAATTCGGGAAACATATAGAAATGTCGCCTGATACAATAAAGTTACCGGATTGATTACTAATTTGCCAATCAGCAAATATGCCAATGATTCAAAGCCATCTGATTTATAATTTGTAACTCACAAATAAAATGAAAATAGGATTAATACAACAGGCCAATACACCCGACATCAGGAAGAATATTGAAGGGCTCAGGAATAAAGTAAAAGACGCCGCAAAACAAGGCGCACAACTTATCGTTTTAGAGGAGTTACATAATTCACTGTATTTCTGCCAGGTAGAAGACACCAACATCTTCGACCTTGCCGAAACAATCCCCGGCCCGTCGACTGACGAGTTTGGAGCACTGGCCAAAGAGCTGGGAGTCGTTATTGTACTCTCCCTCTTTGAGCGGCGTGCGCCGGGCTTGTACCACAATACAGCTGTGGTAATGGAAAAAGACGGAACTATTGCCGGAAAATACCGCAAAATGCATATTCCCGATGATCCTGCCTATTATGAAAAATTCTATTTCACTCCGGGAGACCTCGGATTCAAACCTATCGAGACATCTCTCGGCAAACTGGGCGTACTGGTTTGCTGGGACCAGTGGTACCCCGAAGCTGCCCGCCTGATGGCAATGGCCGGAGCCGATCTGCTCATTTATCCTACTGCCATAGGTTGGGAATCGACCGACTTGCAGGAAGAAAAAGACCGCCAGCTAGGAGCATGGGTAATCTCCCAGCGGGGACATGCCGTAGCAAATGGCTTACATGTGGTATCAGTTAACCGTACAGGTTACGAACCCGATCCGTCGGGACAAACGAATGGCATTACATTCTGGGGAAACAGTTTTGTGGCTGGTCCTCAGGGAGAAATACTATGGCAGGCCCCGAACGACAAGGAAGAAGTCCGGATTGTGGAAATAGATATGAAACGCTCCGAACAGGTAAGGCGCTGGTGGCCGTTCTTCCGTGACAGGCGCATCGATTATTTCGCGGATATAACAAAGCGGTTTATAGATTAATTGGAAATGTACAAAACTTTATAATATTTACTCTTTGCCAGTGACCGACTGACAGAGTGTAGTTTCTATGTTATAGGATATGTTCAGAAACCGGGAATAAAATGTACATTATCCCGAATAAATTTATCTATACAACTATAAGCTGTTAGCTTATATAGTTCTTTGAAGTATTGATTAAAGCAGTTACAAGTTACTTCGCCCTTTGGGCAGTTACGGGTTACAAGTAAACAAGATACGAGATACAAGTTGTTAACTGTTTACTGCTAACTGTTTACTGTTAACTGATATTTCTGTTACCTTTGTTACTTTTTGCGTCTTTGCGTCTCTGCGTGAGAATACTGTTAACTGCTAACTGAAAGTCACTTGCGCAACAGCCAAAGCTAACGGCTAAAAGCTATCAGCTAATAGCTGAAATATCTGTTACCTTTTATCGCATTATACTATTAACACATTGGTTTTTAATAAAAATATTGTGGCGATCTAAGCTGATTGCCAATGGCTAATTTTGAAAAATGATTTTAACTGACGACGAAAATAAACAGTACCTCACAAAAGGTACGCTCTGGCTGATGGCAGTCGGAGCCGGACTGGTTGTAGCGAATAACTATTACAACCAACCCTTATTGGGCATGATAGCCAAAGAGCTCGGCGAGTCCGAAGCCGCGGCCAGCAGGGTTGCCATGTTTACCCAGATAGGCTATGCCGCAGGGCTTTTGCTCATAATTCCGTTAGGAGACATGTTCAGGCGAAAAAAAATAGTACTGATAGACTTTATCTTTATTATTATTTCATTACTGATCTTCGCTCTTAGCAAGTCACTGACAGTAATGATTACCGCCAGTTTCTTTATCGGGCTGACATCCGTCGTACCTCAAATATTCGTGCCCATAGCCGCCCAGTTATCCGCACCCGCAGAGAAAGGCAGAAATGTGGGAATAGTAATGAGCGGACTGCTTATCGGCATACTGGCCTCACGTGTTTTCAGCGGTTTGCTGGGTGAGTATCTCGGCTGGCGCGAAGTGTTTTACGTTGCAGCCGGAATGATGGTCATACTCGGCATTCTTATCGCTTGGCTGTTGCCGGATATGCAACCGACCTTTAAAGGGACATATAGTCAATTAATGGGATCTATATTCCGCTATACAAAAGAAATCCCAAGCCTTAGATTAGCTTCCTTGCGAGGCGCATTGGGCTTTGGCTCCTTTTCTATGTTCTGGACCACACTTACTTTCAGGCTCGAGCAAGCGCCCTTCTTTCAGGGTAGTGATGTCGCGGGTTCGCTGGGACTTGTCGGGATCGCGGGCGCATTGGCAGCATCCGTTACCGGCTCTGTTTCGGGAAAAGCAGACAAGAATAAGATAATCTTTATAGCTTGCCTCCTGATGCTTCTATCGTGGGGAATATTCGGTTTCTCCGGAAATACCTATATCGGGCTGATTGCAGGCATTATCTTCCTCGATATGGGACTACAAGGCATGCATGTCACTAACCAGACTATCGTTTTCTCTACTCATCCGGAGGCTTCCAACAGGTTGAATACGGTATATATGGTATCCTATTTCATTGGAGGCTCGGTAGGCACATTCCTCGGCGGGATCGCTTGGCAGTATTATGGATGGGACGGCGTTGTGAGTGTCGGGAGCCTGCTTATCCTGCTTTGTTTATCCATACATATATTGCTGTGTAACAGGACTAAATACAAGATGTAAGCACTTACAGCTTTCCTGTCCGTTTTATCCCGGACATCAGCAGAGATATTGCCGTACCTATTACGGCAAAGCCGAGCAAAAGGAAAGGCATGTACCATACGATCACATCGAGTTGTATATGCCAAAACGCGTGTTCTTTGAAAATAATGTACCATGATAAAGGGCATACCACCGAGAAGAGTGTCGCCAGTATCAAAGCCACGTATTTACGATCATGTAATTTACGGGTAAGAAACCAAACAATACCCGTGCAGACAATGATAATGAATATGAGATAGACGAAACGGAAGCGGATGAAAACAGGAGTAAAACCCCAGTCCGAACTATTTTCGCCAAGATAGTATTTGATGACATTGTTCCATACAAACGAAAGTGAGGAAGGGTCGTTATCCGTTCCCTCCAGATCGGAGAACTGGACAAACGATGAACGACGGACAAAGGCCGTTTGCAGGTAGCCAAGGGCCCCTCCCAGACCGCCCAGATAAGTCCATAATTGAAGGATCAGAACAAGAAACTGTACCAATACTGCACCTAAAGCGGCTAGTCCGGCTTTGAAAGAGAACACGAAGAACTCTGCGAACCGCTGCCTTTCCAGATAGGAATAATACACTATAGGGATAAAGATAGACAGCATTGCCGTAGAACTGAACTCAAGCCCCGAAAAGAAGAACTTGACCAGAACGGCTAAAAAAAGCGAAACAAAGATGCGTCTATCGGACACAGTACCCGGAGACGAGTACCTTTTCTCCAGGAGCAAGAGCAGGGCGAGGAAGGGAACATAAAAGTTCCACAGCGACCACCATAGCCCATTCCCGCCAAACATAACAATCTTAGGAGAAAGGAATGTAAACAGGAAAGTGATAATGGCAGGAGTAATCCCAAAGTTGCGCAACACCCAGCCGGTAAATACGAGGAAACCCATCGCCATCAGCATGGCATTCAGGAAACGGAGTATCTGATAGTTAATATCATTGCTGAAAGGGAGTATTTTCTGTATCAGGTAATAGAGAGAGGCCTGCCCACCCGAATGGCTCACATAGACACAGTAGCCGTCAGGAGCATCCTTCTCGCCAAGATAATACCTAATCTGATCGAACCGGTTTCCGGATACAATTGAATCTCGCAAGCCTAGGTCATCAACACGCAGTGCATCCTTTACGCTATCGGGTTTGATATAATTCACACCCATGAATCCTGATGAGGCGAAGAACCCGTCTTTCTCGGCCTTTACCATCCGGCCTATCACAAGACCTTCTTCAAAAGTCTCGTATTCCTTATAATGAACGGGTACTGCCACCTTGAAAAGGTTGCTGTAAAAGCTAAAGGTAAGCAGGAAAAATGCGATACCAAAGAAGATCAGACGAGCCTTTCCGGCCTTATTCATATCCATAGCGATTCCGGCTTATGATTTTCCTAAAAGGTCTTTGAAGAAATACTTTACCTTCCACCAGTTGGTATAAAGTTGCCTGTACCTGTAGCGATGTTTGTAGTGGAAAGTCGATTTATAATAGAGATTGCGGGTTGCCCATATCGGATAATCTTTTAGTAAGCTCCAGTCGTAATGTTCATCGAAAGGGCATGTCTCATTTGTAGAAAATTCAGCTATCCGGTATTTCTTTCCTAAAATGGAATATATGCTTTGGTCGTGCCGGTTTTCCTTAAAGCCAGGCAGATTCGGAGTCCGCGAAGGAGAGTCGGTAGCCAGGCTGTAATCGTCAAGATAAGCCTGATACCAGTCTTTTACAAACTGCATCACCAGAGGGCTTTTCTTAAAAAATATGATACCAGACTCGAATTGGGTCGTATGCGTGTAATATCGGTCATCCCTGACACCGAAATAGTCAAGAACATCTCCCTTCGTCCATTCATAATCGCAGCGTATCATCTCAGGCATATCGTTGGTGGGTATCACCTGCCCCCTGACACCAAGGATACCCGTTTCCGACTTATCCACTATATCGTAGTATTCCAGCATACGTTTGCGTCCGTCAGGATTATAAAAGCAACCCAAATCGGCATACAGGAGCACATCACCGTCATTCATCCTTTCCAGTGTCTGCAGTACCAGATAGGGCTTCCAGCACCAGTAGCCGAATCCGCGGGAATAAGGGATCAGATACCGTCCCCACTTCTTCCTGAAACCGGCATCGAGATCTTTGTCGTTATAGGTATATATTTCATCGAAAACATTCAGGCTTTCAGCGGATTTCCGGTATCGTTCCGCTCCCTTGAACATGGGGTAATTGCCGAATGTGCATAAAACTCTCTTCATGTAGGTCGTGTTAATTGTTGAATAAGTCTTTGAACCAATATTTCACCGCCCACAATCTTCGATAGAGCTTCCTCAACCTGAAACGGTGCTTGTAGTGGTACTTGCTTGTATAATATTTATCGCGGCGGGCCTGTATGGGATAGGTATCCAACAGAGACCAGTCGCGCTGAAAGATCTCGTTCGTAGAAATCCCGACTATGCCGTATTTCTTTCCCAGGATGGAATAGATGCTTTGGTCGTGCCTGTTCTCTTTAAAGCCGGGCAAGTTCGGCACACGTGAAGGAGAATCTGTGGCCAGACTATAATCGTCCAGATAAGCCTGATACCAGTCTTTTACAAACTGCATCACCAGAGGGCTTTTCTTAAAGAAAATGATTGTGGATTCGAACTGGGGAGTATGAGTATATGCTTTATCCTCATATACATTATAGTAGGCAAAGACATCTCCTTTGGTCCACTCGTATTCATAATAGAGTGTTTCGGGCATACCATTATAGCTCACTTCCTGACTCTTAACACCGAGAATGCCTGTGGGAGTATTTTCCACCATCTCATAGTATTCCAGCAGCCGTTCGCGTCCTTTAGGGTTGAAATAGCAACCGATATCGGAATAGAGAAGCACATCGCCATCCTGCATTCCTTCCAGAATTTTGAGGATGAAGTAAGGTTTCCAGCACCAGTAACCGAATCCCCGGGAATAAGGTATAAGATACCTGCCCCAGAGTTTATAGAAGTCCTTGTCCAGATCCTTTTCGCAAACGGTATGGATATCATCGAATATATCCATGCTTTCGCACATCTTTCTGAAGCGGGGGAAACCTTCGGTCAAATAATAGCTGCCGAATGTACAGACTGCTCTCTTCATTGATGTTGTGTTATTATAAGATACAAAAGTAGGGTATTTATTTGATAAACACCCTATTTTTAGTTACGAGTTACAAGTTACAAGTAGGCAAGACAGGAGCTTTCAGTTTTGTCGCTCCGCGCCATTTGCTAATCTGCTAATCATTGTCTTACTTCTACCCACCGTCCCGTGGTACGGCTTTGCTCCGACGGATTATACATAGGCTCGTTACTTATCGCAGGGAGGTAGAACCTTCCGCAATACGCGGCCTGCAACCTGATGCGGAACGAAGACGAATAACCGGAACCAATATTATAATAGGTATATACCCTGTCGTCCCTTATGTCCTGATAATTGAACGAACCGGCCGTCCTGCTATCCGCTTCGTTGAACAGACGGGTATTGAATATCTCCCATCCCGAAGGAAATATCTGGCTCAGGGTCATATCAGTCAGATATTGTCCCGATATATTCTGTACGATTACGTTGGCAAAGAACTCCGTACCCTGCTTCAGGGAAGTGACATCTATCTCCTTACCGTTCTCATCCACATACTTCACATACAGGTTCGTCCCGTTACTCTGAGCCGGAGTATTATCTACAACCGGCTGAGTACGTCCAAGCAAACGGACGAAAATCTGCCCCTGTCCTTTATTTTTGATGGAGACATGTACTTTCTCCTGTGGCTTAACAACAACTTCCTGAAAAACCTCTCCGGAATTTCCCGTTGTTTGTTTCACCCCATTCAGTTCCCATTCATAGGAGATAACACCTTTACCCATTTTTTCGGCGAGCTTCGACATCGCTATCAGTCCGTAAGCTGCCGTTTGAGTAGTGATATATCCGCCGCTCAGGGCTTCCGACACCTTAAATGACAGAGCCAGCGCTTTTTCGGTTCTTCCCAGCAGCAGGTATGTTTCCATTATCATCGACATATCACGGGATGAACTGCCGTATGTATTATTATTGAATGAATAAGGGCTGACCTGATCGCTAAGATTAGTTATCAACTGATTCGCTGCGTCCTTTTTACCTGCAAGTGCATAAGCCGCGGCCAATCGCCAGCGTGCCTGTGCCGACAATCCACTCATTTCTTTCAGACGGTTCATAGCTCCCAGTTCAGGCTCTCCGGCAAGGGCAAGCGTGTACAGGCGATATGCCTGTTGCAGATCGGCCATCGAATTGCTGTAATAAGAAGTATAAAGATCTGCCCTGTTCCATGTCTGGGCAGCCTTTTTCTGGAACTGCTTCCATTTTGCCAGTACCGATGCCGGCACATCACGCCCTGCCCGCTGGGCTTCGACAAGAAAATGCCCCGCATAAGTCGTTACCCATTCGTTCGGCACGGTATTACCCGGCCAGTACGCGATACCTCCATCCATCAGCTGACGTGAGGTTATCATCCTTATCCCTTCTCTTATATTGTTGTCTATCACATCCTTTTCTTTATTGGAGAATGGACGGAATGCCTGTACATACAACAGCGGGAATACCTTGGATGTCACCTGTTCGGAACATCCGTGAGGATAATCGTGCAAGTAAGACAGGTTCTTGTTCAGATCCACTCCCGGCATACGCGATACCTCCATCTTTGCCCAATCTTCGCTTCGCAACGATTCGAAAGCGATCTCCAGTTCAGCAGTCTCATTAGCAGGAACCAATGCCTGAGAAGATAACAGTACCGGCGGATTCGGATTCCGCACTTCTATGTCAATTGTTTCTGTTGCCGACTCTCCATTACCTGTAGCTTTGACTACTATCTTTTCAAACCCGGTCTTCTTCCCTACTTTCACTTTGAAATAAACCATCTTGTCGCCTGTCTGGGTAAATGTTACCGATTTGGAAGTTCCCTCTGTGAACTGGAACAGGCCTGTAGACTGTGCTGTCAGACTTACATTCTTTATCTTCTTATCCATTGCGAATACATTGACAGGAAGAAGTATTTCTTCATCAGGCCCTGCCACGCGCGGCAAGGTAGATAGTATCATCAACGGATTGCGAACAGGGACTGCCTTCTCTGCGTTGCCATACGCCCCCTTTGCATTTCCGGCAACAACCATCACGCGAACCGAACCAAAATACGGAGGTAAGGTTATCTTGTGCGTATCCTTTTTACCTCCTCCGAGCGTATAAGGCCCCAGATATTTCACTACCGGTTTGAAGCGGCTCATTGTATTATTACCCGGTTTCAGTGCTTCGTCCCCTCCTATGCTCAATAGTGGCCCCAACTTTCCTGTTTGGGCACCTACCACCATATCGAACATATCCCATGTGCGGACACCCAGAGCCTGACGGGAATAGAATTCATCCCATGCATCCGGCGTGCGGAACGAAGTAAGATCGAGTAATCCTTCATCTACAATGGCAAGAGTATAGGTCATATTTTTACCGTTCTTTTCAGATACGGACACAGTAAATTCTTTTTCAGGACGTAACTCGTCAGGCATCGTTATTACAGGAGACAATTTGGTCTCGCTATTTTCTACATTTATATTCAGTACGCCATACATGCGGATAGGCAAGTCATTATCCGTCTGCGCATGAGGCTGGAACAGGCTGGCGAAGATATAGAAATTAGGCGCCATCTCCTCAGTTACTTTGAATGTGTGCTTGGTATCTTCTTTGGCCGTAGTGGTTACCCATTCACGGGAAATGATGCGGGAACCATCTTCCAGGCTTAGTAAAGCCCGGCCGTCAGAACTCTTAGGAAGGATAACAGTAACTGTTTCCCCTACCTTATATGACTGTTTATCCGTTGTGAATGAAAGCATTGTCAGTCCACTAGGGTCTTGCTTATCGGAACGCCCACGCCATGACGGCCAGTCGGCATATAACAAACGGCCTGATGTATGCCCTCCCTGTCCATCGGTTACCATAATCAGATAGCGTCCCCATTCAGGATAATCGACACGGAACTTCACTTTCGCTTTTCCCCCGCCTGAAGTAGAAATGGTCTGGTCGAGGATAACTTTTGTTGATGTATTATTTACATATGAAGACAGATTATCGTTGGAATTCCACCACCAGGACCAGTCGAGTTTATATATCCTGACCTCCAGGTCAGACCGGTTGAGAGGTTTGCCCTCAGGTGTAAGGGTAACAATATCTATCATATTGTCCTTATCGGTCTCCAGCCATCCGTATTGAGTATCGGTCGGAGATTTAATTCCTATATAAGCTGAAAACGGAGAATAAGCGGCAGTCTGTGTATAGATGCTGGCATCGCCTCCCAATTCGAAAACACGCGAAACAATATTGGCCCGCAACATGCCCGGTGCACTTGCCGCCTGAGGAAGATTCGCCCTTATAGTCGCATTGCCGGAAGCATCCAGCCTGCCATCGAAGATGGTATATGTATCCGAAGTAAAGTTTGACGCCGGATTATTAAACGCATATTGCTCATATCCCTTGAAAGGTGTGCGCGCCGAACTCAAAGTCATTTCCACTTTAGCCGCCAGATTTACAGCCGGAGCGCCATGCAGCCATTGTGAAGATAATGAACCGGAGAATGAGCCTGAACCGGCATTAATCATATCGCCTACATCGAGACGGATTTTCAGGCGGTTTGGTTTCACCGTCTCTATCTTTAATGTTTTATAGAATGTAACACCTCCCACTTTCACTCTTGCCTGCCAGTTACCGGTAATCGCATTGGCATCCGTAGCCATACGGAACGGATAAAAGCCATCCTTGCCCGAAGTAGCTGTATATCGTTGGGCCATTTGCCCGCGAGGGGTATAAAGTTCGAGTGATACCGGATGTTCTTTCGGCAGGGTCTTGGCCTTATCTTCCAGAATGAACGTTACAAATATGGAATCGCCCGGACGCCACACCCCACGTTCGCCATAGATATAACCTTTCAATCCTTTCTTTATTTCTTTACCGCTTACATCGAAGTTACTCAATGAAAGGGAAAGATTTGAAGTTACTTTCAAGTAGCCTTTTTCCTTCTCGCGAGAAGCAATTACGACAAATGGCACGCCACCTTTATAGTCTATATCGGCGAATCCGTCTCCATCAGTTTTTCCGCTACCTATCCGCTGCATCTGATAATTATAGATATCTACTACTCCGCCCGATATGGGTTTAGTGGTAAGAATATCGGTCAGCGCGACAAACATTTTCTTATCGGCTCCCAGTTTTGCTGTTATCCCTATGTTAGATGCCAGCACCACACAACTATACGTCTTATTCATATAGAATGTAGGGTCGCATGGGTTCTCTCTTTCAGCCCAGTTGTAATTATCCCAATCCCAGTCATCGGAATAGTAATATCCCGGCCTGTCCCATTGGGCTTCGTCCTCTTCGGTCAGTTTATTATCGAATCGTTCGAGACTGGCCTCTTCGGGTATCTGAGGAGTTATGCCACCACAAGGGAATAATGAATACTCCTTCTTCATCGAAAATTCCACCTTATAGACAGCTCCCGGATCTTGCTTAATCATTGTAGCCAAATCGAGGGAGAAGTTGTTCCACTCTTCGAGTTTCATTGTAGGATCTTCGTCCAGACGAATACGTTTCTTTAATATAAGACGGCCGAAGCGTTTCAACTCATCACTCTCGCCAAAATCGTTGGCTTGCAGATAGCCCAAGATATTATTTTCGAATATCTTAATCACTTTTACGTCTATTGCCCACAGATTGACTGCCTGAAACGGAATTATAAGGTTATCGGAATTAGGGAGAATATTTCCCGAACCCACCATTTTTATCTCCGGACTATTTTTCCGGAAATTGACACTGTAAGTATAATCGTCCTTGAGGCGCATATTCGCCACACTCTTTATTTCCCTGAATATCTTGAGCTCGACACTCGATCCCCGGGTTGTTTTATCCAGATATAACCTCAACACATTCCTGTCTATGTCGAATGAAAAACTTTCGATGGCCCCGGGCTTCACCAAACCTTGTATATTCTGGCTAAGTGAGAGCGGGTCGCTAAAAGTAACACGGATACACTCCTGCGGATCGTATTCCATACCCACATCTATTACTTCAAACTGTGATATCTTAGGAATGACGATCTTTATATCTTCGTTCTTCTTCAATCCTATGGCATCCCCTTTTACATGAAGCGTATATTCAATATCTGAATTGTCCCGGTATAGGCTATCTACTAAAAGGCTGAAACGCCCTTTTGTTTCAGTCGGAGTAATCTTTATCTTCGCGTCTTTGGCCTTATCTCCACCCGATAGTGAAAACATTTTAGTTACATTATCAAGCTGCGCATCATCGGCCAGCAATACGGTTCCCTGCACAGCGTTCCATTTAAGGTCGGTCTCTTTGATAGGAGAGTATGGCATCAGGCTGACACTGTAATTCTGTTCCGGAATATGGAAATGAAAATAAAATTCTTTAAACTCGCTCTCTACTTTCAGCACCTTATCCAGTTTGAACCAGGCTTCGTATTCCTGACCCGGCTTCAGTTCTCCGGCATCAGGGACGAATTTTATGGTGCGGGAACTTGACCAGTAAGCTTTCCCTTTTATTGACGGAGAAAATTCAAACAGCTTCTGATCGATTTCCTTATTCAATTCCACAGTCGGAATATCCTGCGTCAACTCGATTTGTATTTCGGAAGAAGATGAAACTTTTCCGTAGGTGAATGCTGCAATGTATTTTGCAAACTCGGAATTAATTTCACGGGTACCGCCCTTCTTACATGAATTCACTATAAAAAGACACGATAAAAGAAAAACAGGGATGAGGAAAAGATTTTTTTTCATAGTTATATTTATTTGTGTCCGATGCGATTTTATTATATACTAATTCACAAATATAAAAGAATATTTGCGATTAGCAGAAGGCTAAAAGGAGTAATTGTAGGAAGTTGCCTTTTCCGGTGACGAAATGGCCATATGGCTTCATGTAATTTATTAACTAATTCAAGTTGCTATTTATAGAATTATCCAATAAAAAAGGTCAATCCCTTAACTTTGCGGTGCTAACACACAAAAAAGGACTGACCATGGTTACAAAAACCATTGCAATATACGTATTTTTTGATGATATATTGAAATCGATGAACCACAAAGAGCCTGAGAGCCGTAAGACCAGTGATGCGGAAATCATTACGGTAGTTCTGATTGCCGCCCAGTATTTTGCAGGCAATATAGAGAAATCCATCTGTTTTGTCCGTTCTACCGGATTGATGCCTCGTATGCTTGGCAAAAGCCGCTTCAACCGCAGGTTGCACAATATAGGAGAATTTCTTAGCCAACTCTTTTTCTATACAGGCCAGGCAATAAAGGGTATGAGCCTTGAGACAACTTATAGCATCGATAGCTTTCCTGTAGAGGTCTGCCATAATATACGCATAAGTAGATCCAGGATTGTCAAAGGGGAACAATACCGAGGTAAATGTGCTTCCAAACGTGTTTATTTTTATGGTTTTAAAGTTCATATGATAGTTACTTCGGATGGTATTCCCGTAGAATTTACCTTTACAGCAGGCGGAATCCATGATATTGACGGTATAAAACAATTGCCGGTCAACCTGCCTGATGGAAGTCAACTTCTGGCTGATTCCGCTTACACTGATTATTTGCTTGAAGACATGCTGGCCGATAATAATATTTATCTGAAAGCTGCCAGGAAAAGTAATTCCACAAAGCCGCATAATCCGTGTATGGAATATCTGATATCTATTCACAGAAAGCGGATTGAAACAGCTTTTAGTGATATTACCAAGTATTTGCCTAAGAAAATTCATGCCGTCACTCAAAAGGGGTTCTTGATTAAACTTATTGCTTTCATTTGGGGATATACTTTTGATAAAATTTACAATCTATAAATAGCAACTTAAATTAACTACACAAACAAATACAGGCTAAAAGCCATTACCAGCATACCTGCTACCAATCCCATAATAGAAATATGGTGTTTTCCGTACTTCTCGGCACTAGGCAGCAATTCGTCGAGGGAGATAAATACCATAATTCCCGACACGGCAGCCAGGATAATCCCATTCATAGCGGGTGTCCAGAACTGCATCAGGAAGAAATATGCGATCAACGCGCCGAAAGGTTCGGCCAGCCCGGAAGCGAACGATAGCCAGAATGCTTTTTTGCGGCTGCCCGTAGCGTGATAGATAGGTACGGCGACAGCTATTCCTTCGGGAATATTATGTATGGCAATAGCGATAGTTATGGGTATGGCAACATCGAGGGAGCCAAGAGCAGATGTAAAAGTCGCGATACCTTCAGGGAAGTTATGTATGGCAATGGAAAGGGCGACAACAATGCCTGTACGTTTCAGAGAACGTTTTTTATCCATATCTTCCACACCTTGAATCTCATGCGGATTTAACGACTTGGGAATTGCAAAGTCTATCATATTTATGAGGGCAATACCGGCAAAGAAAGCAAGTATCAGATAGAGCGTTCCCGTTTTTTCACCATAGACCGATACCAGTTCCAGCTTACCTTGCGGCATCATCTCCATAAATGAGACATACAACATTATACCTGCCGAAAAGCCCAGAGACGCACACAGGAATTTTGTATTCGTATGTTTGGCAATCAGCGCTATAAGGCTGCCTATACCAGTCGATAGCCCCGCAATAGCTGTAAGTATAAACGCAAGTAGTATATTCTGTTCGGTCATTATATTCTCCTGAAACGTTAAGATTGCAAAGATAATGGATTACCGTGAGGTATGGTAAAGATTTACAGGATGAAATGAAGAATATCCGATTAAATTTCTTTTAAGTATAAACAATTTGATAATTTTATGAGTTCAATTACATTAAGCGTTTTCGTGACCCGGAATAATCAAAATAAATTTTGCTTTTGCTCCCGCGGCTTAAATACATTCTTATAAAATAACATATACTATCTCTATGGCAAATAAAAGTAATTACAGAGTCCATTTTATACAACATGTTCCTTTCGAAGGGCTCGGATATATTGAAACATGGATAGATGAAAACAATTTTACCCTTTCCACAACCAAAATGTACGAAGACTACGAATTTCCCGATTTGTCGGAATTCAACCTTCTCATCATTATGGGAGGCCCTATGGGCACATATGAAGAGGATAAATATCCGTGGCTGAAAGAAGAAAAAGCATTTGTGAAGGAGGCTATAAATGCAGACAAGACTGTTGTGGGTATTTGTCTGGGTTCACAAATCATAGCCAATGCATTAGGGGCGAAAGTATATCCGAACAAGGAAAAAGAAATAGGCTGGCTGCCTGTTACTCTCACCGATACCCGGGCGCAAGCCTTATTCGCTTCTAAGGATAAATCACCAATCGTTTTCCAATGGCATGGAGATACCTTCGACCTTCCTGTTAACGCAAAGTTGCTGGCCTCGAGTGAAGCGTGTAAGAATCAGGCATTTTTGTACAAGGACAATGTTCTGGCTTTGCAATTTCATTTCGAAGTGACAGAAAAAAGTTATGCGGAAATGCTGGACAACGGATTAGACGAACTAACAGACGGAAAATACATTCAGACAGAAAATTATATACGAAATAATACTCATTATATAGAGGAATGCAACCGGATGATAAAATCCGCGATGGACAAGTTTATTGAAAATATATGACACAGAAAACACGTAATACAGACACAGGCGCGCTGATATTCATCATCTGCCTGTCGGCCTCTCTGGTTCCATTCATGGGTTCGGCTCTGAACCTGGCCTTACCATATATAAACAGCGATTTATCTCTTGATGCCGTCATGTCCGGATGGGTACCGACTTCCTATATGCTGTCTACGGCCATACTTCAGATACCCTGCGCGCGTATCGCCGATATGATAGGCCGCAGGAAGGTTTTTATATGGGGCGTCATTGTGCTTACTGTATTTTCTGTTTTAAGCGGCTTTGCCTCTACGGGTACAAGCCTTATCATATACCGCTTTCTGGCCGGAGTGGGCAGCGCGATGATGTTCGGCACAAGCACAGCCATACTGACCTCATCTGTTCCCGCCGAAAAACGTGGAAAAGCACTGGGTATGGTCGCCGCGGCCGTATATTTCTCCCTCGCAGCCGGTCCGTTTATAGGGGGAATACTTACCCAGTATTTCAACTGGCACAGCATATTCTTTGTATCGGCGGCTCTCAGTCTGATTGTGGCTGTCGGCGGCATACTGATAATTAAAGACGACTGGAAGGAAGACGGGAAAAGTACATTCGACACTGTCGGGGCTATATTATTTGCCGTGGCTCTTTCATCTTTGATCTATGGTTTTTCGGAACTTCCGCATGTCAGCGGATTCATTTTTATCGGCATCGGTATCGTTGTTATCCTTTGCTTTGCTGTATATGAGAAAAAGCAGGAATTCCCCGTATTCAATATCAGGGTATTCCTCGGCAACAGGGTATTCCGTTTATCTTCCCTCTCGGCACTGATTAACTATTCGGCAACTTTTGCCATATCCTTTATGCTCAGTCTCTATCTGCAATATGTGCGTGGCCTGTCGCCCCGCGATGCCGGACTGATACTTATCGTGCAATCGGTGGTACAGGTGGTAGCTTCTCTTAAATCGGGAAGTCTGTCGGACAAGATGTCCGCGACATTTCTGGCAACACTAGGTATGGGAATTATAGCTGTAGGATTGGTCGGATTATGTTTTATAACCGAAACTACCAACTTATATTATCTGGGAGGCATACTTATATTATTAGGACTGGGATTCGGTATTTTTTCTTCACCGAATACCAATATCATTATGAGTTCGGTAGAGAAGAAACATTACGGGCTGGCCTCGGCCACTATGGGAACAATGCGCCTCACGGGGCAGGCATTCAGTATGGGTATCGCTATTATGGCTATTTCGATAATGATAGGAAATGTGAAGATGTCCCCTGCCCTGTCGTCTCAATTTATCGGCAGTATGCGGATAACATTTGTTATTTGTCTGGTATTATGTTTATTCGGAGTATACGCCTCGTCGGCAAGGGACAGGAAGAAAAAAGATGTGTAAAGGTATTCCGGAAAGTTTATCTATATATATAGCCAATAGCATTTAGCTGTTAGCTTATAGTTCTTTGAAAAAATGATTAGTAAATTAGCATATTAGCAAATGAATGAAAAGGTGTAACCTTTGTTACCTTTTAACAGTTACAAGTTACTGCGCCCTGCGGGCAGTTACAAGTTACAAGTAAACAAGATACGAGTAGACAAGATACGGGATACAAGATGTTGACTGCTAACTGTTGACTGACATATCTGTTACCTTTGTTACTTTTTCTATAGTGTTCTTTGTGTAACTCTTTGTGCCCCTTGTGGTAAAGAGTTTTTAACCACTAAGTACACGAAGGGAATCACAAAGAGCACAAAGGCTAAAAAACTGTTACCTTTGTTACCTTTTAACGAGTAGTAAGTATTAAGTAATAAGTTGAAAGTTATATGAGATACGGGATACAAGTTGTTAACTGTTAACTGATATCCCTGTTACCTTTTGCATATTTACAAAGGATTTTTAAACACAGAATAAAAGGAATAAAAAAATAATAGGTGGGGAAAGGAAATGAAAAACCTATTTAAGAAGATAAAAAAAGATTATAATACAATCAATCCCAAACAGAAATCGGGACTTCTTGAGGTATTGAAATATATCGGACCAGGACTTCTGGTTACCGTTGGCTTTATTGATCCCGGTAACTGGGCCTCAAATTTTGCGGCGGGGTCAGAGTTTGGCTACGCTCTATTGTGGGTGGTTACACTATCCACCATAATGCTGATTATTTTACAGCATAATGTCGCCCATCTGGGGATTGTTACAGGATTGTGCCTATCGGAAGCCGCAAATAAATATTTGCCGAAGACCGGTTCACGCATTGTACTCTGGTCTGCGATCGGTGCATCCATTTCCACATCACTGGCCGAAATTCTGGGAGGGGCAATAGCCTTGAATATGCTGTTTGATGTACCCGTTAAAATAGGGGCAGTATTTGTCGCGGTCTTTGTATTTATAATGATGTTCTCCAATTCCTATAAGAAGATAGAACGCTATATCATTTTCTTTGTTTCCATGATTGGACTTTCCTTTATATACGAACTGTTCCTTGTGGATATTGAATGGGGAGAAGCGGCAAAAGCATGGGTCGTGCCGTCTGTACCGGAAGGGAGTATGCTGATAATCATGAGTGTACTCGGAGCCGTAGTGATGCCACACAACCTGTTCCTGCACTCGGAAGTTATACAAAGCCGCCAATGGAACCTGCAAGACGAAAAAGTGATGGAGAAACAACTGAAATACGAGTTTTTCGATACGTTTTTTTCGATGCTTATCGGCTGGGCGATAAACAGCGCCATGATATTACTGGCTGCATCTACGTTTTTCAAACAGGGAATAGTTGTCGATGATTTGCAGCAGGCCCATTCCCTTCTGCAACCGCTATTGGGCAGTAATGCCGTTGTTATATTTGCTGTCGCGCTGTTGCTGGCCGGCATATCGTCATCCATGACATCGGGTATCGCCGCCGGTTCTATCTTTGCAGGGATGTACAACGAACCATACAATATAAAGGACATACATTCCCGTATGGGAATACTTATTTCCTTAGGTACGGCTTTACTTATAATATTTATGATAGGCGACCCGTTCAAAGGACTGATTATATCGCAGGCAATACTAAGTATGCAGCTTCCTGTAACAGTCTTTTTGCAAGTCCGGCTCACGTCATCGAAAAAGGTAATGGGTAAATACGCGAATTCGTTGCGGACTAAGATATGGCTGTACGGTATAGCATCTATTGTGACATTCCTGAACATACTTTTACTTGCAAGTTTTTTTACAGATATCAAATTATAAGGATAAGATTGTTACTTTATTACCAAATACCTATCTTTAAGGCCGTAATCCTATCCCATTTTATAAAATAGAAGTATATGAAAAAGATTATATTATTTATCCTTTGCTCTACTCTGATAACAGGAGTATCGACAAGTTGCGGACCGAAGGCAAAGACAGAAGCCCCGGCCGAAACGGCAAAAACAGAAAATAAAGCAGAAGCACCAAAATCTAAATTTGTAAAGCTGGCCGAAGAAACGAATAAGAGCATGCCGATGCCGCTACCCGGAGGTATCAGGATGGACAAAGCGGAAGCGGTATCTAAAAACGAGTTCAAGTATCACTATACATTTACCCAGACTCCAGCTGTTACGGCCGAAGAATTTGTAAGAAGCACAAAGCCGGCTCTCACCCTTGCTTTGCAAAGCACTAAAGGAAAAGATCTGGATATGTTCAAAGATGATAAAATGACATTGATATATGCATATTACACAATGGACGGAAAGCTTTTCGCGGAAGTAAAACTGATGCCGGAAGACTATATTAAGTAACAATAAAACAAAATTCAACTATAATGATCAAACATATTGTAATGTGGAAGCTCAAAGACGAGGCCCACGGAAACGACAAGGCAACTAATGCCGGACTGGTAAAAGAAAAACTGGAAGCCCTGAGCGGAAAGATCGACGGCTTATTAAAAATAGAAGTCGGTATCGATTTTCTGGGAGGAGGGAATTTCGATGTAGTACTCTATTCCGAGTTATCAAGCAAAGAAGCACTGGATATCTATCAGAATCATCCCCTGCATCAGGCAGTCCTTCCGTTTATCAGGGAAGCGGTTATGGACAGAAAAGCGGTAGATTACGAGGGATAAAATGCAACAAGAAGAAATAATAAGGGATATCCGTCAGCGTTGCCGCAAAGCCATGAACGGTATCGCATCTACCAGTATGCGGCAGCGGGGCATATCTTACAAAGTGAATTTCGGGCTGAATATCCAGCAGATAAAAGAGTTATCGGGCCGTTACAAACCGGATGCAGAGCTAGCTGAAATACTCTGGAAAGAAGATACCCGTGAACTAAAAATACTGGCGACTCTCCTCTATCCTGCTGATAACTTTACAGAGGTCGTTGCCAATAAATGGGTTACTGAGATTCCGAATCAGGAGATAAGGGAGCAACTTTCCCTTAATCTGTTACAAATCCTTCCTTTTGCCGGCAAACTGGCTTTGGAATGGGGTAACAGCAAAGACGAGAGTATCCGCACAACAGGTTATTGGCTACTGGCCCGCCTGTTTCTAATAAAGAAAACCGGCAAACAGTCTGCAAATGATTATACCTTTATATGGAATGATGTTATTTCAGATAATATGTTTCTTCGCAATGCTGCGTCGTTGGCATTGAAACATACAGGAAGGCAATCGAAAACGGAAGCCGGTACAATACTGGACAAGCTATCTATATATAAAGACGATAGCAACTTGATAAAGCAAGAAGCATATAATAGTCTGGCTTTCGAATTTGAGTATTATAGCCTCCCCAACCCCTCCGAAGGAGGGGCTTCATGAGAGACTCTATACCAGACACCTCCCCAAGGGGGAGGCCGGGAGGGGGCTCGTTTACTTCCCTATAGTATATCTCAGGCCGGCATAGAACTTACGTCCCATTGTAGGGCCCCAGACCATTGTAGCATCAAAATCGTCTCCGAATGGATTTTCGGAAGATATGACAGGATTCTTCTGCCTGAAATCAGTTATATTTTCCGCACCTACATATACGCTCCAGTTTCGGAAGTTCTTGGTAACCTGGGCATTCAGGATAGTAAACGAATCGAATCTGGTATCCCACAGCGGATTTACTGCATCAGGAGTAGGCATACGTCCGCCACCGTTAAATTGGGCAGTGAGGTCGAATACCCATTTCCTTAAAGGAGTTTCATATGAAGCAGTAGCCAATGCTTTGTAATCACTGACAAGGGGCTTCTTCATCAGCTTGCCGCCATAATTCGTCTTCGCGTTTGTCCAACGGTAAGCTCCGAGTATATTGAAGCCTTTGAATAAGGGATAGGATGCCTCTACCTGAAAACTATTGGCGTATGATTTGCCCTGTAGGTTATAGAATTGTACTGCATGAGGGTTGCTGTCCACGTCTGTTACTACCTGATTATCGAAGTCGGTACGGTACCATTCTCCGGAAATAGTAAGCTCTTCGCCTTTGACCGGGATATGGAAAGATATGCTTGTACCGTAATTCCATGCCGATTCCTGCTTCAGATTATCGGCTATCTCTATCTTCCTGCTACTGGCCAGATAGAAACTGTTCTCCGGCATAACAAATACAGTCCGGTAGCCTTTGCCTGCCGAAGCTCTCATGTTCAGCCATTGTACAGGCATATATTTCAGATGCAGGCGCGGGGTTACAAACATTTTGTCATGCAGGGAACTGTAATCGGTACGCAGACCTGCCAGCGCGATAAACTTATCATCCTTGTTGAAAGTATACTGGAGATAACCGCCTGTTGTAGTTTCCTGATCCGGCTGATTGGTAACAGGCTGCGCCAGATATATGGACTGGCTGTATTTATCCCAGTTCATACTGAGACCTGCGCTTAACTGATGCTCCTTTCCAAACCCGGTTTCATACATCAATGAGGCATACAGGTTGTTACCGTACACATTATACTTATTGGCTGCATACTGTGACTTCTGGTCGTGGTACGATCCTGTGAATATCAGTGCTACATTGCCATTCCTTTCTTCATCGAGTATATAGGAGTTCTTTGTATAAAACTCTCCGCGGTTTGCATTCACGGTTATCTCATAAGGATTATCCTTATTCAGGGACGAAGGAGTCAGGGTATGCACTGTCTGTCCGCTGGTACGGTAATCCTGCACAAAGCGTACGCCAAATTGAGAAGCATAGCGTCCCGACATATAATGCCAACGGTTCATCAGATTGAACTGATGCTTCTTCGGCGCGTCCAGAAAGCTATCGTCATTATCATCATGTGAAGCCGACTCATTCGAATAATGAAGGAATACACCTGTATTCAGTTTATCATTCAATATAAAGGCTGCATCCGCATTTCCTTCATACCGGCCTGCGTCACTCGCGAACAGATTCAGACTGAGAGGATCGGCGCTATTAGGCTTCTTGTATTCCACATTCATTTGTCCGGTAATAGATTCATAGCCGTTTTTCACAGATGCTGCTCCTTTGGATATCTGTATGCTTTCCATCCACGGGCCCGGAATATAATCCAAACCATAAATAGAAGCCGGCCCGCGAAAGTTCGGATAGTTCTCGGTAAGGGTCTGTACATATGTTCCCGCCAAGCCTAAAAGCTGGATTTGCTTTGCCCCTGTCACAGCATCACTGAACGATACGTCTACCGAGGGGTTGGTCTCAAAGCTTTCGGAAAGATTACAACATGCGGCACGATGCAGTTCCTTGGTTGTTATCTTTTCGGTATTCAAGAGGCTGGTGCGGGATTTAATAGTTCCCGGAGGGGTCTTTTCTACAATGACCTCACCCAGTTCATTATCTTCATCCAGTGTTATATCCTGCATATCCACAAAATCATGAATATGAACGACCTTATTTTTAAAGCCGATATAGTTCACTTCGAGCATATGATCTTTATGGGGCGTACCGCTTATTTCAAAGTAGCCTTTTTCATCTGTGATCACACCTGTTTTGGAATTTTCCCAATGTACGCTGGCGCCTATCAGGGGCTGTTTCTGAGCGTCATAAACATATCCTTTCAGTATGTCTTTACTGAAAGCCAGAGTGGGAAGAAGTAGTAATATTATAAATAGTTTTATCGTTTTCATCTGATTCTCTTTATTAGTAATGAGTTAATAAGCACTTAGTCGTAAGTACAAAGTATTAGCTACAGGATTATCTGAATATCCTGTATAACATAACTAACGTAGAAAAATCAAATGATAAGTACACTGATAAGGGACAGGTAATCCCTTGGAGGAATTTCGGGAGGTGATTCAAACTGAGCATATTCATCTGTATATTCTACCTTCTCGGGCAAAATATTCGAGGTGACAGCTAATGAAGCATCCGATATCCATACAAAAGGGGTTGCCACGTGAGGACGGAATGATGAGGCATCTATATCTATCGACAAGCGGGATGCCGAACAGTGTATCTCACTTTTAAACGAAGTTTCACACGTATCGTGATGTGCGGTGTCTTTAACGGAACAGCAGCCTGAAACTTCTTCAGTTTGACTAGCCTGTGCACAGCATATATGTTGTTCGGTCATAAAAAGAGTCTGCCCACTACAAGTAGTACAGCAGTAGTTCATAATTGTCACTCCTGCGCCTGTGAAAAATACAGTTGCGGCGGCAATTAATAATATAAGTGTCTGACCAAACTTTCTCATTTCAACCACAAAGGTAATTATTTTTATATAACAGATACGTTTTTAAGAAGTTTTAGCAGAAACGCACTCATGATGCATTTTTTCCAAATATGTTTATCTATATAATAGAAGCCGATAGTCTTTAGCTGTTAGCTTATAGTTCTTTGAAAGATTATAATAATATTTAAAGACTGGAAAATAAAAAATATACAAAAGTTGTCAGTTTTTCACCATCCAGCTCCCTCAAGAGGTCATAGGAAGGGTAAAAGTAATAGATGAATTTCCCCACCGGGGATCATATCGCCTATTATTCTTTATAATATATATGCTTAACCCTGTTGGATATCGATGTAAATATTTCGTAAGGGATCGTATTTATTTTTTTTGCCAAATCGGTTACCGGAAGATTTTCTCCGAAGATAGTAACAATATCCCCTTCTTTGACTTCTATACCTGTAACATCTATCATTGTCAGGTCCATACATATGTTACCTACAATAGAGACCTGATGTCCGTTAACGAGGACAACCCCTACACCGTTCCCAAACTGACGGCTGATACCATCGGCATAACCGATCCGGATAGTGGCTATTGTAGCATCGTGGTCGAAATGCCCCTTACGCCCGTAACCAACGGTTTCTCCGGCCTTGATGTGCTTTATCTGCAAAATAGTGGTTTTCAGCGTACATACATTGCGAAGCCCGTTCAAGCCACTGGCACTGACACCATAGAGGCTTATCCCCAGGCGTACCATATCCAATTGTTCTTCCGGGAAACGTTCTATTCCTGCCGAATTGAGAATATGCTTCATCACCGGATAATGACAGCTCTCTTCAATTTCTCCGGCTATCTTCTTAAATGTCTTGATCTGTTGGAGGGTGAAATCATCAAAGTTCCAGCTTTCGCTGGCAGCCAGATGGGAGAATACGGATTGTATGCGTACTCCGGTCTGCCCTTTGACGCGATCCATTAATTCGGGTAAGTCCTCTTCTGTAAATCCAAGGCGGTGCATACCCGTATCTATCTTTATATGTATCGGGTAATTAGTAATACCCTGCAATTTAGCCTCCTTAATAAAAGCATCCAGTATTCTGAAATTATAGACCTCAGGCTCTAAAGAGTATGTAGCAAGCTCCTCAAAGCCTCCGACTTCCGAATTGAGAACTATAATAGGAACTTTTATCCCTTGTTTACGCAGAATTACGCCTTCTTCGGCAACAGCCACAGCAAGATAATCACATTTATGGTACTGGAGCGTTTTAGCAACCTCGGACGAGCCTGTGCCATATCCATCGGCCTTAACCATACAGATCATCTTTGTTTTCGGATTCAGCTTAGACCGGTAAAACTTAAAGTTGTGGACAATAGCGTCCAAATCTATATCCAGTACGGTTTCATGGGTCTTTACCTCCAGCAGTTTATTTATACTCTCGAAAGAGAAACTTCTCGCCCCTTTCAGCAGGATAAACATATCATGGAAATCGTGCCAGATGTCGGAGTGTATAAAGTCTTCGGTAGTATTAAAGAACAGACTCTCGGTGTCTTTAAACATTTCCTTATGAGCTGATATCTCCTGTCCTATACCTATCAGCAGGTCTATTTTCTTATTCAAAACCAGATTGGCAGCCAGATAGTACAGTTCTCGCAGAATAAGCCCTGATTGTGGAATGTCGGATATGATAAGCACCTTTTTCTGCTCACTGGCGGTAGCACGTTGTACAAGAAAGTCCAGTGCTATATTCAGGGAATTGATATCCGAATTGTACGAATCATTAATCAGGGTAGAATTATTCTTCCCCTGACGTACATCGAGCCGCATCGCCACGGGCTCGAGGGTAGCCATACGCTCATTTATATCCGGAAGTGATACATGAAGATAGAAAGCTGTGGCCAAAACGTGGATGGCATCTTCGACAGAAGCATCGTCAGAGAAAGGAATCGTCAGCCTGGAGGCCATACCCAAAACAGAATAATGGATCGTAGTCGTTTTTTCCTGCTTCTCTATTTTCATTATGTACAAGGGACTTTTGTTCGACCCCCTGCGTGACCATGTCAACCGTTTATGCGAGAGACATGCAATTTCCATACATTCATCTATCAGTTCATTTTCCTCTTCGCAAATGATAACATCGCAGTTGATAAACAGTTCCAGTTTCTCCAGACATTTCTGCTTCATGGATTTAAAACCTTCCTGATGAGCCTGCCCGATATTGGTGAGAATGCCTATAGTGGGACGGATAATAGCTTCGAGTTTCGACATTTCTTCCGGCTGGGAAATCCCTGCTTCGAAAATACCGAGTTGTGTGTGACCGTTCATTTGCCATACCGACAGAGGCACGCCTATCTGAGAATTGTAACTGCGGGGTGAATGGGTTATATTAAAGTCCTGATGAAGTATCTGATATAGCCATTCTTTCACCACGGTCTTTCCATTGCTGCCGGTAATACCGATAACAGGTATTTCAAACTGACTGCGATGATATGCCGCAATACGCTGCAACGCAGCCAAGGTATTCGTTACCACAAGGAAGTTCGCATCCTGATAATTCTCCCAATCGGGAAGTATCTGCGAAACAACAAAATTACGGACACCCAGCTCGTACAGTTCATTGATGTATTTGTGCCCGTCGTTATTCTTTGTGGATAAGGCAAAGAATAATGTTTCAGCCGGATAAAACACCTGTCTGCTATCAGTCAGTAATATGCTTATATCCGCATCATTCAGGTCGGAAGCAATAGCGTCAAGTATTTTGGCTATTTTATGAATGGAATATTTCATTTCTCTCTTCTTTCTATTTATAGTCGACTCTCTAATTCAGAGGCTTCGGCACTACAGCAAATGTATGGATATTTCTCGTTGAAGGCTTTAATCTTTAACAAAGTTTGCCTTAAAAAATGCTTATACTCATGGGTTTCAGCATTGAAAGGCCGATGATTGAGAGCAAGATATATCTTGTTCCATTCTTCTATTACCGGATGGGCTTCGGCACTAAAATATGTATAGGAAAACCGTTCCCATATATATTTAATCGCCATCGTATTCGGATGTGTCATATCGTCATTGTAGAAGCGGTAATCACGCAGTTCATCAAGGACAATTTCGTAGGAGGGAAAGTAGTGTAATCCATCCATTTTTTCTCTTAGCTTGTCAATAGCAAGAAGTAAGACCGACTTACTAAGCTGGTTCTCATGCGCTCCATCTTTCATATGACGAATGGGGCTTACCGTAAATATAATCTGGAGGGCCGGGTTTATCTGCTTCAATTCACCTATCAAAGATTCCCAGTCACCCGCAATATCATCAACAGAAAGACGGTATCTGTCAAAATCCGATGCGGGCAGTTTATGACAATTACCTACAATCATATTATATTTCTTCGAACGGAAGACGTATGCCGTACCGAATGTGATGAACAGAATATCTGTCTGCCGTAAATCAGCAGAAGATTTTTCGATTTTTGTGTTTATTTCCCCAATACATTTATCTATATCTATATTAGAAAATACACTATGATGGTAAAAGCTATGATAAAGTCCTTTGTATTCGAAAACATCGTTTACGGTGAATTTCTTTTTTTCGATGAGCAGCCTCAAAGCCTGACTGATCGATTTGGGATTGTAAAGTACACCGAACGGATTGAGATTTACATTGAATTTATTGTCGATAAGCAATTTTCCGATATTTTCTATAAAGCAGGAGCCAAACATTAACATACTGCTTTTATGAGAAATAGCCAATCCGGATTTGAGTATCTCTATTTTTGTCCTGAATTCCATTTTTTAGATAAGATAATGGTTGTACAAAAATAAGAAAAAGGAAATTAAGAAACGGGTATAATCTTACGATATATTTTATATCTTGATATTTTCAATACAGAATCCCGTATGGCTTTAAGTCCAGGATCTTTTTCAGAATACCCTTTTGGAAACGGTCATATGGTATAACAGTGCCTAGCGTTCTTTGAAATCATTTTTATGTAAAACTCGCAGAACCATCTCTCGCCGCTGGCGGGATATCGTAATACCCGAACCATCTTTCATCAGAATATATCCCCCATCGGTTTTCACAAAGCTTTTTACTTCATTCAGGTTTATCAGATGGGATTGATGTACCCGAAGGAAATTTATAGGAGAGAGTAATTCGTCGTATTCTTTCAGAGTCTTTGAGATCAATAATTTCTCACCACTCTTGAGATAGAAGAATGTATAATTCCCGTCCGATTCGCACCGGATAATATTCATAATCTCAACGAATTCAATTTTATCGGACAGAGGCAGGGCAATCATTTTCTTATTATCCTGTTTACTCCTGTTATTCAACAAATTAAGCATTCGTGTATTATTTTGTTTACCGCGTATTGTTTCTATTGCCTTATCCACTGCTTTCAATAACTCCATCGTATCTATTGGTTTTACAATGTAATCCAATGCCGATATCTTTATTGCTTTAACTGCATAACTGGTAAATGCTGTCACAAAAATCACTTCGAAATCAAATTTGGAAAGACTCTCCAGCATCGAGAAACCATCTCCGCCTGGCATCTCGACATCAAGAAAGACCAGATCGGGTTTTAATTCTACGATATTCTGCCGGCCTTCAAGCGCCGACGAACATAGAGCAACTATCTCAACTGCAGGACAGTATTCTGAAAGAAGCCGCTGTAGGTTTTCACGATTATTTTGCTCGTCTTCTACGATAATTGCTCGTATAGGAGTATTTGTCATTAATATTTTAAGTTTTAAACCGGTATTGATATTGTAACCTTGCACCCGGTGATTTTGCGATCTGTTTCAATATTCTCTATTTGCAAGCCGATCTCCAGTTTCAGCTCCTTGTTTAACAGCTTCAGCCGTTCACGTATTGCCTGTAGACCAAATCCTGCTTTCGCCGCATCTTCCGACACAAAATAACCATTTCCCGTATCTGTTACAGTTACATACAGCACTTGTCCAGTCATGGTAAAGGTCAACTTTATATGCCCACCTCCCTCAGGAACAACCCCGTGTTTCACGGCATTTTCAACAATCGGCTGAATCAACATCCCAGGTATTTCCTCGTTCTCCACGTCGATGCTTTCATCTATATCAATAGTATACCTGAAAGGTACACGCAACTGTTCGAGGCGAAGGTATAATTCCAGTTGCTCTATTTCTTCCGACAGAGTAATCAGTCTCTTCTCCGATGTTGATAATACCAGACGAAGCAGTTTTGCAAAGTTAACCAAATAGTCATTCGCTTCTTTATCCTTCTTCTGATTTATAAGATTCTGAATGGAACCTAGAGCATTGAAAGTAAAGTGTGGATTCATCTGGGCACGGATAGCCTTCAGTTCAAGTTCTGAAATATGCCTTTTGATACGTTCTCGGCGTTGGATTACCAGCCGTACTATGAAAAATGTAAGTATTAC
This sequence comes from Dysgonomonas termitidis, assembly GCF_054657735.1. NCBI lineage: Bacteria > Pseudomonadati > Bacteroidota > Bacteroidia > Bacteroidales > Dysgonomonadaceae > Dysgonomonas > Dysgonomonas termitidis. The sequence goes on along the minus strand of NZ_BAAHYD010000003.1, from coordinate 331,860 downwards.
AGAGAAAAGCGAAGATAAAATAATAGGCGCCAGAATACCGCTCGAAGCGGTACTCTGATTCTTTTGTTTTTGAATATCTTCTTCTATTACCGATAAGATAAGAATACCTGAGTCGTTATAGTTACCCAGTACCCTATCCAAAATAGTCCCATCACTTCTCATTATGATATAACATCCTTTTCGAGTAATAACTTTATCATAATAATCGCGTAATTTATCATCGGGTACAAAAGTAATATGCTCCTGCACATTGTTATTTTTTTCAAAAAGGGATTTTCTTGATTCGGAAGTTATTACGCAGGATGTTATTTTATCCCGCAGATAATCATTTTCCTTATCCGATTCTTTATAGGGATTCTTCAGTTTAAGGCTAAAGGATTCTGTTAATCCTTCATCGACAAGCAATACGATATAACTATCAGATGCATTTTTCAATGGTATATAGTTCTGAATTGCCAGATCAAGATTCTTAATATTAGCTCCGGGTTCTACTTTTTCCACCTGTTCATGCATAGAGGTTACGCTTTTACGCAACTCGGGTTCAGTGCATTTTCTCAGAAAATCGTCATATTCTCTTTGGCTATCCTCCAGATGAAAGCCTGTCATCAGATATTTCAGTGTCTCAGAGGTCAGATAAAACCGTGGATATCCCCAGAATATGGCATCAGCAAAGTAATATCTGGGAATATGTTCTTGAAGAGACCTCATTCCGGTAAGCACATCATCATTTGTTTGCCAAGCTTTGTAGCTATAGTAGCTGTCCAGGAACTCTCCATAGGTATAAGGCTGGTACAGATAGTCGGTAGTAGGAAATATACTCCCAAATTCTTTACTCGTCCAGTCTATCTGATACTGTGGAGGCATTGGTCTCATAAAGTCCCCGATATTCTGCTGCGTTATAACATTATGCATGTTCACTTTTTCGGACAAATACCAATAGTTGTATGATAGCTCTGCCGATCTTATCCAATAAGCATTCATTTCTTTGTAATAAGTTTGCAGCAGGGCCTGATGTTTGGCTTTTCCTTTGTCTAAAAAGTCGTCTATCTGTTGCTGAGTAATTTTCCATATTTCACCATAGTTCCGCAACCCTTTTTCCTCCTTATAGAACTTTACGATTTGGTGAGTATAGGCAGAATTGGCTCCGCCCCTGCCTGTAAATGAATAGTCATTTTTTACAGTATTATATTCTATCTGTATTGAATCATCAGGTGTGACGTCCAGTAAAAGGCTATTAAGTTCCATCCTTTTTGGTGAGGGCAGGAAGAACTCAAAAGTGTATGAACCATCAGATGATTTCTTTACGGGCCTGATTCTTTCGCCATCATTGGTTATAAAGACCCGATCTCCGGCTACATCTTTAGGGGGTGTATATACCAGATGTATATTCGGTTGAAGATAGAATGAAGCAGAAACTATTTGTACAAATGTAGGGGCTTGAGCATTCTGGGTAGTGACCGAATCTCTTAAATCGACAAACCACGACATCAGATTGCCTTCTCTGCTCTTTTCGATCCAATTGTGAAAGAATCCTTGAGCCGCAGTTCTCAGAACTGCCTCAAAATCTAATGTCAAATCTTTCGGAATACCACCTCCTCTGATTTTCACCCCCGTTGTTATCTGTAGTAAATCGCTATACCACCTTTTTCTGTCACGTGTGAATATTCCGCTTTCTTCGGGAATAGGGAGGAAGTTTGTACTTACTCTTCCATCCTTTATACTTGCGGAAAGGATAACGTTATTATCTCTAAATAAATAGAATATGCTTTCACCATTTGCATAACGACTAAAGAAATAAGAGTCGTAATAATTATATGTTTTAAATGGGCTGTATGAATTTGGATCATATTGATCCTTATCCTGAAAATGCGCAAACCAATTGGTAGGTTTGATTCCAAATCTGACAGAATCTTTATCTACAGAAAACACATTGAATTGTACTTCTAACTTTTGTACCTGGTCGAAATCCCATATCGAATTATGGCCGGCAACTCCATCCGATACAGTTACTTTGAGAGTGAATGAGTCACCTTGTTTCAAGTCGTTTAAAGTCCGGACCTCTCTGGCATGGATAAATGCAGGGATTAACGCTAACAGTACAATCAATAGTCTTGTTTTCATAATAACAAATTTAATTAATAACTTAAATCTCAAGTCAAATCTATGATTTAATATTATTCTGGAATGTTGTTATTATTATATAGCTATCCGGAGTTATTAAATGGTTATAAGAAGTTATTATCCGAAACAAGTCCCTCCGCATGGTCATACCAGTCAATATAGCGATGAATAAACCTTATTTATAAAGTCTTGAAAATGTTTTCATATCGTAGGTTTATGGGATTTATGTGTTTCCGGAGTAATGGTATTTATTTATCAAACAGCTATAAAAAAGAAAAGGTTGTCATCCCGACAACCAATCTTCATTGTTAACCTTAAATCTAATACTATGAAAAACACATTACAAAGATAAGAGGCGTTTGGGAATATTCCAAATAATCTCAAGTGTTATTTTAACAGTTTAAATTTGTTTAACGGAGACCTTCGGAATACCAGCCGAATTGTTAAATAACCTTGCTTATTATAAACAAATAAAAACGACCCATAACTGAGCCGTTTTTATATAATATACTGATAATAAACCTCAAACACTATCTATTCACAATATCCATAGTATCTGAAGCAATCATAAATTCTTCATCAGTTGGCACAACCATTACCTTTATTTTAGAATCCGGTGAGGTGATTACCGCCTCTTCTCCGTAAATCTTCAGATTTTTCTCCCTGTCGAGTTTTATTCCCATAAACTCTAAATCAAGACAGATTTCTTCTCTAAGATAAACGGCATTTTCCCCTATACCTCCGGTAAAAAGCAAAATATCAAGACCACCCAAAGCTGCAGTATACGCCCCGATATACTTCTTGATACGGTAGAGGAACATATCATAAGCTAATTTGGCCTTTTCGTTTCCTTCTGCAATAGCTGCCCGGATCTCGCGCATATCGGATGAAACACCTGAAACGCCGAGTAATCCGCTATGTTTATTTACCAGAGTAGAGATAGCCTGTGTACCAATATTTTCTTTTTCCATTACGAATGAGATAATACCAGCATCTACATCACCCGAGCGTGTACCCATCAATAAGCCTTCCACCGGAGTCATACCCATGGAGGTATCTATGGAAACACCCCCTTTAATAGCAGCCAGGGAGCCGCCATTACCGATATGCGCCGAAATAATCCGTTGCCCCTCATAGGGAACATCCAGTATTTCGCATGCTTTACGGGAAACATAACGATGGCTTGTGCCATGGAAGCCATAGCGGCGAATAGCGTATTTCTGATAAAGCGAGTACGGCAGACCATACATATAAGCCTTAGGCGGCATTGTCTGGTGAAAAGCAGTATCGAATACCCCAACCTGAGGAATATCTCCCATCAGTTCCTTAACAGCATAAATACCTGCAAGGTTAGGCGGATTATGCAACGGGGCAAGTTCGATACATTCCTCCATCTTCTTAATCACTTCATCCGTAATGTACACACTGCTGTTGAATTCTTCTCCGCCGTGTACTACGCGGTGACCTACGGCATCTATTTCACTTAATGATTTTATACAGCCATATTTTTCACTGAGAAGGACTCCGAGGATATATTCTATACCGGCCTGATGTTCGAGTATTTCTCCTTCAAGGACAACTTTATCTCCATTGTCTGCGGGAAATTTAAGGAATGAACCTTTCAGCCCTATTTTCTCTACACCTCCCTGAGCCAAAACTTCCTTGCTTTCCATATCGAAAAGCTTATATTTTATAGATGAACTACCACAGTTCAATACTAATATCTTCATACTGTTAAATTAAATTGTTTGGACCAAGTTGTTTTCCTGCTTCATCATAGATGTAGAATCCCCTACCCGAAGATATGCCTAACTGCTTAGAGCGATACAGACGCCATAGAATAGGAGCAGCCTTATATTTTTTATCACCGTACTCATGGAACATATCCTCCATCATCATTACCAGTTTCTCTATACCTATTATATCGGCAATATGGAAAATACCATACCGCTGGCCGTAGATAATAGTAAATTCCTTGTCGATATCTTCGATAGAAGCCACGTTCTCCATCCATATCTGGCATGCCTCATTGAGCATTATAATCAACAGGCGGAAACTCACCAGACCGCTACTTTCATGAACCGGAATCGGAAGATACTTTATCATATTGGCAAACAGATAGATCTTATCTATTGCCTCCTGTGATGTAAATGTACCTCTTACTACTTCAAGCAAGCGGGCCTCTGTATGGGTAATAGGAAAGTGAAGACTTATACAGCGTTCTTTGTGCGTCAGTTCGGCCGCCAGCTCACTAATAATAACCGTAGTGGCGTTCGTAGCAATAATCGCATCGGGCGCAAGCACCAGTTCCAGATTTCTGAAAACCTCCTTACGAAGTTCTGTACTGCGTTCTCCGTTTGCTTCGTAACGGATACATTCTATCACAAAGTCACATCCTTTAAGGTCACTGTAGTTGAGTGTGCCTTTTATACGCCCCATAGTAGCGCGTTTTTCACTCTGAGTCAACCCCCAGTTTTCAATCTTGGTATCCAGTCCATGACCTATATCTTTGAGGGCTTCCTGAATTCTGTCTTCCGAAACTTCAATGAAGACAACCTCCATCCCCGACAATGCCGTAAGGCTAACAATATGCCTGCCATCACGACCACAGCCGACAACTCCGATTTTGGAGAAAAGAGACCGTTTTTTATGTTTATTGCTTAACCCGTATTCTTCAATAGGTTCTATGATTTCTGCCATATATAATTTATTGATTGTTATTTATTTTTTGCCGCTATGGCCTGATTTGCCGCTATGGCTACCATATTATAAACATCGCTCACAGAACAGCCGCGCGAAAGGTCGTTTACCGGAGCTGCCATGCCTTGTAAGATAGGACCAACAGCTTCTGCATTGCCTAAACGCTGAACAAGTTTATATGCAATATTCCCTACCTCCAGCGAAGGAAAAACAAGCACATTTGCATGCCCCGCAACCTTACTATCCGGCGCTTTCTGCTGGCCTACAGACGGAACCAGAGCAGCATCTGCCTGTAATTCTCCGTCGATATTCATTGCAGGGTCAATTTTCTGCGCAAGCTGGGTTGCCTCTATCACCTTGTCAACCATAGGATGTTTCGCACTTCCTTTTGTAGAGAAACTCAATATAGCCACGTGCGGTTCTTCACCTACCAATGCACGAGCTGTGCGGCCTGTCGCAACTGCAATTTCTGCCAACTGGGACGCAGTAGGGTCAGGTGTAACAGCGCAATCCGCTACTACGAGCAATCCGTCTTTACCGTATTGTTTCTGAGTGGTAAACATTAAGAAGGCACCTGAAACAACGCTGATACCGGGTGCTGTCTTTATAATCTGAAGCGCAGGACGAAGCACGTCTCCTGTCGTATTTTGCGCGCCGGCTATCTCTCCATCGGCATCTCCGTTCTTTATCATCAGACAACCGATATACAATGGATCTTCGGCTAACTTAGCTGCTTGCCCGATTGTCATTCCCTTGGCCTTTCTCAATTCGAAAAGAAGATTCGTATAAGCCTCTTTTTTCTCATAGCTCTGAGGGTCAAGAATGGTTGCTTTACCTATATTTTTCAGGTTTAAACTCACAGCCAGGTCCTTAATCTCTTTTGTATCCCCTATAAGAATAATATCTGCAACTCCATCTGCAAGTAACTGGTCGGCAGCTGTAATAGTTCTCTCCTCTGTTCCTTCGGGAAGGACAATACGTTGTTTGTTTGCCTTGGCCCTTTCTACAATTTGTTTAATTAAGTCCATATAATAGATGTTTTTACTTGTGTTCTTGTGTAAGTAGTATATGCCGCCTTTTTATGCGTGCGCAAATATACTAAAAAATGCAATCTCCGGTTTGCATTTCCGAATAAAAATAATTGTTTTAAATGCAAAATATGCTAAAAAACAGCCTGATATCAACGCATAAAAAGTACCCGCCTGAATAAGCCTGAAATAAGCAATTAGCTATATGTGACTCTTTCAAAAAGGTAACATATGTTTCAGTCAACAGTTAGCAGTCAACATCTTGTATCCCGTATCTTGTCTACTCGTATCTTGTTTACTTGTAACTCGTAACTGCCCAAAGGGCGAAGTAACTCGTAACTGCTTTAATCAATACTTCAAAGAACTATCAGCTAACAACTAAAGGCTAATAGCTTATTATATAGATAAATCTTCCCAATAAATATAACATAAATGACTATAAGCATACAGTAAAAGTTTTCTATCGCCATTTCCAGTTCAGGTCTTCAACAAAAGATACGTGGCTATACTCATTATATCGCAACAGGTGTGTCCTCACCTCTTCCACATTATTTATCCGGTGTTTAGGGATTATAATAGTTACCTCATAGCTCATCGTAATAAAAAAGTAATATCCTGTTTCAATTATCGCATCCATATCATTTACGCTAAAATGACGATGGCCTTTCTTCGTCTCGAGTTCTATAACATCATTTCCGAACAAAAGTTTTGTATTGTAAGGAAAGTCAGCCCGTGAACTTTCAGATATATGCTTTCTGTACATCCGTTTATAAAACCATACCGACCACCATGGATAAATAGCAAAAAAGAAAACAGACGACCCCAGAAAAAAATAGGAGAGTAAACGATAGCCTTCATCGAAAAACAATAAAAGCCCACACAGGAACGACAGACCCATAATTTTGTATTTTTCTTTTTTACGCTGTTTTATTTGCATCTCATCCTTAGAGGCAAAATACATCTGTAGTTGCAGGAAGTCTTCCTCGTCAAAATCGTAGTTCAATTCTAGCATTGATAAGCTTTATAGAAAAACTCCCATTGTTCTATGATCTACAATGGGAGTTTTATATTATTGTTGTTTTTTCTCCTTTTCTTCCGACTGCGCGATAAAATCTTTCAATTTCTCCACCATATTTGCGCTTCCGCAATAAAACGGTGTACGCTGATGAAGTTCGGTAGGCTGCAACTCCAATATCCGGTTTACACCATCTGTCGCACTCCCTCCGGCCTGTTCGGTAATAAATGCCATAGGGTTACATTCATACAACAGTCTCAGTTTTCCTTTCGGTGACTTGTGAGTAGACGGATAAAAATAGATACCGCCTGTAATCAGATTACGGTGACAATCGGATACCAAACTGCCTATATACCGGGCAGAATAAGGCCGGTCTTCCTTTTCTTCCTGGCAATATTTAATATAATCTTTTACTCCCTGTGGAAAATGTACATAGTTCCCTTCGTTCACTGAATATATCTTAGCATTTTTAGGGCATCTCATATTCGGATGCGACAGGTAGAAACTGCCTATCGCCGGATTCAGCGTAAAGCCGTTTACCCCGCGTCCGGTTGTATATACTATCATGGTAGATGTACCGTACAGAATATATCCTGCCGCTACCTGGTTGACTCCCGGCTGGAGAAAATCTTCCATCGTTACGGGCGAACCTATCGGGGAAATACGCCGGTAGATAGAGAATATAGTGCCCACAGATACATTCACCTCTATATTGGAAGAGCCATCCAATGGGTCCATCAGTACCACATATTTATTGTTGTGCCCTTCGTCCAGTCCCTGTATGGTTATAAAATTATCATTCTCTTCCGAAGCGATACCACAAACAATCTCCCTGTTGACCAATGTTTGTATGAATACCTCATTGGCATATACATCCAGTTTTTTCTGCTCTTCACCTTGTACATTAACGTTACCGGCAGCACCGAGTATATCTACAAGCCCGGCTTTATTTACCTTATAGCTTACTACTCTGGCAGCAAGCAGAATGGAATTCAGAAGACGGGAAAGCTCTCCTGTAGAGTACCTGAAATCTTCTTGTCTCTCAATAATAAACTCGTCAAGAGTTTTTCTTGCGATATTCTTCATACTATTAAATGAGTTATGTTATTAATGCTTCAAAGATAGTGATTATTTACATTGTTCAGCGGGTTCCCCTATAAGGTTTATTTATTAATGAATAAATAGTTTCTATGCCGGATGTGATCAGATGCCCATTGCTTTTCCCTCTATTTCTTACGACTGATCCGCATAAGCAATACTATATAAACAAAAAGACAGGGGACGGCTTTTACAAGCCGTCCCCTATTCTATTATAAAAGATTTTCAATACTTATTTCGCATCGCTGCCACCAGAAAGTTTTTCTTTAAGAGCTGCCAGTTCTTCGATATCACCTAATGTGGTTTTTTCCATATTAGAAGATTGACTTACTGTTTCGTCTTTTTCTTTCTTCGCGGTTTTTCTGGCTTTCTTTTCAGCTGCTGCTTCTTTAGATTCCGGTCTTTCGTCTTCGAACACACGGCTATGAGAAACGATAATTCTCTTAGAGTCCTTGTTGAATTCGATTACCTTGAAGTCTAATTTCTCGTCTACTTTCGCTTGAGAACCATCTTCTTTTACTAAGTGTTTTGGAGTTGCGAAACCTTCTACACCATAAGGAAGAGAGATTACAGCGCCTTTATCAACCATTTCAACAACCGTACCTTCGTGTACCGAACCTACAGTAAAGATAGTTTCGAACACATCCCAAGGGTTTTCTTCCAGTTGTTTGTGACCAAGACTCAAACGACGGTTTTCCTTGTCTATTTCAAGCACCTGTACTTCGATATCAGCACCGATAGCAGTTACTTCGCTAGGGTGTTTGATCTTCTTGGTCCAGGAAAGGTCAGAGATATGGATAAGCCCGTCTACACCTTCTTCTATTTCAGCGAATACACCGAAATTAGTGAAGTTGCGGACTTTTGCAGTATGTTTGCTTCCCACAGGATATTTTTCTTCGATATTTTCCCATGGATCCGGTTTCAATTGTTTGATACCAAGAGACATCTTACGTTCGTCACGGTCAAGGGTAAGCACTACAGCTTCTACTTCATCACCAACTTTCATAAAGTCCTGTGCGCTGCGCAGGTGCTGCGCCCAGCTCATTTCTGAAACGTGGATCAGACCTTCTACGCCCGGAGCGATTTCGATAAATGCACCGTAATCAGCCATAACCACAACTCTACCTTTCACCTTATCACCAACTTTAAGTTCAGCGCTAAGAGCATCCCATGGATGAGGAGTAAGCTGTTTCAAGCCGAGAGCGATACGTTTTTTGTCATCGTCGAAGTCAAGGATAACAACGTTGATTTTCTCGTCCAGTTTAACCACTTCTTCCGGATGCTGAACACGTCCCCAAGAAAGGTCTGTAATGTGGATAAGTCCGTCTACGCCGCCAAGGTCGATAAATACACCATATGATGTGATGTTCTTAACTGTACCTTCAAGTACCTGACCTTTTTCAAGTTTCGAGATAATATCTTTCTTCTGTTGTTCAAGTTCAGCTTCGATAAGAGCTTTGTGAGAAACAACAACATTTTTGAATTCGTGGTTGATCTTAACAACTTTGAATTCCATTGTCTTACCAACGAATACATCGTAGTCGCGGATAGGCTTCACGTCGATCTGAGAACCCGGCAGGAATGCTTCGATACCGAATACGTCCACGATCATACCGCCCTTAGTACGGCATTTGATGTAACCTTTGATGATTTCATCTTTTTCAAGAGCCTCGTTAACACGATCCCAGGAACGTGTAGCACGTGCTTTCTTGTGGGAAAGGATAAGCTGTCCTTTTTTATCTTCCTGGCTTTCGATGTATACTTCTACTTCGTCACCAATTTTCAGATCAGGATTGTAACGGAATTCATTCATTGATACAACACCATCTGATTTGTAACCGATATTAACTACAACTTCACGTTTGTTCATAGCGGTTACCTTGCCCATTACCACTTCTTTGTCGTTTACTTTGTTCAGCGACTGGTCATAGGTTTCTACAAGTTCTTCTTTGCTCTTACCTGCATAAGAGTCTCCTTTTTCGTACGCATCCCAGTCAAAATCTGCAACCGGTTGTACATTTTTTAAATTGTCAATCATTCAAATCCGATCTGGCGCCTGTCCTGATCAGTATCATTAAAAAGTTAAACATTTTTTGCTTCGAAAAGCGGTGCAAAGATATTGTTTTTCAGAATATAAAGCAATTTTGAAATATATTTTAATAATCTTTTTTATTTATGGGCACTATCCACGCTTAATATCTTTGTGTCAAAGAAAGCCTGCTCATTATGCAATAAACAGCCCCAGCCCGTAATAAAACAGCATAGCCATAACCGCGCTTACAGGAATAGTCAGAATCCAGGCCACAAGCAAGTCTTTTGTCACTCCCCAGCGCACAGCTGAAAGGCGTTTTATGGAACCTACGCCGATAATGCTACCGGTGATTACATGTGTTGTACTTACTGGCACATGCAACACTTCGGTAATAAACAGTGTCAATGCACCTGCCGACTGGGCACAAAAACCTTCTATGGGTGTAATTTTGGTAATACGGTTACCCATTGTTTTCATTATCTTCCATCCTCCGCACATGGTACCGACTGCTATTGCCGTAAAACAAGCCAATGGCACCCAATCGTGCATATCGGCCATTGAATCCATCTGCAGCCATGGATGTACATCGGCATTCGTTTGGGTAAATGCGATCAGGGCAGCGGCAATGATACCCATCACTTTCTGCGAATCATTGAGACCGTGTCCTATACTAAGCAACGCGGATGATATAAGTTGCAGCCTTTTAAACCAGCGGTCGGCTTTGTTCGGTTTAACCTTTTTCACGAGATGAAGTGTCAGCAATGTAATAAAGTTACCGCCAACCATACCTATCAGCGGAGCTACAACAATAAACAATGCTATAACGCCTATCACTCCTGCATGCACAGCCTGAAAACCCGAGGCGGCAATACCGGCTCCGGCGAATCCGCCGATAAGCGTATGAGATGAAGACGAAGGGATACCCAGCCACCATGTAATCAGATTCCATGTGATAGCAGCCACCAGTCCCGCAATAATAACATGCGAAGGATTGGCTATAAAACTCATATCCACGGTTTTGGAAACGGTATCGGCAATACCGAAACCTCCGATAATGAATTTGGCTATAAAATAAGCGACAAAGTTGAAGAATGCAGCCCAGATAACGGCTTGGGTAGGAGTAAGAACTTTTGTGGATACGACTGTAGCTATTGAGTTAGCCGCGTCATGAAATCCATTGATAAAATCGAAAATAATGGCTAAAACAATAATTATTATCAGTAATGTCATTTCTACGTTGGTTATGAGTACTTAACAATCATTGTCTTTATAATCTTCCCGACAGCTTCAGAGGCATCTGTAGCCCGCTCCAGTTCGTGGAGGATATCTTTAAGTTTTATAACTTCGATGGCGTCCGTTTCATTCTCAAACAGGTCGATAAGGAAATGCTCATACACATCATCCGCCTTTTTCTCAATAACGCCTAATTGTTCGCAATATTCTTTAATCTTGGTCGTACTCTTCTTCAGGATATCCAGCTCATCAATCGCCTGAACCAGGAAACCCGCAGATTCGCGCACAAACATGGCTAGACGGATTGCGGCTTCGGGCATTACTTTCGGGCTGTAAAGCATAATGCGTTTAGCACAACTGTTGATCAAATCAGTCACATCATCCATTGTTGACGAAAGATGGTTGATATCTTCCCTGTCGAACGGAGTGATAAACGTTTCATTCAACTCTTCAAAAATTTTGTTTTGGATAGCGTCTGCCTTGCGTTCCTGTTCTTTGATTTTCTTGTAGTATTCTACAGCATCATTGTGGTTAGTTACTTGAACACATTCGATAATCAGGTCAGATGCAACCAGAATTATCTGAGCCATCTCGCTCATTAGCGGAAAGAACTTGTTTTCTTTAGGTTTAAACCTATCGAAGAAATTATTTTTCATAAAAATTTAAATATATCCATATTTGAAAAGGATTGCAAGAAAAATGCAACACCAAACGCCTGCAAAGATAAAAAAAAATCTATTCTGCGAAAGCTTTTTTAACATAAAAATAAAAACGATATCTACCTCTGAATTTGGCGGTTAGCCCTATTTATATATTTTCATTCAAATTGTATATCCCCGAAATATAAAGGCATGTGAAAATTTGGAGTTTCTGTCCCTACCGGATTCCATGAAAGAAAGTGCGGGAGAGTCAGATTATCTCCGCATTTATAAAAATTCCCACGCGCTTTTACACCGCTGAATGTCTCCAATCCGGATTGCCAATAGACCGAAACCGGAACAACGACCAACATATTCCACTTAAAATCTCCCCGCCTCTTTCCGAAGGGCTCCGTACCCAGGCTCGGATACCGTTTTACCGAAGATAATAATGCCGGGGCAGCATGTACAGGATCGGCCTTGCCTTTCCTGTACCCTAAGAGCACTTTGCCGATACAGGACATTTCCAGATTGTAATAATGGAGAGAGTCCCCGAATGATATGAAAAACTCAACGCATGAATCTTTCCAGACAGGACCGTTATCTTCACTCGCTTCAGCCAGAATTTCACTTTCTTCCACAAAGAATTGCAGGAACAGGTGTGTTCCGTTATGAGCTATCCTGAAAGCAGTTTTCGGCTTGGACGGATAAAGTTCCGGCCAATTTACGCAGGATATCTCATGTTCGGGAACTTCCTGCATGCATTCTGTTATATTTGCACAATTACTGGCATCTGCCACATCAATCAACGGAACAAACAGCATATGGTATTCGATTTAGATTTTATATAATTATCTTATCTTTTATAAACTTTTGTTTATCTGCTCAATATATCCCAATATCTCATCTACTCCCAGCCTATGCTCGGCAGATGAATAAAATACAGGGGGGATTTCTTCCCATGTTTCTTTCAGCCTATCTGTATATGCTTCTGAATTTTTCTTCAAGGCGCCTTTGCTCAATTTATCTATTTTCGTGAACACAATAGCAAAAGGCACACCTTCTTCTCCCAGCCAGTTCATAAATTCGATATCTATCTGCTGCGGCTCGTGACGGCAGTCCAACAATAGGAACAAGCAGGTTAGCTCTGCCCTGTTTACGATATAACTGTCTATGATTTTCCTGATTTGTTCTCGTCCTTCTTTCCCCCGCTGGGCATAACCGTACCCGGGCAAATCGACCAGATACCACTCATTATTGATTATGAAATGATTTATCAATTGTGTTTTCCCCGGCTTGGAGGAAGTCATAGCAAGACCTTTCCTGTTTGTCAGCATATTAATAAGTGAAGATTTACCGACATTGGAGCGCCCGATAAAGGCATATTCGGGTTTCCCATCCTGAGGACATTTGCGGTAATCGGTATTACTTATTACAAACTGAGCATCTTTTATAATCATTATCTTATTCTCTTTTATGAAGTAGAACTACAAAAATAGTCTAAAAATATGAATATCTTTGCTTTCTGAACATAACATCTTATATATTGGTTTAACATAAAACATAAAATCATGACAGCAAAGAAAGTCATCATAACAATCGCGGTCATCATTGTGGCCGGCTTTCTCATTTTCGGATATGTCTGGTACTTTGTTCCTTTCAGCGACTCGGGTGTGAAAGCCGGCATACTGAATAATGTAAAGCACAAGGGTATTATTTTCAAAACATATGAAGGAGAGCTTATACAATCCGGATTCGGTCAAGGTATGCAAGGACTTCAATCCAACGAATTCCAATTTTCGATAGACGATAAAGGCCTGGCTATAAAACTGATGGGCATGAGCGGACAAAACGTAAAACTCCACTACAAAGAATATTACGGCAGACTGCCCTGGCGTGGCTACTCAAAATTTGTTGTCGACAGCATCGTTTCCGCAGATCCTGTAATACCAGATCAGTCAAATGAAATTCCACCTCTTGTAACTCAATAATTTATGATAAGAGACGTAACCCCGGACGACGCAAAAAAAATTGCGGAGATTTACAATTATTATATAGAAAAGACCATTGTTACTTTTGAGTATGATATGGTAAGCGAACAGACAATAAAGGACCGTATAAAAAAAGTAAAAGATAAGAACTTCCCTTATTTTGTCTATGAACAAGACGGCATTGTTGTCGGCTATGCGTATCTTAGCAACTGGCGCGAACGGGCCGCATACGATATAACCTTGGAAACCAGTGTATATCTCGACCACAAAGCAACCGGGAACGGAATCGGCAGTATCCTTTATCAGGAACTGATAGACAGGGCGCGTAAGATAAATCTCCATTCCCTGATAGGAGTCATATCCCTGCCAAATCCCGAAAGCCGGAAACTGCACCGGAAATTTAATTTCGAACTGATAGGAAATTTTAAGGAATCGGGAATAAAATTCGGGAAATTGATCGACGTGGAATTCTGGCAACTCATATTATAAACGTTTGCGCAGATTATTCACGGGATAAACCACTGCAAGAAGGCTTATCAGGCTTACTGTGACAAATATGAGCAGGACATCCAAAGGTTCCACTACTACCGGATAAGCATCCATAACGAATGTCCCGGGTGTAGAGCCAAGTTGTAGCAGCCCGAAATGTTGCTGCAACAGGCAGATTATAAGGCCCAATATTATCCCGGCAATCGTACCCACAAAGGTTATCAGACAACCCTCGAACAGAAAAACTTTCAGTATAAGTTTATTATCAGCTCCTAAGTTTTTCAGGATTCTTATATCTTCATTCTTTTCTATAATAAGTATCGTCAATGATCCTACGATATTAAAAACCGCAATCACCAATATTATAGCCAGTATAAGGAAAGTAACCCATTTCTCAATGCTTACCATACGAAACAGGTCCTCCTGTTGTTCGAAGCGGTTTTTAACAAGATAATCATTACCTAAAATGGACTTGATTTTAGCCTGGACCTTATCTGCTTCGGCTGCATTTTTCAGCTTTATATCAATAGAAGACACTTCGGTCTCATACCTCAACAGTTCGCGTGCAAGGTCTATGGATACAATCATCATCTGATCGTCATACTTTGCCTGATTCAAGGCAAATACCCCGCTGATAAACACACTGCCACGATCGAATGCCGTAGATGGGTTGGCCGGATTAACTCTTACGTTCCTCTTAGGCACATAAATCTCCACGGGATCGACAAAGTTGGCACGTACACCGAGAAACATCGCGAGTCCGGCCCCTATTACTCCGTTATCTATATGCCACTCGGTCAAAGAATCGGGTTCCATGCTCCCAGCCGTACCGGAAGCATCTTCCCGCAATAAGAAACGGCCGTCTATAATAAGCTTGTCTATGTTCGCGATATTTTCGAACTTCTTCGATACCCCCTTTAGTATGATAGGTTCCTGACGATCCCCGTTTTTCAACAGGGCGTTCTCTTCGAGCGTTTCGGATGTAAACGCTATTTCGTCTATCTTTTTCACTTCCCCGATCTGAGGATTGGCCGGATTAAACACCTTGCCTTGCGCAGGGGTAATTTGCAGTTCGGGATCAAACGCACTGAATGTCTGGGATACCACCCCGGTGAACCCGTTAAATACAGAAAGGACACAAACCAAAGCCGTTGTTGCCAAAGCTATCCCGAACACCGATATCATGGATATGATATTGATGGCATTATGCGACTTTTTGGCGAAAAGATAACGCCGGGCTATGTGAAACGAAAGGTTCAAGTTCTATTCTTCCTTTTTAAGGTCGCAGACCGATTTATTACTTTTTATCTGCAACAATAATAGTCGGTTTAAGGGATGTTGCATTAAATTCTTTCTTTTACTTATTATCTGAGTTCAGCAGTTTATCTATATTCTCCAGATAATCGAGCGAATCGTCCAGATAAAAGCTCAATTCGGGAATCACGCGTAACTGTTTGCCAACCTTCTGGCCTAAATCGAAACGCAAAGCCTTTACATTCGTCTTGATATTAGCAAGCAGATCTTTCGCCTGTCCGGATGGAAAAATGCTCAGATATACTTTTGCCAATCCCAGATCGGGGCTGACACGCACCGTGCTCACAGAAACGAGTACACCCCGCATCTGCTGAGTCTGTTTCCTGAATATTTCACTTAGTTCCTTCTGAATAAGGCGGTTTATTTTTTGCTGTCTGGTAGTATCCATGTTATATTATTTTGGGTACAAAGGTAATACTTTTCAGTTAACAGTAATCAGTTAACAGTTAACAATGGTTATCCTTTATTCTGCAAAGATAAAATACCGACCGGCTATTTTTTCCAGATCAATGTCAACCCATCCCGTACAGGCAGAATAACTTTCTCCACCCTTTCATCTTCAGCAAGCATATCATTAAAAGCCTGTATTCCGATAGTCTGCTTATCTGACTGCTTCGGAGTCTCCAGCACATGCCCGTCCCACAGGGTATTATCGGCTATAATAAGCCCACCCGGACGTACTTTATCGAAGATGAGATTATAATATTCTATATAGTGGCGCTTATTGGCGTCTATAAACACCATATCGAATATGCGGTCTATATTGGGGATAATCTCCATCGCATCACCTATATGCAGATGTATCTTATCTTTCAACTTTGTCTTATGAAGGTATTTCATGATGAAATCTTCCAGTTCGTCATTTACTTCAATAGTATGGATTTCCGCATCATCGGCGGCGCCCTCTGCCATACAAAGGGTTGCATAAGCTGTATATGTGCCTATCTCCAGGATATATTGCGGCTGCATGATCCGGCAAAACATATTCAACATCCTCCCTTGCAAATGCCCCGACAGCATACGCGGCTTTAACAGATTTACATGTGCATCCCTGTTGAGCTGTTTCAACAAATCCCCTTCATCATCTATATGGGAGAGAATATAATTTTCAATGGCTTCGTTTTTGTCTAATGACATTGTTTATTACGATAAAATTAGGTAATCTAACACAGGTTAAAGATAATCATTTCGTAATTATTTTCAGAAAACAACAATACTTTCCAATATATTTCTTAATTTTAAGACATTACACCTTTAAAATCTATAGAAGTATGAGCAGAGTGATAGATAAAAATTCGGCGCCTCATTATTTCTGGGGCGACAAATGTAGTAGTTGGATTCTCATGAACAGGGATTCTTTATCGGTGAAAATTGAAACCATGCCCGCCGGAACACGGGAGACTTTGCACTTCCATACCTCCTCACGGCAATTCTTCTTTGTACTGAAAGGTCCGGCAATCTTTCACATAGACGGTAAAAAAGTTACGGTAAAAGATCAGCAAGGTATTCTGATAGAACCTATGATGAAGCATTATATTGCAAATGAAACATCGGGGCCGATAGATTTTATACTCGTATCCCAACCGGACAATGACACGACTAACGACAGAACGGACGTGGAATAAAATATAAAAAGGATGCCTGATCAGGCATCCTTTTTATTCTAACGAACTCATTAGCCCACAAACAACTACCATCATCCCAAAAATTGTCTTTTATTATATCTACATAAGGGAGGGGATGCCATGAGGATGTGTTGCTAATTACTGAACTTATCTTTCCGGCCATTCGTTAATTGTATATATGTTATTTGTTAATTAAAAAATAATGAACATGAAATCAAAAATGCCCGTTATGCTGCTGATTATTGCCACTTCATTTATTTGTCCACTTCCAACGGAATCATGCACTGGCATAACTTTGAAAAGTAAAGCAGAAACTACTATTGTTGCGCGCACTATAGAATGGGGCGGAAGCAATCTGAACAGTCAGTATGTTATTGTACCCAGAGGGCATACCAAACAATCATATATCCCCGGAGGAATCGGCGGCATGTCTTTTACATCCCGTTATGGATATGTGGGCCTGGCTGTCGAACAAAAAGATTTTGTAGCCGAGGGGTTAAATGAAATGGGACTTTCGGCCGGACTATTCTATTTTCCCAACTACGGAAAATATGAAAACTATGATACTGCAAAAAAAGAAAAGAGCATAGCTGACTTACAACTCGTATCCTGGCTGCTAGGTGAATGCAAAACAGTAGACGAAGTAAAAGAAGCCGTGAAAAAAGTATGCATCATAAGTATCGACCCACGAGCCTCAACTATTCACTGGAGATTTACCGATACATCGGGACGCCAACTTGTGCTTGAAATTATAAATGGTACTCCTCTGTTTTACGAAAATAAACTGGGGGTACTTACAAACTCTCCGGGTTTCGAGTGGCATATGACGAATCTCAATAATTATGTTAACCTTTTTACGGGTACAGCTCCTGCAAAACACCTGGGAAGTACAGAATTAATATCTTTTGGCACAGGAAGCGGCTTTCTGGGTATGCCCGGAGATATAACGTCTCCATCCCGGTTTGTCCGTGCTGCTTTTTATCAGACGTCAGCGCCACAACAAAATACCTCTCTGAAGACTGTTCTCCAATGTTTTCAAATATTAAATAATTTTGATATACCGGTAGGAATAGAATTTCCGATAGGGGAAGTACCCTCCGATATACCCAGCGCCACACAATGGACTTCAGCTACCGATATGGAGCACCGCATTATTTACTTCCGCACCATGTATAACAGTACTATCAGAAGTATCGATCTGAACACTATTGACTTTTCCAATGTCCTATATAAGGCAACACCAATGGATATTATAATGCAGCAACCTGTAGATGTAATAAATATAAATCAGAAAACGGACATATAATAAAAAAGGATGCTTGAACAAGCATCCTTTTTGTTTCAGTAAAGCGACAAATCAAAACGTATCATTCACGGCTCATCGCTTATAACTCTTACACCTTAATCTACCGGCACTTCGAAAGCGTCGCCTGCATCTACTACACGGCCAACACCATTGATTTCAAGGAAAGAAGTTCCTTTACCTTCTCCGAATGAACCGCTAAGGTAAGCAACCTGGTCATCTTTCTTAACCAGCCCTTTGTCTAACATAGAGTTAAGAGCCTTCAGGAAATATTGTTTATGTTGGTGAGTTGTAAACCCTGTCGATTCCTGATAGCTTGCCTGTATCCCGTAGCATACTGAAAGCTGGCGGGCAACTTCGTTGCTGCAGCAAACAGCGTAAACAGGACATTTACTGCGGAATGCAGCGATCGTACGGGCTGTACGGCCGGTATAGCTATCTGTGATAATGGCAGCCAGACCCAGCTGAGTTGCGGCTTTTACAGCTTGTTTTGCAAGGAATGATGTAGTATCATATTCCTCATCCTTAAACGGAACCGGAATAACTTTTTCGTCCAGTTTAGATTGCTCTGTAGTAGCACATATCTGAGCCATTGTACGAACAGCTTCCAACGGATATTTACCGTAAGCGGTTTCACCGCTCAACATCACTGCATCCGTTCCGTAATATACCGCATTGGCGATGTCTGTTACTTCGGCACGTGTAGGACGTGGATTCTCTATCATTGTGTGCAACATCTGGGTTGCTACGATAACCGGTTTCTTATACTCAATAGACTTACGGATAAGCAAACGCTGGATTGCCGGAATTTTTTCCTGTGGTACTTCGATACCAAGGTCACCGCGCGCAACCATCACGCCATATGCCGTTTCAAAGATTTCGTCGATATTGTCAACACCTTCCTGATTTTCGATTTTAGCGATAATCTTGATCGGGCTGTTATATTCGTCAAGGATTTTTTGTACATCCAGAACGTCTTGCTTGTTTCTTACGAATGAGTGAGCGATAAAATCCGCTTTGTTTTCGATCGCGATTTCGATACTTCTTTTATCTTTAGCCGTGATAGAAGGAAGGTTTACACTAACTCCCGGTATATTTACACTCTTGCGGTTGCCGATAGTTCCATCGTTCTGAATTTCACAAAGAAGGTAATCAGCCGTTTTATCTATCACTTTCATTGCAGTTTCACCATCGTCAACGAGAAGAACGCTACCTACAGGCACATCCTGTACGATACTTGGATAAGAAACACCGATTTGCTCTTGTGTGGAAAGGAAATCCAAATCTCCGACAACTTTAATTTTATCGCCTGTTTTTACAATGATCTTTTCTCCCGACGCATTTTTAGCTGTACGTATTTCCGGACCTTTAGTATCCATCATGATACCAATGTAAGGAGATACTGCGCGTACATTTGTCATTACTTGAATAAAGCCTTCTTCAGTCATATGGGCCGAATTCATTCTAACAACGTTGATTCCGGCGTCGTACAACGACTTGATGAAATCAACATCACAACGCATGTCTGAAATTGTAGCTACAATTTTCGTTTTCTTCTGAGTCATAAATGCAATTTAATTAAATGTATATAGTTCTTTTTTTGTTCTAATCTTCTCAGGCCTTTTTTACCTTTCGAAAAAAGTCTATTGCAAGTTCGTATGAGAATAGTCCCAAGCCGGCTATCGATCCTTTACATGCTGCCGCAATCATTGATTTGTGCCGGAATTCCTCCCGTGTGTGGATATTGGATATATGCACCTCCACCACCGGAGTATTCACCGCCTTGATAGCATCATGAAGGGCAACGGATGTATGCGTATAAGCTCCCGCATTCAATATGATTCCGTCAAATGAAAAGCCTGCCTCATGTATTTTATCGATCAGCGCCCCTTCGTGGTTCGATTGAAAATACGACAGTTCGCAGTCCGTGCAGGTTTGTTGTAATTGAGAAAAGTATGTTTCGAAAGAAGTATTCCCGTAAACATCCGGTTCCCTTTTACCCAACAAATTCAAATTTGGCCCGTTTATTATCAGTATCTTCATTTTTATCAGCTATTTAGCGCCGAATTCAGCTATTTTATTTGTTTAGAGGACAAAAGTACTACTTTTCTTTGAAACAAGTGACTAATATTTTACAATTAACGTAAAATTACAATCATTACTTCAAATCCTTCAGCGCCTGTATAATATCAGCCTGTAAATCTGAAACGTCTTCCAAACCGACCGACAGACGCATCAGATTATTTTCTATCCCCATCACTTCTTTCAGTTCCGGCGAAAACGTACCGTAAATAGTGGATTCGGGATGGATTATCAATGTTTTGTTGTCAAACAGGTTCGTTGCACGGCGGATAATTTGCAGCCTGTCCATAAATTTATAGCATGCTTCTTTGCTCTCAAGGCTGAAAGTAAGCATTGCCCCCGGATTCCCGCTAAACAGGTCATCCGATATTTTCTTATATGGCGAACTCTCCAGCTTCGGATAGCCCACTTTCACCACTTCCTTTTGGCCGGAGAGGAACTGAGCCAGCTCGTACGCAGAAGCAGATACCCTTTCGTAGCGCAATTGCAGTGACTCCATACCTAAAGCCTGTAAGTAAGCAGCCTCAGGGTCCATCGCCGCACCTATATTACGGGCTATCTCACGCTTTAGTTTAAAAGAGAACTGTGACATACCGCCTTTATGAGCTACGGCAGCCAACCGTTTATTGTGTGCCCAGTCGAATGTACCGTAGTCGAGGATGGCTCCGCCTATAGTAGTAGCGCCTCCGGATATATATTTTGTAGTCGATACCACTTCTATATCCACCCCCGCTTTGCGGGCATCGAAACCACACCACGGGATGATGGTAGTATCTACGATCATTGGCACATTGCGCCCCTTCAGCACCTTCGATATTCCGGGCAGATCGGCTATTTCCAAATGTGGGTTCGTTATCAGTTCGCAGAAGAAGGCACAGGTATTTTCATCAATAGCTGAGGCTATTTCTTCGATATTATCGGTATTCACAAAACGTACTTCGACACCAAAGGCAGCAAGTGTAAATTTGAATAACGAGAAAGTATTACCGAACAGATGCGGCGAAGTCACAATATTGCTTCCGGCATAAGCTATTGTAAGAAATGTATTGGATATAGCCGCCATACCGGAAGCTACCACCATCACGTTCTCAGCGCCGGATGCCGCTTTCATCTTACGTTCGAGATTTTCGACCGAAGGGTTCGTTATCCGGGTATAGGTATGGGATGCCACTTCTTCTTTATACTGAAATGCAGCAGCAATACTTTCCGAATCGGAAAACTCAAAGGCTGCATTACGGTAGACAGGCATCGCTATAGCCCCGTGTACATCCTGTTTGTTAAACTTTTCGCTGATAATGCGGGTAGAGAATTTCTTGTTTTGAGAGTCGTTTTGAGCCATTGTCTATGACATTTGAAAAATTAAAGCCCAAAGGTAAAAAAGTATTAGGAAATTATTATTACAATACGATGAAATATAATAGTAAATACCATAAATATGGCAGAGGCACTACTCCCAGAAATCGAAGAAATGATGGACAGGCCCGTGCCCCTTCCCTATTTCATAACCGGCTCCGGCGGTGATCGCCTTATTTATATAATCTTTTGCATGCTTTACCGCACCGGTCAGGGACAATCCCCGGGCCAGGAACGCGGCTACGGCAGAAGAGAATGTACAACCCGTCCCATGCGTATTCTTTGTATGGATACGCTGCGAACTCAGTTCTATTATTTCATTTGTTTCAGCATTGTAGAAGACATCCGTCAGTTTGTCCCCGGTCAGATGCCCGGCCTTCAGCAACACGGACACCCTGTTCCCAAAGGAAAGGTCTTTAATGACTTTTGGCAGCTCCTCCTGACTCCTGATCTTTTTCCCCAATAAGATTTCAGCTTCAGGAATATTCGGGGTAATAACCCTGACAAAAGGTATGAGTTCGCTTTTCAATGTTTCAATAGCCTCGTCCTGTAAAAGTTTATCGCCCGATGTGGCAACCATTACAGGGTCGAGAACAATATTCTTTATACTGTACCGCGACAATGTATCCTTTACAGCGAGTATGAGCTCCGAAGAGTGGAGCATTCCTATCTTTATCGCGTCCGCCCCGATATCATCCAATACCGATTTAATCTGTCCCGATACAAACGGGACGGGGATAGGATGCACATCCGTTACACCTATTGTATTTTCATCTACTACAGCCACAATCACCGTTGCCCCGTAGCAACCGCAAGCCGAAAATGTTTTCAGGTCGGCCTGTATCCCTGCTCCCCCGCTGGGATCACTTCCCGCAATGGTAAGCGCAATTTTATAGTGTTTCATAATGAGTTCCTCCAACCTCCCCTAAGGGGAGACTTAATCAGTGTATTTAATTCTGTATTTTTATATTTACTTACCCCCTCCTCCGGGGGACAGGGGACTTACACAGGCCATTTCTCCAATCGCCATGCACTGTCCCAGAATATCCATTCCATTCTGGAGCACATTACATACGCATCGGTCATCGCCTGCTGTTGTTCCGAGGTACATCTATCCGCGAGTTCGTCACAAATGGAAATAGCAGTTTTTACCGACTGTTCGAATTCTTCCCCGCCATATGTATTTATCCATTTCTGATATGGATTCCCGCCCATAGTCTGGTGTTCGAGGATATAATCCCCCACTTCTTTGTAAATCCAAAAGCAAGGTAATACAGCCGCGGCAATTACTTCCACAGGAGCATTTGCCAGTTGCCTCAAAAGGAATGAAGTATATAGCAAACAACCCGGAGAAGGCACCGGTTTGGATGTGGAAGATATTTTACTGACGAAGCTTTCGTGCAGCGCTTTTTCTACAGCTATACTATCTCCGGCAAAATGAATAAATGCTTCGATATGTTCGGGACGACTAAGCTTTGAGGCCAACCCGGTCAATACTTTTCCATATTCGGCCAAATATAGCGCATCCTGTTGGATATAGAACATGAATTTTTCATTATCCAGTGTGCCATCTATCAATCCCCGAATAAAGGGTTGCTCTAATATTTTTTCGTATATGGGTTTAGCTTTATCCCATGCCTGTTTACTCCATTTCATAACTTTGTATTTTTTGATCTGTTTACGATTTCTTTTAGCTGACGGGCTGATTGCCGCGGATCAGGAGCCGACATAATAGCCGACACTACCGATATTCCATTCGCGCCTGCCTGTATTATATCCTGCGCATTCGTCTGGTTGATGCCTCCTATTCCCACACCGGGATGTCCGGATATGCGGGTTATTTCACGTATTCCTTCCAGACCCAAAGCTGTCGCGGTATCGGTTTTGGTTAGCGTACTGAAAACAGGAGAAATCCCGATATAATCTACGTCCAGATTATTGGCTTCGATTGCATCTTCGACACTTTCCACTGACAGGCCGATAATCTTATCTTTGCCCAGCAGTTTACGGGCAACGGTATATGGCATGTCCTTCTGTCCTATGTGCAAACCTTCAGCATCGCAGGCCAAAGCAATATCCAGCCGGTCATTTATAATAAGAGGTACATTGCAAGGTTTCAATATTGACTTCAATCTCATCGCCATATTATAAAAATCCTGTGTAGAAGCATCCTTTTCCCTCAGTTGCACCATCGTCACCCCACCTTTGACAGCTTCCTCAACAACCGTCTCCAACGGTCGACCAAGTGAAAGCGAACGGTCGGTAACCAGATACAGGCTCAAATCGAATGACAACATAATTACGATTGCTTTATATTATTCCTTATGGCAGCCTCATCAAGATTGTAAAGCTCATCCAAAAAATTGACCTGCAAACTTCCGTTTCCGGAAGACTTACAGGCGGCAATTTCTCCGGCAACACCCATAACAGCCATACCATGTGTGGCGGCTTCCAGCATATCGCCATTGATTGCGGCAAAGGCCGCGACAACCGCCGTAGCCGTACAACCCATCCCCGTAACACGGGCCATCATCGGATTACCATTTTCTACGGTGCGGGTATTCTCTCCATCGGTAATATAATCTGTCTGTCCACTGACAACGACTACCGCACCTGTTTGCCGGGCCAGAGCCTTAGCCGAATCGAGCGCAGAATCCGAAGAATCGGTACTGTCAACACCTTTAGTCTGTACATTGGCATTCCATAAAGCCATTATTTCGGAGGCGTTTCCCCGTATAACTGAAGGTTTACACTCTTCAATTATCTGTTTACATACTTTTGTCCTGTATGAGGTTGCTCCTGCTCCTACCGGGTCGAAAACGATGGGAGTATTCTTTTTTAACGCTGTCTTACCTGCTGTTAGCATGGCCTTCACCCATTCAGGCTCAAGAGTTCCGATATTTATTACTAAAGCAGATGCTATACTTGCCATTTCGGCAACTTCTTCGAGCGAATGCGCCATAACAGGAGACGCACCTATTGCCAGCAGGCCGTTAGCTGTATTGTTCATCACCACATAATTTGTGATGTTATGAATCAAAGGGGATTTACTTCTGACAGTATTTAAATCCCTCACTAATTTTTGAATATCAATCATATCCGGAAATATTAAAATAAAAAGCCGCTTCGAATAGTACGAAACGGCTTATAGATATATATTTGTTATTAACTGCTAATCTAAAATACGACCGTTTTCCTACGATGCCCATTACAGCATATCAGGTTCAAGGGTTTAATCTCAGCTCTTTTAAAAAAAGAACACCCCTAACAGTGACATGCAAACTTAACGAAAATTATTGGAGAAACAAGTCGTATTTTCAAAGAAGTTTATCTATATAATAAGCTATTAGCCTTTAGCTGTTAGCTTATAGTTCTTTGAAGTATTGATTAAAGCAGTTACGAGTTACTTCGCCCTGCGGGCAGTTACGAGTTACAAGTTAGTTCACTGTTTACTGTTCCCTGAAACAAGTGTTACCTTTGTTACCTTTTGCGCCTTAGCGTCTCTGCGTGAAATACTGTTTACTGCTAACTGTTTACTGTTAACTGATATATCTGTTACGTTTTGTTTTTCTTTTTATTTACAGGCTATATAAAGATTAGCAAAGCTGCTAATGGTATCAGCATAACGGACTTTCCCAGATAGAACGATACACCCTTTGCTTTTCTAGGAGAGTTGTCACCTAAAGAAAGTTCTCCGGTAAAACTGTAATTATTCCAACCGGAATTGGAATTATGATTGAAAGTCCAGAAGTCATCCTGAGTAGAATCAGGAAAATAGAACAGTTCCTGGCAGTATCCGCTCAATTTCCTTCTCTTTATTTTTATTTTATCAACAGTGCCTATACAATTAACCTCACAGTGGTAAACTATATCTTCTTCCTGTCCAAATTCGTTCACCGCCCTGAATTTATAATAAGTATAGCAATCTTTCATGTAGTATTTGCCATTGCTGGCTTTTGCAAATTCGAAACGCCCTACTTTCCTCAGTATCCGGACCATCTTTCCCAGATATCTTTTTGCAGGTTGCGAGGCCAGGATAGAATCGACCGATTCTATCTCCATCGACTTAATAGTCATATCGCTTTTATTGATCCGCACCTCTCCATTCGCCCAGCCTTCTTTCCCGGCCAGAGGTTCTATATTCAGTATGATGAGAGAACTGTCGGATGTATATGTACGTGTTGTTTCATTGTTAATACTTTTACCGAACGAGAGCAGGTGCGAAGCATGATACTCGGCCCCGTAAAGTTCTGACGTAGGAGTTACGGATTTTTGCAGCCGCCTGATATCTACGATATTGTATGTATAAGGTATCCGCTCCTTTTTTAAGGACTTCTTCAATATTTTTTCATCCAGAATGGTTGTGTATTTGAGGTATATCTCGTTTTGGAGGGTGTCGGTAGTTTTTGTTTGCAGGAAATGTAACAAGTATCCGATGGAGTGGTCTGTGACCAGATTCCTTTTGGTATTGAGCATCACTTCCTCCAGCAACATATCGGCATCATACGGGTTGATAACAACCGGATTGAGGGAGACCGGATTGAGTTCCATCATAACAGTCGGCTGTTGGCGCAGAGCAGACTTCAATACTGATCTGGATTTGTAGCCGATGGATTGAAAGTAGATGACATCCTCGCTGGTTGCGGGTATAGAGAATTGTCCGCCGGCATTGGTATATGCATATTCTTTCGATGAGGTTCCGTATTGGACAATAACGTCCGGAACAGGCTTCTTTGTATCCTTATCCACAACAATGCCTTTGATGGGTGCTTGCGCAAAGGTATGTATGCATAGAAACAAGAGGGGAAGAATGATGGCTCTTTTCATCTGTTCGCTATTTAGGTTGTTATCAGATAAACGTTATTAAGCGATATTTATTGAGGTATTCTGTGACAAAAATCAAATTTATATCTTTCGGAATCAAAATCAACAACTATATGCTCTTTTTTATACCTTTGCTCAGAATATTTAAAATTGACGATACATGGCATTCAATATTGCGGATATACTACCTATCATTATCATAGTGCTCACAGTGCTTACCAGTATCAAGGGGTTTAATGACATGGCCTTCTTCGACAGATATAAATTCCAGGTGGGAGCTATATTGGGAAAATCGAAGCAGTGGGACCGGTTATTGACTTCAGCAACATTGCATGGCGATTATATGCATCTCATTTTTAACATGATGACTTTATATTTCTTCTCCGGTGTAATCATACAATCTCTGGGTATCTGGCAATATCTGACAATTTACTTCTTATCCATCATAGGAGGAGGCCTGTTGTCTTTGTGGGTTCACCGTAAGGAATATTATTACAGCGCCATCGGGGCTTCGGGTGGAGCCGTAGGTGTCCTATTCGCCGCTATCGCTTTGTTTCCGGATATGACGCTCGGTGTGATGTTCATCCTCCCCATGAAAGGATGGCTTTTCGGCATACTCTATCTCGGATATTCCATATACGCGATGCAGACACGACAAGGGAATATCGGACATGACGCACATCTCGGAGGTGCGGCTGTAGGGCTTATCCTCGCTGTGGTTTTTGCACCGGTAATACTCCAGATCCATACATTATATATCGGAATAATGATACTGCCGTTGATTATTTTGGCATATCTTGTTTTAAAAAAGAAATAAATTGTATATTTGCTACGTTTTTTAACACAAACAGAATGACAACTCAAACTGTCTTAGTCTGTAAAAACTATTTCGTTCATTGAACATAGCACTTATTACTTTGTTATAAGTTATACATATATTTGTAAGTAAAAAGCAACAATAATGAACAGCGAGAAAGACCTTATACAGTACGACGAAGATGATGCGGTAAAGTTTATACAGAACTATCTTCCCCAGGAAATGAAAGGAAAATATACGAACGATGAGATAAATTATATCATCGATATAGTGTATGACTTCTATGATGAAAAAGGATTTATGAATGATGAAACCGATGAAGAATCGGTAGTAGACATCGATGAAGATGAAATTGTCGCCTACGTCCTGAAATATACAAAGAAGGATAAAGTGAATAATTTCGCGGAAGATGAAATAGCCTTTATCATACAGGGAGAACTTGCTTATTGCGATTCTATCGGAATATTTGAATAGAGAAAATATCACAAACAAAAAGTATACAAATAATTATTAAAATTTTATCAATTATGAAACAGTTTTCAATTCTTGCAGCAATATTTATGAGTTGCGCAGTTATATTTTCTAGTTGTGGAGCTAGTGATACAGTAAAAGGCGGTGGTATCGGAGCAGGTGCAGGCGGAGCTCTTGGTGCTGGCATCGGAGCCATTATCGGTGGCGGCAAAGGTGCTGCATGGGGAGCAGGTATCGGAGCTGTAGTCGGAGGTACTGCAGGTGCTGTTATCGGGAACAAAATGGAAAAACAAAAGAAAGAATTGGAACAAATCAATGGAGCCCAGGTTGAGTCTATCAATGACGGGCAGGCTATCAAAGTTACTTTCGAATCAGGAATCTTGTTCGCTACTAACTCTAGCACACTGAATTCCGCTTCTCAAAGTGCATTGACAAGTTTTGCAACATCCTTGAAAAACAACCCTGATACAGATGTTCAGATATACGGTCACACCGATAACACCGGTAGTGATGCCATAAACAATCCATTGTCTGAAAAACGTGCACAATCGGTTTACAATTTCCTTCAATCTA
The DNA here is from genome assembly GCF_054657735.1 of Dysgonomonas termitidis. Classification (NCBI taxonomy): domain Bacteria; kingdom Pseudomonadati; phylum Bacteroidota; class Bacteroidia; order Bacteroidales; family Dysgonomonadaceae; genus Dysgonomonas; species Dysgonomonas termitidis. Next base: position 303,153 of record NZ_BAAHYD010000003.1, on the reverse strand, counting down.
AAGGAGTTTCAGGCAGCCGTATGGTATCCCAAGGGTTCGGTTCCACCCAGCCTGTTGCCGACAATAGCACTGTTACAGGAAGAAGCCAGAACCGTCGCGTTGAAATCTACATCCTTCCTAATGAGAAGATGATCAAAGACGCAGAACAAGGAAAATAAAAGCGTTGAAATTATAAGTAAGGAAGAGGGTTGTTCGTAAGGATAGCCCTCTTTCTTATATAGCCGGATTTTCTATATATTAAAAACAACAGAGAACTTTTTTAACATTCCGTATGTTATATAAATGATTGCTTTTGTAAAAGCAACTAACTGCAGGAGATTGAAGACTTCACAATATTAACAAGTAAATATAAGAAAATATGGGATTTATATGGTCAATCATAATCGGTATACTAGCCGGGTTCATAGCCGGTAAAATAATGAAAGGTAGTGGTTTTGGTCTTATCCTTAACCTTATAGTCGGAGTCGTCGGAGGATTGCTCGGAGGATGGATATTTACGTTGCTTGGTCTGGGTGTAAATGGTATTATAGGTAATCTGGTAATGTCCACAATCGGCGCTATTGTGCTGCTTTGGATAATATCCCTGTTTAGCCGGAAGAAAGAATAGAATTACTAATTGATAAAAGACGGATAATTATGAAGAAAGTATTGATAGGAGCAGCCCTGGGGGCAGCAGCAATTTACGCAGTAAGCAGACTGTATAAGCAAGGTAAATTAGACGGGTTTTGCGACGATATGAATAAATTTGCCAGCAAAGCAAAACGGAACCTGAAAAATGTTGCCGATGTAGGTAAGAATCAGGTAGAATACATCAAAGACCGCGTTGAATATGAATTAAATAACGCAAAAGAGAGTAAATAATACGCAGATAAGAAAATATAAGAATGGGTAGCTTAGCGGTTACCCATTCTTATTATATATAGAGGATGTTATTTCGTCTCTGCCTCCTGTTTCTCTTTCAAGTGTTCTCCCAAGAATTTCTCCATAGCACGATAGAAATCGAATCTGTTTTCCTCGTTATGAAATCCGTGACCTTCATTATCCTTTACCATGTATTCGGTTTCTATTCCTCGTTTTTTCAGAGCCGCCACCATCTGGTCCGATTCGTCTTTATTTACACGTGGATCGTTTGCACCCTGCGCTATAAATAGTGGAGCTTTTATATTATCTACATGAAATACCGGAGAAGAACCGGCAAGCAGAAGGCTGTCTTTCTTTGGATCACCTACCATTTCATACATCATATCCAGCATCGGTTTCCAGTATGGAGGTATCGTATTCAGGAATGTAAACAGGTTCGATACTCCTACATAGTCCACTCCGCAAGTGTAGAGATCAGGGGTGAATGTAAGGCCTGCTAAAGTAGCGTATCCACCATAGCTTCCACCATATATGGCTATTTTATCAGGATTGGCTATCCCTTTTGCTTTCAGCCATTCCACACCGTCCGTAATGTCGTCCTGCATTGTTTTCCCCCATTGCTTAAATGATATTTCCCAGAATTTTTTACCGAATCCGGTAGAACCCCGGAAATTCATCTGGAACACGGCATACCCCCTGTTTGCCAGGAACTGTATCTCAGGATTGAATCCCCATCCGTCGCGGGCCCAAGGCCCTCCATGCGGGTTAACCACTACAGGCAGGTTCTTCGCAGTCTCCATGGTATATCCTTTCGGCAGTGTCAGGTATCCTTCTATTTCCAGACCATCACGTGTTTTATATGTAACACAGTTCATTGTAGCCATGTTGTTTTCATCCAGCCACGGGTAAATATCGGCGATATGTGTCAATACGTCTTTTTCCACATCATAGACATAATAAGCTCCCGGTGTCTTGTCATTGTATGTGCGGACAATAAGCATATTCTCATCCTTATTTTTGCTGTTAATGCCAAACGGCCTGTTTTCTACCTTAGAGGATATCTTATCATATATGCCTTTCAATTTATCATCAAAGAAATGGCGTTTTATACCATCGTGCCCCTGATATGCAACCAGCTGCAACTTCTTGTCCTTTAGAGAATATGATGCTCCGGATATATCGTATTTATCATTTTCATAAAGCTTTTCATCTTCTTTCATTGTCTGAGGATCGAATATGATCAATGCATCTTTGTCTCTGCCGATATTCGATGTCGCATACAGTTTCTGGTTATCAGATGTAAAGAAATACGGATCGAGGGTTTCTTTAAAGCTGGTGGTTATAAGTACCTTGAAAGCGTCCTCTTCTTTATCCCTGTACAGAAGGCTCTGATTCACTCCGTCAAGTGCCATGGCAACGCGTAATTTGCCATCATGGTCGGTCATCCATCCCTGAATATTTCCCGGATTTTCGGCAAGCATTGTCAACTCTCCGGTCTCAATATTCAAACGGTAAGGATCGAATATCTGAGGGTTTCTTTTATTCAGCCCGATAATGACTTCACTGTCTATCTCAGGCAGGTCATCAATGATTTGAGTCCGCACTTTTTCGAATGCAGTAAGTGGCAGAGGGTTACTGCCGTCTATATTAACGCCATAAAGCTGATAGTTTTCGTCACCTCCGGTATCTTTCAGGAACAGGATGCGATTATTATTACCCCACAAATATCCGGCAATATCCCTCTCTGTTTCCGAGGTAATTCTTATCGCTGAATCTTGTCCTATTTTCTGCACATAGATATTCATCCTCTTTTGGTAAGGAGCGGTATAAGAATAGTACTTCCCGTCAGGAGATATCTGATAAGAAGATTTTTCGGGATTCCTGAAAAAATCTTCCAGAGGTAAGACCGGAGCAGCTACCGGAGCCTTGTTGCATGAGGTTGCCAACCCCAGGGTCAAACAGAATAAAACGATGATGTTCAATGAGAATGATTTCCTTTTCATAGTTAAGATGATTTTATTACTACTATAAGTACTTGTCGTACAAATGTATTAAAAAATCACAAGAATATTTTTTTATTTAAAGAAGTTGCTCCGGTAGATTTTCAGGCAATCAGTATATTTCCCAAAAAAACGGGAAAAATCCGGTTGATTCGCTAATCGACCGGATTTCTTATATCCACATCTTTAGTTCTTGAAGCTCAACTCCCCATCCTTCATATCTATTATAATTGGATTTTCTTTATCCACTGTTCCGGCGAGCAGTTGCCTTGATAATGTATCCAGAACGGTTCGTTGGATAACACGCTTAACAGGACGTGCCCCGAACTCTGGATCATAACCCATTTGCGCTATCCCGGCAATAGCTTCTTCTGTAAATTCCAGTTTCACCCCGTTGCCTTTCAGCATTTTCACTACGCTTTCGAGCTGCATGCGGACAACCTGTTCTATCTGTGCCAGATTTAATGGTTCGAACATAACTGTCTCGTCGATACGGTTCAGGAATTCGGGACGCATATTCACTTTCAGCATATCCAGCACTTCCCGTTTGGTTCTCTCTACTACTTCTTCATGGTTCTTGGGTGTTATTCCCGCGAAGTTTTCACGAATCAATGGGGAGCCCATATTGGACGTCATGATGATGATTGTGTTTTTGAAGTTTACCACACGGCCCTTATTATCGGTCAGACGCCCATCGTCCAATACCTGCAACAAGATATTGAAAACATCGGGATGCGCCTTTTCTATTTCGTCGAACAATACTACCGAATACGGCTTACGGCGGATAGCTTCTGTCAATTGTCCCCCTTCGTCATAACCTACATATCCCGGAGGTGCCCCGATAAGCCGGGTAGCACTGAATTTTTCCTGATATTCGCTCATGTCGATACGGGTCATCATATTCTCGTCATCGAACAGGAATTCGGCGAGGGCTTTCGCCAGCTCGGTCTTGCCGACACCTGTCGTACCCAGAAAGATAAACGAGCCTATGGGACGTTTGGGGTCTTGCAGTCCTGCACGGCTACGGCGTATCGCATTTGATACGGCAGAAATAGCTTCATCCTGTCCCACAACACGCCTGTGCAATTCCACTTCGAGGTTCAGTAATTTCTCCCGTTCGCTTTGCAGCATCCTGTTGACAGGGATGCCTGTCCAGCGGGAAACCACATCAGCAATATCATATGAATCGACTTCCTCTTTTATCATTGCCTGATTTCCCTGCATTTCATGTAGTTGTCCCTGCAATTTACCGATACCATCTTCCAATTCTTTCAGTTTGCCGTAACGGAGTTCGGCAACCTTTCCGTAATCGCCTTCGCGCTCGGCCTTTTCCGCTTCGAATTTGGTATTTTCTATCTCTATCTTATTCTGCTGGATCTTATTGATGACTTCCCTTTCCGATTGCCATTTGGCTTTCAGGTCTTTTTCCTCATCTTTCAGCCGGCTTATTTCTTTCGATAGCTCTTGTTCTTTCAACTTGTCATTCTCACGGCGTATAGCTTCACGTTCTATTTCGAGTTGTTTGATACGGCGGCTCTTTTCGTCCAGTTCTTCCGGTACGGAATCTACTTCCATACGCAGTTTTGCCGCAGCCTCGTCCATCAGGTCGATAGCCTTGTCGGGCAAAAAGCGGTCGGATATATAACGGCTCGACAGTTGCACGGCAGCAATAATAGCCTCGTCTTTGATACGCACCTTATGGTGGTTTTCATATTTTTCTTTCAGTCCCCGCAGGATGGAGATTGCATCGGCCTCACTTGGTTCATCCACCATTACAGTCTGGAAACGGCGTTCCAATGCTTTGTCCTTTTCAAAATATTTCTGATATTCGTCAAGTGTAGTAGCACCTATCGAACGTAACTCCCCACGGGCCAGAGCCGGCTTTAAAATATTGGCAGCATCCATGGCTCCCTCACTTTTACCTGCGCCCACCAATGTATGTATCTCGTCGATAAATAAGATAATCTCCCCTTCCGATTTGGTAACTTCGTTGACTACAGATTTCAGCCGTTCCTCGAATTCTCCTTTATATTTCGCCCCTGCAATCAGCGCGCCCATATCCAGAGAATAAATCTGTTTGCTTTTCAGGTTTTCAGGAACATCACCCCGTACAATACGATGCGCAAGCCCCTCGGCAATAGCGGTTTTACCCGTACCCGGTTCGCCTATCAGTATAGGATTGTTCTTGGTGCGGCGACTAAGTATCTGCAACACACGGCGTATCTCATCATCGCGGCCGATAACGGGGTCCAGCTTTCCGTCCTTGGCTCTTTGAGTCAGGTTTATAGCATATTTTTCCAGTGACTGATAAGTATCTTCGGCAGTCTGGCTGGTTACATTCGTGCCTTTACGTAGTTCATTGATGGCCGGTTGCAGTTCCTTTTCGGATATACCTGCATCTTTGAGCATCTGCGCCGCCGTGCTTTTGCCTGATAATACACCTAATAATATATGTTCGAGGGAAACATACTGGTCACCCATCTTCTTTGCATATTCGGCAGCTTTATCCAGTGCAGCATTGCTTTCGCGGCTGAGGAACGCCTCACCTCCTCCCGAAACCTTCGGAAGGGAATCGATCTCCTTGCTTAACACATTCGTCAAATGACCGGGATTTGCTCCCAGTTTCTGAAAGAGGAAATTCACGACATTCTCCCCGGTCATGATTACTCCCATAAGTATGTGTGCCGGTTCTATAGACTGCTGGCCTTTTTCTTTTGTGATCTCAATGGCTTTTTGTATCGCCTCCTGAGATTTGATTGTAAAATTATTGAAATTCATATGTTTAGTTTTTCTGTTTGCTTGTATTTTATATAACTATTGTCTGTTTACACTTGTTCAAAATATTTGCCAGGCTGATGTTTTTGACAAAATGTCAGATAATAATTAATTATTCGCCGGTAGCTGATCGTTTCCGGTCTTGTATTAGTGATGCTTACTAAAAGTTGACAAAGTTGACACTTTTTACAGTAAACAGTTAGCAGTAAACAGTATCGTGGTTTGTCATGCTGAGAGAAACGAAGCATCTCGTCAGGGAGTAGTTAATAACCTGTCTCTCGTGTCTTTCTCCAAAAAGGTAACAAAGGTAACAGATATATCAGTTAACAGTAAACAGTTAGCAGTAAACAGTATTTCACGCAGAGACGCTAAGGCGCAAAAGGTAACAAAGGTAACACTTGTTTCAGTGAACAGTAAACAGTGAACTAACTTGTAACTCGTAACTGCCCGCAGGGCGAAGAAATAACATTCGCCGAAGCGAAGGCGAGGCAAACTCGTAACTGCTTTAATCAATACTTCAAAGAACCATAAGCTAACAGCTAAAGGCTAATAGCTTATTATATAGATAAACTTCTTTTGAAAAAGCTACCGATCCGCTTTTTTATTTATACCCGTAAATTCTTAATTAAAGAAAAATTCGCACTATTTTTAATCAAAATCAGACATTCGATTGTTTCTATAAAATAAGCGAATTAAATTAACAACCGATTTATAAAAACCCGAGGATTATGGAAGATTTTGAACTAAATGATAAAGAGACGAAAGAACTTAAAGCTTTGAAACGAAAAAACAGAAGGCAGAATGCCTTCTGGGTATTAGTTGCCTTGCAGGCAGGGTCACTGCTGTTATCTTATTATTTGGGCAGATCTCATAAATAACAGCCCCTGATAAAAAACAATATGGAGTAAGGCATTAATATACTTTTGCCTTACTCCATATTATTTTCTTATCCTAAGCCGGAAAACTTATTGCAGGCTCTGTATTTCCTGATTGCGGGCTTGTACTTCCAATGGAGGAATCTGTCGTTGCAATTGATCCTGTTTCTTTTCCAAATCGATGATTTCTGTTGTCATCGTACGCCGGGCTTCCTGCGAAGACTTACCGTATATACTTCTGAGATTATCCAGTTTCTCAGATACAGACTTCAAGTCCGATTTCATCTGCACCACTCTGAAATATGTATCACGGGCAGTTTTATCCTTAAAATCGGCAAGTTTGTAATATGTATTTCCGTCATTGATTACAAATTCAAAATCACGTATCACTTTTACCTCCTCTTTAGGCGCCTTACGGGCAAGGGCGATTAGCTGCGAATAATTTTGTCCTTTCAGCCATGTATCTTTTATAGATGTGATACGGGCCCTGCCGGCCATATATTTTTCATCGTCGCTCTCTACGATTTTCACGATCTTGTTCGGAATAAAGGTATAAATGCATACTTTACCTTCGGGTTGGAACCTGTCGGAAGCAAACCATCCTATCCCTTTCTCTTCATCCACAACCATCATATAATCATTGTAAAGCGAGTTGAATGGCATATTCAGGCGTTCGGGCGCAAGATAGGTATCGTTATTCATATTGTAGCGCGAAACAAACAGGTCATATCCTCCCAGGCTATCATAATCTTTTGCTGAAAAATAAATAGTAACCCCGTCGGCCATGACGTAAGGATAATTAAGATCGCCTGTCAGGTTGAAATTGGTAGCCGAGAGTCTCTTCTCATTACCATACTTATCCAATAATTTCTCCATTGAATATAAAGTGTACGAACCGTTCCTTTCCGGCTGCGCATAATATATCTTCGTTTCCTTTTCATTAAAATAGACAGTAGATTCCACCCGCTTGTTGGAAGTAAAAACCTTATCAAAATAATCAAGGCGTCCCGAGCTATGACTCAACTTGTAGGCCGACAGGAAAGTAGTTTTATCCACTACCACGCTGTCTATTATCTGTATATCCTCAGTATTGGACACCACACGGTTCAGGCGTGACATCTCTTTGCGTTTCTCTTCGAGGCGGGCACGTGCGTCATCATCTTTCTTTTTCAGCATGGATTCATACTTATTGAAAGCTTCGGTAGCTTCGGCAAACCGGAACTCGCCTGTGTACAGTTGTCCCAGATAATAAAACGAATCCTGTATTCTTTTTTGTGATGCAAACAACAGGTTTTTCTCTGCCTGTACCCGGTCGCCACCTGTTTCGAACAGGCATACCCCATACCAGTGGTTGATATTAGCATCGTTGGGCTTAGCCGCATATTCTGCCTCAAATACAGGGAGAGCCTTTGCATATTCCCCTTTCAGGTAAAGGTCTTTTGCTTCCGCCAATGTCTGAGAAAATGCAACTGGTAAGCAACAGAAGGAAAGCACTATATAAATAAATACCGATTTCATAAATTGACTACTGATTATTAATGATTTCAAAGATAAGAATTTAAAATTATAAGATATTATAAGTGATGTATAGAATTTAACGATGCACCCCGAAATCGCAGCTGTTTTTATAGCTTTAATTGCCGAAATAATAAATAGATATGTAGTCTTTGTTTTCAAAATTTGAGTTACTTTTGCGTCGCAAAATATTAATGCTATTACAATTATGAATCTTGCCGGCTTATATACAATATTATTATTGGTCGTATCCAATGTGTTTATGACCTTCGCCTGGTACGGGCATCTGAAAATGAAAGAATATTTATGGTTCGCCGCACTCCCTCTCTTTGGTGTGATATTTATCAGCTGGGGTATCGCATTTTTCGAATATTGTTTTCAGGTTCCGGCAAACCGCCTGGGTTTCCAGGGTAACGGAGGGCCTTTTTCCCTGATGCAGCTTAAAATTATCCAGGAAGTTATTACTCTCACCGTTTTCGTTCTCTTCAGCACGCTGGCGTTTAAGACTGAAACGTTCAAATGGAACCATGTACTTGCTTTTGTCTTCCTTATTGCGGCAGTATATCTGGTTTTTAAGAAGTAGATTCAGTCCGGTCTCTTGTTGCGCAGGATAGACACTACAACTACACCCCCATAATACCGGAGGTCAGACTGGTAAAAACACAGCCTCTAAGTTAATAAGTTATTTTTTAGGAAGTGGTTTGCCCTAAAAAGGGATTATATTTGCACCCAAATTAAAATCTATGAAAAAAGATATACATTGGAAAGTAAACCGCTTCGACGAATTTACGATAAACGAATTATATGATATATTACATCTGCGGTGCAAGATATTCGTGGTAGAACAGGATGCGCCCTACCTCGATCTGGACTATAAGGACCAGAAAGCGCTGCATCTGCACGGCTACGTCGACAATAAACTGGCTGCCTATTGCCGCATATTCAGATCCGGCGATTATTTTGACGAGGCCAGTATCGGTCGTGTAATTGTAGCAGAGGAATACAGGAAATACGGCTATGGGAACGAACTGATGAAAAAGGCCATCGGACTGGAAGAGTCTGTATTCGGTGAAACAAAGATCACGATATCCGGGCAATTATACCTGAAAAGGTTCTATGAAAGCCTTGGTTTCAGACAAACAAGTGAGATGTATCTCGAAGACGGCATACCGCATATAGAAATGAAGAAAGAATAAAATCCTTGCGAAAAATATTGGAATTTAATATTTTATCCCTAAATTTGCAGCCCGAAAACAGAAAGGAGGTTTAATGATCTTTTGAACAGAACATAATTGATTTATAGTCAGATACTGCTTACAGAGCAGCGTTCGGGAGATTATTATACAAAAACCACCTAATAAAAATTGTATGGGAAAACATACCCCACTAATTAAATTGCATTAAACAAAACAAAAAATAAATAAAAAATAAAACGACAATTATGATCATTGTTCCATTAAAAGAAGGCGAAAACATTGAAAAAGCCCTGAAGAAATTCAAAAGAAAATACGAAAAAACAGGTGTAGTAAAAGAACTTAGAAGACGTCAGGAATTCCGCAAGCCATCAGTGGTGAAAAGAGAACAAAAATTGCACGCCGTATACGTTCAGGCAATGCACCGTTCGGAAGAATAAAATACTATTGTCTTTTTCGCATAAAATTATTAACTTCGTCATTCAGGATTGAAATTCGGATAGATGATGTTACTAATTGACAAATATAGCAGATATCTCCGTTATGAAAAGAACTTCTCTTTACATACGGAGATTTCTTATTCCACAGACCTTCATCAGTTTACCGGATTCCTGCAAGAACACTTCCCGGACATAGATATAAAAAGCGTGGACAGCGATATAGTCCGCATGTGGATCGTATCGCTTATGGAAGCAAAAATAGCGGCACGGTCAGTAAACCGCAAGCTGAGTACGCTTAAATCGTTCTACAAATATCTGTTGCGGATAGGCGAAGTTTCGGCAAACCCGGTAAAAAAGATCACAGGCCCCAAAACACCAAAACCCATCCCTTCATTCGTGAACAACGGGGATATGGAGAAAGTATTGGAAGAATCAAACTTCGATAACACATTCGAATCGCTCCGTAACCATATAATGATCGAGCTGTTTTATGTTACGGGAATTCGCCGGGCGGAGCTGATCGGACTAAAAGATACCGATGTGGATTTCAGCGCCGAAACAATACAGGTGACAGGGAAGCGTAATAAACAACGCCTTATTCCTTTCAGCGACGGGATGAAGGGAATGCTTGAACAATACCTGAATGCAAGGAACGGGGAAATAGGAAACTTATCCGGCTACTTATTTGTTAAGAATGACGGGCAGCAACTTTACCCAATGCTTGTACACAGAATTGTGACAGAGAATCTGAAACAAATACCGACTCTTTCAAAAACGAGTCCCCACGTCCTCCGTCACTCATTTGCAACAAGCATGCTAAACAACGGCGCGGATATAAATGCGGTAAAAGAACTATTAGGACATTCAAGCCTTGCGGCTACAGAAATATACACACACACTTCATTCGAAGAATTAAAGAAGATTTATAACAAGGCTCATCCGAGAGCCTAAAAGTAAAGGAGGAAATATTATGAATATTGCAATTCAGTCAGTGCACTTTGATGCAAGCACTCAATTAAAAGACTTTATAGAAAAGAAATTATCTAAACTGGATAAATTTTCTGACCTGATTGTAGACGCCGAAGTAATACTTAAAGTAGTAAAACCGGAAGTTGCGAATAACAAAGAAGCATCAGTAAAACTAAATATCAAAAGCGGAGAACTCTTTGCCAATAAGACTGCCGACTCATTCGAAGAGGCTGTTATGCAAAACATAGAAGCCCTCGAAAAACAGATACTCAAAGTCAAGGAGAAAACGCAAGCCAAATAATAACAAACATTTATCCATCCGCTTTCTATTCAACGGATAGAGGAATATGTACCAAAAGAAAGAACTCCGGAAAAATAAATACATAAAGTATTGTTATTCTAAAAAATAATTTCTAATTTTGTCGCCGTTTCGCTATTAAAAGTCGTAATGGCGGCAAAATTTGTTGTTATGCCTCTTTAGCTCAGCTGGCCAGAGCACGTGATTTGTAATCTCGGGGTCGTTGGTTCGAATCCGACAAGAGGCTCGGATAAAAGGAAAAACAAGAAGTTGTTGTAAACCTGGAATGGTTCCGCACCAAAACTTCTTAATTCTTTTCAATAAACAGGCTGGTACCTTATAATATACTATAAGGGGAATTGGAAGGAAATTTCTTTACTGTCTATGCCAATGTAGCTCAGTGGTAGAGCACTTCCTTGGTAAGGAAGAGGTCACGGGTTCAAGTCCCGTCATGGGCTCTGATTTATTTTAGTGAATTTATTCAAATAGAATTTAAATATATACATTTAACTAAATAATAGAAGATTAATTATGGCAAAAGAACATTTTAACCGGGCGAAACCGCACGTAAATATCGGTACAATCGGTCACGTTGACCACGGTAAAACTACTTTGACTGCTGCTATCACTAAAGTATTGGCTGACAAAGGTCTTTCTCAAGCTCGTTCATTCGATTCAATCGATAACGCTCCTGAAGAAAAAGAACGTGGTATTACTATCAACACTTCACACGTTGAATATGAAACAGCTAACCGTCACTACGCTCACGTTGACTGTCCCGGACACGCCGACTACGTAAAGAACATGGTTACTGGAGCTGCTCAGATGGACGGTGCTATCATCGTAGTTGCTGCTACTGATGGTCCGATGCCTCAAACTCGTGAACACATCCTGCTTGCACGTCAGGTAAACGTTCCAAAACTGGTTGTTTTCATGAACAAATGCGATATCGTCGAAGACGAAGAAATGCTAGAACTAGTTGAACTTGAAATGAGAGAACTTCTTTCATTCTATGAGTTCGACGGCGACAATACTCCGGTTATCCGCGGATCTGCTCTGGGTGCACTTAACGGTGTTGAGCCTTGGGTTAGCCAGGTAATGGAACTTATGAACGCTGTGGATACCTGGATTCCACTTCCTCCACGCGATGTTGATAAACCATTCTTGATGCCGGTTGAAGACGTGTTCTCTATCACAGGTCGTGGTACAGTAGCAACAGGTCGTATCGAAACAGGTAAGATCAAAACAGGCGAAGAAGTTCAGATCATCGGACTTGGTTCAGAAAACAAAAAATCAGTTGTTACAGGAGTAGAAATGTTCCGTAAGATCCTTGACGACGGACAAGCCGGAGACAACGTAGGTCTATTGCTTCGTGGTATCGACAAAGACGAAATTAAACGTGGTATGGTAATTTGCCACCCAGGTAAAATCACCCCTCACACTAACTTCAAAGCTGAGGTTTATATCCTTAAGAAAGAAGAAGGTGGACGTCACACACCATTCCACAACAAATACCGTCCTCAGTTCTACCTGCGTACTCTTGACGTTACCGGTGAGATCACTCTTCCTGAAGGAACAGACATGGTTATGCCTGGTGACAACCTGACTATCAACGTAGAACTTATCTATCCGGTTGCTTGTAACGTAGGTCTTCGTTTCGCTATCCGCGAAGGAGGTCGTACAGTAGGTGCTGGTCAGATTACAGAAATTACTGCATAAGGATTTCAATCTATAATAATAGAGTCGGTTTGCGATATAACCGGCTTTAATTTACGGGCGTAGTTCAGTGGTAGAGCGTTGGTCTCCAAAACCAAATGTCGGGAGTTCGAATCTCTCCGCCCGTGCTAAAAAAACTCAAGAAGAGTAATGAAAAAAATAATTAATTACATTAAAGATTCTTATAACGAGCTTGTATACAAGGTTTCTTGGCCTACTCGTGCAGAACTGACCAACAGTGCGGTAATTGTCATGATTGCTTCCATAATAATGGCACTAATCGTTTGGGGTATCGATTCTGCATTTGAGTCTATTGTCAAGTTTTTCTATAGTCTTTAATCCTTATCAAAAGCTATGACTGAAATCGAAAAAAAATGGTACGTCCTGCGTGCTGTTAGTGGAAAAGAAAATAAAGTCAAAGAGTATCTTGAAGCTGAGATAAAGAAATCAGACTTAGGAAAGTATATCTCTCAAGTTCTTATCCCTACAGAGAAGACTTATATCATGCGTAACGGAAAGAAAGTTCTGAAAGAAAGAGCTTATCTTCCCGGCTATATCTTGATCGAAGCTGCCCTCATAGGAGAAGTTATCCATGAATTGCGTAATATAAATTACGTAGCCGGTTTTTTACCGAATACAACCAACCCTCAACCGTTGAGCCAGTCTGAAGTAAACAGGATACTGGGCACTATGGACGAACTGGACGAGCAGGAAGTAGGCATGGATGTTCAATACATTGTCGGAGAAAATGTAAAAGTGACCAACGGTCCTTTCTCAGGATTTTCGGGAATCATTGAAGAAGTGAACACTGAGAAAAAGAAACTGAAAGTAATGGTAAAGATATTCGGGCGGAAAACTCCACTCGAGTTGAATTACATGCAAGTCGAAAAAGAGCAGTAAGATTGGTTACGCAACTCTGAATGCTTTAATCTTAAGTTTTAACAAAACTAAAAATTAAAAACAAAAATGGCTAAAGAAATTGCTGGACAATTAAAATTACAAATTAAAGGCGGTGCAGCAAATCCATCTCCTCCTGTGGGACCAGCTTTAGGTTCTAAAGGTATTAACATCATGGATTTCTGTAAGCAATTTAATGCCAGAACTCAAGACAAGGCAGGTAAAATATTACCAGTGGTAATTACTTACTATGTTGACAAGTCTTTTGATTTTGTTGTAAAACAACCACCGGTGGCAATTCAATTACTGGAAGCCTCTAAGGTGAAAAGCGGATCGGCAGAACCTAATCGTAAGAAAGTAGCTGAAGTTACCTGGGAACAAGTAAAAGCTATCGCTGAAGATAAGATGGTCGACCTTAACTGTTTTACAATCGAATCAGCCATGAGAATGGTTGCTGGTACAGCAAGAAGTATGGGTATTACTGTAAAAGGGGCTTTCCCTGATGTTCAATAATTAAACTTCAATTGAGAAATGGGTAAACTTACTAAAAATCAAAAGTTAGCTTTCAGCAAGATTGAAGCAGGGAAACTATATACATTAACCGAAGCGTCAGCTCTTGTAAAAGAAGTTACGACAACTAAATTCGACGCCTCTGTCGATTTGGATGTCCGCCTAGGTGTAGACCCACGTAAAGCTAACCAGATGGTGAGAGGCGTAGTGTCTCTTCCTCATGGAACAGGAAAACAAGTTAGAGTTTTGGTATTATGTTCTCCGGATGCTGAGGCTGCTGCTAAAGAAGCAGGTGCCGACTATGTTGGATTGGACGAGTATATCGAAAAAATAAAAGGTGGTTGGACTGATATCGATGTTATCATCACTCAGCCAGCTATCATGGGTAAAGTTGGTGCTCTGGGACGCGTTTTAGGACCTCGCGGTCTGATGCCTAACCCTAAGAGCGGAACTGTGACTGTGGATGTTGCAAAAGCTGTGACAGAGGTTAAATCAGGTAAGATCGACTTCAAGGTAGATAAAGCCGGTATTATCCACGCTTCTATCGGAAAAGTATCTTTTACTCCTGAACAAATCAAAGATAACGCGAAAGAGTTTATCGCTACGCTTATCAAACTGAAACCGACTGCAGCAAAAGGAACTTATGTGAAGAGTGTTTGTCTTTCAAGTACTATGAGCCCGGGTGTAAAAATAGACCCTAAATCAGTAGAAAATTAATCAAAAATTGACTGAAAATTATGAGAAAGGAAGATAAAAGCACTATCATAGAAACTATAGCAGCGACAATCAAAGGATACGATCATTTCTACCTTACCGACATTGCTACTCTTAATTCCGCTAAAACAAGCGATTTGAGAAGAGAATGCGCTAAGCAGGAGATCAAACTGATGGTTGTAAAGAACACTTTGTTGCAGAAAGCCCTGGAAAGCCTTGAAGGCGACTACTCGGAGCTGAACGCTTCATTGAAGGGAAACACTGCTATCATGTTTTCTAATTCGGCTAATGCTCCGGCAAAGCTGATTGCTAAATACAAAAAAGAAGGAATTCCTTCGCTTAAAGCAGCATATGTTCAGGAAAGTTTCTATGTGGGTTCACAAAACCTGAGCGCACTGGAAAATATCAAGAGCAAAAACGAGCTTATCGGCGATGTTATTGCAGCCCTTCAATCCCCTGCCAAGAATGTTATTTCGGCCCTTCAATCGGGTGGAAACACTATCCATGGCGTCTTAGAGACACTATCTAAGAGATAATATTAAACAAAAGAATAATAAACAATTTTAATTTATACAAAAATGGCAGATATCAAAGCTATTGCAGAACAACTAGTAAATTTGACAGTAAAAGAAGTAAGCGAATTAGCTGAAATTCTAAAAACTGAATATGGTATTGAACCGGCCGCTGCTGCTGTTGCAGTTGCTGCAGGACCAGCCGCTGCTGCTGAAGTGGTAGAAGAAAAAACATCTTTCGATGTAATCTTGAAAGCAGCAGGTGCTAACAAACTACAAGTTGTTAAAGCTGTTAAAGAACTTACAGGACTTGGTTTGAAAGAGGCTAAAGATCTAGTAGATGGTGCTCCTGGTGAACTTAAAAAAGGAGTAACTAAAGATGAAGCTGACGCATTGAAAAAACAATTAGAAGAAGCTGGAGCCGAAGTTGAACTTAAGTAAAGATAAGTCCTGAGAAAGGATATTTGGTTAGGAACCTTCCTCGAAGAAGGTTCTTAACCTTTTTGCGTCAAAAGTAATAAGTTCAATAAAATAGGTTATCCATGTCTTCAATAACAAATCAAAGAGTCAATTTCGCTTCAATTAAAAATCCGCTTCCTTATCCGGATTTTCTTGAAGTACAGTTAAAGTCATTCCGCGACTTTCTGCAACTTGATACCCCTCCTGAAAAAAGGAAAAACGAAGGCCTATACAAAGTTTTTGCTGAAAACTTTCCTATAGCCGATACACGAAACAACTTTGTATTAGAGTTTTTGGACTACTTCATCGACCCTCCGCGCTATACCATTGATGAGTGTATCGACAGGGGATTGACATACAGTGTTCCTTTGAAAGCAAAGCTAAAACTTTATTGTACAGACCCTGACCACGAAGATTTTGATACAGTTATCCAGGATGTATACCTGGGACTGATTCCATATATGACTGAGAAAGGTACCTTTGTCATCAACGGAGCAGAACGTGTTGTAGTATCGCAGTTGCACCGTTCACCCGGTGTTTTCTTCGGACAAACGATGCATGCCAATGGTACAAAGCTCTATTCAGCCCGTATTATTCCGTTCAAAGGTTCCTGGATCGAATTTGCTACCGACATCAACAATGTCATGTATGCATACATCGACCGTAAGAAAAAATTACCGGTAACAACATTGCTTCGCGCTATCGGATTCGAAAGCGACAGGGACATCCTTGAGATTTTCGACCTGGCCGAAGAAGTTAAAGTTACAAAACAAAATATCAAGAAGGTACTAGGCCGCAAGCTTGCAGCCAGGTTACTGAGAACATGGATGGAAGACTTCGTGGATGAAGATACCGGTGAGGTGACTTCAATCGAGCGTAACGAGGTCATTCTTGAACGCGAAACAGTTCTGGACAAGGACCATCTTGATCTGATCGTAGATTCGAACATTGCTTCTATCTTATTGCATAAGGATACGCAGAATATTTCAGATTTTGCCATTATCTACAATACATTGCAAAAAGACCCGAGTAACTCGGAAATAGACGCGGTTCGTCATATATACAGGCAACTCCGCAGCGCTGAACCGGCTGACGATACCAGTGCACGCGAGGTTATCAACAACTTGTTCTTCTCTGAAAAACGCTACGACTTAGGTGAAGTAGGACGTTACAGGCTGAACAAGAAATTAGGTTTGACTACAAGTACCGATATCCGCGTATTAACGAAAGAAGATATTATTGAAATAATCAAGTTCCTGATCGAGCTGATTAATTCAAAAGCGATCGTTGACGATATCGACCACCTGAGCAACCGTCGTGTACGTACAGTCGGTGAGCAACTTTTCAACCAGTTTGGAGTTGGTCTTAACCGTATGGCACGTATCATTCGTGAAAGAATGAATGTACGCGATAATGAAGTATTTACGCCGATCGATCTGATCAATGCGAAAACTATTTCATCCGTAGTAAATACATTCTTCGGAACGAATGCACTGTCTCAGTTTATGGATCAAACCAATCCGTTGGCCGAGATCACTCACAAACGCCGTATGTCGGCGCTGGGACCGGGCGGTCTTTCCCGTGAAAGAGCCGGTTTCGAAGTGCGTGACGTTCACTATACTCACTACGGACGCCTTTGTCCTATCGAGACTCCGGAAGGCCCGAATATCGGTTTGATTTCTTCCCTTTGCGTATATGCTAAAATTAACGATCTCGGATTTATCGAAACTCCATATCGTAAAGTGGCCAACAGCAAAGTAGACCTGTCTCCGAACGGTATTGTTTATCTTGCCGCCGAAGAGGAAGAAGACAAGCTTATAGCACAGGGGAATGCTCCGTTGAACGACGACGGCTCGTTTATCCGCTCACGTGTTAAAGCTCGTCAGGATGCCGACTATCCGGTTATTGCCCCCGAAGAAGTGGAATTGATGGACGTATCTCCTACGCAGATTGCATCTATCGCCGCTTCATTGATTCCGTTCCTCGAGCATGACGATGCCAACCGTGCACTGATGGGATCGAACATGATGCGCCAGGCCGTGCCATTGATGCGTACCGAAGCCCCTATCGTGGGAACAGGTATCGAAGGGCAGCTTATCCGCGACTCACGTACACAGATCGTGGCAGAGGGTGCGGGAGAAGTTGTATATGTGGATGCAAGCACTATCAAGATTAAATATGACCGTACAGCTGACGAAGATTTTGTAAGCTTCGACGATGCTGTAAAAACATATAATATACCTAAATTCAGAAAAACTAATCAGAATACCACTATCGACCTTCGCCCTATTTGCCGTAAGGGAGACAGGGTTGTTCTGGATCAGATCCTGACGGAAGGATATTCAACTGAGCAGGGTGAGCTGGCTATCGGTAAGAACCTGAAAGTGGCATTCATGCCATGGAAGGGGTATAACTTCGAGGATGCTATCGTACTTAACGAGCGTATCGTGCGCGAAGATATATTCACTTCTGTACACGTAGAGGAATTCGTACTCGAAGTACGTGATACCAAACGTGGTGTGGAAGAGTTGACTTCCGATATTCCCAACGTAAGCGAAGAGGCAACAAAAGACCTGGACGAAAGAGGTATCATCCGTATCGGTGCCCGTGTAAGCCCGGGAGATATCCTGATAGGTAAGATCACGCCGAAAGGAGAATCCGATCCTTCACCTGAAGAGAAACTGCTCCGCGCCATCTTTGGTGATAAAGCCGGTGATGTGAAAGACGCTTCGTTGAAAGCTTCTCCATCTCTGAAAGGAGTTGTTGTGGGTACAAACTTATTCTCGAAGGCATCAAAGAAAGGTAAAACAAAACTTTCGAGCAAGGCCCTGCTTCCTAAGCTGGATGAAGAGTATGAAGAAAAAATAGCGAAAGTAAAATCCGTATTGGTTGACAAGCTATTGATCTTAACAGATGGTAAAACATCTCAGGGAGTAAAAGATTATCTTAATGTAGATATCATTGCCAAGGGTTCCAAGTTTACGAAGAGCGCGCTGGACAATATCGATTACGAATCAGTACAGGTGAGCAGCTGGACAGCAGATGAGCACAAGAATGAATTGATAAAAGATGTAATCGTAAACTTCCTGCGTAAATACAAAGAACTGGATGCCGAGTTGAAACGGAAACGCTTCGACCTGACTATCGGGGATGAACTTCCTTCCGGTATTGTTCAGATCGCAAAAGTTTATGTGGCTAAGAAACGTAAAGTCCAGGTAGGTGATAAGATGGCGGGACGCCACGGTAACAAAGGTATCGTGTCGCGTATCGTTCGCCAGGAGGATATGCCTTTCTTACCGGACGGAACACCGGTCGATATCGTATTGAATCCGCTGGGGGTACCTTCTCGTATGAACCTTGGGCAAATATTCGAAACAGTATTAGGTTGGGCCGGAAAAGA
This sequence comes from Dysgonomonas termitidis, assembly GCF_054657735.1. Classification (NCBI taxonomy): domain Bacteria; kingdom Pseudomonadati; phylum Bacteroidota; class Bacteroidia; order Bacteroidales; family Dysgonomonadaceae; genus Dysgonomonas; species Dysgonomonas termitidis. The sequence continues at coordinate 284,019 of NZ_BAAHYD010000003.1, read as the reverse complement.
GCTTGGCGTGAAATTCGCCACTCCTATTTTCGACGGGGCAAGCCTCGACGATATGAATTCATGGACAGACAAAGCCGGAGTTCCACGTTATGGTAAAGTCCGCTTATTCGATGGCGGTACAGGAGACCAGTTCGACCAGCACGCAACAGTAGGTATTATCTATATGCTTAAACTGGGGCACATGGTTGAAGACAAGATGCACGCCCGTTCTATCGGACCTTACTCTCTTATTACGCAACAGCCTCTTGGAGGTAAAGCTCAATTCGGGGGTCAACGTTTCGGAGAAATGGAGGTTTGGGCACTTGAAGCATTCGGTGCGGCTTACATCCTGAGAGAAATCCTGACTATCAAGTCCGACGACGTTGTCGGCCGTTCCAAAGCTTACGAAGCTATTGTGAAAGGTGAGCCGATGCCACAACCGGGAATACCTGAGTCCCTGAACGTATTGCTACACGAAATGCGTGGTCTGGGATTAAGCGTATCGCTTGACTAAACAATATTAGCCGTTAGCTTTTGGCTTTTAGCCTTTAGCTAACGGATTCTAAATACTCTAACAAACAGCTATTGGCTAATAGCTAACAGCGAACAGCTTTTAAAGGAAAAAAGTAATATGGCTTTTAGAAAAGAAAATAAAGTAAAGAGTAGCTTTTCAAAAATAACCGTGAGCCTTGCCTCTCCCGAAGAAATTCTGGAAGCATCGAGCGGGGAAGTTTTGAAACCCGAAACTATCAATTACCGTACATACAAACCGGAACGTGACGGGCTTTTCTGCGAACGCATATTCGGGCCTGTAAAGGATTACGAATGTCATTGCGGTAAATACAAAAGAATCCGTTACAAAGGTATTGTCTGCGACCGTTGCGGTGTTGAAGTAACAGAAAAGAAAGTTCGCCGCGAACGCACAGGTCACATCCACCTCGTAGTTCCGGTAGCTCATATCTGGTATTTCCGTTCTCTGCCTAACAAGATGGGTTATCTGTTGGGTATCCCTACCAAAAAACTGGATTCAATCATTTACTACGAACGTTATGTAGTGATCCAATCGGGAATCGCGGTAGAAGAAGGAGTAGCAGAAAAAGACCTTCTTACAGAAGATGAATACCTGAACATACTGGATAAGCTGCCTAAAGAAAATCAACTGTTGGACGATACCGATCCTAACAAGTTCATTGCCAAAATGGGAGCAGAGGCCGTTTACGATTTGTTGTCACGTATCAATCTTGATTCGCTGGCGAACAATCTGCGCCACAAAGCCAGTACAGATACATCCCAGCAACGTAAGAACGAAGCGTTGAAACAACTTCAGGTTGTAGAAGCATTCCGCGGGTCGAAAGGGAAGAATAAACCGGAATGGATGATCGTTAAGATTGTTCCTGTTATTCCGCCGGAACTTCGTCCGCTTGTTCCGCTGGATGGCGGCCGTTTTGCCACATCCGACCTGAATGACCTGTACCGTCGCGTTATTATCCGCAACAACCGTCTGAAAAGGCTTATCGATATCAAAGCACCGGAAGTGATCCTGCGTAATGAAAAACGTATGCTTCAGGAAGCTGTCGATTCATTGTTCGATAACTCACGTAAGTCGAGCGCGGTTAAGACAGATGCTAACCGCCCGTTGAAATCGCTTTCCGACAGTTTGAAAGGTAAACAAGGACGTTTCCGTCAAAACTTGTTGGGTAAACGTGTCGACTATTCGGCCCGTTCGGTAATTGTCGTTGGTCCTGAATTGAAGATGCACGAGTGCGGTATTCCTCAGGATATGGCAGCCGAGCTGTACAAACCGTTTATTATCCGTAAACTGATCGAACGCGGTATTGTTAAGACAGTAAAATCAGCGAAGAAAATAGTAGACCGCAAGGAACCTGTTGTTTGGGACATCCTCGAACACGTAATGAAAGGACATCCTGTATTGCTCAACCGTGCCCCCACTCTTCACCGTTTAGGTATCCAGGCATTCCAGCCGAAGATGATCGGAGGTAAGGCAATCCAGTTGCACCCACTATCGTGTACGGCGTTCAATGCCGACTTCGATGGTGACCAGATGGCTGTTCACTTACCACTAGGTAATGAAGCTATCCTCGAAGCACAGATGTTGATGCTTGCATCCCACAATATCCTTAACCCTGCGAATGGCGCGCCTATTACCGTACCATCTCAGGACATGGTTCTCGGATTATATTATATCACTAAGATACGCAAGGGCGCTAAAGGCGAAGGCCTTATATTCTACGGTCCGGAAGAAGCGATCATCGCTTATAATGAAGGACAAGTAGATATACACGCTCTTATCAAAGTATATGTAAACGACCTGGATGAGAATGGAAACGTTGCGAAACTGATGCGCGAAACTACTGTCGGCCGTGTTCTTGTCAATGAGAAAACTCCGGTTGAAGTGGGCTTCATCAATGAAGTGCTTTCCAAAAAATCGCTTCGTGATATCATCGGTAATGTGATCAAAGTAGCCGGAGTTGCTAAAACAGCGCAGTTCCTCGACGATATAAAAGACTTAGGATATACAATGGCATTCCGCGGAGGTCTGTCGTTCAATCTTGAGGATGTAATCATACCGGAAGAAAAAGACGAGCTGGTGCTTCAGGGTTATGACGAAGTAGAACAGATAATGAATAACTACAACATGGGATTCATTACCTACAACGAACGTTACAACCAGATTATCGACACGTGGACTCACGTCAACTCCAGATTGTCAAATATCCTGATGAAACAATTATCGGAAGACAACCAGGGATTCAACTCTGTATATATGATGTTGGATTCGGGAGCCCGTGGTTCGAAGGAACAGATCCGTCAGTTATCAGGTATGCGTGGATTGATGGCCAAGCCACAGAAGAGCGGAGCTGAAGGAGCTCAGATTATTGAGAATCCGATCCTTTCCAACTTTAAAGAAGGCCTGTCGGTGCTGGAATACTTTATCTCTACCCACGGTGCGCGTAAAGGTCTTGCGGATACAGCTTTGAAAACGGCCGATGCCGGTTACTTAACCCGTCGTCTGGTAGACGTTTCTCAAGATGTGATCATTAATGAAGAAGACTGTGGTACACTTCGCGGACTTGTTTGTACAGAGTTGAAAAACAACGAAGAAGTTGTGGCATCCCTTTACGAACGTATCTTAGGTCGCGTATCCGTTCACGATATACAACATCCTTTGACTGGTGATCTGATTGTTAAATCAGGTGAAGAGATCAAAGAAGATGCTGCGATAAAAATTCAAAACTCTCCGATCGAAAGTGTTGAAATCCGTTCGGTACTTACTTGCGAATCCAAAAAAGGTGTTTGTGGAAAATGTTACGGACGTAACCTTGCCACAGGACGTATGGTTCAGCGGGGTGAGGCTGTCGGTGTTATCGCCGCGCAATCTATCGGTGAGCCGGGTACACAGTTGACACTCCGTACGTTCCACGTTGGGGGTATCGCATCCAACATCGCTACCGAAAGCAGCATTGTTGCTAAATATGACGGTGTACTGGAAATTGACGACCTGCGTATCGTAGAAGCGGTAGACGAAGCCGGTAAAAAGACTCAGATCGTTGTCAGCCGTCTGGTTGAGCTTCGACTGGTTGATCCGAATACTAAAATTGTCCTTCTTACTCACAATATACCTTATGGTTCCAAACTTTACTTTAAAGACGGAGCCAGGGTGAAGAAAGACGACCTTATCTGCGAATGGGACCCGTTCAACGCGGTTATCATATCCGAAGCCACCGGACGTATCAAGTTTGAAAATGTTATTGAAAATGTGACATACAAAGTTGAGTCGGATGAACAGACAGGCTTGAAAGAAAAGATCATCGTTGAATCACGTGATAAGACTAAGGCCCCTGAAGCTCATATCCTCGACGAGAAAGGAAATATGATAAAGATGTACAGTTTACCGCTAGGCGCCCACATCGTAAAAGATGATAACGACACTATCAAAGCCGGTGATGTACTTGTTAAGATTCCTCGTGCCGTAGGTAAAGCGGGTGATATCACGGGAGGTTTGCCTCGTGTAACAGAATTATTCGAGGCCCGTAATCCTTCCAACCCGGCTGTTGTGTCTGAAATCGACGGAGAAATCTCATTCGGTAAGATCAAGCGTGGTAACAGGGAGGTTATTGTTACCTCCAAACTCGGAGAAGTGAAAAAATACCTTGTTCCTCTTTCGAAACAAATCCTGGTACAGGAAAATGACTTCGTAAGAGCAGGTATGCCACTATCAGACGGGGCAACCACTCCATCGGATATTCTGGCTATCATGGGACCTACCGCCGTTCAGGAATATATTGTAAACGAAGTACAGGACGTATATCGTCTGCAAGGTGTGAAGATCAATGATAAACACTTCGAAGTAATTGTACGTCAGATGATGCGCAAGGTAGAAGTGATCGATCCGGGTGATACCCGTTTCCTTGAACAACAGGTGATCGACAAATACGAAGTGATGGAAGAAAATGACAGGATCTGGGGTAAGAAAGTTGTACTGGATGCCGGAGATTCTGCTACATTCGAACCGGGACAGATTGTGACAGCACGTAAGCTGAGGGATGAGAACTCTATGCTCAAACGCAGAGACCTTCGTCCGGTAGAAGTGCGTGACGCAATTCCGGCCACAGCCAACCAGATACTTCAGGGTATTACACGCGCCGCTCTCCAAACCCAAAGCTTTATGTCTGCCGCTTCGTTCCAGGAAACTACAAAAGTACTGAACGATGCTGCTATCAACGCGAAAGTGGACAGGCTGGAAGGATTGAAAGAGAATGTAATCTGCGGACACTTGTTGCCAGCAGGTACAGGCCAGCGCGAGTTCGAAAAACTTGTTGTAGGAACAAAAGAAGACTTTGACAGGATTGCTGCTACAAGAAAGACTGTTGTAGATTTTGATGCCGTAGAATAATTAATTTATTCTTTTATATAGTTAGATAAAGGGGCTGAGTAATCGGCCCCTTTGTTTTTGGTTATCATTCATCAGATTACAAATCCTGATAAAATTAAAGTAGGTGATTGTAAATCCCCTACAACGAAGTATTACCAATTGAAGTTCAGATTTTCAGTATATCCATAGTCATCATAACTGAATTTTGTCGGATAACCTTTCTCATTTAAAGTCCAATCAAATATGTATGTAGAATCATATTCTGGTTCTCCAACATATCCATCTGTCATTTTTAAAGGCAGTTTTTTGGTTGCTCGACCAAGCAGACCTGCATAATAAGCATAGTCCATTTCATCCAAATCAATACCAAAAGTCATATCAAATAGCATTATACAACCTTTATTTTCAATACCGGCAGGGTATTTGTCGGATGTGTAAGTGATAGATGAAGTATAAATACCCTCCTCCTTATCGTCACCTTCCATCTTCACATTTGTAATATTACCACCGGCATATGTGATAGTAGTAACTTCATTATCACCTTCGCTTCTTTTCATATAATTAAGTTGATTATCACTGTTATATTTAAATTCCCAAGTCTCGGAAGAATTGTCCGCATATGTTTGTATAGCGCTGCTTACAAAACCATTATTCCCAATTTTCATATCAACAGTATAACTTTCTCCCGAATAATTCAGGTCTATATATCTCATTATTATGATGTTATTATCTGCTGTCGATTTCAGTTTTGACGAGTATTCAAAAGTAACTTTCATTTCGCTATTAGACATTTCCTGAAGCAATCCATCTACATTATATTTGATTGTTAAAGACCCGATATTTTTTGGTAAATCTCCCGTGAATACATTTTTAGGGCCAAAGTCAACAATATTTCCGCCATCAATGTTATCATCATCGCCACTACAAGAAGAAAAAGATAAGCTTGCTAAAATAAGTGTTAATAAGAATAATAGTTTTGCTATATTCATAATAATAAATTTATAAATTAATAATAGTTAGAAAATTATCATATTTTTTGTCTCCAGGATTTTCCATACGCACATAAAAAAAGCGTGGACAAAACTCCAATTATCTGCTGTGAGGTTCTCGACTACCATCCGTCAAATAAATGAGTAAAGCCCACGCCTATGGCGTGAGCGTCTTCGCTTTACTTTTGACGGATAATGAAATTGTCGAGATTTCACAGCCAAAATACAAGCTATACGCTTTTTCCTAATATCTTAAAATATGCGCAGTTTCGACGCTCCTATTCCATAGGCAAAAAAGTTTGGTTTATTGGCAAAAATACAAATATTATTTTACAAGACAATAGTATTCAGGCGAATCATTAGGGCAAACATGCAGAGGTTATTTTTCCCACGGAAGTTTATCTATATAATAAGCTGTTAGTCTTTAACTGTTAGCTTATAGTTCTTTGAAGTATTGATTAAAGCAGTTACAAGTAAACAAGATACGAGATACAAGATGTTAACTGATGACTGTTTACTGTTAACTGAAAAAACTGTTACCTTTGTTACCTTAAAAGTTATCACCAAAATTCGCCAAGAAAACAAACGAAAATAAAAGTGGTATGAATGAAAATAAATACACTTATATACAGCTATTTAAATTAGTTAACAAGAGTAAAAATAGATTTTTATTTTTCATTTACATAATCCTTTTTTATCCATTATTTGTTACCTGTTTGTTACTTATGACTTTTAATAATTGTTACTTTATTTGTTTTTCGTAAACTATTATGTTTCTTGTATTTACATAATATCTGATTATTAGTTATTTAAAAACATATATATCAAAAGGTAATTAATCCTTATTTTCCTTTGATATACCGTTCCTTGTTTGTATCTTGCCCCCGGTTTAATTTTTTCTTTTTTCTTTTTTCTTTCTTGATTTTTTAGTATTTAATTTAATATTGATCCTTATGACAAACAGCAGGAAACAACCCAAAGCAAAGGAGCCGGTAAAGATCCGCTTCAAACAACTCTCCGGCGGCAGCCAATCCATTTACTTCGATATCTACAGGAACGGCAAACGCTTGTACGAGTTCCCCAAACTCTACCTTGTACCAGAAAGGACACCCGAAGACAGGGAACTGAACCGCCGTATGCTTGACAAGGCCGTCCGTATCAAGGCGCAACGTATCGACGAACTCTCCAGTAAGGAAAACGGCTTTGTCAATATGGGACTGAAACAAAAGGCGAATTTCATCAAATATTTGCAGGCATTGACGGAACGTAAAGAAGCGGAGGGCAAGACAGCGGTATGCGATACTTATAGGAGCCTTATAAAACACCTGATCCTTTATAAGGGTGACGGGCTAACCTTCAGGTCAGTTACCAGGGAGTATTGCTGCGGCTTCAGTGAATACCTGCTGACAGCGGAGAACCTCTCCAGCCGCCGGGGCATTGCGGCAAACGCTAAAGGCAGCCTGTTATCCAAAGGCAGCCGTTACGGTTACAGCCGTGCCTTATCCATTGTATTGAACTGTGCGGTACAGGATGGTATCATTCCCGATAACCCGATGAAGAAGCTGACCCGCTTCGAGCGTCCCAAACGTCCGGAAAGCGACAGGGAATACTTAGGCCTGGAAGAAATCAGGGCGCTGGTAAAGACCGAATGCATCAAACCACTGGTAAAGTCAGCCTTCCTGTTCAGTTGTTTCAGCGGGTTGCGCTTCTCGGATGTCAAGGCCCTCAGATGGGACGATATCCAGACCGACCATGAAGGCAGGAAGCAGATCTGCTTTACCCAGCAGAAGACGAAGAAGAAAGAATACTTACAGGTATCGGACGAAGCCTTGAAATTCCTGCCGGAGAGGGGAGCCGCTATGGGGGAAGATATCATCTACCCGTTATCCTCCAGCGGCTTTACAAACCAGGCGCTTAAAAGCTGGGTACTGGCGGCAGGGATAAAGAAGCGCGTGACCTTCCATGTCGCCAGGCACACAAACGCTACCCTTTTGCTGTCCCTGGGCGTACCTATCGAGACAGTGAGCAAGCTATTGGGACATGCCGATATGAAGACGACACAGATATATGCCAAAGTCATAGATAAGAACAAGCGGGAAGCAGTCAGTAAGCTGGACGGACTGACGGATTAGGGGGGAGAGCTTTCCCTTCGTTATTCAGATGTTCGTTCCCACCCTTCAATATCCGGAGTTGCTGCTTTCAGCCTCAACATGCTCTGTGAGAAAGTTCATGATAAGCAGCAATATTTCATCTTTGAATTGAGAGTGGATTTTTACTCCGGAGTCTTCTCAATGGTGGTTAATGTTTTTTCTTAGCTTAATACTGTACCTGTCTTAAGTAGAATACTTGTATTTCGGATAATTCAAAATATTTATTCTTCATTTTTTTTCGTTAAGTAACTGTTTGATACTGAACATCTGCCCAATTTTGGGTAGATATAAATATTCGTAACTTTCATTTAGTATATTGTACGCAGTATAATTTTTATGCTCTTAACGAGCATAGGGTTTCTTTTCCGTCAGACGTTATGTAGCTTGTATCCAGAAGCATAGATAGTACAGCCGAATTTCTTATTGAATCTAATACATGTTTGTGTTCTCTCCAGAATTTTTCAACTATCGGTAGGCATTGGGATTACTTTCCCAGTCAGAATAAATATGTTGTTAACTTTTTGATTTTCAGCAAAAGTGGAATTTCCCACCTTTATCATAAATATGGGGCATATTTCATTAGGGTTTAGCGATACAATTCGCTCAAACGCATTTCAATACAACGCTACCGAAATTCAATTAAAAGGGTGCGGAACTACTTCGACAATCATCGGCTTATACATCTCAATACTACCAAAAGATCAATTAAAAGTTGTCTGACTGCTTGATATAGTGCAATATGTATTCGCGTTTCAATACTACCAAAAGTTCAATTAAAAGAACCGAAAGATTTAAACACGCCATGTCCGACATTATATTTCAATACTACCAAAAGTTCAATTAAAAGTCCGTCACTGCACAAAGCTACAATAAAAATAATAAATTTCAATACTACCAAAAGTTCAATTAAAAGTAATGGTTAGGAATAAAAAAGCTTTGAAGTAACACATTTCAATACTACCAAAAGTTCAATTAAAAGTTTTATGATTCTCTCCTGTATAGATTCCATAATATTATTTCAATACTACCAAAAGTTCAATTAAAAGATTTAAAATATGTATAAAATAAAAGGTTGGTTTCCACCTTTCAATACTACCAAAAGTTCAATTAAAAGCCGTACTAAAACGGCATACAAATATACATTTTAAGTAGTTAAAACGAGGATTTTCATGCAGGATTTTTCTGTCAAATTAGTCGGTCGGCAATAACCGGAAAAATACGGGAGACCGACTAATAGGGTATCCTGTTAATTATCAGTTTATTTCCTAATTTATATGTTCACCAAGATGTCAAAGAACTCATTTTTCACACATACCGACAACAAAAAGTATATTCAGATAAAGTTATCCAAGGTATTTCTTTCCTGTCCTACAATCTCCTTTTCAAGCCATTTTTCATCCCGGCTTTTAAATACCAGTACGCTGTCTTCCTCCAGTGTCATAATTGCCCGGGCTTTGGACAGGAGTTCTTTCAATTTCACTTCCGTAATTTCCCCTTCGAATACTGAGTTCTGTATCCAATGAAGATATTTACGGCAAAGTTTCAACATTTTACCTACCCGTTTTTCTCCAACGTCATATACCAGAATCACATACATAGCCTGACTACCAGCGTGCTTTAAACGGTTTATACTCTTCCATTCCTAATATGTGCTTTGTTAACTTGTAACATTCCAGCTTTACCAAGTGCTTATAGCTCACATGGCGTTTTAGCACAGGATGCCTGAATGTTTCATTTATCCGCTCTTCCCAAGCTTTGACAAATGTCTTCCGGCCCGGTTCCTTTAGCAGGCAACTATTCACCTGATGATCAAAATCCCTGGCCTGGATCTCCTTCTTGTTCAGCAAACGAAAAATAAGGCGATCTACCAGTACAGGCTTGAAAATTTCAGCGATATCCAGTGCTAATGAATATCTCCGGTAGCCCGGCTCATGCAAAAAACTGATAGTAGGATTTAATTGCGTATGATAAATCTGACTTAAGCAGAGTGTGTAACAAAGCATATTTCCGAACGAGATCATTGCGTTAATTTCGTTTTGCGGCGGTCGTTTACTACGGTTCTCCATTTGAAAGCCTGTTGAAATAATACCATCAAAAGCTGTATAATATGCTTGCCGGATATTTCCCTCTATACCCATCAGTTCATCGATTGCTGAAGTATTGTCTATATGTTGGGCATATTGCTCTATAGTCTCTAAAACTGGAGTAAGGTCTTTATCCCGGTTAATATAATAACGTAAGTTCTTGGTCATATTAAAGGCTGCTCCGGATACAAACTTTTTTGCTATTTCGAGACGTTTTTTCCGGTCGATATAACGTTTAGTCTGTTCAATCTGCATTTTACCCGCCAACAGATATTCTTTTGGAGCGAATGAACCTGTGTAGTGCTCGTAATAATCAAAGAAATGTACTGCAATTCCGGCCTTTCCCAGAAAATTATATAATGCGCTATTGGCATCCAGACTCCCAAAGCAGAAAAAGTCGGAAACACCCTCTATAGGAATATATTTTGGAGAACCTTCCACACCATTCTCATCGACAGGTGTAAATTTCAGGGTATTGTCTTTGCGGCTCAGCCGGCCGGGATTGAAAAGGTAATAGGTCTTTTTCATTCTTCGTCGATATAACAAAGTTCATAATATGAGCAGCTTTTACAGATGGGTTTGTGAATAACCGGAGGGCAATTCCCGTCGTTTTTTAAGGATATGATTTCTGTTACCATATTTTCTAGTGCTTTAATATCAGATTCTGTTAATTCGATTTGGGTTGTCTGCCTCAGTTGCGGGTATTCGAGGATTGCACTCACGTCCCCTGCTCCGTTCAGAAGTAACAACCACATATAAAATTTCACTTGCCATTCATGTGCAGTTTCCGCCTTGTCACTACGTTTGGTTTCATGGATAACTTTTTCCCTGGCATCATAGAAATCGATCTTGCCAAACAAATCGACACCCTTAAATTTTGCAGCAATGTCAATTTCATTATACTTTTTTGCCCGGTCGGTATAACTGGTTTCGTGGAGCAGTTTTCCGTCATACACAATGTCGCTGGTATGTTCCATGTTAATACCGTTGGCATGTAGCCAGCATTCACGTTTGCATACATGGTAAAGATTGATTAGGGTGGCTGTAATATTCATCTTTCACAAAATTTCGGATGTTTTCCAAGGTTCTTCATCATCAACTAACAATCCTAATTCAGAGCTATATTTCTTGTTTGTCATAAAATATGGGATTTGCATTAATTTTTGTTTGTTTTGAAACGCATATATTTCTTTTCTGAGATTTTGGCTTTTTAACCACCTGACAAACCTGCCTTTATTAATTTGTACTTGCAAACTTTCGGAATTAATAAAATCTCCTTTGTCTAGATATTGCTCAAATTTCGATTTTTCTGACTGCGGTAATATCTTTATGCCATCAAATTGACGATAAAAATCTTCTTCAGTATATTTATTGTCAAACATAGGCGATAATAGTTGTAATGCTTCACTCAAATAATTATACTTTCGCTCAAATTCTTCTCTTTCTTTTTCTGTCCAATCGTCATACACATAATCAATCGCATTTTGCAACAACGATTCATCTATTACTCCTTTATGATCCTTTATAATTTTATCAAATGCCTGTATTGTTTTTTCGACTGTTTGAGAGAGATAAATATATTTGTCATTTTCATTACTTTTGCGAAAAACAACACATTCGCAAATTCCTTTTATACGCTTTCTATTCACACGACCAAAACGCTGAATCAGAGCATCAATCGGTGCAGGTTCGGTGTATATAATGTCATAATCAATATCCAAACTTACTTCAATGGCTTGTGTACCAACGAGCAAACAAACATTATCTTGCATCAATTCTTTTTCTTTGATTGCTCGGTCTTTGCCCGTAAAAGAGCCGTGCAATAAAACTGCATTTTCGTTTTCAACACAATCTTTTAATCGCAAAAATGCTTGTTGTGCAGATTTAACAGTATTACAGACCACCAAAACTTTTTTGCCATCTTTTAATGAAGCTTTTATTGCATCATGCGATTCACTTAAGAGTCCATCGTGCAAGACAACACAGTGACGGCGAAATTGGTCGTATAATCCCTGTGTCGCCTTAACCGGCACGTAAATGCCCAAACCTTCTTCCAATTCTTTGCGTAAGAATTTTGGCATTGTTGCTGTCATAATCATCACTTTGGCTTTCAAATGTCGTGTCGCAAATTCAAGTAATACTTTAATTTGAGCAAAAACATCAGGGCTATAAGCGTGTATTTCGTCAAATATCAAATAACAGCCACTCATTTCAAAAATGCCCTGCTCATATCCTTTTAAGCCAAACAAATGTTTAAGCAACTGAAACGGCGTAGTAATTTTAATTGGTGTGATAATACTTTTATATTTTTCCTGTAATTCGTGAATTTTGAGTTTTTTCACATCAACATCATATTGTAAATTTTCAAAATAATTGTTCAAATAGTCGTTCAGTTTTCCGTGCAACATTCCAACTTTCTCTGACTCTTTGCCAATTATCTTGTTCAATCTTTCATACATAGCATTGATAGAAGCGGTAAATGGAAGCACATAAAAAACTCTACCTTGATTTTCGGTATTTTCCATTTGTGATTTTAGCCACAGAAAAGCACTTTCCGTTTTGCCTGCACCTGTTGGCGCAGATAATATTACATTTTCTTTGGTTTTGGCGCAGATTTTCTGGTGTTCATAAAAGTCATACCCTTCTGCCTGTAAAGCCATTCGTTGCTTCTGCAAAAAATCAAAATCTTTATTTTCAATCAAATTTATATTTGTAATTTGGGCTGAGCCTAAATGGTCGCACCATTTCAATGCACCAAACAGCATCATTAAGGCAAAATAATCGGAATGAAACAGTCGATATGGCGTGTTATTATAACTATGTATCAACCCATAAACGGAAGTTGGAACTACCTGATTAACAGGGTAATTATAGCCATTAAGCAAATCTTTAACTTCCTGAATTTCTATATTTTGCAGAAAAGCATCTTCAAAACTTATTTTTTCGCTACCCGCTAATTGTCCAAAATAGTTACCATCGTCATATATGTTCAAATAATTGCGAAGTTGCTCTAAATCTTTGTGGTGTCCGACGACAGCCAAACAAAGTAATTTTAGCGTATTTTTATCTATTTGAGGCAAAGTATCAACAAATGGAACAGAAAAAAATTCGTGTCGTTGATTATTCCACTGATTAGTAACACCGCTTAACAGTTTCTGAAATTCATTATGTGCTTTTCCTAAATCGTGGCAAATCACACAAAATCGCAATAGTTCCCAAAAACGATTTCCCAATGCAGAAACTTCGGCTGCACAGGGATACGCTTTTTGCAGAAAACTCCAAATCAACATACAATCGTCAATATGTTCCCGAAGTGTTCTTGCAGGAATATTCCGTTTAATATCCCTTGATTTGGCTAACAATACCATTAATTATCCATATTTATTTTATGAAAATACACATCGACCTCCTTGCCGCTTGGAAGTTTATCACGATAAACCTCTATATTTCCACCAACATTTATCTTGTGGTTAATGATAGAAAAGGGTCTCGTTCCTAAATTTTTTCGCGGAAATTCATTGGAAAAATATTGCGGCAAGGCTTGTATTTGCCCTGGCAGATAATACTCAAACGGAATAATTTGTCCGGATATCTTCTGTGCGACATTCATTCTTGCCAAGCAATCTTTTTCGGACACCTTTACGATTGTTGCCAAATCATTCATACGGCCCAGTAAAACAGGATAATATGGATTAGCAAAATAACCGGCAATTTTTTTGTCAGGCGTATATATGCGCAAAAAATTATTAAATAGAAATTTACGGGTTATTACATTCGATTTGGCTTCATTTGTTGGTTTTCCATCTTTTCCGCTGATTTGATAAATAGTTTCCAAATCTTCCCCTTCCATTTCGTATTCAAAATAATATGCAACACATAGATTCTTATGTTCAATATAAAAACCGGCGGCCGCATTTATCAATCCAAGTATCGTACTGATAGGTGGTACTTCCAATGTTGGCTGCATACCGCTTATCAGGTTCGGATAACGAAAACTAGCTGTCCAACTTGTTATATCTATTTTGTACACTTCCATACCTTATGGTATTTGAGTTTTTACTTGCTCGCAATATTGATCTATCGCCTGATTAATCGTTAGAACTTTGACATTGGAAAACTCCGCTTCCAATTGCTTTAGCTCGCTATTGTATTCGTCCAAAAATCCGCTGCGTTTTCCAATAAAAATTATGCCTTTAAATTGATCTTTATAATCGTTTAAAACTTCTTTAAGACCTTCTATGTTGAGTATAGTTTGCGTGTTATTTATTGGATCTGATTTTACAATATGAGAAAAAGGGTGATTTCCTGTTGTAGTAGTTGCCAACACGATAAATTTAGGTGTTACATCACCCATATTGCTTGTTTGCATTGCACCACCCGAAATAAATTTTAAAGCACAAATTGTATCTACAACACGCTTTTCTCGTATTTGCTTTGATAATCGGATTAAATTTTCAGGTTGTTTGTTTTTATCCTTTACAAATGGGTCTTGTATTTTTTGTACTCCATCAGTTTTAGCCAACAACTCGCCTACTTGCTTGGTAATGTTTTTAAAACCCGATTTGTTGTAATTAGAAAAAGTTCCGACTTGTTCCAAGTCAATAGAAAACATTCCTTTCATTATGGCGGAATATTCTTCTTTTCCATACAAAACAGGAACATCATTTTGTCTTGAAGCACTTGCAAAATTTTTGGCGACTTTTGTAGAACCGGTAGAAATAAGTACAGAATTTTTAAGTGGAGAAATTCTTGTTACAGAAGCATCTTTCGTTTTAACCACTCCTTTGTTATTTTTCTTTTCAATTCCATCTTTATCCAATTCAGGCTCTTTATTTGCTCGCATATAGCCAAAAATGTCATCATCGGCAAAATCAACAGGATTTGCTTCTGTAAAAATGACATTCTGTTTTTCCTGCTTAATCAGTGGAGATAACTTCCAAGCGAAGTGTTTCTGCAAAGTATCTCGCCACCAATATCTCCACGCCTGACCTGAAACATAAACATAATCTTGTCCATGTTTAGTGACTTTTTTTGTCTGCACTCTGTTTCCAGTGCCTGCGACAGATATTGTGCCTGAATTATTTAAGGCGACACCATCTTCGTCAATAAGAATAAATCCTTGTGTAATCATATTTTTGTATTTTAAAATTAATTTTCTGTTACTACAATTTCGTCAATAGTTTCATCATCTTCTTCATTTTCTTCATAAATCGAAATGTTATTTTCGTGAAGTTTTTGATAAATACAAATCAATAACAAGTCTCTTACCTCTGACCAATTTCGTCCTTCAGGGAAAAGATATGTTACATAATCATTTAAGGAAATAAGCTTTTCATTTCCCTCTTTATAGTTCTTGTCAATTTGACGAATTAAAAAAGACCTGATTTCGCTACCATATTTGGCAGTTTTCAAACTTCGGATATTCTTTTTCAAATTTTCTCTATCTGAAATAATATAATCCGAAATTCGTTCAATTTGTTTTAATGTTTCACTATTCATATTCATTATATGTATTTGATATTTTTTTGTTATCTCAAAATTGAAAGAATGTTTTTCATTCCATTTTAAAATTTCAGGTAGAATTGACTTCTCTTTTAGCAAGTTATTGTAAATTAAGTTTACCCATTTTTTGACAAAACCATCTTTCTTATATACCAATGTTACCGTTTCTTTTATTGTTTTATTTTCAATGCCAAAACTTTCATTTTCTTTTTTCCATTCTTTATAAAATTTGCTCTGTTTCCAATAATCAAACTCGGTTTTACTAAAAATGTAACAATCACTTTGGGATTTAGTCTTTTTATCTACAACAACTCTTTCACCTGCAGTAGACAGATTAAAATTTAACCTGTCAAATTGCCGTAAATCCAACACTTTTTTCTTCGAAATAACAATAAATTCTGTTACTTTTTCTGAATATGTTTGATTTTCTTCATCATATACTGCTCCTGCATAATTTTCAAATTTTCGATAATTTGCTATTGTGAAATTCATCCAATCTTTTTTATACCAACGAATACATTCCGCATAAAACGAAAACACAACAGCCGGCAACGTGTATAAATCAATGGTTGGTTTTGCTTGGTAATTAGTAAAGTGAAATAAATTCAAGGTTATTCCTTTCGTATTACTACGCCTTGTTTCCTCATTAATAGTTGCAGATTTTACATTTTCGATACATTGATTCGCATAATCGAACAAAGCATTCGCAGGATTAGAAAAATCAGATTTTAAGATTGATTTTGAAATTCCCGCAGAAATATCTCTTAAATTCTGTTCCAGATTCTTTTGCACAAAATAATGGCTAACATATTGATTGTTACTAAATACAATGACTACTTTATCACCTAACTGTTCAACTCCCAGTGGAACAAACAACATTCTAATCAAGGCTTCTTTCGACAGCATAATCCCGCCTTCAAAGCCGTGGTGGAAATTAATCAAAGCTCCCGAACCAGACATAATATGATTATCTCTTCCGGCAGAAAATACTTTCCCTTTTTGTCCAGTTATCCGGCAAAAACCATCCATCGCATTTTCTTCTTCAATCAATCCCTTATAAAAAGCAAGTGTCTTTTCAATTCCTTTTTGTCCTTTATTTTTATTATGCGTTATTGTTGAATTGAGAAAAAACGAATGTAAATTATTATCCCATTTATTTACGTAAATATGGGTTACTTCTTCAATCAAATCCATAATAGATTTATCAGGACTTTTTTCTTGTAAATATTCTATCACAAACCCGCCTATATCTACAAAGGGATCTCCTGTAGGTTTTGTTAACCACTCATAATTAATTGAATTATAGATCTGTTTCATATATTGTTAATGCTATTTTTAAGCAATTTTACCTCCCCACTCCCGCATCCCATCGCATTATACAATCCCGCACCAGCGTTCAGCAGCAACTCTACAAACCGTTTTTCCGCAGTGACTTTTAATTCAAAATTTAGCCATCCTCTAACTTGCGACTCATTCGGAGTGCCTGCCTTAATAGTAATTAAACGTGGTTTAAAAGCTAGCTTTATGGGTAAAATCTCCAGAAGTAAAATTGCTGATTGCGCTGTATTTTCATCATAGCAGGTTGCAATTTTACTACGCCAGTTATAAATCAGGCTTTCGGTAAAGCGCTGATCATCCGGCGAGAGGTATTCATATTTTCCATTTTCCGCTGGTATTCCTGCCACAATCATTGAATTCGGTTTCAGTATGACACTGACGATTTCGTTTTCTTTGCGGGTTTGTAATGGATCCGGAAGGCGCTCAACCGATTTAACCATAAAACTTGCCCGTGACTTCTTGTCGGCTATATCTATTCTTTCAGACTGAAATAAGCCTTTAATAAAACTCTCCATGGCAAGTGGCAAGTGGAATGATATACTGAATGAAAGCTCATTACCTTGCAATTTCATGTACTTTTCTTCCCTGTTTATATTAAAAGGACAATCGATTTGACTGAATGTAAAAAACTTGAATCCCTTACCATAGCCTGTTTCGTGTAGAAAAGCGGCGTAACGGGCATCCCCTTTGGCAATGACACGGTACAATGCGGCAGACAGTGGATACTGGTAATTGATTGGGATACATGGTTTCGGTTCTATACTTTGCAGCATTATTTTAAAGTTCATATATACATTATTTCATATAATCCTTAGACTGTTAAGGCTAAGCAAAGGTAAATTATTTTCGCACAGATATAATTTTTCCCGGCTGTTTTTTTATTAAAGCTTAAGTGAAAATAATTCATTCATATTTGGAAGTAAAATGAGATTTGCAATCTTATTGATAGTTTACATGAATTTCTTTCTTTGGCTAGTTTCTTTCTCATTTTAAACAGTTTTAATTAGGATTTAAGGACTTATTATAATTGATTATGAAAAGCATCTCTTACAATTTACTTAAGCCTTGCTACCTGAAAACGAGTTGGCATATCTCGTTACGGAAATCAGAGATTATCCCCTAGTGGGCGACAGTAAAAAATAATGGCTATTTTGTGACTATTTGAATGTCTTTCCGACTAAACCTCCTCCAAGCGTTCTTAGACTGAAATAGCATTGTTGACTGATACATTTATAGTCTATAGGTAATCATGGATTTACAGGCGCATATTTTCTTTTTATGATTTCTCTACATGTTCGGTTACAAGCCTGTGTTGGCGTCGTTTACACTCCCCGATAAATGGGAAGAATATGATATATGTCATCGTGAGAACGTCTTCATGCGATTAATAAGACGCCATAAATCAACTGACACCAGACGGGCTTCTGTCTGCGGCAGCGACTAATAACTCAAATACGGAAGTATTATCATTCCAATAAAGCTTCCACATCATCTTTATCCATGCCCTGTAAAGGGTTTGATCCGGACGCGAATACTTCGGCCAGCTTTGATTTGCCATCCTGTAAACGCCGGATCTTTTCTTCTACCGTGCCTGACGAAATGAAACGGTACGCAATCACATGCTTCTGCTGACCTATCCGGTGGGAACGGCTTACCGCCTGGTTTTCCACGGCGGGGTTCCACCAGGGGTCCAGGATGAGGACATAATCGGCTGCGGTCAGGTTAAGCCCTACGCCTCCCGCTTTGATGGAAATGAAAAAGCAATTCACTTCCGGGTCATGCATGTACAGGTCAACCTGCTTCTCCCTGTCCCGGATTTTCATATCCCCCGTCAGCCACGCATATTTCCAGTTATTTTGGTCGAAGTAGCCGGAAAATAAGCGTAGATGCTTTACAAAGGAAGAAAAGACCAGAACCTTATGCTTGCTGTTGCGCAATGTTTCCAGGTACATCGCCACCTGTTCAAACTTACCTGAATCCCCGCAGTAGGACAAGTCCAGCAGTTTCGGATGATTTGCCAGCAACCGCAATCTGGTTAAACCCTGCAAAGCCATAAATGACAGTTTCTGGGTATCGGCGGATTGCTCTCCGGCAATCAGGCTGTTACGCAATTTATTTTTCTCCAGGTTATATGATTCAGCCTGGGACTCGCTCATGTTGCAATAAACGGTTTTCTCGGTCAGGGGCGGCAGCTCCGGAGCAACTTCTGCCTTTGTCCGCCTCAGGATAAACGGTTGTATGATTTTCAGTAAAGCCGCTTCTTTTTCTTTGTTGTTCCGCCTGAGCGGATTGGCATAAGCCTTCCGGAAGTCTTGCAGGTTACCCAGCATACCTGTATTTACAATGTTAAACTGTGCCCACAGGTCTGTAAGCGAATTCTCTACAGGCGTACCGGTAAGCGCTAATTTATGCATGGCCTTAATCCGCATCACGGCCTTATAGGTCACCGAGTCCGGATTTTTCACATACTGGCTTTCATCCAGAATGAAATAATGGAAAGAACAGCATTCCAGCATTTCTATATCGATGCGGAGCGTCCCGTATGTGGTCAGTACCACATCGAACATACTGAAAAACATATCCGTGTCTTTTGTTCTCATCCGCCTGCCTCCCGAATAGATATATACTTTCCGGGCGGGCGCAAACCGTTCCAGTTCATGCTGCCAGTTATACAGCAGGGATGCAGGGACGACTACCAGCGAAGGGGGATACTCCCGGGAGCTGCTGCTTTGGGATATATCGTCTTCTGTGAATAAGGACAACTGGCCTGAAACTTTTGACTGCCGGTTTGGTTTTTCTTTTTTCCTGTGCTGGTAAAAATATTGCAGCAGGGTGATTGCCTGTAAAGTCTTCCCCAAACCCATATCATCTGCAAGGCAACCCCCGAAATTATTTTCAGACAGGCTCAGGAGCCATGAGAATCCCTTATGCTGGTAAGGCCTCAATGTGGCATTCAGCCCTTCGGGAACAGGATATAAACCATCGGAGTGTATCTCCGGGACAGGCTTATGCGTACCAGCGTCAAGGATGCCTGCCAACCGGAAATGATGCCTTTGCAGGCGGATATTCGCTCCGTCCTCCCTGCCGAAAAACATCAGTTCATAATAGCGGCTGAACCATTCCCCGGGCAATACGGCAATGCTCCCGTCCGGCAAAACATATTCCCTGATATCATTCAGTATGTGGTTCCGGAAACGGATAAAAGGAATCCTGAACGTACCGAATACGGCTTCACTTTTTACATCAAACCAGTCCGGGCTTTCATCCGGTTTGTTTTCCAGGGATATTTCACCTAAAAAATATCTCTTATCCGGGATATCCTGTACCAGGTCGAAAAGGCCCAATATTTCCCGGTGTGCCTGAATCCAGTCAATCAAGCCATTTGTATCATCTTCCGGTTCGGTTTGCTTTACCCGGAAGCCGTTAAGCCACTTCCTTTCCAGCCCGTTATCCGTGAGTAGCTTAATCAGTGAACTTTCCCGTTCCTTATCCCTGTAAAACCAGACTAATGCCGTGGTGCCGTCAGCCTGCCTTGCATATACAACCTTCTTATCGGGCGTATCGATGGGACAGGCTTTTCCCTCATATAAAAAATCGAGGGACAGGACAGGCTGCATATCCAAACCGTTTGTCAATGTCAGGCGCGCTGTGCACGGTGGGTATATTTCCTGTATATCGATCCCCCGGGCATTTACCTCAACGTTGTTCTTAAGGCAATTCGCTATAAATTTCTCTATGTAGGCTTTTTCCGAGGCTGGCGGAACCGTTACATATTCCTTCGAAAAGAACGGCAGTAATTTTTTTGCATCGATATCCTTAAACACAAGCAGTTTCCTGTCCACGAAAACACAGGCGGGATCACTGCATATGACGCCGAAAGGCTTGCCGTTCAAATCAATTATTTCATTTCCGGCGGCAAGGGTGATGAAATACCGCAACTCCTGCCCGCCATTTTTTATGAAATTAAACACAGCCCTGGCCGGGTCGGGGTATACTTCCGCTTTGGCGGAATCAAACAAGGCCCGTACTTTTACCCCTTCCCTGAAATAAACCTCCAGTCCGGACTGGGGTAAGCGCTCAATAATACGTTGCTGGTATCTTTCTATAGCCGGGCGGATATAGGTCTCTATTGTTTTTTCAGTGACATTTTTTTCAAAGCCGGATACTGTTGTTTCCTTAGAATAGCTTTTCATAAGGGATTTAGCTGTACAACGGCCTGCCAGGGCAACAATCTCCCTGTGAGCCTGCGGCAGGAATGTAAAACTACCGGCTTTTTCACCGGCTATTTCCACGATGGTCAATGAATCCGTCTTCTCCCTCCTGGCCCATAATGGCTGAAGAAGGTAGCCGAAAAGGGGATGCTCTATGATGCTTATAATAAGTTTTTCTTCCATAGTCAGTTATATGATACCTGCCCGCAGGCGTAACTCCCGGCTTACCGGAAGACCGGCAAATTTACGCACAAAATACCAGGATTGTATTGAGGCCCCGGGTATTTTATTTTTTTACCGGATGATGCTGGTATATCGCCTTTTTCCGGCTTATACTTTATCATTCCGGCTATGTAATCCGCCGTTTTTTCGGTCATTTCATCATTGCACACCAAAGAGTTCGGTATCCTTAATGTGAAATATCCTTTCAGGTACGGGTAATAGGTTCGCTGTAAATCTGAAAGTGCCTGCACGGGATCAGTGTTTTTTTATTAGCAGTTTACTGAAAGTGTTCAACCTATATACCTAGTGTTATTATAGAAAATATATAATTAAAGAATCACTCTTAAGGTAAAGCTCAAAATTATATATATACAAAGCTTTAAATAAAGCTTGCGAACACCCGGGTACACTTCTGTCATGAAGCTCTATTATTAAAATTTTTACGCGCGGTAACCACAATTTAGTATTATGACTAAAAAAAAAATTTCAGAACTTTCTATATCGATTTTTTAAATATCAATTTGATGTAAGTCATATTTTTTTATTAAATCGTATATTGATATAGCAGTGATATCAGTTGGCTCGCAACTCTCTATGACCTGAAATCCATAACTATCTGCATTTTTATTTTTTATTTCCAAACAACATGATTTATGCCATAATCCCTTTCTCAAACATGTAATATTAGAATAGGTTGCTGTATTTTTTAGCATTTGTACATAATTTTCTTTTTCGGGTTCTATTGCAAATACCCGGGCTGTTCGATATTTATTTGCAAAGTATATTGCCGCAATACCGATATTTGCACTCTTCTTTGGAAGAAATTATCGAAAGGGTATTCGATAAAAAGATACCGAAACTAGTTGAAACAGAAACCGAACGGACTTTTAGTATCAATCAGGTAGCTAAAATACTCCGGCATTCACATAAGAAAATTTCCGATTTGGTAGCTGCTAATATTTTGAGGTGTACACCTGATATGGAAGGATGCATGAAAGTTCGATCAAAGAAAACAACCAAAAGTAGAGATTTATAAAACATCCAGATAAGTACGGTAAGGGTATATATTTTATGGAGTCTTTTTCATCCACTACATGAGAAAGTTATGAAGAAGGTGTCTCTTTTTCGAGACACCTTCATTGTCTTTTATCGAATCCACAGCTTGCCTGAAAAATAGCCAATAATCAAAAGCCATCATTCTTTATCCTTTATTTTCAAGCTAATGGCTTTTAACTGTTGCCATCCCGCCTTATCTGTTACCCTTATTATCATAAAGTGATAATCCCCCGTATCGACATCGGCAGGGATAGCAATTCCGTTGTCGGCTTCAAACATGGTATATCCGTTAGGAATAGAGAAATCCTGATTATAGACAAAAGGATTAACCGGTTGTTCCTTCGGGTCTAATTCGCACTCTTTAGCCTCTTCTTGTTTAATAACCCTCAAAGACTATTTATTCTATTTGTTTTCATCAATAATGGTTGCATTATTTTCAGTAGATGTTATTATCTAATAATATTAAGATGAAGTTGCCTGTTTAATATCTCAGTCTTAGGCCTTTTACTTAGGTAAAACCCCAATCTCATATGCCCATTTTTCCCAGGCTTTTTTCATTCTGGCAGCTCTTTGCGAACCTTTCGAAGATAAGTCGTTCGTCTCCGTACGGTCCAATGCCATATTGTACAGTTCCCAGTTTTCGCTGAAAATATCTTCGGTTACTAACTTCCAATCACCCAACCTAATACCGCCATGTCCTTCATGCTCCCATGCCATCATCTTATGTTCAGTAATCTTTCTACCTTTTATTACAGGAGCAATGCTCCGCCCTTTAAGCGGACGTATTTGCCGACCTTCATATTCTGCCGGATAATTTGTTTGAGCAAGTTCAATAAACGTTGCCATTATATCAGGTAGATAACATGGAGTTTTTTCAAGTCTTCCTGCTTTCTTCATTTCCGTAGGATAGCTTATTATAAAAGGAGTGGAAATTCCACCTTCATGGATATACTTCTTATAAAGACGAAAAGGAGAATTGCTGGCTATGCTCCACATCTTTCCCTGACTGGCTCCCTGACGTGCAGATATCATTTTCCATTCTGCATAATTGGACTTACGGTCTTTTTCCCATGAATAGCCAAAAGGAGAATCTTCCGGTTCGGCAGAACAACCATTATCCGAAAGAAAAACAATCACGGTATTTTCATATACCCCTTCTTCTTTAAGTTTGGTTATTAAACGTCCTATATTGTAATCGAGTATTTCCACCTGAGCAGCATAAATAGCACGACGAAAATCAAGATTCTCCCTGTCATCGTCATTCAATGAAGCCCATTCTACCATTTCTTGTTTACCAATAGGTATATCTTTACCAATTATACCCATATCTTTCAAACGGTTGAGTCTTTCCTTCATAATAGGATCCCACCCGTTGGCATACTTACCTATATATTTCTCAATGACCTTATCATGAGCTTCGAGGGGCCAGTGAGGAGCATTATAAGCTACATACGAAAAGAACGGTTTGTTCTGTTGCACCGAATTCCCGATTTGCTTAATAGCCTCGTCGGTAAACACATCGGTGGTATACCAACTGCTTCCGTTCTCCCGGTAAATCAGATCGTCCGGAGTATTAGCGTGTAAGAAGAGACTATCGTTGCGATAGACCTCGCATCCACGAAGTACCCGAAAATAACTGTCTACCCAATTATGTATGGCATATACATTTTGAAAACCACGATGATACGGCCATGCAACTTCTTCAGTTCCCATATGCCATTTACCCGACATATTTGTAGTATATCCCGCCGCTCCCAATACTTCGGCAAGAGTAACGCATTTATCGTTGAGGTATCCCTGATAGCTTTCTTTTTTAGAGCCTCCTCCGGTCATGTGTCCTATACCTGTTTCATGAGGATAAAGCCCAGTCATAAGCGACGCCCTGGAAGGACAGCTCCTTGCCGTATTATAAAATTGGGTAAAACGTACCCCTACGGATGCCAGTTGATCCAGATTCGGTGTGCTGATCTCGCTTCCGTAACATCCAATATCCGAATAGCCCAAATCATCACATAGTATAAGTAATATATTGGGCCTATTTTTTTCTCCCTGGGCGTGCAGATAAGAGTTGCTTCCCACTATTCCGCCTGCTAATAAAGCCACCGGAAAAACCAATTTTCTGTTTATCATTTTATTGTTTAATATTATAAGGATGTGCCAAGACTACCTTGACACCCGACACATCCTTATTGTTGTGTTAGCACTGACTTAAATACAAGAAAAGTTATAACTCTTTTTTTACTCTTAATTTTACGGAATAAACCGTTATATCTTTCAGATCGCGGTGAGGAGTGTTAGCCAATGCCGTCACCAGTATAAGCCCTTTCTTCCCCTCTGCTGTAACATATGCATAAACCGTATTGGCACTGATTTTAACTATCTCCGCTGATGCGCTGATGCCTTGCAACGGAGAAGCATCGACCTCTTTTATTGCATTAAATTCCACAGCAGTAAGAGTTGTCTGGGCAAATCTGGTTTTCTTTGCTCCCATATAAGATTCTCTTCCTGCCTGTACCCTAGCATCAGGTGACACAAAACAAGGTTTACCATCCACCTCCCCCATGGAAATGTCCACCTGTGATGCCCATTGTTCTACGTCACGATGCTTATATACCCTTCCTTCGTACCAAGTTGCCAGATACATTCCATACCAGTAATCGTATGACTCAAGTGTTCGCTCCAGTGTAAATTCCACAACCGGTGTAATGGTTATTGCCACCCCTGCCTGAAAAGATTCATCTTCCCCCGATACTATTTTTATCCGCAGAGCCTTATTACTCTCTATGTTTTCAACAATATAATCGAAATTATATTCCAAGGGATAGTTTTCATCGAATATCTCCTCCGTTCCTGTAATAGGGTTATTTTCCGGTATTCCGCTTTTAGGATTAGCATTATAAATACCGAATTGCTTTATTCCCTGTTGGCAAGTCACATGACCTTTAACGCGAAAGCTGGTAACTCCATGTGCCAACTGAACAATGTTGTTATTGTCAAGCCCTTCGAAATTGATCGTAGTCGGAATATCGTATTCGTAACCCCGGGAATCACAACTGTTCATAAACATAGCCGATATAATCAGCACTGTTATCATTAGTATATAATAGATTTTTTTCATATTCATTTTTTAATTGAAAGTATTACATTTACCATCCCGGATTCTGCCATATTTTACCTTCACTTTTGTTTACTTCAATATTGGGCAAAGGCAACAGATACATTTTATCCATAAATTTACGATTTTCTATAAAATACCTGCTATACTTACCATTCTCATTGACAAAGCCTCCATACACAGTTGCTCCCAATATTTCATGACCTAACTTCCAGCGACGTGCATCCCAAAAACGATGTTCTTCCGCAAAGAATTCCATTCTTCTTTCTAGCATGATCTGGTTGTTAAGCGAAGTTTTTGTCCACGCTCTGCCATATGGATCATCTGCTTCATCCAACAAATCTGCTTTCACACGATTACGTACCCGGTTAACTGCTCTTATCACCGCTGCTGAAGGTCCGTTTGCCTGATTTTCCGCTTCAGCGAATATAAGCAAGACTTCGGCAAATCTCATCATCTGAACATTCTGGTGTATACCGCCGCTTTGCCTGAAATCATGGTTCGGATTAATGTACTTTTTTACCAGAAAGCCGTTCTGTCCGCTGGGTGACGGTTCATCATAAATACGCATGTTTATGGTTTGCCTGGATCCATTAACCAGTATCTGGTCACCGTGCCTGAATATCTGCATTTCCATACGCGGGTCCCTGTTCAACCAGAACTGTTCATCATCGTAGTTGGTTACCTGCTGATTAAAGACCGGCTCTCCGTTTTCATAACCCAGTACCGGCTGTTTTCCATCTTTCATAGCATAAGCATCTATCATATTGAAAGTAGGGCGCATACCACAAACATTACCACCAGCAAATTCTGAAGAAAGACTCATGGTATAGGCTTGTGTTCCTATTACCCGTAAATAGGGAAGAATATTTTCCTCTGTTTTACGAGTATTGAAAAACTCTACATAATTGGGATGTAAGTCATATTTGTTTTCCACTATCAGAGCGTTTGCAGCGTCGGAAGCAGCCTTCCACCGGGATTTAATGTCCGATTCGGAAACGCCTTGAGTATATAGCGGACTGGCATAGTATAATAGCATACGTGCTTTGTATGCCATTGCCATACCTTTGGTAGCCCTACCGTAATCCCCATCGTTCTCCCATTCCCATTTCATTCGTGGTATAAGTTGGTCGAATTCATTCACAATATAGTTAATCGTCTGATCTACGGAAGACCGTTCAAATCCTTCCAACGTTTGTCCATCGGATATTTCATCACCCACAATTACAAGCGGCCCATAACCCTTAAACAATTCACAGTAATAGAGCGCCCTTAAAAATAGAGCTTCGATCTTCATATCAGCTTTTTCTTCATCTGTCACAGGCGAAGAATCGATGTTTGCGAGAAATGCATTTGCCATACGTATGGCTTTGTAATAATCTCTCCACGGAAGGTTACCTGATGCAAAAACATCTTGCCCCGGTTTTAAAGTAGATTGTGTAAACGTTGGTATAGGAAAGTTCCATAACATATTGCGTCCATTATCAGTAACAGCATCCAAAAGCTGTTGATTGTTATTTTCGGTGAACGAATGATATCCGGCAATATGCCTCATCGAGCCATATAAATTGTTCAGAGCATTACGTGTCTTCACCTTATCGGAAAAAACGGATTTTTCGCTATCCGATGATATTTCTATCCTTTCCAAACCTCCATCGCAAGCGACGAAAATTGAAAATACAGAAAATAATATTATTGTTTTCAGTTTCATGATGTAAGTTTTTAAAAGTCGAACTTCAATCCCATATTAAATATTCTGGTTTGAGGATAAGCTTCATCTGCTATACCTTCAGGATCGCATCCTTTCACCTTACTCCACGTATATACGTTAAAACCATTCAAATATATACGTATGTTCTGCATTCTCATTTTTTTGCTTACAGACGAAGGAAGCGTATAGCCAAGCTCTACGTTTTTAAGCCTGATGTATGACCCGTCCTGAATGTAATAAGAAGAATTTAACGGAGTGGTTCCCACACCCACACCCAATCTGCGGAAAGTTGCAGTCGATGCTGTTTCGGGTGTCCAACGGCCAAGATGCATCTCTTTGGGACTGTTCTCATACAAATATTCATGCACCATAAACGTTGGGTAGAACATCGATACATTAGTTACTCCCTGTAACAACATAGAGAAGTCAAAGCCTTTGTACGAGAAACCAAAACGGCCGGAGAAATTGACTTCGGGATTGTTCGGATACCCAATAGGTACTTCATCGTAAGAATCGATAACGCCATCGCCATTCACATCGCGGAAACGAACATCACCTGGCTGAACACTCCCCACGTGTTGAGGAGCAGCAGCGATCTCCGGCCATGATTGGAATAAGCTCAATGCATCCCAACCAAAATACTGACCGATGGATTGTCCTTTATGACTCTGGTAGTCATATTTCGGAGGTATTTCACCATTTTCGATGATTTCATTGCGTGCAAACGAAGTTATAAATTTCACATTATACTTAAAATCCCTTAGCTGTTGATTCCAGCCCAACTCCAGATCAAACCCCTTGTTTTTTATTTGCCCAACATTAATCGGACTCAAGCTTTGTATTCCTGAAAAAAGATAATAGCTCGTTACATTCCGCAGGATATCCGTTCTATTCTCCATAAAGTATTCAGCACTAAAGCTCAATTTGTTGTTAAAAAACTGGGTATCGATCCCCACATTGTATTTCGTTGATTTCTCCCATGTAATATTATCGTTACCGATCTGAGTTTCCTTGAGTCCGTTAACTCCAGTTGGATTCACTCCAAAGTTGTATCCGGCTCCTCCTCCCCAAACACTGTCATAATAATACGCAAAACCACCCAACGCATCGTTACCTACCTGGCCGATGGATGCACGAAGCTTCAGGAAAGAGAGAATATCATTCTCTTTGAAGAATTTTTCTTGTGTGAGAATCCAGCCCACAGAAGCGGCAGGAAATAATGCGTACCGGTGTCCTTTTGCAAAACGGTTAGAGCCATTATATCCCATATTAAATTCAAATAAATAACGATCGTCATATTGATAATTAATGCGCCCTACCACTCCTTGATAAATTTGCGATATATTACCATACATACTGGTTTCCTTGTTCGGTTGCTTACGCGAATCTATATTTACAAGTACCATTCCAGCAACATCATGTTTGCCAAAAATCTGTTTATAGTTAACCGCAGCCTCCGTGTAGGTTTTACCATGCATTCCGCTTTGGTCGGTATTATATTCAGGTGCGGAATAGCTGTTATTTTGAAGCGAGTACGTATTAGTAAATCTGTTGTACCGATATAATCCCTGCCCCACCGAGTATTCACGACTGGAAGATATGGCATTATCATACGAGAATTTGGCACTGAACGATAATCCTTTGAGAAGTTCATCGAGTTCGAGACGGTAGTTTACAGTTGCCTGAAGTGTGTTGGTATATTCTTTCTTGTAACCCTGAAAGTTTATCGACTCGATCGGGTTATCCTGCCTGCGACCATTAGCGCCAAAAGTACCGTTGGCATTTATCCATGCAAAATCGGTAGCATTCTTTATGAAGTTTTCATAATATTCGCTTCGTCCTGGTCCTCTTATGATACCTGTTATATAAGCCAGATTAAATGTGAGCGAACTTTTCTTTGTGAGATTGATATCTATGTTTCCCCTGAAATTGATTCGCTGATATCCGAAATCGGGATCATAATTACGGATAGGAAGTTTTTCCCTCAAACCGGGATTTTCCTCAAAGAGATCGCGTATATACCAAAGATCATAAATCTTATTGAGATTTGTTTGATAATTTCCTCCCTGATCGAATAACCCGATCGAAACGAAGTAACGAGCCCGCTCGTTTCCTCCACTTATATTTGCATAATATTTCTGTTGAAAGCCGGTCCTGAAAAGGTCGGGAGCATACCCTGTGAAGTGAGTAGACTGATTATCTTTGAGCAGATACCGCTCCAGATCATAATCGGTGAAAACCGGAGTGCTTCCGTTATTTGTCGCAAATTCGTTTCTCAACAGGGCATACTGATAATTATCCACAAGTTTCGGTAAACGTATAAACTCGGTAATACCAGCCTCAGCCGAGAAAGAGAACTTTGTTTTCTGTGCAACCCCACGTTTAGTTGTAACCAATATCACACCGTTTGCACCACGCACACCATATACAGCTGTAGCCGAAGCATCTTTCAACACAGAAAGGTTCTCGATATCGTTCGGATCGATATCGCTGAAGTTTCGCTCAATACCATCCACCAACACGAGCGGATTCGTATTGTTGAATGTCGCTACCCCCCTGATCTTGATACTGGAACCATCCTGTCCTGGACGGCCGCTCGAACGGATCGACGATAAACCACTGATGTTTCCGGAAAGAGAATTGGTAATATTGGAAGTAGGTATGCTTGTCATTTCATCCGTCCGGATGGAAGAGATAGACCCTGTTACCGATACTTTCCTCTGCACACCGTAGCCCACTACAACCACTTCTTCCAGCAGCTGGGCATTTTCTTTCATTACGATCGAGAAATTAGTCTGGCTGGAATTTACTTTAAGAGACACGGTCTGGTATCCCACATAAGAAACAGTAATGGAATCGGATACCCCCGACATTTGCACTATGAAAGTACCATCCATTGCCGTAATAGTACCGTTGGATGTTCCGTTTTCCTTAACAGTAACACCAATCAGTGTTTCGCCTCCCTCATCTTTCACAACCCCCTTGATGGTCATGTGTTGTGAATATATTAACGTGGAAGACAGTAAAAATATAAAAAAGATATATAGTTTTTTCATATTATTTCGCTTTATAGTAATTTACCATCCGGGATTCTGTTCGATATCCAGTTTCAGTTGTTCATCATAAGGTATGGGAGCAAAATACATAGGCTGTGTAAACTTTCGTTTTTCGTCTACCACTACTTTCTGATAGCTATAATTGCCACCCTCGCGAACAATTTTCATCCCATGAACCGGACTGTTAAGAATGTTTACTCCCAATTTCCATCTTTTGAGATCGAAATATCGTTGATCCTCAAAGCAAAGCTCGATACGGCGCTCGTTTATCACACGTTGGCGGAAATCATCTTGTAAAATGTTTGAAGGAAGTGCTGTCTTTATACCCCCTCGCATACGAACATCATCCAACGCCTTTTTAGCGGTCATACTGAATTGACGCGCATCATCCGGTCCATACAGTTCGCTCATCATTTCGGCATACAATAAAAGGATATCCGCATACCGGATTATCGGATAAATGTGATGAGTAACTCCCGGAACCGCGTTATCAAAATTAACCGCCCCATAATTGGCGAATTTCTTCAGGTAGTAACCAGTTCTTGTCGATTTCTGATGTACAACCACAAAACCATCCTGTGTTTGCTCCGTACCTGTATACGTATAGATGGTGTTGTTTGTCCTTACTTTCGATCCGTTGTAAATGATAATATTATTCAGTCTCGGATCACGGTTCGCCCACTGAGTTTCATCCAGATTGGCAGAAGCTACATATTTGCTGCCGTCGGCATTGTCAAAGGCATCTACAAATTCCTGTGTCGGATAAATACCACCATTACCGCCCAACGATGGAATAAACAGCAATGATTCAACACCGTTGCTTTGAGGTTTCCCTTTATACACCACATATTCTTTTTTGAACTGACCATTATTAGGTTCCCAGAAGAACATATTATAATTGTTAGCCAACCCGAATTCGGTATATTTCATAAAATCGTCCATAGCCTCAACTGCTGCTAACCTTGCAGCATCTTGGTTATTTTGGATATAGCCATGAAGTGGTGATTTTACATCTTTATGATAAAGGTCGCTCGCAGCATAGGCCAATGTCTTTGCTTTTATGGCTTTGGCTGCACCTTTCCCCCACCGCCCCGGAGTTGTATTTATGATCGATGGCTGATCTTCTGCAGCTTTATCGCACAACCCGACGATATATGTAACCACATCGGCAAACGATGCTCTTTGTACATCCTTAATATTCTCGCCCAGTTCCATTTGCCGTTTAACAAGCGGTACTCCGCCATACATTCTCAACAATTCAAAATACAGGTAAGCCCTTACCATCATGGCTTCGCTTCCGAACTCCTTGCGTTTGGTCTCGAAATAAACATCCGGGTCAGACACACTGGAACCTTTGGGAATATTCATATAGTGAAGATTATCTTCCACAAGGAAAGTTTGCGAGATCCCCTTGTAACACCTGTCCCATATATTCAGTACAGGCGTACTGGAAGTGTATTCTCCACGAGCCAGCTTATTAATACCGCTTCCTTCTATGCGATAAACCGCATCGTTTGTAGCCGCATCCAGAAAAGAGCCATCCACATCGTTATAACCGTTCGGCAGATAATAATAGCATTCATGCACGGCAAGTTCCATTTGCGATTCTTCTTTGAAACGCTCTCCCGGCTGCAGATAATGCAGCGGTTCTTCATTCAGATAGTCACAACCTGCAAGCATAACTACAATCAGCAGGTATAGTGATCTTAAACTATGTTCAGATATATATTTCATAGCCTATAGGTTTTAAAATTTCAGAGATAATCCAATATTATATACTCTCGGAGGTGCTATACCGATATAGTCGCCCGTACTTTCGGGATCTATCACATCCAGCTTATCCCATGTCAACAGGTTATAGCCTGAAATGAAAACACGCAGTTCCTTCAACCATAACTTATTTGCGAATGTGGATGATAGAGTATAGCTCAATGTCAGACTCTTCAGTCGCAGGTACGAGGCATCTTTTAACCAGAAAGAAGAGAGTCGATTATTGTTCGCCGATTCGTCAACCGTTACCCGGGGAAGCGCAGCATCTTGATTTTCCGCGCTCCAGACATCCGTTTGATGTTCGAAAATAGATGTATTCCCTGCAAACGCATTTCTCCACTGACCGGCAATATTGATCGATCTCTGTGCTGCTCCCTGAAACAATGCCTGAAGATCGAACCCTTTGTATGAAACTCCCGCCTGAATACCGTAATAAATACGCGGGTTCCTACCGTAACCCAACCATTTGGAATCATTCTTTTCGTCAATACTATTATCATCATTCAAGTCGGCATACCTTATATCGCCCAGTTCAGGAGTGGCAAAACCCGGCAAAGCCGTAGCATTATCCAATTCGGTCTGTGTACGGTAAAGCCCATCAGCTACCAGCCCGAAGAAATCACCGTTTGCATGCCCTTTCCTATACATCCACGGATATTTTTGCAACGGTTCGTCCCACTCAATGATTTCGTTTTTATGGAACGAGAAGTTTCCGCCTATAAAGTATCTCACCGGGAATCTGTTCTCCTTATACCGCAAAGCAATATCCACTCCTGTGGTTTTCTCGTGGCCCACATTCAAACTTGGCAGATTTACATAACCAAATATCTGGGAGTATGACATATTCGAAGTTAACGGAAGGTCTTTCCGGTGATCAATAAAATAATCCACGCTGAGCGAAATCCTGTCGTGCAGGAAATTTAGATCCAGCCCAGTATTAAACTTATAAACTTTACCATCCTTCAGAAGTGCATTCGCCACTTGCTGCTGATATACACCCGCTACCATTCCCATACCGTTTCCGGTATTGTATTGATCATTCACCTGAGCAAGTGAAGTCATGTAAGCAAACGGATAGGCATCGTTGGTTCCTGTTATACCGTAACTCGCCCTTAGCTTCATATATGATATAGCTTTCTTCATACCTTCGAAAAACTTCTCGTTCGACACATTCCAACCCGCAGCAACCGTAGGATACCAATGATATTTTCTCCCTTTGGCGAATTTGTGAGAACCACCGTAAGCCAATGCTACGTCAGCAGAATAACGTTTATCATAATCATACCCGCCGGAAAGACCGATGCTTTCGAACCGGATCGGTACATCACTGGCATTACCGTCTTCATACCGATTCCAAAGTAAATCCCCGTATACAGTATGCTGATCAAACGACCGTAAATAATCCAGTCCCAGTTCATAGGAAGTCATCCTGTTCATTTCTTTGGGCTGAATGGTATTCGGCATATATCCTTCGCTACCCCTCATATACAAGTTACCGGATCCCATATACTCGTAGTTTGCAAAAGGAACTCTTCTGTCAAGGTTTTCTTTGCCGTAAAGAGTAAAATAGATCATTCCGTTAACAGCCAGTCCCAGTGTGATAAAAGAGAGGTTCTGATTAATCGAGGTCTGCACCATCCCTTTCAACGTTGTAGTTGCAGTATAACCGTTGCGGTTAAGCTGGCTCCATGGATTTATATTTATTCCGTTTCCACCACCTATTTTTCCTTCGATTCCTGTTATGGCATTACCTGTTTGGTCCACATACCCATCGGACGCATTATAATACATCGGAAAAGCATTTGCCGGAATAGTGAATATGTTCGAATAAACCTCACCAATGTTATCCGGTCTCGAAGGATAGTTATTATCCTGCAATTCTCCACCCAGACGGAAATTCACCAGCGTTCCTTGCCACGGTTTGAATTCGATGTTGGAGAGAAGTTTATAGTTGGTAAATTCACTGTTGGTGCTGTATGTAAAGTCATCACCGGTTTTAAACATTCCTCCTGTCTGACTAAGTCCTACGGATACATAATAATTAAGATTATCGGATCCGCCGGCAACACTCACATGATGGTTGTGTGAGATATACCCTTTCTTAAGGAGTTCATTCTTCCACTCCACATTGGGATGAGACAACGGATTAGATCCGTCGCGGTACATGGCAATGTCTTCGGGCGAGTAATAATCTTCCTGCGATATGCCGCTATTCTTTCGTGCCTGATTAAAGAACATAGCATGAGTGGCAGCGTCCACACGGTTGGGCATACCTACCAGTTCATTGTACTGCATCTGCGATTTTACAGTCACCGATGGAGCCGATGTAGTTCCCTTCTTTGTTTTGATAATGATCGCTCCGCCCGGATTCCGTACACCGTAAAGTGCAGCAGCCGTGGCATCCCTCACTACCGTGATGGTTTCGATGTCATCGACTGAAACATCGCGGTAGTGCCCCACGCGTCCGTCAATGTAAACACTTGGGGTAGCCCGGCGTATATATACATCCGCGCCGTCAAAACCCGGCTCACCCGAACTTTGTATGGTAGTAAGGCCGGCTATACGTCCCGAAAGCTGATTGGAAAGAATGGAAGTCGGTACATCTGTAAGTTCGCGTCCGGTTATGGTTTGAACAGAACCGTTAAAACGTCCCGTTGTATAATCCCGCCATAAAGTAGAGATCAATGCCTCTTCATTAGATGTCAATTCAATGACATATTCATTTTTGTCGGGTAAAACCATGAACTCGGCAGCAATATAATCCGTATTGCTCACACTTATCACATACTCGTCATTAGTGTCCGGCAACACCATGGAAAAACTTCCGTTCTGGTCTGAAATGACTTGTGTTTGTGAGTCTTTCAACCATAGTATCGCAAACGATACCGGATTTCCATCCATAGTGCTTACCACTTTCCCTTTTATCTCTTTGGCAGTCAGCGGAAATGCAATACATATAATTGCAGCTGCTAAAAAAGATTTTAGTTTAGTAGATAAACTCATACGCATAAATTTAAAGGTTAATAAATAATTTGCTCTGTATTACAAATAGTTCGTCTGGTTAGGATTATTCTTTTTAAAATCGTTAGGAGTCATCCCGGTAAACTTCTTAAATATTCTACTGAAATAACTTGGAGTGTGGAATCCCAATTGCCATGCTATTTCTGCAAATGTTTGTTCGGTTTCACTTATCTTTTGCCTGGCAACATCAATCTTCACCTTATTCACAAACTCGGTGGCACTCATACCGGTTAGCCTTTTGAGTTTGTTATATAATTTCGTGCGACTGATACTCATGTGTTCGACAAGTGAATCCACATCCAGATTCTCTTCCTGAAGGTTTTGGAGAATATAGTGTGTGAGTTGTTGGATAAAGTCTTCATCCTTATTGCTTAGGTTTTCCTGCAAACGGATGGTTTTCATGTTTTCATAATGCTCACGGATACTGCTCTTTGACTTTATGAGGTTTTTAATGCGCAGATGGAGTTCATCGAATGTAAATGGTTTTTCAATATACGCATCGGCTCCGGTGGCTAAACCCTTCAATTCACTTTCCTTGGACGATTGCGAGGTAATGAGTATTACTGGGATATGCGAATATTCCCGGGAGTTTTTTATAAACTTACTCAATTCGTTTCCATCCATATAAGGCATCATAATATCGCTGATAACGATATCCACTATATGGTTTTTCAATACCTCGAGGGCTTCCCTGCCGTTATAAGCGGTTCTCACTTTGTAGTTTCCTGACAGTTTGCTTTTAATCACCTTATTTATATCGGGATTATCCTCTACCAGTAATATGGTAAGTTTTGCCTGTGAGTTTGTTTTCAGGTTCTCGTTTATTTCGGAATTGGTGAGGTTATAAATCGTATCGGCAACTATATCCTGAGAATGGGTAATTTCCAGATCATCCGTAGGTACGATCATATCTTTGGTATCTTCTACAATAGGAAGTGATACTTTGAAAATGGTTCCTGTTTCCGGGCTGCTTTCAATATCTATTTTCCCAGATAGTAATTGAACCAATCCATTTACTAACGCGAGCCCGATACCAGTATTCGAGTATTTTTTATCCGCCGAATCCGTTTTGTGGAAAGCCTGTATCACATCCTGATATCTTTCCGGATGTATGTACGAACTGCTGTTGTGGCAGGTTATTATTAATTGTTTGTTCACTTCATCCACACCAACACTCAGGTTTAGATCACTTTTATAACTGGAGTGTTTGAAGGCATTGCTCAACAAGTTACTGATGATCTTTTCTATCTTATCCCGGTCGAATATGGTATAGAAAGAAGCCGGAGTGGTAATGTATTTGTAATTAATCTCCTTCTGCCTGAAAATAGGAATGAATAATTCGAATATATTTTTTCCATATGCTATAACATCTCCCTTAACATATTCAATCCGGGCATGGGCGGTTTCTATGGAACGGAACTCCAATACCTGATTAATAAGGAACTGCAAGCGGTTCACATTCCGGTTCACAATGAATATCTCTTCTTCGGTCATATTCCGTTGAGGAGAAATATCTTCGAATACCGCCATAATTATAGACAGTGGAGTCTTGAATTCGTGGGTAATAAAGGTAAAAAAGTTAAGTTTATTCCTGTTCAATTCCTGCAGATTATTTTTTTCCATGCGCTCGATGCGTATGTCCATCTTATCACGCAGGCGGGTACGATAAAACCGGATTATCATAAAAGCAAGGAGAGTGCCAAG
This sequence comes from Dysgonomonas termitidis, assembly GCF_054657735.1. Lineage (NCBI taxonomy): Bacteria > Pseudomonadati > Bacteroidota > Bacteroidia > Bacteroidales > Dysgonomonadaceae > Dysgonomonas > Dysgonomonas termitidis. The sequence continues at coordinate 247,217 of NZ_BAAHYD010000003.1, read as the reverse complement.
CAATCCATACACGCCAATCATAAAACCGCTTAACAGAAAATGCGGAATAATTTTAATTTCAATCTGCCGCTGATTCAGCACCACACCCTCCTTATTTACTATGCGTACATGGAAAACATAATTTCCAGGTTCCAGGTTAGTGTAAGATGCCGATTGAGGCATTTGCTGCACACCATTCCAATTATTTTCAAGTCCCTCCATGCGGTATTCGCAGGTAAACTGCGACCGATAATTCTCATTATAATTAATGATCAGGAAATTGAACGTAAACGTGTTCATGCTGTATTTAAGTCGAAGCGAAGCAGTATTGTCTATGTTGTTTTGCAACACGCTTTTATCACCTGGTTTTATATGCTGTCCGAATATTTTAAAATCCGAAAAGGTTATGTGAACGTTGGGCGTTCCTTCACTGTTAAGCAAGTCTTCGGGCCGAAAGAAACAAACGCCGTGTATGCTTCCGAAATATATACTCCCGTTTTCATCTTTATAACCGGAACTTAAATTAAACTGATTGGATATTAAATTGTCCGAGACCTGATAATGTGTAAAACTTTCAGTGCCGGGGTTAAACGAATAAATTCCATTATCGGTACTTAACCAGAGATTACCATATGTATCTTCCTGTATGGAACAGATATCCCGCTGAATGAGTTCACTTTCTTTACCGTATATAACCATACTGTCACTCGGTTGGGCATACAACATTAACCCGCCGTTACTCGTGCCGAACCACATTCTTCCTTTTGAATCTAGAAACGAAGTATATATGTTTGTGCTCACCATTTCGGAACATCCGGGCATACCATAACCATAAAACCTGGCTGCTCCGGTTTTCAGATTATAGGACCAGATACCGTCGAAATGGTATGAAAACCAAAGATGATCATTATTATCCCGTGCGATATCGTCAATGCGCACCTTCCATAATTTATGAGGTTCGAATTCCGTAAACACACCTGTCTTAAAATGATAAACATGGGCTCCATGATTGGTTCCGATAATCATGGAGTCAGTATTGTGTATGTATAATTTATAAATGGAGTTATTTGATATTCCCAGCGTATCTCCCGTGGTATTCTTAAACGACTTTATTTGCCAGTTTCTTGTATCGATGCGTTGCAATCCGTCTACAAAGTTGCCCACCCAGATATAACCGAAAGGATCCTCAGCCAAGGCGTGTACATTATTACCATTCAATGCCGGAGTAGAGTTCTTATTGAGACACTTCATGTTCCCACCTGCGTCAACAACGGTAATTCCCTGATCCTCTGACGCAAACCACATCATCCCGAGGCTATCCTTTATGATGTTGCTCACAGCCTTGCCTTTTAGCGAACACTTCCCATTATCCGATATAATATAATTAAAATTATTATCCTTCAGATTAGTATAATCCACTCCACCAAAGAATGTGCCTACCCACATAATATCCTCACGGCTTTTAAATATGGAATAAACGGCATTGTCCGAAATCGAAGTCTGTACATTTGACTGTTCTCCCTGGTAATGCGTATACGTATTGCCGACATAATCATAAATAAAAAGTCCGTTCTCGGTTCCTATCCATAAATTACCACGCAAATCCTCCTGTATGCAACGCACATAGCGCATATCTTTTCTTTCCCCATCTTTAAAAGTAACCGGTATGAGTTCCCGCTGATTTCTGTTAAGCCGATAAATGCCCTCTTCAGTAGTGCCTACCCATAATATACCCTGTAAATCTTTATATATAGCGGTAAATTCAGTTGGAAAAGCCAGTGAAATATCTCTTCCTTTAATCTCTCGGATAAGCTGGCCGGTGGAACTCAAGCAATACACCGAAAATGCTTGAGCCACCCAGATGTTATTATTAATATCTATAGCTATTTTCCCAAATTTAATATCAGCCAGTCGATTCAGATTATGATTGTGTTTATTATAAGTAAATAAGCCCGCATTCGTTGAAAGATAGATTTCCGTACCATTGTCAACCATATCTATAATATTCTTAACAGACGCCGGCGTAGTTATGGTGATAAATTTTTCCTTCACTCCGTCGAACAGACACAGTCCGTTATCCGTACCCAGTAGCAAAGAATCTTTGCCTATAGGAATTATTTTCTCAATGCAATTAGAAGGCAATCCGTTTTCAGACCGGTAGTATTGTTTAATGCCGTATCCATCGTATCTGTTCAGTCCTTTGAGTGTAGCTATCCATATATAACCGTTATCGTCTTGGGCAATATCGCGAACGGCCATGTTGGTCAAGCCGTGTCTGCCTCCTAGATGATTGAAGATTAACTCCCGTGGCGCCGCGTTAAGCAAAACAGAAAAGAATAATATTAATGCCAGTGTCAGTTTTCTCATCGTATCAGTTTTATAATTACAAATTTCAGAAATATATCCGATTCCATCATGTAACGAATCGTCAGATACTACCAATAATATTCTTTTTTGACCTAACCAGAAAGAATAAAGCCATAATTAACAGTTAATAAATAATAGTTTTGAGGAGATAGTACAATTACAAGCTATTTTTGCATAAAAAGTTTAATCATTCTTTCCGGATGCTTAATCTGGTAATCGCATAAACACTCAAATTGAACATGGTATGAAAAATATACTTATTGGATTATATGTGCCCAGTGTGATGACAAGCTGTACGCAAAAAGAGCAAAAAATTACTCCTGTTCCGTTTAACCAAGTAATGCTTACCGGCGGATTATGGAAAGACCGGATGGAAACCGAGATTAAAACCACTGTTCCATTCTCCGTGGATCAAAGTGAACCGGCAATCGAATGCTTCTGCCGCGCATTAGCCTTCCTTAGGGGCGAACCCACAGATTTACCGGAAGCTCACCGGTTCGTCAACTCGGATCCCTACAAAGTGATGAACTATTCTTCGGTAGCTATCTGTATATTGTAAGCTGGTTTAAGTTGGCCATTCTTCATATGGTCTTCCTTCATAATCATAGAAGTTGCATCCTCATCGGTTTTACTGCAAGAGTTACAATCTCCAAGTTTTTCTAATTGACCCTCATACTTCTCTAAACGGGAAAGGTAGTCTTCCTGAAGCTGTTTAACCTGTTTGTGTTCTATCTTAGCCATTTTATCCAAACGGGAGTTCAACTCTTTGACTTTAGCACAAAGCCGATCACTGTCAATGGGCTTAGGATTTTAATTTAGCTTTTTCACCCCTTTATCTTGTTCAATATGTTTATCAACCAATGATAATACCTGACGGATTTTATTTTCCAATTTGGATTTGTACTTCTCCACACTATCATGCCAAACAAAGGTATAAGAGTTGGAGGCTGATTCAATCTTCGTTCCGTCGATATACTGAAGCTCCAAACTTACAGAACCAGCTTCTTGAAGCAGTAGAACAATTTGGGTAAACAAGGATTTTATATCTTCCTCCAAGCCATCACCTCGGAAGCGGTTGATGGTACGGAAATCAGGGCTGTTAATACCTGAGAGCCACATAAAATAGGTATTCAGTGGGCTATCTTGCGACAGGTATAGATATAACCGACTTGTTTAGTATGGAAGTATCAGTCTTTTTGACTTTAGAAATTTAGACGATACAATCATACGGTTGGAATCAAGAGAACTACGGAATTGAAAAGTTTATCATAGCAGCAATAAACAAAAGACAAATGTCATTTTTTTCATAGGGTTGATTTTATTTGTTTATCAAGGCTTATTTTAAATCGAATTTTACCTGAAGTACTCCGACTGCAGCATCAGGTCTGGGAGTCATAGCTAACCTGATCATCTTCGCCATACATTGGTCTCCTGAGGAATGTACCAGATTGAACTGGTCTTTTATCAGGCTGTAGGTGTCGGTCGTGTATAACGGAAACGGTATCCATATTTGCCCGTCCGGTGAATATTCCAACGACCAGCTTTGCGGTATTTTTATACCGTCATTATCGTCATACCAATAAACGGAAAACGATTTTATGTTTGATATTTTTTCGAAATCGAATTCTATAAACTGCTTCTTTTCTTTTTCGGGATAAGATGTCCATTTCTTTATATTGGCATCTTTCGAGTTTTCGGGAAACTTGCCACTGACGATAGAAAGTACATTGTCGCCCGGATAAGTGAAAGACGCCGAAATATTTTTGAAAGACGCCGGAATCGTAATGCTATTTTCCTTTACGGTATTTTCATTATCTCCAAACCAGATATTCATAGATGATATTCCTCGATTGTTCCAAGCATAATATGGAATCAAAGTTAATTTTTTGTCTTCAATGTTTCCATTAAGATTTAAATATCCGGCGGGTACTTCGCTAATAATGTCTATGTGTTTAAATATGCCGTCTTTTTCCTTCCTGACTTTGTATTTACCGGAAAATGCCGGAATAAAGTACCGGTTAACATTCGATTCATTATCTATTCCTTCTGCGCAATATACCAGAGGTCCTTTGGTAAAAGCAATCCTGTTTAAATCGGCCTTAACTCTTTTGTCGGCTAGCGAGCACCTTAAAGCCATCGGCAGCCTCAACTCAACTTTATCTCCTTTCTTCCATTTTCGGTTAATGGATACAAATCCTTTTTCAGTATTGGTATTTTTGATTTCTTTACCATTGATGTATAGCGAGAATGTCTTGCTACCTTTATCTGAATACGAATACAGCTTTCCGGGTACAAACTGTGTGCCGAGCCATGTAGGGATACGCATCTTTAAAGTAAAAATCTGATTATCAACCTCTGGTGTTATTTCTATTTTTATATTTTCATCAAAAGGGTAATTACTTGCTTGTTTCAGGTTTACTTTGCCATTTTTCAGGTCAATACTTGTTTGATTACTTGTATAAAGTGCACAATATATTTCTGTATCTGTATGTGCATACATCAGTCCCGATACTTGAGGTATAAGGCGTGCCAGATTGGTTGGGCAACAGGCTGTTCCAAACCAGAAAGAACGGTCAGCCATTCCTTCCGACTCCAAAGGATTGACGTAAAAGAATTTGTCTCCTTTCAGATTTACTCCGGCCAATACGTTGTTTAGCAATGATACTTCTGCTACATCCATATATTTTCCCTCTTTTTCGAGTAAAAACATCCTATGATTGAAAAACACATTTCCTACGGCAGCACATGTTTCGTTATAGGCTTCTTTATTGGGCAAATCGTATTCATCGCCAAAACCTTCTATACCATGTACGGCTCCCAATCCTCCTGTTATATGGAATTTAGTATCCACGATATTGTCCCATATTTTATGAAGAGCCGGTTGTAGCGTACTGTCTCCGGTCAAAGAACCGATATCAGCCATGGCCGAATACATATAGGCAGCCCGTACGGCATGTCCCACAGCTTTATCCTGCTCTCTTACCAGTTTATGCTGCTGGGAATATTCGGGAGACATTACGTTTTGTCCCCGAGGAATATATGTAATTCCCCTTATATCTATAAATTTCTTTGCCATTTGTAAATATAGATCATTTCCGGTAGTGCGATAAAGTTTTACTAAGGCCAATTCTATTTCCTGATGACCGGGAGCCTGATTAACAGGCTTCCCATAATTATATTTGGCATCTCCCCCTTCAAAGAAAACTTTATTGATATGCCTGGCGCTTTTTTCGGCAATATCCAGCAGGTTTCGTTTTCCGGTAGCCTGATAATATGCAGTAGCGGCTTCATACAGATGTCCTACATTGTATAACTCGTGACTATGGATCACCCATGAATAGGGTCTGTCGCCCATTCCGGCACCACCCCAAAGTTCGGCGAAACGGTATGAACCTGTTGAATGAGCGGGATATAAATATCCGTCTTCTTCTTGTGCCTGTGCTATTAGTGTTGCAATATCGTCGATCTGCTTCTCCAATACAAGATCTTTTTCCAGTGTTAATAAGTATGCTGCTCCTTCAATTACTTTATACAGATCTGATGTATAGAAACGGCCGGGACTGGCAAGTGATATCGGATTTCCTTTAAGAAAATCAGCAGTCTTTTTCAGGTCGTTTATGGCTTGTTGTGTTCTTTCAAAGGCTACCGGAACCAGAACCTGTTTTTGAATCTCCATTCTGTTTTTCCAGAAAGTATCTTCCAATATTACCTTGTTAAATGTAACAGGGACGAGCAGATTTTCTTTTTGATTATCCTGTGCGTAAATGTTAATAACGGAAAAGTAGCACAATAAGGACAAAACTACTAGTAAAAGCCGTTCTTTCATTTTGAGTTTTAATTTAAAAGTTGAGTTATTATTGCATTTTTATTTGTACTGTAATGTATTCAGATTCGACGGGAACTGTAATCTTCGTTAATGGACAGCTATTTTCATCGATGGTGAATGTCGTATTTAATTTCTTGTTTACGGAAACTTCATATTTGCAGGCTTTAAGGTTTCGGAATACGATGGTGGTATCATGTTTTTTATTTGTCCGGTTTTCTATTTTAGTTGCGGATATCTATATTCCAGTCTATCTCATTTTCTACAACCTTGAAACTTTGAGTAAACTCTATATTTTCCGGTAAAAACCACGATATTTCAATTTTGTATGTATCGTTATTTAATACCCGGCTTTTAACATCAGCTAATTTAACCGTTCGGACTACATCTCCTGAGCTGTATTTCAGCATAAACTCGCCTAAATAGCTTCTGTCATTGATATAGTTTCTGCCATTAGCGGCTTTCTGATAAGAAAGATACCCTAATCCTTTTTGATTATCGCTGAGTTTAATCTCCGGCTTGGATGTAGCAGATACCAGTGCGGTAACAGTAATTAATATTGCAAATAAAATATATTTCATATCCATAGTATATCATTGGTAATAGATATCAAATCGTGTTAACTTTAAAATCCTAATTATCTAATGGGTATTCAAAGTCTTTGAAGCAAAAATAAACAATATATGTTTTTCAATCTAATACGGATATTTTTTTTATGCAACTTATGATTCATTTACAATAAAAAGCATTACTTTGAATATATATGCAAGTCTGTGATTAATAATCTTTGTATAATATACCCATTATTTTCTTTTTTAAAATTATATGGAAACCATATGGTAAAAAATCCTTTCTAAATAAAAACCGGCGTCTTACGAGGTTTATTATAACTTTCAGTAAAACGCCGGGGTGTTATAACCTAAGGAAGATACTCCTTCAGTTGGCTATCTTTCCTCAAACCCATCTGTTTGATTTTCCTTACTTTGTATCCCTTCTTTGACAGCTTTTTCGATAGCTTCCCTGCGTTGCCTGCGCAAATACTCCGATTGATGGTTTCCTGTCATAACCAAGGCAGGCGGGACATCACCGAATCCGGATTTATACTTATCCAATTGAGTAGCCATTTCTTTTGCTTTCGAAGGATTCTTCTTGAAAAGATCGACCCTTTCCGCCGGATCGTTTTTCAGGTTAAACAATAAGGTATCATGGGCTGCCGTGCCTGTCCGCCAGAAGTTACCCTTGATTTCTGCCTGAGGCAATGTGATTTTCCAGTCACCTACCCGCAATCCTGTTACGTCTTTATTATCCCTGAAATAGGCATAAGCATCACTGGCCCGTTTTCCGTTGTTTAGCAGCAGGTCTGACAGGTCGTAACCATCCAGGCGGATATTACCGGGAATATCGACATTACATACATGGGCGATGGTCGGGTACCAGTCCATTGTGGAAATTATATCTTTTCTTTCGACCGGGGTTATCCTTCCTTTCCAATAGGCAATGGACGGTATCCTGACTCCACCCTCGTAACTCGTTGTTTTTCCTTCCCGGAGAGGGAGAGCCTCTCCGCCCAACGGGCCTTCCTGTAACCACGGGCCATTATCGCTGGCAAAAATAATCAGGGTATTTTCCAGTATCCCCTGCTTTTCCAGTTCCTTTACAACCTCGCCCACACTCCAGTCTATTTCAAGTACTGCATCGCTGTAAATCCCTGCCGCCGATTTCCCCCTGAATTCCTCGGAACAGAAGATAGGAACATGCATCATATTATGTGCCAGGTAAAGGAAGAAGGGTTTATCCTTATGTCGTGAAATAAAATCTTTGGCTTCAGCCGTATATTTTTTTGTCATCTGGGACTGGTCTACATGGAAATCTTCCACTTCGTTGCCCCGCAAATACACCTGTGCTCCCATATCGTTGCTGTAAGGAATACCGAAATATTCGTCAAAACCGTTCTGGAGAGGCAAAAACTTATCCCTACTGCCGAGATGCCACTTGCCGACGATTCCCGTGGCATATCCGGCCGGTTTCAGTAATTCGGAGAGAAGAAGCTCTTCCTGTGGAATCCCCGTATAACTGTCCGGATAAAAGACGCCCTGGATTCCCATACGGGCTGGATAGCGCCCCGTAAGTAATGCCGCCCGGGAAGGACTGGATACGGGAGAAGCCGAGTAAGCGTCCGTGAACCTGACCCCTTCCTGTGCCAGGCGGTCGATATGCGGTGTAGACCATTTCTTTTGTCCGTAACAACTGATATCAGAGTAGCCCATATCGTCAAGATAGATAATCACTATATTAGGGCGTTCCTGGGCGTTTACATGTCCTCCTGCCAGGGACAACAGGGAAGTTGTCATCAATATATTCCGTACCTTCATATTTGCCTGTTTCATAGTTACCAAAGATATGATATGACGGATTTTGCAGGTATGGCATATTTGAAGCTGTCTTTTCCGTCATCTATTCTTATCGTTTTACTTTCAGTACTGTTGTTTAGTAACACCACGGCATGCGTGCCGTCGGGATTTTCAAAGGCCGAACTGACCACTTCCGGGTCTGTAAAACCTGTTGTGCCGATCCTGACCGCTCCCGGCTTTATCACTGCGGATAAATGGCCGACAATGTAATAATGTGAATTGAACGATAATGTTTTATAATCGGAAGCAATATCCACGGCGCCAAAGCAGGTCTTGCAGCCGCCGGGACGGTTTGGTCCCCGTTCCGCATCCAGCATTAAGTTCCAGACGATCACTGCGCGGCACCAGTTGTTGACCGTGCCCAGTGCTACATTTTGCATATCTTCCATCAGCCGGACAGACAGGTCTTTCCCGTTGTTCCATGTACCGATGGATGTCTCTGTGAATATCAGTTCCTTATTGGGATACTTGCCGTGTATATCCAGCAACTCCGACCTGCTTCCGCCGTAATTATGATAGGCTGCGCCGACTACGATGTCGTCTACACCTGACTCATATATTCTGGCCGGATAATCATCCTGTTCCCCCATGTTATCATAATTGTAATTGTGGTCGAACAAATAGATCGTGGTTTTCAATCCGGACGATTTCAATGCCGGAACCAGGGCAGAATTCACAAAGTCGCGCTGTTCCTGCCAGCCCATATACAACGAAGCGGAATTACCCCTGTTCAGCGGTTCGTTCTGAGGCGTCACCGCTGTAATAGAGATCCCTTCGGCTGCAAACGCCTGTACCCACTTTATAAAATAAAGGGCATAATCCTGGTAATAAGCCGGATTCAGTTGCCCGCTTGTCCATGAATTGTATGGCTGTAGATCGGCCAGGTTATTAACTTTCATCCAACGCGGACAGGTCCATGGGGAACCCAGTATTTTTATGCCGGGATTTATAGCCAGTATCTCTTTGAGTATGGGCATTACATAATGTGTTTCTTCATTTGTCAGCGTAAAGTTTTCAATACCCGGGACATCACAGCAGGTATATTCGCTCAGTGAAAAGTCAGAACATCCGATAGAGATACGTATATAGCTATATCCCATTCCATCTGTCGGAGAGAATGTATTTTTCAGGAATTTAGCCCTGTCCGCAACAGTCATCTTCAACAGGTTATAACATGTGGAACCCGTTATCGCCGCGCCAAAGCCGTACATTGTCTGGAAGCGCTGCCCGGGATCGAGCTTAATAGCCGGTACAGGCAGGTCACCCGGTGATGAGAAATTGACTTCCAGCTTGCTGAAAGCATATGTCCGGTCGGCCGATGTAAGGTAAATCCTGGCGGCTTTGTTTTCCGGTATGGGATTACCGTTGCTGTTTTCCTGCTCCGACCCTTTACAGGCGGATACTGTCATGCAAACAGCCAGAAAGAGATTCAATAAATTCATGTTTTTTATATTATTATTCATAATCGTTTACTTATCAGGGAAAGGGATATTTCCCCTACAAAATATCCCTTTCAATGGAAATATATCAATATCCCGGATTTTGAGTCAGCAGATCATTTGCATCCAGGATGGCTTTCTGTATCGGGAACTTATAGTGGGTGCGTGTAAACCTGTTCGTAATACGCGAATACGGGTCACGTTCCTTGAAAGAGTTCAACACCTCCTCTACTTTTTCAAGCCGTACCAGATCGTTCCACCGGTGTCCTTCAAATGCCAGTTCCTTGCGGCGTTCTTTCAGCATAGTATTCAATGCGGCCTCTTTATTTGCCATCGCCGGTGCCGTTAAGTCTGACAGGCCGGCACGGTGCCTGATCTGGTTAATGATTCCGGCTGCCCCGGACAGGTCAGGGTTCTGTTTTAATATCAATGCCTCGGCTTTTAGCAATAGGATATCCGCATAGCGGTATTTGATATTGCTGCTGAACGAAGAACGGAATTTATACATGTGCGGGTAATGGCTGGTGGTGTATCCCCAGTTACGCGGCGGTGTAAAACCGAGTTGGGTACCTCCGTAATACACGATTGTCTCGGGATAACGCTTATCGCCGCTTTCACTTTCGTACAGGTCGATCAGTTCATGGGTCGGAAGCACCCAGTTGGCAAATGTAACAGGAGTGAAATTGTCCAGTAACGGGCCGAATATCTGGTTATTAAAGCTGCCCCTGTCACCGGCCGCGGAGAACTGTATTTCGAAGATAGCCTCTTCTGTATTCCGTCTCCTGGCATTTATAGCCGGATTCGCGGGCCCCGGAGGATTTGCCGGATCTTGTAGCTGTACGCCGAATAAGTCGCTGAAATCTCCTGCCAGTGAAAACCCAAGGTCACGTACCTGGTCGCAGTATTGGATAACTTTATCATAGTCCCTGAACGAAGTGTTGTCTGCATAGATCTTGGCCAGTAAAGCACAGGCCAGCCCTTTCGAACAAAGGCCTTTATTGCTGTTGTCCACAGGCGCGTCAGGCAGGGCATCGAGCAGGTCTTTCTCTATCTGCGCATATACTTCATCCTCGGTGTTTTGCTTTGGAAAGTATTTTTCGTACGATTCCCCTATATTTTCGGCAGTGATGTCGCCGGCCTCGATAATAACAACCGAAACGCGCCCCCACAGCAATGCCATATCATAATAAAGCATGGCGCGGTAAATCAGGGCCTCGGCTTTATACTGCCTGCGTTCATCATCAGTAAGTGCAGGGTCAGGGACATTATCTATGTTCGATATCAGCTTATTGGCAAGGGCTATATTTGCCATACGACGGTTCCAGCCACGTTGCAAAGGCGGCTTTGCCATCATATCGGCCACATCATTCTTTTCAAATCCCGGAGGTGCTCCGCCTTCATTCCCTGAATAGGCATTATCTGAGTGTATTTCTGCAAATAAGAGTACATCCTGATAAAAATGCTCGCATTCCTTCAGTGCTATATACATCGATTGCCTGTGTGCAAGAACATCGGCTTTACTGGTAAAGGCCAGTCCCACCTCCGTGCCTTCGGTCACATCCGAGTAAGCGCCGACCGGATCATAATTAAGGGAGCAGGATGATAACAGGATCAAAAGTCCTGCTGTAAAAAACAGCTTATTCCTTTTCATATTATCGTAGTTTAAAATTCAACATTAATACCGAACACGAATGTTTTACTGTATGGATAGGTTCCCCAGTCGATCCCCTGGACACCGCCTGCATCACCCCATTCATTTACTTCAGGATCTGTTCCGGAGTATTTTGTAAATGTAACCATGTTGGTTGCCGTGATGTAAGGCTGTAATCTTGTTATACCGGCCTTTTTCAGGAATTTCCCAGTAATGTTATACGATAACGAGATGTCCTTGATCCGCAGGTAGCTTCCGTCTTTCACATAATAGGATGAGTTGGTGACGGCAGTTCCGGCTTTAGGTATCTTTGTGATATCCCCCGGCTTTTTCCACCGGTTCACCACAGTTGCCGCCTGGTTTCTCTGGGTGGTCATCGATTCGGTTTCTATCTTCGATGCATTGTAAATGTCATTTCCGTAAGAGCCTTGCATAAATATACTGAGGTTGATCCCTTTCCATGAGAATGTATTGGTCATACCTAAAATAAAATCGGGATTCGGGTCGCCTATATAGGTGCGGTCGTCGGGCGTAATGCCTTCTTTCCCGTCCAGGTCTTTGTATTTAAGTTCGCCTGTCTGCGGATCGACACCTTCGCAGATATAACTGTAAAATCCGCCGAGCGGGCGTCCCGGTTCATTACGGACGATATTATCCCTCAGGATTTCGCTGTTGATATAGGCGCCGTAATATACCTGCTGCAGGGCAAGGCTCTCAAGACGGTTCCGGTTAAACGACATGTTAAAGTCGGTCGTCCATGTGAAAGCGCCTTGTAAATTGCGTGAATTGACGGAAAACTCAAATCCTTTATTGGTCATTACCCCTTCATTGCGGATAATGCTGCTGGCTGCCTGTCCTGCCGGGAGGGATACATACATCAGCATATCGGAGGTGCGTTTGTGGTAATAATCCATAGCAACCGTAAGTTTGTTCCCAAAAACAGTGAAGTCGAGTCCTATATCCGTTTGTGAAGTTGTTTCCCATGTCAGGTCCCTGTTCCGCAGGTTGTTTACCGTGATGCCCGGAAGATCGTTGCTATGCCCCTCGATTGTCCAGTCGGAACGGACAATATTATATGTCTGGAGATAAGCATAGTCGCCAACACCTGACTGGTTCCCGGTTTGCCCCCATCCGCCACGGATCTTCAGGTCGTCGAGCCAGGTCATGCCTTCCATGAATTTTTCCGATGAGATACGCCACGCGGCCGAAAAGGAAGGAAAGGTGCCCCAACGGTGATCCGGGTGTAGCTTTGAAGAGCCGTCTTTACGGACATTGGCCGTCAGCAGGTATTTGCTTTCATAGTTATAGGCGGCACGTCCGAAGTAAGACATGATCCCCCATTGCGAGGCGTTGGATCCTGCGTTGTTCCAGGCGATCTTATTGGCGGCATTCAGCGTATGTATATTGCCATTCCGGAAATGGGAGGCATTAACGTAATTTTGCGACCAGTCGGACGTAGTCCGTGATGTACCGGCCATAGCTTCAACGTTGTGTTTACCGAACGATTTATTATAGGTAAGTACATTGTCCAGTACCGTCAGGGTATTGACACTCCGTGTATCCGACCCTGCTCCGTAATCGATCCTGCTCCCGTGAACGCCCGGTTCTTCCTCGATGTAAACCGGAGGACGGAAAGACGTATTCAGCCCGTTGCGTCTGTCCAGCGTAAATTGTGTTTTCAGTGTAAGCTCCGGCAAAAAAGAAATCAGGGAACTTCCCGAAGCGATCAGGCGGTTTTCCTTCGAACGGTTGTTCTTCCCGTTTTCCATGGCTTCTACCGGATTTGTCAGGTTCAGCCCGTTGAAATTACGGTTATAAGCGCCCATTGATTCATCCCATACGGGAGCTCCTGTAGGCAGGTTGATCGCCGACAGTACGAAACCTCCCCGGTTGGCGGGCAATCCGGTAGCTACCCCGTTGCCGGTATAGTCTGAATAGGATATGTTGGTATTGACAGTCAACCACTTGCGTATCTGGTTATCTACCTTTGCCCTGATGCTGTAACGGTTGTAGAAGGTTGAGTTGATAATCCCTTTATTATCCAGGTAACCGGCCGATAAAAAATATTTCATCTTGTCGTTACCGTTAGAAATGGATACCTGGTAGTTTTGAGTATATCCTGTACTGTAAATTTCCTTATACCAGTCCGTTACATCACCTGAGCCATAGGTGGCAAAACCAAGTTCCGACATCAGGTCATCATATTGTGCCGCATTGAGGGATTTTATCTCATTGCTCAGGTTGCTGACGCCTAGCTGTGCGTTAAGAGTCACTTTCGCCTGGTTCTGTACGCCTGACTTGGTGTTGATAATCACTACCCCGTTTGCCGCACGTGATCCGTAAATAGCGGCAGAAGAGGCATCTTTGAGTATCTGCATGCTCTCGATATCGGTAGGTGACAGGAATTTCAGGTTATCCACAGGTACGCCGTCCACTACATAGAGGGGATTGTTGCTGCCGTTAAACGATGTTGTACCGCGTACCCGGACTGTCAGTTCACTGCCGGGAGAACCGTTTGGTTGGGAAACCATCACGCCGGCCGCCTTTCCTTGCATAGCTTGTGCCGCTGAAATGATCGGCCGCTGGTCTATCTCTTTATTCGAAATGGTCGCCACGGCTGTGGTCAGGTCTCCTTTTTTTACTGTTCCGTACCCGATAACCACGACCTCGTCAAGTTCCCTGCTGTTTTCTACAAGAGTTATTTGCAGGTCGCTCTGATTGCCTGTGGTTATCTCCTGCTTCTCAAAACCGATATAAGATATAACCAGCGTGGAACCGGGGCGGGCTTCCAGCGAAAACCTGCCGTCATCATCTGTTATTATTCCTGTTTTACTGCCTTTAATGGTAATACTGGCACCGATAATAGTTTCACCCGATTCGTCTTTCACGATGCCTGAATACTTTTTTTGAGGGATGCCGGCATTTTTTTCCCCTTCTTTATTCTTAGCGTCCGTCAGCATGATCTGTTTATTTGCGCCTACGGAAAAGTTTATATCCGTTCCTTTGAATACCTTGGACAGCGCCGATTCGATACTTTCATTTTTTATATCCACGCTGACTGTCTTATCCAGGTCCAGGTAATCGTCGCTATAGAAAAAGCTGTATCCGCTGCTTTTCTCTATTTGCAGGATAATCTGCTTTATTTTGGTGTTTTTTGCCGAAACCGTAACCTGTGCTAAGGCGGATGCTTGTGTAGCGGCTATCAGGAGGAATAATAGCAGGCAGCCGAGCATTTTATTTTTTCTGTTTTTCATATCTTTATGATAATTAGATGTTGTTGGGATATTTTACTATCTTTGTTATGCAGACAGGGGTATAAGACAACCCGTTGAAGAGTATTTCCTCAATGGCGTTTTATGGATTAAGCTATCGACCCTTTGCATACGAACGGAATAATGCTCCAACATTGTTCCGTTTTTTCATTTTACAGGCAGTTTATGATGTGTTCATGGTTTGGATAAATTTGATAATTATAGGTTCTATTTATTACGGATAATTACGGTCGTGTCATTTTCCAGTGAATACCGGATTGGGGAAACAAAAGCAATCAACTGTAGTACACCTTCCAGGTTGTTGTTTTTAACCGTTCCCGAAAAGCGGATGTTTTTCAGATCATCGGAGGCAAAATGTATCCGGACATTATACATCCGTTCCAGTGTCTTGGCTATATTTTCCAGCCGTTCCTGCTCGAATGCGAGCTGGTTATTGACCCATGAAGAATTTTTCTCCGCATCCGGCATTATGCTTTTGGTAAACGCGCTGTTATCCTTGTTAAAAGTCAGTTTTTCGTTCGGCTCCAATATGGCCGATTGAAATGGTGAATTTACCCGGATGCTGCCTTCTATCAGTGTTGCGGCGATATAATTATCATCGGGGTAAGCCTTGACATCAAAGCTTGTTCCCAGCGCTTCGATAGAAATTTCATTGGCCCTTACAATAAAAGGCCGGGCCTTATCCTTGCTTACTTGAAAATAGGCTTCTCCTTGCAGGTAAACGACACGTTCCTTCTTATTGTATGTGCCATCATAGGTCAACGAACTGGCGGAATTGAGCCATACATCAGTACCGTCCGGCAGTTGCATTTTCGCTTTTTGCCCGGTCTCTACCTGTATCGTCATTTTATTACTACCCTGTACCGGTTTGCTTCCGGAATAGAAATATCCCAGTCCTATGCAAAGTAACGGCACCAGTATCGAAGCGGCTATGCGCAGGTATTTTTTCCAAACGGTGCGCTGTACCGGCACCGGTAAAACGTCAGTAGATTCAGGGCGTATTTGTTCACGTAACTTCAGCCAGATACGGTCTTCCATATCTTTTTCCGGGGAGGAAGCCGCCTGTTCCCATTTTTCATCGTATAAGCCGGAAAGCATATCTTCTGCTTCCGCCTGCATAAGCAGTTCTTTTAAACGGTTAGCTTCCCCGTCGCTTATCTGCCGGCGGAGGAACTTTTCTATCAATATGGTTAATTCGTTTTCCATTAAATTTCTACTGTATATAACTTATATATACGTGAGAGGGAATTTTATTAACAGCAGGATTGAAATTTAACGTAGTTTAACTTTTGTGTTTGTTTTTATTGGAAATAAATGCAGGCTAGTAGAGCGATGTAATTTTTTAAGTGTTTGCGGATATAATCCAGCGACCGCCGGATTTGCTGTGCGACATTTTCTTCCGAGATGGAAAGCCTCGCAGCTATTTCCTTGTTGCTCATATCTTCCGTAAAGTGTAGCAAGAATATTTTTTTACGCACTTCGGGGAGATTATCTATCAGACGGAAAATGGTTTCCCCCAGGGAATCGGCATGGATCGCTTCCTCTGTGGAAAGGTCTTCTTCATTCCGGCGCATTTGAAGGATATGGCTTTCATAGCGGTAGGACAGCACCATTTTTTCCGTTTCCCTGAAAACCATATTTTTGGCTATGGCATAGAGGTAAGCTGAAAAATTCTTTTCGGGTACAATATCTTCCCTGTGTTCCCAAACTGACAGGAAAACATTCTGGGTAATATCTTCCGCCAGGGTTTTATCATAAAGCGTATCCGATACGAAATGATAAATTTTCGCATTGTATTTTCTGAAAATGGCTTCGAAGGCTTCTTCATTTCCCTGTTTTAAAGCATATAATACCTTGATATCCATAATGCAACGGTAGATATGTTTAAAAACAAAAGTATATAATTATCCCGATTATTATAATAGATTGGGAACAATTATTTTTTGCTGCGTAGTTTATATAGACAATCCTGTTTCTGGCCTGAGGAAGTGATACATCGTACTGCAAACGGTTTGATGATTGTAATTTTCTTACGGTAAAGCTATAAAGTTTTATTGCGTTCACATATTAAGAACAGGTGTTTTCCTTTTCAAAGGCGAAGTTATCCCGCACCCTTTGAAAGCAAAGCGCCTGCCTTGGAGAAGGCGTATAATATAATTAACCCAAGTTGCCACTTGACAGGAACAGTGAAATATGGCTGCGTCACTTCGACTTGGAATAAGACGGTAACAATTGGAAGCTTAGCATGCAACAATGGTACAATAGGTCTGAGTTCCTATCATGTGGAATAAGCATACGCTGCATAAAGTAGTAAAAAATGCATATCCTATCTATTGCCTAATATCTTTTTCATATTGATTTTAATATCCGTAAAACTTTTTACTGCGTATGCCGTTTTATGGATATAGTTTTGTAAAGTTTGTGTTAAGGCCCTGAAGTTAACGAAGTGATTTTGTGAACTTCCTTTTTTGTTTAGATTGAGTTTGAATCCTGTTTAAATTTTATTTGCCCCGGTTTTTAGACAAAAAGAGGCTGTGGGTTATATAGGATTGATGTAATGTTGCTACTGTAAGCTATGCATCTGTTACACCTTGCTTACTAATAGATAGTAATTTCCTATTAAACCATACAGTATAGCTTGCTGGTTGCTTACAAATTGATGAGGCTATTGCTGCTTTTGGTTGCAAAAATCTTGTTTCTGCTCTTTTACTCTTATGATATACAGATCACAGAACCAGGATAAATAATATAATAATCCTGCTCCTGCTTATATATGGACAGCAAGGGATTATAAGCATCAATAAATATGATTTCCAAACAATTACATTGAATCCGCTTTACCAATTCCTGTATATATCAAATAAAACAGGATTGAAATACACAGACTATCCAATGACCTCTACTGTCCTGTTGCCTGTCAGTTGCTCCTGTTGCTTCCATCAGCTACAAGCAGTAACACACAAGCAACCAACCCAAGCTAAAAGCAACACCGGACAGCAACTACAAGTGTAAAAATGACCAAAAACAAGCGTGAACGATTACCCGCAGATATACAGTGAGTTATACGGGATTTGTTTTTGTTATTTTTGTATTTAACAAAAATGAATCCGGTGTGCAGGTCGTGTTTTGTTGGTTGTTGCCGCTTATCTGCTACACCTGTCGCTTCTAACTTGTACAATCAGGAAAGTACAAGCTACAACAAACTATAAAAACACACCTTGATATCCTGATGCATGCCTTTACAGACCTTTGCAAAAAAAAATATGGGCCCGGATTCAGGCCCATATAAATCCTTTATTATTTTACAATACACGGTTTACCAAATGCTTACATTCCTAAAGGCAGGGAAGCTGTCAGAGGTATTTAAACTATTCCAGGACTAAGCTCCTGTCGTTTACCGGATGATTGCATCAGGATGTAAAACACCCTGCTGCAACCCATAAAATACCCGTTCCGTTATACCCCTTATAATTCATCTGCAAGCCTTATAAGCCTGTCAATGAGTTTCCTTGCATCATCCTTCGTAACGGATATAACCAAAGATCCGTCTTTTGTCAGTCCATCAGGTATGATATCCCCGGCCAGGAATAAGAGCTCCTTTTGTGCCGGAATCCCGTCAATCTTAGGCGTTACCACCTGTAGGCTGAAATTTATACCTTCGTTGTTGTCAATCATGTAAGGCTTTTTAGCCGCTGTCTTTAAAAATTTCCGTTCCATTTTTTTTTAATTTTAAGTGTTGCGTATTTATATAAATTATTTAAGCCACTGTTCCTCAATATCTTTCATAAAGTGGGAAATTCCCCATTTTATGGGATTATCTTTATTTCCACTGTTTTTCATAAAAGGGCGGATATTCTTCTTTACGGGGTCACATCCCGGATCAATAAAATAGCCCTGCTTCTGAAGGATATAAAATATCCTTTCCGCGTTAGCCGTAGAATCGGATATCTCATCAGTCCTCCTGTAGCTCCAGCCTTTCCTGTTCCTTTCTGTTTTGTAAGCCTTCGTTAATCCGGTACATTCAGGAAGCCCGTTTTTGTCTCCTGCCGGATAACGATGCCGGATAAATCCCGGTCTGCGGATTTCATTGTTATATTTGTTTTCATTTCCCCATGTGTTTAAATGTATTTAAATATTTAGAAGGGACGTTTGCCCTCATTTTTCAATACCGGGGACTCTATGTCCGTAAACTGCGTCGTTTCACTGTTGAACGACACCAGGAAGCTGACAAGCCCCGTATTGCGTCCCTTGCCCCCGATGATAAGGGCCTTCGCCTGCGTATCGTAAGCTTTGAAAGGCTCCGGGAAATCCCTCCTGTAGAGTTCGGGACGGTAAACAAAGTAGATGTTGTCCGCTGCTTCCCCTATCTGGCCGCTGTCCCTCAGCCTGTTGATGTTCGGTTCCGGGTTGGATGCGTCCCGGCTTAACTGCGACAGGGCGATAACCCAGATGTCCAGCTCCCTGGCTATGTTCTTCAACCGCCTGGCCGCATCCGCCATCTGCTGCTCCTTGCCGGCTCCCTTCATGTTTACGGTCAGGATCTGGAGGTAGTCTACCACCGCCCCGTCGATATCATAACGGGCTTTCATCATGCGGATGGACGAAAGGATATTGTCGATGTTGGATGTGCTCCTGTCGTCAAAGTAGATGCCCGAATGGTACAGGGGTGATATGGACTTGTCCAGTTGCCCGAACCTGTGGTCTTCCAGCGGGGCGTACAACAGCTTTGCGGCGGGTATCCCGCTTTCCATGGCCATCAGGCGGGCCGTCAACTGTTCCTTCTTCATCTCCAGCGAGTAGACGGCTACACGGCTACCGTATTTGACCGTATTGTTGAGGACGGACATGGCGAACGATGTCTTGCCCTGTGAGGTCTCCCCGGCGATGATGACCAGGTCGGACTTTTGCAGGCCGCCTGTCCTGCTGTCCAGCTCCCGGAATCCCGTAGGGGAGCCGCTAAGGCATTTATTGGTCTTATTGGCCTCGATGATCGAGTATACGCCTTTGATGGCATCCTGTATCGTCGTTACCGGGTTCTGCGGCATGCTATAGAGGTTTTTCAGTACCTGGCCGCAATATGCCGTAATGTCGGCTATATCCGTAGAGTCCGTATAAGCTTCGAGCCTGACCCTATCGGCCAGTTGCACCAGCTTGCGCCGTGTATCGAGGTCGGAGAGCCGCAGGGTATGGCTGTACACCTGTGTTACTTCCGTCAGTTCGCCCATCCCTGCCAGCTCCACAAGCTTTATTTCGCCGGTTCCGGCTTTATACAGGCTTGCTATGCCGGCGATATCGGGCTCGGCGCCTTTGGCCTCTATCTCCCTGAAGATCCTGAATACCCTCCGGTGGAAGTCATCATAGAAACAGTCTTCGTGCAGGATGTCCCGGACTTCATCATATCCGTGGCGGTTGGAGATAACCGTACCGAGCACGATCTTTTCCAGTTCCGGGTCATGCGGCGGCATATATGCCGGAGTATCTGTATGTACCTGCTTTTTCATCTGGTGTATACCCTGTTTGATTGTATGTTTAACGCATTACGGAAGGTTGCCTGCCAGTCTATGGCCTGCGACCTGGTCTTTTTCTTGTTTTTCCATCCGGCTTCCAATGACCAGAACTCGACACAGGCTTTTTCGACCGATAATTTGATATCCACGTTCGGGTGGTAGCGCTGCATTTTGTTCAGCAGGCCTTCATCCGACATAAGGGTGTCATAGGCTTTCCTCAACCCGTCCAGGTATGTACCGAAATCATCCCTCCAGTTTTTAGCACTGGCAGCCGCTTTATCTTCCCCGGATGAGTGGGAAGGGGATACGCATGCAGGAAGGGAAGAAGGTAAAGGAAAAGAAGAAAGGCAGGGGGAAGGTAAAGGAGAAAGGCCGGGAGAAGATAAAGAAGAATCTGAATATTTATATGAAGATTCTTTCTCCTTATCATTCTTTTCGTTCTTATCATTCTTATCATTCTTGTTAGTTGTGAGGTCTTTGCCACCGCTTTGTGAAGGCTTTGTTATGCCTTTGCGGGAATCTTTGTCCCCTCCGCTTTTCGCCTGCTGGTAACAGTCCCAGTTACAGATGGTTATCAGCCTGCCTGTCTTTGCCGACTCGTTTGTCAGGAACCCGTATTTTTCGAAGCGTGCCAGGGCTGTCCTGACATGCTGTACCGATATCCCCTTGCCTGCCCTGCGGGTGATCTTCTCCAGGCTGGTAACCACCTGTCCCGGCTGGCAGTTGAACTTCCTGCCCTGCCATTCCCATCCGGCCTCTTTATGGTTGACCATCAGCAGCAATGTAATGAGTACTGTTTTTTGCCCGGGGGTCGAGAGATGCCAGATCGGTTTATCCGGCAGCGACCTGTATAGCTTGATATATCCTTCGTTTTCCATTTTTTTTGTATTACCTGTTTTGTTATTTACATTTATGCCGGCGATTCAATTATCTATGCCGGCTATCCGGTTGTTCAGACTACTGTTTTATTTATCTTTTCAGGATAACCCTTTCCCATACGCATATCAGGTTATCAGGTTAATATTATTGGATTCATATTAGTTATGTGGCAAAGGCTTTACCTCCTATACAGGGGCTTCCGGCTTATTTTCCGGAAATCCTGTATTTATGGACTCATCCGTAGTATTTTCTTTATATCGCTCACCCGGTACCTCCTTCTCCCCACGGTGGAGACAGGGCACAGGTAGCCGGATTTATTCCAGCGCCGGAGCGTGCCTGTATTTACATCCAGTAGCTGCGCCGCCTGTCCGGCGCTCAGGCAGGTTCCGTTTTCAACGTCCGTATCCTGATGCCCCGGTTCTTCCCGGGTTTTGTCTATACAATAATCGATTGCTTCGATCAGTTGCCCGGCATTGATGGTTACATTCAGGCTGGCATTGTCGCTTAATAAGTCATACAAGTTCATTATGCAAAAATTTTTGGTTTGCCCGTGTTCCGGTAGCTTACGGCCTATCCCGCACGTCCGGCAGTCCGTAAGTACCTGCCGTTTTAGACAATACAAAATTGCACAAAGGATACCTGTTTACAGAAAAGGGAATTTTCGAAAACAGGTAATAATGTAATATACAGAATATTGCAGGAAAAAGAGGGAATTGCTACAGGGAACAGGCAGGGAATTTATAAACGACAATTCCCTTTTATAATTTTTTAGTTATACTTTACAGGTAACCGAATAGCTTTTTGAGATCCCCCGAGGGTGTGTCCAGGTTATTGGGCTTGTATCCCTTGCCTTTCTCAATGCCAATGGCCTCACAGAACAGGCCGTACCATTGGGAGAATGTTGCAGGCTTCCTGCTGTTCATATGCTTGCCTGTGTATATCATATAAGCGATCTGGCCAAACTCTTTGGCTGTCCGGTCTGTATGTAATTCATCGACCAGGGTGTCGAAATAGTTGATGTTATTTCCCATGCCCCTGAAGGCAGGGCTAAAATAGTCTTTCAACTTACCGGCATCTATTATCCGCTGAGGCCTGTCCTCCTTTACTCCCGGATGTGCAGGCTGACCGGATTGCCCTATGCTTATCAATTCCTTTATAAGCCCTATTTCCAGCAGGCAGTTACCGGTAAAGGTGTTTTGTTCCGGAGTACCATCTGCATCCCGGTATTTTTGTAAAAAGGCCGTTTTACGCTCCAGCAGGTACGCCAGCTTTCCGGGATAGCTTTCGATTGTTGCCAGGTGCTCTTTCTCATCGTCCCAGTCAAAGCCTATGGCCTTTTCTATTTCTTCCCTGTCCGGCACGCAGTCATACGTAAAAAGGCGGCCGGGATTCCTGTTCTGCTCGCTTGCCAGCAGGTAAAACAGGTAGCCGAAGCTTTTATCCTGTTCAACGGCTTGCAGTAATTCAAGGCGCACTGCCGGGGCCGTATCTTTATTTATTTCACCGGGATTGTAGGCAAAGACAGGCTTTTGCCCGGCCATGATGCTTTTATTCAGTTCATAATCCATCGCGGAGTACCTGTACTTTTGGTACCGCCGGTCGGCGGTCAGGATACGCTCATGGTATTCACCGGTTGCAACCTCATCGGAACGGAGGGGATACAGGTCAGCTATGGCCTGTGTAACTTCCTCCAAATGGCTGATGCTGTTTTTATTTTTTTCGATATAATCTTTTGCCCTCATGACCGCTTATAAAAAACAGGTTGTTAGATTGCAAATGTAAGGCTTTAATTTAAAATCATGTAAAACAGTACCCGTTATAAATAAAATATGTTATATCTTGCAACCGTTATTTTTGACGCTTGATTATGGCCGTACAGGGATGTCATGGAAAGGAAAAGAAAGGTAGTTGGTGGTATCGGAAAAGAAATGTATCTTTACAGACTTAATCTTTCCAGGCGAATGTTGTTTTCTGCATTTTTGTTACCCGGTTGTTACTCACTATTTTTAAAAAGCAGGCTTATGTATTTATTATCAATTGATTACAAATACCATTTACCTTTGTTACCCTTTTAAGAAAGTTACGAGTTACTTCGCCCTTTGGGCAGTTACGAGTTACAAGTAAACATGATACGAGATACGGGTTGTTAACTGATAACTGTTTACTGTTAACTGATATATCTGTTACCTTTGTTACCTTTTGCGCCTTAGCGTCTCTGCGTGAAATACTGTTTACTGCTAACTGTTTACTGTAAAAAGTGTCAACTTTGTCAACTTTTGTATAAAACTATCTAATAGCAGTTACTCCTATTTTTTTATTACCGACCACAAGTAAAATCTAAAAGCAGAACAAAACGATTCAAAATAACATTATATTAAACAATAATGACACCTTTTGGCTACAAAACAGTCATAATTGTTAAATATTGCACTTTTTTATAAATTTTTGTACATAATTGAAAAATTGTTGTACATTTGTCGACTATAAAAATACGATCTATCACTATGAAACATTATTTGTCTTTTTAGAATCTTTTTGAGCTATTTCTGATTACTATCATTTCATAATGATAGAACTATGACAAATATAAAATCATATTAAAACAATCGTATATGTAGTACTAATCTAAAAAGAGTGTGTGTATATGAAAAAAAGGTTGTTATTGATTCTATCCTGCTTATTTCTAAGTATAGGATACATTGCGGCACAAACAACAAAGATCACGGGAACTGTTGTTGATGATCTGGGAGAACCCGCCATAGGCGTATCTGTGGTAGTAAAAGGTACTACCATTGGTACCGTGACTGATGTCGACGGAACGTTTTCCATTAATCTTCCCGATGGAAAATCAGCATTAGTATTTTCCCTGATAGGGATGAAATCAAAAGAAGAGACTGCCAGAGCAGGAATGAGAGTGGTATTGGAACAAGATGCCAAAGTTATGAATGAAGTTGTAGTCACAGCAATGGGCATACAACGCGATCAGAAGATATTAGGATATGCTGCTACTCAAATCAAATCGGATGAAATATCAGCAGCGAAATCCGGGTCTGTAATGAGTGGACTGAACGGTAAGGTAGCCGGGGTCAATATTTCCACAGCAGGACCTGCCGGAACCTCACAAAAGGTACTGATCCGCGGTATATCTTCATTCAACGGTAATAACCCTTTGTATATTGTTGATGGTGTGCCAATCACTAATGAACGTTCAGGAACTGACTATGTCGATTTTGGTAATAGCGCCAACGACATAAACTCCGAAGACGTGGAATCGGTAACGGTACTGAAAGGAGCGTCTGCTACCGCACTTTATGGTTCCCGTGCTGCTAACGGCGTTATAATGATAACAACCAAAAGGGCAAAAAATGAAAAACTCACAATATCCTATGACGGTGCGTTCACAGCATCAAACGTCCTTCGCGTGATGCAGACCCAGGATCTTTATGGGCAAGGCTGGGGTGCTTGGGACAGGGCCGAGAATGGTTCCTGGGGACCTCGTCTCGATGGAACTATCCACGAGTGGGGATCAGACGAATTGGACCCGGTAATGACAAAGCCTTTTTCGTATGTGAAAGATAATATTCGTAACTTTTACAAAACCGGTTCTGAATTGAATAATGTTCTATCGGTACGTTATGGAACAGATAAACTCGGGCTTTACGCTTCATATGGAAATGTGACCAGCAATGGTACCCTGCCTAATAACGGGGATACATATTCACGTAATACAATCTCTTTGCGCGGAAATGCAAAATGGGATAAATTCTCGGTAGATGTATCTATCAATTATGCACGTAAAGATATACGCCGGACGCAAGAAATGGAAATGGAACTTCTGCAACACGCAGTGGATGTAAATTATTCGGAAATGAAAGATTATAATGATGAACGTTACAATCTTGACAACTATTATACTTACTATGCTACTAACCCTTACTGGATGATTGATAACAACTATTATCTGTATCAGGATAACCACACATACGGTAAGATCGAAGCTTCATATCAGTTATTAAGCGGACTAAAAGCGACGGCAAGACTTGGTGGAGACTTCCTGAATTACGACAGGGAAAACATTAATGCGAAAAACTCTTTCACTCCGGGTTCTTATAGCGACTTAGGTGGAGCTACGGCACAGAACGGGTATTATTCGAACTACAGGTACAACAGAGACCAGTTGGATGCAACAGCATTCCTTTCGGCCGACTATAAAATATCCGACTTCTCTTTAGGCGGTACTGCCGGATGGAACCTGAATAAGCGTACATACGAATATACCGGAGGTTATGTAAACGGCCTGGGTGTACCCGACTGGTACAATCTCCAGAATACAGGTTCGGCAGCATATGCCGATCAGTATAACGAAGACCGTCGTCTGATAGGTATATTCGCTCAGGCGGAAATTGGCTATAAAAACTTTGTATATCTTAACCTGTCGGGACGTAAGGACTATTCTTCCACACTTCCTAAAGGTGAAAACAGCTATCTTTATGGAGGAGCCAACCTTTCACTTATCCTTACCGAACTTTTGCCGACACTGAAAAATTACAAAGTAGATTTTCTGAAGATACGTACCGCTATAGGGCAAACCGGTAATGACGCTGGGGTTTACAGGACTTCTTCATGGTTCGAACCGGTAGCCGGATCTAACTCTACATATTATTACACATGGTTGCCTATCAATGGAGTACTGGGGTTGACCGAATACAACAGGCTTCCAAGTCAGACATTGAAACCTGAAATTACGACTGAATATGAATTCGGCTTACAAGGTAGTTTCTTCGACAACCGTATCCGCTTAGATTTTGCTTATTATAATAAACAAAGTAAAAACCAGATAATCTCAGCGACACTAGCTCCCGAGACCGGATATACATCCGAAACACGCAATGTCGGACTCCTGGAAAATAAAGGGGTGGAAATAGCTGCCGGATTTACACCTGTGCGCACAAAAGACTGGGAATGGGATGTAAATACCACATTTACTAAAAATACGGGTAAAGTGCGTGAGCTTTGGGATGGTTTACAAGAATATACTATTGTTTCATGGCGCGGTATAGAATATAAGATGAGATTAGGACAAGAAATCGGAACCTTTCAGGTACCTGACGTTGACCGTGTGAAAGATGCGAGTAGTCCTTACAATGGATATGCAATAGTTAACAATAACGGATTCCTGACACAGTCGACCAGCGATAAGAAGATTATTGGTTCATCTCAGCCGGATTTTATCCTGGGATTGAATACCTCCGTTAAATTTAAAGATTTCAGGCTGACTGTAGTAGGAGACTGGCATAAGGGTGGATGGATGGCATCTAATACATCTTATATTACTCACTTCAATGGTAACTCGACGCAAACGGTATTTAATGAACGTAATTCTTTCATTTATCCAAATTCGGTGAAAATAGTAGACGGAAAATATGTAGAAAACAATATTCCGCTGATGTCAAACCAATTCAATTATTATGGCAACTACTCATACACTCCGACAGTAAGGGACGAGATGATCATACCTAAGGATTTCTTTAAGATCAGAGAAATAACACTTTCCTACGATGTGCCAAAGAAATTCTTAAGCTCTACTCCTCTGAGTAAAGTGGTATTAAGTGTCATCGGCCGTAACCTGTTCTTGTTTACGCCTAAGAAAAACAATTATGTAGATCCGGAAGTGGCAAATATGGGTAATGACCTGAATTCCGAATTCGGTGAAATATCCAGTGCGGCTTCGTACCGTACATTTGGTGGTGCCATTAAGGTTGAATTTTAAATAGAAAAATGATGAAAAAGAAGAATTTAATATACATAGCCCTGTCAGTGCTTCTGACAAGCATATCATTTACATCGTGCGACGGTTATTTAGATGTAAATGAGAACTCAAATTATCCTGCAGAGGCTAACCTCGAAAGCTTGCTGCCTGCTGCGGGAGCAAGTACAATTGCCCAATTAGGATTGAACGGACAACTTATAGGTGACTTATGGTGCCAGTACGTTACTCAGGGGAACTCTACGAACCAGTACAATACAACTGTAACCTATAGTTTGAGCCAGGAGTCATATAACGCTTTTTGGACCAATGCTTACGCTAATACCCTTAAAGATCTGAAGATCATGATCCCTTTGGCCGAAGAAAAAGGTGCATGGAACTATTGGTTGATAGGTAAAGTGCTCACGGCATATAATTTCCATGTACTTACCGATTTATATGGTGATATACCGTTCACGGAAGCTTTAGACATAAAAAAATATCCGGCGCCAAAGTACGATGACAGCAAAACCGTTGTATATCCGGCTATCATTGCGCTATTAGATGAAGCTATCGCCAAAGCTCCTCAGGCGAAGGTTGCCAGTAATCCCATAATAGATACAAAAGATTTCTTTTTTAGGGGGAATATCGATAATTGGGTAGCTTTCGCCAAAAGCCTGAAACTAAAAATATACATGCGTGATTTTGAAGCCAACAAGACAGAAATAGAAGCTCTTATCAGTGCCGGCGGACTATTGACAAAGAACTGTGCTTTCAGTGTATTTGAAAATGCCACTAACAAAGGAAATCCTCTGTACGAGTATAACATTCGGCAATTAAATACAAAAGAAAATATAAGGGCATGCCATACTTTCACAGAATTTCTATTAGCAGCGAACGATCCGCGAATTGAGAAGATCTATGAATTAACAGCCGTAGCCGCAGATGCCATCGCTAAAGGCGAAACGCTTACTTACAGGGAAATGTACGGAGGTCTGCCTTGCGGAACAAAACCTTCTACAACTGCCGGAGCTGCCGATGCTGTACCTCTCGTAAATTCATCAAGATACAAACAAACCTTTGCCGACAGTGTTTATCTGATGAATGCAGCGGAAGTTAGCTTCCAGGTCGCAGAAGCCCAGGCCAGATTAGGTAAGACTAATGAAGCTAAAGCTGCCTATGAAGAAGGTGTACGCCGTGCATTCAATCGCTGGGGGTATGACGCTACCGATTTCATAAAAGCCGGAGGCCCCTACGCATTCAATGCTTCTTCTCCGGACGCCATGTTGAAAAGTATTCTTACTCAGAAATGGGTGGCCGGAGCAAAAGCCAACTCATGGGATTCTTGGATGGATCGTAACCGTACAGGCATTCCGGCAATCAGTGATGCGGAAAAGGTTCGTGAAAGCAATACTACTCCGGGACTTGCTGAAGGATATGAGTTAGGTACTTTGGTGAGTCCGGGAACAACCGTACTTCAGCGCAGAGAAATACCCCGTCGTCTGCCCGTACCTAATGTTTCTGCCCTTTACAACCCTAATGCTCCGGCGACTAAACCTACACAGGAACCGCTATGGTGGCAGGTTGCTAACGGCAAGTAATATGAAACATCAATTCCAATTTTAGTATTCAGTACCTAATTTTAAAAAATATGAAACAAATAAAATATATTCCATTCTTATTCTTATTGCTTCTGGGATTCGTTTCCTGCGATACATATGGAGATTATGAAATTGAATATTCTTCCATTCACCCCTTAGGCGGTAAATACAGAGTGATAGTAACAGATGAAGCGGGGGCACAAGTGTACAAAAACTATTGTGAAATTTCCAATACAATAGATGGTTCTACCACTCAGTGCTGGTTGCGGATAGGAAGTTATTCCCTCAGTGGAGCAAACGCTTATTCAATCAATGGAAAAATCAATTGTGATCTAAGCTCTCTTACTTTTTCGGGAACTAACATAGAGAATCTGGCCGGGAATGTGGCCTCCTCTACCAATACATTTACCCTTACCGGAGGAAAGATTACCCTGAAAGGTGCAACTGCCCCGTCAGGTACAGTGGCAGATGCTATATCTTTCACTTTCACAAATTCCCGTTTTCCGGGAAAGACCTATAAAGCAGAAGGTTACCGCTTCACTGGTTGGTCTGAAGACTAAGACGTACACGATCAATAATAAATTGTAAAATCAAGAAGCCCGGAGTTCTTATTGCCCCGGGCTTTATACTAAAAGGGGGGAATTATGTCCGTATTATCCCTCAACTTCAAAAGAACGGACATCATACAAACACTATAATGCAGAGATGTATCAATTTTGGAAGGGACTGACAGCTTACCTCAAGCCAGTCTCTTTCACCCCTTTTTATTTTCTTTTTATAGAGTATTTATGTTCTATGCTTAGAATGCCCTTATATATGATCCGCTCTTCGAAAGCAGGTGTCCTGACCATTCCCACTGATTCCATCAATCTGACAGAAGCCGTGTTTTCCGAGTCGGTTATTCCATAAACTTCATTTACTCCGGTTATCTTAAAAGAATAATCTATGAGCAGTTCCAATGTCTCTTTTGCAAAGCCACGGTTCTGATATTCGGGAGAAATGTTACATCCGATTTCAGTTCTATCGCCTTCTATCTTTAGAGCACAATCCCCTATAAGTTTTTCAGTATCCTTACTGATAATAGCCAGCCCAATCCATTCTCCTCTTTTTCCAAAATCTGGATTGCCGTTTTGATTTACAAAGTCCAGTGTCTGTTCTTTTGTGAATGGTTCCCAATATTGATATCTGGCGACTTCAGCGAGTGAGCGATAAGAGAAAACAGCATCTGCATCAGCTACAGCTATAGGTCTAAGTAAGACCCGGCCTGAAAGAATGAAGTTTGGCATCTCTTCATTCATGGTTAAATCCCAAATTTCTCAGGATATCTCTTTCTTCTTCCGATGCATTTATAACCGTATAGGCAAAGTATTCGCGTCGCAGCGGATATTCATTCCTCAACCCTTTGAAATTATCGGGAGAAGCCTTTAGCAAAGCGAAATCATCTAATGGATTATAAGTATCCAATATTGCCCCATAGATCCGATCCACATTTTTTGCATATCGGTTCACATCTATTACTGGACTTGCAGGAGCAGGCTCTTTAACCAAAGAAACAGGTTGTTTATCCAATCCGTAAAGATCGGCAATCGACTCCAGTGACATACGTGTCGCATTCGCTTTGCCATCGGCAGAATAACCCGCGATATGAGAGGTGGCTATATCTGCCAGGCCGAGATATTCCAAATCGATCCGGGGTTCATTCTCCCAGCAGTCTATAATGGCACCCGATATCTTATTCTCCTTAATTGCGTCTTTAATGGCTACAGTATCTATTATCCCTCCGCGTGCAGAGTTAATGATAACAGGCTTTTTCTTCAGTAAAGAGAAGAATTCTTTGTCTGCCAGATGATATGTTTTGTATTGCCCTTCTTTTATCAGAGGAGTATGGAATGTAATTATATCCGCCTCATCCATTATCGTTTGCAGGCTGGCAAAATCGCTGCTTTTTTCCTGATCCTGTCTTGGAGGGTCATTCAGCAGGACTTTCATTCCTAATATTTCACAGGCTTTTGCTACCTTCTTCCCTACATTACCCACCCCGACAATGCCTATTGTTTTATCTCTTAAGTCAAAACCTTTTTTCCGGGCAATCGTAATAAGGGAAGACACCACATACTGCATCACTGAACCGGAATTACACCCCGGAGCATTTTTCCATATAATACCATGCGCATCACAATACGCCGTATCTATATGGTCATAACCGATAGTAGCGGAGCAAATCAACTTTACATTACTTTCCTTCAATATGCTTTCGCCAAAATGGGTCACTGTACGGACAATCAATGTGTCCGCATCTTTTATCGTATCCTGCGTAAAGGCAGAGCCATCGAGATAAGTTACATCTCCAAAATGCTCAACGATTCCTTTCAGATACGGTATATTTTTATCAGCTATTATTTTCATTTGTCAATTTATGAAACATATTTTCTATCGAGTCTATTTCCCCGATTTCGTGGTCTGCGATAAGCTGACCTTTATCCAACAGGATAAATCTTGAACAGATATCTTTTACCTCATGCAGGATATGTGTCGAAAACAGCACCACCTTATTTATAGATAAATCTATAAGCAGATTATTCAGACTTTCGCGTTGGTTAGGGTCCAGTCCGCCGGTTGCCTCGTCCAGAATCAGGAATAAAGGGTCGTTAACCAAAGCCTGCGCAATTCCCACCCGTTGCCTGTTCCCTTTCGACAAGTCTTTTATTTTCTTCTTGTACTCCTTTTGCAGGCCTGTTTGTTCTATCACTTCCGATATACACTCTTTATCTGCATCGTATATTCCGGCCACATAACTGATGTATTCCTTTACATACATATCTTCATACAAAGGGTTATCTTCGGAAAGATAGCCTGTTTGCCGCTTTATTTCCAGAGAATTCTCAAAAAGGTTTTTCCCGGAAAAACTTATATGCCCGCTATCCGGCCGGATAATTCCGGACAGAATTTTCATCAGTGTAGACTTTCCTGCCCCGTTAACACCCAGCAGCCCGATTATTTCCCCTTTATTCATAGAGAAACTGACATCTGATAATACTATCTGATCGCCATAGCTCTTCGATATATGTTCTATCTGTATCAAATACTTCTTTTTTAATAATTAAAGGTATAAAAATAACAAATCTCCCTGACATTAATCAGGGAGACTTGCCTTATTCGTATTCAAAATCGTTATGATCTTGCTTTCAGCTCCTTGTCAAGAGTATAGATACCGAATCCGTTATCCTTGATCATTTTCAGAGCATCGATATATCCCTGTGCTGTAGATTCTTCTTCTACCTGCTCGTTTACAAACCATTGCAACATGCTTTCTGTAGCATAGTCCTTTTCTTCACGGGCTATAGTAACCAGATTGTTAATCATAGCGGTTACTTTTTGCTCATGTACCAGAGTATCTTCAAAGGCTGCCAACGGAGATTGCCATGACTGAGCAACTTTTGCTATTGGTTTTAAATCCACTTTACCTCCTCTTTCAATCACATAATTGAAAAGTTTCATTGCATGTTGCTGCTCTTCGTCAAACTGGTTTTTGAACCAATGAGCGAAACCCGGCTTACCATCTGCGGCAAAATGGGCAGACATAGATAGGTAAAGGTATGCAGACCAAAATTCTGCATTGATTTGCGCATTTAATGCGGCTTCTAATTTTTTACTTAACATAATAATGATATTTTTGATGATAGTTATTGTTCTGAACAATTTAGATACAATATTACAAATATAATATTAACCCATCAAAAAATATAGATATTTGTTAACAGGATATTGATAATAACTATAAAGTCAGCCACCTCAGATACCGCAATAACATATAGATAAATATATTTCTGAAAAATATCAAAAACAATCACTAATATTTATCGTTTAATTAAATGTATGCTTCAAAAGTTAAAAACTTATCGGCAAATACATTTATCTTTGTTCGCATTTATACAAAACTGAACTGAGCCAACAGCATAGAAATGAAAAGATACTGGCAAATACTAAAGAAATACTCGCTCAGCCTTGTTATCAGCCCTTTTCTTGTACTGATAACGGTAATGAGCGAAACCATACAGCCTTTATATATGGCTGAGATAATCGACAATGGTGTAATGCCAAAGGATTTATCGGTGATAACCGGTGTCGGCATCAAGATGGTGGCAGTATCTCTGGTAGGATTGATAGTCAGCATCATTAACGTATATGTATCGTCCCGCGCATCCATCGGATTTGGTACGGACCTGAGGTCGGGCCTTTTCAACAAAATACAGCAGCTTTCATTTACCGAAATAGACCGTTTCAATTCGGCATCATTAATCACCCGCCTTACCAACGATATTTCACGTATCCAGCAGGTAATACTGATGGGAATGCGGCTGATGCTGCGCTCTCCGCTGATGCTTGTAATGGCTATATTCTTTGTAATCAAGATCAATGCCGATTTAGCCCTGATACTTATCGGAGCAGTGCCTGTTCTGGGTATCAGCGTATTTCTTATTCTCCGTAAAGGTTTTCCATTGTTTATGAAGGTACAGCAAAAAGTCGATAACCTGAATGCCGTAGTAAGGGAAAACCTGATTAATATCCGTGTGGTAAAATCCTTTGTCAGAGAAGATTTTGAGAGTGAAAAGTTCACCCGTAGCAGTGAAGACCTGCGCGACATGGTTGTCAGGGCATCCAATATAGTTGTTACGATGTTCCCGGTCATGCAACTGATAATGAACGTATCTACCATCGCCATCCTTTGGGCAGGAGGGGGAAAGGTTATATCCGGTGAACTGAAAGTGGGAGAACTGATCTCATTCGTGAACTATCTGGTGCAAATATTGATGGCTCTGATGCTGCTTTCGATGGTAATAATGGGTATCGCCCGTGCATCAGCCTCATCTCAACGCATACTTGAGGTGCTGAATACCGACCCTTCACTATCCGATACAGAAACAGGCTTACTCAATAAACACAAGGTCACCAAGGGAGAAATCACATTCAGCAATGTCTATTTCCGTTATAGCGGAGGAGAGAACGATGTCCTTAAAGACATCAGCTTCCATGCCCGCCAGGGAGAAACCATAGCAGTGGTAGGAGCAACAGGTGCGGCAAAAAGTTCAATGCTCCAGCTTATTCCCCGGTTATACGACACCACAGGGGGCGAAGTTTTGATAGACGGGATAAACGTGAAAGATTATAGTCTGGATGAACTCCACTCGGAGATAGGTATGGTATTGCAAAAGAACGAATTGTTTACAGGTACTATTATAGATAATCTCCGTTGGGGAAAACCCGACGCTACAACAGAAGAGGTGGAGGAAGCAGCTAAAGCGGCACAAGCCCACGACTTCATTATGTCCTTCTCCGACGGATACAATACACTGTTGGGGAGGGGTGGCATAAATGTGTCGGGCGGGCAGAAACAACGGATTTGTATAGCGCGCGCCCTGTTGCGCAAACCTAAGATTCTCATTCTCGACGATAGTACCAGTGCTGTGGACTCGGAGACCGAGCAAAAGATCCGCCACAACCTTGACAACCTGCTCCACGACACAACTGTGTTTATCATCACACAACGTATAAACACGATGCAGTCTGCCGACAGGGTTATCGTACTCGAAGACGGGGAAATAGATGCCATCGGCAAACCATCCGAACTGATAGAGAGATCGAAGGTATATAAGGAAATATATAATTCACAGCAAATAGCATTCTGAGATATGGCACACGGAGACCACTACAAGCATACAGGTAAGCCAACCGAGGGAAGGAAAACATTCCTGCGGCTAATGTCATATCTTACCTGCGATAAGAAACTGCTCTCGGTGATCGGCTTTCTTATTATTATCAGCATAGTATCCAGCCTGCTGGGTTCATATATGCTCCGTCCCATTATTAACGACTATATTCTGCCTGGTAATTTCAACGGTCTTGTAAAAATACTCCTCGTATTGGCAGGCATTTATCTGGCCGGAGTCGTAGCTACTTATGTCCAATACATTCTTCTGAATAAAATAGGGCAGAATACAGTGACCCGCATGCGTACCGATTTGTTCAAAAAGATGGAACAGCTACCTGTCAAGTATTTCGACACTCATCAGCATGGCGACCTGATGAGCCGCTATACGAACGATATAGACCAGATAAGCACGGCGCTTACCGACAGCTTGTCCGATATGCTTTCCAGCGCGCTGATGCTAATCGGGATTTTTGCCCTGATGATATACATCAGCCCGATATTAACGCTGGTGACCCTGATTACCGTTCCGCTTATGTTTATCAGTGCTAAACTGATCGTAAAACGCAGCCGCAAGTACTTCAAGGCTCAACAAGAGACACTGGGTGAGGTAAACGGATACATCGAAGAAATGATAAGCGGGCAAAAGGTCATTAAAGTATTCGGACACGAAAAAAAGGTAGAAACCGACTTCGATGTAATCAATCAGAGCCTGAGAGGTAAATCCGAAAAAGCCCAGTTCTATTCGGGTATGATGATGCCCGTAATGCAGAACCTGAATACACTGAACTATGTCATTATTACCATTGTGGGCGCGTTACTTGCCATATTCAGAGGCTTCGACGTGGGGGGACTTGCCGCATTCCTGCAATACTCGCGCCAGTTCGGGCGGCCGATAAACGAACTTGCGAGTCTATACAACAGCATACAGGCTGCGATAGCAGGGGCTGAACGTATCTTTCAGGTAATAGACGAAGAGCCTGAACAAGCCGATACACCCGATGCCATTAGCCTCCGTAATGTAAAAGGCGATCTGGAAATGAAAGGCGTCTGCTTCGGCTACAAACCTGAGAAACTTATCC
Organism: Dysgonomonas termitidis; assembly: GCF_054657735.1. Taxonomy (NCBI): domain Bacteria; kingdom Pseudomonadati; phylum Bacteroidota; class Bacteroidia; order Bacteroidales; family Dysgonomonadaceae; genus Dysgonomonas; species Dysgonomonas termitidis. Next base: position 211,753 of record NZ_BAAHYD010000003.1, on the reverse strand, counting down.
TGAAGAGAGTATCCCTGCATGCTACGCCGGGAACTAAGATCGCATTGGTAGGCGAAACCGGAGCAGGCAAAACTACAATACTCAACATGTTGCCCCGCTTCTTCGATATCAAATCGGGAGAAATAACCATAGATGGTATATCTACCCGAAATATCAGGCGTGAGGACCTTCGCAGGTCAATGGCCATTGTCTTGCAGGATACTCATTTATTCACAGGGACTGTACGTGAGAATATCCGCTTCGGGCGACTCGATGCAACTGATGAAGAAGTAGTCCGGGCCGCGAAACTGACAGCCGCACATTCTTTTATCAAACGTTTGCCGCAAGGTTATGATACAGTGCTCGAAAATGACGGGGCAAACCTTAGTCAGGGACAACGCCAATTGCTCAATATCGCACGCGCGGCTGTTGCCGACCCTCCAATCCTATTGCTCGATGAAGCTACAAGTAATATTGATACGCGCAGCGAACTGCTTATACAGAAAGGGCTAGACCAACTGATGGAAGGACGTACCAGCCTGATTATAGCCCACCGCCTGTCTACAGTCATGAATGCGGATAAGATTCTTGTAATGGATCATGGACAAATCATAGAGCAGGGCAGCCATAAAGAATTACTGGACATGAAAGGAAAATATTATTCTTTATATCAGGAACAATTCGAAGAATTTTAATTTCTCTATTATTCATTTTGTTCTGCTAATACAAGGCTATTAAACAGGAACTAATAACCGTAATCCGTTTACATACTAAACGAATCTTCTATTCAACTCTGAAGCGCCTGTGCTCAAGCCAAAACTTTCGGGCTTCAAAACTGTTAATAACTCTGTGGTTTACCTGCCCACAAAACAGTACAAAGTTCTTAAATCAGTTGAATAGAGATAAATAGGCAATCTATGATCCGTAAGAAAAATTAACCGTATATAATACTTTTATACAGAATTATCTTGTACTTTTGGGGCAATTTTCAATATGAGAATGCATGAAAGAAAATCATAAAGTCCCGTTTAGTGCCTTGGGTGTCGTACTTGCCATCGGTATCGTATTTGGCGATATAGGTACATCTCCCTTGTATGTAATGAGGGCTATACTGAATGCCCTGCCTGCCGGACAACTTACACGTCCCGACTATATTCTGGGAGCTGTGTCCTGTGTTATCTGGACGCTGACTATCCAGACCACTCTTAAATATGTCATCATCACCCTGCGTGCCGATAATAAAGGTGAAGGTGGAATACTTTCTCTATATGCACTCGTACGTCAGAAATACCGTTGGGCGTATGTCCTAGCCGGATTAGGAGCGGCGACACTACTTGCCGATGGAATTATTACTCCGGCGATGACCGTTATGTCGGCCGTGGAAGGGTTGAATACAATTGCCCCGCATATTCCTGTTATACCTGTCACTATAGCCATAGTCCTCATACTGTTCCTTGTCCAGCCCTTTGGTACAGGTTCCCTGGGTAAATACTTCGGTCCGCTGATGATAACATGGTTTACCATGATGGCAGTTATGGGAATGAGCCAGCTTGTCACCGATGTCACTGTATTGAGAGCATTCAACCCGATGTATGCGATTAATTTCCTTATTGCCGTTCCGCAAACAATGATTATACTGGGTGCGGTATTCCTTTGTACCACAGGTGCAGAAGCTCTCTATTCCGACCTGGGGCATTGCGGTCTGAAGAATATCCGCGTATCGTGGATATATGTGAAGATAGCGCTTATACTCAACTATCTGGGACAGGCAGCATGGATTATCAACAGCCACGGTAAGGTAACCCACGACATCAACCCGTTCTTCGCCATGATGCCCGAATGGTTTGGTCTCATCGGAGTGATGATGGCTACAATCGCCGCCATTATTGCCAGCCAGGCACTTATCAGCGGTTCGTTCACCGTTATCAGTGAGGCTATCTCCCTTAACATCTGGCCAAATGTAAAAATTCAATATCCGACTAATATAAAAGGACAACTCTATATCCCTTCCATCAATCATATGATGATGGTGCTGTGTATCATTATCATTCTTACCATGCAGTCCTCTATGAAACTGGAAGCGGCTTACGGGCTTGCTATTACCCTGAGCATGCTGATGACAAGTGTGCTGCTATTCCTTTACTTTATGAAGAATAACAGGCCTTTGTGGTTCAGTATTCCATTGACTTTATTCTTCGTCGTTATTGAGTTCAGCTTCTTCCTTGCCAATATGCAGAAGTTTGCCCACGGTGGTTTTGTGCCTATTGTTATAGCAAGTATATTACTACTGTTCATGTACTCATGGTACAACGGACGCAGGATAAAACGCCACTATACAGTCTACGATCAGGTGGACGAGCAATATATCAACCAGATTATCCGTATCAGTAAGGATGAAACCGTACCCAAAGCGGCAACACATCTGGTATATATAGTAAAAGCCAATAACAAGAACTTCCTTGAGAGCAAAATAGCATACTCTCTATTTAAAGGAACCCCTAAGCGCGCCGACACTTACTGGTTTGTCCGTATCAAGAGAACGGATGAGCCTTACGAATTCAGCTATGAAACAACGGTGTATGTCCCGAAGAAAGTATTCCGTATCAATATCAGAGCCGGATTTAAGTTGGGTATCCACACCGATAAGTATGTGACACTGATAGCTAATGAGCTGGAGCGCCACGGGCTTGTCGACCTTACTACCCGCTACCCGTCTATGCAGGAAGGAATAGATAAGAGAGGCGATTTCAAATATATGGTAGTAGACCGTATATTTCGCAATGTGCATATGAATCCGTCGCGTCAGATCGTACTCGCCTGCTATAATCTGGTCAAGAAGCTTACTACTTCCGACACCCAGATGTATGATATAGACCCATCACTGGCCGTTGTCGAAACAGTACCGCTAAGGCAGGTCGATCATACCGAGGAGCAGCTGAAAGAATTACTGAAGCAATCGGCGGAAGAATCAGAGTCGTAGACCGTCGAGCAGTTTCACATACAACTCCATACCTTCCCGTATCTCACTGAGCAGGATATACTCGTTTGCAGTATGCGAACGTGCCGAATCTCCCGGCCCCATCTTCAGAGTAGGGAACGGCATAAATGTCTGGTCCGATAAGGTAGGCGAGCCATACGGTTCTTTTCCTATCATTATCGCACGTTGGACAAACGGATTTTCCAATGCGATACGGGACGAATTAAGACGATACGAACGCGGCTTCACTTCGCATCCGGTCTGCCTGTCTATCAGTTTGAACAGTTCTTCGTTACTATATAACTCGTTGCTACGGACATCCACAACAAAGTCACATTTATCGGGAACTACGTTGTGTTGAGTTCCTGCATTAATCATCGACACGGTCATTTTTACAGGGCCCAGCAGATCGCTGACCTCGGGAAATTGATATGTCCTGAACCACTCTATATCTTTCAACGCCTTGTAGATGGCATTCTCTCCTTCGTTGCGGGCAGCATGACCCGCCTTTCCATATGCAGTGCAATCAAGTACCAGAAGTCCTTTTTCGGCAATAGCAGGATTCATCTGTGTAGGCTCTCCCACAATGCCGAATTCTATTTTGGGAAGGAGGGGAACTACAGCTTCGGCTCCATCTTTTCCAGAGACCTCTTCTTCACATGAGGCCAGGAATATAAGGTTATAATCCTGTTTCTTAGCTGTCAAAATAAAGAATGTATGCAACAGGGAAACAAAACTTGCTCCGGCATCATTACTTCCTAACCCAAACAACTTATCATCCTCTACCTCGGGAGCAAAAGGGTCTTTAGTCCATCCCGATACAGGGCGCACGGTATCCATATGCGAATTGAGCAGGATAGTCGGCTTGGCCTCATCAAAGTCTTTCGACTGTATCCAAAGATTGTTGCCTTTCCGCTGTGGTTCATAACCCGCCTTACGCATACAAGTGGCTATGACTTCCGCCACATTATGCTCCTCCCTGCTGAAAGAGGGTGTTTTAATCATTTCTTTCAGTAGGTCTACTGCATTGTAGTATAGCGCGTCGATATCGTGTTCCATAATGGTCTTTATTTCTTAATTTTTATTATTCGAATAGTTCAGGATATAATTCCTTAGATATACAATGCACCTGATACTTGATATCATCATCCACAATCGTATTCCAATCAAGTGACTCAAAAATCTTTTCCAACGCCATACAAACCTGAAAATCATCTTCCGACACTTTGTATGCCAACCCCGCTTTCGCTCCCGATACAGATAGTTCGAAACTGTTGGGTAAGACCCATATATGTACTTTGTAGCCGGAAATGATGATATGTTGAGGCTGTTCCAGATCGGGATATTGGTTGATAGTAATTCTCAGTTTATCCAGATCGTCGAAAGAGTAGGAGACTGTAGGATCGAATGGGATACATCCTTCTTCAAGTTTATTAAGCATTACACCCAATTGTAAAAGCTTTTCCCCAAGGTCTTTTCTATCCGCATATCTGAAATAGGCGCAAAAAGAGTCACCTTCGCAATTATGCCCTCCTCTCGAACGCATGTAATGGAAGTATTGCAGCCGGTTACCCCAACGCTTGATTTCTTCACGTGTATTGTTCTGAAAAATACGGTCTTCTGCTATTTTGTCTAAATTCACAGCCTATTTATTTAAATTAAAAAACAAAACTATTCACCTTTCACTATCAACTCCCCTATTTTCAAATCCAGCGGAGTTGTTATCTTTATATTCGTCACTTCTCCTTTCACCAGATGCACATCTACCCCCATAGCCTCTACTACCGACGCATCATCGGTAAATGTATCTTTGAATTCCGTTTCATATGCCTTTTTCAATATATCCGTATGAAAAACCTGCGGGGTCTGTACCAGCCTGATTCCGGAACGGTCTATTATCCTGCTCTTCGTACCGCCAATCATCTCCCGAAGGCTGTCTGTAGAATCTATCACCGGGATAACAGCATGATATCTTTTAGCTGCATCGAAACACCTCGCAATCATTTCTTTAGAAGCAAACGGCCTCACCCCGTCCTGTATAGCCACTATTCCTCCATTTATCAATCCTAATCCGTTTTTCACCGAATGAAAGCGGGTCTCACCTCCCATAGCAATTGTATGCGGTATTCCGAAGTGGTAATTGGCGCATAACTCCTTCCAGTACACATGATGAGAATAGGGAAGTACCAGAACAATATTCACACTGTTATCGTAAGAGTGAAAAGCCTCGATAGTACGCATCAAAACAGGTTTACCCGCAATCGGGATAAATTGTTTGGGCAGATCGCTTCCCATGCGCAACCCTTTGCCGCCCGCAACGATAATGACACTTCTACTGTTCATTCTATCTTATCGAGTATTTTTTGTATTTCAATGTTGGTCTTCTGTAATTTGTCTTTACAAAACTTGATAAGTGTAGCTGCCTTCTTTACTTCCTCAAGAAGCACATCCACATCGAGTTCTTCATTTTCGATACGATACATAATGTCTTGTAGCTCCTGCATCGCTTCTCCGTATGTTTGTTCTTTCTTTGCCATATCCTTTAATTATTTTATTCTATACCAATGCTCTGATCAGCATAAATATCAATGCTGCCGCAGCAAGCCCTAGAAACCCTAACTTTACATAATCGAGAATATTGTAACTTCTCTTCAACGCAATATTTACCTCACCGTTTTTATCAATAAAATAGGCATTACGCCCTTTTTGCATAACCAATGCCAGCCCTTCGGAATAGCTGTAAACCGTTTCGAATGCAAAAGGTACAACCGCTTTATTCTCGTTGTTTATAAATCCCCAGACATTTCCCATACGTGCAGCCGCGCGCCCTTCCGAAAAATTACGCAGGTCGTCATATATAAAAGGGATAACGGTATTGCCCTGCTTGTCGATGCATCCATACTTACCGTCTTTTCCTACCGCAAGGAGTTCTTCGGAAAATTCGACAGCCATATCGTCGTAGATGAAAGGGATAACTTCGCGACCATCTTTGCCCAATACTCCCCATTTATTCTCCTTCGAAATGCAGATAAGGCCTTCTTTAAACAGGCCGCTGCCTTTACAATCATATACAAAAGGAATAACCTCATTGCCTGATCGGTCGATATATCCGCCATGTCCGTCTTTACAGGCATAAGCAAGGCCATTGTTGAAATCCATCACTTCTTCATAGATGCCAAAAGCTATGACTTCATTACCCTGCTTGTCTATAACTCCGGCTTTACCATCCTTAAACACACCGCAAAGGCCTTCCGAAAACCAGTTTACGCCGTCATACACATATGGGATAACCTGCTTTCCCTGCTTATCTATAAAGCCCCATTTACCATCTTCAGACACTCCTGCCAGACCGTCGGCAAAGGCATCGGCATTTTCATATTCGATAGGAATAGCTACATTTCCTGCCTTATCTATAAAACCGTTTTTTTTGTCTTTCTGTACCATTGCCAAGCCATCAAAGTAACTATACGCCATTTCATAAATGCAGGGGACCGCCAGTTCTCCGTATTTGTTTATAAATCCTGTACCCGACTTGCGTATTATATGTGCCATTCCGTCCATAAAGCTGAAAGCATAAGAATAAGAAATCGGTTTTTTATCTGTGTTCATAGTATTTTTTTAAGAGTATATGACTTCATTTTACAATAGATTCTATTTCTCCATCCGGGAAAAAAGTTGTAATCTCATCACCCTTTCTTAGTATCCCGCTTTGTTTTACAATCTTCCCGTCTTTCATTGTCAGGGTATAGCCCTTTTTTAATATATTTTCGGGTGAGGATAAATGTAACTGTTTATCCAACGTTTCCAACTTATTCAATTCTTCCTTATATTGCTGTTGTATACTTCTTTTCAAGCTATCCTCCAGCATGGAAAATTTGCTTTGGTTATCTTTCAATAATTGTAAGGACTTCCTCTTCAAATTATCTTCCAGGAATGCGAACTTGTTCTGATTTTCGCGTTGTATCCGCACCATACCTTTTGCCAATACATTTCTGGCAGAAGAAAGTACAGTTTCCTGTTCTCTATACCAGCCCTTCAGGATAAATGAGTTTTTAGTTTCGAATACACTCAGGCGCACAGTTTCATCCTGTAGCCGTTGCGAAACCAAAGATACTATATCCTGAGATATTTCTGTCAACTCCATTGCTGTTTCTGTCAGGTTGCCGATCAGGAATTCAGCTACTGCCGTCGGTGTTTTTGCCCGGGTATGTGCTACAACATCCAGAACGGTTTCGTCCCGTTCGTGTCCTATCCCCGTGATAACAGGCAGTGGAAATTGGGCGCAACTGGCAGCTAAGAGATAAGAATCGAAACTGCTAAGATCGGATGTAGCTCCCCCTCCCCTTATAATAACGACAGCATCGAAGCAATCCTGATATTCGTATATACGCTCCAGTGCTGAAATAATAGAATCCTCAGACCTGTCACCCTGCATGATGGCCGGAAAAAGTTTTGTATAGAATACAAATCCAAAAGCATTCTTATGCAGCTGATCGAGAAAGTCCTCATAACCCGCTGCCGTAGGAGAAGAAATAATGGCGATGCGATTCATCGGAAGAGGCAATTCCAGTTCCTTGTTAAGATAAAGGACTCCGTCTTCCTCTAGTTGCTTGAGAATGGCAGCACGGTTCAGGGCCTGATCGCCTAAGGTATAGCTGGGGTCGATATCGTGAACCGTAAGGCTGAACCCATATAATTCATGAAACTCGATACTCACCTGTACCAGTACTTTGAGGCCCGAAGAAAAAGTCTGTTTAGTAGAATTTTCGAAATAAGCCCTTAACAGATGGAAGGTATTCGCCCATATCATGCCCCGGGCTTTGGCCACAAGCGTTTTGCCGATACGGTCTTTTTCTATAAATTCCAGATAGCAATGGCCGTTCTGATTAACCCGTACGTCGCTCATCTCCGCCCTGATCCAAACCATTTCGGGGAGAGTGTCGTTAAGTACTCCTTTTATAAGGTTGTTCAGTTCATATAGCGAGATAGCCTGATTGTTCATTTCTTTTTCTTTGAAGCTTCTTTAACCTGACTTGCTGCTTTTTCTTTCTTTTCCACTAAAGATTGGGCCAGGGACATTGCCTTGTTCATGTCGGGCAAGCCGTATCCGTAATCCTGATCGGGAGTTTCGAAATTGTCGGACGATTCGCGTACAATACTTACTATTTCGCGGTTAGTCAATGTCGGAAATGCCTGCCACAGACAAGTAACCATCCCGCACATGATAGGAGATGAAAATGAGGTGCCTGCCTTGAAGCTTACACGTCCATTATCATCAATAGTTGCCGCCCCTAGCCCTAATGCCATCACATCAGGCTTTATCCGGAGGTCGGCGGTCAGACCACGCGAACTGAAACCGACAATGCTTGAATCCTGTTGTATAGCGCCCACAGTGAGCACATTCACCGCATCAGAGGGTGGGGTTATCTTTCTCCATTCCGAATCGCCGGAGTTACCTGCACTGATTACCACCAGCATCCCTTTCTGAGAGGCCTTATCTGCCGCCCGTGAAATAAGAGCCGTTTTGCCATCGAGGTCTTTATGTGTATAGCTTTTTGCAGGCTTATCATAGTTGTTATATCCTAACGATGTATTTACTACATCTACTCCCACGCTATCGGCATATTCTATAGCTGTAGCCCAATAATCTTCCTCGATAGGGAATTCACTACGGGGGTCTTCCGAACCCAGAAGCCAAAAGCTGGCCTCGGGCGCGGTACCTACAAACTGCATCGGTTTGTTTGTCCCTATACATGACAATACGTTCAATCCGTGCTGATTGGCATTGCTAAACAAGTCTTCGTTTTCGTATACAAATCCCTTGTAACCTTTTATATCCAGATTATCAAGCATCTCTATCTGTGGCAAATGATTAAACCCGGCATCTATAACGGCTATGGTCATACCTTTACCTTTATATCCGGCATTATGCAGAGCCTGCCCGTTGTTCATCTCTATATTTGTACCCGATTTTGAATAATAATTGCCAAATGCGACTGTTTCTTTTGCCGCATAATTTATGATACTATCTGTTTTCACTTCACCTTTTGGCTTTCCTTTCCATACAAAGAGAGCATCGGATACGAAAGGGAGTTCTTTATATTTTTCTACCAGTGTACTGTCATTACAATGGACGGCTACTGTTCCCATCCACTTACTTTTGGCTACGATAACTCCTCCCACATTTTCTATGGCTTTGAGATATTCCGATGAAATTGGAAGATCGGAAGTGTCTATCGCAAACCCTTGTCTATGACGACGTTCGATCGCTTTGGGAGAAAGGAATTCTTCAGGCTTATCTATTGTATAGGGTGTCTGTCCTTTATCTTTGAGTGTCAGCCGGAATTTGTAGTTGTAATCCTGCGCAAACAGAGCCGAAACCGATATGAGCAGGGCGCAAAGTAATGTTACCTTTTTCATGTTGTTATTTGTTTTATACAAAAGTAAAGATAATAGTCGTTAGTCACTTATTTTTGTAATAATAATTAAGGTTTACGGCCAATGTCAATTTGATCGTTCATCAATATGTCCAGACTGTATTCCTTATCTCCTTCCTATTTTCCACATCTCTTCCTGAACCGGCACATGGCACATCAAATATAAAAATCACAAGTTAAGAAACTAATAATCATACATTTATTAAATACGCTTCATTTTTTTCAAAAAAAGTTGGTGAAAAATTTTGTCAGTTAAAAAATACCGCCTAGATTTACAGTGTACTAGTTTTCTAATACACTAATAAAATAATAAACGAATAACTAAAAACATACAATTATGAAAACAGCAATCCTAACTTCAGTATTCGCAGTATTGGTTTCAACAATGAACCTTGGCGCCAGAAATATTATCACATACAGCAATGTAGAAAGCGGTGAGTTTGGAGTAAAGAAAGAATATGTTTCCATTAATAAAGAAACATCCAAACCCGAAAGCAAAGGATATTACCACTATGACAGGAAGGGCAATATCGTGGAAAAGACAGTAAGTATATGGAATGATGAAAAAGGATGGGAGAATTTAGTGACATACACTTATCAATACGGAGATGCAAACAAAGTGACTTATATAACATGTACAAGATGGGATAAAGATAATGCCAGATGGTCCGAAAAATCAGACGTTACTGTGCATATATATAATGATAAAGACGAATTTCTGACGACGAAAAGAGTTCAGGTAGAAAACAAAGCCGCCTTCGACTTAGTTTCTCAGAAATAAATACTAAGCAGAATATATTGAATATCGATAAGAGAGGGATAACAACCTATATATAATATAATTACGCAGTATTAACTTCGAATAACAAAAATCAAAAACAAATCCCCTTACCCAAAAATATGTTCTTCTAAAAAGACTAAGGTTGCCTGTTGAGCAACCTTAGTCTTTTTAGAAGAGTTAAATAATTGATTATAGCAAATTGCCGATCTTAAATCCGAGAAATACAGTACGAGGCAAACTCGGTCCGTAAATATATGAAGGGTCACGGTCGATACCCTTATCAAAATCTTTCTGATAAGAATTGAATATATTTTTCATACCGGCAAACCACTCAACAGTGACACCTCCCGTTATCCTCATATCATAATGAAACTTCAAGCCCGCATCAAAAAATGTTTTTGATCTGCGCAATTCTCCGGCATCCCGAACCTCGCCCTCAGATAAATCAACTCCAAAATACGGAACTAACATCCGGCCGGTGTAATTACCTGTTGCAGACAGGCCGAAATTACGGGCAAACTCCCAGTCCACGGTAAAAAAGCCATAGGTATCAGGCGTTCTGAAAAAGTTCTTTTCCCCGAAGGTTTCTTCAGCCGTTTTATATTTACTAGACTGAATAGTAAATCCTGCGCTCGCGCTCAACTTATCTGATGGCATCAGTTTCAGTTCCAAATTCAAACCCTGAACAGATGCTCCGTCCTTAGAATTGATACGGGTATAAATCACTGTTCCATTCTCATCCGGCGCACCGATTTCATTCCGGAAGGGATTATGCAGTTTGTTGAGAAAACCTTCTACAAGTATATTCGTGTTGATACCTCCAAGTTTTTTGTTGAAATCGAATGACAGGGTAAAACTTGAACTGTTCTCCTGCTTAAGACCAGGGTCATTTTTATTTACCACCTGGCGCGAACCCGATGTTTCGATATGAAGATCCTCATCAAATATTTGCGGAGCACGGTAACCTCTCGAAAAACCAAGACGTGTTTGCAGATACTCCGTAAGATCATACATTATACTTGCGCGGGGTACAAGCACAGTTCCCGATTTGTCGCTATCTGTCTGTTTATCGTTGATAGAATAATGCTCTATACGTGCGCCGGCAAGAAACCTGGCTTTGCCTACTTTAATCTCATATTGGGCAAAAGCACCGGTAGTAGAAAGCGACTGGTCGGATACGATACGGTTAGGGACATGCGTTGTTTCTATTTCCCCATCATCATTGACCTTGTATTCAGGATACCCTAACTTCTTATCTGTCAGATGTGACCCGGTATATTCCACACCTCCTATAAGAGTTGAAACATCATTTACCGAGGCCTTATACTGAGTACCGATATTAAACGTTTTATCCTTTGTGTTTCCGTAATCGCTTAACGATTGCCTGGCTCCGTAGTATGAATCACGGTCAAGATATTGTCCCGAAGCAAATACGGTAAGCAGGTCGCTCTCCCGCAGATATTGTTCATAGGTCAATGCCCCTGTCACCATATCATGTTTTACTGATTCCGAGATATCCCGTTCATGATCAGGATAATCCTGTTTATTACCGCCTTTACGCTGTTCGCGAATATTGAAAAAATCGAGGCTTATCTTACTTCTGTACGCAGGACGGTGAAATATACGGGTGCCGATAACGGTATTCTTCATTGGCGCTATTTCGGAAAAGCTATCACCATTGGCATCGAACATCTTGCGGTCACGCATATTACCGAATACAGAAATACCGGTTTTATGATCTTCTGTAACGAGTGTTGCATTCATTGTGGCATTATAATCGGCCGCTGGCCCATTAGAACCGCTTAGTCCCGTCCCTATCAATGAAGTATTAAATCCGGCTTCGAATGAATTCGTTTTCGGATCTTTCAGTATCAGGTTAATTGTTCCGGCAATAGCATTCGATCCATAAAGCACAGAACCACCGCCACGAACAACTTCTATCCGTTCCAGCATATTTGCGGGAATTAATTCCAATCCGTAAACACCTGCAAGGCCACTGAACATAGGGCGGCTGTTTATCAGTATCTGCGAATACGGACCCTCCATCCCATTCATACGGATTTGGGAAAAACCACAATTCTGGCAGTCATTCTCATAACGTAAGCCGGTACAGTAATTCAAACCCTCACCTAACACAACCGACTGGGTCGTTTCCAGCATCTTGGTACTGATCGTATTTACTATCACGGGAGCTTCTGCTCGCTTTTGTGAAGTACGTCCCGCTGTTACAACCACTTCGTTAAGATTGAGTGCATCCTCTTCTATTTCGAAGTTCACCTCTAACGACTTTCCACGCATCAGTTCCACTTCTTTTTCCTGAGGTTTGAATCCTATACCTTCGGCTACAACAGTAAACTTTCCTTCGGGCAGGTTCTTAAGCGCATAATGTCCGCTGGCATCCGTAGCTACACCTATTGTCGTATTTTTAAGGACAATATTAATATACGAGACATGTTTGCCTGTCTTACTTTCAATCACATGTCCGAAAATATTGGCGTCGGTACGCACCAGATTAGCCTGCATCACTCCTGCAGGCAGCATAAGTATCAATAATACTACTATATATTTTTTCATCTTCTGTTTTTAGTTAATCAGTATCTGTAAAAGTAAAGTCCGGTTCCGGATATCAGGTTAGAAAAAAGGAGGAGGACGCAGCAGAAAACTGCCTCTTTGATACTGAAAATGCAATACAGCATTTGAACTTGTCAGAAGAACAACAGTATTGACTGACGGAATAGTCAGGTCAATAACAGCTACAGACAGATCTATTACCTCAAAAGCAGATAAGTGCTGTATTAATTGTAATTCTGTTTTTATATGAGTATGCGCGGGTTTTCCATCACATCCTTTTTTATAGGGATGTGAATGGAGGATCATAATATCATCAATCTTATGAATGTGATAAAAGAAGTTTATAGATCCCAGATATAAGACCGTCACAATCAGGAGGCAAAACTTACTGATTGTTAGCGAATAACTGTTACGCATTAAATTGCGGTGTAATGATAAATAGCTTTTTAGTTGAAGTGCAAAGCTAAAAAAATCGCATTTCTCCGGCAATCACTATTACTAGGTATATAAAAAAGCATCAATACCTAGATATAGGTATTATATATACGAGATAGAAAAACATTATAACTAAAAAATCCGCAACATTTGTTACGGATTCAACTATACCTTTAAAACATCGGGCCGCCCGGACCTCTGCCTCCACCACCCGGAGGGCCGTAACGCCTGCGTCCGCTATCGGACCCGTCCATATCACTACTCTTCGCTCCGCCCTTGAATGACTGGAAGCGAATAGTAAGACCCACCATGAAATAACTGCTGATGGTATTATATGTGCTATAAGTTAAAGTATTGGAATTATCATTGCGTGATATATTACTCTGGTCTTGCAATATATCATATATCTTGAATCGCAGGGTCGCAGGGAGATTGATAGCTCCGGACTCTCTCTTTATCTTTATATTAAATTCTTTAGCCAGCGAAGCGTTCCACAACCAGGAATTTTCCTGATAACCGCCGGCATACCCCGAATTAGAAAAATAGGTCAGATCACTTTCGAGGACAAAATTGTAGGGCAGATACCACGAAAAGTCACCCCCTCCGCCATAATTATAAATTTCCGTATTTTTAAGGGACTCGTCCTGACCGGAAGAAGACAACGAGTTCAGGGTCTTCTCGTAAGATATATTCCCACGTATATTGAACTGGAACTTATCGGAATTAAATTTCAATCCGAGATTTTCACCTATATTATAGGTATTAGCTGTGTTCTTTTGTGGGTCGCTGCCGTCATGTGCGGAAATAAATGTATTATCGCGGTTATAATTTCCGGATGTACGGGAATTGATTGAGAAGCGTTTGTTTCTCAACGGAGTGTTATACATAAACATGAGCCGTCCGGTCATATTCCCATCGATATTCTCATAGGTAGTGTTCCGGCTATTCCCTTCTCCGAAACGGGAAATACTCGCAATAGCATTTGTTGTGTATCTCACGTCGGCAAAACCCATTATGGTAGATGTCTTTTCCTGTATATATTTCTGATAACGTATATTCAGCCTGTGTTCAAAGCTCGGTTTCAAATTCGGATTACCCCGTGTAGTATCGGTTGCACTCTGGGAAAGAACCCCATCGAACAATTGGTCGGTAGAGGCCTGATTTGTTTGACCGCTATATCGAATTCGCAAATTATGGCGCTTATCCCACAGGTAATTAAATTCCAGTCTTGGAGCAAAATTCACAAAATTCCGGGCTCTGTCTTTATTTTCCTTCTCTCCGGGCTCTACGACCGAAGTCTGGGAACGGGATGGATTCAATTCCATACCTACAGTATAATTATACTTTTGCCTGCGGGCCTGAAAATTTAATGATATATTCTGATTCAGGAAGTCATTTTTTGTATTACGTGTATAATCTTCCGCAATAACTGTATATTTCCCGGAAGCATCCTTTTCGTATGTCTTCTTGTCCGTTTCGGAATGGGTATTCCTTATGTCATAAGCCAGTTCAAGGAAATTATTCCGGCCTATTGGCTCCAGATAAGAAAGACGGGCACGCCAGTTATAATTATTATTTTTCTGATTATAGACCTGATCCTGAATACTTGTCGAATCTCTATTGAAGTAATTGGTTTTCGAATATGTTATACCATCGGTATCTCCATCCGATAATCCACCGGATAGTTCTACGGTAACAGAACGCCCCTTGCTATTCAGCTTCCGGTTTATTAACAGATTCCCATCCAGCCGGAGCGTATGTCCATCCGAAGAAGATTCGGAATCGGTCAAAAAGTTATCATTGGGTCTGGAAACGCTCGTACGCTCCGAATAACCCATCGAAAACTGATTTGATTTGGAATAAGAAATATTGGGACGGAATATAATATTAGTAAGACTGTCGGGTGTCCATTCAAACTTGAATCGTCCGTTCATATTTTTATTTATACTGTTCTGTGCCGAGGTCTTGTCTTCAAGCACATCACTGCGCTTATACGATGTATTACTGGTTGTTTCCACAGTATTATCTGTCCCCCGGTACTGAACATCCCCGTCATACTTAAATTTTTTGGAAGGCTCCATAGCAACATTCACCCCACCCATTGTAGTCTCAGTGAGTCCTCTGTTGTTTCCCCAGCCACGTCCGCCGCCGCCACCGCCGGCATTGTTATTATTATTGAAATTGCCCAATGCCGAAAGACGGTTGTCCCCCCTGGCTATATTGACAAATCCGTTTGCTTCGTAGCGGTCTTTGTTCCCGTATCCTCCCGATACAGTACCCATGATTCCTTCTTTCATCCCTTGTTTTACTACCAGATTTATCACAGTTTGTTCTTCTCCGTCATCAAAACCTGTAATCTGAGCCATATCCGATTTTTGGTCCAGTACCTGCAACTTCTCTACCATCTTAGCCGGTAAATTCTCGGATGCGGTCTTAGGGTCTTCACTGAAAAACTCTTTTCCATCTACAAGAATTTTAGATATATCTTTTCCGTTCACGGTTATTTTACCTTCCGAGTCTATCTCCGCTCCGGGTATCTTCTTTATCAGGTCTCCCAACACCGCGCTTTCCTGTACTTTATAAGCCGCTGCATTATATTCTGTCGTATCCCCTTTTATAATTATTTCAGGTGCTTTGGCTTCTACTGTGGCTTCACTCAGCAAAATGCCGTCCTCTTTCAGATATACATTACCTATTGCAGTTTTTGTCCTTGTATTCACCGGGAAATATTGCTCAAGATACCCTAAGAACGAAACATGTACCAGATAGTTTCCCGGTTTTACGGCTACACTGAATTTACCTTTTGCATTTGTAGCGGCACCTGTCACATAAGCACTGTCCTTTGCGTTCAGCACGCGGATACTCGCCAATTCAATTTCTTCTTTCGTACCGTCGTCAAATACGGTTCCTGTTATATTTACTGTCTGGGATTGCGCACTCAATTGAAAAAATATGCACAAAAAGAGAAGCAGGGGAATATTCCTTTTCATTGTTTCCTTAAGTCTAATTTTTATTTACCTGACATGTCAGACTTGATTAATTAGAAAAGGTTTAATTTCAATTTGCTTTTTTAATAAAAAAACGGGGAATATTATATTTTTTGTATTATTCCTTTTAAATTCTTTTACAAAAGATAAAAAAAGCCTGCACCATTCCTTTCTAAAAAAGCGTTATATTTGTGTTTTATATTATTACAAAAAATTAAAGAGATAAAGAGTTCTCGACTCACTTCACCATATGGCTAAAAAAACAGTCCAAAAAAAGAAAAACTCCGGTAAAGGTGCTCAATTTTTAGAGTTTATAAAAAAAGAACGTACCAGATTCCTGCTAGGTGTATGCCTGGCATTTATCGGAGCGTATATAATACTCGGTCAGATATCGTTTTTCATCACCGGAGCAGCCGACCAAAGCAAAGTAGTAAACAGGTACTTCATCGATCTTATATCCCATAAGCAGCAGATAGCCAACTGGACAGGCGTCGCCGGGGCTTTTATCGCCGAGAAATTCATAAACCAGTGGTTTGGCATATTTTCATTGCTTATCCCGGTCTACTTTATACTGATGGGACTAAAAATGATGCGGGTAATAAACATATCTGCGATCCGCACATTCCTGCTCCTGGCCTTCGCTATGATCTGGGGCTCTATAACAAGTGCCTTTACCTTGTCCCGTATCTTTGCCGACAGCCATATTATATGGGGAGGCGCTCATGGACAGTATATAGAACAAACTTTAGAGGCCGCGCTGGGAATACCCGGAGTGCTGATGATTATCGTCTTGCTCCTGATCATATTTCTTATTATCACAAAAAAAGCGTCCATGGAGTTCTTCCGAGGATTGTTTAGAAACCCATTAAAAAACAATTCGGCTCAGGACACAGATCCCGAGCTTGAAAATTTCTATGAAGAAGAAATAGAGGAAGAAGTACCTGCGAAAGAAAAGAAAAGCTGGTTCAGCTTCTTTAAACGGAAGAAGGCGGACAAAGATATCGAAGAAGAGGACAATAAAGATACTCCTGAAGAGGATATGGGAATATCTCCGGCAGGAAATACAAAGACAAGAAAAACTCCGACGACATTAAAAGTGGATCAGGATTTCGAAATTGTTGTGCCGAAAGATGAAGAATTTATCCAACCCGTAAGAAATACAGATGCGCCGCCGAAACAGACCGTACCGGTTTCACCCGTTCCTGACGGAGAAACGGACATACTGCCGGAAGGTGAGGAGATGGAAGATTACGATCCTACCAAAGACCTGTCCAGCTTCCACTTTCCATCTACCGAACTGCTGAAAGTATATGACACCACAGGCAAAGGTGTGGATATGGAAGAACAGAATGCCAATAAGAGCAAGATTATAACTACCCTGCAAAATTACGGCATAGAAATTACTTCTATCAAAGCAACCGTAGGACCTACAATCACATTATATGAGATAGTACCGAAAGCAGGAGTGCGGATTTCCAAAATCCGTAATCTGGAAGACGATATCGCACTGAGCCTATCAGCCCTGGGTATTCGCATCATAGCTCCTATGCCGGGCAAGGGGACAATCGGAATAGAAGTACCGAACAAAGATCCGCAAATCGTATCCATGCAATCGGTGATAGCCTCGCGCAGATTTCAGGAATGCGCTTACGACCTGCCTGTTGCTTTGGGCAAGACGATCACAAACGAAATATTCATGTTCGACCTTTGCAAAATGCCGCACTTACTGGTTGCAGGAGCTACAGGACAAGGAAAATCGGTAGGACTGAATGCCATCATCACATCATTGCTTTACAAGAAACATCCGGCCGAAATGAAAATGGTGCTGGTAGACCCTAAGATGGTGGAATTCAATATCTATTCAACAATAGAAAAGCATTATCTGGCAAAACTGCCGGATGCAGAAAAGGCGATCATCACGGATGTAAGCAAAGTAACCCAGACACTCAATTCTCTTACAAAGGAGATGGACGACCGTTACGAATTGCTGATGAATGCCGGAGTGCGTAACATAAAAGAGTATAACGAAAAATTCCGTAAGCGCCGTCTGAACCCGTTGAAAGGGCATCGCTTCCTGCCGTATCTCGTCATCATCATAGACGAGTTTGGCGACCTGATTATGACCGCCGGAAAAGAAATAGAAATGCCTATCGCCCGTATAGCACAGAAAGCACGTGCAGTAGGTATGCATATGGTCATTGCCACACAACGCCCGACTACAAACATCATCACAGGTACGATAAAGGCAAACTTCCCTGCCCGTATGGCATTCCGTGTAACATCGCAGATAGACTCACGTACGATTCTGGATATGTCCGGCGCAAACCAGCTGATAGGACGGGGAGACTTACTCTTCTCACAGGGTAGTGATCTGGTCCGTATCCAATGCGCCTTTGTAGACACCCCGGAGGTAGAGGGAATAGCCCAGTATATCGGGAACCAGCAGGGATATTCGCATGCGTTCGAGCTGCCTGAATATGTGGGTGAAGGCGGAGAAGATAAGATCGGCAATATCGATCTTAACGACCGCGACCCGTTGTTCGACGAGGCCGCGCGCCTGATAGTTGTACACCAGCAGGGTTCAACCTCACTTATTCAACGTAAATTCTCTATCGGATACAACCGTGCCGGACGCCTCATGGACCAGCTTGAAGCAGCAGGTATCGTCGGTCCAACGCAAGGAAGTAAGGCCCGTGATGTACTGATCGCCGATGAATACAGCCTGGAACAGAAATTGAACGCATTTAATTAGATAATTATACCAATAAAAATTACCGCAATGTTTTTCCCGGCCACAAGTAAGGGCCAATTGAAAATCGGTGGAGCCAATAAACATTCGCCCGTAATAAAAGAAATGATGCAATATTTTTTCCATTACCCAATATAATTTACCTTTGTAGAATCATTTCTCTAATCAAGATCAGCTATGGCTATACTATATCAGGCGGAAGAGGTAAAACTACCTTCGATAAAAAAGCGGGAGACTACCAACTGGATAAAATCGGTGGCCGCTTCCTACGGGAAAGCGGTGGGAGACATTTCTTTTATTTTTTGTTCCGACGAGAAAATCCTGGAAATAAACAACCAGTATCTGCAACATGATTATTATACTGACATAATTACATTCGACTATAGCGAAGGCGGAACTATTTCCGGCGATATATTCATAAGCCTGGATACAGTAAAGAGTAATGCCGAACAATTCGGGACAAATTACAACGAAGAGATTCACCGGATTATAATCCACGGCATCTTACATCTGTGCGGAATCAACGACAAAGGTCCGGGAGAACGTGAATTTATGACCGGATGTGAAAATATAGCGCTTAAAATGCTGGAGAAATAAAGTCATGCAAAAATATCTCAGTAAACTATACTACATCGTTCCCATCTGTTGCCTGTTTCCATTCTTTTCAGCCCCCCTGGCCTTGTTTACCGGAATCCTGCTTGCCATCTTCTATAAAGGGAAAGAAGTTGTGAAAACCGGGAAATTAACAAAATACCTGCTACAGGCTTCAATCGTATGCATGGGTTTTTCTATGTCGGTACACGATGTCGTGCAAACAGGAAAAACAGGATTTATGATTACAGTTGTCTCCGTCGCAGTGACAATGGTTTGCGGTATCGCTTTGGGGAAATTTTTCCAGGTACAGAAAAATACATCCATGCTCATTTCGGGAGGGACCGCTATCTGCGGAGGAAGTGCCATAGCAGCGATAGCTCCCGTATTAGGTGCAAAAAACAATGAAATAAGTTTCTCCCTGGCTGTTATATTCGTATTGAATGCAGTCGGACTATTCATTTTCCCAGTGATCGGACATTTATTGCAGATGGACCAGACCCATTTCGGTTATTGGGCAGCCATAGCTATCCACGATACCAGTTCGGTAGTCGGAGCCTGCTCCGCGTACGGAGAGCAAGCCCTTCAGGTAGGGACTACGGTGAAACTTACCCGTACTCTGTGGATTATTCCTTTGGCATTGTGCATAGCATTCTTCAACAAGAACAAAGCATCTAAAATTAATATACCCTGGTTCATTTTTTTATTTGTAATAGCTATCATTATAGGTAATTACATTCCGGGAATGGCTGAGACAAACGGACATCTGAGCTGGCTTGGCAAGAAGGGAATGATGGTTTCCCTGTTTTTCATAGGAACGTCCATAAACATGAAAGAGGTAAAGGAAACCGGTGTGAACACATTTTTGCTGGGTATTATCCTATGGATTATAATAGCCGTTCTTTCTTATTGCTGGATTCGCTTCGTCTTCTAAAAATGCAAAAGGGCAAATCTGTCCAGATTCACCCTTTCCATAGCTATTTGCAAGTAGCTGTTGCAAAAGACTTCCCCAATAATAAATTGTAATTGTAAGTAAGCTAAGTCTTGCGGGAAAAGTATCTTTGCCTAATAAACCTAACGTATATCGAATTCTCCGATAGCAATATTTATTCCAGCTGCATCTGATAAAGTAATGGTATATCTACCGCTATTCCATCCGGAGGTATTTATTTTCACTTTAGTATTGTCACTATCCGGTGTAAACTGACGTAAATAAACCGGCA
Source organism: Dysgonomonas termitidis (assembly GCF_054657735.1). NCBI lineage: Bacteria > Pseudomonadati > Bacteroidota > Bacteroidia > Bacteroidales > Dysgonomonadaceae > Dysgonomonas > Dysgonomonas termitidis. The sequence continues at coordinate 191,023 of NZ_BAAHYD010000003.1, read as the reverse complement.
TTCCTGCATTATCAACAATCTTGATATTCAGCTTTCCGTAAACGAACAGATTAACCTTTAAGCCAAAATTACTCTGATAAATCTGTACAGGTTTAAACAGAGACACAGACTTGCCGGCATCCGCCACTCTTGGCCTATTTGATCCCGTGAGAATCTTCACTGCAATTTCCCAGTCAACATCATCATCATTCACACTTAGAATGTAATAACGATTCTTACTATTGAACGAATACATATATGTGTTTATAATAAATGAAACAACCAATACCCAAAAAAACAAATAGATTTTTTTCATCGCTGTAAGGAATTTCTGAAGGTTGCTTATCTCTGTTGTCTGATACAAAACTAATGGATGAAATAAACAAATGCAATGTTTTTTCAAACTATATAGATTTTTACAAGTCCTGTTTTATGTATATAATTATAAATATGTAGATTACATTATTAAATATATAAATTTATATAGATTTTTTCTTAGAAAAATTATATCTAAATACTTGCTTAGTTACCATTTTTTCATTAACTATGAAGTCAATTTCAGAAAATATCCCCCTAATGATTCAAATTATGTATAAAAATATTGGGCTCATTCTGGCATCATGCATTATGTTTTCATCCTGTAATCTGAACGAACATAAAACAGATGAAATACTAAGCCGTGTGGAAATTCTTATAGAGCAGAATCCGGGTGAGGCGCTACAAATACTAAACAATGAGATAGATGTCAAAAAACTGGATAAAGATGCTTACAATAAATATATCCTGCTGCATATACAGGCTAAAGACAAGGCATTCGAAGATATAACCAACGATACGTTAATTTTTGCGACAAAGAAGTATTACGAAGAAAAGGGCGATGAGGAAAATATAGCAATGGCTTCCCTGTACAGCGGATATGTTTCAGCCGCACGAGGAGATATGCAAAAGGCCATGACTACTTACTTAAACGCAGAAGTGCATGCCAAAGAAGGCAACAACAGTGCCCTCAAAGGGTTGATAGAATTTTACATCGGAGATCTTTACTGGGAACAACTTCTGAACGATGAGGCTATCTTCAGATACAGGCAGGCTATCTCGCATTTCAATAAAGCGGGAAAATATAAGAATGAAATTATAGCGTATGATAAAATAGGCTCCAATTTACTCATGAAAGGTGAAATAGACAGCAGTTTCCACTATTATAACAAAGGCTTGTCCCTGGCCAAAATACATAGCGATTCCATAGAACAGGCTTTTATCATACGCAATATGGGTTTTGCACTCGGCAGCATTGGTGAACAAAATCAGGCCAGAACATACTTCAGGCACTCTATACCTTATTTAAATAATAATGAAGAGATAGCAAAGAATTATCTTAACATGGCATATTCGTTCGATGACGAGCAAAATAAAGACTCAACCCTGTTTTATATCAACAAATCGCTTAAACTATTAGAAGGCCGGGACAATTATTCCCTAAAGTTAATCATCTACCAATTATTAGCTAAAACAGAAGAAAAAGAAAATAACTATCAACAAGCCTTAACCAATTATAAAGAATACGCAGGGCTATTGAAGAAAATGCTTAAAAATACGAATAACCGTATCATTCTGGATGTCCAGAAAAAGTATGACTTTGAGTTGTTGCAGAACGAAAACAACAGGCTTCTGATCCAACGGCAAACAGCTTTCCTCGTTATATTACTGTTATTTATCATTATTCTGGCAATGAGTTTGATCTTTTACCGGAAGAGAGCTAAGGACAAAGCTGCACTGGCAGTTGCACAGGAAAGGATACTCCAGATGCAGGAAATGGCCGACAACATTGATGAGAAAGAAAGCTCATTCAGAAAAGTTCTATTTCAGCATTTCGATATCTTCAAGAAGGTAGCCCTGCTTAAAGTTGAATTAAAAGGAGAGGAAAAGAAACATGGCCAGAAATTATTGAAGAAAGTAAACGAAATAGTTTACAATCAGGAAGGCCTGGATTGGAGCCGGTTATTTGATATAATGAACCAGTTATATAAAGGTGTCCCGAACACAATACGCAAGAAATACCCTCAACTCGATGAAATTGAAACCCGGATATGCTGCCTTGAATATGCCGGACTCAGTAATAATGAAATCGCTATCATATTAGAATTCAGCGTCAATACCATCCAGATGAAAAAGTCTGTTATCCGTAAAAAACTGGAAATAGAAGGCTATGGAAATATCGTCGAATTTTTCCACAAAAACTTAAACTAACAAATTATATGATATTTTATAGCAGATAATGACTCAGTAAATAAACTTTGTCGTAACTTTGCGTGTCAGGTTTCAAAATATCTTGACAAAAGGATTGTTTTAAACCCTAATCACATATTTTATCGATGAAAAGGCTGCATTTTGATATTTTAATAACCTACCCCATATACTTTTAATATAACACGTAAAAAGATAAATTGTTTATACATCTAAAAAAACTAATCATAAAATCTAAATAAGTCTCTTAAACTAATATTCTGAATGAATAAAATTGTAGACAAAGAGTATTTCTCTGAAAATGTAGTAAAATTTGAGGTGGAAGCACCTCTGATAGCACGAAGTCGTAAAGCCGGACACTTTGTAATTGTGCGGGTAGGCGAAAAAGGAGAGCGTATTCCTCTCACAATTGCCGCCTCCGATGTGGCCAAGGGTACAATAACAATCGTGATACAGGCCGTAGGGGCATCATCCAAAAAGATTTGCGACCTCAACATTGGTGATTATATCACAGACGTTGTGGGTCCCCTGGGGCAGGCTACCCATATTGAAAACTACGGCACAGTGATATGCGCCGGCGGTGGCGTTGGTATTGCTCCTATGTTACCTATCATAGAAGCAATGAAAAAGGCCGGTAATAAAGTCATTTCAGTTTTAGCCGCACGGACAAAAGACCTGGTAATTCTTGAAAAACAGGTTGCCGAGTATTCTGATGAAGTAATTGTTATGACAGACGATGGATCGTACGGATACAAGGGATTAATTACAAATGGCATTGAGATGGTAGTCAATCGGGAAAAAGTAGACCTCTGTGTTACCATCGGACCAGCTATCATGATGAAATTCGTATCACTTCTCACTCAAAAATATAATATACCTACAATGGCCTCCCTGAACACTATTATGGTAGACGGAACGGGGATGTGCGGAGCATGCCGTGTAACAGTAGGAGGTAAGACCAAGTTTGTATGTGTCGATGGCCCTGAATTCAATGCTCACGAAGTTGATTTCGACGAAATGTTAATGAGGCTGAAAGCATACAATTAAGTATTAAGTAAAAAGTGGAAAGGGCTAAGAAGGACTGACTTCTTTCATTTCAACTCCGTTACTTACTACACATTACTTAAAAACTTATAACTAAAAAAATGACAGAACAAGAAAATATACAGGCAAGACGTAGCGAACCCTGGAGAGACGAACTACGCAGAGGGATGAAGGCCAAAGAGCGTGGTGAAAGGCCGCGTGTGCACATGCCCGAACTGGACGCCGAATACAGAAGCCATTCATTGAAAGAAGAAGTTAATCTGGGATTAACAAAGGAACAGGCAATGTTTGAAGCCGCCCGCTGCCTAGATTGCGCCAACCCTACATGTATGGAAGGTTGCCCGGTTAATATCCAGATACCTTCATTTGTCAAAAATATAGAGTGTGGCGAGTTCCTTGAGGCCGCCAAGGTGCTGAAAGAGACAAGTGCACTTCCTGCCGTTTGCGGACGTGTATGTCCTCAGGAAAAACAATGTGAAGCAAAATGCATCTATATACAGAAGATGAAAAAGGAACCTGTGGCTATCGGTTATTTAGAGCGGTTTGCAGCAGATTACGAGCGCGAAAGCGGACAAATGTCGCTACCTGAACTGGCTCCTGCTAACGGCATCAAGATTGCAGCAGTAGGATCAGGGCCGGCAGGGTTGGCTTTTGCCGGAGATATGGCAAAACTGGGATACGATGTCACTGTATTTGAAGCGCTGCACGAGATTGGAGGCGTTTTGAAATATGGTATTCCTGAATTCCGTTTACCTAATGAGATAGTAGATGTAGAAATAAACGTCCTTCGCAAAATGGGTGTAAAATTCGTCAATAATTGTATCGTGGGTAAAACCATTTCCCGCGAAGACCTTTTAAATGACGGATTCAAAGGTATATTCGCTGCCAGTGGCGCAGGGCTGCCTAACTTTATGAATATTCCGGGAGAGAACCTTATCGGCGTGATGTCATGCAACGAGTTCCTTACCCGTGTAAACCTTATGGATGCCTCAAATCCGGAAAGTGACACTCCTGTGCAAATGGGCAAGAAAGTTGCTGTCATAGGAGCCGGGAACACAGCAATGGACGCCGTACGTACAGCGAAACGCTTAGGCGCCGAAAAGGCATATATTGTATATCGTCGTTCGGAAGAAGAGATGCCTGCACGTATCGAAGAAGTGAAACATGCCAAGGAAGAAGGAATAATATTCCATACTTTACACAATCCGCTCAGATACGAAGGGGACGAAAACGGACGGGTACAACGCATGCTGCTTCAAAAAATGGAGCTGGGTGAGCCTGATGCGTCCGGACGCCGTAAACCGGTCGCAATTGAAGGCGCAACCGAATGGTTCGATGTAGATCAGGTAATCGTCAGCGTGGGCGTTTCTCCTAATCCGTTAATTCCATCTACATTCAAAGGTCTTGAGGTTACCAAATGGGGTACAATCGTTGTAAATCAGGAAACCATGCAATCCGCCCTGCCGGAAGTATATGCAGGGGGAGATATTGTACGTGGAGGCGCCACTGTGATCCTTGCCATGGGCGACGGGCGTAAAGCTGCGGCAGCAATGGACAAAGCGTTAAGAAATTAAGCAAAATAGAAAATCAAAATAAAAGAGGTTATAAAGAAATTTATAATCTCTTTTTTATTTGTATACTACATTCTTTATTAGGGCAACCGCATGAAAATGTTTTTTTTGAAAAAGTTTATCTATATAGTAAGCATTAGCCTTTAGCTGTTAGCTTATAGCTCTTTGAAGTGTTGGATTTAGGATTTAAAAATTTGATGTTTAAGGATTCAATAATTAAAATGCGTAAAAGCTGTAACCTTTTTGGGAATAGTTACAAGTAGATAAGATACGAGATACCAGTTGTTAACTGATGACTGTTAACTGTTCACTGAAAAAACTGTTACTTTTGTTACTTTTTTTGAGATACGAGTAGACAAGATACGAGTGATGACTGATGATTATTCACTGTTAACTGGCGAGATGCTTTGCTCTGCTCAGCATGACAAGCTAATTATTAATTTTTCATTCTTAATTCTTAATTAGTTTCTGTTACCTTTGTTACTTTTTCAAACTACAGGTATACTGTAAGCTGAAATAAAAACAGATAGCAATTATCCTCTCTATTCACTACAGCCCCCTACAGATCAAAAAATAAGATTTATCAAGCAAAAAGACTGCTCACTTTTACCTTCTTTGTGCAACCTACATAGATAGCAGACAAAAAACGGAAAGATTACGCTTTTTTTATGACAAATTGATAATTTTAATAATTGTTTTATTCTTTTATTCAGATATAAAAACTTAAATTTGTAAGGCAATCAAAAGATTGATATACAGTTGATGAATTAACAGATTTTAGAGTATGCACAAGCCGTTCTATGCTACTCTTTTTCAATATAACTCTAAAAACAGATATGGGAAAAGAAATTAAATTTAGCCTAGTTTATCGTGACATGTGGCAGTCGTCCGGGAAATACCAGCCGCGTGTTGACCAGTTAACACAAATTGCACCTGTAATTATTGATATGGGCTGTTTCGCCCGTGTTGAAACAAACGGAGGAGCTTTCGAACAAGTGAACCTGCTTTACGGCGAAAATCCGAACAGAGCGGTTCGCGAATGGACTGCACCATTCAACAAAGTGGGAATACAGACTCACATGCTCGAGCGCGGACTGAATGCCCTACGCATGTATCCTGTCCCGAAAGACGTACGTAGCCTGATGTTTAAGGTAAAACACGCTCAGGGCACAAACATTTCCCGCTCTTTTGACGGGCTAAATGATCCCCGCAATCTGGAATTGTCGGTAAAATATGCAAAAGAAGCAGGGATGATCTCCCAGACGGCGCTTTGTATCACACATTCCCCGATTCACACTGTTGACTACTATGTAAATTTCGCCGATAAACTGATAGATTTCGGTGCTGACGAAATTTGCCTCAAAGATATGGCCGGAGTAGGACGCCCTGCTTTTCTCGGCAAACTTGTAAAAGCTTTAAAGGACAGACACCCGAATACCCCTATCGAATACCACGGACATACAGGACCCGGATTTTCCGTAGCTTCTATGCTCGAAGTTGCAAGAGCGGGAGCTGATTATCTGGATACTGCTATCGAACCCTTAGCATGGGGAATGGTGCATCCTGACGTTATTACAATACAGGCTATGCTGAAAGACGCTGGCTTCTCTGTTCCTGATATCAATATGAACGCGTATATGGAGGCCCGTGCTTTGACCCAGTCTTTCATCGACGACTTCTTAGGATACTGGATCGACCCTTCAAACAAGTTCCTGAATTCTCTGCTTGTAGGCTGTGGACTTCCGGGTGGTATGATGGGTTCCATGATGGCTGACCTTCGCGGCATGCATTCAGCTATCAACATGGCGCTCCGCAACAATGGCAAGGCAGAAGTAACACTCAACGACCTAGTCGTTCAGCTATTCGAGGAAGTAGAATATATCTGGCCTAAACTTGGTTATCCTCCATTAGTAACTCCATTCAGCCAATACGTGAAGAATATCGCGCTGATGAATATCTTCGCGATGGCTCAGGGACAACCTCGTTTCTCTAATATTGACAAAGACAGCTGGAACATGATACTTGGTAAAACCGGTACACTTCCGGGCAAACTGGATGATGAAATCATAGCTCTTGCCAAAGCCAAAAATCTTGAATTCTATACCGGTAATCCTCAGGACGAATACCCTGATGCACTGGATACATACCGCAAAGAAATGGACGATAACGGATGGGACTACGGTCAGGATGATGAAGAGTTATTCGAGCTTGCGATGCACGACCGCCAATACCGTGACTACAAATCCGGTCTGGCTAAAGAACGTTTCAATGAGGACCTGGAAAAACAAAAGGAGAAAGCCGGTGCCCCTATTATCGTTACACGCCAGGTGATTGAAGTGCCTGCATTCGACGCGGAAGCTATCCAGGCGAAATATCCTGATGCAAAACCAATCCAATCTACTGTAAGCGGCCAGGTAATCTGGCAGGTGGATGTAGACGATGTATCCACTGCTCCTGTTATCGGTACAGAAGTAAAAGAAGGTGATGTTGTTTGTTTCGTTCAGACTTACTATGGTATAGAAGAAGTGAAGGCTCTCTCTTCCGGTAAGATTCTCCAGATAGAAACCAAACAAGGTGCAAAGGTTCAAAAGAATCAGGTATTAGCATACATTGACTAATATTTCCTAACTATATCGAAAAAGGAGTTTTATAACAATAGAGCTCCTTTTCCGCATTTATATCACATATTTAATTAAATCAAACAGCGATGAAGAAAGTATTACTTTGTCTGTCATTCTTTGTTTTGGCATTATCAAACATACAATGCCAAAACAAAGAGGATTCTTTAAATGGCAAATCTGACAACAAATATACCATTTTACTGACCGGAGCCTCTTTTGCCTCATCTAACAACGGTTGGTTCGAACTGGCTTGCAAACAGCTGAATGCAAAACCGATCAATACTGCTATAGGAGGAACAGCAATAGCCGATGCCGCAAACCGGATGGTAAACGGGACATTATATACCAAAGAAGAACTTGAGGACATAGACGCATTTGTAATCATGCATGTTCACGACGAAAATGTAGCCGATACCGCCGGACTCAAACAAAATTACGAAGATTATCCCGTTCCGTTCGACCGCTCAAACTACGCGGCAGCATACGATTATGTGATAAAACGGTATATTACAGAATGCTATAATCTGAAATTCGATAAGAGTTCCAAATACTACGGCTCAAAGAGCGGTAAGCCTGCTGTGATCGTCATGTGCACCCATTGGCACGATGCCCGCACCATATTCAATCCGGCTATCCGGAAACTGGGAGAAAGATGGGGCTTTCCTATTGTAGAATTCGACAAATACATCGGCTTTTCCGGAAATCATCTGCATCCTGTTACCGGGAAGCAATACAGTATATTGTACGCCCATAACAATGAGGTGGTCAAAGGTGAAGAATTTGGCTGGCATCCCTACGAAGGGCAAGATGAATATATCCAGCAACGTATGGCGGCCATTTTTACCGAGTTGATGGAAAAAGTTTTACCTTTGAAGCCATAATGCTTTACTATAAGGAATATATAACCGCAGCCTCACTGATAGGTGTATGGAAAATAGAAGAGACGAGGGAGGAACTCCTATCGGCTTTGTCTCATCACAACTGGATTGACAACATACAATCCATCAAATCCGAATCCCGCGTATTGGAAATACTATCTGCCCGGCTACTGATCAAAGAACTGGCAGGTGAAGAGAAACAGGTATATTATAACCCGTCAGGAAAACCTTACCTGACAGACAAGTCATTCCATATAAGCGTATCCCATACCAGAAAATTCGTTGCCGTCGCCATCAATAAGGAAAAGCCGATAGGACTCGATATAGAACAGATATCCGATAAGATAAGGCGGGTACAGAGCCGCGTCATAGGCAAAGGTGAATATATAGATAAGAATAACGAACTGGTACATCTCCTCCTGCACTGGTCAGCCAAAGAAGCTATGTTCAAATTTCTGGACGCGGACAGTATTGACTTCAGGGAGCATCTCTTTGTCGGAAATTTTATCCCCGTACAGAAAGGCATATTCGAAGCATCGGAATACCGTACAGGTTCAGGGCATCAGTTCAAAGCCTATTATAAAGTAGAACCGGACTTTGTTATGGTTTGCCTGGAGGAACAGAACTGATCCCCCAGACTATATTTCCTTATTTTAGCAGGAAGTTGAAATCATCCTTCCCGGTTAATTCCTCCGGTTCCTGACCATATCTGAATATACGGGCCGACCTTTTTCCTATCAGTTTCAATACATCCCCTTCAAGGTTAAGCATTGTACCCTCACGTAAGCCTACGACATATACATCCTGATTTTCGGTAATAAACTCATTAATACGCACCTCCCGGGTCTCTCCACCGTGATTGGATGGGTGATCGTCCAGATAGTGAGGGTTGATCTGGAAGGGTACTAAATTAGCTACATCAAAACCTTTAGGGTCGATAATAGGCATATCATTCGTCGTGCGCAATGTAGGACAAGCTACATTCGAACCTGCGCTCCACCCGATATACGGAGTTCCACCCTTTACCTTTTTATGGATGAGGTCAATCAATCCGTTATCACGCATCATACGAACGAGCTTCCATGTGTTCCCTCCGCCAACTATAATAGCTTCAGCTTCTTCCACAGCTTTCTTCGGATCATCGAAATGATGGATACCAACCACACTGTGTCCTATTTCCTTGAAGCGGTCATTCACTTTTTCTTCGTATTCATTATACGAAAAAGTCACTGCCGCATAGGGAATAAACAATGCCTTTACCGGTTTCTCACCCAAAAATTCTTTGATATTGTACTTCGGATAATCCAGATAAGCTTCTCCGGGATTGGTCGAATTGCTGATTAATAGTAATCTCATAATAATAACGTTTTCCACAAATATACGAAACTATTTAAACTTACAGAAGGCATCAGCCGTTTTTCGAATCCCCGGCCATCTAAGAAGTTGGAGTTAATAAAAAGTTGACAAAGTTGACATATATTTCAGTAAACAGTAAGCAGTATCGTGGTTTGTCATGCTGAGAGAAACGAAGCATCCCGTCAGAGAGTAGTTAACAACCTGTCTCTCGTATCTTTCTCCAAAAAGGTAACAGATATGTCAGTAAGCAGTAAACAGTCAACTAATTTATAACTCGTAACTGCCCGCAAGGCGAAGAAATAACATTCGCCGAAGCGAAGGCGAGGCAAACTCGTAACTGTTAAAAGGCAACAAAAGTAACAGTCTTTTCAGCCTTTGTGCCCTTTGTGATTTCCTTCGTGTACTTAGTGGTTGAAAACTCTTTACCACAAGGAGCATAAAGATTTACACAAAGAACACTATATAAAAAGTAACAAAGGTAACAGAAATATCAGTTAACAGTCATCAGTCAATAACTCGTAAGATGTAAAACTTTGTGCCTTTGCGTCTTTGCGTGAAACAAAACAAAACGCCTGCCAACTTGTAACTCGTAACTGCCCGCAGGGCGAAGTAACTCGTAACTACTTTAATCAGCACTTCAAAGAACTATAAGCTAACAGCCAAAGGCTATTAGCTCTAATTATATAGATAAAGTAAATGGAAATTGATATAGAAAGAGATAACAATCAATAGAGTAGAAAAAATATCATTTCCCCTTCTTCCAGTTTTCATAATCCGTAATAAACCCGCGGCACATCCAGTTTGCCAAAGCCTGACGGTTATTCGGGTCTAAAAATCTCCGCTGGTCGAAACTGTTTTGAATATTGCCCAGTTCGGCGTAAATGCCCACAGGTGTCGTCTTATCCAACACAAAGAGACTGCGCTCACCAACCGTCCCTGTAAAGCCCCGGCTTGGCTGATGCTTATCGTAATGGCTTTCGAAGGTGGTTCTCATTGTATTCGCCAGTTTTTTACCGCCGCTGCTTTTGGGTGCCCAGTAAAAAAAGACATCCAGTTGCTCCTTCTGGCTACGGCTGTCTACATGGATAAAAACAGCCCTTTTATATTTCTCTTTCGTCCTTTTCGCCAGACTGTTTATCTTATCACTCCGTTGCTGTAATCTTTTCACCTGATTGAGAGGGATTACTTCACCCATACAGGTTTCGCGGTCACTGTTCGAAAGATATCTGTCGTCCCGGATGCCATCCAGCGCATCCTGTATGATCATATGCACCGTCGCTCCCTCTTCGAGCAGGGTGCGGGCAAGCCGCAGGGTTATATCGTAGGCATATTCATCTTCGTGAAGCTCATAACCATCCACCTTGCCGATAGCTCCGGGATCAGGACCGCCATGTCCGCTCGAAAGATAGAAGCAGGTACCTTTCAGTTTATTCGATTTGATTGTATATTCCTGATACTTGTTCCCGAATAACTTATTTATCTTTGTCTTGCTGTCTTGTTTATCTGCGGCAGGCTTATCCTGGGCTTCCGTATTCCGCTTGCCGGATAATGGAGGGAGCGTATATGCGACGCCCAATAAAAGAGAGTTGTTCCGTCCGAATTTACCTTTATTCAGCTCCAGAAACTGCTCGTATTGCCCACTGCCCGTACGTTTATTCCGCTTGAGGAATAAATGGATACCTTCTCCGTTGCGCGGTGTATCTTTATCACTCTGAGCAGAAACGCTAATGCCTGAAATTGAAAACAGGAAAAGTAGTATAATGAAAATCCGATTCATAGGCTCTAATTCATAAAAACATTTAATGATGTATTCTAAAACAGCCACAGTTTATTGCTGCTATACTTAGAGAATCAATAAATAGGTCTGCGATCTTAAGCTGCCGTGTAAAGTAATAATAGCCCCTTCACCAAGGCTTCCGCAAATATATGCAGATTCATATAAAAATCAAAAACCGGTACCCTTTCGGATACCGGTTTTCTATAATATTAAGAATTGACTTCTTATTTTTTGCGTTGAACGCGTTTCCAACCATAAACAGCCTTGTCGCCAAGTTCTTCTTCGATACGAAGAAGCTGGTTGTATTTAGCCATACGGTCTGTGCGGCTAAGAGAACCGGTTTTGATCTGTCCTGAGTTAGTAGCAACGGCGATGTCTGCGATAGTAGCATCTTCAGTTTCACCCGAACGGTGAGAAGTTACGCTTGTATATCCTGCACGGTGAGCCATTTCGATAGCATCCAATGTTTCGGAAAGTGTACCGATTTGGTTTACTTTGATAAGGATAGAGTTAGCACATCCGCTTTCGATACCTTTTTGAAGGAAGTCAACATTAGTTACGAACAAGTCGTCACCTACAAGCTGAACTTTGTCGCCGATAGCATCTGTAAGCTTTTTCCAGCCGTCCCAGTCGCTTTCGTCCATACCGTCTTCGATAGAGTCGATAGGGTATTTTTCAGTCAGTTCTTTCAGGAATTTAACCTGGTCGGCAATTTTGCGTTTTGCCCCGCCTTTTCCTTCAAATTTGCTATAGTCATACACCTTAGTTTCTCTGTTGAAGAATTCAGAAGCAGCACAGTCAAGAGCGATAGTGATGTCTTTTCCTGCTTTATAACCTGCATCCTTAATGGCTTTAAGGATAGAATCCAGCGCGTCTTCTGTTCCGTTAAGAGCAGGAGCGAAACCACCTTCATCACCCACTGCTGTGCTAAGGCCACGGTCGTGAAGCACTTTTTTCAGTGAGTGGAAAACTTCAGCACCCATTCTCAAACCTTCTTTGAATGATTTTGCACCTACAGGGCGGATCATAAATTCCTGAAATGCGATAGGAGCATCAGAGTGAGAACCTCCATTGATGATGTTCATCATCGGTACAGGCAGTGTATAAGTGTTGGTACCACCGATATAGCGATACAAAGGAAGTTCAAGATAGTTAGCCGCAGCTTTGGCTACAGCAAGAGAAACACCAAGAATAGCGTTAGCGCCAAGTTTAGATTTGGTTTTAGTTCCGTCCAGCTTAAGCATTTTGCTGTCGATTCCCCTTTGGTCAAGAGAAGATTCGCCCAGTAAGGCAGGAGCTATTATTTTGTTTACATTATCTACAGCTTTAGTTACCCCTTTACCTCCATAACGTTTTTTATCACCATCGCGAAGTTCCAAAGCTTCATTTTCTCCCGTTGAAGCACCTGATGGTACAGCAGCGCGGCCAAGGATACCGCATTCAAGGGTTACATCAACTTCAATTGTAGGATTTCCTCTTGAATCCAAGATTTCACGTGCGAAAATTTTCTCGATTCTCATTGTTTTTATTTGTTTAAAAATGAATAATGTATTTCGTTTTTTCGTTTGTTAGAGTCTGTTTAAATTTGACCCACAAAATTAGTCTTTTTTCTTGTATTTAAAGAACTAATAAGATGGAATTTATAGGTTTTGTGTTTTTTTAAACACCATCATTCATTAACTATACCGATAAAATAGACGCTTCATAATGCCGGTATCTTCTTTTTAAATGATTTTTGCCAGAGACCTTATTATCCATCCGCTATTAGCACTGATTTATCAAATATGTTTTATAACTTGCATTTATTTTATTTCATGCTGTTTATTTTTAACCAACTAAAACACTATTACTATGCTACCTGCTAATTATCAGCAACTAAAAGACGAATTATCGAAAACACTCCCTGTCAAACGCATTATCACAAATCCGTTGCAATTATTAGCTTACGGAACAGATGCGAGCTTTTACCGTCTGATTCCGAAAATAGTAGTACAAGTACATACCGAAGAGGAAGCTGTGGAGGTAATCCGCCAAACCGGACGTCTGAATCTTCCCGTAACATACCGGGCAGCAGGCACAAGCCTTTCCGGACAGGCAATTTCCGATTCCGTACTTATGGTAGCGACTCACGAATGGCGCAAATATACCATCCTGGACGATGACGGCATGAAGATCAGGCTGCAACCCGGAATCACAGGGGCAAGGGCAAATATATACCTGCAACCGTTCGGTCGAAAGATCGGCCCCGACCCCGCGTCGATAAATGCAGCGATGATTGGGGGAATAGCCGCCAACAACGCCAGCGGGATGTGTTGCGGCACGGCCCAGAACTCATATAAAACAATTGCCGACATCCGTATTGTACTCTACGATGGCACCATTCTCGATACATCCGACGAGGAGAGCAAAAAGGCATTCAAAGCAAAGCACCCCGGCATAATAAAGGAAATAGAACAGTTAAGAGACGATATTAAATCCGATACTGTTTTGGACGAACGTATCAGGCGTAAATTCAAGATTAAAAATACAACCGGTTACAGCATCAATGCTCTGGTAGACTATCAAGACCCTTTCGATATCATCAAACACCTGATGATAGGCTCGGAAGGGACACTCGCTTTTATATCCGATATTACCTATCATACCGTTACCGACGAGAAGTACAAGGCTTGTGCCCTGATGATATTCGAAACCATCGAACTGGCGTGTGAAGCTGTTCCGCTTTTGCGTGAAAGCCCTGTTTCAGCAGTTGAATTACTGGATAGGGATTCTATCCGCTCGGTAGAAGACGATCCCGATGCTCCGGATTATTTCCGTACAATGCCCGAAACCGCTTGCGTGCTGCTGGTAGAAATACAGGCGAACGAAAAAGCAGATATGGATGCCAGAGAAACCGCTGTACGCAAAGCTGTGGAAACGATCCCTACGATACAACCATACAGATTTACTTCCGACCCGAAAGAATATAATTTCAACTGGAAAGCCCGTAAAGGCCTGCTGTCTTCTGTCGGCGGCCTGCGCAAAACAGGGACAACCTGCATCATAGAGGACGTCGCTTTTCCTGTACCCCGTCTCGCGGAAGCATGTATTGCCCTGAAAGCCCTGTTCAAAAAATATGAATACCATGACGCGGTCCTTTTCGGACATGCGCTGGAAGGCAATCTGCACCTGAATTTCTCACAGGATTTCAGTACGCCGAGCGAAGTGCAACGCTATGCCGATATGATGGACGAACTGGCCGATATTGTTGTCAACAAGTTTGACGGCTCACTCAAAGCCGAGCATGGAACAGGCCGTAATATGGCCCCTTTTGTGGAAAAAGAATGGGGCGAAGCCGCCTACAAGATAATGCTCCGCATAAAGAAAATATTCGACCCTTACCACCTCATCAACCCGGGTGTGGTGATCAATGAGAATCCGAAGATACATCTCGAGAACCTGAAACCTTTGCCTGCCGTAAACGAAATTGTAGACAAGTGTATGGAATGCGGCTTCTGCGAACCTAACTGTGTCGCCGAAGGCCTGACCCTGTCGCCCCGTCAGCGCATTGTCATCGCCAGGGAGATTTCAAGGCTGAAAATACAGGGAGAAAATCCGGCACGGCTGAAGCAGATGTTGCACGACGCAAAATATTATTCGGACGAAACCTGTGCAACCGATGGCCTTTGCGGGCTGGTATGCCCTGTAAAGATAGATACGGGTAAGTTCATAAAAGACCTGCGACATAATGAGGCATCAGGCACAGCCAAAAGTATCGCTTCATATATAGGTAATCGTATGGCAGGAACCACCTCTCTGATGCGGGGCGGACTCAATTTCGTACATGCTTTCCATACTATATTGGGAGATACGCTGATGGGAGGCATCGCATCAGCAATGAGAACCGCATCCTTCAAGACCATTCCCAAATGGAACAAGGATATGCCAAGGGGCGCGCACAAGATAAAAGACTCTGTAGTCAACGAGGGACAAGCCGATAAAGTCGTTTATTTTCCATCCTGTATCAATCGATCGATGGGTAAATCGAACGGCTATGAGAAAGGGGATGTGGAACTTACTCAAAAGACCAAAGAGTTACTCCAGCGAGCAGGCTTTACCATCATCTATCCCGAAGGCATCAACCATCTGTGCTGCGGCATGGCTTTCAGCAGTAAAGGACTGAAAGAGGAAGGCTCACGTAAATCGAAGGAACTCGAAGACGCATTATATAAAGCATCCGAAGGAGGTAAATATCCGGTGCTGTTCGATATGAGCCCGTGTTTCTATACTTTCCATGAAGCCTATACGAATAAAGATCTGAAGATATATGATCCTATAGAGTTTATGATCGACTTTGTAATGCCTAAGCTACAAGTTAATAACCCACGGGAAGCAGTAACTGTATTTCCGGTCTGCTCTGTTAAGAAAATCGGCATGGAACAAAAGTTGCAGCAACTTGCTAAAATGTGCTCGAAAGAGGTCGCCTTTGTAGAAAGTAACTGCTGCGGATTTGCCGGAGACAGAGGCTTTACTTATCCCGAACTGAACAAGCACGGGTTAAGGCATCTATCCGAACAGGTTCCTGCCGTCTGCAAAGACGGGTATTCTACCAGCCGCACCTGCGAAATAGGAATGAGTGAATACAGCGACATCAATTTTAAATCTATTTTTTATCTGATAGACGAAGTGACAAGGTGAAATTTTATTAAAACTTGACAAATCTGACATGTTTTTTAATATTTCGGGTTGCCATCCTTTTAGATTTCGTGCATCTTCTTTCTTTCGCGAGTTTCGACACCAAGGATGCCGTGATATCCCCGGCCGATTTTCTTTTGCTGCATATCAGACCGTCACTTAAAATTACGTCTATTTTCGAGGCCTCGATTCTATCGGTGTGCGGTCGTGGCATCTCCGCATTCACTCCATCTCCAATCACTTCCTCTAAAACGACACGGCTGTCTTCAGAAACATGCTCCACTTCCTTCTTCACGGGAAGTCTGGAGAGGCTTTTCTTATCGTTACGTTCCAGCAGCATCTTTATTGTACGCAGGTCGGGGGCACACTCTTTTTTTGTAATTACTTTCGATTTAAACACCAATTCTCCGGGATTATTCACATCCGGTACATATACATCTTTTTCTTCAACAGTCATATAACCTTCCAGTTTTTTCTTCAACGAAACATGCACCATCGTCATCAATGCTTCATCGCGCCTATGAGTGGCATCCTCTATTTCCTTCCTGAACTCAGGTTTGCTATCCATCCAGCTATAAAAAGCCTGTCTGCTAAATCCCAGAGCCTTACATATCTGGGTAGTTGTATAAAACTCTTCTTCGAGAAGAAAGACTACCTTTTCCACTAATTCTTCGCTATACTTTGCCATACCTTAAATATTTAAGAGTTATAAATTATGAAGGTGTATCGACAGGAAGTAATTGTTCTTCATCAACTGCCCTTCATGTACTATTTTTAGTATAGATAAATGAATTCGGATTTAATAATGTGAGAGGTTTATTGTTTCTTCAATTCATCCCAAGCTTTTTTTGTGTTATCAATATATTTTCTACTATGACTTGGACTATTTAATTTAAAATCTATTAAAATATCAGAACTATCATTACAAAAAATTTCAGCCCATTTTGCAGAGAACCTAAATAAATTCATATTCAAACACTCATATATCCCATTTTTTAAAGGGGTCTTTATTTCTTTATATAGCAATAAAACCTTTTCAAAGTTCCCTGAATCCTTAAGATATTCATCTTCAATATCAGGATTACCCTTCGATAGTTTTATTGTTTTTTCTAAATAATGCTCAAATGTATGATGTACAACAATCCCAATGTATTGCAATTCCTCTTGGATTAAATAGGCGTTTGTAATAGCTTCTCCACACATCACATTTTTCAATTTACTATTTGGTTGCCCTATAAAAGCATATCCATGTGCAACTCCTCCTTTTATAGGTATTCTGCGTATCAATGCGTGATGAAAAAAACAAGAAACAGCATAAGTAAATAATCTCCACGATGTTAAACTTTCATCTTTAGTGTACATAAATATACTATCTGAAAATATCCTAAACTGAACTATATCTTTAACATTCTCATCTTCTACAAATGGGCTGTTTTTATCTCCGTCTAAATAATTTACTAAAGTTTCCAATTGTTCAACAGCATGACGTGTTCCTTTTTGAAGCATATTTTTGAAGCCCAGAATATCAAAAAAAGCAACATAACGGCGTATAGTATATTTTTCTATCTGTGTCTGTTTCTCGTTTTTATCTCCACCTTTTTGCCCTTTCTCCTTTTCCGTTTTATCCATAGAATAATTAGATTTAATTTAAGTTACCCAAATATACAAAATATAAACCAATTTAAATTAACAATTGGGTAGAAGAAACGGTATTAATTCCCGTTTCGACCTCTCAAACCACCATACGTGCCATTCAGCAAAGCGTAGCGGAGTCAATGACAAAATACGGATACAGATAGTTTCTTTCTTTACTTAATGAAATTGAGCTTACGCGAGTGTGAGCAGTCGCAACTTTGACGGCAAACGCCCGTTTGACTATGAAAATATCTGATGCGATGCTCGCTCAAAAAGATATGAAAATTAGAACGTATAAAAAACGTACTTATTTTTTATCACGAAGCGAAAAAAGAATAAATATTAAAGCATCCTGACATGAACCTTTTTTTTTACTAAATGTTAAATTATTAGTAAAAAACTAATTGTCGCTATCGTATTTTAGAAAATGTATATACTTTTGCGTATAGTTGCATAAACAATCAATTGCAGGTTTATTAGATTAACTCCAGTATGATTAAAAAAAGTTGTGGAATAATTCTCCTTTTAATATCCGTTTTCAATATAAACAGTGCCGCACAGCAACTCCTTAGCCTGGAGCAATGCCGGCAGTTGGCTATAGAAAACAATAAGGCTCTGAAAATAGCATCGGAGCAGGAAAAGATTGCATATTACAATAAGAAAGACGCATTAACCAAATTCTTTCCTGAAATACAATTTCTGGGAGGTTACATGCATAACCAGAAAAACCTGCATCTTATCTCATCATCCGCTATACCCAGTGCAATCCCCTTACCCGTACCTATTGGAGAAGTATCTTCCATACCCATTCCTGATAATATAAGAGACGGCATCTGGAAAATGGGCGAAGTAGACATAAAAAACATTTGGGCAGGCGGTTTCAACCTTACCCAGCCTATATTTATGGGTGGAAAAATAATCGCTTATAACGACCTGCGCTCTTACGCCGAAGAACTAGCTAAAACAATGAAAGAAACCCAGATGACAGATGTTATCGTAGAGGTGGATAATGCATACTGGCAGGTAGTATCGGTTGCAAATAAAAGAAAATTAGCCGGGGCCTATGTAGAGCTGATGAAAAAAATGGACTCTGATATTTCAGCTATGGAGCAGGAGGGTGTTGTTACCAAGGCCGACCGCTTATCCGTGAATGTAAAACTGAACGAGGCGGAAATGACGCTTACTAAAGCGGAAAACGGACTTAGCCTTGCCAAGATGCTGTTGACTCAAATATGCGGATTGGAAATCAGCGATGAAATCACGCTGCAAGATGAAAATCTCGACAATCTGATTATCAATGGAGAAAATGAGACGATGCCTAATATAGATGAAGCATTAACCAACAGGACTGAAATAAGAAGCTTGGAACTGGCCACAAAAATATATGGCAAACAGGAGAAGATAGCACAGGCCGACTTTATGCCTAATCTGGCTTTTACAGCCAATTACCTCTGGACAAATCCGAATTTATTTGATGGTTTTGAGAAAAAATTCGGTGGAATGTGGAATGTCGGAGTGGTGCTAAAAGTGCCTCTAAATTTCGTTTCCAGTTCAGCAAAATTAAATGCAGCAAAAGCTGAAACACGTATTAAACGATTTGAACTGGCTGAAGCTAAAGAGAAAATCACTTTACAGATAAACCAGTCGGTATATAAACTGAACGAGGCAAACAAAAAACTGGCATCTACACAAAAGAATACTGAAAAAGCCGATGAAAACCTGCGATATGCTAATGCAGGCTTTGAGGAAGGAGTTATAGCTGCGTCGGATGTAATGGCCGCACATACAGCATGGCTCGCCGCGCATTCCGATAAGATAGATGCACAAATAGATATAATCCTCTGCAAAATATATCTGAATAAAGCGTTAGGGCGAAAATTATAGTCCCACCAACCTCCCCAAGGGGAGGCTACAAGGAGAGCATAAAAGAGAAATGGCAAGATAAAAATTAAAAATGGCGCAAGCAACTCGTAACTTGTTTACTTGTAACTCGTAACTAATTAAAATATGGATACAGAAAATAAAAAATCAGGGTCGAAACTTATACCTATACTGGTTTTCGCAACAATAATCATTGTAGTGGGCCTTTATGGCTTCTTTTTCCTGAATCAGGAAGATAATATCATACAAGGAGAAGCCGATGTAACAGAGGTCCGCATATCCAGCAAAGTTCCGGGGCGTATATCCAGATATCTGGTCGACGAAGGCAGTTTTGTAAAAAAGGGAGATACTTTGGCTATTCTCAGCATCCCGGATATAGATGCCAAACTGGCTCAGGCCAGCGCTGCCGAACAGGGAGCTGCGGCACAGAACCAGAAGGCCATAAAAGGAGCGCGTGTAGAGCAAATACAAGGTGCTTTCGAAATGTGGCAAAAAGCTAAAGTGGGTGTGGATATAGCCCGGAAATCATTTACCCGTGTACAAAATCTGTATGATAAAGGCGTGGTAACAGCTCAGAAACGCGACGAAGTAGAAGCTCAGCTAAATGCTGCCATCGCTACGGAAAAAGCTGCGAAATCACAGTATGACATGGCTGTGAACGGAGCTGAAAGAGAGGACAAGGAAGCTGCCCTCGCTTTATTGGAGAGGGCAAAAGGCGCGGTTGCAGAAGTGGCTTCATACATATCGGAAAGCTACCTGATTTCACCGACTGATGGTAAAGTAACCGAAAAATTTCCGAACGAAGGCGAACTTGTAGGTACAGGAGCACCAATAATGAATGTAGCTAAACTGGATGACAAATGGGGTTCGTTCAATATCCGCGAAGACCGCCTCAAAGATTATAAAGATCTGGGTAAGACATTCAAGGCTTATGTACCTGCACTGGACCGGGATGTAGAGATGACTGTCTACTATGTGAAAGACCTTGGCTCGTATGCCGCATGGAAAGCGACAAAAACTACGGGGCAATACGACCGTAAAACGTTTGAAGTGAAAGCCCGGTTCAATGATAAATCGATAGATGTGCTTCCGGGAATGTCCCTGATCATAAAAGAGTAATAGCAGTCAACAGTTAACAACTAGTATCTTGTTTACTTGTAACTCGTAACTGCCCACAGGGCGTAGAAATAACATTCGCCGAAGCGAAGGCGAGGCAAACTCGTAACTATCAAAAGAATAAAATGACCAAAGAAACCGGCATATTCGCGATATTCAAAAGGGAATGGTTGCGCATTTCTTCTTCCAAGATATGTATCTGGGGGATATTTGTCGCACCCTTACTATCCATGATTATACTGTTGTGGATGATGAGCAGCGGACTGCCGTCACGCATTCCTATTGCGGTTGTAGACCTTGACAATACAACCACCACACGTACACTCATCCGACAGCTCGACGCTTTCGAGAAAACAGATATCAAGTACAAAAGCCTTTCTTTCAGGGAGGCCAGACAGCAAATGGAGCGAATGGAAATATATGCGATATTAACCATCCCGAAAGATTTCACAGAAGACGCCATATCGGGTAACCGCCCTAAGCTCGTTTATTATACCAATAATGCATTCCTCATATCCGGCTCTCTCCTGTTTCAGGACTTAAAGACGATATCCACACTGGCCTCAGCAGCCGTAGGGCTGCAAACAGCCGAAGCAAAGGGCTTTACGGAAAACCAGATAATGCCTATACTACAACCGATAACAATAGATGCACATCCCTTAGGTAACCCATGGCTCAATTATTCAGTATATCTGAATAATATACTGATGCCCGGAATACTGCAACTTATTATACTTATGTTTACAGTATCCTGTTTCGGTTCGGAAATAAAAGCCGGTAGGGGATCTTATCTGATGGCAATGGGAGACAATTCGATATTAAAGGTAATCATTGGAAAATTATTGCCATATACCATTATCTATACGGGTATTGCCTTCTTTTTCATATCAATATTTTATTACATCAATAAGTTCCCATTGCACAGCGGATTCTGGCCAATGTTCCTGAATTATCTCTGCCTTATTCTGGCAGCACAGGGAATGGGCGTTATCCTGCTGGGAATATTCCGCAACTATCGCTTGTCTTTAAGTATTGCAAGCCTTATAGGAATGGTATCGTTCTCAATTACCGGATTTTCATTCTCCACGTTGGCGATGGATGGTAGTTTAAGTGCGTTAAGTAACTTTTTCCCTTTGCGTCATTTCTTCCTCATATATGTAGACCAGGCGCTCAATGGTATCCCTGTAGGATATTCTATGTATCAGTATGCAGCCTTACTCGCATTTGTACTGCTTGCAGCCTTTTTCTTCGGTGTGATCAGAAAAATGCTGACGGATAATATTTATGAAGAATAAATCAGAAACAGCATGAAAAAGTTACTGCTCGATATATATTATGTTTGGATCAATGAACTAAAGGTTGTCTTCAGAGACGGAGCCGTCATACTCCTGTTCTTCATTGTGCCTCTCGCCTACCCTGTTTTATATAGTTTTATATATAACAACGAGACTGTACATGAAGTCAAAGTTGTAGTCGTGGACGATTCCAACTCGGCCCTATCCCGCGAATTCAAACGAAAAGTAGATGCTACGGCCGATGTGAAGATTATCGGATATGCAACCGATATGGAAGAAGCCCGGGAAGCCATGAGAAGGAAAGAGGCATACGGCATCATGTATATCCCGAGAGATTTCAGCAAAAATATAAACACGCAGCAACAAACACAGATCAGTGTATTCTCCGATATGAGCAGTTTGTTGTTTTATAAAGCGATGCTTTTAAGTGCAACAGAGGTATCCCTCGATATGGGAGCCGACATCCGGGTTGCAGAAACAGGCGGAGGCAGCCAGGAAGAAGATGCCGCAACACGTCAGACGGTAGAAAACCAGTGGGTAACGATGTATAATCCGCAAAACGGCTTTGCCAGTTTCCTTGTTCCGGCGATTCTAATACTGATCATACAACAGACACTTATATTAGGCATAGCTACAATAGTTGGTACACACAACGACAGGAAGCGTTTCACTATTGCCTCTCATACAGCGCAAGGCAAAAGCGTTCATCCCGTAAAACTTACCATAGGGAAAGCTTTCTGCTATGCATCACTTTATATGCTTATATCTGTATGGGTACTGAGAGTCATCCCTTACATTTTCAAATTCCCCCAGATAGGTGATCCCCTTACCATTGCAGCTTTTCTGATGCCATTCTTACTGGCTGCTACATTCTTTGCAATGACATTGTCATACTTTTGTTCACAGCGGGAGTTCGGTATGATGCTGTTTGTTTTCACCAGCGTACTTTTCATATTCATTTCGGGCATATCATGGCCCTGGACAGCTATCCCCGCACCTATAAAGGCAATTGCCTATATAGCTCCATCTACACCGGGTATTCACGGTTTTATAAAGATAAATACAATGGGGGCGACACTAACCGATGTCTGGTTCGAATATATCGCATTATGGATACAGGCCGGAATATATTGCATTACCGCGGTGTTCATGTATAAATGGTGGATTCAGAATTACGATCCTGAATACAAGGGAATGGTAAGAAATTAAAATTTTGTCCGTTATCCTTTACCACGGGTAAAACTTCTTTTCATTTTCGTCCAAACCATGAAGTTATTTTCTCATACCATTTCACTAAAAACAAGGTAGATCCGGGTATTTCATAGTCTTCTTTCCTGGCAAAGCCGCCTTCGAGTAAAAGGTTGATCGCTTGTTCCGCATCCTCTTCCCTTACCTGTAGTTTTATTCCGCCTACGGCATAGGGATGAACCTGATTTATCAACTCATCCTTCAGGAAACAATAGATATCATTATCCTCTAAATATGATTTTGCGACAGCCAGTTCCCCCGGAATATTTGAAGTCTTTACTGTTATCATTTCACTCATGGCATCATACAATTAGTCGTTTAAAGATACATATAACCTGTAATTTATCCAAGTCATCATCCGCCTTTATTAAACTATGATCTGAAAATATTACTGCATTATTAAAACAAAACACCGACCTGATTGTTTTAATGATTAAGACTATCTATACATATCTGACTCAAACTGCAATTTTAACTTATATACCACTTTAAACACACTGCATTATGGAAGAGAACAAAAAGATTCTAACTACAAATCAGGGAAATCCCGTAGACAATGACCAGGCCTCCATCACTACCCAAAAACACACGATGACTTTGCTGTCTGATGTACATACCGTAGAAAAACTGGCTCATTTCGATAGGGAACGTATTCCCGAAAGAGTTGTCCATGCCAAAGGTTCCGGTGCATTCGGCTATTTTGAAGTAACACACGATGTGGCAAAGTACACCTGTGCCGGTTTTCTCTCACAGGTAGGTAAACGAACCGAGATGCTCGCCCGCTTTTCCACTGTGGGTGGTGAAAAAGGCTCTGCCGACACTGCCCGTGACCCCCGCGGTTTCGCTTTGAAGTTCTATACCGATCAGGGGAATTATGACATGGTAGGTAATAACACCCCCACATTCTTTATCAGGGACGGCATAAAGTTTCCCGACTTTATCCATACACAAAAAAGAAATCCGCTGTCCAACCTGAAAGATGCGGACGCATTCTGGGACTTTTTGTCACTCACTCCGGAGAGCATCCACCAGGTTACAATTCTCTTTTCCGACAGAGGGACACCTGACGGTTATCGTCATATGCATGGTTTTTCGAGCCACACATATATGTGGTACAATGAGAAAGGAGAGCATGTTTGGGTAAAATGGCATTTCAAGACAGATCAGGGGATAAAGAACCTGACAGACCAGCAAGCTACTGAGTTGGCCGGTACCGACCCTGATTATGCTACACGCGATCTGTTCAACAGTATCGAAAAAGGTGATTTTCCTTCCTGGACTGCCTATGTGCAGATCATGAAGCCGGAAGAAGCCGATAACTATAAATTCGATCCTTTCGATATCACCAAGGTATGGTTCCACAGTGACTACCCCCTTATCCCTGTAGGTAAATTCGTATTGAACAGAAATCCGCAAAATTACTTCAACGAGATAGAACAAGCCGCTTTCTCTCCGGGTAATTTCGTGCCGGGGATAGCGTCTTCTCCCGACAAGATGCTTCAGGTCCGGCTTTTCAGCTATCCTGACACACAGAGACACCGGCTGGGTACGAACTTCGACCAGCTTCCTGTAAACGCGCCTAAATGCCCTATACACAATTATCAACGTGACGGACAGATGAATACCGGCAGCCAGGAAAGTGCACCTAATTATTACCCTAACTCATTTAACGGACCTGCGCCGGATATAAAATTCACTCCTCCCGCTATCGATGTGCAGGGAATGGCTGCGCGCCATGAATACCCATTGGGAGATATCGATTTTGTACAGGCCGGAGAATTGTATTCGCGCGCCATGTCCGATTATGACAGGAGCAATCTCATAAGTAATATTGTAGGGCATATCAAAAATGCGCAACAGCGCATTCAGTACCGTCAATGTGCCATATTCTATAAGGCGCACCCGGAATACGGGACACGTGTTGCCGAAGGTCTGAGATTAGATATCAACAAAGTAAAAAGCCTGGCAGCGATGAACCAGGAAGACAGGGTAAAAGCCACTGCCAGTTAATATCAACCATCTGAAATAAATAAGAGGCTGTCCCAAAAGTAATATTACACTATTAAAATGTTATCCTCTTTGTCATTGGCTCCGCTTCGCTTTGCCGAACGTTGTTTCTGAGTGTAACGAAGAATCTCGGCCCTCCGGATACGAGATGTTTCACTCCGTTCAACATGACAAAATGATATGAAAAAATACTTTTGGGACAGCCTCTTTATATATAACACAGTTCATTCCCTGAAGTCATAATCCTCCCGCTTAGCGAATCCCCCTTTAATAAGCAATTCCAGTGCACGGTTATAATCTCCTGACATCACCTGCAACCTTGCTCCTCCCCCTTCGGGTAAGGAAATTGTAATATATTCCCCATTTACGACACAATCTATGCCATTATCTATCAGGTATGACTTTGCGATAGCCAGATCAGCCTCAAAATCAGACGTCTTTACAGTTACCAGCTCATCCATAATATTATTCTTTAATTAATACTGTTTATAAATATACATAAAATTAATAAGTAATACGAATCAGTAGCCGGGATTTAACGTTCGATCCCTTTCTGCCACGCGAAAGATACTATCCAAAAGAGTACAACATTATTTAACTTAATTCACTCCATTATTTTCTTTGCCGATTATCTATACTGAAAGCAATTTTAATAACTGTTTAAATATTTCAGTATCATGGCAAAATATAACCAGGAATTGGCAGAAAAAATTACTTCATTGATTGCAGAAGAACTGTGCAGTATATCCGATATTTGTAAAGCAACAGGAATCAGCAGGAATACTTTCTACAAATGGAAGCGTGAGAATCCCGGCTTCGATAAAGAAATTGAAGACGCGATGAGTTATCGTAATGAGATATTGCTGTCAATGGCATATTCTTCTATCAAACAACGGCTCGGACGCTATACCCTTATTGAAGAAAAAGACATCTACACACCTGACGAGACTAACCCTGAGGAAATGATATTCAAATCGAAAACCGTACACAAAAAAGAGTACCTGCCCGATCTGAGGACGATAAAAATGATTCTCGACAGGGCCGATAAAAGCATAAAAGATAAGGCTTGCAAACGGGAATCTGAAATAAAGGATATTGAAATAAAAGAACCACAAGTTGCGACACACACTGCAACCATACCTGCCGGCGAAGAAACGGATAATATACAAGGGCTGCAACCAGCCACGATTTCAGAAAATAGTATATCCCAAAAGAAGAAAAACAATGTGGAAAACATGAAGAAGAATATTAAAATACCGGGTAGCTGCAAATTGCAAAGAAATACACGGCACAGGAAACAATTTTTGAAGGCAGGTTAGAAATTAATGCAGAAGTGTAACTTTTGTAACTTTTTATAAGAATTATAAGTGGAGCAATTCTTAGATACTGTGTTTAAACTTTTCTGTTTATTAATTGTCTATATTTGTATATTAAACAAAATAAGAAATGAAAATCAAATTATTCACATTATTCTGCCTTATCACATTCACAGCCGGATTATCTGCTCAAAATGCCCGTGAGATATTAGACAAAGCATCGGAAACATATAATAAGGCGGGTGCTGTAACGGCAAGTTTTACACTGGACTCGAAGGATACAAAAGCCCGGACAATTCACAGTTACGACGGTAAGGCCTTCATGAAGGGCAATAAGTTCAGGATAGAGATCCCCGACGCGATTACCTGGTTTGATGGAACCACGCAGTGGGTCTATATTAAAGACACCGAGGAAGTGAACATAAGTAATCCTACCGGGGAGGAATTGCAGGCAATCAGCCCTTCGGTACTATTCAATATATATAAGAAAGGATTCAACCTGTCATATAAAGGGGAAAAAAGACTAAACGGCAAATCATTGTATGAGGTCGAACTGATACCGCAGAAGAAGAGTGGTGATTTTACCAAAATAGTTGTCATGATAGATAAAGCAAACAATATATTCTCCCGGATTACGGTAACAGATAAAGCTGGAATAGAAAATACACTCATCATTAAAAGCTACCAGACCGGAAACAACCTGACTGACGACACATTCCAATTCAGCAAAAAGGAGTATCCGAGGGCTGAGATCGTCGATTTACGATAGATAGATTCTGTTTATCATACTATAAAAAATAAGAAATAGATAAACTTTGTACAAATAAATATTTTCTATATTTTTGCATTAAATATAAACAAAACATATAAATCTCACAACATGAACGAAAAAGTACGTTGCCTGATTATCGGTTCAGGCCCCGCAGGATATACTGCGGCTATTTATGCGTCTAGAGCAAATTTATCTCCTGTACTCTACGAAGGAATACAACCCGGCGGACAGCTGACAACGACCACCGAGGTTGAAAACTTTCCCGGTTATCCGGAAGGCATTACAGGCCCCGAACTGATGGAGGACCTGAAAAAACAAGCTACACGCTTCGGTGCCGATATACGTTTCGGTATCGCTACCTCTGTAGATTTTACGGGCTATCCCCGCAAAGTGACCATCGACGGGGAAAAAGTTATAGAAACCGATACGGTAATCATTGCTACGGGAGCCAGTGCAAAATACCTCGGATTACCCGATGAAACAAAATACGCCGGTATGGGAGTTTCTGCCTGTGCGACATGTGACGGGTTCTTCTACCGTAAGAAAGTAGTAGCCGTAGTAGGAGGTGGAGACACTGCCTGTGAAGAAGCTATATACCTGGCCGGCCTGGCAGAAAAGGTTTATCTGGTTGTACGCAAACCTTACCTCCGTGCATCGAAAGTAATGCAGGACAGGGCAATGCAAAATCCAAAGATAGAAATCCTGTTTGAATGCAATGCCGTGGGATTGTTTGGAGAGAACGGTGTGGAAGGCGCCCATATTATAAAACATCAGGGAGAGGCCAATGAAGAGAAATTCGACATCAAGATAGACGGATTCTTCCTCGCCATAGGCCACAAACCGAATACAGACATATTCAAAGACCAGCTTAATCTCGACTCCGTGGGCTATATCCTTACCGAACCGGGAACACCAAAAACATGCTTAGAAGGTGTATTTGCAGCGGGTGATGTTGCCGATCCACATTATCGTCAGGCTATTACAGCCGCAGGCACAGGTTGTCAGGCAGCGATAGAAGCCGAAAGGTATCTGAGCGAAAGGGGATTGTAATATAGTTACGGGTTACAAGTAAACGAGTTGCGGATGGGTTGAAACCCGAACGGTGCGAAACCACCAAAGACTTATTACTTGTAACCCGTAACTGCTTCAAGGAGAAGCAACCCGTAACTAAAACAACCTTGATGAACTGGAAAGACTACTTCTACTTTCAGAAACGTGACAGAACCGCAATACTGCTATTGCTCGTCCTTATCGCCCTCTCCGGAGGGATATACATCTTTACCAGGCCTAAGCAAAGCGCAGATAAAGAAAGCGTTACCGTTTCACCAACGCCACTAAGTACAAATATTGATACTTTGACCTGCAAAACGGCTACTAATATCTACGAACAGGAGAAGAAAAAGAACGCAGGCTATGCCTATCAGGAGAAGCTGAAAAGGGGTGAAACCATAGAGCTCAATTCGGCAGATACTACATCGCTGAAAAAGATTCCCGGTATAGGAACCGGTTTCGCAAACCGGATAGTCAGGTATCGCAATCTATTAGGAGGATTCGCGGATATCACACAACTGAAAGAGGTATGGGGGCTGGACAATGAATTGTATGAAAGGATCATGCCTTACATTACACTTACCCCTCAGGTAAAGAAGATAAAAGTCAATTCGGCAGAATTCACCGAATTGAACAAGCACCCCTATATCGATTACAGGCAAGCGAAGATTATTATGGATATCAGAAGCCGGAAAGGCAGTATAGAATCACTGAAACGCCTGTCCCTGCTCGAAGAATTTACCGAGGATGACATCAAAAGGCTCACACCTTACCTCTCTTTCGACTAGATATAATATTCGGCCAGATCTACCAGTCCCGCGCGCATAGCGTACTTGATGGCTTCGTGCACATTGTTTACCTCCAGTTTACGGAAGATATTCTTACGGTGAGTGATGATTGTGTGAAAGCTTAAATTGCGGTTAGATGCTATTTCTTTCGTCGTCCGCCCTAATGCTATCTCCTTGAGAATCTCTTTCTCAGTAACAGTAAGAATATGGTCCAGCGATTCGGTCATAGGCTTCTGGCTTTGCAGAAGCTGGTTTGTTACACGACCGCAGATAAAGCGTTCGCCACGGAATATATGCAGCAAACCCATATTTATTTCATCCAGTTCGCAGGACTTCAGTACGATGCTAAACGACTCGCTGCTCATAATCAGGCGACGGAGAAAGTCATAACTCAGTTCATCGGAAAATAACAGCCAACGGGATTGTGAGAAGCGATAGCCTACATTCATAAGCTCGTCCACACTTCCGAAATCGGAAAGAGTATAGTCCAGTATCACAACCGCATCGGGGACAGAGGCCAGTATCTTTATCAGATCGCCCTTACTATCCGCTATCTGAACAGAAGATGCCTTCTTCGTATCACTCACAAGGGTTTCCATCCCAATGCGCGTAATATCCTGCTTGTCGACTATTATTACATCTTTCATCTTCACCTTTAGGAGTTTGATATGATCAAAGGTCAAAGATAGTTATTTCTGTCCGAAAAATTTAGAAAAGAACATCATTTGATAATCCACCGCATTATTCCAGTAGTCATGTGTATGCGCCCCCGGACGTACAATATAATCGTGAGGGATATTCATGTAGAGCATTTTCTTATGCAGTTCTTCATTTACATTGTAGAAGAAGTCATTCACGCCGCAGTCTATTATAATAGCCAGAGAATTCGGCTGTATCTTATCCAATTGATCTATGACAGTATGCCTGTCCCACTGTTCTTTGTTATCTTTATATTTACCAAGCCAGCTTTTCATTTCCCAGTTATTCGGAAAAGGACGGATATCCACCCCTCCACTCATAGAACCGCATGCGCCGAACACGTCTGAATGATTTATCCCCAACCATAAACCGCCATGGCCGCCCATACTGAAACCTGTTACAGCACGCCCTTTCGGAGAAGCCACAGTATTGTAATGCTCATCTATATATTTAATAAGTTCGGAGCTTACATACGTTTCAAATTGCATCGACGATTCAACAGGGCTATCCCAGTACCAACTATTCTGCCCGTCGGGACAAACCACTATCATCTGCCAACGTGTAGCATCCTGGGGCAGGCTCTTTTTAGTACCTTTTACCCATGTATCGTATCGCCCCCCATAACCATGCAAAAGGTAAAGAACCGGATATTTAGCCGTGCTGTTTTTGTCATACCCCGCGGGGAGGACAACCACATTTTTGATTGTTTTGTTCATCTTTGGACTGAATACCTGAATGGTATCTACTGTTTGCGAAAACAATGGCAGGCAGACTATAGCTACCAACAAAGTCAAAGTTGTAAATAGTTTTTTCATTTTTCGTTAGATTATTTAGTTATTAGGTTCATCATTTTAATATCATCTGAATATACCCCAGTTATCATTCAATTTCTTTAATGCCGGACCTTCTTTATTCTCGGATTCCGTAAGTCCTTTTACACTATACCAATATTCGAATGGAGCAATATAATTCTCGAAATCGACATTCAGATGAATTATCGCCGTATCATCCGTATCATATGTTATCCAATATCTTCGCACCGACAATTTATTTTTCAGTGAATCAATCATCCTGATATCTTCGCCTTCGTCTTTCTCTGGAGCCGATATCTTATCTTTTAATAATTCGAAAGAGAACCTGTTGTCTTCATAAAACATCGTTATTTTCTCTTCTTCGGTATACCAGAATCGCTGGTAAGATATATAAAGAAATACCATTATTATGCATATTGTGAGTATCCCTCTAGTCGATCCGTTTCTCCTGTTGCTCATATAATCACTCCTCTTTCTTTCCAAATGATTTCTTCACCCATCCCGGTACAATCACTGCGCCCACAAACAGGTAGTTGTAATAAGTCAGCAGCCGCCAAAGGAGAATTATAACGGGTACCACTCCGGCTAAAGGTATAAACTCGCTCAGATATTGTTTGAATATAAATTCCGTAAATCCGCTTCCTCCAGGTGTAGGGCTAACCACCATCACCACCCACATAACAAACTGACGGGCAAATATCAGCAGATTTTCGTGCACCTGAAAGAATGCCATGAAAATAGCATTCACCACCAGGTAGCGGGAACTCCACGACAGGATAGTAGCCATTATCAGGGGGAACCAGTATGATAATGTTTTTCCTCTTATCTCCCGTGAACTCACAATAAGGTCGTCCCCGGCTTTAGCCGCGCTTTTGTGCCAACGACGGAGAAACGGCAATCTGAAAACCTTTATTATCAGCCAGCGGATAGCTTGAGGCTTGAAGAATAGCCCGATTATCAACAATGTACACAGGAGCATTTTAATAATGTAGGCGACGATAAAGAGCACCAACACTCCCGAACCCAAGGCTGTATTGTCGGCAAACAGGGAGTGAAAAGGGATAAATAACAGCAGCATCGGGAAGGTGACCACAAAAAACATCTCATCCAGCAACAAAGTCACAAATACCATCGCTGTACTACGTCCAACAGGGATTTTCTCTTTTGCCAGAAACAAAACGGCCATACTCGACCCTCCTACCACAGAAGGAGTGACTGCCGTGCCAAACTCAGCCAGCAACGTGACTTTGATACATTGTTTCCATGACAACTGCTTCTCGGAAAGGTAACGATAACGGATTACAAAACCCGTATCACGCCCAAGCATAAAACAAAAAGCAATAAAAATCCAGAAAACAGTATGTTCCGTTATTGTAATCTGCCTAAAATCATCCAGATCAAATTCACGGCTGAACATATAGAGGATAACCCCCATGCCTATAAATGCAGGCACAAGTATTTTCCATATGCTAAAGCTTGAAGATTCCTTTCCCATCCACAAAATCTGATGAAGATACAAAAATAAGAAAACATTTTATCTTTTTCTTTTCTTTTGTACATTTACAGTAAAGTAAGTTAATATATGAAGTAATTTGCGGAATATTAACACCATGAGGCTGTTTAGATAAATTATATAAAAAACAGGCCTGTAATTGGTATATTCTTCCATAACTTTATCTATATAATATAACCGGAAACATTAAAGCCGGAGATTAAACTGAAAAGGTAATAATAGGAAAAGTATGAAAAGGTGTAAAGTTCATCAGGTTTTAACAACTCATCAAATTAAACAATAGATAAAATAAAAAATAATGAGGCAGTTCCTGCAATCAACAAAAATATTCCTTATACGTCAGTGGGAACGATATAAGAAAGCTAAGATGAAATACCGGATTGGCATTCCTGTCTGCCTTATTTTACTCGCATGGTATATATTCTGTCTGCCGTCGCCATTATTCCATGTACCGTACAGTACAGTAGTATCCGACAGGCATGAGGAACTACTCGGCGCACGTATAGCCAATGACCAGCAATGGCGGTTCCCTATGTCAGATTCCATACCTGACAAATACAAGACCTGCCTGACAGAATTTGAAGACAGGCATTTCAACCGCCACTGGGGCGTAAATCCATTAGCCCTGGCCCGCGCGATAAAACAAAATATCAGTAGCGGACGGATCGTAAGCGGAGCAAGTACCATCACGATGCAAACTATCCGCCTCTCGCGTAAAGAGAACCGCACGTTCGGTGAAAAGTTCATCGAGATGATTCTGGCTACACGCCTTGAACTCTCTTACTCGAAAGACGAAATACTGAACCTGTATGCCTCACATACCCCTATGGGTGGAAATGTAGTAGGTATAGAGGCCGCATCGTGGCGATATTTCGGGCATCAAGCAGCTACCTTGTCGTGGGCAGAAGCAGCCACCCTCGCTGTATTGCCCAACTCCCCTACCCTGATGCACTTTGGTAAGAACAGGGACAAACTATTGACTAAAAGGAACAGGCTACTGGAGCTGTTGTATCAGCGGGAAATACTGGATAAAGTAGATTATGAACTGGCAATAGCCGAACCTCTGCCCTTCCAGCCACATCCCCTGCCCCAGGTAGCACCGCATCTTGTCACCCGCCTGTATAAAGAACAGGGCGGAAAGCACATAACTGCCACCATAGACAAATCGCAACAGGAACGTATAGAGTCTGTTCTCGGCCGCTGGAATGCCGAATTCTCCCAAAATGGGATAAGGAATATTGCAGCAATAGTTTTCGATGTACAAAAGAATGAGGTCGTAGCCTATTGCGGCAATGTAGACTTTGAAAAAAGTATTTCGGCCAACCAGGTGGATGTAATACAGGCGCCACGCAGCACAGGCAGTATTTTGAAACCATTCCTTTACTGTGCCATGCTACAGGAAGGCGAACTACTACCCGGCCAGCTACTACCCGATGTGCCGATTAATCTGAACGGCTTTGCCCCGAAAAATTTCAGCCTGCAATATGATGGGGCTACGCATGCTTCGGAGGCGCTTGCCCGTTCGCTTAATGTACCATTTGTTGTTTCACTCCGCAAATACAGCGTTCCTAAATTCTACAACCTGTTAAAACGGGCGGGAATGACTACACTCAACCGCACAGCCGACAACTATGGCCTGTCGCTTATTTTAGGGGGTGCAGAAGGCAAGTTGTGGGACATCAGCACCATGTACCTGCAAATGGCTCAACAACTCAATATATTCAATGAGGAAAGCCGGTATTATGATATGAAGCAGCCCTCATATATCCTAAGCGATGACAACGACCAAAAAGGTGATAGAAACCGGACTCCATTATTCTCGGCAGGAGCCATCTGGCAAACATTCGAAGCCTTGACAAATGTAAACCGTCCTGATGAGATAGACTGGCGCTCTATCCCTTCTATACAGAAAATAGCATGGAAAACGGGAACCAGTTTCGGATTCCGTGACGGATGGGCGGTAGGTATCAGTCCAAAATACGTTGTAGGCGTATGGGTAGGCAACTCCGACGGAGAAGGCCGTCCGGGGCTCACAGGGGCACGCACTGCAGGTATGGTGATGTTCGATATATTCAATGCCCTGCCGCAAAGCCGTTGGTTCGCCAGACCGGAAAGCGACCTTGTAAGAGCCGAGATATGCCACGAAAGCGGTTGTCTGAAAAGTATGAACTGTCCGGCTACGGAAACCGATACGATATGGATCAGTAAAAAAGGGCTGAACGGTTCGGTTTGTTCCTATCATAAACTGGTACATTTGTCCGAAGACATGAAGTATCAGGTATATGACGAATGCGCAGGTAAAAGGGGGATTATCCATACTTCATGGTTTATATTGCCTCCTTCGTGGGAATGGTACTATAAAGAACAACATCCGGCATACCGTCCGTTACCACCGTATTCACCCGAATGCAGTGAAGGTTCGGACATAAAACCAATGGATTTTATCTATCCTTTCCCCAATGCAGTCATCAGCCTGCCTAAACAATTGGACGGCACTCCCGGCCAGTTGGTCTTCGAACTGGCCCACCGTTCTCCACAGAACCGGGTATTCTGGCATCTGGACGGTCAGTATATCGGTGAGACGAAAGGATTCCATAAGATGGAGTACAGTCCGGCAAAAGGAGAGCATCATTTGATCGCTGTCGACGAAACCGGAGAGAGTATTTCTGTAAAATTTTCAATTAAGTGAATATTTTAATAAAGACATAAACATCTGATAAACAAAGCTGTAGACCGACAATGATTTAATTAATTCAATATTTCTTCATTTTTTTTTAATTCGTTATGCAACGTTTCCCATATTTAGCCATCTTATAAATGTAAAGTAGATTAAATACCTACTAACGAATAAACAGACTTCCCAACCTTACGCAGAGTTTAAACAAACTACATTGACTTCACATTCGAGATTTGTGTGATGTTCTGAGACAATAGTTCTACAGAAGAACTGGCTTTTATTAAAGCAAAAAAAAGTATCCTGTTTCAGGATACTTTTTTTATTATATAAATAAGAGTCTATAATCTCTTATTCTTCAGTCTTAGGCTTGTCTTCTTCAGTAGCCGGAGCTTCAGTAGCTGCATCATCAACTAAAGGTAAAGATTCCGGAGCAGCTTCCAATGCTTCTACTTCTTCCACAACAGGTGCTTCAGGAGTGGCTACAGCTTTTGCTTTTGGAGCTACAGTTTCTTTAGCTGTTTCAGGTTGGTCAGCAGCTTTCTTGGATCTACGGGTTCTACCTTTCGATGCAGCTTTCTTCTCCTTCAACATATTTTCGTTATAGTCTACCAATTCAATAAAACACATAGAGGCATTATCCCCCAAACGGTTACCAGTCTTGATAATACGGGTGTATCCTCCGGGACGGTCAGCTACTTTCTGAGATATATTCTGGAATAACTCAGTTATGGCAGCTTTAGTCTGATCGCTGTTAATCTTAAGATCCTGGAAAACCAGACGTCTCGAATGTGTTGTATCTTCTTTCGATTTTGTAATCATCGGCTCTATAACCTTCTTCAAAGCCTTTGCTTTGGCTACGGTCGTAAAGATACGCTTATTAGGGCTCATGATCAAAGATACACACATATTAGCCAGCATGGCATTTCTGTGTGAACTGGTACGCCCTAAATGATTAAATTTTTTATTATGTCTCATGTCGCTTACTAATCTTTATCTAATTTATATTTAGAAATATCCATACCGAAAGACAGGCTCAGGCTATCCAACAGTTCATCAAGTTCGGTAAGTGATTTTTTACCAAAGTTTCTGAATTTAAGAAGGTCATTCTTATTGAATTGCACTAATTCACCCAGTGTCTCTACTTCTGCCGATTTCAAACAGTTAAGGGCACGAACCGAAAGGTTCATATCAGATAACTTAGTCTTCAGAAGCTGACGCATATGCAGAATTTCTTCATCGAATTCTTCGTTTCCATCCACTTCGCTTTGCTCAAGAAGGATCTTCTCATCTGAGAACAGCATAAAGTGGTGGATAAGAATTTTAGCAGCTTCTTTCAATGCATCTTTTGGATGAATAGAACCATCGGTTGCTATTTCTATCACAAGTTTCTCATAGTCCGTTTTCTGCTCTACACGATAGTTTTCTATCGAGTATTTCACATTGCGGATAGGAGTATAAATAGAATCAATAGCTATAACATTAACATCGTCGGACAGATTGCGATTTTCATCAGCAGGTACGTATCCACGGCCTTTGTTAATATTCAATTCGATTTGGAAGCTAGCATTCTTGTCTAAATGACAGATTTCCAAGTCAGGGTTCAATACTTCAAATCCTGACAGATGCTTTCCAATATCTCCAGCTTTGAATACTTCGGCACCTGAGACTGTAATACTCACCTTCTCGTTTTCGATCTCTTCTACTATCTGCTTGAAACGTACTTGTTTCAGATTCAGAATGATATTTGTAACATCTTCTATAACACCCGGTACGGTGGCAAATTCATGTTCAACACCGTCGATTTTTATAGAAGTGATAGCAAAACCTTCAAGAGATGAAAGCAGAATACGGCGTAAAGCATTACCAACGGTAATACCATATCCGGGTTCTAAGGGACGAAATTCGAATTTTCCGAAGAAATCGTCCGCTTCTAACATCAATACTTTATCCGGTTTTTGAAATGCTAATATAGCCATGAATTTAATTAATTTTTAGAATACAACTCTACGATCAACTGCTCTTTAATGTTTTCAGGGATATCTGCTCTTTCAGGCAGGTGAAGGAACTTACCTGTCATAGATGCTGCATCCCATTCGATCCAAGGGTATTTACTATGGTTGAACCCAGACAATGCTTCGCTTACTACTTCCAGAGATTTTGATTTCTCGCGGACTGCGATCAATTGTCCCGGTTTGATTGTATAAGACGGAATATTCACGACCGAACCGTCCACTGTGATGTGGCGGTGAGATACAAGCTGACGGGCAGCCGCTCTCGTAGGCGCTATTCCAAGACGGAAAACAACGTTATCCAATCTTGATTCCAACATTTGAAGCAGCACTTCACCTGTGATACCACGTGATGAAAGCGCTTTGTCAAACATGTTGCGGAATTGTCTTTCGAGTACACCATATGTGTATTTTGCTTTTTGCTTTTCACGCAATTGAATACCGTACTCGGACGATTTTTTCTTCCTTCCGTTTCCGTGTTGTCCGGGAGGGTAGTTCTTTTTAGAAAGAACTTTGTCAGGTCCGAATATTGGCTCTCCGAATTTACGGGCGATTTTTGATTTTGGTCCAGTATATCTTGCCATTTTCTTTACTAATTAATAATTGATGAAAGCTGAAATTGTGCAGCCGCGATTACAGAGAGGGTAAACTTGCAATCAAAATCACAATTTAAGTTCCAAATTTAAAATTTTGATTAAACTCTTCTGTGTTTTGGAGGACGGCATCCGTTGTGAGGAAGCGGAGTAACGTCAACGATTTCTGTTACTTCTATTCCTGCTGCATGGATAGTTCGGATAGCAGACTCACGTCCGTTGCCCGGTCCTTTTACATACACTTTTACTTTTCTCAATCCTAAGTCAAATGCAACTTTGGCACAATCTGATGCTGCCATTTGAGCTGCGTACGGGGTGTTCTTTTTTGAACTTCTGAAACCCATCTTCCCTGCCGACGACCAGCTGATAACCTGGCCATCGCTGTTTGTAATCGAAATAATGATATTGTTGAAAGAAGAATGTACATGAGCTTGTCCTGTAGCATCCACTTTAACGTTTCTCTTTTTCGCTGCGACTGTTTTCTTTGCCATATCAAATTAATTATTTTGTAGCTTTTTTCTTGTTAGCAACAGTTTTCTTTCTACCCTTCCGTGTACGGGCATTATTTTTAGTACTCTGACCTCTCAAAGGCAGACCGATACGGTGACGGATACCTCTGTAACAGCCTATATCCATCAATCGCTTGATATTAAGCTGTACTTCCGAACGCAAGTCTCCTTCTACTTTGAACTGGGCAGCGATGATTTCACGCACTTTACCAGCCTGATCGTCATTCCAGTCTTTCACTTTGACATCTTTGTCTATTCCTGCTTCAGCCAGGATTTTGTTAGCAGAACTACGTCCGATACCATAAATGTATGTCAAGGCTATTTCGCCTCTTTTATTTTGTGGTAAATCGACACCAACTATTCTTATTGCCATATATTTTTTCGATTAATTTGCAAAATTAATAAATTATCCCTGACGTTGTTTGTACTTAGGATTTTTTTTGTTAATAACGTATAAGCGTCCTTTTCTCCTGACAATTTTGCAATCAGCGGTACGCTTCTTCAATGATGCTCTTACTTTCATATGTTTGTTTTTTATTTGTATCTGAATGAAATCCGTCCTTTTGATAAATCATAGGGTGACATTTCCACACGTACTCTATCTCCCGGAAGTATTTTGATATAGTGCATACGCATCTTTCCTGAGATGTGCGCGGTTATTTCATGTCCGTTTTCAAGTTCGACACGAAACATCGCGTTTGATAGTGCTTCTACGATCACTCCGTCTTGTTCTATTGCTGCCTGTTTAGCCATATATAAATAAAGGTTTTTTAAATTGCGTTATTTCCTAAAACAGCTTCTACAAATTCAAATGTTGATAAAATATCAGCTTTTCCCTGGCGAATAGCCACAGTATGTTCGAAGTGGGCCGAAGGTTTACGGTCACGGGTCCTGATAGTCCAGCCATCGCTTTCGAAAACAACATTCTTGCTCCCCATGTTGATCATCGGTTCTATTGCTATACACATCCCTTTCTTGAGTAAGGGGCCTGTACCCCGTTTGCCATAGTTAGGAACCTCAGGTGCTTCATGCATCTTACGTCCTATACCATGTCCTACCAGTTCGCGAACAACCGAATAACCACGTTTCTCACAATATGTCTGAACAGCATCGCTGATATCGCCTATGCGATTACCATCTACCGCCTTTTCTATTCCCTTATAAAGCGCTTCTTTCGTCGCTCTTAGTAAAGCTTTCACGTCTTCTGCTACTTCTCCTACACAAAATGTATAGGCCGAATCGCCACAAAACCCGTTTTTTTCTGTACCACAATCGACAGAAATAATATCTCCGTCTTTAAGAACATAGTCTGTTGGAAATCCATGTACAACCTGTTCGTTAACTGAAGCACAAATCGCTCCCGGAAAATCCACAGCACCCGGAGCACCCTTATATCCCAAGAAGGAAGGTCTGGCTCCGTGATCCTGTATAAATTCTTTCGCAATTTTATCTAATTGAGCCGGAGTAACCCCCGGTTTTATATGCTTTGCCATTTCGCCCAGGGTCATACCTACAAGGCGATTTGCTTCACGCATCAATTCGATTTCTTCGTCTGTTTTCAGAAATATCATTTAAACCTCCTTAATATGCTGCAATTGAACCCGAACGGCCTTTGATTCTGCCCGATTTCAATAAACCGTCATAATGTCTCATCAACAAGTGGCTTTCGATCTGCTGTAATGTATCAAGCACAACCCCAACAAGGATCAACAATGATGTTCCTCCAAAGAATTGTGAGAATTCACGGCTTACCCCGAAGTAGCTGGCAAACGCAGGAAGAATGGCAACCATAGCCAGGAACAATGATCCCGGGAATGTTATACGAGACATGATAGAATCGATATAATCCGCTGTTTTCTTTCCCGGTTTGATACCCGGTATAAATCCGTTATTACGTTTCAGTTCATCGGCCATCTGCACAGGGTTTATGGTCACAGCTGTGTAGAACCATGTGAAAGCAATAATAAGAAATGCAAACACAACATTATATGCTACGCTGGTATGATCCATAAATGAGCCCAGGAACCCGCCTTTTTCGGTAGAGAATCCCGCAATAGAGATAGGCACAAACATAATTGCCTGGGCAAAGATGATAGGCATTACGTTAGCAGCATTTACCTTCAATGGTATATACTGGCGTGCGCCGCCATATTGTTTGTTCCCAACAACTCTTTTTGCATACTGTACCGGTATACGCCGTGTACCTTGTACCAACAGGATTGCTCCGCAAATAATAAGCAACAGGAATACAATTTCGGCAAGGAACATAACCAATCCGCCTCCCTGGCTTGCCAGACGTGAAGAAAATTCACCGATAAGCGCATGTGGCAAACGGGCTATAATACCCACCAAGATGATGAAAGAGACTCCGTTTCCGATACCTTTATCAGTGATACGTTCTCCTAACCAAAGAACAAACATACTACCTCCGGCCAGGATAATGGTTGAAGGAATAAGGAAGTCCCATGAAGTAGGAGCCGCCGCACCCAATGCACCCAACAGGTAAGCCGGACCCTGGAATAGAAGTATGGCCACTGTCAGATAACGTGTGTACTGGTTCATTTTGGTACGTCCGCTTTCACCTTCGCGTTGAAGTTTTTGGAAATACGGCACAGCCATACCCAGCAACTGCATAACGATAGAGGCAGAGATATAAGGCATAATACCCAATGCAAAAATCGACGCATTAGCAAATGCACCTCCCGAGAACATGTTCAATATGTCCAGGATACCCCCCGAAGTCTTAGCCTGAAGGGCATTAAGAGCTGCCGGGTCTACACCTGGCAGGACAATATGAACTCCGAAGCGATAGATCACTACGAAAAAGAAGGTAATCATGAGTCTTTTCCTAAGATCCTCAATCTTCCATATATTTTCCAGTGTTTTTACTAATCCCATCTTACTTCAGTTTAGTTACTGTTCCACCTATTGCCTGAATTGCAGCTTCCGCTGTTTTTGAGAAAGCGTGAGCTTCAACATCCACTTTAGTAGTGACAGCTCCGTTTCCTAATATTTTCACTAATTGATTGGAAGAAATAAAGCCTGCATCGATCAATGTCTGAATATCGATTTTAGCAAGTTTCTTGGTTTCTGCCAAACGTTGCAAAACGTCCAGATTGATTGCTTTGTATTCTACCCGGTTTATGTTTTTAAATCCGAATTTAGGCAAACGGCGTTGGATAGGCATCTGCCCTCCTTCAAATCCGATCTTCTTAGAATAACCTGATCTGGACTTAGCTCCTTTATGACCTCTTGTGGAAGTACCACCTAATCCTGAACCCGTACCACGTCCGATTCTTTTTCCGGTTTTAGTTGATCCTTCAGCAGGTCTCAAATTTGATAAACTCATATTTTTATATTTTTTTATCTTATAAACTAAATTACTCTACAATAGTAACCAAATGGTGTACTTTGTTGATCATCCCTCTGATAGCAGGTGTATCTTCGTGTTCTACCACACGGTTCAACTTTTTCAGCCCAAGAGCGTCTAAAGTTAATTTTTGGTCTTTCGGACACTTGATTCTGCTCTTAACTTGTTTAACTTTAATCTTTGCCATAATAATTTTCTTTGCAAATTAACCTTTAAACACTTTTTCCATAGAAATACCTCTGTTCTGTGCTACAGTGTATGCATCTCTCAACTCACCTAAAGCTTCGATCGTAGCCTTCACAAGGTTGTGAGGGTTTGACGAGCCTTTCGATTTAGCCAATACGTCTGTTACACCTACGCTCTCAAGCACGGCACGCATCGCACCCCCTGCCTTCACCCCTGTACCGGGAGCAGCCGGGCGAATAAGTACTTCAGAACCTCCAAAACGGGCAACTTGCTCGTGAGGTACTGTTCCTTTAAGTACCGGAACTTTGATAAGGTTTTTCTTAGCAGCTTCAACTCCTTTAGCTATAGCTGTCGTTACTTCACCAGCTTTACCTAGACCCCAGCCTACTATACCATCTTCATTTCCTACAACTACGATAGCAGCGAAACTGAATGTACGTCCCCCTTTTGTTACTTTAGTAACACGGTTGATCGCAACTAGCCTGTCTTTTAATTCGATATCGTTGGTCGATTTTACTCTATTGTTAACTCCTGCCATGTCTATTAAAATTTAAGTCCACCGTTACGGGCAGCATCTGCCAATTCTTTAATTCTACCATGGTACAGGTAACCGTTACGGTCAAATACCACAGTTGTTACACCAGCTTCCTGAGCATTCTTAGCAATTAGTTCACCAACTTTCGCGGCTATTTCTTTTTTAGGAGCCTTGTCTGCTATTTTAAGAGACGAAGCCGCTGCCAAAGTCTTACCTGTAAGATCGTCGATAACCTGCGCATATATTTGCTTGTTGCTTCTGAACACTGTCAGACGCGGACGTTCGGTAGTTCCTGAGATCTTCCCGCGTACGCGTAATTTTATTTTATTTCTTTTATCTGTCTTTGTTACCATGATTACTACAGTTTATGAATTATTTACCTGCGGTTTTACCAGACTTGCGACGGATAACTTCACCTACAAAGCGTATACCTTTACCCTTATATGGTTCCGGTTTACGGAATGAGCGAATTTTCGAGCAAACCTGACCGATCAGTTGTTTATCACAAGATTCTAAAATGATTAGCGGGTTCTTGTTTCTCTCCGATTTTGTTTCAAGGCTTACTTCTTTCGGCAACATCAAAAAGATATTGTGAGTATAGCCTAATGAAAGTTCCAAGATCTGACCGTTGTTTGACGCACGGTAACCAACCCCTACTAATTCCAATTCTTTGCGATATCCTTCAGAAACTCCAACAATCATATTGTTGATCAACGATCTGTACAATCCATGCAGAGAACGGTGATTTTTTTCGTCAGACGGACGTGCTACTGATAACACACCATTTTCAACAGAGACTTTGATATCCGGATTAACTTCTTGCGATAGTTCTCCTTTTGGTCCTTTTACTGTAACTAAATTATCCTTGCCAACAGTAACGTTTACTCCGGCCGGAAGATTTATGGGTAATTTTCCTATTCTTGACATAACTTTACTATCCTCCCCTTAATTAATAAACATAACACATTACTTCGCCGCCGACTTTCAGCTCGCGAGCTTCTTTGTCTGTCATCACTCCTTTTGAGGTAGATACTACAGCTATACCCAGTCCGTTAAGGACACGAGGCAAATCTTTATACCCTACATATTTACGAAGACCTGGAGTTGAAACACGGATTAATTTCTTAATCGCGTTCACTTTATTTACAGGATCGTATTTCAAGGCTATTTTGATAGAGCCCTGAGGTCCTTCTTCTACAAACTTATAGTTAAGAATGTAGCCTTTTTCCAA
Organism: Dysgonomonas termitidis; assembly: GCF_054657735.1. Lineage (NCBI taxonomy): Bacteria > Pseudomonadati > Bacteroidota > Bacteroidia > Bacteroidales > Dysgonomonadaceae > Dysgonomonas > Dysgonomonas termitidis. The sequence goes on along the minus strand of NZ_BAAHYD010000003.1, from coordinate 147,637 downwards.
GAGAATTTTTGTAATCTCTTTTTTCAAATTTGACGCCGGAATTTCTACAACTCTGTGTCCAGCCATGATGGCGTTTCTTACGCGCGTCAAATAATCTGCTATTGGATCTGTCATGATTAAATTGATTTAAATTAATCCCGCATCCGGGACAATATTTAAAAAATAATTATAAATGATGAATTAAGAATTATAAATTGGAATCAGGAATAGCATCAATCCTCAATTCATCATTTATAATTCATAATTCTTTTACCAGCTTGCTTTCTTCACTCCCGGTATTAAACCTTTAGAAGCCATTTCCCTGAATTGGATACGGGAAATTCCGAACTGGCGGATAAAGCCTTTCGGACGACCTGTAAGGCTGCAACGGTTGTGCAGACGTACCGGTGAAGCATTCTTAGGCAGAGCTTGCAGCGCTTCGTAATCGCCATCGGCTTTGAGTTGCGCTCTCTTAGCTGCATATTTAGCAACCATCTTAGCTCTTTTTACCTCACGAGCTTTCATTGATTCTTTTGCCATCTTATATCAATTCTTTTTTTGCGTTCTTAAATGGTAGTCCGAACTCTCTCAGCAGGGCATACCCTTCTTCATCCGTTTTGGCGGAAGTTACAAAGGTAATATTCATTCCCAAAATACGACTAATATTGTCAATATTAATTTCAGGGAAGATGATTTGCTCCTGGATACCCAATGTATAATTCCCTCTTCCGTCAAGCTTGCTTTCGATACCTTTAAAGTCGCGGATACGGGGCAATGCTACACGTACAAGTCTTTCAAGAAACTCGTACATTCTGTCGTGGCGCAGTGTAACCATCACACCGATAGGCATTTTCTTACGCAACTTGAAGTTCGATATATCTTTCTTAGAGTATGTCGCTACTGCTTTTTGTCCGGTGATAGTTGTGATTTCGTTAATCGCTGTTTCGATTATTTTCTTATCGGCAACTGCTATACCAAGACCTTGATTAATTACTATTTTCTTCAATACAGGAACCTGCATTGTTGATTTATAACCGAATTCTTTCATCAAAGAAGCTACAATACGGTCTTTATAATCTGTTCTAAGAGTTGTTGTATTGCTCATTATTTAATTTCCTCCCCTGATTTTTTAGCGTAACGTACTAGCTTTCCATTCACTTCTTTACGACCGACACGTGTAGGTTTTCCCGATTTAGGGTCTACTACGTTAAGGTTAGATATATGAATGGCAGCTTCTTTCTTCTCTATTCCTCCCTGAGGGCTTTTAGCGTTAGGCTTAGTAGATTTGGATACCATGTTCAGGCCTTCAACGATAGCGCGGTTCTTTTCAACCAACACTTTCAGCACGCGGCCGGTTTTACCTTTGTCGACACCGGTATTCACATAAACTATATCGCCTTTTTTGATATGTAATTTACTCATTGCTTTTTTAGTTTTATGGATTATAGTACCTCTGGTGCCAACGAAACGATTTTCATATTAGTTGCGCGAAGTTCACGGGCAACTGGTCCGAAAATACGGCTTCCTCTGATTTCACCTGCTGCGTTTAGCAATACACAAGCATTGTCATCGAAACGGATATAAGAACCGTCTACACGGCGGATTTCTTTTTTAGTACGCACGATGATAGCTTTTGTTACAGCACCTTTCTTAATATCACTCGAAGGGATTACATTCTTGATAGCAACCACAATCACATCCCCTACAGACGCATAACGTCTTCTTGTACCGCCTAATACGCGGATACATAAGCATTCTCTAGCCCCACTGTTATCAGTAACTACTAGTCTTGATTCTTGTTGTATCATAATTATTTAGCCCTTTCGATTATTTCGATTAATCTCCATCTTTTAGTTTTACTCAACGGACGAGTTTCCATGATGCGTACTGTGTCGCCGATGTTACACTCGTTCTTTTCGTCATGAGCATGATATTTCTTCGTTTTGTTAACGAATTTTCCATAAATAGGGTGTTTTTCTTTCCATTTTACAGCTACTGTGATGGTTTTGTCCATCTTGTTGCTGAAAACGACCCCGAATCTTTCTTTTCTTAAATTTCTCGTTTCCATCAGCTCTTATTTATTTTTTAGTTCTCTGTGGCGGATCTCTGTTAAGAAACGTGCTATATCGCGACGCTTTTCTTTAATCTTAGTCGGAGCATCCAATGGAGATACACTGTGGTTTAACACCAATTGGTTTAATGCTATTCTTTCAGCATCTAATCTTTCTTTCAATTCTTTGTCCGAAAGTTCTCTTACTTCTGCAATTTTCATACTTCTTAAGCGTTTTGAGTTAAGTCATAATCTCTGCGAACTATAAATTTAGTAGTCACAGGAAGCTTTTGTGCTGCAAGGCGCAATGCTTCTTTTGCCACATCATAAGATACTCCTTCGATTTCGAATAGTATTCTACCAGGTGTAACCGGTGCAACGAACCCTTCAGGAGATCCCTTACCTTTACCCATGCGGACTTCGGCAGGTTTCTTAGTGATTGGTTTGTCAGGGAAAATTCTAACCCAAACTTGTCCTTGACGCTGCATGTAACGAGTTACTGCAATACGGGCCGCTTCTATCTGGCGCCCTGTGATCCATTTGTTCTCCAGGGTTTTGATGCCAAACGAACCGAAAGCCAGTTCATGCCCTCTCTGAGCATTACCTTTCATACGACCTTTTTGCTGTCTTCTGAATTTTGTTTTCTTCGGTTGTAACATTTTACTTCAAACGTTTTTTTAATTACTTTCTCTTATTTCTCTTGAAACCTTTTCCCTGTTCTCTGTCGCCTCTGTCGTTACGACGGTCACCGCCACCTCTGTTGTTAGAGTGGCCACCATCTTTAGACGCAACAAATGAAGGTGCAAGGTCTTTCTTGCCGTAAACTTCTCCACGGCAAATCCATACTTTGATACCTATCAAACCAACTTTTGTCAATGCTTCGGCATGTGCATAGTCGATATCGGCACGGAATGTATGAAGTGGAGTACGTCCTTCTTTATACATTTCCGAACGAGCCATTTCCGCTCCGTTCAAACGGCCTGAAATCTGAATCTTGATACCTTCGGCACCCATTCTGATCGTAGAAGCGATAGCCATTTTGATAGCACGGCGATAGGCGATTTTGCCTTCCACCTGACGCGCTACATTGTTAGCTACGATAACTGCATCCAGCTCAGGTTTTTTGATTTCGAAAATATTGATTTGAATATCTTTATCTGTAATTTTCTTCAACTCTTCTTTCAGCTTGTCTACTTCCTGTCCGCCTTTACCGATAATGATACCCGGACGTGCTGTACAAACTGTAATAGTTACAAGTTTCAGTGTTCTTTCGATAACGATACGCGATACACTGGCTTTAGCTAGACGGGCATTCAGATATTTACGGATTTTGCTGTCTTCCAGCAGTGTGTTGCCGTAACTTTTGCCTCCATACCAGTTAGAGTCCCATCCTCTGATGATTCCTAAACGATTTGCTATTGGATTTACTTTTTGTCCCATCTGCTATTAATTTTGATTTTCTTTATTTAGTGTATCTACGTGAAGGGTCACATGGTTTGAACGCTTACGTATTCTGTAACCTCTTCCCTGTGGAGCAGGACGCATTCTTTTCAGCATTGCGCCACCATCTACGTTTATCAATGATACAAATAGCTCACCACTTTCTGCTTTACGTTCATTTTTAGCTTCCCAGTTTGCGATAGCTGAACGCAATAGTTTTTCTAATTTGGCAGCAGCTTCTTTATTTGAGTATTTCAATACACCAAGCGCTCTGAATGCCTCCATTCCACGGATCATGTCAGCCACAAGGCGCATTTTGCGTGGTGAAGTCGGTACATCGTTCAACTTGGCAAAAGAAATGGTTTTTTGAGCTTCCTTTCTTTTTTCAGCTGTTATTCTTTTTCTAGCACCCATTATTTTTAATGTTTTCTTTTAATTAATTTATTGGCTTCTGCTCCAATTATTTTTTCTTGTTACCTCCGTGTCCACGGAATGTACGTGTGAGGGAGAATTCTCCTAATTTATGTCCTACCATATTTTCTGTCACATATACCGGAATGAATTTGTTTCCGTTGTGAACAGCAATAGTGTGACCTACAAAGTCAGGAGAGATCATTGAAGCCCTTGCCCATGTCTTAACTACAGCTTTTTTACCTGACTCATTCATGGCCAAGACTTTTTTCTCAAGCTTAACATTAATATACGGGCCTTTTTTTAACGAACGACTCATAATTTCTTAATTAATCAGGTTATTATTTCTTTCTTCTTTCGATTATGTACTTAGAAGAATGTTTCTTAGGAGCTCTAGTCTTAAGACCCTTAGAATACAATCCTTTACGTGATCTTGGGTGTCCTCCCGAAGCGCGACCTTCACCACCACCCATTGGGTGATCGACAGGGTTCATTACAACACCACGGTTGCGAGGGCGACGTCCAAGCCAGCGAGAGCGTCCGGCTTTACCTGATTTTTCAAGAGCATGATCTGAATTACCTACACTGCCTACAGTAGCTTTACAAGCCAATAGGATCTTGCGTGTTTCGCCCGAAGGCATTCTGATGATAGCATAGTCTCCTTCACGGGAAGTCAACTGAGCAAATCCACCTGCCGAACGAACCATTTTAGCTCCTTGTCCGGGACGTAATTCGATATTATGAATAACTGTACCAATCGGAATTTTTGCCAGAGGCAATGTATTTCCGACTTCAGGAGCAGCATCAACTCCCGATATCACTGTCTGACCTACTACCAATCCCTGAGGAGCCAGGATATATGTCTTTGCTCCGTCAGCGTAATATAACAATGCGATACGAGCCGAACGGTTCGGATCGTATTCTATTGATTTTACAGTGGCTGGTATTCCGTCTTTTGTTCTCTTGAAGTCGATTAGCCTCAATTGTCTTTTGTGACCACCACCAAGATAACGCATAGTCATCTTTCCCTGGTTGTTACGGCCACCTGACGCTTTTTTACCGACTACAAGGGATTTTTCTGGTACACTTGCAGTGATTTCTTCGAATGTACCAATAATTTTGTGTCTCTGCCCCGGTGTTGTGGGCTTTAATTTACGTACTGCCATTTTTTATTTAGATATTACTAAAAAAGTCTATACTCTCACCTTGTTTAAGGGTGATTATTGCTTTCTTGAAAGCCGAAGTTTTACCACTGATTACACCTGCTTTAGTGTAACGGCTTTTGCGCTTTCCGTCGTATTTGATCGTGTTCACTGACTCAACTGTTACGCCGTAAAGCTCTTCTATAGCTTTCTTAATCTCCGCTTTGTTTGCATCTGGAGCAACACGAAAACCATAACGATTAGGGAATTTCTCCGAAATCGCAGTTTGTTTTTCTGTTAATATTGGTTTAATTATAATTCCCATAGTATCCTCCTTATGCTTTTAAAAGGTTATCTATAACAGCAACCGATGACTCAGCCAATACCAGACTTGAACAGTTAAGTATTGAGTAAGTATTTAAATCAGAAGCTTTTACAACTTTTACTCTTTCTAAATTACGAGCCGACAAATATACATTTTTATTTTGGTCTGGCAAAACTAGAAGTATCTTTTTATCAGCCACTTGCAAATTTTTAGTCAATGCTACGAAATCCTTAGTTTTCGGCGCATCGAAAGAAAAGTCTTCAACTATTACGATCTGGTTACCTTTTGCTTTGGTAGCAAGAGCAGATTTACGGGCAAGCTGTTTTACTTTCTTATTTAATTTGAAGCTGTAATCTCTTGGTTTTGGACCGAATACACGGGCACCCCCGACCAATACCGGAGAGTTGATGTCACCACGACGTGCACCACCTCCACCTTTCTGGCGGATCAGTTTGCGTGTACTTCCCGACATTTCACTTCTTTCTTTAGATTTGTGAGTCCCCTGACGTTGGTTTGCCAGGTATTGTTTCACATCCAGCCAAAGAACGTGCTCGTTAGGTTCAATTCCATAAATAGCATCGTTCAACGCTACTTTTTTACCGGTATCTTTACCGTTTTTATCTAATACACTCAGTTCCATTATTTCTCAATTATTACGATTGAACCTTTACTTCCCGGTACAGAGCCTTTAATCAACAAAAGATTGTGTTCCGGAATCACTTTAATTACTTCAAGGTTTTGGACAGTTGTGCGTACATTACCCATTTGTCCGCCCATTCTTGTTCCCTTAAATACCTTCGCAGGGTAAGAACAAGCACCGATAGAACCCGGAGCACGAAGACGGTTGTGTTGTCCCAAAGTAGCCTGTCCTACCCCACCGAAATTGTGGCGTTTAACTACCCCCTGGAATCCTTTACCTTTCGATGTTCCGATAACATCTACATACTGTGCGTCTTCCAAGAAGTCTACAGTAAGTACATCGCCTAGTTTGCGACCTTCAATTCCTTTGAACTCGGCCAAGTGTCTTTGAGGTGCTACTCCAGCTTTCTTGAAATGACCGGCTTGCGGCTTGGCTGTGTGTTTGTCTTTCTTTTCAACAAACCCTAGCTGTAAAGCTTCGTAACCGTCTTTCTCAACTGTTTTTACCTGAGTAACAACACAAGGACCCACTTCGATAACAGTGCATGGAATATTTTTTCCCTCGGCACTGAAAACGGATGTCATTCCGATTTTTTTTCCTAATAATCCTGGCATTTCTCTTAATTATTTATTTAAACTAGTATAAAAATTCATCAAACTTTGATTTCAACTTCAACGCCACTTGGCAACTCAAGTTTCATCAGCGCATCTACTGTTTTAGCTGTAGAGCTGTAGATATCGATCAGTCTTTTATAAGAAGACAGCTCAAATTGCTCGCGGGACTTCTTGTTAACGAAAGTTGAACGGTTTACAGTAAAGATACGTTTGTGTGTTGGTAACGGAATTGGACCGCTGACTACTGCACCTGTTGCTTTTACCGTTTTAACGATTTTCTCGGCAGACTTGTCTACCAGCATGTAATCGTAAGATTTTAGTTTAATCCTGATTTTTTGACTCATTGTCTGTTTTTAATTAGTTATTCAAAAATTTATTGTATAAAATAGATTCAGACTGCGATTAAGAGTCATTTACTAACCGCAGTCTGGATTTTATTATTTGATCAGATCGACACGTCCTTTAACCTCAGTCAATACCTGGCGCGCAATCGACGGAGATACTACCTCGTAGTGAGAGAACGTCATAGCTGAAGTTGCCCTACCTGATGTAATTGTTCTCAACGACGTTACATAGCCAAACATTTCCGCCAAAGGCACTTTCGCTTTCACGATGCGTGCGCCGGAACGGCTCGATTCCATACCTTCTACTTGCCCGCGGCGTTTGTTCAGGTCGGAAATCACATCACCCATACTTTCTTCCGGAGTAACGACCTCCAGTTTCATGATAGGTTCCTGTAATACCGGGCTTGCTTTCTCACAAGCATTTTTGAAAGCAAACTTAGCTGCAAGTTCGAATGACAACTGGTCAGAGTCCACTGTATGGTATGAACCGTCTACAAGGACTACTTTCAGTTTATCAAGCGCATATCCTGCAAGTACACCATTTTTCATTGCAGCAGCAAATCCTTTCTGTACAGAAGGGATAAATTCTTTCGGAACGTTACCACCTTTTACTTCATCGATGAATTGCAATTCACCTTCAAAGCCTGCATCTGTAGGACCAACTTTAACAATGATATCGGCAAACTTACCACGACCTCCCGATTGTTTCTTATAAACTTCGCGAAGCTCCACTGTCTGGGAGATCGCTTCTTTATAGGATACCTGAGGGCGTCCCTGGTTACATTCTACTTTGAACTCGCGTTTCAGACGGTCAATGATAATTTCCAGGTGAAGCTCACCCATACCTTCGATGATTGTCTGGCCTGAATCTTCATCGGTATGCACACGGAATGTCGGATCTTCTTCTGATAGTTTAGCAAGACCATTAGAAAGCTTATCCACATCCTTTTGAGTGATAGGCTCAATTGCTATTCCGATAACCGGTTCAGGGAAGTCCATAGACTCAAGAACGATAGGATGGTTCTCATCACACAATGTATCACCTGTACGGATATCTTTAAATCCTACACCTGCGCCTATATCACCACAACCAATCACATCCTTCGGATTCTGTTTGTTTGAGTGCATCTGGAATAGACGGGAAATACGTTCTTTCTTTTCGGAACGGGTATTATATACATAAGAACCGGCTGCCAGTTCTCCCGAATATACACGGAAGAAACATAAACGTCCTACAAACGGGTCAGTAGCGATCTTAAACGCCAAAGCACACATAGGTTCGTCCGGACTAGGGTGACGTACGATTGTATTTCCGTTTCTCGGATCTGTACCTTCGATAGCTAATGTATCGATAGGGCTGGGAAGGAATTTACATACGCCGTCCAGTAATGGCTGTACACCTTTGTTTTTGAATGAAGAACCGCAAAACATCGGGTTGATCTGCATTGAAAGAGTTCCTATACGAAGTGCTGCAAGAATTTCGTCTTCAGTAATGGAAGAAGGATCATCGAAGAATTTCTCCATCAGTGTTTCATCACATTCAGCGGCTTTTTCAAGCATTTTTTCTCTCCACTCCTGAGCTTCCGCCAGGTATTCTGCCGGAATTTCATCCAGTTCGTAGTCAGCGCCCATAGTTTCATCGTGCCAGTACATCGCCTTCATTTTCACTAAGTCGACGATTCCTTTGAAGTTTTCTTCTGCACCGATAGGAATCTGTACCGGACAAGGATTTCCGTTCAGCATTTCTTTTATCTGGCGAACTACTTCAAAAAAGTCTGCACCCGAACGGTCCATCTTATTCACATAACACATACGAGGCACATCGTATTTGTCAGCCTGACGCCACACTGTTTCCGACTGGGGCTCTACCCCGCTTACGGCATCGTAAGCAGCGATAGCTCCGTCGAGGATACGGAGTGAACGCTCTACCTCTACCGTAAAGTCAACGTGTCCGGGAGTATCTATAAGGTTGATTTTAAACACCTCATTATTATACTTCCAGCTCGCAGTGGTAGCAGCAGATGTGATGGTGATACCACGTTCCTGTTCTTGTTCCATCCAGTCCATAGTGGCAGCGCCATCATGTACCTCACCGATCTTATGAGTAAGACCTGTGTAGAACAAAATACGTTCGGAGGTAGTGGTTTTACCGGCATCAATGTGAGCCATGATGCCTATATTTCTTGTATTTCTTAAATTGTCGATAATTTTTGCCATCGGTTTATAGCTCTTTCCTTTTTGTTAAAATCTGAAATGAGCGAAAGCACGGTTAGCCTCAGCCATTTTGTGCATATCCTCTTTTCTTTTATATGCGCCTCCCTGGCCATTAAATGCATCCGTAATTTCAGCGCCTAATTTATCAGCCATAGTCTTCCCGCCTCTCTTACGAGCATACAGGATAAGATTTTTCATACAGATTGATTCTTTGCGATCAGGGCGAATTTCGGTAGGAACCTGAAATGTTGCACCACCTACACGGCGAGACTTCACTTCTACTTGCGGAGTTACATTATCCAATGCTGCTTTCCATATCTCAAGAGCAGACTTTTCTTCGTTTGGTAGTTTTTTCTTTACAATTTCTAATGCTGTATAGAAAATATCGAACGCAGTCGATTTTTTACCATCGTACATCAAGTGGTTAACAAATTTTGTAACCTTTACATCACCGAAAACAGGATCCGGGAGGATCTGTCTTTTCTTTGGTTTTGCCTTTCTCATTGTTTACTTAAAAAAATTTTGTTTTTGTTTTTGGTTGCCAATTTTCTGATGTCTTCAACGGTTCCGCCGAACCATTTACTCAACCCATGTATAGCCTATCCAATAAACTTAAACCGTTTTAATACTTAATTAAAAATCTCGGTTAAAGGGATTGCTTCAGGGATTATTTTTTCTTACCCCCTTTAGCTGGTGCACCTTTAGCTGGCGCTGCTCCCGGTTTAGGACGTTTTGCTCCGTACTTAGAGCGACGTTGTGTACGACCGTTAACACCGGCTGTATCCAATGTTCCGCGAACAATGTGATAACGAACTCCGGGCAGGTCTTTCACACGGCCACCTCTAACAAGTACAATCGAGTGCTCCTGCAAGTTATGCCCTTCTCCGGGAATATAAGCATTAACCTCTTTTGTGTTTGTTAAGCGCACACGTGCTACTTTACGCATCGCTGAGTTAGGTTTCTTAGGAGTAGTTGTGTACACGCGAATACAAACACCTCTGCGTTGAGGGCAAGAATCCAATGCACGGGATTTACTCTTTTCAACCAAAACAGTACGTCCTTTTCTTACTAATTGTTGAATCGTAGGCATCTTGTTTTAATCTTTAGAACTTTAAATTCAATTTTTATTATACATTTTACTTTACCGAATAACACAATAAACAGAAGCTATTTCAATGACAATCAAATGTTTGCCACCAAAACAAGCCTCTTTTCATGCTTTATTCGGGTTGCAAATGTAGACATAATCAGTAAGATACACAAATAATTACAAAAGAAAATGAATATATCTGCCTAAAATACAAAGGCGGGGAAGCCTGCCGCTTCCCCGCCTTCATTATATTATCTATATCAAAGTTTTCAGAACGAGAAATCTACCCCGGCTGCAAATACTTTATTGGTACGGGAGAATACATCTTTACCCGAAAGGTAGACGACAGGGTCTGATCCCGGAATGGAAGCATATTTTGCATTTTCTTTGTCCCAATCGGAATAGGTTGTCCAGAAATAGCCTATATTTATCATTACATTCTTTGCTACATTCACAGCACCACCAAAACCTATCGAGTATGAGTTGATAGAGAAGCTAAGATCCTTTTGGTAATCATCTGTAACCCCATATCGTGTTATCTGTCCGCCTGCACTAACCAGAAACATACTATTTATACGAAATTCAAGTCCTGCAAGATATTCATTTGTACCTCCATTAATAAATTTTTGCTTATCATCAGCCATTTTAGCGTCCGAATCAAAGAAATGATGATAGCCAACACTAGCCAGGAATTGAGGTGTTATCTGATATGATGCTCCGACTGTAAACAAAGAAGGTATATCATGCGGAGTATTTACACCATCCTTAAACTGCGCCAGTCCTCCATCTTTGCCATCTATTGTTTTACTTTCAACATTAAGGCTTGTTTTAAATTCATACTTCATACCAATATTAAGAGCCTTACAATTAAAGTTTAGTCCAAGGATAGGCGCAACTCCCCATCCTGTTTGCTTATTATCAATTTCTCTGTCAGCAACCATAGCAGCCAGTTCCGGTTTTCCTGCAGCTGTAAGGAAATCAGTAGCAAGCATCATCCCCCCCGTAGGGTTTACCAGTGGATGCTGTGGATTTACTTTTACATTTTTCAGATAGCCTTCGTAGCCATTATTCACGATATTGAGGCGGAAGCCGGCATATGCGGAAAACATATCATTGATTGCATAACTCCCACCCATCTGAGCTCCATAGATAAATGACGACCCTCTCATATATGCATCGACAGAATATTGAGTTGTAGGTACCCCCATTGCACTTATTGCTGTAGGCAATACTGCCAGCTGTGATTCAAAAGACGGTAAGCCATCATTAAATGTAGCCTTACCACCGCCTCCTGTAACCGCGATATTTCCGGAGAGCACCCATTTCCCTGTTTTATAGGCAGCTTGCAGGCTCGGTATTATCGGCGCCGAGGCCGTTCCCTTGAATTCTTTTGTAGCATTGCCGCCATATCCTGCGAAAGGCGCGAAAGTGGAAGTAATTGTCCTTGTCTGGAAAGCACTTTGATTGGAAAACGAAAAGTGGAATCCATCGTTCAGCTTCACCAGTCCGGCCGGATTAGTATATGCCGCATCGATCTGCAATGAAGCATCGCGGGCAACCATTCTGATAAAGTGGGCACTTTGATTGGTATTGGTCAATATTCCTCCTGCGAAAATAAAAGAGGCCTGACATAGAGATAAAATGGTTATCAGTATCGATTTCTTATTCATTATTAATAAAATTAGTTAAATGAGGGGACAAAGATATGAGTATTATATTAGTTTCAAAAGAAACCATGTTAAAAATATGACTTTATCTTACTGATAATCAAATATTTGTTGTCTATGCAACTAAATTAAATATCTAATATCTTGACTCAATAACATTTACATTCAAGAAAAAAAATGTACCTTTGCAACACTAAAAAACGATATAACTATGAGACTTATACGTCTTTTCACCATTCTCTATCACTGAGGGATTCCTCATTCCTCACAATCCTTAATTTTAATTAAGGTAAAATCATTTTCACACACATTTGTTTAATAAACAGCAAATCGCAGACATATACCGGTTTGTTTAACACACAGCTCTTTATAGCAGAGTAACTATATTTATGAATAATTGGAAAAGAACGTTTATCATCATATGGTCGGGACAGTTTTTCTCTACACTGACCAGTTCCATAGTGGGTTTTGCAGTTGTATTCTGGCTTAGTATAAAAACCGGTTCGCCCGAAGTCCTGGCCTCAGCCATGATTGCCGTACTGCTTCCTTTCATTATTCTCGGCCTGTTCACAGGGGTATATGTAGACCGCTGGGACAGAAAACGCACAATGATACTTGCCGACAGCTTTGTTGCTCTCTGTTCGGCAGCACTGGGAATTCTTTTTTATCTGGAAATGACCCCTTTGTGGCTCATCTACCTTCTGCTGGCATTACGCTCGGCAGGCAGCGCATTCCATATGCCTGCCATGCAGGCATCCGTCCCGTTGCTGGCTCCCGAGAGCGAGTTGATGCGCATTGCGGGAATAAACCAGATGATACAGTCCATCAGCAATATTGCGGGCCCGGCGCTGGGTGCTGTACTCATATCGCTTTTAAGCATGACTTATGTAATGATGTTCGATGTGTTGGGTGCGGCAATAGCTTGTACCTCTCTCTTATTTGTTAAAATACCAAATCCGGAAAAGAAAGAGGACATCGAGCCTAACGTATGGCTGGAGGTGAAAGAGGGGGTCAGGCACCTGTTTATGAACAGGGGAATTACCTATCTTATGGTATCGGTAATAGGGATCACATTCTTTATAGTGCCTATTGCAGCCCTTTACCCGCTGATGACGACAAGTTACTTCGGTGGAAATGCCTACCAGATGGGGCTGGTGGAAACGGCATGGGGTATCGGCATGCTGGTAGGAGGAGCAGTCCTCAGCCTCAAATTTATGAAGACTACGAATAAGGTTGTAAGTATGAATATCGTAGCCATGGGGCTGGGTATAACATATTGGGCCATGGGCATATTACCTACGTCAGGCTTCGCCATGTTTGTTGTACTGACCTCTATCAGCGGGGTGGCAGGTTCCATATACTGGAGCTCTTTCACAGTAATATTGCAAACCAAAATAGATCCCGCCGCGCTGGGGCGTGTATTTTCCATATACGATAGTGTAAGCCTGCTGCCAACGATACCGGGATTACTTGCCACGGGATTTATTGCCGAAAAAATAGGGCTTCTCAATGCATTTATCATAGCAGGAGTGGCAACCCTTGCCATAGGTGCAATTGCCAGTTTCATTCCTGTAATAAAAAGACTAGGCTATACTACGAAGGGAGCGAAAGAATGAATCCGTTAAATTAACGTAATTAAATAGCCCCTTTATCCGGATCATAAAACTAATAGCCGAAAGTAAATGTTGTAATTGAATACAAAGGTTTACTTCGCATAATTAACCCCTTAATTATATTGGCTATGAGTAATGATATAAAAAAGCCTCTGAACTATCTGGAGGACCCGCACCTTAGTAAGAAAACCAAAGCTTTTCTTAAAGTATTGAATGCCGCCGGCAAGCCGGTAGAATCGCTCCCTGTACCCGATGCCCGCAATGTACTGATACAAGCACAGGCTTCTGTAAAGGTAGATTTGTCGGGAATCGACGAATCGGAAAAGACAATCACAGCGGACGGATATACGATCAAGTTGAACATAGTACGTCCGAAAGGAGTAAAGGACAAACTACCCGTATTTATCTTTATTCATGGCGGAGGATGGGTATTAGGCGACTATCCGACACATCAGCGTCTCGTGCGTGATTTGGTCGTAGAATCAGGATACGCTTCCGTTTTTGTAAACTATTCATTATCACCCGAAGCTAAATTTCCGCAGGCTGTCAACGAAGTGTATGCTGCTACAAAGTGGGTTGCAACCCACGGCGACGAAATCAACGTAGACGGTAAACGGCTGGCTGTAGTAGGCAACAGTGCCGGAGGGAACATGACTACTGTTACCTGCATCAAGGCTAAAGAGAATAACGGGCCCCATATCAAGGTACAGATACTTCTATGGCCTGTCACCGATGCAAGCACCGATTATGAGTCATTCAAACTATATGGTAAAGAGAGATTCCTCACAACATCCCTCCTCGACTGGATGGCAGGACAATACATCTCAAAACCTGAAGATGCCAAAAGTATTTACCTGTCCCCATTATTAGCATCCATAGAGCAACTCAAAGATTTGCCGCCCACCCTTATAGAAGTAGCTGAAAACGACATACTTAGGGATGAAGGCGAAGCCTACGGGCGAAAACTGGATGAAGCCGGCGTGGATGTAACCACTGTACGGTTCAATAGTGCAATCCATGACTGGGGCATGCTCAACGGGCTAGCCGATACACCGGAAACGAAAGCACTGATCCTGTTGTCCGCTGCGACACTGAAAAAATATCTGAAATAAAAAATTCGCAATATAACATAGAGACGGCTGTTCAAATTGAATAGCTGTTCTCTTATCAGATCACCAGATCTCCTGTGAAGTCTGTATAAATTGACTCACAATATTCCTGTACTGTTCTACACCGATAGAAATATTTTTAGCGGAATTGGCTGTCCCTATCCCGTATACAACCAGAGGCGTTTTCCAGACCATGCCCGCATATATAGCTCCCGCCTGATAAGGACGCAGCAATTCATCCACTGTAAAGCCTATTTTGCCTCCGCTCCTGTATGCCTCCTGATTCCATCCGGTCGTGGTAACCACCATAAACGGTTTACCTGCGATAGCCGGAGTTTTTGCCAAAGAATTCATCACCTCGTCTTGCCACTCTTTTAGTTTCGCAGGTGCAGACATCCAGTAGAAAGGGAATTGAAAAATGACAAATGATGCTTTGGCCATAATATTCGCCCAATCCGTAACTGTATATTCCTTATCGCCATATAAGTTGTACAAATCTACATCGACAGGGTTATATACGGCATCCAGCAAGGCTTTATTAGCTTCCGATTCGTTCCAGTCAGGGTGTGCCAATAGAATGACAACCTTATTCTTTTCATTTCTGTTTTCCAGTTCCATGTGTGATTTTTTTAGAATTAGAATGCGAAGTTCTCCTTCTACAAATATACATTTTTTTTCAATAGTGTTATCTTCAATGTAATATTTGATTAAAAATTTTGCTTTATCTGGTAAAGTTACCTATATTACTCACAGGCAAACTATTACATATATTACACAGAAGCAAATCAAAGCAATGTATCCAGCTGTTTCATCCACAAAGCCACTGCGGCATCGCTCGGCATACGCCAGTCACCCCGTGGCGACAGGTTGACCGAACCCACTTTCGGCCCGTCGGGCAGGCAAGAGCGTTTAAACTGCTGGGAAAAGAACCGCCGGAAGAATGTCCGGAGCCATTTCAGTATCACTTCATTTTCATACTGCCCCCTGAATGCATGTTTTGCCAGATAATAGATTTTAGCAGGGGAGAAACCGAAACGAAGTACATAATATAAAAAGAAATCGTGCAGAATATAAGGTCCTACCACATCTTCTGTTCTCTGTGCTATTGTCCCATCCTCCGCCGCAGGCAGCAATTCGGGGCTGACAGGTGTATCCACCACATCTTCCAAAATTATTTTTGACGCTCGATCCATCTGTGTTTCAGCAACCCACGACACAAGGGTACGCACCAGTGTTTTCGGAATACCCGTGTTCACGGCATACATCGACATATGGTCACCGTTGTAAGTACACCAGCCCAGAGCCAGCTCTGAAAGGTCACCTGTACCGACAACCAGGCCATTCACCTTGTTGGCATAGTCCATCAGTATCTGTGTACGTTCGCGCGCCTGTGAATTTTCGTATGTTATATCATGTATGCCTGCATCATGCTCTATATCTTTGAAATGCTGGACAACCGCGTCCCTAATCGATATCTCTTTGATAGTAACACCTAATGACCGCATCAGCTTTATGGCATTGGTATAGGTACGGTCGGTAGTTCCGAATCCGGGCATTGTAATACCATAGATACCTTCGCGAGACAGGTTCAGTTTATCAAATGTCTTCACCAGTACCAGTAATGCAAGGGTAGAATCGAGTCCGCCCGACACGCCTATCACAGCGGTCTTGCCATTCACATGCAGCATCCTCTTTGCCAGACCGCCCACCTGCATGGAAAAGATTTCATCGCAGCGTTCGTCCAGTGTAGCATCCTGTGCCGGGACAAACGGGGTGGACGAAACATAGCGGTTGAGTGCAAATTCTTTTTCCTCCTTATTTATATCTATGTCTATCTCTTCGAATTGTATATTATCCAACACCCTGTACTCTGATAATGAGAATGATTTATTTCTCAACCTGTCATTTCTCAACCGTTCTATATCTATATCTGCCGTTATCAGCTGGCTGTCGAATGAGAAGCGTTCCGCTTCGGCAAGTACAGACCCGTTCTCGGCTATCAGACTGCTGCCTGCAAAAATAATATCGGTAGTGGATTCTCCAGCTCCGGCAGCTGCATAGACATACCCGGCAATGCAACGAGCCGACTGCTGATTCACCAGCGCTTTGCGATATGCATGCTTTCCTGTGGTCTCATTACTTGCCGACAGGTTGAATATAACTTCAGCTCCGCTCAACGCAGATGCACAGGAAGGAGGAACAGGCGTCCACAAATCTTCACATATTTCTATGGCAAAGCTGAATCCGGGCGTTCTGAATATCAGATTAATTCCTACAGGCACACACTGCCCGCAGAGGGATGCCGACTGTGCTTTCAATTCCTCTGACGAAGAAAACCAGCGTTTTTCGTAAAACTCATTATAATTGGGCAGGAACGTTTTCGGTACTGCTCCACGAATATACCCGGCACCGATAACTACCGCCATATTATAAAGTCTGCCCGATATTTCGACCGGCACGCCTACAATGGCTGTAACTGACAAGTCACGTGTAGCATCACATATTCGTTGCAGTGACTTCTCCGCTTCTTCGAGAAGCAGCCTTTGCAGAAACAGGTCGCCGCAGGTGTAGGCCGTGATGCCCAATTCGGGGAATACAATGACCGAAACACCCTTACTTTGCGCTTCATTTATTTGTTTCAGTATCTCGTCTGTATTATAGTCACAATCCGCCACCTTCAGTGAAGGGCTGGCAGCCGCAACGCGGACAAATCCGTAGTTATTCATATGAGCAATATATTTTTACAATCACAAACTTACAAAAGTTTTTTATGTTGTTTATCAGTTTCTTTTAGACAAACCCATGAAAATTGGTAACTTCTATAATTATCAGTTATTTTTTACATTAATTAACCATATATTGTTAAAACCTGACACTTCTGACACATTTTTCATTATTTTTATTCTGTCATTTTTGCATTCATTAACCATGTATGGCTAAATATCTTCGCCGCAAGGGACACAAAGGTTTACACAAAGAACACTATATAAAAGGTAACTTTTCAGTAAACAGTCATCAGTTAACAATAAACAACCTGTAAGATGTAAAAACTTTGCGTCTTTGCGTGAAACAAAACAGGGCGCCAGCTAACTCGTAACTATTTCAAAAAAGTTACAAAAGTTACACTTTTTCCACTATTTTATTATCTGTTACTTTTTCCCTCTATGTAAGTCCCCCTTTGGGACAGGGCTGTTAAGTTCTGGATTCTGTTCCATTATTTTCTGCTGTCATCCTGAGTGGAACGAAGGATCTCGACCCTGAGAAACGGGATGTTTGCCTCGCCTTCGCTTCGGCGATTTGCAATTCACTTCGTTCAACATGACACAGAGGGTATAAGAAATCAGAACTTAACAGCCCTGCCCCGGAGGGGAGATTGGAGGGGCCAATCAATACTTCAAAGAACTACAAGCTAACAGCTAAAGGCTAATAGCTTACTATTACATAGATAAACTTCTACAAAAAGAATAAAACCTCATGCATTTGAACCAAAAATATATACCTTTGTTATATCTTAAAAAAAGTAAATATTATGGGATTCGATATCAGTTTAACGCAAATCTTAAGTGCATTTGTTGTCTTGTTCGTTCTAATCGACGTATCGGGCTCTATCCCTATATTTCTGAGTTTCAAGGGAGAAGGACGGGATGTTAACCCATTACAGGCAGCTATCTACTCATTTATCATAATGACAGCTTTCCTGTTTATCGGAAACTGGGTATTGAAATTATTCAATGTCGATGTCTCATCCTTTGCCGTTGCCGGAGCACTGGTTATCTTCATCATATCCATAGAGATGATATTCGGCGTGGAAGTTTTCAAAAATGATGCTCCTGGCGGCTCAAAGACACTTGTCCCCATTGTTTTTCCCTTAATAGCCGGACCCGGTACATTTACGGTGTTGTTATCTATGCGTGCAGAATATGATGTATCGAATATTATTATCGCCCTGTTCCTGAATATGATAATCGTATTCCTTGTGCTCAGGTACCTCAATGTAGTGGAAAAGATACTGGGCATAGGCGGAGTCTACGTCCTGCGAAAATTTTTCGGGGTCATCGTTATGGCGATTGCCGTAAGGTTATTTACCGCAAACATCAATGCACTGCTGGACAGCTTGCAGCAATAAATAGAAGAGGCTGTCCCAAAAGTAATATTACACTATCAAAGTGTTACCCTCTTTGTCATTGGCTCCGCTTCGCTCTGCCGAACGTTGTTTCTGAGTGTAACGAAGAATCTCGGCCCTCCGGATACGAGATGTTTCACTCCGTTCAACATGACAAAATGATATGAAAAAATACTTTTGGGACAACCTCTTCTCTATATTAATTTTAGTCGTATCGTCAATAAAAATCAATGATTGGCATAATATATTATTTCTTCAATAACACCTTATCTATGGCCTCTTTCAGTGCAGGCTTAGGCAATGCGCCCTGGGCCATCTGAGGCTGTTCCTCACCCATAGGCACAAACAACAGGCTCGGGATACTTCTGATTCCGAACAAGGCTGCAAGTTCCTGTTCTTCCTCCGTATTTATCTTATATATATAAATCTCGCCGTCATATTCTGCTGCCAGTTCTTCCAGTACGGGAGCAATGGCTTTACACGGGCCACACCAGTCGGCATAAAAGTCTATCAGCGCGGGTTTATCGCCCAGATATTTGAATTCACCCGGATTAGCCTCATAATTAGCTACTTTTTTCAAAAAGTCTATTTTATTCAAATGTATTGTTTTCATTTTAGTCTCCTTTTTTGCTGGTTCTTTTGTTTGAGTATTCTTTGTTTGTCCGTTGCAGGAACTGAATGTCAGTCCGGCTATAAACAGCGTCAATAAAATATGTTTCATAACTTCCTTCTGTTATTTTTCGTTTGTTTTTTCTGTTGTCTGTTCATAATCCACAGTGCTGGCCTGGCAGTATCCTGTAACACAACACGATGATAAAATATAGATTATAAGCATTGCAAATACCATGCCCTTAATACAGACAGGCAGCATACTCCATTTATTCACTATCTTGCTCATTCCTTGTTTCTTTTCTGAAAAGGCTGAGCAGCAAGCCTCCTGTCACTGCTCCCCAGATCATACTGCTTACAGGTGAAGCCGTAATAGGACATGTACCGCTGCTGCACCCGATAAAGTACCAGTACAGATAACCGGTGACAGCGCCGGAAGCGGCTCCGGCGAGATATGTCCAGTTTCGTTTCAATATGGTTATTATTTTCTCCATTGGTCAAAGATAATTTAATATTTCTCAAATAAATAAATTCACATTGGCATTCTCAGCCCTGTCGAGATAAGCAGCCACACCGCCGATGGTGACACCGTCCATCAGTTCCTCTCTCTTTATCCCCATTACATCCATCGACATGGAACAGGCTATAAATTCCACTCCATTATCTTTTGCCTGTTGCATCAGGCTTTCGAGGCTGTCGATACGCTTATCTTTCATTATCATACGCATCATTTTGCTGCCCATTCCACCCATATTCATCTTTGAAAGGCTTAGCTTTTTACTGCTCGACGGCAACATAAGGCCGAACATCTTACCCATAAAGTCTTTCTTTACGGCTGGCTTTTCCACCTTCTTTATCACATTCAGTCCCCAGAATGTAAAGAATATACTCACTTTCTTGCCCGAAGCCACCGCTCCGTTGGCTATAACAAAAGAGGCTAAGGCACGGTCGAGATCATCGCTGAAAACGATGAGTGTTTTATTATCTCCGCAGGCGACTGCCTTCTCAGATCTTTCGTCTGCGGGCTGTTTCTCCACAACAGCAGTAATTACTCCCCCTGCATTCTCCATGCCGAGAACTTTAGCGCCCACCATACGGCTCCATCCATTGAGGTCTTCGCCGAAAGCCTGGTCGGTCACTTTTATTTCGAGGCGGTCACCCGCTTCTATACTGTCATAGTTCTTTTTGAGTTGCATTATCGGTCCGGGGCATTGCAGCCCACAGGCATCTATGGCGATCGTTTTCATATTGGTGAATTGTTGTGTTGCAGGTTTATTTTCTTCTTTAGCTGATGCACATATATTGTTTGAACCAGAATAATCTTCCGTGGCACAGAAATATGTTTTATATCCTCCCGACAGGTTGAAAATATCTTTATATCCGTGTTGCGCCAAAATGCGATAGGCAATATATCCTCGTAGTCCTACAGCACAATATAATACAATCTTCTTATCTTTCGGTATTTCCGGCAGGCGGCTGCGCATCTCGTCCACGGGAATATTTACCGAGCCGGCGATGTGTCCGAACTGATGTTCTTCCGCAGTACGGGTATCGATAATAAATACATCCTGTCTATCCTGCTTTTTCAGTTCATCCCACTGAATGATATTTACTTTCTTCCTCAAAATATTATCCGCTACAAAGCCTGCCATATTAACAGGATCTTTCGCCGAGGAATAAGGCGGAGCATAAGCATGTTCCACTTCCTGCAGATCGTAAATAGTACCTCCCTTTTTTATTACTTGCGCAAACAGGTCGATGCGCTTATCCACACCGTCGAAGCCTACTGCCTGAACACCTAACAACTTACCGTCGTCAGGTGAAAAATTGATTTTCACAGACAGGGGCAAGGCATCGGGATAATAACCTGCATGCGAACTCCCGTGTGTATAGGAAGTAATATGAGGAATATTTTCCCTGTCCAGCAATTTGGACGAAGCTCCTGTGGCGGCAACCGTAAGGTCGAACACCTTGGCTATGGATGTACCTATTGTGCCGGCATACTTATATTTATTATTTTCGAGAATATTGTCCGCTACTATACGCGCCTGCTTATTGGCAGGGCCGGCAAGGGGAATAAGGGCATGTTTACCGATTACGGGGTTGAACACTTCTACTGCATCGCCCAACGCATACACATCCTTATCCGACGTCTGCATATAGTCGTTTACCTTAATCCCGCCGAGCGAACCAAGTTCAAGACCGGCATCTTTTGCCAGCTTTGTTTCGGGACGGACACCGATACTAAGGATAACCATACCGGCATCCAACGCAACTCCCTTTTCCAATAAGACTTTCAGGTTATCTCCTTCCGGTTCAAAACCTGTCACCCCTTCTTCAAGATAGAGCGATACGCCTTTTTGCCTTAGGTGCTGATGTACCATAGCAGCCATTGCATAGTCCAGTGGCGCCATCACCTGATTGCCTTTTTCCACCACAGACACCTTAATCCCTGCATCATGTAGGTTTTCCACCATCTCCAGACCGATAAAACCGCCACCGATAACAACGGCAGTTTTGGGTTTATGCTGATCTATATAGTCTTTTATCTTATCCATATCGGGCACATTACGCAGAGAGAATATCCGGCCGTCATGAAGACCCGTCAAGGGCGGTTTTATCGGTTCTGCCCCGGTGGATACAATCAGCTTATCGTAACTTTCGATATAATTGTCTCCGGTAGTTAAATCATGCACCGTCACTGTTTTACTTCTGGTATCGATGCCTGTAACTTCCGACTTTACCCGTATATCTATATTGAACCGGCCGGTAAAGCCATCTACAGTCTGCACAAACAACCTGTCACGCTCGCTTATCGTCCCGCCGATATGATATGGCAGCCCGCAATTCGCATAGGATACATATTCACCCCGCTCGAATAATATAATTTCCGCGTCTTCATCCATACGCCTGAGCCTTGCTGCCGCTGTCGCCCCTCCGGCAACTCCTCCTATTATAAGTACTTTCATAATTTATGATATAAATATTTGCTATTAGCAATTAATCGATTAAAATTTTTATTCCTGCAAATTTGAAATTAAAGCTGTGAACTCCGAAAAATCCATTCCCTGCGCCTGCATTTCCTTTGTTTTCTGTTTTCCTGATTCCGTCAATGTGAAAATCATCTGGCGTTTATCAGCAGTTCCTATTTCACGGACTATATATCCCTTGCCTTCCACGGTGGTAATGACACGTGACACACGCGAATTAGACAATCCTACAAAGTCACATAACTCGTTAGCCGACCTTGGCTTGCCGTCTTTGAGGCAGCAAAGCAACATTCCTTCGTTGATGGTGATGCCATTAGCTTCTGCAAAACGTTTTTCGAAGTTGTAAAGGGCTTTATATATATCTTTTAATTTACAAATCGGTTCCATTTTATTTATTTGCTAGTACGAAATATTTGTAAAGGAAATATTTTTATTTAGAACAGGCAAATTATCTTAGTTTTTTTATTGAGTCAAAATATTATTGAAATGAAACTATCATAGTACATGACAAAATAAATTATTAAGAATGAATCGTCAGCGTTGTAGAACAAACTCTGATACAAATAAAAACAGGATGAATTCTAAGTTTCCTGTTTTTATTTGCCGGAAACTTAGAATTCATCCTCTTCAAACTATATTATCCTATGATAATCGTTATTCGACGGCGACGAAATCCGCTTCAAGAAAATTGGTTACTTCAGTGTCCCAACGCTCTTTTACAAACTTCACATGCTCAGGATGGCCATTATAGGCCTGATAAGCATCCTGATTGTCGAAAACCATTGAGAAATAGAACTTAAATTCATTCTTGCTGCTGATCTGACGGGATACTTCGAAATTCCTTACCATAGGGAGGGCGCCTAAAATGCGCTGGCCGTCCTGCAAAAATTTTACCGTTTCGGGAGCATCCACATCATATTTCAAATTGAACATGACTGTATGCCGTATATTCCCTTTTTCCAGTTTTGCAAAAATTCCCGGCTGTTCAACGATCAAACTTTCGTTTACCTCATTCTCCTGTTTAGACCTGTTACATGCACAAAACAGAGAAAATACGAACAGAAGTCCTATTATCCTTATTATCATATTATTTCAGAGTAAGTTTTTTAGCAACGCTGGCGGGTAAGGCATTTTTGTGTATCATTACACTCATTGTCTTATACTTTACAAAAGCTTCCGAGGCATACCAGATACCTTTATATGCACCGGCCTCTCCCCAGGAGTTTTTTACCAGATAATACTTACTTCCATTCTGGTCTTTAGCGATACCATATATCTGCATGCCATGATCGTCGGTTGTTTCCTGATTGTCGTACGCTATCTGACGCATTTCCTGCGTGATTACTTTTTCTTTTACAGGTCCTTGTTCTATTTTAGACTTAATGCGGTTATTTTTTTCTGTTTGGGATAGGCCTAACCAGTGTGCCTGGTCTGAACCTACATTCTCAGGCGCTTCATCGTCAGGAATAACGGCCAGTCCGTTACGGGTAAAGCCTATCTCGCTCACATCAGAAGCCCATGCCACTGTATAACCGTTATTCAGGGCATTGTCGATAGTTTGCATCAGTTCATCTATTGGGAGGTTATATGAAAGCGACCAACGCCAGTTATCCGGAATTTCAAGGGCAAACGGAGCATAGAACGGATGATGGGTAAACGAGGTAAGAGATATATAATTACTTGCCTCCAAGCCTAAAGACTGACGCAGCGACCCGGCTGTATATGATTTCCCCTGATATTGGAAATTCTGAGGAACAACTCCGAAATAAGCGTCAAGAATGCCGTTCAGACCCTGTTTCCATACCGGAGATATACGCTTGTTCTTATTTTCATTAATTCCTTTTACATATCCGGAAAGGCCTGCTTCAACTTCCCCGTGCTTATGCATTGTTTCACCATAGTTAAGGCCGGTATAAACCTCATTCGGGAGAACCCCATACTCATTTAATGTTTCTACGACATCGGCAAAAGAACCTCCCTGAGCAAAATTCAGGTTACCTCCCACCCTTACAAACTTGTCCGCCTTGTCTGCATAATTGCGGCGTACAATGTACATCTCCGACAGATCGTGCTCTCCTTTGCCCATGCGGATAACTTCCGATTCGAGGAAGCCCAGTCCGGAAAAACTCCAGCAAGTGCCACTGTTTCCCTGATTCTTGATAGAGGTAATCGGGTTTTCTTTTACTACGGAGAACTGATAGCCTGTTCCCGCGTCCTGGGCATTTATACCCAGAGTCAGCAAAATGAATGCTGATAACACTACTAATTTTTTCATTTATAATTTAGTTTTTACAGTATTAAAATCCTTATTGTTCTATCAACGTTTCATCATTCTGCTTCTTCAATTCGGGATACGCTACACGCATATGGCGCATACTTACCAGTTTTTCGGAAAACACCTCTTTTGCCAGTTCTATATCTTTGAATGTGATAGGCGCATTTTTGAAAAGCCCGTCGGCTACCTGCGAATCGACAAGTCTGTTGACCAGTTCGCTGATCGCTTCTTTGCTGTTGTCTTTCAAACTGCGTGATGCGGCCTCTATGGTATCAGCCATCATCAGCAAGGCCGTTTCCCGGGTAAAAGGATTTGGGCCCGGATAAGTGAAGTCGGCTTCGTCTGTATCTTCATCCGGATGACTATTTACATACGAATTATAGAAATACTTAGCCTTTCCTTTCCCGTGATGTGTTTGTATGAAGTCTATTATCTGCTGTGGCAGGTTATTTTTTTTCGCTATCTTCACTCCTTCGGCAACATGTCCGATAATAATGCGGGCACTTTCTTTTTCTGTAAGACCTGCATGCGGATCAATTCCCTCAACCTGGTTTTCGGTGAAGAAAATAGGGTTCACCATCTTGCCAATATCGTGATAAAGAGCCCCTGTGCGGACAAGAGTCGCATTTGCCCCTATACGGTGTGCCGCCGAAACCACCAATGTGGACACCTGCATCGAGTGCTGAAATGTACCCGGAGCTACTTCCGATAGTTCCTGCAATAATGGTCTGTTGGTATTCGATAATTCTATCATACTTACTTCGGAGATGAAGCCGAATACGCGCTCGCACATATAGACTAACAGATAAGCAAACGATACAAATACAAAATTGATACAGAAATAGATATACATCCTCCCGTTTTCGATCAAAAGCGACGGGTCTCCCTCTGTACAGAGAACCCACGCGGTATATGCAACAACATATGTCAGCAAAATAAGGATGGAGCAATATACGAGCTGGGAACGCTCCGAAAGGTTTCTCAGACTGAATATGCACATATAGCCTATCATCACCTGAATGACGATAAACTGGGCCATCTGAGCCAATGGGAGCATCAGAGCACAGATGAGTACCGTAATCATATGCGTGGTCATAGCTGTCCGTGAATCTATAAATGTACGGATCAGTATGGTAGGGATGGCAAACGGAACCAGATACATCAGGCTGAACATCTTCGTATCGGCCATCAGACCGGTGATAATAGGAAAGATACCGACCATTATCAGAATAAAGATGATATTCTTCCGGTTGTTATACTCATGCAACCTGTAAAATTTGAGATATATCATCAGCGATATCAGGAACAGGGACAACATTACCAGTTCGCCGAACATCAGCCAGCCGGGCTTGGACTTTGTCCCCACTTTGCTTTCTACCTCCCTGTTGTAAGAATCGAGGATATTCTTTGTGCGGGCATCGACAATTTCGCCGCGGTCTATTATTTTCTCGCCTGATTGTACTTCTCCCTCGTATAATGCCACCTGTTTGAGCAACTCTTCTTTCTCTTTCTGCGAACGGCTTTCGTCATACAATATATTTACATTCAGGTAGTCATTCAGGTTTATGGCCCTCAGATGCGTAATATCCAGACTCGAAGGCGCATCCTGGATGATTTTTTCATAGGCCTGTCTGGGAGTATAGAAAGATGCAAGATGGCGTGTACTGGCGACATTGTTATCATTCACCAGTTGCAATTGCTTTTTGTTGAGCTGCTGGACTTTATCATAATCCTCCGCAGATATTATACCTGCCTTATATACTTCGCTGAGCTTGCGGCTTATATAACTGATATATTCGGATGAGATGCTTTTTGCCGTCGCATCCTGTGAAAATTGTATAATCGTCTTCTTCGATATGTCCGAACTCGGAAGATAATATGGCTGATAAGACTGCATTATACTGTCTTTCTCTCCTTGTACCTGCTTATCGGATTTATGAATATGGAAATTGAAGGGGGCTGTCAGTAAACCATACTGCCAGGGTCTGTTTTCGGTATATGAATACTTATACTTGCCTTCACGGGGCAAGAAATACCAGATGACCAGGATGGTCACTATAAAAAATACAGGGGTAGGTATCTTAATCTTGGAATTGAATATCTTACTTATTTGCGCCATAACACTATGGTTTAGAATACAAATCTACAAGAATATTTTTTATTAGAAGAAAAATATACCCGAAAACGGAAAGTTCAAAGTTTGAGGACATTCATCACCCTGTCCACAACCCCGCTATTGGAACGTACATAATCGGCGGCATGCTTTCCGGCAGCATTCAGCGTTTCGTCATATTGGATAAACTCATCCATCAAGCCCCTGAATGACTGGTTATCAGCGATAGAGTAACCACCTCCCTGCTCACGAAGTCCCTGTGCTTCACGGAATTTCTTGAAGTTAGGGCCGAATATAACAGGAATACCATAAACGGCAGCCTCAAGCACATTGTGTATCCCTACACCAAAACCACCACCCACATATACAATCTGCCCGTAGCGGTAGACAGAAGACAGCAATCCCATACAGTCGATAATAAGACAATCGTAATCGGCCATCATTTCGGGAATAGCGTTCGAATAACGGATGTAGGGCCGCTGAAGATTACTCTCTATATATTTCAGATGAGCTTCATTTATTTCGTGTGGCGCGATTATCATTTTCAGGTCGGTAGTCATATTGAAATATGGCATTATCACATCTTCATCTTTTGGCCACGAACTGCCTGTTACCAGTATTTTCTCTCCTTCGGCAGAAGCCTTTTTGGCGAATGCTTCGACAATATTCAGATGTTTTGCCTGTCGCTTTATATCCAGCACCCTGTCGAAGCGGGTGTCGCCACAGACTTCAACGTTTGTGACTTTTATATTCCGCAACAATTCGGCCGAATTTGTATCCTGCACACAAATACATTCATATTTCTTCAACAGCTTGCGCATATCCATTCCGTACCATTTGAAGAAAATCTGTGAGGAACGGAAGATAGCCGAAACCATATAGATAGGTATTCCCTGCTTGTGAAGAGTATTTACAAAGTTGTACCAAAACTCGTATTTAATAAAAATAGCTGTTTCGGGCTTCACCAGTTTCAGGAACTTCTTTACATTACGCCTTTTATCGAATGGCAGATAACAAACGATATCGGCCAACGGATAATTTTTACGCATTTCGTATCCTGACGGCGAGAAGAATGTAAGCAATATCTTATATTCCGGATTGTTACGCTTCACCTCTTCGATGATCGGGCGACCCTGCTCAAATTCGCCTGACGAAGCAGCATGGAACCAAATATATTTTGCCGTAGGGTCAACTTTTTCTTTGAGTATCTTATATGTTTGCTTATGTCCTACTATCATTTTCCGTGCCTTTTTGTGGAAAGGGGAAATAATGCGGACTATAAATGCATACAGGTATATGGCGAAATTATAAAAAAACATGGCTATGATTTTTTATGGTCACTGACCTATTTATCTCTTTCATATGTATAACAGTAATGGTTAGCTGTAAAGATATTCCGGAGGAACACTCCTCTGTTACTTAATGTCCTGAACGGCCCTCCGAATGCGGGCGATAGTCTCGTCCTTACCAATAGCCGCCGTTATATCAAACATATGCGGACCTTTCGATTCGCCTACAACAGCCAAACGAAAAGCATTCATTACATTGCCCAGATGGTAACCTTTCGATTCGATCCATGCCTTTACGATTTCTTCCTGATTATAGGCGGAAAAATCATCTATATCCTTCAATACATCTGCCAGCTCTGTCATTTGCGCGGAAGAATCTTCCTTCCAGCGTTTTTTCACCACCTTTTCATCGTATGAAACCGGTGCAACGAAGAAGAAGAAGGATTGGTCCCACAACTCTTTCACAAAGCTTACCCGCTCTTTAACCAGTCCCACCACTGTTTCTACATAGTCGAGAGTAACATCCACTCCTTTCTCTTCCAGAATGGGATAATATATATTGGCAATTTCGGCGTTCGGGCGCAATTGTATATACTGATGATTGAACCACTTGCCTTTTTCATAATCGAATTTGGCCCCGCTTTTGCTACATTTTTCAAGGGAGAAAAGCTGCACGAGTTCATCCATAGACATTATCTCCTGATCGTTACCCGGATTCCAGCCTAAGAGCGCAAGGAAATTAATAACGGCTTCGGGCAAATAACCGCTTTCGCGATAACCGGAAGAGATCTCTCCTGTTTTCGGATCTTTCCATTCCAACGGGAATACAGGGAATCCCAGGCGATCCCCGTCACGCTTGCTCAATTTACCGTTTCCTTCGGGTTTAAGCAATAACGGCAGATGGGCAAACTGCGGCATAGTGGCCTCCCATCCGAAAGCTTTATACAAAAGCACATGTAAAGGAGCCGAAGGCAACCACTCTTCGCCACGGATGACGTGGGTGATTTCCATCAGGTGGTCATCGACAATATTTGCCAGATGATATGTAGGCAGATTATCGGCTGACTTAAACAATACTTTATCGTCGAGCACCGAAGAATTATATTTTACCTCGCCGCGGATAAGGTCATTAACTATCACTTCCTGATTCGCTTCAATCCTGAAACGGACAACGTACTGACTACCGGCGTCTATCAGTGACTCCACTTCCTCCCTGCTCAGAGTCAATGAGTTCCTCATTTCACCACGGGTAGACGCATCGTATTGGAAATTGGCTACCGCCGCACGTTTAGCTTCAAGTTCCTCAGGAGTATCGAAAGCAATATAAGCGGCACCTTTATCCAATAATACATCGACATATCTACGGTATATCTCTTTCCTGTCCGACTGACGATACGGAGCATAGGCCCCTCCGACATGCGTACCCTCATCAAACTTCAGTCCGAGCCACGTAAGAGCTTCTATTATATATTCTTCGGCTCCGGGAACAAAACGTTGGGAATCGGTATCTTCGATACGGAGAACAAAGTCTCCGCCGTGCTTTTTAGCAAACAGGTAATTGTATAATGCCGTGCGTACACCTCCAATATGCAATGGGCCTGTAGGGCTGGGTGCAAAGCGTACCCGTACTTTCTGAGACATATCTTATAGTTTAAATCAAGGCTACAAAAGTATATAAAATAAGTGAAAAACGAATTAGCTGTATATGATTTATCATTTTGAAAATAATTTATCAATATGTAAAAGCTGTCAGCCATCGGTGTTTATAAATAATGCGAATCAGTAGCTAAGTTTTAATGCTGGATTGTTTTTATACAGTAATAACAACATCCCTTTGCTGCCGTGCGAGTTTTCCGCGTGGTATTTCAAGCCACACGATACAATCCTACGGCAGTGCGGGCAGGCTCGAACCGAATGATAAAAGTTTTTACAAAGAATGCTTGTATGATCAAAAATGAGCATATGTCAGGTTTTAACAATTAATAGATATATCTTTAAATCCAAATCAAAGAAAGACGCCAACACATACATATATACAATATATTGGTTAACAGCAAATTATACAAAAAGGCATTTTTTTTTGAAAAATATTTTCAAAAATCTGTAACCGAACACAATGCCGTGTAGTCATATATTCGGAAACAGATTAATAACAATATAAAAAATTAGAAATTATGGACTTTATGCACAACATTATACCCATTGTGGCTATTCTTTCTTCAGTAGCGCTCCCTATAGGCTTCGGTATGTTTCTTGGCCTGAAATCGATCGCCTCGAAACACAAGGAACGTATGGAATTGATTAAACAAGGCATTATTCCGCCGGATCAGAGAAAACCTACTCCAAACAAATACAGGTCGCTACGGAACGGTATCCTTTGCATCGGAATCGCGCTGGGGCTAATTATCGCCCTGATTATATCCAAGACTATGAATCTCAGTGAAGACCAGGCCTTCTGGGTAGTCGGTTCCGGAGTATTATTATTCCTCGGATTAGCCTATGTAACATTCTACATGCTGGTAAAAGACAAAAAAGAATTTGACGACGACGCTGAATAAATGAACGAAAAGCAACAGATACACAAAGTACTGAAGGGGGATAGTTCCGCCTTCGGCTACTTTGTAGATACCTATCAGGACATGGCTGTCACTATAGCCTTCCGTGTCTGCGGAAACAAGCAGGATGCGGAAGATATAGTGCAGAACGCCTTTGTCAAAGCTTTTCACAATTTGCATACATTCAGGTCCGACAGTAAATTCTCCACATGGTTTTACCGTATAGTCTACAACACTGCCGTCACCGAAACGAGAGGCAGTGCATATAGCACCGAATTTGTCGATTATAAACAAATCGATATGAACGACTCCTACTCCGATATGGACACTATGGCTCAGGTGGAAGAGAATGAGAGGAAAGAACTTGTCAATAAAGCGATGGAACGCATGCCTAAAGACGAAGCTGTGATACTTACTTTATACTATCTGGAAGATAACTCCGTAAAAGATATTGTACAAATAACGGGACTGACTGATGCGAATATAAAGGTCAAGCTGCACCGGGCGCGAAAGCGATTCGCCGATACTATAAACCTGCTGATGAGACATGAATGTGCCTGATAAAAAACTTTTTATATATTTGAATGATAAAAACAACGATATGCAAGATGATAAAATAAAGGACCTTCTGTCGGGCACAAAGATGAAAGCCGGAGAGAATCTGAAATACAGAATCATGCAACAGATAGAAACGGAGAAGGCTTTGGTGCCGAAAAGGAGTGTGAGTTCCCGCCCCGTTATAAAAAATATGCTTACTGTTTTCGGTGTTATGTATGCTCTCATTGCCATTGTAGGGCTGGCAGTGTATTCTACATCGGGACAAAGCGGATTGAGTTCGGCTACTTTTCTCGTGCCTGTGATACTTATATCCTCTGTTTGCAGCATGTTCTGGATGATTTCTCTTTATGACGACCGCAGACGGAATAAGCACAGAGCCAAATAATAGGCGGACAATAAAAACGGCCTCAATTAATTGAGACCGTTTCCTTGTGTATACTAGTGAGGTATTTTAATATGTAAATATTCTTTCGTTTATTTCTTTACTTCACTTTTTACTTTTTTTGCTTCTGATTTAACAGCCTTTGCATCTGATTTCACATCAGCTTTTGCAGCCTTTGCATCGCTTTTTAGAGCTTTAGTCTCTTTTTTTGCAGTTTTTTCAGCAGCTTTCACTTCAGTTTTAGCTTCTTTTTTCACTTTGGATGCTTCTGATTTTGGAGTAACATTTTGAGCCATTACACTAGTAGACGCAATTAACGCGATTGCCATTACACTTGAAAGAATAATCTTTTTCATAATTTTTTGTCAATTAAAAAAGTTAAACATGTTGTTTAAATACGGAGCAAATGTATATCTGATTTCAGATTAGCCGCTGTTAATCCGCGTTAAAAAAAACGGCTCTATGTGTAAGGTTTATTAAGGATTATTTACTTCGTTTAAATAGTGTCTCAGCGCTTGTTTTAGGACAAAAAATATATCCGGATTTTACAGTTTTATTTATGTATTTATTAATTTAAGATTTATTAGTATCAAAATGGCAGAAAACAGAAAAAGGGCCCGAAAATTATCGAACCCCCTTCCCATATATTATCTACAAACTATCTCCGAAATCTTCCTTGAATTTCTCCAGTAGCCTTTGCGGCCAATCGCTCACCGGTTCGAGTCCACCCATAAAGAAGCGCAGCACAGGTGGTTCGTACACAAATCTAAGGCCTCCTATCAGGTGACGGTTTTCGTAGAGCCATGTCATGCGGTCCTCTACATATTTGATTTGAGAAAGGGTGAATACACGACGAGGAACAGCCAGACGCAACAATTCCATATCAGCATATGTCTCATTGCCATATTCATCGCGCTGATTAGACACTGATCCCCGCTCCATACCGCGAATCCCGGAGATAAGGAAGAACGCAGCAGCAAGCGATCCTGCCGGGTACTCCGTCTGGGGAATGTGGGAACAGATCTCCATGGCGTTCACATGGCAGCCAAGTACTCCCGCAGGCGTTACCACAGGGATACCTTTAGCGTCGAGTGCATTTACTAAATAAGCGATAAACTGAGGGCTCTGGCAAATCATACTTTCATCCAGTGTTTCGTACAAGCCCACTGCGATCGCTTCTATTTCGCGGACCGACATACCTCCATAGGTAAGGAACCCTTCGAATAAAGGCACCAACGGTTCCAGTTCTTTGAATATCGCATGGTTATTGGTACAGATCCCGCCTCCGCGGGATGAACTCAATTTACGGGCCGAGAAGTAAACAAGATCGGCGAGACCTGTCATACAAAGTATGATTTCGGCCATAGAGCTATTCTTAAATTCTTCTTCCCGTTGTTTCACCAACCATGCGTTTTCACCTAGCAAACTGGCATCCAATACAAGCTTGATTCCATATTTATCGGCAATAGCGCGAACTCTGCGCAGATTCTCTATAGAAAAAGGTTGCCCGCCAATCAGGTTTGTGGAAGCCTCCATACGGATGTAGGGTATATTTGCCGCACCATGCTTTGTAATACATTTCTCCAGCTTTTCCAGATTCATATTCCCTTTGAAAGGATGCTTACTGTTTATTACATATGCTTCGTCATACAACAATTCCTCTATCTTACCTCCATATTGGGTAATATGCGCCATTGCCGTTGTGAAGTGGTAGTTCATCGGTACGATACTACCCTTACGGATAAAGGCATTTGAGATAATATTTTCGGCAGCGCGTCCCTGATGCACCGGCAACAGGTATTTCTTACCGAGAACATCTTCAACAGCTTTCTGGTAACGTACAAAACTCTGTGAACCGGCATAAGCATCGTCGGCAATCATCATGGCTCCCATTTGACGGTCGCTCATCGCGTTTGTTCCGCTGTCGGTAAGCATATCGAGGAATACATCTTTTGTATCGAGCCTGAATGTATTAAATCCGGCTTCGCATAATGCTTCCAAACGACGTTCGATAGGAACTAAATGTAATTTCTGTACTATCCGTACTTTGTGCAACTCCAGTGGAATATCTTCTCCACCGTAGAATTTGATTTTAGCAGAATTGTCTGACATGATATTAGTTTATATAGTATGTTAAAATAGATAATGCAAGATATAAATAATTAATTTAAGTTGCTATTTATAGATTGTAAATTTTATCAAAAGTATATCCCCAAATGAAAGCAATAAGTTTAATCAAGAACCCCTTTTGAGTGACGGCATGAATTTTCTTAGGCAAATACTTGGTAATATCACTAAAAGCTGTTTCAATCCGCTTTCTGTGAATAGATATCAGATATTCCATACACGGATTATGCGGCTTTGTGGAATTACTTTTCCTGGCAGCTTTCAGATAAATATTATTATCGGCCAGCATGTCTTCAAGCAAATAATCAGTGTAAGCGGAATCAGCCAGAAGTTGACTTCCATCAGGCAGGTTGACCGGCAATTGTTTTATACCGTCAATATCATGGATTCCGCCTGCTGTAAAGGTAAATTCTACGGGAATACCATCCGAAGTAACTATCATATGAACTTTAAAACCATAAAAATAAACACGTTTGGAAGCACATTTACCTCGGTATTGTTCCCCTTTGACAATCCTGGATCTACTTATGCGTATATTATGGCAGACCTCTACAGGAAAGCTATCGATGCTATAAGTTGTCTCAAGGCTCATACCCTTTATTGCCTGGCCTGTATAGAAAAAGAGTTGGCTAAGAAATTCTCCTATATTGTGCAACCTGCGGTTGAAGCGGCTTTTGCCAAGCATACGAGGCATCAATCCGGTAGAACGGACAAAACAGATGGATTTCTCTATATTGCCTGCAAAATACTGGGCGGCAATCAGAACTACCGTAATGATTTCCGCATCACTGGTCTTACGGCTCTCAGGCTCTTTGTGGTTCATCGATTTCAATATATCATCAAAAAATACGTATATTGCAATGGTTTTTGTAACCATGGTCAGTCCTTTTTTGTGTGTTAGCACCGCAAAGTTAAGGGATTGACCTTTTTTATTGGATAATTCTATAAATAGCAACTTGAATTAATTATTCAATAAGCAACAGAATTGTGAGTTAGATAATAAAAATTTACATAACAATAGATTTTAGCTGTCTTTTTGTTAATATTCATTTTATAAAGCATCATCTTGCGAAGGCGATAGGATCAGAATAACAACACCTTTTACAGTTAACAACGCACCTGCCTACCCGTCTGCACATTACTTATTTCAATATCTCAAAGAGTTAAAAGCCATATTTATATAGATAAAATTATCTAAACTTAATCACAGTTTAAATTGTTAAATTAATATCACGGTCAATAATCTATAAATAGAAAAGCAATGGAAAAAGTAAAACTGAATAATGGTGTACAAATGCCATGGATTGGTCTTGGCGTATTCCGCATCGAGGATAACAACGAGGCGCAAAGAGTAGTAGAAACCGCGCTAAAGGTCGGATACAGGCATATTGACACAGCTATGTATTATCACAACGAAGAAGCAGTAGGCAAAGCAATCAAGAATTCAGGTATTCCACGGGAAGAAATTTTCGTCACCACTAAAATGTGGAATGCCGACCAACGGAGTGGAAAAGTAAAGGAAGCTTTCGAAGCGAGTCTGAAAAGGCTCAATCTGGATTATCTGGACTTATATCTGATACACTGGCCAGTAGAGGGCAGGTTCGTTGAAACATGGAAAAAATTTGAAGAAATCTACCAGAGCGGAAAAGTAAAAGCCATCGGAGTAAGTAATTTCAAGCAACATCAACTGGAAATTTTATTGCAGGAAACAACTATAGTACCAGCTATAAATCAGATAGAACTACATCCTTACCTGATACAGCAAAGTGATTTGGATTTCTGCAAGAAAGCAGGCATTCAGACTGAAGCGTGGAGCCAGTTCGCTGCAAATCAGACAGGTTTGTTCGAAGAAAAAATATTAGCCGACCTGGCAGCTAAACATTCGAAGTCTCCTGCTCAGATTATCCTTCGCTGGGACTATCAGAGAGGGGTGGTTACAATACCAAAATCAGCCAATGAAAAAAGAATGGCTCAAAATCTCGATATATTCGACTTTGAACTGGCGGATGAAGACATCAAGGCAATTAACTCATTGAATAAGAATATGCGCATCGGCCCCGACCCCGATCATGTCGACTTTTAAGAGAATATAAGCCCCCTCTGATCCGGACCGATCAGAGGGGCTTTTGTATATCTTATGTTAATAATAGCCGCCTTCATATACTTCTTCTCCTTCATCTGAACTCTTTTTCCCTTTAATTATATTGAATTTATAGGAGAAGGTCACCAGAAAATACTGGTTGATTGTGTTTGTCCGTGAATCGGACATATAGTTACCGCTCACATAACGGGTAATATTGTTCCTGTCGTTAAGTATATCAAAAACCTGCGCTTTAATCGTACCCTTTTTCTTCCTCAGGAATTGTTTCGATATGGATGCATTCCATAATACCTCACTATTCTTAAAATCATCTTCATACCCCGAATAATAAGAAAAACTGAGGCTGCTGGTAATGGCAAAATCGTAAGGAAGATGCCACATGGCAAAATGATTGAGTGTATAATTCGTCGTATTCCTGTCCTGCAAATCGGTCAGGTTATTCCTTGTCATATTATAAGATATGCCTGCACGCAGAGTTGTTTCGAATTTATCATTCTTAAATCTGGCCGACACCTGTTCTGCCAGTACCACATTATGAGTTATGGCTTTTTCGCCGTTAGTATAGCCGATGTTCTTGTAGTAATTGCCTGTAGAATTGTTGGTAACAGTGAATTTCTTATTCTTTAAAGGTGTATTGTACATGAAATTTACGTTGGCACCCATATTTCCACTTACATTCCTGTATGTATTGGTACTGTTCCCCTGTTCGTCTATCAGGGTATAGTCCACAATATTGTTGAATGTATAATTAAATCCGGCCATAAGCATCAGGAAACGGCTCGTCTCGTAATCCGATTTCTGATAAAAGACATTTAAATTATTACTGTAGCTGGGTTTCAGATTAGGGTTGCCGTAATATTTCGACAAGGCATTTACAATGACCGTATCAGCTGATAACTGGCTGATCCCGGGCTGGCTTGTAGAACCCGAATAATTAAAATCTATATTTGTCCTTTCATCCGGAGTATATGAAAAATTGAGGCTTGGAGAAAAGTTCACCACACTCTGCCTCAGATTTTCGATGATAGAATCACCAAGGCTGATTTTACTGCGGGAATGCGAAGGGTCTACGCTAAAACCAATAGTGTATCTGTATTTCTCTTTTGTCGCCTGGAAGTTAAGGCTGACATTCTGGTTTATATATGTATTGTCAGTGTTCCGGGCATAAGCCGAATCTATAATCGTATAATTACCTTCCCCGTCCTTCTTGCGTACGTCACGTATCCGTTCCGAGCCATTCAGGCCGTAGGAATAGGAAAGTTGCAGGCGGTAATCTTTCCCAAGCGGCTCCACATAAGACATGGATATGTTATAGCTGTTTGTTTTATTATCAGTATTTGTCCGTTGATCTATTATTTTGTCTTCTGTCTCTCCGGTATAAGTTGTGTGGGAATAATTCGTCCCTTTACTGTTATCTTTTCGCAACGAGTTATTAAAAGACAAGCTGACCGTCCTCCCTTTATTATTCAGTTTACGGCCGATAGTGAAATAATTATTCAGACTGTATCCGTCTCCTTTCGACCGATTTACAGACTGTCCCGAAGTGGTATCTTTGTCTGCCACATAGGAAAAATTCGTCGATACCTGATCACTACCTGTATTATTGAAACTGACATACGAGCGGGCAAAAACGGTGGTCAGGCTATCGGGTTTCCACTGTATATTCATTCCTATATTCGTATTTTCGCGCATGTTGGACGATGACATATTCTGTTTTGCAAGGCGGTCGCCTGTGGAAAGGAATGTTTGAGTATTCGTCTTGGTTTCCATCAGGTTCTCGTTGTTCGAATACCTTACATTTCCGCCTATTTTGAATTTCTCCGAGACTTGCATATAAGCATTCACACCCACATTCTTATTCTTATCTATGCCATTGTCCATCCCCGACATATATTCATCATCACTCACATTATTCATATCCCCCACAAAGGAAAGCTGATTATCGCCCCGCATATGGTTTACCAGTACCTTATTGGCGTATTTATCGTCACTGCCATATCCTCCTTTGATATCGCCGAAAGTGCTTTGCTTCAGTTCTTCTTTTACGACCAGATTAAGCACCTGTTCGGGATCTTTATCCCTGAATCCTGTTACTTTTGCCGTCTCGGATTGTTCTTTATACAATTGCAGCTTCTTTATCATATTGGCAGGCAGGTTGGCGAGAGCCATCGGTATATCGTTTCCGAAAAACTCTTTACCGTCTACCAGTATCTTATTTATAGTTTTACCATTGGCTGTTATATTCCCGTTCGCATCTACCTCCACTCCGGGGATATTCTTTAACATATCCTGCAACATATCACTTTCCTGTGAGGTATATGAACCCGCATTGTATTCTATTGTATCTCCTTTTACCAGAATGTTGGGAACTTTTGCTTCTACTACGGCAGGGCCCAATTCAATTGTATTTTCCTCCAAATAGATATCTCCTGCCGCATAATCCGGGCTTTTTGCAGTAGTATTAAAGTTTTGTAAAAAAGTCTTATAACCTATAAATGAGACCTCCAGCATATATTTGCCCGGAGATGCCAAAAGCCTGAACTTTCCTTTTTCGCTAGACGCCACACCTTGTATATAAACGCTATCTGACTGATTTAACAGGCGAATAGTCGCTGAAACGATCGGCTCTTTTGTTTTTTCGTCATATACAGTGCCTTGTATATATCCCCTGACATCTCTCTTCCCTGTCTGCGAAACAGAAGTGAGACTTATTACAAACAGCAGGAATAAATACAAATACCTCATTAATATTCTATTTTATATAAAAAACGAAGGTAACGCTTTTTTTAGTATTTCTCTATAGAGTGTTAAACATGGAAAATTCACTAAAGTGCATTGTAGAAAATTTTATTTATTTCTATTCTCTCTGGTCTGGCGCTTAATCAAATTTATATTTATTAACCATGCAATGTTAAAACCTGACAATCCTGACATATTTTTCACTATTTTTATTCTGTCATTTTTGCATTCGTTAACTATATATGGTTAAAAAGTAACAAAGGTAACAGATATGTCAGTAAACAGTAAACAGTCATTAGTTAACAACTTGTATCTCGTATCTTGTTTACTTGTAACTCGTAACTGCCCGAAGGGCGAAGAAATAACATTCGCCGAAGCGAAGGCGAGGCAAACTCGTAACTGCTTTAATCAACACTTCAAAGAGCTATAAGCTAATAGCTAACGGCTAATAGCTTATTATATAGATAAACTTTTTTAAAAAGATTAAATTTCGTGTGGTTTCCCTAATAAGTGATATGGCACCCCCTCCTATATCAAAAAAAAGTGTTTACTTTGTGCAACTTATTCAATTACATATAAAACAAACATAAAACGAGTTGAAGGGATATGTCAGAAGATATTTTTAAGAAGATAGTTTCACACTGCAAAGAGTATGGTTTTGTATTTCAGTCCAGTGAAATATACGATGGATTAAGTGCCGTGTACGATTACGGGCAAATGGGTGTGGAGCTGAAAAATAATATCAAGAAATACTGGTGGGACAGTATGGTACTGCTCAACGAAAATGTAGTAGGTATCGACTCCGCTATCTTTATGCACCCTACCATCTGGAAAGCTTCGGGGCATGTGGATGCTTTCAACGACCCTTTGATTGACAACAAGGACAGCAAAAAACGTTATCGTGCCGATGTACTGATAGAAGAGTACATGGCAAAGATCGACGACAAAATAAATAAAGAAGTAGAAAAAGCGGCTAAAAGATTCGGTGACAGCTTCGATGAAGCCATGTTTCGCCAGACAAACCCGCGTATACTGGAAAACCAGGCAAAACGCGACGAGGTACATACCCGCTTCGCAAAAGCATTGAACGACAGCAACCTGGAAGAGCTTCGCCAGATTATCATCGATTGCGAAATCGTAGACCCGATCAGCGGAACACGTAACTGGACCGATGTGCGCCAGTTCAACCTGATGTTTGCCACCGAAATGGGTTCTACCGCTGATGGCGCAATGAAAGTATACCTGCGCCCCGAAACGGCACAGGGTATTTTCGTAAACTTCCTGAATGTACAGAAGACAGGACGGATGAAGATACCGTTTGGTATAGCTCAGATAGGTAAGGCATTCCGCAACGAGATAGTTGCGCGGCAGTTTATTTTCCGCATGCGCGAATTTGAACAGATGGAAATGCAGTTCTTTGTTCGTCCGGGAGAAGAGCTGGAATGGTTTGCCAAATGGAAAGAAACACGTATGAAGTGGCACAAGGCGCTTGGATACGGGGATAACAAATACCGTTTCCACGACCATGACAAGCTCGCTCACTATGCAAATTCAGCTACCGACATCGAATTTGAGATGCCGTTCGGGTTCAAGGAAGTAGAGGGTATTCATTCCCGTACCGACTTCGACTTGAGCAGTCATGAACAATATTCAGGTAAAAAATTACAATATTTCGACCCCGAACTCAATAAATCGTATACACCTTACGTTATTGAAACATCAATCGGTGTCGACCGCATGTTTTTATCCACTATGTCAGCAGCATATTGCGAAGAAGAACTGGAAGGCGGAGAAAGCCGCGTGGTATTGAAACTACCGGCAGCATTAGCTCCAATCAAGCTGGCTGTACTGCCTTTGATAAAGAAAGACGGACTGCCGGAGAAGGCCCAGGAAATAATCGATAATTTGAAATTCGATTTCAAATGTCAGTATGACGAAAAAGACAGTATCGGTAAACGTTACCGCCGTCAGGATGCTATTGGAACTCCTTATTGCGTAACGGTAGACCACCAATCGCTGGAGGATAATACAGTTACAATCCGCTATCGCGACACTATGGAACAGGAGCGCGTAGCCATAGACAAACTGGCTGATATAATAGCCGACAAAGTAAGTATGAAGAACTTATTGAAAACAATATAAAATAATTATGGGTTATAAATTATAAGTGATGAATGAATTCCGCCCCTTGTAATTTGCAACTCGTAACTCGTAACTATAAAAATTATGAACAAAAAACTATTTGCTTTAATCGCCATACTCTGCCCGCTGGCATTCTTTTTCTCTTGCAGCACTGATGATAATAATATTGTAATTGATGAGGAATGGAAAGCGTATAATGAAAAACAGGTGGCGGATATAGATAAATCAGTGTATCAGTCACGTGAATCTGAGAGCAAAAACGGTACTATCTATTTTAAGTATATAGATGATTATGACGCAGAGATCACAAAGACTGCTTCAACTAAAATCACAGATACCCAAACTCCATATTTTACCGATAGTGTGGCTTATCGTTGCGAAGGGTTCTTCCTGCAAAAAGATGGAACAAAGTATATTTTTCAAAACGACAACAATGGTTATATCCTGCGTGGACGTGTCAGCGATTATATTGATGGAATGAGGACTATGCTACAAAACATGCAGAAAGGGAAACAGGTTGAAGTAATTATTCCTTATCAGCTTGGGTATGGAACAACTGATTATTACAGCACCAGCGCCAGCGGCACAAGATATATAGCCGTGCCTGCTTATACAACATTGAGATTTAAAATATACTTAATTGATATAATCCCTGATAATCCGGGAGAGTTTGATCAGAAATAATAAATCTGGAGAAAAAAACATAAGGCGTAAAAGTGGGTACTTTTACGCCTTATATTTTAGTCCTGTTATCAAAATTAACTTCCTGTCATTTTCGCCTTTTTCTTCTTACGCATACTTCCTATAAGAAGTTCCTGCAATTTCTCAGGAGTTATATTCGCTTCGATCTTACCCTGACTCACAAATGAGATCTTACCGCGTTCTTCCGATACCACAATTACTTTAGCGTCAGTTTCCTGCGATATACCGATGGCAGCCCTGTGCCTTAACCCGAAAGACTTTGGAATATCATGGTTCTGGGCCACCGGAAGGATGCATCCTGCCGCCTTGATCCTGTTACCTCCTATAATCATAGCCCCATCGTGCAAAGGCGTATTCTTGAAGAAAATATTCTCTATAAGACGTGTGCTTATATCGGCGTCCAGTGCTTCTCCGGTATCGGCATAATTACCAAGTTTTATCTCCTGCTCTATCACAATCAGGGCTCCGGTATAAGTCTTGGCCATATTCATACAAGCCAGCACCAGGGAGGTTATTACAGAATCGTTTAACTCCCCTACATCTTTCGACCTGAATATCTTCGTTATAAAGCGAAAAGTACGGTTCGAACCAAGGGATATAAGGAAACGCTTTATTTCATCCTGAAAAATGATGATAAGTACAAACAGCCCGAAGTCGGTAAACTTATCGAGGATAGCACCCATCAGGCGCATCTGCAACACCTGCGAGACAAGCACCCAAAGGATTATAAATGCTAAAACACCTTTAAAAATAGCGCCCGTACCAGACCTCGATACAATCCTATACAATTGATACATTACTGTTGCAACCAACAGTATATCAACAATATCTCTTATTCCGAAGTTTTCCATTAGCAGGATACAGCATTAAATCAAGTACCAAAGATAGTGGATTTCTTTCAGAATCGGCCTAAAAAATCATTCCGGTGTTCTTAAAAAATCTTTTATTCGAGCATCTGGTTCATTACAGGATGACGCAACGGGAATAAGCTTCTGAAAGGCTCATCCAGTTCATCCGTCTTATAACCGAACAACAGGCGGCATAGGAAACGTATATCTTTTATCTCCATATCGGCATGGGGTTGTTTTTCGGAGTACAAACCGTACAGGAAATCTGCGTCCATTATCCTCGCCATCCCTGCGATATCGTACTTTTCCGGAAATCCGTCTATGATTTGCTCTTCTACTATAGCTTTGAAATCCGTAAATGTTTTTTGCACACAAAGGTCTTTACCGCGGAACAATGCGTCATATACTTTGTAAGCCCCGGCCATATCAGGATTATCTTCCAGTATCTTCTTTAACGGATATAACGGGGTATTTCCTTTATCAAATACTTTCTGATAACCGTATTTTTCATAAAAA
Organism: Dysgonomonas termitidis; assembly: GCF_054657735.1. Taxonomy (NCBI): domain Bacteria; kingdom Pseudomonadati; phylum Bacteroidota; class Bacteroidia; order Bacteroidales; family Dysgonomonadaceae; genus Dysgonomonas; species Dysgonomonas termitidis. The sequence continues at coordinate 104,930 of NZ_BAAHYD010000003.1, read as the reverse complement.
CCGTATAGCCAGTCCTCTGCCGGCACAAGGATGGATAAGGGTATCCCTCTCTCTCCGATCACGCTGTGCGCCTTGTGTATCAATCGATCCATATACCCCCTTCTGCGGTATTCGGGCAGAGTACATAACCCCGCTAAATAGGCAAAGGGAATTTCTTCTCCGTAAAACGTAATTGTATAGGGCAGCATCTGCAAAGAGGCGACAGCTTTATCCCCGTCAAAGTATATCAGCGTATTTTCATTCCTGTACTTATACTTAAAAAGGATATCCAGAAAATCGTCAGCATCGCCAAAGCATGTTTTCCACATCCGGCGAACCAACGGCATTGTATGTTCATTTGCAAATTGTATCATCTAGGCCCCCTAGCCCCCGGAGGGAGTATTTTAACTATATCATATAAACTACTCATTATATACTGCTTAAAACTTATTATTTATCAAAAGTTGACAAAATTGACAACTTTTCTCAAATTCATAATTTCTTACTTACCCTCTATTATTGCAAAAACCAAATCGCACAAAACACAGAACCAAATGTACATAAAAACACACAAAGCACCAAAACGAAGCAAGCCCCGAAAGGGGCTTTACTATTGCGCGCCGACTGCGTCACACTGTAAACTTATACAGCATCATATCATTGTACCCGGCTTTTTTACACCTCTACCGATTCTCCCGGCGACCCGTTCACCCATAACATCCCATCCAATACACCTATATCAGGGCTTACATTCGTAACTACATCCCCCGGGGTGAATGTTATAGTTTTAGTTACTGTGTCCCATGCTACATAATACTCTTTGTCAGTATCGGCATACAGGAAGTCAAAGTCAGGGTTCCATCCATTTTGGTAGTCCCAGATGATTGCCTCCCCGCCGCCGTAGTCAACTAAAGATATCTGCCCGATCTTTGTCTCACTGTTACCTTCCAGCCAATCCTGGCTGACTACCATTAGCCTCAAGCTATCGTTTTGTATGTTGATTGCTTCCAGCTGTTGCCCTCCGGGCACCTCCAGATCCTGGTTTACATTCCCATTGAAAGAGATTTCTTCTATAGGGGTTGATGCTTCTGTCTGTGATGGCAAAGTGCCAATAAACTCATCGGGGGCCGTCGGTTTGAAATATTCTATAAGGTAATCGACCATGCCTCCTTCTCCGGAATAATACAGTATATTTGACACCTGAAGGAAACAGATGTTACTGTCGTGCGTTTGAGTGATATATTTACGCATCCATATTTTATAGACCACCCTTTTTGCGCCATTCTCAGGAACCTCTTCTTGAGTTATATACAGGTTGCCGCTTTCTAAAGTGCCTACCGAAACAACTTTGTTTATCACCTGCGCGTCGTTCGGCCACTGTCCCGCATATACGCTGACATTACCTATTGCAGAGTATCCGTTTATATCCGCCGCCTGATTAGCTATGATAAAATCGAACCTGAACATGTCTTTATACCAGAAGCTGCCCTCCGGCCGGGGGTCGGACGTTATTTTAGCGACACAATAGTAGCGGTCTACTGGCTGGTCCTGATAAGTGTCGTTAACGCTTCCGTTCGGCATCTCCACGCTTTGAGTCTGCCAGACAGGTGTGCTACCGGTTCCGGAAGATGTGAGCACCTGCCCGGCCGTACCGCCTGTAATTATGGCAGTAAGCCCGTCGGTGTCTTCCTGTATGCCGGTCAATGTATCATTCAAATCGGTTTGGTCAGACAGCGTTCCTGTTATCTGTCCCCAGACAGCGGCGGTTCCCCCTCCGCCACTAGTCAAAAAAAAATCCTCGAATTTTTCTTCTACATTGCCGGGCGTGATATCGGCGCCGTCGAGCGTCACGCCGTTTGCCCAGGTCTCGGTTATAAAGTCGTCTTTGTCCGAAAAGGGATACAGATACACGCCGTTTACGGTATAATTATACCATATTTTGCCCTTTTGTTTGATGGCTACCAGTTGGCCGTCTTTTACGACCTTAATAGCCTTATCGGTGGTTGTGATTTGTAACATAATTTTTTAATTTATAAGTTATGAGTAATAAGTTATAAGCTGCTCCGCTCATTTGCTAATCCGCTAATTATTTTTACTTTTACACCAATATTTAACTGAAATTTCTACTTAAAAAAGGCTGTAATGTGTAAGCATGCAGTCTTTTTTTTATCACTATCCTACCTGATAATTAGAGCCATCCTGCATATCGGAGATAAAGACAGTACCGTTAGTATTGTCTTCTAACTTCCAATAAATAGTATAAGAACTACCGGCAATAAACTCACCACCATCTTTATCGTTAGAGATAGGAATCGTATCTCCCGGAGCTATAGTATACGTGTTAGCATCTTCCCATCTGAAACTGCCGGGATAAGGAGCTACGGAGACAAATGCGAAAAATAATAACGATGTATTCTGAACATATATTGTCAGGGGATTATTCGCCGTCCACACCGCGTTAACTGTCAAATTACCTGCCGGCATAACAAACGTATCACCCAGCCCGTAAGTAACTCCCGGAAATGCTCCGGACACAAACCCCGCGAAGGTATAGCCGCTCCTTGTGGCAGATGCTGGCAGGGTGATAGTCGCGCCGGCGGGATAACTACCCGATGGAGTACCGCCGGTTACTGTACCGCCCGCGGGATAGAGTTCGTATGCGTAGGTAGTTGCATTAATAAGATTCCTGTATGGATCTATGTTCCTGTTCGGGAAGCGTTGTATAAAGGCTGCCGCATCTACTCCTGTAACTGTAATGCCGGTTACGTAAGAGGGCGCTAATATGTTATCGGTGGAACATACTCTATCATTATGTGCGAATACCGTTGCGGGTATATTCCCAATGTTTAATAAAAGGATATTGTCGCTATTGAATATAAGATCCGTTTGGATGCTCGTTACGCTAATAAGCGGAGAAAGATCCACCGATATTAAGCCTAAGCATCCGAATAATAAATATGACCCTATACTTGTAACATTCGCAAACGGAGATAAGTCGATAGACGTTATACCGCAAGCCGAAAGAAAACTACTTCCTATACTCACAACATTCGCAAATGGAGATAAGTCGACAGACGTTAACTGAGTAGCAGCTATCATGAAATCAGTGCCTATACTTGCAACATTCGTAAATACCGATAAGTCCACGGATATTAACTGTGGAAGATTACGGAGAAAATTAGTATTCAGGGCGTTAATATTCCTGTATGACTCTCCGAATACAATATTCTTTATATTGTTTTTAGAAACGTTTATTCCTTTTATGGTCATACTCGACGCAGTGACACAGAAGTTAGTTATCGGCGTATTGCGTAAGCTAAATCTATGTTGTATGCCGGCTGTATCTTCATAATAGGAATCATTATTGGAGTATGTCCTTCGTCGCATATTTTTTACTGTTTACTGTTTACTGCTAACTGATTAATTCGGTTCTCCTACCCGTATGCTATACTTACCAGCCGTATAACACCAGAGGTTTATTTCCACAGCCTTCCCTGCCGGAATGCTCACCGATACATTGCCGTAGTCGTTAACATACACATCGCCTGTAGCCGGCAGCGTGACGGTTATTGCCGCCGCGCTGCCGTTATAGGCGCGTATGCACATCTCCGCCCCTGTAGGGATAACGCCCGTTACAGACAGTGTGCTGGCGGCGGCCAGCGTCGCATTTACATTGCCACCATTGGCCACCGGTATGCCGGCCAAAGTAGCCACATTCTGCGACGCGGATTCGAAAGCGTAGCGCGTGGTCATTGCCGATAAGGAGTTTATAAGCGCATCCCAGCCTATTACCTTCATCTGCCCGTTAGCCAGCACATTCACATAGCCTTTATTTGCTTCCTGGTCTTCCGTTCCCAGGACTATCCCGGCCAGTAGTTGCGTCGCGATGTCCACCACGTCGGCGCCGACATCCGCCCAGTCGAACACGGCAGGCTCCGTATCCTGCGTATTAGCAAGCACAAGGCGGTGATTATCGAAGTCGTTGCGCACCCATGTGGAATTAAATATTTCGGCTGCCGTGTGGTCGCCGCCATTAGCGTCCTTGAATGTCGAGGCGGCGGGGTCTGCGGCATTATACACGAGATCGGTATATCCGGGCCAGATATACGAGATCGCGTAAACTGTCAGCGTCTGTTTATCCGCATTCGTCAGCGGGCTGCCAAGCTGCCCGAAATCGTTGTGCGGCAACGCACCCCCGGTACCCTGTAGCTCAGCTATGCGGGCCGAGTTGTATTGTATCTGCGCCAGCAGGTCGGCGTCCGCCTGCTCGCGGGCCGCCTCTTCATCCTGCATAGTCTCCGTCAGCGACTGGTTGCGGTCATTGATATACTGGTTAAGGCCGTTGATATTATTAATATCCACGCCGTCCGACTTGTGGAAGAACGAATCCATCCAGTCCCAGAACTGCTCCTGTGTCGGGTAAGATCCTGTCGTAAACCACGACTTTAATGTTTCTAAAGGTCGAATCATGAAAGTGAAAAATTAAAAGTGAGAAGTGAGAAGTGAAAAATATTCTTCGTTCTTCGTTTTTCGTTTATAACTTAATAATGTATGCCAGCACATAATACGGCGGGCGGTTTTCGTGCGGCTGCCCCTCGCCGGAGGATGCCGTAGTACCGTAATCATCGAGAGAGTAGGCTGAATGTAGGGTACCCCTGTCCATGTCGGCCATTTTTCCCGGTACACCCTCGTGTACGTGCGGGCCGTTCTGTTCGGAGGTTAATGCTACCTGCTTGCTTCCGCCTGTTTTGCCGATGGCGTCATAATCCTCGTCGTTCGGGTTGTAGCCGACAACGAATCGGCCGGAGAGGTTTACCGGGCTCTGGACGCCGTCGCACAACGCCCAACCGGCGGGTACATTGGCCGGGGAACCCGACCACATAACGATAATCCCGGCGGGCAGGCCCTGCAATCCGGAGAGCGTCTGGTTAATGGCGTCGATAGCCGACGCCAATGCCTTGTTGGTAGCGATGGGTGCAAAGTCGGCCCAGTTCCGTTGCTCGTTACCCAGCCCGAACTTAACCGTGCGGGAAATATATACTTGCGGGAAGTGGTAGCCTGAGGCGTCCACATCGCGCCGTATTTCTTCCACATATACGGTATTTAATTTCGCGCCGCCGGCGAATGGCAGTATCTCGCCGTTAATAACTACATATCCCGGCGTTACATTCACGCCCTCCTCCTGGCAGCCGGAGAGTATATATATTCCGTCGCCGCCCAGCGCGGACAGTTGCGCCACCAGCATTATCATCTCCTGGCTGAATTGCATCGTGTCGCTCGATAGCGGGAATTGCGATTGTCCTAAGTAATTTACATTGTTCATTTTTTTAGTTACGAGTTACAGGTTACGAGTTACGAGTTGCTTGCGCAATTCTTCATTCTTCATTCTTCATTCTTAATTATTATCACATATCTCTTCCCCGCCATCTTATAATATCGTAGCAGCGAGTTCAGCCGGTTGTATTCGTCGCCGGTAAGGTTCAGCGAGGCGGGCAGGATCACCGCAAAGTCGATACCGTCCGCGCCGATGAACGCCTCACGATTTAATATAAATATACCCAGCATAATGGGCCTGTCTTCACTTTCGAGCCAAAGAAAGCGGCCCCATTCATTCTCCGGGGCGTCGGTGATCCGGATGCGCCGGAGGCTGTAATCGAAAGCATCGTTAAGCACGGCCTGCAAGTAACATACCTGCCCGTTGTGCCCCAAATTATAGGCTATATCGCCCCGGAAGCCAAGAAAGGAAATATATAGCAGCGACACAGGCTTTAACGCCCCGTTCAGGAAAGCCGCCAGCACGGGGTTGCGTAGCATCGGCGGCAGCAAGAGCAATGCCAGGCGGGAGTAGGATATTCTGTACCAGTTCATTTTTTTTTAGTTACGAGTTACAAGTTACGAGTTACGAGTTATTTTGACTGTTTACTGTTTACTGTTTACTGCTAACTGTCATACGCTATCATATTAATTACAATATCGCTTTCATTATATGCTCTCAGATACCCGGCTACGGGTGTCAGCTTCGCATTTATAATATCGAATGCGAAAGCCCCGCCGCCCGGATGGCTATACGCCGCTTTCAGTTCCGGGATCACTACCCCCTCGACGCCCTGCAAGGTGTCGACCAGCGCCATGTTCGAATATTCGCCGTTGAAGGGCAGGTTTTCGATATAGCCAACAATCGCGACGCGCACAGCATCCCGCACGCGGTCGGCCAGCAGCATAGCATTGTAATAGATATCCACCTCGCACCTGTACGCGTCGGGTGACAGGTTCACCAGGTCGATGCGCACGCCGGCGTCTTTTATCCAGTCGATATATTCCTTCACCTGGGCGGCTGTCGCATCAGGCAGTTTGTCGCGTAAAGCATCGCCCCCGGCTATCTTGATCAGGATTTTGGACGAGTCCGGCGGTTCCACGGCTGCCGCATATTTAACGACCTTTGCTGCCTCGTCGATCACCGGGTAAATGTCGCTGTCTTCAGGAAGCAGATAACCGTCCTGGAAGGCAAGCGTTTTGTTCCGGTACCATTTCAGGCGGTGCGGCTTTTGCGCCGACAAAGTATCTTCCACCTCGCGCCGGTGGATGTCAAACAGCGTCTCCAGTGTCCAGGTAGAAGCGGCCACGACGAAAAACAAAATGCTTTCGATGGAGACAACAGAAAACTGCTCCTCGAATGTCTTTGTAGCGTCCAGTTCGTATTTATCCCGGATGGCCGGATCGGATATCCAGGCGTCGGTCATTTCTTTTTTTATTTGTTGGATTGTACGGGCCATATATTTTAGTTATGAGTTATAAGTAATGAGTTATAAGTTACGAGTAGACGAGATACGAGTTATTTACTGCTTACTGTTTACTGTTTACTGCTAACTGTTAACTGACTGCGAAGTCGATTCCTATCCCCATATACCCGATACCTCCGGGCAGGTCTACCGCACCCGTGGCCGGTGTTAGTCCACGCACGTGGTAGTAGTTATACACCTGGCTGTCGCGCGGGGAGGCGGTGGCCAGTTCCGCCCCCGGCTCCAGCGCGTCGGTGATGCTCCGGTTATTGGCTACTGCCAGGTCGAAGACGCCTTCCAGTGTACCGCTCTCCTGGAGGGAGAGGTCGGGAAGGGATTGCGAGTTCAGGGCTTTAGTTTCCATTTCAGGAATAATGTGATTAAACCAATACCGATCACCGCCATAAATACCTTGCCGAACCAGCCGCACACAATCTGCCAGTTTGTTTGCCTGTACACTTCTACCGTTTTTAGTTCCTTGTCCTCCAGTTCGCTCACCCTATTTTGCAGATGGAATATCTCCGTTTCCTTCTCTACAATTAATTGGCTCAGGCTGTCGCAGTTGGCTGTCACCTTTATACTGTCCCCGCTGATGCGCTCTACCGTTACGGTGGCCTGCCCCTGCTTTCCGGTGTATTTCGCACCGATGGGCAGGTCTGCCAGGCTGCCGAAGTTCAGGTCGAGCGACGCAGCCGAGGCCGGAACCGTCAGCAGGCGGGCGCGCTCCCGCTCGACGCGGCTGGTACTGTCCGCCCGGCTGTTATTGGCAATAACCGAATGTTCGCTTTTAGGCTGCGGGGATTTGCAGGCAAATAATCCAATCAACATCACTACGAATGTTATTATAAGCCAAATTCTCTCTTTCATTGTCCGGAAAATTTAAAGTCATTCAACCTGTTCAGCCAGCCTTTCAGGAATACCCTTTGCGTCGGGTCTTTTTCCACGATATTTTCAAAATGCTGTTTCCGGCGCAGCCATAGTTTTTTAAACAGCTCCGACTGGTCGGGGTATTTGTTTATAGCGTCCAGTGTCTTAGGGCCTACAATACCATCTGCGACGACACCCAATACCTGTTGCGGATATTTGATACCATAAACGCCGGAACCCCAAAGCCAGTCTACAAGAAGATTCGCTATCGACTGGTTGTCTATCTCATCGGCCCGCCATTTATCCCAAAACATCGGCTTAAGGATATCGCCCCATTCTTCATCGGTCATGTTCTTAAGATCCTCGATAGTCGTTACCGGAAATCCTTTTTTCTTCCTGTAAGCCGTGTATGTTGCCAGAGTGACATCCCTGTTTGTAGGGCCGCCTTTATCGTTGGGATGATTTACATAACCGCCGCTCCAGCGGTTGATAATCGGAATCAGTAATTTAATTTTTGCCATCTTCTTTGTCTTTGTTTTCGTTATTAAATATTTTCGCCCGGTATGAATAATCTATACCGAACACTGTTCCTACGAATGTCAGTATCTCGCCGAACGCGATCAATACGGAATTATCGATCACGCCCCGCGGCGGCACGCAGAACCCGGCGATCAGTAATCCGCAGCCCACGATAATGAGAAATACCGAGATGCCTAGTTGCACTTTTAGTTTCATATTTCTTCCTTGTTAATCTTAGTAACTATCTGTTCTTTAATATCATCATATTGTATCCCGACACGTGCAAGGCTGATCTCGATTGTCTTGCGTATTTCCTCTGTATCCCGGCCTCCCCTTATCATAAGCAGCAGGTTTGCGCCGCATACAGGATCTTCTTTTATCTCGCCTTTATTTACCGACAGTACGATGTATGCATCCTGTATTTGCCGTTCGCCGACAACCAGCCCGCCGGTGATCCTGCCCCGGCTGTCATGTTTTACGTTTATCAGCAGATCGTTGCCCGTATCCAGTAATATACCCTTTTTCATCAGTGCGTTATTTTATTGTCCTCAATATCATCCTGTTTGGTAACTATTATCTGTTGCCCCGCCCATGCCGCTGCCGCCGTTTTCAGGGCTGCCCCGCCATCGTTAGGAGCCGGAAGCCATGCCGCGAATACCTGTTTAAGCATATTGTTATCGTTTTCGAGGGCATTGATCCGCTTTGTCAGTTCCGGCGCATTGACCAGGCCGTCGTTGCCGCCGCCGTTGAAAATTATCTTTCCGGCCTTGGTTTCCACAAGTTCCACATCCTCGGCGTTGATAAGGAATGTTACAACCTCCTGCCCGTCGATAATGCCAATAAGGCACGTAGAACCAACAGCCGGTTTTATGTCCGTATAACCAAATCCAAGGGCAACATCGCGATATTCCCCACCGTCGCCGGTTCCCCTGGCGTCCATGGTCTTGTTTTCCCAATCCACGGACACACACTCCACAAAGCGGATTTGCGCCTGCCTCGCTTCCTGTGTCTTACGGCCTATATTTTCAGCAAACTTGTCTATCTCACTCATAACGCGGCTTTGTTTCCTATCGTAATTTCCTGGCGGATGCCTCCGGGACTAAAATCTTTCACAACCTTGTCTATGTAGTAAAGGCCGTCCATGTTTTTATAAAAGAGGCTTTTCAAATCTATTTTCATGCCCTGCGTTGCGCGTGGTATACCAAAGAGTGTAATTGTACCGTCAAAGCCTTTTGTTTTCTGCAATTCGACGATACGTTTCGCCCTTACTTTTATTTCTTCCAGTGTGAGGTACGGCCAATTCCGTATTTGCACCGTCCCGGACTTGTCACCCTCCTCGTATGTAATGTACTTGCCGTTTCGTTGCAGGGACTTGAATTTTACCTGTATCTTTTCCTCGGCCTTGCTTTTCCTGTTCAGGTTTTCACTTACGGCGTTTTTCTCCAGCAATACGTTTATCGTGCCGCTTTCCTGTGAGTTGCCGTCGGTAGCGTGCAAAACCTTATCGACGAAATAGGTATAAATGCCAAGTTCCTTTTTTAGATTTTCGAGTATGGCAATAGGCGCAACGTCCGTATATTTTACCGTGCCCAGAGGAACGTCCGGGCAAACAACCTTATAGCCGGGCGCGATGGTTTCGAGCAGTTGTTTTAGTATAATGCCTTTTTTACTGACTGTTACCGACCCGCGTTTCAGCCTGAACATTTCATCCTCCAGCTTTATCCGGTACGGCACGCCGTCGGCTACGTCGGAAATATAGCCCTCAAACTCCACCGGTACTTCTCCCGCACCGTACCCGAACCTGACCGTTACCGGGTCGCCGATCTCAAAGAGCCTGTTTGCCTCAATCCTTTTAAAGTCGCGCACATTCCGGGGGAGGACAATTTCGGCCGTTCCTGTAAATTCCTTCCAGCTCTTTTCGGTGTGGATTTCAGAAACCCGGCGGATGCCAAAGCCCGCCCGCCCGCGCGACTCCCGGAACAATATCTCAGCCGCCATTATCAGTGTACTCATAGCAAAAACAGTTCAATCGGTTCATCACTCACGGCGTCGATCTGAAAGGGTATGGCGTTCCAGCGTCCGACAATAGGCCGGATAGAAATATTGGTAATCGTGATGTTATATATTTCTTTGTGCCGGAAGATGTCGCCAAGCACGGGGATAGAATCGCAAACGTTGTCCCACCGCACGAGCGCGTTTATTTGTTCCTGAGTCGTTTCTCCCGTACCGTCGCGCCGTTGCAAGGCTATGCCGCGTATGGTTATATCCCAGTCGCCTTTGCCGTATATCTCTTTCACTGTGCCGGTACTGCCCAAAACCGTCGTTTTGGTGATGTTGGCCTCGCGCGAAAATTCGACTATACACGAATGCGGCAAACGGTAGGTGCCGTAACGGCCCTTTACCACATTGCCGTCGTGTTTGTCGTACATATTGTACTCGCCGCCCTCAAACGTAATTGCGCCGAAAACAGGTGTGCCAAACTCGGACATTACCGTTTCGCTTTTGCTCTCCGGCAAAAAACGGATGTCCGGGAACTCATCGGAGACGTAAGGCGCACTTTTGCCCCACGGTATATAAATAGGGCTGTTAATGCCGAAGATATGCCGGATGGCGTCAGCGATAAATAAAGCGTTGTTTCTTTCCTGTCCTGTCATTTAAGTGAAAAGTTAAAAGTGATAAGTGAAAAATATTTTTCGTTTTTCATTCTTCGTTTTTCCTTTAAGACACGATTGCCAAACTATCGGATAGTTTGTTGTTAATCACCTTGCAGACCTCCTCCGCCATTTCCCTGGTACCTCTAAAGCCGGTGAAGTTGTTGGTAATATTCATCACGATGCTTTTACCACCGCCACTGCCGGAACCGCCAAGGGTGACGCCGTCTTTCGAGCCTTTGCCGCCTTTTTTCTTTCCTCCGGTCGCCAGTCCGTCTCCGGTTCCGGCGGGGGGTGCCCCCTGTTGCCCGCCAGTCTGGAACATTTCGAGAGGGCCGGCGACCTTGTCGGTTTCTTTGTCCTTCTGTGATTCTGCCCACGATGCCGCGCCTTTTGCCGCACCCTCGTCGTATAAGCCGGAAATACTCATGTTCGAGAAACTTTCTTTGGCTTTCATTGCAGCATCATATCCGGACAAATCCCTTGCGCCTTGCTTGGCCGACTCCCAGGCCCCGGAAAAATCACCCGTGAAAAGTTTATAGATAGCCTCACCCATGGCGCCAAGCCCGGAAATAATACCTTTGATACGGTCTATTACAAAATCCTTCAGGATGCCGCCAAAGCCTTTAACAACCTCCCAGACACCCATAACCACTTTGCGGAAGCCCTCAAACTTATTCCAGCATACCACAATAGTCGCTATAAGGGCCGCAATGCCGGCGACTATCCACACTACAGGGTTCGCCCAAAAGGCTGCATTTAACAGCCATTGCGCCGCCGTTTGCAGATGGGTGGCAATAGTCAGGCTTTTCACAAAGGTTATCAGTTTGGAGATACCGGTTGCCGCCGCCGCAACGTTGGCAATAGTGAAAGCGATAGTGCCAAGGCCGATGACAAAAGGCGTTATCCCGCCAATCGCATTAAAGAGGCCTATCTTCAGGTCGTTCACCCATGCCGTCATGCGCGAGATACTTTCCGTCTGCGAATCCATCACAATGGCGGCACTTTCGGAGGCCGCGTTTGTGCCGGTTATGGCTTGCGTCATTTCCTCCTGGGCGTCGATGCTGTTCAATAAAGCCATGGCGGACTTTTCGTTTTCTATACCGAAAATCTGAGCGATAAGAGTAGCGTCGCCCTGTGCCTTTTTCAGTTCTCGTAAGCGGGTTGCAAACGGCAATGTCTTATCCGAAACAATATCATAGTCAACGCCAAGCTGCTTCAACTTCTCTTGCGCCTTGCGTGGTATGATATCTATGCCGCCCATCTTGCCGAGAACGTTACGCAAGCCTACGCCAGCTTCCGAACCTTTGCTCCCGGCTTGCGCCAAAGCCTGCAACGCGGCGTTTGTTTCTTCAAATGAAAGGTTTGCATTTTTGGCCGCTATACCGGAATTTTTAAGAGCCTCGGATGTGTCCGCCACTTCCGATGCACCCTCATTGCCGGCCGCCGCCATTACGTTCATCATGCGTGTCATTTCGGCCGCCGCCTGTTTCGGGTTGGTGAGGTCAACGCCAAATTGCAGCATGGACGTTGTCAGGGCGTCCATTGCCCCTACCGCGTCGTTTTGCATCAGCTTGCTAAGGGTAGAAACGTCGTGCCCCATCGACGCCAAAGCGTCGTTATCTTTCGCGACGGCAGGCCCGAACTGTGCAATGATAGACCCGAAACTTTCCAACTGGGCAGAGGCGTCGCCGCCAAAGTCTTTTGCAAGCTGGCGGGCGCTGTCTCCCAGTCGCTCCATTTCCGCATCGGTTTGCCGGGTGATGGATTGCACGTTTTTCATCTGCACCTCAAAGCCCATACCCGGTTGCATCGCCTCCTCGAACTGGTTTGTCAAATCCCGTATCGAATCCGCCGTGGCCTTCAGGTCCATAGCCGACAGCTTCTTTATTTCTTCCCCCGCGTTGTTGGCCGCCTCTGTAATGCCGTCGATAGCCTCCGCCGCATGTTCCGCCGCGTCGGTCACTCCTTCTACCGGCGACGAAATGTTGTCGGTAAATTCAGCTATCCATTGTGTTACTATCTGGCTCATCTTTAAATATGATTGCGGCGGCCTCTAAAATGCCTTTTTTGATTGCGATCGATTGTATTTCTATTTCCGTTTCCTTCAGGAACTTATATTTAGCATAGCAGGTAAGCCATTCATCCTCGGACAACTCTTTTGCCTTTACGCCGAAAGTATGCTCTATGACTAAGTCTATTTGCGCAAAGGTGTTTCCCTTAAATGACTTGTAAGCCTCCTCTATGCTTTGGTAAAAAGCTGTTTACCCTGTCTTGATATGGCGGTTAAAGCCGTTAAAACATGCTGGTAAACGACGCCGTCTTCGAGTTCCTCCGGATTGAACCGGGAATGCCTGACAAGCATGTTTTTTATCATCGTGTCGGTTACCTCGTTAATATTGTCCTTGCACGCGGCCAAACTGTCTATAAGGTCTTTTGACGGTCGCCGGGCTATAAACTGGTAGCGTTCGTCGGCGTCTATGGCTACGTCTATTACATACAACTTCCTGTACTTCGCCTCCAGGTCGTCAAACTCCGGCTGGTCTATTATCCAAAGTTTTTCACGCGCTGTTTTTTCTTTTGCTTCGCCTTGCGCCTGCGTTTCCCCGCCTTTACCGGCTATTACGGCCGCGCCAAGCCCGGTGGCTAATATTGCCGTGCCGCAATCACCGGCAGAGGCCATTGTTACCTTTTCCTTTACCGCATGTGCAAAATCCGTGCTTGCCAGCATACCGGCGGCAAACAAAAACACCAGGCCCATAAGGGCAAAAACTATAAATCTTTTCATTTTCTTGTTATTTTTTTAGTTATGAGTTACATTTTTAGTTACGAGTTACGAGTTACGAGTTACAGGTTACGAGTAATGAGTTGCTTTTTTCTTGTAACTCGTAACTGCCTGAAAGGCGCAGTAACTCGTAACTGCTTACTGTTTACTGATGACTGTTTACTGTTAAATTATATTCCAGTCGATGTGGGAAATAATCAGTTTGAATTTTCGTGAGATGGTTTTGTCGCCTTGCTTCACCTCTACGCCGTTGTCCGTAAACTCACAGTTGCGGATGCGGTCTTTGTAGATAATGCCCTGGTACTTGTATGTAACGGCAATGTCGAACGGCGCGATGTCCTGTATGCGCTTGCCGGGGCCTAAAGATTGTTGCAGGGCGATAACCTCCTCCATGTATAGCGTGACGGAGCATTCCGCCTCGTAGTTGCCCTCGCCGCGTCCTATGGGCATGCCTCCCGCCCCGCGCGCGTTCTCCTTGTCTACGTTGTCGTTGTATGACAGTTCGGTTATACCCTCTGCGTCGCGGCCAAGCATGGTAAGGGTGACGTTGTTCCACCCCGCCATTTTCCCGAACCTGTTTATTAATAATCCTACTTGCATGATGCTAATTATTTAATGTGAAAATATGCCGATGTGCCAATATTTTCAGTTATCATTATTTTACCGCTTTGCGCCTCCATTGGCACATTTGCATATTGGCACATTTACTAATTGTTTACTGTTAACTGCTTACTGCTAACTGTTTAAACTGACCGGGTAAAACCGAGGTCGACCTCAAATTCATGCACAACACCATCGGCGACAAATTGCACTTTGATGTTAAAAGGCCTGGTAGATACGGCCGCCTGCTTCGGATTGATGTATATATCGAAGGCGGCAATGTCGCGTGCTCTTACCATTTCTTCCAGTGCCTTGCGCACGCGTCCGTCCCAGTCGGTTATGGTTGTATTCTTGATGTATCCGGTGCCCGGGTCGCTTTCCACCTTCGAGCGTATACGCGGGATAAGCGTGGCGCGGATAATGCGCGCGCCCTTGTTCCATATCGCGTTGCGTTCGGCATAGCAATAGTCGCTGTCTGCCTCGGTGCATGTATGGGAGTCGGAGAAGAAATAGCCGCCATAGCCCGCAAAGACTCCAACGTAGTTATAACCGAGTTCGTCGAGTTTCTTCTGGTCGGCTCCCGAAAGGGTTTCAAACTTTTTGCCGTTACTCAACGCGGCGGATAGCCAACGCCCGGTTTTTACGTCCGTCAGCGTGTAATCCTGTTCCGCCTTGCGGGCTTTTGGTTTTACCTCGATATCTACGGAACCGAGGTTCTCATGTATCGAGCGCACCAGGAGCATGCCCAGGGCGGAACCGACGGCCGCATGGTTTTCATACGCGTCGTCGAGCGCGACAATTGCCGGGTCTTGCGCCCAGACAGGCATAATTGTCTCGCTGTCATATTCGCGTAGCGCCGGATAATCCGCAACCGTCGCCCCGGTGAGATACGCACCTTTGCCCTCGATCACGGCTACATCTATGTAGATAAAATCTTTTTTGAGATCATCTGCGAGCAATTGCATACCCGTAACCGCAACACCTATGTCGGCGTCGTCCGTCAGTCCGGCA
This sequence comes from Dysgonomonas termitidis, assembly GCF_054657735.1. Taxonomy (NCBI): domain Bacteria; kingdom Pseudomonadati; phylum Bacteroidota; class Bacteroidia; order Bacteroidales; family Dysgonomonadaceae; genus Dysgonomonas; species Dysgonomonas termitidis. The sequence goes on along the minus strand of NZ_BAAHYD010000003.1, from coordinate 89,739 downwards.
ACCCCGATCGTGTTAACGTTCGGGATGGAACGCAAGGCCGCTATAAATTCCGTCAGGTTTTTCAGATCGCTTTCTTTGGTCGCTTTAGGTACTGCGATAACATGTACGGAGGTTTCCGGCGACAAACGGAATATTTCGGACAGGTGATAGTACGAAAGTTCCTGGTTTGCCGTGTCACTTTCGGCGGTTATGCCCCTGGCCTCCGCGTCTTCTATTTGCAGAAGCTCATAGGCCTTGTACAATTCCAGTTTATCGGGAATAGCACCGGCACCGATAACAAGAACCGCGACGCGGCCGGCGGGTTCTCCCCCGCCAAGCCCGCCGTCAAGTTTATTTATTTGTGCACCTGTAAAACTCATTTTGCAGTCTTTTTAGAAGTTGTTGTTTTTGCTTTTGCTGGTGCCGGCTTCTTTCCGGTTGCGTTTGCGATCATTGTCCGCAAATCTTCGTCAGGGGTTTCGGCGTAGAATGCTATATCAAGCTTATTATCCCTTATATAACCTTCGAGCCCGGCCCTGTCCATGTTGCCGATATCGGCGGCCCCGGCCTCCTTGCGGCGGAACGTCTCAACGTCCAACTCTTTTTTTGCCGCATGGTTTTTGGCGTGTACTTCGTCAAAAAACGGCTGTCCGTCTGTAGTTATATATACTTTGTCCACTTTCGGGTAACGTTTAAAAACGCTGTCCGCCGTCTTTTTCAATTCTGCTGTATCCATATTGTTAATTTGTATTTTAGTTACGAGTTACGAGTTACAGGTTACGAGTAATGAGTTGCTTTTTTCTTGTAACTCGTAACTGCCTGAAAGGCGCAGTAACTCGTAACTGTCTACTGTTTACTGCTTACTGTTAACTGCTTACGAATTCCCGGAAACAATAGCCCCGAAGCCATAGTCGACAACGCGGTCTACGAGTCCGTAAGTTTGTGTCCTGAACTCCGATGTAGGGTGTGCGTTACGTGTGTCGGTGTGCTCATCCTTATAGAGTATCTTCACGCTGTCGAGGTGATAGACTGCATTAGGCGCATAAAAGAATGTCGACGCATATTGGTCGCCGGCGATTTTTACGGAACCTTTCGGTTTCTTGTTTCCGTCGGCATCGAACAGCGGCGCGGCGTTATTGTCAAAGAATTTGAAGCCCATCACACTCTTTACTTTCCCTGTGCGGACATCAAAAAAGATTTCCTTGTTAGAGAAATACGGGGCCGCGTCGCGGTCGAGGATAAGGTCGGTCGAGTGCTTGGCGTTGAGAATTAAATTCAATTGGTCGACCAACGGCAGGTTCAAATCTTTTACCATTTCCAGATACTCGACAACATCGCGGAATGTACAACGCTTGCGGCCGGTTCCGTCATTATTACCGGTTGTACGCATTACCGGCATGTTCGGATTGTCCGAATCCTCCGGACAAAGTTTCCACATTGTGTGGTCACGGATACCGATCTTGAAAGCCTCGGTATGTTTTACCCGCACCTCCGCGCGCTTATCGTAAGGTAATGCGCGGATTTCGTCGTCGTCCACTTCAGTCGGGTCTGTGTCGTACCATTCCCACGGGACAATTACCTTTTCCCCGTTCATCTTCTGGGGATTGAAGGCTGTCACGTTATTCACATAAAAACCGACGTTGTTGATTAACTTGTTGTAGCGGAGGCCGTCGGCCGATATAGCCTTTTTCGGTGCTCCGGGAATAACGCCTATGAAGTCGTCTTTATAGTTGCGGAATTCCTGTAATAGTTGTGGCGCAACATACTGTGTCAGATGTTGCCCCGGTGATGAAGTTCCCATATATTATTAATTTGAAAATTTGAAAATTAGCATATTAGCAAATAAAAAAGCTATTGGCCATTAGCTAACAGCTATTAGCTAAATTGGCACATTGGCATATTTGCTCATTGACTCATTGACTCATTATTTCAGGTTGTTACGTACCAGATAATTGCTATACAATTCGTCGTATGTGTCGATGTCGTCTTCCATCAATGCCGCCAGGGCGTCCGGATCTTCTTCTTGCAGTTCCTCGAATGTTTTGCCCTGGTGCTTTACGGTTCCGGTAGCGGTTTTTCCACCACCTGTGTTTGTCGGAATTTTAGCCACCGGGGAAAGCGACGCCAGCAACTTGCTGTTTTTGTCGTAGTTCTCTGTTAATGCCTCCACCCACATTTTCTCGTTGTCGGCGGTGATGCGCTTGTCCTTTACGGCGGCCTCCACCTCCGCTTTGTTCCTCTTTTCGTCAGCCTCTTTTTGCTTTCTTGCGTTTTCGGCTTTCAGGGTCGCCAAGTCCGCCGCCGCGTTTTGCGCGGATGCAATGGCGGCCTGTATTTCCGCCTCTGTTGCATTCTCGGACAATCCAAGGGCTTTCGCCATTGCTTTTAAATCCATTGTTTCTTCGTTTTTATTATCGTTTATAATTGGAATTATAGACGCTGGACAACCGCAAGCCATTATCATGGCGTTTGTGTCCGCGTCTATTTTTGTATTTTCTTTTACGGAGGATATAAAGCCGTTCGCCTTTGCTTCCTTTGCAGTCATCCACCAGTCGCCGGCCTCCCATTGCTTTTCAAAGGTTGCCGCGTCCGTAGCTTTGGCCTTGAATATGTTAAAGTAGTTAGCCTCTATATCCGTTACAAGTTTCAGATATGAGCCTATTTGTTTTGCGGTTCCGTATGCCCCGCCCGATGGTTTGTGTATCATGAACATACCGTTTTCGGGCTGTTCGAAAGTCTCGCAAATAGCCGCTATACGTGTATAAGCGGAGGCAACGAGCGCGCCACCCTCGCCCGTTACCCTGCCTGTAAATACACTTTGTATAATATTGACTATTTCCTCCGCATCGAAGCAGGAACCGCCGGGGCCGTTAAGATATAAATGGGCGTCTGCAATGCCGTTTTTGGCTATCCCGTCTATCATAGTACGGAATTGCTCGCAATCAGTATCCCAACCTATTGTGCCGGTTATGCGTATTAAGGCCGTTTGGCCCTGCGCCGATGCGTTTATATTAAAAGGTATTTTTTTATCCATCTACATGCTGAATCTATTTTGTTATTTGTGCGCTGTTGACAATACAAAAGTGTATGCAAAAAAAGAGGCCCGCAAAGATGTTTGTAAGCCTTACAAACAATATTGTATACCTTACAAACTTCTTTTATTAAGGAGGTGCAAAAACACATCTTTGCCCTGTAATAGTTAGCAGTTAACAGTAAACAGTAAACAGTAAGCAGTAAACAGTAAGCAGTTACGAGTTACTGCGCCTTTCAGGCAGTCACGAGTTACAAGAAAAAAGCAACTCATTACTCGTAACTCGTAACTAAAAATGTAACTCATTACTAAAATATATGGGCAAAAAGAAGCAACCGGAAAAACCGGATTATATCAAGCTAAGGCGCACGGCTTATGAGTATGTCGTGGAGCAGGGCAAGACGCAAAAGGAGGCGGCGCAAATACTTGGCGTGTCTGAAAAGACAATGTCTGAGTGGGCAAACGAGGGCGGATGGCGTGAGCTGCGAAAAACAAGGCAATCGGCCGCAAGTACCGCCCGCGAGAATATCCAACGTATTATTAGTTTGCTTTCCGATAAGCGGCTCAATATTGAATATCAGATTACGGAGGCTATCGACGCCGGCGACGCCGACCTGGAAATACGGCTAAGAAAAGAGGCCGGGCGCATATCCAACGATATGGCATACCAAAATAAAGCCCTCGGAGAACTCAACAAGGAAAAGGGCGCAACACTCGGTATGTATGTAGATATTTTCGACGAGATATTCCGCGCGTTGAAATCATATAGCCCGGAATTATTCGAACAGACAATTGAGTTTCAAACCCTGTATTTGCGACGCAAAAGCAACGAATTAGGCTAAAATGGCAAAGTCTCAAAGGAAACGCGACCAGGAAAAGGTAGACGAATATATAAAACGGCTCGAACTTGCCCGGAGTGCGACAACGGTGGACGTGCACGAAACGTTGACCGACAAAATGAACCGCATCCAACGGGCCAAGACCGATGTTAAATATTTAGTCAAAACCTATTTGCCGCATTATGCAGAGGCCGAAAGCGCGGACTTTCAGATAGAGTTTGCCGGCCTTGTGGCACATAATCCGCTTTTTATGGGCTTTGCCGAATGGGGGCGCGGGCTTGCCAAGTCCGTGTGGTGTAATATTATTATTCCGCTTTGGCTATGGGTACGCGGCGAGGATGTTTTCTTTTGCCTGATGTCGGACAGCAAGGAACGGGCGGAGGAGTTGTTGTCGGATATACAGGCGGAACTGGATGGCAACCCGCTTTTGATAAATGACTTTGGCGAACAAAAAGCCGACGGCGATTGGACTATCGGCAACTTCAAAACCATAGACCAACGCTTTATTGGCATGGCGTTCGGTATCAAAAAGAAAGTGCGCGGGATACGCGTCGGCAAACGCCGCCCGAACTTGTGGAGTATCGACGACCTGGAAACGCCGGACACCATCGGCAACCCCAAGCGGATGCGCAAGCAGGCGGAGATCATCGAGCGCGATGTGATCCCCACAATGACAAACAAGCATCACCGCCGGTTATTGTATGCAAACAACCGCTTTGCGCGCGTTATGACGCAAACGATATTGCAGGAACGGCACCCGCACCCGAAATGGTTTGTACATCAAATCAAGGCTTACAATAAAGTAACGCACGAGCCGGCGTGGGACTATTACACCGCCGACTATTACAGGCAGCAGGAAGACAATATGGGCATCCCGGCGGCTTATGCTGAATATTTGCACGAAACAAAGCTGGAGGGTAAGATATTCAGCGAGGATAAAATACAATGGTGCAAACTCCCGGACTTGCGCGACTTTGAAATAATTATATCGCACTGGGACATAGCATATACCAACAACGAGGACAGCGACTATAACGCTGTGAGGGTTTGGGGGCTTAAAGACCGCAGATTCTACCTGATCGACTGCTTTGTAAAACAGGTGGAAATGAAAGACGCCTGTAACTGGATGTGCGAGTTTAAAAAGTCATTGCCCGGCGGTGTGAATATCCTGTTCCAATACGAGTCGCAATTCTGGAATAAGGAAGTACAGCGCAACATCGAGGAAGCAGAGGACGAACACGGCGTTTTCCTCAATATTATGGGTGTTGACATACCGCGCGGGACGAATAAGCTGGGGCGTATCATCAGGCTGGTGCCATACTTCCAGAACTCCCGCATTTATTACAATATAGAGCTAAAGAGCCAAAGCGACACGCAAATAGGTATTATCCAGCTTTGCGCCATCGAGGAGGGCAGCGACGAACACGACGACGCGCCCGACGCCGACCAGTACGCCATATCTACGCTCGATAAATACACCACATCATCGCGGCAGGAAAAGTCCGGCGGAAAACCGTTTAAAACCGGAAAAATGAAACATAGATACGAAATCCCATGAGATATGTAGAAAAAGAAGACCTGATCGAAGTTATCCAGGAGCGCATGCTCGACGACAGTGTCGAACTGGATGACGCCATACTGGACGGATTGGAGGAAAAAGCCATTTCGTTCACTATTACTTATATATCCGGGCGTTACAAGACGGATGAAATTTTCGGCACGCCTGTTATGCGGCACCCGGTGTTGGTACAGGCCATCGCCATGATAGTCGTGTACAGGGCTGTGCGTCGTAATGCCGCGCGCAAAGTGCCCGAAGACTACACCGATATATATAAGGAGGCAAAAGAGATTTTGAACAATATCCAAAGCGGTAGGCAGACATTGCCCGGCATGCCGGAGATAACAGGCGATGACGGCACAACGGCTACGCTCATGTACGGAAATACGACAAACGACGATTTTTTTATATAACAAGCTACTAGCCGTTAGCCATTAGCCATTAGCGGCTAACAGCTATCAGCTATCAGCTAAAAGCTGAAAATATGAATTTTATAGATAAGGCGGCGACATGGTTATTGGCAAAGGCAAGCAGGAACATTGTCGTTGCCGAATATTACAAACGGAGCGAAGGCAAGCGCGTAGACTATAAGCGGCAGGCTACCGTTATGTCGCGCAAGCAGATAAAAGACTGGACAAACGGCATGATCGCGGCCACCGACCCGGACAACCCGAAGCGCGGCGACCTGATGCGATTTTACGAAAACATGAAGTTGGACGGGCACTTAAAGAGTTGTGTCGAAAACCGCATCTTACCGGTGCAATGCGCGCCTTATAAACTGGTAGACAAAAGCGGCAACGAAGACACGGAGGCGAAGAAACTGCTCGAAAAACCATGGATGCTCGACCTTACAAAACTTGTCTGCTCCGAAACCTTCGAGGGTACAAAGCTTATCTGCATGTTCGACATCGACGTCAACGGCGAGCTGAAGCAAGTGGAGGAGGTACCGCAATCCAACTTCATACCGCAAAAAGGGGTTATCCTGATCGAGGAATACGACAGCGACGGGATCAGTTACCGGGAGGGCGCATATAAAAATTATTACTTCCAGGTGGGCGGCGATTGGAGCCTTGGCATTTTCGCCGGCCTGGCAACGGTTATTATTGCTAAAAAATTAGGGCTTGGCGCATGGATGTCGTATGTGGAAAAATACGGGGTGCCGCCGATCTTTGCCATCACCGACCGGATGGACGACAAACGCCGCGACGAACTGTTCGAAATGTTGCACGAGTTCCGCATGAATCATTTTGCGGTATTGCAGGGAAATGAAAAGATAGAGACGCCGCAAGGCTACAACGTGGATGCTTACAACACATTCAAGTCCCTGATGACGGACATTTGCGACCGGGAGATCGAGAAGGCGATACAGGGGAGCTCCGGGCTGAACAATGAAAAAGCATTCGTCGGCGCGGCCGAAGTACAGGAACGCATTTTAGGTTACAGGCACAAAGTCGACAAACTGAAATTCAAATACTACTTTAACACGGAGGTTAAGCCCCGGCTTGTAAAGTTAAGCCCTGCGTATGCTCCGCTGGCAAACCTCACATTTGAGTACGACGAAAGCGAGACGCTTACATTAAAAGAGATATTGGAGGCCGTCAAGGCATTGTCGCAATTCCTTGAGTTTGACATCGAGGAATTGAAGAAAATCACAGGCCTGCCAATTACAAAATTGCGCGCCGCCATAGGGCAACCCCCGGCAGATCCGGAACCGGAACCCGGCGGCACCGAAAAAAAAAAGAGTAAGGTAAGCGGTTTTTCGCTCTTAGCCCCTTACGCGCGCACGGCTTCCCCTTTGAGGGGCGGGGGGCTTACGGTAATACCGATCTATGCCGGCACATGGGACAAAGCGCAGGACGACCTGATAGAGAAAATCAGGAGTGGCGAAATCAAGCCGGAGGAGATAAACAAAGATTTCCTCCTGAAAACATACGACAGGCTGAACAAAGCTGCGCAAACCGGATACGGCAAAGAGTATTACAACGACGCCACCGCGCGCAAGCTGCGTGAAAACCTTTTGCGCTTTTCGGCCACAAAAACCCATGTGCAACAAAAGGAAGTGGAATTATACAGTAATTCCATCGACAACAAAAAGTTGTATGAGGCGGAGGCCGGGAAATATTTAAACCTCCAGAACGGGCACTATCTGGACGTGCAGGCGGCATGGGCGGCACGCAAGGCACAGGCCGCACGGCAGTTCCAGGACTGGATGCTGGGCAAAGACCTTTACCAGCGTGTAAAATTCCGCACGATGAGAGATAAGGACGTGCGTGCGCCGCATGCGGCGTTAGAGGGCATGGTTGTAAATATCGACGACCCGTTTCTGGACGACCACATGACGCCGCTAGACCCTAACTGCCGTTGCTGGTGGGAACAAACGCGCGAGGTATTAACCAACTTCACGCCCGATTATACACCCGATCCGCAATGGTCGGGCAACCCTGCCAAGACCGGCGAGATTTTCAACGACAACAACAGTTACAACCAAAAGGTCGAAAACAGCGAAACGCGTCTGGAGATACGCAGGCAGGCGGAACTTGCAAAGGAATATCTGCCGTATAACCGCGTGATAAAGGCCGGCGACAACAAAGTGTATGTTAATGACTTCGCCGATACAAAGGATTTGCCGCAAAATATTGAAGCCTCCAGGAAGTTAGCTGAAGGGTTGAATAAAGACATCTACATTCGTCCGCATATCAATGTCGACGGCGTAAAAAATCCGGAATTATCTGTCGGGAATAAAAACAGGAAAGCAGACCTGAAAACAATGTCTGAGGGAGCGAGTGTTAAAAATTTCGTTCAGAATCAGATAAAAAAAGCAAGCAAGCAAAATGCCAGTATTGCTGTTCTCGACATATCGGCCTACGATGGTTCGGTAAGTCAGGTTATTTCCGAGATATACGGCGCAATGAGGGGCGGACGCAATAAAAATATAAAAAGCATTGTGTTGATCAACGGCAACGAAGTGATACCGGTCGCCCTGAAAAAGCAATAAGGTAACAGCCGAAACCATTACCTTATTGTACAGATTCTTGACCCGGAAGCCGCGAATCGTTACAAAGATACAATTATTATGGCAAAAAAAAATAAAATACCCGATTTTTCACGTAAGGCTCAGAGGCTTATAAAAGCGCGGCCGCGTATGGTCGCCATAGAATCGGCAAAGTTTTTCAAGGATAGTTTTGTTAATGCCGGTTTTACGGACGAGTCGCTCCGCCCATGGATGAAACACGCGGGGCCGCTTGGAGGCAAAAAGATACTGATAGGCGGCGGAGGCGGCAACACCATGAACCTGATGCAAAGTATCAGGCCCCTGGAGGAGAACGAACAGCGCGTGCGCACCGGTACCGATGTGCCATACTCCGGAATACACAACGACGGCGGCGTTATAACCGTCACCCGCAAAATGAAAAAGTTTTGGTGGGCTAAGTATTACGAGTTTGCCGGGATGACAACCAAAACGAAAGGTGGCAAGGTTTCCAACTCCGCCAGGAACCGGGCAATAAATGCCAAGGCCGAATTTTGCCGCAATATGGCGCTCATGAGGATAGGTGCAAAAATAACTATTCCCAAACGCCAGTATCTGGGGGAAAGCAAAACGCTGTTCCGGCAATTCGAGGATTGGTGGAAAAGTGAAGTGGAAAGGGAGGAGTAATCAGTTAGCAGTCAACAGTCAACAGTTAACAGTGAAATTCATTGGCATATTTGCTAATTGGCACATTGAATTATCACATTGGCATATTAAATAATTAGCATTATGCAATATTGGAACGATATTTATACAGAGATCGCCGAAAAGATAACCGGGCTTAACGAGCGAGGCAAGGTTGATGATATAACCGAACTGGCAACGGTAAAGAGGCCGCAGGACGGTGACGCGGTGCGGGTGATGAGCGAAAAGGACACGGCCGGCAATAGTTTGATTTTTCGCTACACAGTGAAAAAGAACGAGTACGGCATTGTTGTATTCGAGGGCTGGGTAAACACCGGGCGTATATCTTTCGAAGGCAAACTTCCGGAAATACAATTCGTCGACCTTTGGCACGAGCAGGTAAGTTTTCTGACGGAGGAGTTGCCGTTTGCCACGCCCGCCGTATTTATCGGATTCTCCTCTGTGAACATCGAAGACCGGGGGCAACTTGTACAGGACTGCGACATGCAGGTAGATATGTATTTGTTTTTTGAGACATTCTCGGATACATACCAGGGCAGCAAAACACAAAGCCGGGCGCTCGACTACCTGAACAGCCTGACGCGCCTGCACGCGCTCTTTCACGGCAAAGACGGCGAAACATACAGCACCATGCGCCGTGTATATATGGGACGGGAGGAAAGCGGAGGCGCGGGCAACCTGTACCGCGTTTCTTTCCAGTGCAACGTAGTGGACTATTCAGCGCAACATATATACACCGAAAGCGAGAACCCGGACGCGGAGCTGGAGATAGAAGAAGGCGGCGTCCCCGTAATCGAAGAAACACCGCCTTTGTATGATGTTGGTTAATTTATCAGTTCAACAAAAAAAAGGCGAGCAGATCTGCCAGGAGTGATCGCCTTTTTTGTCCTTATTCCGGGAAAAACAGTTCTAATTGCGCTCTCGCTTCTGCCTCTCTCCTTGCTGCCTTTGCCGCTTTTCCGGCGGTCTTTTCTGCCTCTTCTTTGTCCAGTACTGCTAATTCATGTTTGGCATTTCGCGCAAGATATTTATTGAATGCAGGTTCGGAAACAAAGAAAACATCTTCAATGAGGTTTTTAAATATCCACCGTTGAGTGGCGCCTCTTTTCTGCTCTTTTATCACAATTTCCTGTATTGCAATGATTTTGAGTAATAAATTACGCTTGTTATATGCCATATCCGAAATATTTTGTACTTTTGCCTTTGCCGCCGGCCTTTTGCAAAATCTTTCGGGATATGTGAGAGGCTTTTTATTTTCCCGGCACTCCCGGTTTTTTATGAAAACGCTTACAATATTCGTCGTTATCAATGTTTTGTCCCGGTATTATTACCTTTCCTTTTTCGTCTACTATTGGTCTGTTAAAATTATGCAATGGAATTTCACCTGCCTTTAATTTCATATACAGGTCACCTTCAGAAACGCTCATCACGCGGGCTGCATTACCAAACTCCTTTAGCTTTTTACTTGCCTGCCTGAAAGAATATGGGAGTTCCCCCCATAGTTCCCGGCGCAGGTTCATTATCTCAATATCTTTATACAACAGTCGCTTTTTTAGCCCGTACACCTGATGCGCAAGGCTTATGTTCGCCATCAGGCTCAACACGACTATTACAACCAACACTATTATTATATCCATACTTTTATTACTCATTACTTATAAAATATCGTTCAATGTCACTTATACCCTTCTCCCGGCCATCGGGTGTGTTTACATCTATTTCTGTAATAAATCTATCTTCGATACCGTCAGCATCTTTATAGACTAATACATTCGCTATCGAAAGCAGGTCGCAACTCCACGTCCAGAATAAAGAATACTTATTCTTTAGCTCGTTGAATCGTTGTGTAAATTCTTCTTTGCTCATAATTTGCTAATCAATATATTAAACTATCTCCGCCTGCCTCACAAACCCAAATTCTTTACACAGGCGTTCAACCGCCTTCCGGTGCATCTTATTCATATCGACCTCGTTCTGGTACTCATAATAGATTGTCCGCGTCTTGGTGTTGATTTTCACCCCCCCCGATTTTCGAAGCCGGTAGATTATATCGCGTACTTTCCTTTCCATGCAGTATTTTATTAAGATTCTTTAAACATAATTCGTCATATCTGACCAGTTCATCAATAGAAGTAATATTCGGCCTGTCATCCCTGGGTAACGGCTGATTCTCGAGGGCTTTGGCCAGTTTCCTTATATCCTCTATTGTTACTTTCTTACGTTCCATGTTGCAACTGTTTATAATCTGCTTCTAGTTTTTCCACATAATCCAATATATCCGGCCAGGATGGCAACCCGCCGACCTGCTTGTCATCGATATACAGATGTGCCGATATTTTGCGGGAGTTAGTATTGTATATCTCCGTTTGCGCAGGGTTATTATCGTTCACCCTGTCGAAAGGGATATTATTTTCCAGCAGCCAGTTAACGGCGTCGCGTTGCGCGTCACCCTCGCGGCACGTCCAGACGATAAGGTAATGCCCTTTATCTTTCAGCGCCTGCATCACATCAGCCGCACAAGGAGCGGGCGCGCCGATACCCGGCCATTCCCCTGTGTGCAGCGTTCCGTCAAAATCTATTGCGATAATCATCCGTTGTCCTCCTCTTTTTCGGCGTCCTTCGCAATAACAAACAGGGTGAATGCCATTGTCATACCCATTTCCGACTCTTTGTCGCCGTCGCTCATCTCACTAACGTCTACCGCCAGAGGTTCATCGCGGTTGTAAAACTTCTTATCCTGTTCCTCCGGGCTAAGCGTTAAGCCCAGCATCGAAGCCGCCATATTTACGTGGCACTCGTCCACGATCAGCCGCACACATAATTCTTTCTTTGCCATAGTCAATCGTTTATAAAATCATTAATATTATTAACTATACAGACGCCTTCCATAATTTCCACGCTATCGACAGACACTATCGCTATCGCATGCGGGTGATGTTTCTCATTCAGGAACTTAATAAGGGGCAAAGCCGCCTCCCGTAATTCCTGATCAGCTTCGGTCCGGGCCTTTTCCCTGTCCGCTTTCATCTTCGCCTTAATATGTTCCGGCAGGGCTTCCTGTGCCTCCCGGTCGAATGTGATACATTTGATACTACTCATCACTCGTCCTCCTCTGCTTTACTTTCCGCCTCATACGGAAATACGTCCATGATTGCCGTTTCGCTCAATGATGCGATAGTATAATCCGCGAGGGTTCCCGCCATACCTTTTTTCACAACAGATAAAGCCTCCCCTATATCGCTCGCCTGCGCATATATTGTAACCGGTGTTTTCTTTTCTGTTCCGCTTTTTTCGTCCAGGGTGATAAAATTCACCTTAGCCTTAAACCAACGGTCGCCATTGCCATTAAAGAACATTTCGTTAATTTTTGCGGGCTTTATACCGACAACTTCAAACTCACCACTTATATAGGGCTTTATCTCCTTGATAAATCGCGCCTCCGCCTCTGTATGTGAGAGGGCATCCACCAGATACGGCTCGGTAACTTTTTTTTGCATTCCATTATCGAGCGTCTTTTCATACCGCGCCCGGCATTCAAACCAATTGTACATAATAGTCAATATTTTAAAAGTGAATAATTATTTAAGCCTCAGTCATTCCAAGCGGAATATTAACCCACTCGTTATTGTTGCCCCGTTTCTCAGCCCTTACATACTGTTTCGAGAGTACAGGACGGTACGCTGCCTCTATGATCTTCACCCCGTCGATAAACTCCTCGTTTCCGCTTTCGTCTGCCATCTTGCGGAGTTGCATCACGCGGGAGGCTTTCAGGGTTCCGGTCTTTGTGTTGGTGCTCAACAGCCGCAAAATACCGCTGACAAGCATTTGCGAGTCGCTGTCCTTCGCCAGCGATTCAATAAACTTTTGCACTTTCGCAATGCCGTCGTTTACCGTATCATCGTATGCGTCCGTCTCATGGTAACCCAAAATGATACGGCGTTTTCCATCCTGCGATGTGAAGGTGTGCGAGCGTTGGCCGTCCTTTATTCCAAAGGCGTCGGCTTTTAGTTCAACGGCTTCATCGAATTGCCTGTAAATACTTTCCTTTTTACTTGCGAGCATTTCCGACAATTCCTCTATCTGGGGAAAGACGCCGTTTATTGTTTCATCCACAAGTATTTTGTACGCTTCGCGGTTCTCCGCTGTTTTAACTTCTTTTTCTTTCCGGGCCTGTTCCTTCTTGAACTCCTCGAATTGCGCCATTTCGGCGGCTGTCATTTCTACTGTTTTTGTATTCATAATTTTATATTATATAAATTCATACACCCTCTGCCGCTTTATTCAATACCGACGACACCCACGCCCCGGCCTCGTTATTTTCAAATGCTTTGATAGCTGCTATTAACTTATGTTCCGGTGCATCGTTCAACCGTTGAACGCCACACGCCTTACAGGCTATTTTCTTGCCTTTGGCCGCATCGTATTCATACCCGGCATGTTTGAAAAATTGCCGGATAAGGAAGAACAACTTTTTACGCTGGGCGTCGTTCCGGTCGGCCGTTGTCCTGGCTTCTTTTTTCATCGCGTTAAGCATGGAGAAATAAGCGGAGCGACTCATATTGTATAACTCGTTCAGGCTTTCCGTTTTTCCGTCAGGGGAATACTGGCACACCCATGCCGCCTTTATATCCTCTTTGTAGGCTTCGTTATAATTGGCCGTCTTTTTCAGTAGGCCCCAAAAGGAACCATGGGAAACTTTGTTTTGTGCTTTTGTTGTCATATTATCAATGTTTTATTAATTGTCACCCCAAAAAATCGCGCTTTTCTCATCGTCCATCACCAGCTCGCCTCCGGGAGCGTACCGGCTTGTAATAAATGCCGTTAAGCCTTTCACATGAAGTATGACCTTTGCTATTTTCCTTGCCATCCTTGCAAGCGCGCCGTATGGCTCTTTTCTTTCTTCATGCGCAAGGAGGATAAACAGCTTGTCCGGGAATGCGTCAATTAGTTTTTTCTTTAGTTCCGAAGGGGTTATTTCATCCAAATACATTGTCAGGTTGTCGATTATTACAACTCCCATCCGTTTCTTTGTACCCTCGCCAAGTTCTTTTATAATATCCTCCATTGGCAGGTATTCATCCCATTGCACTTTTACCGAGGTTGTTACACCGGAGCGGCGCATACCGGCTTTAAAACTTTCGTCCGTGCCCTCCTCCGCCGATATATACCAAACCTTTTCATCCTTAGCCAGGTCTTTGGTCAGGAATCCGGCGAGCAATGTCTTGCCGTTCTTTTCCGGGCCGTATATGAGCCAGCAACCCTTTCTCTCGGCCGGGCCGATAGCTTCCTTCAGTATGGGGCTATACAGTTTTACCAGCCGTTTGGGTTTCTTGTCAAATAGGTTTTGTGTCGATAAACTCCGCGCCATGCCTCCTTAGTTGCTATGTAGTAAAAGAATGGATTGCGCGCGCCTCAGGCCGGAAATAGTGCCCGTTTCCTTGTCTACTATCAGGCACTGGTTAACCAGGCGGTCAAGGTCTTTTTTGTCCTCCATGTTGGCAGACAGCACGTCTCGGATAAGTTTTTTGTAAAAAGCTATCCTGCTGGCCTCGTCTTTAGGCACAATCTTTGAGAATTTCTCGGAAAAGCGGGAGAACAACTCGGCATAGTATGTATGGTCGTGCGACACACCTCTTTCTATTTTCGAGCGCAAAGCGTTTGCCCCCATAAGGTACCATCCGCAAAAGTCCTCTGTCGCGTTCCAGTATTCCTGTATAATGCCCAGGGCGTCTTTATCCAGTGCGCCGGCCTCGTCTATTATCATAACCGGGCGGTCGAGCACCGAGGAGAGGTAATATTTTGTATCTTCCTTGAGGTCTTTCAGCTTGCTTCTGCATCGCACCTCCAAACCGACGGCGCGCGCCAGGGCTTTTATCAGTTCTATTTTCGTACTGCATTGCGTCGCGTCGATATAGAACACATTCTTTTCTTTCTTGGCTATATACTTGGCAGCAAATGTTTTGCCTATCCCGCAGTTATCTACGAAAATGCGGCTTTTAGAATAGTCTTTGCAGAACATGATGTCCTCCCTTATCATTACAAAGACATCCGTTTCCACAGGCACCCAGTTTGTTTCGCGCAACGTTACGCCCACTTTCCGGCCGAGGGCAACCCACTGCGAGTTGCTTACCAGCTTGTCCAATTCGTCTACACCCTCTTTTATCTGTGTTTTTATACGGGAGAACACCGATACGTTCAAGTCCATCAGCCGGGCGTATGCGGCGTCTGTTCCGCCATAGTTGGCGCGTTGTTCTATCAGTGCGTTTGCAACCTTTTCTTTATATCCTTTCGGTAAGTTCATAAGTCAATATTTTTTAGTTATTATTAAAATCTTTCTTTCATCGAGGGCACAAACGATTGTGTTTGCGCTTCACCCATAAACATTTCTTCGTTGTCGTTTATATCTTCCAATGTGCGCGCCGTTTCGTCGCTGATTACAGGGTTATGCAGGCCGGGCATTACAAAGGAGTTGCCGACCGTTACCGGGCGGTTGTCCACGATTGTTACATTGTCTATTTGCTTTGCCCTGTTTTTCCCGTATGCCTCTGTCGTTGCCACATACTTGCTCATTAGTTCGCGATTGATCAGATCCTCGTCGGTTTGCTCTATCCGGGCTTTATTGTAGCGTGGTTTTTCAACGGCTTCACAGATAAACTGGTTTCCGATGTAGATATGGGCTTTCAGCACGCCGCCGAAATTGTTGTTAAGCCAATAAATATCTATGTCGCGGTTCTCGGCTTGCTTCATCAGGTTTATTAATTTATTGCCCACGGCAATCACCCCGTCCATACCTAAAAGGAACTCCGAGTTTCTAAAGCGGATTATTCCGGCATGTACCGACGTTTCCGTCTTATACCCTAAGTAGGGCAATATTCCGTGATAGTTCGTCGGGCGGACTTTAGGGTTTTGCATCGACAGGAACACGTCCCAACGGCTCATACCTTTTATTTTTGAGTGTTCCGAGTTGTTCCACGTCTGGATGTCGCGCAAACAACCTTCCACTATTTCATCGTATGGTATTATCTTTTCGGCACCGGGGCCGGCCTGGTTGGCTTCACTAAGCGCGAACGGGCGGGCCAGCCAACCGGCGCGGCGTTTCTCATACTTATACCTCAATGGCCTGTAATATGCTTCTATGCGCTTTCCGCGTGCGTTGTTCGCTTCTATGCGCACATACTGGAACATATTGCCCTCTTTCAGGAATGTATCTTTAAAACTCGCGTTCAGGTTAAGTTCGCCCTCCAGTTCCGCCGGGAGGTTAAGCCCCCATTGTGCATAGTTGCGCACCATCTGTCTGTAAAACTCGCTTATTATGCCGGCTTTTTCTTTTCCATATACCCAGCAGGTAAAGGCCTCGCTTCCCAGGTCAATACCGTTGTAAAACCACATGCGCTTGTTTTCGGCATACTTGAACACCGGTTGGCGGTCGTCAATGGATATGATAGAGCCGGCAAAGCCGGGTTGGTTGAGTGAGTGGTACGGCTTGAATCGTTGCATATATTTTTGTCTGTCGCCGCTTCTTTTCTTGTGCGTGCCTATTTCGTTCTCCCACTTGGTCAGATAAGTACGGATGGTGCTTTCGCTTATTTGCTTGTATTCTTTAGGGTTGTAGAGTTCCCCGGTTTCGTTGTTTATCACTTCCACATACCCGCTCAGGAAACCGTCGTATTGCCCGGCAACCTCCGCCGCCGTTGGCTTTTGTTCCACTCCGGCAAATAGGTTGTTGAGCAATTGTTCTGTGTGGTCGAATACTTTGCGTGCGTTGATGTTCTTGTGCTTGCCGGAAATGATCGCTTTGTAACTTCCGGTTTTATACTTGTTGTACACCCGGCGCAAGTATTGTTCGTTCTCCGGGAGCGTGTGCCCCGATTCTGTTTTGAAGCGGTTTATCTCAGTTGTGATAATGCCCCAGATATCGCGTACCTCTCCGCGTAATTCCTTGCGCAGCTTGTAGCGCATATCATAAATGCGGCCTGCTGTATTCAGCACCGACGCGTTAAGCGTATATTCATCTATTTTGTCTTTATCCAGGCCCGTGCCGTCGTCAAACCTGAATGTCCACGAGTAAAAATCAAAGGCCGCCATGTCGCGCACAAAGTGTTTTTCAAACAACGATTGTTGTACCAGCCTGGGAGGATTGCCCCACATGACCGCAACTGCTTCCTGCCACTTTTGCGGCAATGTATCGAGTTGCACAAGCATAGGGCTATTAGGGGCATTTATCCGCAATTTTATAACCTGCCCGCGTTCTACCTTCATTTGTAGCCCGCGTTCCCCGATCAAGCATAAACTTTCCGGGTGAGCGTTCTTGCCGCTAAATATCGCGCGGCCTTGTATGCCCGGCTTCCCGTTTATATATTCGTATGGATTATATTTTTGCATATCGTTATTGTTTCTTTTGTGGAGGAGGGATTCGAACCCCCGCTTTGCCTCATTTACTGCTAACTGTTTAACTGTTGACTGTTAACTGTAATCTCCCCCGGTTGCCCGTCTTTCCGGGCCGTCTTTATGATTCTATATACGCATCCACCTCCTTAGCGCTCAGGCTATGCGTCTCGCCTTTCCTGCCCCTTTCCGTGAAGGAATGCCCCTCTTTACAATTCCCATTGTACCTTACCTTTACCAGCACGCTGTTGCCGTTATACAGGTAATCCTTTCCCGGCTTTAAGTCTTTCGTTTTCATAGCCATCTATTTTGATTGTCAATAATATGCATCTTCAGGTCTGCTATACCTGCCTCCAACGCTGCCAGCTTGTCGAGTGCCTCGCGAACTCCGGACGCAGTGCTCAGGTCGTTATGCAACCTGATCGAGTTGTTACAGTCGTGGATAGTCAGCTTCATCTTGCCGTCAGCGTCTATCTTGGCATGGTAACACGCCATGCTGTTAGGGCTTTCAGGTAGTAAAAATTGTTTCTCGTTGTACATAATATCAATTATTTAGTTGTCAATTTCTTGCAGATCGCCATCACCCGTCGCTCCATCCTTATCACCTCCCTGGCTACTTCCCACCAGTACCTGTTCATCAGGTATGTCATTACACCCATCAGGGCGATAATACCCCCCCATATCAGCAGGCTTACGCCTGTATATGTCGTCAGCATTAATGCCAGCATCCAGCCGGCTATGATCAGTTTAGCCCTCATATTCTTCTATGTATGATTTAACCATGTTAGTACTCAACTCTTTCTTCACACCTCCGGCAGAAAATATATATCCGTTAATCGTTTCATACAGGTATACCACGGGAATATCTGTACGGTTTGCGGTATAGCGATACAGCCGGCCTTTTATCAGATCATTAGCTTTCATAGCCTACAGGTATTATGGTTATTATCGTATAGTCCCCGTTGGCGTTGCGTATATGCAGGGCGTCATATTTGGCCCATTCGCAGGCAGCCCGGTAGCTTGTATAGATGCCGTTAGCCTTGCTGTGTATCTCAGGGTTCAGGGCGTCGTAGATTTCCTTCAGGGTCTTTCCTTCTTCCAGCATCGACACGGCCTCGTCCTTCAGGCGTTGTACGAACTTGGTTATATTCTTCCTGTGCTGGCTTACATAGTGGCCGTTAACTATCGTTCTTTCCATGTCTTTCAGGCATTAATTTTGTTTTTCCGCTTCGTTTCTCCGGAGCCTTCCGACTCCAGGGCACGGCTGTATTCATATTGCAGGGCGTTGTATTTGTTCACAAGCCCGCTCCAGTGCTCCATATCCACGCCTGTGGCTATGCATCGCTCCATCTGCGCAAGGTCACGCTCGATGTCCTTCACGCTCCGGCGCTTAGGGTTATACAGGCAACCTTCACCCTTCAGCCGGTGATGATCCCCGCCGCGGGCTCCCTTGTTAACTGCTAACTGATCACTGTTACCTGTCGTCAGTCCCAGTTCCGCAACTTTCTTGTTTATTTTATAGGCTGACTTATTCAGCAGCTTTACCAGCACACCCATGTCAGGGTAATACTTGCGCAGGATATTGATCTCCTTTCTGTTCCAGATTGTCATTACTGCCATGATTTTACTGTTTTAAGGTTATACTTCTTGGTTTTTGTAGTTGGTGCGGTACATCTTCCGCACAAAATCGGCTTTCTCGCCTTTGGCATTTTCAAACAGCGCTTTGCTTACCGTCTGCCGGCAGCACCCGCATAGCCGCGCCAGGTCATTGATATACCCGTGACGCGGTACTTTCTTTGTCGCTACTTTCTGATCGTATCTTTCCATATGTATAAAAATTTAAAAATTCTTTGCTCCAGCCGGTGGCTCGAACACCGGTGCTTGCCTATCTGGAAAAATGATTAATTTTGAGGTCTAACTTTTAATCATTAATCATTATGGAGAATGAACTCTGGGAAAAATGCCAAATGTTGGTTGATGCTGGTTCGGGAGATTTAGTCATACATCTTTATGAAGAAGAATTGAGAACTAACCTGACCGACGAACAACTCCAAAAACTTGGCGACGTACATTCATTTCTTGAAAAAATGATGGAAAAAGATATTAAGATGAAGAATGTTATTTCTGCGCTTATAGATATGTCCCGAAAGGGAGTTATACTTGGCCCGAAGAAATAACCGCATGGCCTTTTTCCATCCGAGCATATCTCGCAAAATCTTGTAATCCAATGCATAGTACTGCGAGATTTGCTCTATTGCTTTGTGGTCAATTTGCATATTGCCAGTGCTACCGCCCTCGGCCTGTTCTCCTAACAGCCATAATTCAAATTCGCGCAAAGGGTGATTGCTTTTTACCCATACATCAGGCGCGGATTTAATATGGCAAACCTCTTTACCATCTACATTTACAGTATATTCTACATACTGTAGGCGCTTTATTATCCCCGGTATTTCCTTGTAATGGAGAGTCATTTCAATAGTCACTATACTTTTCATACCATCATCAGCTTTTTTTGAATAGCCCAAACTCCGGCACTTCTTCCCCGAAAAATTCAGGGAACGCGTCTACCAGCTTGCGCCGGTTCTGATCGCCCGCTTTGTAAAATAAATCTCTCAGGGCCACGTTAAACGAGCCTTCCCCCGTCCGTGTGCCGTTGTGCATTTGCATGAATACGCTTTGTGTTTTTTCTTTCATCCTTTCTTTATTTTTTTATTATATTTACAGCCACATAACATTTGTTATTCGAATACAAATATAAATGACAATATTCATTTATCAAAATAATCAATGACAATTTTCATTATTTAATATGAAATCTATTGACCGTCTATATGAATATATTGAGTATAAAGGCACAAAGCCTACTGTTTTCGAAAAAGAAATTGGTTTTTCTTCTGGCTATTTAAGTGTTCAGAAAAAGAGAAATGCCGATTTAGGAGAGAGTATATTAAAGAAAATAAATGACTATTGTCATGATCTGGATATCTCTTGGCTCCTCACAGGTGAGGGAGAGATGCTCAAGCAGGAAATAAAAAAATACAATATAGATAATGCCCCCCCTTTAATAGTTGCTGAACCTGAAAATAAAATTGAAGGGGAAACGGTTATACCTCTTTACGATATCAATGCGGCCGCGGGTATGCGCCTGCTATTCGAGAGTGGGAAGCAGAATATAATCGACACGATCAAGATTCCGTATATTACAAAGAGCGACGGCGCTATTTTTATTACAGGGGATAGTATGTACCCGTTGATGAAGTCGGGCGACATCGCAGTATATAGGCAGATTCATAGTCTCGATTACTTGCATTACGGCGACATTTACATCGTATCATATTCAGTAGAGGGTGACGAGTATGTCGTAATTAAGTATGTCCAGCGATCGGATAAGAAGGATCACCTGAAACTGGTATCTTACAACGAGCACTACAACCCGGTCGATATTCCGATATCCTCCGTTATGGCAATAGCCATTGTTCAGGCCAACATTAGATATAATACAATGACATAATAGATTTAACTAAAACATAAACTTTAAAAAAATGGAAGTGGTTATTTTGATCCTAATTGCCATAGGGTCTTTTTCTTTATCAATTCTTCTTCGAAAAAAGAAAAAAACAAATTCGCGAGCAATCAAATTTGAAGTAATGCGGGTATCAGGGCTAATCATGCAGTTTTTTGAAAGTTATGATATTATTTACTCAACATTGAATTTACAAACCCTGGAGAGTAGAGTTCGTTTTGTAGATAATTTTTACAATCAACTAATAACACTCCATACAGAAGATTATTATCAGTCGGCAATCAATAATGCAATACTTAATTATAAAAAATTATATCCAAATAGATACTTGAAAAAGTTACAGCTAAGTCTGATTCAAAACCCGGATATAACTCAATTAAAGGAGTTTTATGCGCGTTGTGTTGTTGTTAGTTTTAGCGGATATGCGGATAAGCAATTAAATGAAATCCAAGAATTAAAACGACAACACGCAATCAATAAACGGCGGGAACAGGTAATAGAGGTTGGCGATCAAGCAAAATATTTATTTAAAATACTAGAATTAGATACATCTGGCATACATCTGGATGAAATAGAGAAGATACGAGAATTATTTTATAATACCCGCGAGGCATAATTGCGCACACGTTTTATAAATCCATTAACAAAGTAATTTCGTCATAAACAAATAACTATCAGTTATTTATATATGCTCTATTATTTAAAAATATAATGTTATAAAGGGGGGGTAGAAACGCAATATTTTATCATATTTTTATATGTTTTATGTTATATACCCCCCTTTACAGTGGTATTTTTTATATATGTTTTGTTCGTCCGCTGTTCGTCCGCTTATTCGTCCATCCTGTTTTTCGGGTATTTTTTACCATCTCCGGGAGCATCAAAACAGGGCGCAAGTATAGCGGCATATACTTGCCGTTTATATGGCATTTATAGCGCGTTTAAATATAATTTAAGCACATGGGTAGCGGCACAAAAAAAGAGGCTCAACAGGCCTCTAAAAAATGCACCTACAATGCACCCGGAATATAAGCAAAATATCTTTCGTTTGTCGGCGCGTTCGGGGGTGTGTCTCTCTCAATCCCTTTATACAAAAGGCGTTTGCGCCTGTCCTCTCTTACTATCTAATATATATAAATCGTTTGGGGGGTATTACCTCTCTGCAAGTCCCCCTCCGGGGGATTAGGGGGCTAATTTATACCTTCGGTATCAACATCGCTTCCTCGAGAAGAATATCCGGATAGTAAGACATCTTGGCTTTGCGCAGATTGTCCAGTCCCATATCTTCCTCTCTGTTGATATACATAAAATCCGAGGCTTCGTGCTCTATAAACTGCTGATTGATGATGGTATAAGCACCATTCATATCCCCGAATGCTTTTTCCACATGCACCACAAAAGAGTCTTCAGTCAATGGTTCCCCTATTGTAAAAGCCACTATCTTTCCATTCACCCGGACAGCTCCCCCACGCAGTTGCAGGTATTCGAAATGTTCGAGCATCAGTCTTGTCGCAATATAATCGTAACGCTGCGTTATATTGATAGCTGATGTAGACTTCTCTTCCCACTCATCAAGCATCCTCACACATTCGTCCAGCTCTTTCTTAGTGGTCAGGGGGAAGTATTCCCAATCAGGATTATCCGCTTTAAAGCGGTTGATGTGATTCCGCTTGCTTTGCAGTTTTTTACCGGAAAGCTTTATTAGTTTTTCCGACAGATAAATATATTCATCATTATTCCTGTCGGGAAGGTAGCGGAATTTATCCGGCATCTCCTTCTGTATATTTTCCCACATCCGGAGTGTGATACCTTTCATCTGGAACGGGATTTTATTGTCTTCCGCATCTTTCATTATTAGCTCAAATGCGTCTCTCAGCGGCATTTTACCGATAGGCATCATGTAATAAAGCTGCCCGTCGGAATCCTGAAAACGGAGAAAAATAGTGCGGTGCTCTATGGCATACATTGTTTTAAACTTGGCATTCCAGGCAAACAGGTTGGCAAAGCAAAAGTCACAGGCTCTATAAATATTTCCGGAAAAACAGGCATCTATTTCCTTTTTATCAGTTAGTGTAATTTGTTTAAAGTTGATCATAAATAATGGGTTACATGTTTTAGATACAAGCAGACGGGAAAACAAGAAACGAGTTCCTGACCCTCAATCCAGATACCGGCATGTTATTTCATTTGCAAATCTATTCCTGTTCTACTTGTATTTCATTCGCTAAACAAAACTAATACAAATATTGTTCTCGAATATACAGATAAAGATATTATCTTTTATTGACATTCTTTATGTCCAATAACATTTGTTAATAACATAATTTATAACGTAATTTGCACATTATAAAGAATGATTCTATATAAGAAACTATCGTAAAAGATGTCGAATACAAAGAAAGTATTAGCAGTAGCCGAAACATCATATATTATACGCAAAGGACTGGTCTATGTTCTTTCCCAGTTATCCAGTGTGGGAAAGGTCGTGGAACTGAAGGAAATGGAGGATATCAATTACCAGCTCGACATACTTCATCCCGACGCAGTACTTATCAATCCTATGCTTCTGGGGCATACCTCGAAGCAGGATATACGCCAGCAACTGAACCTGAATAAAAACATTGCGATCATTGCGCTGGTATATAATATCATTGATGAGCAGTTCTACAAATCGTATGATGCGGTTATCAAAATAAACGATTCGGAGTCAAGGATTGAAGAAACATTGCTCAATTGCCTGAATAAGGAACAAGCCGGGCAAAATGACCAGGAAGAGCTCAGTGACAGGGAGAAAGAGATCCTGATCAGCGTTGTAAAAGGAATGAGCAATAAAGAGATTGCCGAACATCATAACATATCCATACACACGGCTATAACACATCGCCGGAACATTACCCGTAAACTTAAAGTGCACAGCATCTCGGGACTGACCATATACGCGATAATAAACAAACTTGTGGATATATCCGAAATAAAGTATCAGGACGAATAAAACTTCAACATCATGCAAAATATCACCATCATATTTAAAAAGTCAATGAAGATGTCGGAACTGATAGATGCCGACTACCGGCTTCTTCTGTTACTCAACCGCCTGAATATATCTCTGGGATTTGGCGAAAAGAGTGTAGACGCTGTCTGCAAGGAAAACGGATTCGATACCGATTGCTTCCTGTTCCTTGCCAGCTATCAATCCAATAAATCCATTATCAATATAGAAGAGGCTTTCGGAGCCCTTCCACTGGAACCATTTCTCCGCTACCTGAAAAGCTCCCACAGCTATTTTCTGGAAAAAAGGCTACCTAACATCCGCCGTAAACTGGAACTTGTTTTCGACACCTCCGAAAAAAGACTGAAGGACGTTGTACTTAACTTCTTCGACAACTATACAAAGGAAGTAGAGGAACATATGCTGTATGAAGATGAGGTCGTTTTTCCTTATGTATATTCCCTTATTAACGAGTCGGGAGAAAAGAAATATTCCATCAATATATTTGAGCAAAGGCACAATGACATAGAAGGTAAAATGAATGACCTGAAACAGATACTGATGAAATACCTGCCCGGCACTATAGACCAGATGCTAATGGTGAATATCCTTACCGAACTGTATATGTCCGAGGAAGAACTTGAAGCCCACACTTTTATAGAGGACAGCCTGGTGATACCCCGGGTAAAAGAAATAGAAAAGGGTAAAATCTGACACGGTCATTTCTTCCTGAACCAGTCCTGTAATTCACTTATACTGAATACCTTTTTCAATTTAACATACGCGTACACAAGCGATATCGCCAAGATTCCCGCACCTGACAGTAAGCCATGTTCTCCCGCGTAATATTGCGCTATATAAAAAGCGGCCACGACAAGCAGCAGGTTTATAGCTGTCATCTTTATAATATTGCTGTCCCAGGTAAACCCAGAAATAGTTTTACCTGCCAGGAAGACCACCGGAAGATAAACAATATAGGCTATCAGATAACCGATACCTGTAGCCTCAAGCCCGTATTTTGGGAATAATAAATAACCGGACAGCAGGTAAACCAGATAAAATATGATCTCGGTGGCTAAAAAGGCAACCCCTTTGTTTTTCGCCAACATAATGAAGGCTACAGGCCAGCAGAGTACCTTAAAAAAAGTTCCCAGCACCTGCCACCTCAGCACGGCATCAGCATACCCGAATTCGGAGGTGTAAAGAACAGACAGGGCAAAGTCGGCAAATAACAGCATCCCTATTATGATGGGTGAAGCTACTATCAGAATGATATAACTTTGCTCATTCACCAGCTTCCTTACTTTCTCTCCTTCATTTGCAATAGCTGACAGGCGGGGGAAGAAATCCGACCCCATAGAACGGAGTATAAGGCTCAGGTATATATTTGTAATCACCCACGCCGACTGGAACAAGCCTGCGGCATCCATATCTATACTCCGCGCGACAAAGGTCTTAATGAAAAACATACTTGCTGTACCTATAAATCCGGCTACAACGATGAAAAGTCCTAATTTCAGGGTTTTCAATCCCGACTCGAAAGCCTCTTTATTTGATATATCACTTTTTCCGAGATGTAGTTTACGGTAATAGAATTCCACACACAGGAACGAAAGCAGCGATGAAAATACAAAAGCAGGAAGAATCCCATCCAGGCCGAAAAGTAAATAAGCAGGTATAGATATAAGCAACCCGGATAAACTTCCCAGAATAGCGGATTTTGCCATTTCGGGTATCCTGCGCATTCCCTGCAATATGGAAGACCTGCCCATAGTCAGTATCGCAAGGAACACACAAACCGATAAGCAGGCTATATAAAGGGTAAAACTACCATCTTCAAAAGCCCAGATACTAATCGGATAAGAGAAAATAAGGCAGGCCAGCGCTCCGCTGAAAGCCATTGTCCTGAACCATTTATTGAACCGGGTAGCAGTTTTATAAAGTATCTCCCTGTCTCCGGAACTTTCCGCCTCCGCAATCTCCTTCACTCCCGTGGTATCCATCCCCAACCCTCCGGCTGAGCGTATCATCTCTATGACCGAGTTGTATATGCCGATAATACCGACACCGGCCGGCCCCAATAAAACCGCTATCATCTTATTGCGGATAACTCCGATCAGGATAACGAGAATTTGCGACCCACCAAAAATAGATGTAGACTTTAGGATTTGATTATATGACGAGCTTTTCTTTTCCAATGCAAAGGCTTATACTGTTGTTATACATACAAATGTAGTAAATAAGTAAAAGAAAGTATTTAATGCAACATCATTTAATCGTAAGCAGTTATTATTGCAGATATAAAAGTAATCAACAGGCCTACGGCCAGGTTATCACCTTATTATCAATCCGTCACTTTTGTAGCCTTTACGGTATCAATAAAGATCTGCCACTTTTCAATTTTTTGGGCAAGGGTCATCCGTGCATTAGCCGGACTGGGAGAAGGCAAGGTGATATATATCCTGCTTTCATCGAAGCCTACATATTTTCTATAAAATTCTTCGGCCTTTTTGCTTGTAAAAAAGATATGTCTGATTTGAGGATATTTCCTGAAAAACTTTTTGAAATCGTTCGGCTTTTCATTCTTAATACTGCTATCGAGGCTTCCTGTTCCTTCACATGATTCGAGCACATCCCAAATGGCGATGTTATTTTCTTCCAGCAGGGCGTTTTTCTCTGCATAGCCATCCGGCAACGGCTTGTCAAATAAAGTGAAAATAATTTTCCAGAACTGGTTGCTTTTATGCCCGTATCGTTCCTGCTTACGTAAAGATTCTTCGCTGGGCATTGTTCCGAGGATCAGAATCCGGGATTTTTCGTTAGCTATCGGTTCAAAAGCAATTTTTCTCATCTTTTTCGTTGCAAGTTGAATATTTTAATTTAATTATGCTAATTAATGACCGAAATATTTTTGATTGGCATAAATGAGAGGAAAGTCCATCCATACACCGGTATGTTATTTCCATTAAACTTCAGTATTTTTTTGTCCGGTTTAAGATTTATTATATCTTTACACCACTATTAAAACAATTTATGTCTTTTACTCGTAAGAATATATTGGTGCTGTAAATAGCCTGTAATCTGTAATACAACTTACTTTACCGGCTATTCCTCCGTCTCATCCCGAATACTTCGTTTTTTCGGGTGATTTTTTTATTGCATTTTATTAAAACATTTTGTGACTATCATCCATGGAGGTTTATCATTTCCCCATACCATGATATGCACAAACTAAAAGCATCAATTATCATGAGTAAAGAAATAAAAACAACGAAAAAAGAAATAAAACTGGTAGAAGATTTTGATTTGATATTCGACTTTTACAAATTAGTCAGCAGACAAGGTCCCGGCAGTATAGAAATAACCAAAAGAGCCCTGGATTTTATACCAGGCACCTCTGTAAATTCGAAAATTGCAGATATAGGCTGCGGTACCGGGGGGCAAACGATCACGCTTGCAAAAAACACCCTGGGACATATCACAGCCATCGACTTATCGGAAAAATTTATAGAAATATTGGATAAGAATGTCAAACAGGCAGGATTTGAAGACAGGTTCACTACCCTGGCAGGCTCTATGGAGAACCTTCCGTTTTCAGATAATGAACTTGATCTTATCTGGGCCGAAGGCTCTATTTATCATCTAGGTTTCGAAAGAGGATTGCGCGAATGGCGCCAATATATCAGGGAAGAAGGATACATCGCAGTGTCGGAAGTATCATGGATTACAAAAGAGCGCCCACTGGAAATAGATGAATTCTGGGAACAGAACTATAACGGTATCGATACCATACCTAATAAGATAGCCGTGATGCAGGAAGCAGGATATATACCTGTCTCTCACTTTGTATTACCTGTGAATTGCTGGCTCGAAAACTTTTACGATCTGGTGGAAGCGGCAGTAGACCCGTTTTTGGAAGAGCAAAATGACAGCGAAGAAGCGAAACAGTTTATTGATAGCCAGCTGACAGAAATCAATCTGTATAAGAAATACAAAGATTACTACAGTTATGTGTTCTATATCGGACAAAAAATCTGATAAATAATGATTATAGAAACAGCAAGATTGAGGATTGTTCCGCTAACGGCGGAGCAATTCCGTCTGCTCGTGCTCGGAGTAGACAGAATGGAAACGGAAATGGGACTGATATCGTCCGGAGAACGACCCGATAAACACACCCGACAAGCAATAGAGTACCAATACCAAAAAACATTGTCCGATACAGACAATCTTATCTGGCTCACCAACAGGCAGATCATATTAAAATCGGAGAATAAGGCTATCGCAGGTGCCAACTTCAAAAATTCTCCACTGGAAAATGAATATATTGAGATAGGGTATGGCACACATGCGGGTTACCGCAATATGGGTTATATGACCGAAGCAGTACAGGCAATGTGCGAATGGGCACTAAGTCAACCGGGGGTGAAAGCCGTAACAGCAGAGACCGAAAGAGGCAATTTCGCATCGCACAGGGTATTACAGAAATGCGGTTTTACAAACTATAAGGAGGATGAGAACGGCTTATGGTGGAAACTCGACCGAATCAAAAACAGCAATAATCAATCAAAAAAAACAAGAATATGAATAATATAAGAATAAGAGAAATTGCAAAAGAAGAACAACCCGAAGTGTACAACCTGATAAAGACAGCTTTTGAAACAGCAAAAGTAAGGGACGGGGACGAACAGGACTACGCCGGAAAACTAAGACAAGGGGATGGTTATATCCCCGGACTGGATTTGGTCGCAGAGGTGAATAATAAACTGGTAGGGCAGGCCATGTTTACCAAAACATATGTTGCAAGAGCCGGCAACAGCAACGTGGAAAGCCTCCTGCTGTCGCCTATATCCGTCCTTCCGGAATACAGGGATTCAGGAATAGGTTCGTCCCTGATCCGGGAAGGATTCAGGCTTGCCCGTGAGATGGGCTATAAGTTGATCTTCCTCTGTGGTGATCCCGCATATTACCACCGGTTTGGATTTAAACCCGCATCGGCATATGGGATCAGGCATGCATCGGGATTTCCGGAAGAGAACGTAATGGTATGCACTCTGACCGGCTCTGCCCTTGAAGGTGTTACCGGAATAGTCGATTTTTGTTAAAATTTATACCTGTATTCCAGTGTAAAATGGACGATATCTATTACTTTTACAACTATTTTAAAGACATACTATGGTTATAAATAAAAGATATTGGTATCATATAATCGCCGTCTTAACAGTGATAGTATGGGGGACGACATTCGTATCCACAAAGATACTGATAGGATGCGGGCTCTCCCCCGTTGAGATATTTCTCTACCGTTTTGTCCTGGCTTATGCAGGAATATGGATTATCTGTCCCCGGACTCTTTTTGCAAACAGCAAGAAAGATGAACTGCTGTGCGCGGCGGCAGGGCTGACCGGAGGGGCGCTGTATTTTGTATTCGAGAACACGGCGCTGGGAATAACACTGGCTTCCAATGTTTCGCTTATAGTATGTACTTCTCCTATTTTCACGGCTTTGCTAACATTTCTTTTCTACAAGAAAGAACCATTGAGGCCGCGTCTTATAACCGGCTCGTTGGTTGCCCTTGTGGGTATGGCTTTAGTTGTTTTCAATGGTAGCTTCATATTGCAGATCAATCCGCTTGGCGATATGCTGACTGTGTTGGCTGCCTTGTCATGGGCTTTCTATGGTATTATACTCAAACAGTTGAACGGAAGATATTCTACACTGTTTATCACCCGGAAGGTTTTCTTTTACGGAATCGTTACCATGTTGCCTTTTTCCCTTATGGATTCGGCGACATTTACCCCCTCTTTACTCATTGATCCCCTGATAGCATCAAACCTCATATTCCTCGGATTAATAGCGTCGCTGTTGTGTTTTATTGCATGGAACAGCGCTGTGAAAGAATTAGGAGTGGTGCAAACATCCAATTACATCTATTTCGTACCACTTGTTACTTTGCTCACATCGGCAATTGTGATAAACGAACATATTACGGTTGTTGCGCTTTTTGGTTCCATATTTATCTTATTAGGGGTATATGTGGCCGAAAACGGCTTTAAGTTTAGATTCAGATCCAGATAGAAGGCTTGCTTTTACACGAAATATTCTTGTTTTCTATACGCTTATATTCCGATTTTTGTTATTACCTTTACTATATACTAATATATATTTATATAAAATTAACGATATGACAAAAAAAGTATTAGCCGTAACTTTAGTAGCTGCCGTAGCCAGTGTTGCGGTATATGCTTATGTTCAGAATAACAAGAAAAAGAAACGCAGAAACCTGCCTTTAAACTTTATCTAATCGAGTTCGCTTACATCTGCAATCCCATTGCGGTTGAATAACACACGGTATTTTCTGTAGTATTCGTCTTTATCGGATATGCATTGTACTATAAAGTACAGTGAATATATTTTATTGCCCTCCAGAGCCACAAACCCTTTCTCCTCATCGGACATATAAAGCGGAATAGAAGGATTATCCATTTTCTGGGTAAAATTCATCAGGTTGAAACGGGTGATGTCATTGATCCCCGATAAACGGTATTCTTTATACTTCTCTATATCTTCCCTGGACAGGCTTACCCATTTACGATAAAGTACGATCTTTTCGTCATAGAATTGGTTTTCGGCCTCCACCAGCGGCGAACGGGCCCTTAAATTACGAACCGCTTCCGGCAACTTACTCTCTTCTATATAATCGAAGGCCTCTTTTATCCATCCTATTTCCTGTTTACGGATACTAAGCTTCAATTTGGTGTCGAAATATTTTTTGCCCAGCTTGGACGAAAAATAGTAACGCATCATATCTTTTATCCGGTCTTTGAACATATAACTGAAGACCAGTATAATAAACAGGTCGGTCGTAAAATTACCAAACCGTAACGTAGCAAAAAAGGACACGACAGTGGCAAACACCATAGCGATACCCGCAGCGATACTATAGTAAAACTGTTCGGCCAGCAGCCCGTCTTTTTTCCGTACTATTTGTAGAAACAGGTCGCTTTCCACCAGTTTTTTCAATATATTACGCTGGGAAATAACAAGGCTGTTATGCTTTTCGTCATCCTTTTCCAACAACCTGAATCCACGCTTTTTACGATGAGCGATTTCGTCTTCCACCAATCGGTGTAATTCGGGCTTCAAACGTGCATATACAGGCCGTCCTTCCAGAAATCTCATGATCTGGAATGTGTATTGCTCGGTGATATTCCCAAGGAAGTCATCTCCATAAAGAAAAAACTCCCTCTGCTGCTGAGTGATATCGGGCTTGGTCAGTTCATCCCACATCTCCCGGTATTGCAGCGCTATATCCCTGATGTCACGTATATAGTTTTCGACATGAACGGTAATTTTCTCGTCGGTGGCCGTATTTTTTATTATCTGTACATGGCGGCGCAATGCACTTTTGAGGATACAGACGAACATCTTCACCTGATAGACGAAACTCTCCGATTTTACCTCATCGGCAGAATTCACAGCCAAATCGTCCAGTGCTTTCTGTAAACGCGGTAAAGGCCCCCGTCCCGCTTTAAGTATTTCGGCCAGAGAATATATGGGTGTAATAAGGCGGATATTATTCTTTACATCCCTGTAAAAGTCACTTTTCTTATAGGTAGAACGATTGATATCGAGACTATTGGGCAAAAACAACCACGTGTTGATCTTGAAATCATTCACATCCTTAGTGTTTTTATTGGTAATAAAGCCAATCTTAAATTCTAACGAAAAGTTGTCATGTACTTTTACTTCAGTATCGATCATATTTTATGTGAGTAGTAAGTAATGAGTAATAAGTTCTTAGCTTACCGGTGTATCAGATGCTGATACACTACTTTCTCTTTCTTAATTTTTCATTCTTCATTCATTCTTCCATTCCCTGTAAGGATATTTTACTAAAGATGAGTTATAGTAACGGCTGTCTCCTGTCACTTCGGTCCCCAGCCAGTCAGGCCTGTCAAACTCTTCTTCTTTATCGGCCAGTTCTATCTCGGCCATTATAAGCCCTTCATTTTCACCATGAAATTCATCCACTTCAAATTTGCGATCTCCATTCTCAATATAATAACGTACTTTATCTATAATGCCCGGCTCACATAGCTTCATCAATTCCCGGGCTTCCTCTCCGGGTATTTCTTTTTCCCATTCGTAACGCGACATCCCCGACTCATCGCCTGCGCCTTTGATGGTAATATAAGCCTTATCCCCTTTTATACGGATACGAACCGTACGTTCAGTGACAGAGGACAGGTAGCCCTGCACGATCTCCTCATGTGCATAGGCGTACTGTTTAAAGTCCCCTTTGACTAAAAATTTCCGTTCTGTTTCTAAAGCCATAATTTCAATCAGTAAATTTGAAAATAAGCATATCAGCAAATGCTTTGGGCAGACCATCCCAATACCCCCGCGGAAAACAATATGCCAATGGATAGAGTACTTTACACTTTACCTCATTGGCATACCGGTCATATACCCGCGGTTTATTGTATGATCTGTTTTATCGCTCCCATGTCTGGATAAAAGATGACCTTTACAGGTAATTTATTGTTATCAAACATCTTTGGAACGAGTACATCCTGTACGCCATATTGTACAATGTCACAATCTTTCTGCACATAGTTTCGTCCATTATATGATATTTGCAAAGCGGCTTTTCCCGGAATATTATAAATTATTCCCGCAGAGAATTTCTTTTCCAGCTCTTTCTCCTCCTTAGGGGTAAGTACCTGCGCTTCCCTTGGCTCTTTATTCTTTAGCGTCAGGGCCACAGGAGAACCCGAAAGATCGTCCGCGCCCACAATACCCAGCTTGGAGGAAAAACGGAAGATAATACGGTTGTCTATATTCTTATCATCAGGGATAACGGTAAATTCCCTTGTCCCGGTTTCTATCGTTTCCATGCCTGCAAACATGGCTGTCAGTGCTTTCTCCTGCTCTTCCAGCTGGGTCATCACCAGTTTATAAGCGTTGCCATCAGGCGGCATATTATCGGCATCTCCGGTAAGAATATTGTTACGGCTTTCGCGCAACCGGTAAATCTGTTTAGCGATCAGTTCTGCCTGCTTCGCAGTGGAGCCGGCCCTTAATATTTCTTCCGACAAGAAGCTGCGCGGATTTGGAAGGACGGCTGAAGCCACAGGAGCATCTCCCCTGATTTCTTCTTTAGGGAATGTATAATCATCGTTAATAGCGCATATCAGGCCGTCCTTTGTCAGTGTTACAAACGGAGAAGTCGTGTTTGACCTGAATTCTACCAGATATGATTTATCTTTATCCACCACACCTTTTGTTGTTGCGTCTATTTTATCCAATGTATAAGATACCGCGTCTTCCGTTATAGGATTGGAAATGCTCAGATAACGCTCGGCATACTGAAAAAACTCTCCGGCTTTACGCGTCTTTTTTGTATAATCTACGGTGATCACCAGCGATGTTTTGGGCAGTGAATAAGCGACACCATAGTTATTCGCTTTCACAGCGCTCATTTTTACTGTTGTCTGGGCTGTTCCGTAATTTGCCCCGATAAAGAGGAACAATAATAAACTTATATAATATCTCATAAGTCTTTCATTTAAAAATATTAGAGTCTGTTTAAAATTTACAGCTGAATTTTTTGATAATTATTTCAAGATGGATTTTTTGATTTTTACTTGCGGGTTTAGCTGACTAAATCAAAAGTAAAAAGTAAAAAAGACGCTCAAAAGAATATAAAAAAAGCAGCTAAGATTTATTTTAAAGAGCCTTAAGAAAACATTTCGCTAAAATTTAAACAGGCTCTTAGTCTCACAAAGCTAATTATTTTTTTGTGAAATACTTAGAAACGGTTTGTATTTTACCGGTCCGGGTTCTCATTTAAAAGAATAAAATAATCAGGTTAAGGAATCCACTCCACAACGTTTTTCACCGGATTTTTTTCTCTCCATTCAATAAAATCCTGAACATTGTCTATCCCATCCCTGATAACAGCCTGATAATATTCTACCCCTATTATCTTTCCCATTCCGCGGGTTTCATATTTCAGTCTCAGTATCGTCTCCTTCTGACCGGGAGTCATAACTTCATTTATTCTTTTTGCCATTTGTTCAAAATACCCATCATACCTGGAACCTTTCAATATATGAATGACATCGATTTTCCATACTGATCCATCATCATCCTGATACCATACATGCCACTCGATACACTGTTCTTCCGTTTCTATACCGTTTATATATTCCAGCCGCATAATACCGGGATTTTCCGCCAGCTTACCCATTGCCAGAAAACTGTCGGATATGAGCAGCGGGGAAGAATAGACATGGAAATCGATGTCGTTGTTGGTCATTAGCAATCCCGTTTTGAGAGAGCCAACAAGGTTGACTTCTGCTCCTACCGACTCCCAGATAAGGATGATGCCGGTTTTTTCTATTATCTCATATGCTTTTTCCTGATTCTTTACCGCAATGTTAATAATACTCTCCATCGTCATCGTTTTTTTAAAGGCTCTAAGATATTTATTTTTTTATATAATTCATACGGAAAACACCTGTCTTGCCGTACCTGAATCATTTTATCCAATCTATTTTCTACATAAAGGATTCGCCATCTCCATTTTTTTTGTAAGTTTGTTAATGTCATCTTTTTATAAATTTTCAACAACTCAGCCTAATGTCAATATTCGGTTACGCGATTCTTATCTTTATTATTATCCGGTTTGTAAATCATTTTATAAAACAAAGCCGGGACCAGAAACAAACCTCCTCAAGCGGGTTCAACTGGTCTGATTCCTATTCCCTAAGGCTTCGTTCTGTACTTAAGACCTGTGAGGAATTCAACGATGATGAAATAATAGACAGTGCTGTAGGTTTCTATTTATTCAGCTACGATAATACAGCCCGGGAATTCATCTTCATAGAAGATGACGATGTCATTCACCGGCTGTCTTACAGTAATCTTATAGAATATAAAGTAAGGGAGAACAAGGACTATAAAATCATGATCGACCTCAAGGCCTCTTTTTCCGGAAAACCGTATATTTCGCTTGCCTGCTTTGACAGGGAGAAGCTTTTGCGGAAAATGCCTCAATTACAATATAAGCTGTATGAAATAGACAACCTGTATGAGTTGGAGCGGAACAAGATCGATGAGATTGAGGATATCCTGTCGGGAATTATAGAAGAAAATAAGATGCTTACCGGCACTCCGCCTCCTTACAAGAAAGAAGTGATCGTAAAAGAACCCAATGTAATCAAAATTGAGATTCCTCCTGTTACGGCAAATGTAGCCGATATAGTTACGGCAATAAAAGAAGAGAAGGAAGATGCTGTTACATTTTTGGAAGAAAGGCCTGTAATAGAGCCTGCAGAGGAAAATTCCGGTGTTTCCGAAATAGTAGCGGAAACAAAGGTGGAACAACCCGGGCCGGTTCCGGAGAAGGAAGAGGCAACAGATATTGAGCCTGAGGTGGAAGAAGAAGTGCCTGTAATAGATGGGAACATACAAATCTCACTTGCGGAAATAGAAGAATATTCACGTGGAAAATTTCTTGAATATGAAGTCCGGTCGGCGGTAAGCGATGCCAAAATGAAGGGGCAGAAATACATCTGTCTTTCTAAAGAGCAACTGGAGAAGCTGAAGTCATAAAAAGGCTATAAGGTTGAACCTGTATTGGATTTTTTTGGAAAACTTTATCTATATAATAAGAGCTAATAGCTTTTAGCGGATAACTCTTTGACAGATTGATTAAAGCAGTTACAAGTTACTGCGCCCTTCGGGCAATTACGGGTTACAAGTAAACAAGATACGAGTAAACGAGATACGAGATACAAGTTGTTAACTGATGACTGTTTACTGTTCACTGAAACAAGTGTTACCTTTGTAACCTTTTCCAAGATATGATTAACAAGTAAAAATCAAAATATAAACTAAACAATGACAAACAGAATAACATCTTTATTTGGAATAAAATATCCCATTATTTCGGGAGGAATGGTATGGTGTAGTGGCTGGAAGCTGGCTTCGGCTGTGAGTAATGCAGGCGGATTAGGGCTCATCGGGGCCGGTTCGATGCATCCCGAAACACTTCGCGAACATATCCAAAAATGTAAAGCTGCAACAGATAAACCATTTGGAGTCAACGTGCCGTTGATGTACCCTGAAATAGACACGATAATGGACATCATTATTTCCGAAGGGGTGAAAATTGTATTTACATCGGCAGGTAATCCAAAGCTTTGGACTAAAAAATTACAGGATAACAGTATCATTGTAACCCATGTTGTATCCAGTTCCAGGTTTGCCCTGAAATGCCAGGAAGCAGGTGTGGATGCGGTTGTAGCCGAAGGGTTCGAAGCCGGAGGACACAACGGCCGAGAGGAGACATCTACGATGGTACTTATACCACAGGTGAGACAGAGCATACATATTCCGCTCATTGCAGCAGGAGGGATCGGCACAGGCAACGGAATGCTGGCAGCCTTTGCGCTAGGTGCGGAAGGAATACAAATGGGTACGCGCTTTGCCCTGACACAGGAAAGTTCGGCGTCTCAGGAATTTAAGGAATTATGTATTAACCTGAAAGAAGGCGATACTATCCTCTCTCTGAAAAAACTCAGTCCTACCCGCATGATAAAGAATGACTTCTATAATGCTGTGCAGTCTGCCGAAGACAGGGGTGCATCGGTAGAAGAAATGCGCGAGTTGCTCGGACGCGGCCGTTCTAAAAGGGGAATATTCGAAGGAGACCTTGTGGAAGGTGAGCTGGAAATAGGCCAGGTCAGCTCATTAATAGATAGCTTACCTGCAGCCGGAGATGTGATAAATCATATCGTTGCGGAATATAATATCAAAGTGGAAGATATAATCACTGGCGATTTTAAATTATAATATACTGATTATCTTTGGTCTGTAAAGATTAAGAAAATCAGAACAAGCGAATCACAATGTATTAAAACAGGGGCACACTATGAAATATAACCTTATTATCTACCTGTTGCTTTCATCCTGCTTTTTTTTCTCTTGTAAGAAAAAGCAGGAGCAGCCTGTTTACGACTTTGAACAAATAAAGGAGAAAGGCGAACTGACTATTATAACACTTAATAGCTCGACCTCGTACTTTATTTACAGGGAAGAACAAATGGGATACGACTACGATCTTGCCCAGGACTTTTGCGATCATTACGGGTTGAAGCTGAATGTAAAAGTGGCGGAGAATACCACCCGGCTGATAGAAATGCTAAAAAGGGGGGAGGGAGATCTGATTGCCTATGCAGTGCCCATACAAAATGAGTTGAAAGATTCCATTTCATATTGTGGATTACAGCAAATTACTCATCAGGTACTTGTTCAGAGGGCGAATAAAGGAGATACCATAATAAAGGATGTGACAGGCCTTATAGGTAAAGAAGTATATGTAGAGGGAGAT
The DNA here is from genome assembly GCF_054657735.1 of Dysgonomonas termitidis. Taxonomy (NCBI): domain Bacteria; kingdom Pseudomonadati; phylum Bacteroidota; class Bacteroidia; order Bacteroidales; family Dysgonomonadaceae; genus Dysgonomonas; species Dysgonomonas termitidis. Next base: position 52,360 of record NZ_BAAHYD010000003.1, on the reverse strand, counting down.
ACCAAATATCACCAGCGTCTTCTCAATCTCGATTCTGAATTAGGAGGAGGAATCAAGATACATACAGTTGGTGAGGATACTATCACGAGTGAAGATCTGATAGAAATGGTGTCCTTGGGGAAAATCAGATACACGGCTTGTGATGAATATATTGCCCGGCTAAACCGTACTTATTTCAGGAATATCGATATCTCGTTGCCTATAAGCTTCGAACAACGGGCTTCATGGGCAGTGCGGAAAGATATGCCTCATCTGGCGAATGCTCTTAATGAATGGTTTGCCGAGAATGACAATACACCTGTATATAAAAGTATCATAAAGAAATATTTCGAGCTGAGCAAACAGCTTTTCGAAGGAGAGTATGTGGCTCCGAAAAATCTGCCTAAAGGCGCGGTTTCGGTCTATGATGACTTATTCAAAAAGCATACTAAGAATACAAAGTATGAATGGCAGTTTCTGGCTTCAATTTGCTATCATGAGTCGCGCTTTCAGAACAACCTCACTTCGTGGGCAGGGGCTGCCGGCATTATGGGTCTGATGCCCCGTACTGCTGCCTCGTTGGGCTTGACGAGTGAAGACCGTATGAATCCTGACCTGAGCATCGGTGCAGCGGTAGAATTACTGGACAGACTGGATAAGATTTTCCGGAAAGTAGAAAGTATCAGTGAACGTGAAAAATTCATCCTGGCTGCCTACAATGCGGGGAACGGGCACATAAATGACGCACAGGCCCTTGCCCTGAAATACGGAGCCAATCCCTATATATGGGAAGGAAATGTACAGAAGTATCTGGAGCTGAAAAGCAATCCGGAATACTATAACGATCCGGTGTGTAAAAGCGGCTATTTCAGAGGTGGGGAAACAATGAAGTACGTGAATAATGTACTCGCTACTATGGAACGGTTTAAGCGGATAAGCGGGGGATAAAAAGAGGAGGATAGCCCTTCTGAGCCATCCCCCCCATTCTTCATATAGTAGATAGATTAGTTGTTTCCATCATTATTTTTCTGCACCGGCTTCTCAGGTCTCGGAGGACGAGGAAGAAGTACCTTGCGGGACAGTTTGAATTTCCCGGTTTTAGGGTCGATGTCAATCAGTTTCACTTCTATTTCATCACCTTCTTTCAACCCGGCTTTTTCCATGTCCTCTATGCGATCCCAGGAGATCTCGGAGATGTGAAGCAAACCATCTTTGCCCGGCAGGAATTCACAGAATGCACCGTAAGGCATTACCGAACGGACTTTAGCTGTGTACACCTCGCCTACTTCGGGAACGGCTACAATGCCTTTGATTTTCGCAACGGCGGCTTCGATCGAAGTTCTGCTTGTAGCTGATATTTCCACGCGGCCATAACCGTCAATTTCCTCAATAGTAACGATAGCGCCTGTCTCTTCCTGAATACCCTGAATTATCTTACCACCAGGGCCGATAACTGCACCGATAAACTCTTTGTTGATGATAATAACCTCGATACGCGGAGCATTTTCTTTGAAGTCCGCACGTGGTTCAGGCAATGTTTCAAGGATTTTACCCATAATGTGTAAACGTCCTTCACGAGCCTGATTCAGTGCTTTTTCAAGTATTTCGTATGATAATCCGTCCACTTTAATATCCATCTGGGTAGCAGTGATACCGTCTTTTGTACCACATACCTTAAAGTCCATATCTCCCAGGTGGTCTTCATCTCCGAGTATGTCGGAAAGTACAGCGAAGTTCGTACCTTTTTTCTCTGAAATAAGTCCCATCGCTATACCCGTTACAGGTTTCTTGATCTGTACACCGGCATCCATCAGGGCCAGTGTACCGGCACAAACGGTTGCCATAGAAGATGAACCGTTCGATTCAAGAATGTCCGATACTACACGGATAACATACGGATAGTTAGCCGGAATCATTGGCTTCAAAGCTCTGTGGGCAAGATTACCGTGTCCTATCTCACGACGGCCTACTCCGCGTTGCGGACGGGCATCTCCGGTAGAGAACGGAGGGAAATTATAATGTAAAAGGAACCTTTCTTTTCCATTGTTCAGTACATCATCGATGATTTTCTCATCCAGTTTGGTACCTAAAGTAACTGTTGTCAGTGACTGTGTTTCTCCACGAGTAAAGATAGCAGAACCATGTGCTCCCGGCAGGTAATCCACTTCGCTCCATATAGGGCGGATTTCTGTCGTGGAACGTCCGTCGAGGCGTTTGCCTTCATCAAGGATAGAACGGCGCATTGCCTCTTTTTCCACATCGTGGTAATAACGGGATATCAAAGAACCCTTTTCTGCCAGTTCTTCTTCTGTCAGGCCTGCTTTATATTCATCTACGATAGCTGCGAAGTTATCCCCGCGCTCGTGCTTGTTTGTATTGGCTGATGCAGCTACAGCATAAGCTTTATCGTAGCATTTTGCCCATACGTCTTTACGAAGCTCTTCATCATTTACTTCGTGGCAGTATTCGCGTTTAACCGTTTTGCCCAAAGCTTCCATCAGTTCTATCTGAGCCTGGCATTGTACTTTGATAGCTTCGTGTGCTACTTTAATAGCTTCCAGCATTTCTGCTTCCGAAACTTCCTTAAACTCGCCTTCTACCATCATGATATTGTCGATAGTAGCACCTACCATAATATCCATATCGGCTTGCTCCAGTTGAGCGAAAGTCGGGTTAAGGATAAATTGTCCGTCTACACGTGCAACTCTTACTTCCGAGATTGGCCCGTTGAAAGGCACATCGGATACTGCCAGTGCAGCAGAGGCTGCAAGTCCGGCCAATGCGTCCGGCATATCTACACCGTCGGAAGAGAACAGTATAACATTCACGAATACTTCCGCATGATAATCATCCGGAAATAACGGGCGAAGCGCACGGTCTACCAAACGGCAAACCAATATCTCATAGTCTGAAGCACGCCCTTCCCTGCGAAGAAAACCTCCGGGGAAACGGCCGAATGCAGCAAATTTTTCTTTATACTCTACCTGTAAAGGCATAAAATCAACGTCCGGTTTAGCGTCTTTGGCTGCGCAAACTGTAGCCAGCATCATGGTATTACCCATGCGCAGCATTACAGATCCATCCGCTTGTTTTGCTAATTTTCCGGTTTCAAGGGTGATAGTCCTTCCATCACCTAAATCGATACTCTTTGTAATCGGATTCATCATAAATATTTTTTTCTAAACTTCTTAAAATCGGACAAAGGTACGCAAAGTTTTTGAGAATTAAGGGGATGGAGACTGAAAAGACAATATACATGAGTTGCGTACCCTTCATTCTTAAATATTAAATGCTCAATAGATATAAAAAAGCAAGTTATTTTACTTATTGGCTGATCGTTGTTATCCAATAGTTTATAGGAAAAACTTTACAAAGTTGACACTTTTTACAGTAAACAGTTAACAACTTGTATCTCGTATCATGTTTACTTGTAACTCATAACTGCCCAAAGGGCGAAGTAACTTGTAACTGCTTTAATCAATCTGTCAAAGAGCTCCGGCTATCAGCTATATATAGATAAAGTTTTCTGAAAGTGTTTAAGTGGGTAGTAAGGCATTGTATATAAAAAAACAAGCCCCGGAACCCGGGGCTTGTTCTATATATTGAACTGTTATTCAGAATTTATATCCTACTGTCAGGTAAGCGTTCATATTTCTCACTTTACCGGCGTTACTCGGAGCTATGTTAGCCAATCCAAAGTCATAACCCAGGCTAACACCTATTTTGCCAAACTCTGCCCCTACGCCGAGTCCCAGGCCGACATCAAACCGTTTAGCCTTATCTTTTCCGAAAAAGTTAACGTCAGTGTCTAGATCTATTATTATGTCATCAACAGTGGCTTTTCCTTCTATTTTGCTTTTTCCGCCCACACCATAGGCAATATATGGCCCAGCTCTGAAAATTATATCTGTAGCGTCTGTCACCGCTAATTTATAACCGAGATGGACTGGGATCTGGAGGTACATCGGATTATCGTTCTCTTTCCCGGTAAAAGAAATTTGACCATAGGTAGGATCTGTCATCGAGAAAGAACCTTCGTCTTTCCCCCCTTTCATCGTAAACTCTAATCCGGTTAATAAATATAAGTCTTGAGTTAGCGCATAATCAACTGTCAATCCGACATTAAAACCGATTTTAGCATCCATTCCATCCGCGCCGTCTCCACCAAAGTTAGAAAGGTTCATCCCTGCCTTCACGCCGAAAGTAAGAGGTTTATCCTGAGCATTAATACTCACGGCTAATAAAAATGTAACAACAACTAAACTTGATTTTAGAATTGTTTTCATAATCGTTTTTTTAAGTTAAAAAATATTATCCGGGAACAAATATATACTCTTTTCCTGATATTCTTTAGCAACTCGTAAGAAATAATATAAAAAGATGTCTTATAGATTATATTTTAATAACCGCTTAACAGAATACTTTTTTTCAGGGAAGATAAATGTGTGTGCCTGAGTTTTTCCCAATCTCATCCGCACTCGTTATCACTACTTCCTTAACGCCTGCTTCGACAGATTCGAATGCATTATCAAGTTTTGGGATCATGCCTCCCTGTATAATGCCTTTCTGTACCAAATCCTTAAACTCTGCCTTATTCAGAGAAGGGATTACACTATTATCATCATTTTCGTCCATCAGCACCCCCTTCTTCTCGAAGCAATACACAAGGTTCACATCAAATACTTTAGCAAGGGCTTTTGCCGTTTCTCCGGCTATTGTATCGGCGTTGGTATTTAATATACGGCCTTGCTTATCATGGGTGAGGGGAGCCAGTATAGGTACTATTCCCTGGGATATAAGGGATGATAATATCCCTGTATTCACCTCCTTCACATCTCCTGCAAATCCGTAATCTATATCTTTTACAGGCCTTTTTTCGGAGCGGATCAGATTCATATCCGCACCCGTGAGTCCAAGAGCATTCACTCCCAAGGCTTGCAATCCGGCGACAATATTTTTATTTACCAATCCTCCGTATACCATAGTTACCACTTGCAATGTTTCCATATCGGTGATACGGCGGCCGTTTATCATACGGCTTTCAATGCCCAGGCGCTCGGCCAGCTTTGTCGCCGACCGGCCTCCGCCATGAACGAGTATTTTGTGCCCATCTATCTGGGCGAAATCTTTTAGTAATCGCTTCAGCGATTGTTCTTCTTCCACGATCTTGCCGCCGACTTTTATTATGGTTAGCTTCTCCATATATGTTACTGAATGAATGTGCATAAAGATAAAACAAAAAGAGATTGTTCCAATCGAAACAATCCCTTAATAAATCTTTTCTCCGAAAGATTACTTTCTGATACCTAATTCTTTGATGACAGCACGATATCTTTCGATATCATTGTCTATCAGATAATCAAGTAAACGGCGGCGTTTACCCACAAGGCGTCTTAGAGATCTTTCAGTGTTATAATCCTTCTTATTTAACTTCAAATGTTCAGTTAAATGCGAAATACGGTATGAAAACAATGCTATCTGAGCTTCAGGTGAGCCAGTATCAGTGTTAGACTTTCCGTACTTTGCGAAGATTTCTTGCTTTTTGGCTGAATCTAAATACATAAGTTGTTATTTATATTTATTTAACGAGGTGCAAAGATAAGACTTATTTTTTGACAGACAAACATTTAATCCGAAAATCCATCAAAAAGGGAGGTCATCGCCGCTATCGCCGCTAAAATCCACTGGCGGGGCAGCCTGTGCCGGTTGGTTGGCTTGTCCGTATCCCTGTGCCGGAGCAGGTGCGCCTGCACCGGCCGGCTCCACTTTCCATGCTCTGAGGTCAGTGTACCAGTTTCCGTTATACTCGCGGCTTTCGATATCGAAAGATACATCCAGAATGTTTCCTGTCTGAAGTAAAGACTCATTTATTTTATCTCCCCAGAAGGTCATGCACACTTTTTTAGGATACATGCCATCGGTTTCCAGAATAATACTTTGTTTTCTCCACTCACCGTTTTTCCCCATGCCTGTCTGCACAGGAAGCACTTGAATTAATTTTGCTGTTAACTGCATTATTATATTATTTTGTTGATTTTCAAAAATGAGGCATAAAGATACAAAAAAATCAATAAACCTCAACTTTCGTCAAAAGGTATCTCCTGCTGCGCCTCTTCCACAGCTTGCAGCTTTTCGGCCGATGTAATAAATTCTTTGTAATAAGAAAGAAGCATCGTGGTAAGAGGGATAGCAATTATCATACCCACTATGCCCAGCAGTGAACCCCATACGGAAAGGGACAGGAGTATGATTGCCGGATTCAGCCCCATCGCCCTGCCCATTATCCTGGGGACTAAAAACAAATCCATAATACATTGTACAATAACATATATCAATGCCACCAGTCCCAGCATAACCCAGAAGCTGTCGGCGGTCTGTGATGCCCGCAACCAGCAAAGCAGGATAGCCGGCGGGAATGTAATAACCTGAAGGTATGGTATCATGTGTACAAGACCTACAAAAAGGCCGAACATAATTGCCATCGGCAAGCCTATCACCTGAAATCCTGTAGCATATAATACTGCAAGAATGCAACAGATAAACGCCTGATGGCGGAAATATTTATTCATGCTTGTTTCAACATCCAGCGTAATGCGTCCTACTATCGGGCGGTATTTAGGAGGAATGAGAAATCGCCAAAGTTCATTGATCTTATCATAATCGAGCAGGATAAATATCAGGTACAGGATAACGATAAAAACAACTGTAAGGCCAAACAGAAAGGATATCGTTCCCGAAAACAGCGATTCAACGGCAGGGCTTACATATTGGATAATCTCCACAAGGTTGTCTTTCGATAATGTGCTTTGAAGTTCTTTATAGTCTACATACCTGCCTATAATATCGGCTACGCTTACCGGAATCCTGTTTTGGCTTATTGCCGACAAATCGTAAGTCGCAATAAGGTTGTTGATCTGCCATATTTCATTTTCAATGAGGGGAACCAGTATAAATCCCAACAGCGTGAACATCCCCGCCACCGACAGCAGCGTAAGCACAACGGCTATAGAGTGCGGGAGTTTTAGCTTTCTTTGATAAAACCGTACCAGCGGATTGAGCATATAGGCTAAAAGCCATGCCACGAAAAAGGGCAGTAATACGCCTTTCAGTAAATACAGAAAGTAAAGGGCGGCCCCGACAGCCAATACGCTTATCAACAAGCGGATAGTACGATCGAAGGTAAAAGGCTTGTCGAATGGTTGTCCCATTGTCATATACAGATGCTGTTTTAATTAATTTGATATATCTTTACAAAGATATTTTATTTTTTCTTATTTACGATAACAATCTGTCTATGATGAAAACAACGGGTCGATATTTATTAATATTCTTGGTATTAGTTCCTTATATACTGAATGCGCAGGTAAAACAAGCAGGGATACAAACTTTCCTCGATCATCAGGGGCTCAGGCATGCCTCCGTCGGTATTTGCGTCAAAGACCTGTCTGGCAGGCAGCTTGCCGGATATAATGAAGATAAGGCATATACTCCCGCATCCATACTAAAGGTGGTTACTACCGCCACCGCGCTGGAAACGCTGGGCCCGGGTTATAAATATCAGACTACACTGGCCGCCGATAAAGATAAACGGGACAGGCTGCTGGTACATGGATATGGCGATCCTACACTGGGCACCGGGCAACTGGATAATATCCCCGATGCGTTCCTGCCTCAATGGGCAGAGCAAATCAGACAGAAGTTCGATACAACAAAAAATCTGAATATAACTATCATCGATGATTATTTCGGGTATGAAGGAGTGTCGCAACGATGGATATATCAGGATATGGGCAATTATTACGCTGCGGCAAGTTATGGTATCAGCATCTACGATAATACCTATAAGCTCTTTTTCAATACGATGCGCCGCGATACCTGCCCGGTTATAATAAGTACCCAGCCCGAAATGAACCTCTCATTCCGCAATACCCTTACCCTGAATACGACAGGCCAGGATAACGGATACATTCACGGAGAACCTTTTTCTGTGAACAGGATTCTGTCGGGCGACATCCCCGCTGGAAAGCCGTCGTTCAGTATAAAAGGCGACATCCCCGATCCGGGTTTATATCTCGGTGAAGTACTGGCAAAGACCCTGTCTGACAAAGGCTTTAAAATAGGTTCGGTGGAAAACGCTTATGACAGGTATTACAACCAGATGTATTCGGAAAACAGGAAGGCCTATAACGAAGATATATTTTATCGCCACGAGTCTTTCCCATTGAAAGACATAATAAAGGATACCAATGTGAGAAGCAATAACCACTATGCGGAACATCTTATACGCACCGTAGGCCGTACAAAAACGACCGACATATACTCCTCTGCCCTCGATGCGGGAATTGACAAAACGAAAGAGTTATGGAAGACCCGGGGGTTGAATACCAACGCGCTTACCATGTTCGATGGAAGCGGGCTTGCCCCGTCCAACGCCGTGAGTCCGGCATTTATGTGCGACCTGCTGGTATATATGCAGGCAAAAAGCAAGTATGCCGATGTATTTCTGGAATCGTTACCCAAAGCGGGGGAAAACGGAACCGTAAGCAGCCGGCTGAAAGGAACACGCCTTGCAGGAAAGATTTCAATGAAAAGCGGCAGTATCTATGGGGTACAATGCTTTGCGGGATACTATACCGACGGGGATAAAAAATATGCTTTTACCGTAATGGTGAATAATTTCACGGGTTCGCGTAGCCAGGTGGTACAGGCTATAGATAAATTGTTGCTCTCAATGTTTTGAGGGTAAGTAGTAAAGAATCTATGAGGGTGTGTCTAAAGTATTTTTTACTATCTATTTACATACGCTACACTCCTGTGACCGTTGGTTGTCATGTTGAACGGAGTGAAACATCTCGTTTCTCAGGGCTGAGATCCTTCGTTGCACTCAGGATGACAAAGAGGATAGCACATTGATAGTGCTGTTCTACTTTAGACACACCTCCCTAAAGATCTCCACCAGAAAATGGTGTATTAATTTTTATTGATTCTTTATCTCACTTTTTCTTTTCGCCCGTAAGCTCTTCCATCTTATTCAAGACTGCACGGATCGGTAAATCTCTTTCCAGAATGATTCCGGTCGGTGAAATCAGTATATTGTAAGGTATTTCGCGAATGTAATAAGTATCGAACGGCTTGGCAGCCCAGCCCCCTTTTACAGGTAATATATTCCATTTTATAGTATCGCCTATGTTTTCGGCGATAGGGACCTGTTCGGAGTCTTTCACGATGGAAACAAATTCGATGTTCTTTTTTTGTTTTTTCAGCTCGTTATAGACATCCACTGCGTCTTGTTTTTCGTCACGGCATACATCGCAGGTAGTAGCAGCAAATAAAAGAAGTACATATTTCCCTCTGAAGTCGGATAATTGCACGGTCTTATCCTGCATGCTTTTAAGCGAGAAGCCCGGAGCGTAGGCATTTACTGCCGATAGTTTTATTTTATCCCTGAAATTTTTAAGTTCTTGTGTCAAAGGAAAATCCACAGCTTTTCCTTTCAGCAGAGACAGGTTCTCGTCGAGCCTCGGAATCGAAGTTTCATCCTTAAAGAATGTGTTTATCAGCATTACACTGGCTATCTTGTCGGGATTCGCCTTCACATAAGCCGCCGCAATATTTGATAATTCGAAGTTGATATTCTTTAATTCCACAACATAATCCTTCACCACCAGGCTATCCTTGTTCTTGAGATTATTTTCAGCGGTATTCAATATATCGGCACGGGATTTCAGCAGGGCCTTGTTTTTATCTTTGAAACTTGTGAGATCATCGTTCACATCACCGCCTTTCACATCTATGATGTCGGGATATAAGACATCGCCTTTAAGCTCCACTTTCCAGCCTTTATCTGCCAGGACAAAAGTGCTTTTTGTATTTTTATTGAAATACAATGAAAATTCGGTCAGCGTATCAATTTCGCTGCGGAAAGAGAATTCTCCTTTTGCATTGATCGCCACAGTGTCTATAAACACAGAATCCCCGGCTTCATGCGACATGAAAAAGTGATCACCCGTTACATTGTCAAGTTTTCCGGTTATTTTAAATTCTTTAGGGTTTTTGCTGCATGACGTAACTATCGCGACAAGCAATAGGGTAAGTCCGGTAAAGCGCGCTATATTGAGTTTTAACATCTTCTCGTTCTTTAGATATATACTAATTCCCATTCTTATAATTAGTAACGCAAAAGTATAACTTTTATTTCTAAAACGTTTAAAAAAATAAATTGTTCTAAAAAAAAATTAATTAACCCGCTGTACTCTTGCTGGTTCCGGCAATAACAGGCGTTCAAAGTATCAATCCGCACATGTTAAATCAATCTGCAATTTAGAAATTCACTATCTTTGTTTACCAAAAAACAGCTGTAAGTATGAAATTTATCAATTCCGTTTTTTTAGCCATAAGCATTTTGCTTCCAATGAAATCACACAGCCAAGAAATACCCCTGACATTAGAAGACCTGACGCCCGGAGGTAAAACATTCAGCAAGTATCGTGCCGAAATGCCCCGCCAACTAAGCTGGCATGGGGATAAACTGACTTACATAAAAGGAGATTCCGTTATGATTGCCCCTAATACCGACAAGGAGAAATCCCAGGTGTTGCTTAGCCTTCAGGATATTAATTCGGGAATGGGGCTCGATCAAGAAGAGTCACTGAAAAGTCTGCATACAATACAGTTTATTTCTCCGGAGTCAGACGAGATACTAATCGCCACTCCTGACAAGATATACTTATATGACTTTGTGGCAAAAAAGATAACGGCCACATTCCTCTCGTTAGATAAAATGAATAACCATGACTGGTCCGGAAAAAGCAGGATGCTTGCATATACAAAAGACAATAATCTGTATATACAGGATTCGGAGGGGAAAGAGACTGCCATAACAAGCGAAACTGATCAGGGTATCGTCTCCGGACAATCTGTCCACAGGAATGAGTTCGGTATAAACAAAGGCACATTCTGGTCTCCGGCAGGAAATCTTCTGGCATTTTACCGTATGGATGAAACTATGGTTGCCGATTATCCGTTAGTAGACATTTCGGCGCGTATCGCCAAACTGAAAGATATAAAATATCCGATGGCTGGCATGAAAAGCCACCATGTTACAGTTGGGGTTTACAATCCTGTCACACAGCAAACAGTGTATCTGAAAACAGGTACTCCTAAAGAAAAATACCTTACAAATATAGCATGGAGCCCCGATGAAAAAAGTATCTATATTGCTGAAGTCAACAGGGGACAGGATACTTGTATTGTCAGGAGTTATGACGCTGCGACGGGTAAACTGCAAACAACGCTGTTTACCGAAACCCATCCGAAATATGTGGAGCCTGAAAACCCCGTGCTATTTCTGAAAAACGACCCTTCAAAGTTCTTGTGGCAGAGCGAACGCGACGGATTCAATCATTTGTATCTTTATGATACGACCGGAAAATTATTAAAGCAAATTACTTCCGGCAGATGGGATGTTACTTCTATATTGGGATTCGACGAAAAGGGAGAGAATCTTTTTTATGTATCTACAGAAGTAAGCCCAATAGAAAAGCATATATATAGATTGAATCTGAAAACCGGGAAGAGAGAGCGGTTGTCGAAAGAAGAAGGTGTCCATGACGGCATGCTTAGTGCTTCGGGGAAATACATCTGTGACAGATATACTTCGCAGAATAACCCCGGAAAAGTGTCGGTTACAGAAACCAAACCGAATAAATCGTATATCTATTATTCTGCCAAGAACCCTTATAAAAATGTACAACTGCCTGAAATATCACTGGGTAAGTTAAAAGCGAATGACAACACGACAGACTTATATTACCGTCTGGTGAAACCACTGAATTTCGACCCGGACAAGAAATATCCCGTCATTGTTTATGTATATGGAGGGCCTCATTCACAGATGGTGGATAACTCATGGATGGGGCAAGTCAGAGGATGGGATATCTACATGGCAGAGAAAGGTTATGTGGTGTTCACGATGGACAACAGAGGTACATCGAACAGAGGAATGGATTTCGAAAATATTACGCATCGCCGGCTTGGGGTAGTGGAGACGGAAGACCAAATGACAGGTGTGGAATATCTGAAATCGTTAGCGTATGTAGATGCCGACCGGATAGGGGTGCATGGCTGGAGCTATGGCGGATTTATGACACTGAACCTGATGCTTCGCCATCCCGAAACATTTAAGGTGGGAGTAGCGGGAGGACCTGTTACTGACTGGAAATACTACGAAGTGATGTATGGCGAACGCTACATGGATAGTCCGCAGGAAAATCCGGAAGGATATAAAAATTCGAGTATGGTGGAGCGTGCCGGAGACCTTAAAGGCCGCCTGATGCTGATACATGGGGATGAAGACCCTACTGTGGTGATGCAACAAAGCCTGCAATTCCTGCACTCTGCGATCAAAAAGGGTACGCATCCCGATTTCTTCATTTATCCGGGACATGGGCATAATATGACAGGGCGCGACAGGGTACATTTACATGAACATATAACCCGTTATTTTGATGATTTTCTGAAATAGGGAACGAATCGTTTATGATATTATGGGCAATGATCATATAGAAGCCGTCTGGACTTTTCAAAAAAAGTTTCTTTTGATCTGTTTTTATTCTCTTTGTCATGTTGAATGGGTAGTCAATTGAATTGAAAATCGACGGAGTCAAAATCGCCGAAGTGAAGGCATGGCAAATATCCCCTAAAACGAGATTCTTCGTACCTCAGAAACAACGTTCGGCAGAGCGAAGCGGAGCCAATGACAAAATAATACAAAATAAAAAGTCTTGACTACTTCATAATTTTAATATATATTTTTCCGGAAAGTTTATCTATATATAAACGTTAGCTTATAGCTCTTTGAAAAAGTTTTTTTATATACCAGTTTGCTAAAAGTAATGAAAAATGTAACCTTTGTTACCTTTTAAGAAAGTTACGAGTTTGCCTCGCCTTCGCTTCGGCGAATGTTATTTCTTCGCCCTTCGGGCAGTTACGAGTTACAAATTGTTAACTGATGACTGTTTACTGTTCACTGAAACAAGTGTTACCTTTGTTACCTTTTTGACCCCGCTCGCGCAGACGCCCCGTCTATGTGTTGCGTGCCCTGTCAACAAGACACGGACTGGAAGTCCCCGCCAGCGGGGGCAGTAAGTCATAAGTTGAGAAAGTTGTATTACTGTTTACTGCTAACTGTTTACTGTTAACTGTAAAAAGTGTTACCTTTGTTACCTTAAAAGTTGTCGGAAAAAATTTCAAAAAAATTAAAACGCCATAATTAAAATTAATAAACATATATACAAATAGTTATACACACATATACCGCACTAGCATAACTCTATTTTTTTAATCATATCTTCGTTTTCTTGTTACTTTTGTTACCTATCTGTTACTTAAAAATTAAAATAATTGTTACTATATCTATTTTATGTAAAATATGCTGTTGCTTTTAATTATTATATTACTATATATCAAACAATTAAATATATATAAATCAAAAGGTAAAATAGTATTTATTTCCCTTTAATAGACCATGCGTTATTATCATATTTTCTAAAGGTTTCTGGGCAAACCTGTACAAAGTAGATAGTGGGAACATCCGGCGGGTACCGCAAGTGAGGGAGTATGCAACGTTTGATTTCTTATATAAGAAAGGCTCCTGAGGGAGCCTTCTTCATTTACCGTTTTTTCGTAATTTTATGCACATTTCCTGTTTAGACGATGTAGTCTAATCCCATTTGTTTTCTATCAAGAGCCCGGTTACAATACAGATTGAAAAGGTTATCGATTACTCTCCTGCGGCTTGGGAGTTTATTATCTGAACTTGCAGGCGATACCTGCCGATGGAGAATTAACTTTGCCACCAATCTACTGTCTTTAAATTATCAATCTTGTTCTTCACATTGTTCACAAGGCCCAACCCAATGCTTGAAGAAAGCACAAGCATATTGTAGATGTCATTTAATTTATCACGTGCCTCTACTTTTTGTTGATCATTATAAATACCTTTTCCTATTGCCTCTATTATGGTAAGGGCAATCTCCGCTATAAACGAATTCTCGAATACTTTCGGAATTCCCCCAAAAGTTTCTTCAAGTGCTTCCCATTCATAGCGCACATTCAATGCACTGAAAAAGTCTGTTATTGAACGTGCTTTATAACTATTTGCGTTACCAGTATCGTATTCTGCCAAAAGTGAATAGCTGCGTGCGCGATTATACAAACTGTAACCTTTCCAAAGCGTTTCCGCTTCGCTTGTGCCCAATTGGATTACATCTATGCAACAGCTCAATGCCGCTATGGAATGATTCAAATAGACTGTCGGAACAAATAAGGCATCAACCGCATTGTCTTTTTTGTATTCTTCGACAGTGGCCCTGCACGACAACCCGATATAATCATTCAGATAAACATTTATAACCGGATTTGTCCTCATATTCCCTGTGACGCGTTGTTGTTTAATAGCAAGTAACGTATCCGCGATATATTTATATCCTAAAAAAGTGCCATTGCCAGCCGCACGATAAGTCATGTAATCCCTAATCTGTGTTAAAATAGAGTAATACTCCGAGCTTCTGTCCTCAATCGATTGTAATGCCATATTCATCCAGACAATGCCGGGTCGCCCATGATCTTTAGGAAAATACGGAACAAATACAAGACGCTCAAAAATATAAACTATCCGTTCATCGTCATACCGGAGCGATTGGATCTCCCTAGTCCATATATCAGCAATCAGCCTGAATTTTTCAATATGGGTAATTTTATGTTCGTTATCTACATGCGTTGATTTCAGACCGGCTATTTCCCGTAACTGTTCCCCACTGAAAAGCTCCCTATAATTTACTCCATACGCCGAATCTGTCAACAGGTTAACATAGGGAACTATATGTAAACCGCCATCAATCAAACTATTACTGACTATCGTTTTTATTTCAGTATCCATATTAGCAGTAGATAACTGTAATATATGATGATTAGGAAAATCAGAGGGCAAGTCATATTGATTATTCAAGTCGTTGTGTGAAAATGTAGATATGAATTTAATTCCCTTAAAACCAAGCGTGCCCCAAATAAGTCCGGTTTCAAGAACAACATTCTGCGATGCCCGCAACTTGAAGTTCGATAGCTTTCCTCTAAATTCATCCTTTGTCAGCATCGTCTTTGTACTATAAGCATTGTCCGCTATCTTATTGATAGTCGATTGCAAAGAATCGCCCCTTAATGCATCAGGCAGGGAAAGGGCAAAGTCGTCAGGGCCCAGAAACACAAAAGCCCACACCACCCCGTAAAAATGCTGTCTAATAAATTCATCAATACCTTGTTGGTTTGCCGCTGTTCTGAAAGCGGAATCATCGCACATAACCGCTTCAACTGGATACCTTTTACCGGCATTCAAAGCGTTCAATTGGTTTATGCAAGTCATGAACCTCTCGGCAATTTCCCTTGTGGATTGCCCGTATAGCAATGCTATTTTATTATAGCTTTTTATCATAATGTACCTCCTGTCTTTTATACTTTCCCGCCCACGCACACCGTAGGTGGGATGAGTATTATATTGTTTGACTATTATTTTACATACGTTTGTTGCCAATAGACGGCAATTATCAGTTTGTCCGGAATGAGGCACAGGGGTAGCTGCCGGTGTCTGTTGCACAACTAAAAAAGAAAGAAATAAGCATTAATAAAAATTGATTATACGGTTAATTATTAGTATATTACATGAATAAATTCAATCATTATGCTAGGTAAAAAACACTACGAAGAAAAACTCTTTCTAGTCTTCAGATTGTCAGATCGGGTACCAGATAATAATTTTTATCGCCGTTTAAAGAATACGCTTGATTTATCCTTTCTCCGTAAAAAGGCTCTGCCTTATTATGGGCGGGAAGGACAAGCCAGTATTGATCCGGAAGTCTTCTTTAAACTCATGCTTATTGGCTATATAGAAAACCTAAGCTCTGACAGAAAAATCATCGAACATGCCAGTATGCGTATGGATATGCTTTACTTCTTAAACTACAATGTCGATGAACCTTTGCCTTGGCATAGTACACTAAGCCGTACACGTCAACTCTATGGTGAAGACTTATTTCTTGATGTTTTCGCTCATATACTCTACCTCTGCTTTGAAGCAGGAATGGTTGAGGGTCGTTCTCAAGCAATTGATAGTGCTTTTATTAAAGCGAATGCCTCTATGGAAAGTCTTGTCGATAAAGAAGTTCAATTAAAGGTCACAAGCTCTATGTATTATCAGGATCTATGTGCTAATGAACAAGAGCATAAATCAGGGCCTCAGTTCAATAATTCCTCTATCAAGCCATCAAATCCCAGGCATGGCCAAAATAAAAAGCGATGCAGTTCAACAGATCCGCAAGCACGGTTATCCAGGAAGCCACACAAAGCGCTAAATCTCAACTATCTTGCACAAATAAGTGTAGATACGAGTTCCCATGTTATTTGCGGTGCTTTGGCAAGCCTTGCAGACAAACGGGATTCACTTTGTTTACCTGATATCTTAGCTCAGGCAAGAACTAATTTATATCCAATGGGTATAACCATTTCCCAGGTATTGGCGGATACAAACTATAGCAGTGGACGTTCTCTCAGACATTTAGAAGATCTCAACATTCAAGGGTATATACCCTGCATGGGAAACTATCTTCCTAAAAGGACGAATTTCACTTTTCATCCGAAAGAAAATTATTACCAATGCTATAAAGGCGTAAAGCTCCCCTTTAAGTATATACGCACCGATCACCGGGATAATACCCGGACCAGAATCTATGAATCTTCCGGCAAAGATTGTAAAGACTGTTCGCTTAAAGCAGCGTGTCTTGGTAAAAAAAACTTCAAACATTTAGAAGATACCATAGACAAAGCTTACTATGATCGAATGTATCAACGTATTCATACTCCTATAGGCAAGCGAATGATAAAACTGCGTTCATCTACCGTTGAGCCTGTTTTAGGGACTCTGCTTCATTACCGGGGAATGAAAAAAGTATATACAAAAGGTATAAAGCTTGCCAATAAACATGTCTTATTAGCTTCAATGGCTTATAATATCAAGAAATTATTGTCGTACATCTTCTCCCCCGGCTTTAAGGAGGCTCGTATGTGGCTGAAAAATCTGTGTTATAAACGCACTCGTGCCTTTCTTGATGAATATGAGTATCTTTTTTATAATTTTTTCCGCTTGAATAATAATTTCCGGTTTTTTTTAATGCTTGTTTCATAAATAGTATGGTTTTAATAATTATCTAAAATTAGTTGTGCAACAGACACTGCCGTCTACCCCCGTACTGCATATCCAGATAAAAATATTGTAAAGAATATCTTTCATTCCTTACACATCTTTTTTCTGTCATTCTCCTGGGAGTTGCTAATTACGCACGCACCTCACCGACAGAGCGGCGTTGCGACTTATATCGTATCCCGGAGAGATCCCCCCCCTTTTGTCAAACCCGTAAGCACGTTCTTCCCCATTAGGAGTAGACGTCCAGTATACCGACTTAGGATTTCGTGTACTCCCCAACGCATTTATGCCGGCCCCATCGCTAAAAACAATGATGTTATCTTTAGTGTGGATCAGAACGTCGCAATTATTACCGCTAATCCTTCGATCATTGAGCACAGCTAGCCAGGGTGTTGTCGATACTTGCTTACATTCCTCATAAGTCGGTAATCGCCACCCAGTTGGACAAGGGTCATTCTCCGGAGTCCATGATGTACCTTGCGCCCCCCCCGACAAGCTGCCGCCCGCCGGCACTGATACTAAACTGTAACCTTCGGAAGTCCAACCGATTTTTCTATTCCATTGATACATCATTCCTTGATCGCTAGCACTTGTAGTAAAAGTTCCCGGAACATCCACATTTTTCGATGCCCAGGTAACACCTTTATAAGTGAATGTTGCAGAAATAGCATAAACAGTGATTTCACAGGAAACAGTTTGTCCCTTGTACGTTGCGTTAATAGTTATCGTTCCGGGAGCTTTGGCGATTACTTTTCCTTGGGAATACGGGCCTTCTACTGTAGCGATGCTTGTTTTACTACTTTGCCAGTCTACTACCTGACCAGGAGGGGTGGTAGTCGCATTTAGCGTGAATTCTTCACCTACAACCATTTGAAGTTCACTGTAATCCAATTTTATTAAAGCTACATCCGAAACCGTCACCGTACAACTTGCTGTCTTATCTCCTGCTTTTGCGGTGATAGTTGCTGTACCTTTGGCTTTTGCTGTTACCTTGCCGTTTGCATCTACAGTTGCCACGGAAGTATTGTTTGAAACCCATGTTACGGTTTTATCCGTCGCGTTGCTTGGGGTAACAGTAGCGGTCAATGTTTCCGAGTTTCCTACAGTCAGGGCAAGCGTGGTTTTGTTTAATGAAACGCTGCTAACGACTATGGTAGCATCTGAAACCGTTACCGTACAAACGGCCGTTTTATCTCCTGCTTTTGCGGTGATGGTTGCCGAACCTGCTTTCACGGCTGTTACTTTTCCGTTCGCATCGACAGTTGCCACGGAAGTATTGCTTGAAATCCATGTTACGGTTTTATCCGTTGCATTGCTTGGGGCAACGGTAGCGGTCAATGTTTCCGAGTTTCCGGCCGTCAGGGCAAGCGTGGTTTTGTTCAATGAAACGCTGGTAGGCTCAACAGTAGTAGTTTTTACGCAACGGATACTTCTTCCTATTTCTGCGGAACCACTATAGTAAACGCCTATTTCACAACTATATTCCATGAAATTAAGGCATATTGTACCAAGAGGACTGGATCCGTCGCTTCTGTGTGTATTTTTTGAATGATACGTCCCGGATTCATTAACTGCATATCGTTTTGGAATACCGTCGCTATCAGGCAGTTTGCTGGTTATATATCCGGTAGCGGGTAGAAAGATTTGGTTGGGTACAGTACCGAATATCCGTCCGACTGCTCCGCTACAAATAAAGTCGTCAGTCCATATTCCCTCACCAAGACTGCGCAATTCGTCTCTCGTTGGTATACACCATCCTGCCGGGCAAGGGTCGTTAAGGGCCTCCCAGACTACGCTTTCCGTATAAATGTTGTCATCCCATTGATTTCCTTGCGGGGCGGATGTATACGGGGCGGATGTCGACCAACCTACTTTTTTACCCCACTGATAGAACATCCCTGTACTTTCGTGTTTAGCTGCAAAAGTGCCGGGAGTATTGACATTACGTGTTGCCCATGTAACACCGTTAATAGTAACTTCCGATTTTGAAGTTTCAAAAACTATTATTTCGCAAGTGGCGGTTAGGTTATTACTTGCCTTTGCGGTAATGGTTGCCGTGCCTGAACCCTTAGCCGTAACCACACCGTTTTCCACGCTTGCGACAGTTGTATTACTGCTTTCCCATGTTAGGGTTTTATCCGTTGCATCATCAGGCAAAACAGTTGCGGTTAAAGTTTTCTGTAGCCCTACTGCGAGCGAAATAGCTGTACTGTTTAATTCAATGCTTGTAACCTCTATATTCTGCGGCTCATCCTTCCCGCAAGAGGTGAAATATACGGTTGCCGCACCTGCCAGGAGCAGCAACCGGAATACATAAAACGCTTTATTCATTTTTTTTGTAGAATTTTAAATTTGCATTGTCTTTTTTTAATCTATAAAAACATGTGTCCCGCATGTTGCTGCTTGTATATCTCACATACACACATAAAAAAAGCGTGGACAAAACTACAATTATCTGTTCATGAGGTCTTCGACTACCTGTCCACCAAATAAATGAGTAAAGCCCACGCCATAGCGTGAGCATCATTGCTTTACTCTTGGTGGAGCTGAAATTGTCGAAGTTTCATGAACCAGAATACAAGCTAGACGCTTTTTCCAATATATCTTAAAATGTGCGTAGTTTTACGCTTTATACCATAGGCAAATTTTTTTTTAATCCTTAATTTTTACAAAAATAGTAATATCTTTCTGACCGTGCGCATTTTACAGGCAGTTTTTAACGGCATATATACTTATTGCCTTTATACATAGTCGTTTGCCTATATTATATCCACTTTCCCGCCGAGTGTGGAGGCGATTTAAGTATGTTTATGCCTTAAACTTTTATACGGTAGATGGCCACAATATCTATGAGCAAAAAAAATAGTCAGGATAAACTACAGACAGTCGCCATGTGGATTTTATAATGAGCATATGGTTTTGATATTGTTTTTTTTAATTTATAAAATCTATTAAATACAATCTATAATAGACAACATATATACGGTGTGATTATTTCAATTATCTTTTTTTATCTCTCGGCTATTGCCTGTATAATGATGTCACGGAAAGCAAAAGAATAGTAGTTGCTAATATCGGAAAAGAAATGTATCTTTACACAATCAATCTTACCTAGCGAATGTTGTTTTCCGCATTTTTGTTACCCATTTGTTACTCACCATTTCTAAAAAATAGGTTTATGTGTTTATTATCAGTTTGTTACGAAAGTGATTTACCTTTATTACCTTTTAACAGTTACAGGTTGTTTACTGTTTGCTGCTAACTATTTACTGTAAATATTGTCAGATTTGTCAACTTTTTTAAAATATTGATGATGGAAAACCAGTTTAAAGAAACCAATATGGGAGAGGCATCCCTGATAGAAAGCATTCGTCTGCGCCCTGCAATGTACACAGGCAGCACAGAGGGAAAAGGTATCTGCACAATGATAGAACATTTCATTCTCGATTTAATGTCCTCAGCGAAAATGGAAGAGGTGGATATCGAACTGGCATCGGACGGCACGGTTCATATCACATCATCAGCCATAGACGTAGATTCCCTCATTAAAAAACTCGGACTTCTGAAGAAAGCAGGCAATCCCGGCACACAAAAAAACATTCTGGATCTGGCTGTGATTTTAGGCCTGAGCCGGTCGGCAAAGATAGAAGTATATAACGGGGGAAAGATCCATACGCTTTTATCCCAAAACAATCTATTCGAAATTAGTATAGAAGAAGGCTATCTGAGGGAAGACCTTATTATCGATTTTATTCCCGACAGCGAAATATTCAAGACAACGGATATCGATTTTGAATATCTTTGTTCCGTATTCCGAAAAACAGCCTGCCTCAATCCCCAGATAAGAATCAATTTTAGCGATAATCTGCATAATGACTTCCAGCAATGTATATTCCACTATCCCAAAGGAATATTTCACAGGATGGACTTACTTATTATGGAACGTTCTGTAAACGAACCCTCTTTCCGGCTAGACATAGAAAAGGAACACAACGGATTTCAGTACAAAATATCCATAGCGCTTCCCGACTACACGGCAACCGCTTATATCCAGTCTTTTGCTGGAGATACAGAAACTTACAATCACGGGTCTCTCGTCGACGGGGTCAAGAAAGGGATCATACGATTTATAAGAGATTATACAGATCAGGAGGTCTGTACGGACAATTCCGGGCTTATACTTATCGCATCCGTATCGGGAATGCAACTCACCTATGGCGGCTCGTTGAAAATCAGGTTGGAACAACCCGAAATAGAGAAAGCTGCCGAAGAGATTGTTTACAAAGAATTAACGGACTACATGGAATCCGACAGGGAGAAAGTCCGTAAATTTGCAGAAAGATTTAAAGACAAAGTAAACTAATGTCAACTATATTATTCCACGAAATAGTTTTCGGCCCTATACACAGCCGGCGTCTGGGCAGTTCGCTGGGGATGAACCTCCTCCCCTACGACGGCAAGCTGTGCTCATTCGACTGTATCTACTGTGAATGCGGATACAACAAAGATTTCAGAACGAGAACAAAACTACCCGGCCGCGAAAATGTAAAGGCTGCGCTGGAAGATAAACTGATCCGTCTCCGGGAAGAAAATACCGATATTGACGTTATCACCTTCGCAGGAAACGGAGAGCCGACTATGCATCCTCAATTTGCGGGGATCATAGACGATACGATAGAATTACGGGACAAATACTTCCCCAAAGCAAAGATCAGCGTACTGTCCAACGCCATGCATGCCGGAAAGCAAAAGGTTTTTGACGCGCTGGAAAAAGTAGACAACAATATACTCAAGCTCGATTCGGGGATACTGGAAACTATACGCCTGATAGATCGCCCCAACTCGCCGGAATACAGTGTCGAGAAACAAAAGGAACTGTTTAAGCGTTTCAACGGCAATTTTATTATGCAAACAATGTTTGTAACAGGCAGTCACGACGGAAAAACCGTGGACAATACTACAGAAGAGGAAATATCGGCATGGCTGCAAGTGGTAAAAGAAACAAATCCGCGCGAAGTGATGATTTACACAATCGACAGGGAAACACCCGAAAAGAACCTTGAGAAAGTTTCCGTGGAGAAATTAAAGGAAATCGCAAAGCGTATCGAAGAATTAGGAATAAAGGTCAATGTTGCAGGTTAAGCTGCATCGGCTATTAACTCTATATAATAAATTTTAAACAGGATAATGGTAACAATCGTATTCAGCCATCCATGGCATGGTAGCTTCAACAAGGCTATTTTAGACACAATCACTTCTAAATTCGAACAAGAGAACAAAGCATATCAGGTAATAGACCTTACCAAAGACGGATTCAATCCATCGTTTTCAGAAGCGGAGCTCGCGGTATATAACCAGGGAAAAGCAATCGACCCCCTTGTATTGAAATATCAGGAAATGCTGAAGAATTCCGGAGAGATCATATTCATGTATCCTATTTGGTGGGGAACAATGCCTGCAATACTGAAAGGCTTTTTCGATAAAGTGCTGCTCCAAGGCTTTGCTTTCAGCTACGAGAATGGATGGACTCCATTGCTTAAAATAGGACGGACTACAGTAATCACAACATCGGAGAGTGCCGGTGAAACATTTAAGCCTTTCGTTCAGGATTATTTTATTCCTAACATGCTCTATTCGGTAGGTATCAACAATGCCACATGGCTCAATTGCGAACATACCTCCACAGGTACGGATGAGATGCGAAAAGACTTCCTCAAGAAAGTGGAAGCTGCGGTGATATAAGAAAAGCTTACAATACAAAGGGACAGGCTACTATACAGCCTGCCCCTTCTTATCTTCTATAAAGAACCGGACATTAAGCGCCGACTACTACACTCCTGCTACCATCTTCCAGCGCTTTGATACTGACATTCACCGTATCGGTCGGCAACAGGTTCTCAATCAGTTCGGGCCATTCGATAAAGCAAAGGCTGCCACTGTAGAAATAATCTTCGTAGCCGAAATCGAAAGCCTCTTCCACTTTGTTGATCCGGTAGAAGTCGAAATGGTAGATCAGTTCCCCGCTATCGGAACGGTATTCGTTGACTATAGCAAACGTAGGACTGTTTATAGTATCTGACACACCCAACTTCCCGCAGATGGCTTTGATAAAGGTAGTCTTTCCCGCGCCCATTTCGCCTCGGAATGCAAAAACAGTATTATCTCCCATCGCCTTTACGAATTCGGTCGCGGCCTGATCTATGTCCTCTAGTGATTTTATTGTAATATTCATATCTAATCATCATTAATTTGATTACAAAGATATATTTTGTCTTGCATTCTTTATGCTTTTTTACGCTTATCTCCTTATTTTATTTGATGAAGTTTAAATAAAATTATCTATATGGAAAGAGGGAATTATAAGAATGAAAAAAAGCGACAAAAAGAAGAAATCTTCAATTTGTCGCTCTCAGTGCGGATGAAGGCAGCAGAACCTGCTTTATAACCGTCTATATTATAACAATTTAGTTTTCCTTCAAAATCGCTTGGCTACGAATTGGCTATGACCTCAACGTAGTGTTCTACAACGTTTTGCAGAAGAGATGTTTTAATGAGATAAAGATAGTGTAATTATTATGAAAGTGAACCTTGTTTATTGGAGTATCTAAAAAAAATAATTACTTTTTTGACAAAGACAATCTTGGATATGTGAATAAAATTAGTGCAAGATGTCTTATAATCCTCTTTCACATGTATTAACAAGACTACAATTCATTTCATATATAATCAGATTGTCATGCCATGAGAATTTATATTAAGTATTATAACTTGTTTAGATGTTTAGATTCAATTTTTCGAGAAAATTCACAAAAACAAAAGGATCCTGAAATTCTATTTTTTCATTATCCCATTTATATCGATACAGAATGCATAACCTAACAATGAAAATCAGAAATCTTAGAAAAAATTCACCAGACCATAAGATACTGAAAAATTTATTTTCATATTAATATGGAAATAATAATAAAATAAGTCATTTGTAGGTTAAATTACTCGTTATCAAAAACCTGATAAATCCTTCCTGTTTTCTTATATATTGAAACGACTATATTAATTACACTAACTTCGATCAAATGTAATAATAGAATAAATATAGGTATCTGAAGTCCCAGAGGAGAACGCATTTGATTTCCATTCTTGTGGTCTAATATACCAACAGTTATTTATCTTATTTTTAGTAGCAAAAATTCCAGCACATAGTGTTTCAACTTTAGATCCAGTCAAAGCAATATCAAAATTGCAACCTTCTTGCAAATAATATTTTTGATAAAACATAGTCATAACTTTCAAAACTTCATGTTGATTTTCAGTATCAATATCTCTTATTTCCGTTTCTATAGATGAATATTTATCTTGAATTACTTTTGCTGATAATCTAGCTAACTTACTTCTATAGTCCTCTTTTATAGGATTAATAATTAAGATTTTCTCATATTGTTTTTGGTCAAGAAATGTCAGCATCCTTTCAAATTTAGGAGAACTAAAGCAAAGTATTACTCGTGAGTTAGATTCATCCGTATCAGTTGAGTATATTCTTTCGATTGAATAAGGCTTCAGTTCCCCTAATTCAATATTTTCTGTTACTGCTTTTAAAACCTCCGTCGCCTGTTCCTGTCTATCTACAATCTCTTTCAAATCTTCATCAGAAGGAGATAAAATCTTTGCATCTGTCTCAAGGACAGCGATTTTATCAATGTTATTCTTTGCCATTGTGATCAACCTAAATATCATTGATTTAGATAAACCTGAAATATCAATTATTGTTCTCAAAGAAAAATCGATACTTTCAATTTCATCAATATCTAGAAATACAACATTTTTTTTCGATTGGATTAAAGTCTTTTTTATGTCATCAAACCTCCCTTCTTCTAATTTATGCTTAATGGCATATATTTTAGTGATATTCGAGTGGTTAATTACTTTCATCAGAGATTCATAGGTTCTATCTTCAAATCCTATTCCTAGCACATATTGTTGAAAATTATTTATTGCATTACTATCAAAAAGCGATTTATCTAAAGTGATCCTGTTTTCGGAGATAAAGAAGTTCTCAATTTCTCGATTTTCCTCTTTAGAGTCGACAAAATCTAAAGAAGCTTGAGATCCCGCATTTCTTGTCACTTCATTAAAACCATAAGAGGCTTCATCAGAATCTACATCCTCTATTATTTTATTTTTAAGTAATATTTTTTCTCCCTCTTGAGGATTTCTTAGCCATGTTTCCAATTCCGAGCCACTTAATTCAAATCTATCCGATTGAGAAATACCTATAAAGTTGGTCAAACCTAAAAGTTTTCTAAATGCTAATTTAAATTGTAATAACGGATTTGTATCATTTCCAGTCGTTCTCGGAGCGAGAGGACTACCATCGTATATGAAAATCCCAGCATCTACCAAACTCCGTAATTTATCAATTTGAAATTCCTGGTCTCCTGAAGTAATCTTCACATAAATAGAATTATACTGTCTAAGCCTTCCAGAACCTTTAGACTCCAAAAGTAATTTATATGAAGCTTTGGCAAATGTCAAAACAAAATCTTTCAAGTCATTCTTGTTTCTATCTAAATCAAATAACTTGTTTGCACTAACATTTTGGTAAACTTTATTTTGTATTTCTATTTTCAACGGAGTGTGAGGATTATTTTTATATTCCTCTAACATTAGGTTATAAATATGTATGATATCTCCAATATCTCCGACACACACTTTAGAAAGCATCGTGACACCATGGTAAAATTGTTTTTTATTTTTCTTATTTGCACCTGTCTTGGTTATATTTAGTGCAATTTCTCTAAGAGAGACATCCCCTAAAAGATATATAGGATGAGGGTAACTATTAGAATCTTTAGAAATAAGTCTATTCCTCTTCTCCAAAATATCAACGACGAAATTTTTATTATTTCTAATTTGTTCATTCACCAAATTACCCAAATCAAATGTTTGTAAGTCTCTTCCTATCCTTGTTTTTTCCTGATTACCAGGAGAAAAAAGAATGGCATTTAATGTCTGCGCTTCAGTAGTAATTTTAAAAGCACATTTAGAACTTTGAAAAATAAATGTAGAGATAATCTGTATTATATTTTCCTGGTTTAGATATCTTGTGGATACATCGTCTAATAAATAATAGATTTTATGATTTAATAATATAGGACTACAACTTGTAATAGCTGTGGAGAGATCCTCAAATACAGCAGGAGCGGCTGTAGAAATTAAAATTTCATTCCCGTCATTCTTCTCTAACAAATTAATTTTCTTAATTAAAATATCTTCCAACTCTTTATCAGAATTGATAGCAGATAAATTAAGATTACTAACTTTTGAATTTATTTCATTTAGTAAGGTTTCAAAATAAAGGTCTACAACCGAATTATCCTCTATCTTTTTTAACGTTCTCAAAGTTCTTAGTGCCTCCAAGGAAAATCTTAAGTATATCCTTTCCAAAGGCTTATATATTTCCTCATCTTTTTTACCGACGACATCCAATAACTTATTTGCATTAATATACAATCCTATAAACCCGTCATTTACGATTCTGTTCACAATTCCATTAGACCCTTTGTTTGAATATTGATCGGAATTTGAAGAACTAATACGAGAATAAAAAGTTAATCCCAATAATAAAATGGTTTTTCCACAGCCTCTCATACCATAAATAATAAGAGGACCTGCTTTAACTGACTCATTAAAGAATTTATTGTCAGGATCTACAAATATAGCAGGTACATAATTGGGTTTCAGCGATTGAGCATTGTATGCATAATCAAAGCTTTTAAGAGAAAATGTTTCATTCCATGGGTCTACAACATGACGATAAGTGCTTTTTATATCATAAATAAGATCATCAAACTTAGGAAGTCTTGTATTCGTTACTTTTTGACTTAATAATTTACCATAATTTTCAAAATGGGAAAGTATTCGACTTTCTTTATCAGTTAATTCTTCTTTATTCTCTTCTTTTCTTGCAATAAACCGTTTAGACAAGTCCTGAATACTCTTACCAATCCAATTTATGTCTCCTAATCTAGTTTCGGAGCTTTGTGTTCCGTCTGAAGTCGAATTTAAGTCTATAACTTTTAATCTGATTGAATTATCAATTTGGTCTACTCGTTTTGTTCCTTGACTAAGGGTTGAAACCAAAATATTTCCTGGGTGTAAATCATTGTGACTTTTACCATTATTTTTTAAGACCTCAAGAATTTCTAATAAATCTATAACTATCTGAGTCAATTTCTCAATAGAAATATCAGAATCCATCTCCTTTTTTAATGGGATTCCATCAACATAATCAAGCACACAAACATGACAAGGAATAACAGTTCCTTTAAAATCAACATCTTCATCAAAATAGTCATGAATCTCAACTATATGCTCATTATCAAGTTGTGAATGTTGATTACATTCATTTTCGAAGTTCTTGCCAAATAATTCATAAATCTTTTTAGGTATTATTTTTAATACTCTCTTTTTAGGTATTCTTTCTTTAGAAGTTGCTATATAGGTTGCTCCATAAAAACCTCTTGCAATAGATTTTTCTAATTTAAATCCATTGACCTCTGTTGGAAGTAAATCAAGGGGAAAACCATAATTCATCCCACATTTTGGACATTTATCAAACAATTCTTTTTCAGTATAGTCTTTTTTAGGACAGTTAAAGCAGCAGTATTTATCCATTCCTAGTCTATTATAATAAATTTATTTAATTCGTTTTTAAAATATTCCAAATCATTCTCAACAACTCTGAATGTCAATACAGCTTCATTTTTTGAAATATGTTCATTCTGATTTTTGAAAAAAATTAATCCACAAGGGTCTGGAAATTCATGATCTTTGTCGCTATATTTGTTTTGAATTTTAACAATTGTATCCCTCATTTTCATCATATCAATGCTAAGAATACCTGACTTGTTAGCTGAGAACTCATATATATGTGAGTCTCTCGTCTTTTGTACAACATTTTCAAAAGAATCAATACTACCTCCTTGACATTCTATATTTTCCGTAAAATTTTTTATAATTATACTTTTTAACTCAGGTGATTCTATCTTATGATTTGTAAGAGTACTAACCATTTCTCTACAATCATGTTCAATGTGATGATTTAGCCAATTATTCTTAGTATCCAAGAAGTATTCATGGATCGCCAGAAGAGATTCACCTCTCCCTATATATGGCTGAAGCAATCTTGTATTATCTGAAAAATAAAATGTACTGTTTATTCCCAGTAAACTACTTACTAACTTAAAATTATCGGAGAGCTTTCTGGCTTCCTCCAAAGAACTGCCAAAATTACCAAAATGGGAATATCGAATATCTAAACATACATTCTTGATGTCAACAGCTACTTTTTTAGATAATAAGCTTGCTATTACTAATCCGGGAACATTCTTAAAATTATTTTCACTCCTATATTTAAAAAGTTTACTGTCTAAAGGAGCAAAGTGATTATTAGAGATAAAATGACAATATTGTGTTTTGTCAATTATCTCATATATTTCCTCTTTAGAAAGCTTTAAATTATATCCTTGAATTTGAGCCAAAACATCAATACCTCCAGCAGGCCTTCCAATTATTCCTAATTTAGGTACAGCAAAATACTCTTTAAGAATTAAAGGACTAATTATAGTCGACAATGATGAAGGCCCTCCTGTTGACGGAATATCAGCGGTATTGAGATTAGGAAAATTTAATTTATCTCCGCTCTGAGCTAGAGTATTAGCAAGATCTGCAATCTTGTTTTTGTCGAATATTATATTTTTAATGATAGAACATAACTCCTCCATACTCTCATCGGCAAGAGTCGACTGGAGATCTTTCAATATCGAGTAAAAATTTTTTGCCATATAAATAATCTTTATGGATATAAAACGGCTATGCCTAATCTGGCTGTGTGTGAAGATAACTTTTGAAGAATATCAGCAAAAAGTTTATCTTTAGTTTTCATAATTATTTTGAATTTATCTTTATTTTTTAAATCATTTTCGTTAATTGTCTGAAATCTATAAAAATCAAAGATTATCATCTGAGGCTTTTCAAACCCCTCAATATTAACGGGGTATAAGAAAGTGTAAAAATTATCCGTTTTAAATGGACTATTATTTCCTTTCAAAATTTCTTTATTAAAATCCATTTGTAACCCTCCAACAATTCTTGAAAGAGACTGTTTTTTGTTTTGGGCAAAATCGCAAGGAGGTGTTATTTCTATACATATCCTTCGCTTTTTCAAATCTTTAAAATCTGTATGGGTATCTATATCTTCATTATTCTTTTTATAGATCAGATCTTTTATATAAAGTGGTGAATTATCATCAGTTATCTCATACACATTACCTGGAATTGGAGAGTTCTGTGACAAGTTTTGTAAATCTAGTAGCAGAAGTGAATTTAACTTCGAAAACACTTTCGATTTTTCATCAGTTGTTTCATTAAAGTTGAGTTTATTCTGTTGTGTAAACAACTCTTTAACCCCAATATAAGAACTCGTTATTTTAAATTGCAATGTATCCATCAAAGATTTTACCAGATCCTTCTGTAAATCATAGTTCTCTATGTTGTTTTTTGGTATTCCAGTAAAATTCAATGCTAAAGAATATAAAACCGCTTCTAAATGTTTATTTTTTTTATCGTTAGTATCAAACAAATTATATAAGGTTGTTATAGTGTTATCAGAGCCTATTTTTACAGCCTTATTCCATTCAACAAAAAATGAGGACGCAACATCTTTCTCCAATTTCCCCTCTAATTCCTCTAGAACTCCCTGATAATCTCCTTGCCGTTTATATTTTGTTTTATCTAAAGGAATAACAAACAAAGGAAGTGTAAAGGGATTATTTTTTTGAAAAATTTTGTCACAAAAATCTTCAAAATGATTGGTGTGCTTTGTCCACAAAACAATTCCATATGTGCCAAAATTCTCACCTATTATTGATTTAAAATATTTCCTAATTACAGCAATATTGTCTGTGCTGCTTCTAGAGTCATCCAGATACAAATCAAGAAAAATAATTTTTCTGTTATTAAAGGAAGTTGTTTTTGATTCTATATCGGAAGGAGAAAAATACCTTGCCCAAATATCTTTTTCATCTTCTAAATAAGAGATCAGATCTTTAACTTCTTCGAAATCATCATCAATAACTAATGCACTCGTAATAAATTCTTGCAGCATACTCTTTCTTATATCTTTATTTTTTTTCTTTTGGAAAGCAGAGAGAAACAATTGCTTTATTAGCCTTATTATCCTTAATAGGTTTTGGAAAATCAATCTCATTTTCATCTGATATTAATAATAATTTACCTTTCATTGCGATCATCATTTCTTTAGCTACGTGAAGTCCTAATCCGGAACCAATATTATGAGGCTTTCCTGTTTGGAAGGGTTCTACAGCAACATCTAATGGTAAATTAAATCCTGGACCATTATCTGAAACGATAATTGAATTATATCCTTTAATTTGATCAGTAATGTACACAGAAATATACCTATCCGATTTCCTGGCGTAACTCAACCAAAAAATTGCATTGTCTAATAAATTAGTAACTACTGATATTGATTCGGCCTTAGCCAAATAGGCGTTTAAATTTGATGACTTCCAATTTGAGATAATTTTAATCGAATGGTCTAAAAATCGGAACTCATAGTTATCTAAAGCAACTGAAACAATTTCACTTAAAGAATGTAGTCGAATATCTGATTTCTTCAGCATTGCAGAGTACCCTCTTATAATTTTCTCTAGAGACAGAGATATTCGGATTGCTTTATCTTTATCATTTCGTTCAATACAGCCTGTAAGTTCAGCAATTAATTTATCTAGTTCGTGTATTACAATTCCCAAATTAAGTCCGGCATTTGCACTTTTTATGAGTACTTCCTTAACTTCTTTGTATTGATCATTGACTCTGTACAAATATTTTAAGATTTCATCTTTAACCTCTTTATTATCTACTTTAGCTTCAATAAGTGTCATTACTTCATTTAAGTCAGATAATACAGGCTCTACAGAACGATGCTTTTTATATAAGGTTGTGAGTAAAGCTTTATCTGTATTTCTTTCTCGAACAATTAATGAGAGAGCATAGTTTACTGCTTCAACAAAATCAAAATAATGTTCATTTTCTATAAACCCCTCTCTGTTTGTTTTTTCAACAAGTCCGGTACTGGAGTCCCTTCTTATTTTCACAGAACCAATGACTATATTATTACTAACATTTCCACCAACTCTATGGACTCTTTTCAAATCAATACCCAGCCAATCATTATCTCTTTCTCCATAATTGTAAACTCTTACACCATCTCTATAAACTCTTACTCCTCCGTTTTCTCGTAAATAAGTTTTTAATGCTGTCTTTTCAGCGTTTACATAACTGAAAATCTGTGCATCAGTATCAAAAATTATTATATCAAATTCGATAGTACCTACTTTGCTCTCATCCAAATCAATATCTTCAAATTCCCTTGTTTCTGAATTCCATTTTTTAATTATTTTATCTTCATCAAGTAAGTCTTTCAATACAACCTTTCTTCCCGAATCAACTCTGTCAAGCGAACTCCATGGTTTAAAGTTATATTTAAAGTCAACTATTTCTCCGCCACGCATCCTACAATGGCCAAAATAAAGAGCACTATTTTTTATATCTTCAAAATCAGGCAACCCTTCAAAAATATTTGTATTACTTTTTGCTAAAACACGAAATGTATCATTTCCATCAGAAAATGGGCTATTAAGAGAAGTAATATTTCGATGAACTTCTCGAAGTTGACGTCTATCCCAATCAGTTTTAAGATCTTCTACAATTATTTTGGTTCCTGTTGAATTTAAAAATGTTTTTGGTCTTACATTTTCAATTAATTCTATGGAAAAGTCGTTAATATCTTTAGCTTTCGAGAGTTTATTCCAGTCAATGTTTAATTCAACTTCATTACTTCCTTCTGCTTTGGAAATCAATGTTATTTTATTTCCTAACTTATGAATACTTAGTCTTCCGATGCCCTTTTCACCTAAGGGTATTCTCCCACATTGGTTCGGTTCAAGCTTTTTCTTTTTGTTATCAGTTCCTACTACAAGCCACACCGTTTCGATAATCTCACTACTCATACCGAATCCATCATCTTCTATAGTAAGTGATCTTAATTTCCCATTTTGAAAGTTAAAATCAATAATACAATGTTCCGCACAAGCATCATAAGAGTTTTTTATCAGCTCAAATAAAGCAATGCTCTCATTTTTTATCAGATCTTCTCCGAGATGAGATAATATACGCGGTGATATTGAGAAAGTTACTTCCATTTATGATTATTTATTATTGCCTTACCAATAGCCGTTGCATATTTAGGAGGTACTGCATTACCAATCATTCTAGCGATATTTGCAACACTTGTCCCTTTGAATTTATAGGTTAACGGGAACGACTGCAATGTAGCTCCCTCTCTTATAGATAAAGCTCTATCTTCTTCTGGATGTACAAATCTCCCGTTAGAGATACTGAAAAATTTGGTTGTAATAGTTGGTGCAGGCCTATTCCACCACAATCGCCCAAAGGTATCCTTGAAAGATTCATTTTTCCCCTCAAAACACTTCAATTGTAATTCCAGATCATTCGCGAATCCCAATCTGTTACCTCCATCCTTTTTTACTTTTTTCAGTCTCTTTTTATTGATGTCACTGATATTGGGAACTGTATGCAGAAAATCTGAATTATCCTTATGCCCAGGCTCTATTCTGGCAAAACCGTTTTCTATTCCCAAAACATCCTTTACAACAACTCTTCTTCCGTCTAACTCCTGGGGTTTAACTTCATCCTGAGAAATACGGGTTGCTATTAAAGTAAACCTTTTGCGGCTTTGCGGAACACCATAATCGTTTACATTATGAACTTTAAAATGAGGGTTTTCATAACCGTTATCTTTGAGCCATTCAATAAACTCATTTAATCCGCTTTCTTCTTTTCTTCTCAAAACACCTGGTACATTTTCAACAACGACATATCCAGGACGAAAATATTTAACGAAACGAGAGAATTCGACTAAAAGATTTTTCGATTTAGCAGACTTTGTTTTATCCGTATTAATTATACTCCAGAACTGACAAGGACTACAGCCTATCAGGACAAGCTCATCATCATTTTTTCTCAGAGACAAATTTTTTTCAAGCTCTTTTTCTTTCAAATCAAATACATCTGCATGAATAAATTTTGCACCATTTATGTTAGCTTCATAAGTCATTTTACAGTTCTCATCAGAATCAATTCCAGCGAGAATTTCAATTCCGGCTTCTTGCATTCCATAACTCATGCCGCCACCAGAACAAAAGAAATCTATAGCCTTTAACTTTTTCTGATTTTGTTTCTTTTCCGTATTATTTTTCATACCATAAAATCAATTTAAAATTGGTTTTGTATGTTGCTTAGAATGTTATTCAATGTATGTTCTTGTCTACCTTTTCTCAGCTCACACTCATAAACAATTAAAACATTCCAATCATCGCTCTTTAATTGATCAATATTTTTCTTATCTCTCTTTTTATTACTCTCTATTTTATCACTCCAGAATTCAGTCCTTGTTTTGGGTAGTGCTGAATATTTACAATTTTCGTGTCCATGCCAAAAACAGCCATGTATAAAGATAATTGTTTTATATTTTCGTAATACTATATCAGGTTTTCCTTGTAACTTCTTATCATATAACCTATATCTTAACTTATTCGAGAATAGAAACCGCCTAACAATAAGCTCAGGCTTTGTATCTCTAGCTTTTACCTGGCTCATGTTATAACTTCTTGTTTCTTTAGAATGTATATCGGTCATTATTATCAATTCTGAGTGAACATTAAGTACCTTTATTTCTTATTAAAATACACTACTTAATTCTATATTATATCATTAACCCCCAATAGATACTAGTTTAAACAAAAATATATAAAATAACCCAAACAATATTCTATTATTCATAAAATTAGTTTCAAAATTTAAGACCTAATTATTACCAGAATATCAAATTATATTATTTAGTTAAGGTCTAAAGGATATAATTACCTCCCTTGCATTTCAAATCTATCCTATCCTATATGAGAGCTAAACCTAAAAGTGATCTTTTCTTTAGATCAAAGAGATTGACTTTAGCATTTTCTTTTTCTAATGATTAAGAATACAACAATAGATTTTCAATACATAATATTAAAATAACAATAGTTCGATTTAGATCTCTTCAAGTAGCATTGTACAAATTAGGAAACTGAAAAGTTCATGCGTACAAAGAAGAAAGAATAAATTGGAAGTAAGAGCAAAAAAGACAAATAAATAATATAAGAATTATCTTACTGAATCTTGTTCATTGCAGATATCCTTCAGTTGTCCTTATCAATACATTTGAATGATTATGCATTAATATACAGCTGTTTATAATCAAATTTCAATTAATAGAATTCTCCCCTGCTATCGAAAACCTTCACTGTTTTGTGAAAGGACATTCGCCAAAGAGGAGAAACATTTCATTATTAATATATCACGAAGCGATAGCTCATCTGATCAAGACTGTAGATCAGCTTAAAATCTTACTTATCAAAACGGAATCCCACAACATTGAAAAACGGATGCCAATAGGAATAGATGAAGCATGTCGGATTATTCAAGAAGCTAAATCGACAATCTACTCTTTAGCTAGAAAAGGATTGATACCGTGCTATAAGAAAGGTGAAAAATTATTCTTCTTTGAGGATGAACTTATCAATTGGATTCAAAAAGGTAAAAAGAAAGGCTTGGATCAAATCAGAGAAGAAATGAGTAATAGTATTTATAGATATGGAAATAAAAAATGTCATAGACATCATCGTATCTTGTCCTGAAAATAGTTTACAGATTATGAATAATAATTAGTTAGTTTGTATTCCATTTTAATAGTCCTGCTATAAGTTTACAACTTCGTTGATAAAGATATTTTATTTGTCTGATAGTTTCTCTTCTTCCAGCGTCTTTTTATTTGTCCGGTCAGGTTATATGACTGAACCGGAGTTTTCATATCGCAGCTCAAATGAGGTCTATGATGGTTGTAAATAGATATAATTTCATCTATCCTATTGCTGAGATCTTCAAAGCATATGTAATGCTCATGATCCAGCCATTCGTCTTTTAAGATACCATTTATCCTTTCTGCTACTGCATTTTGATAAGGGTCTCCGTTTTCAGTCATACTGATTCGAATGCTGTTTTCTTTCAATAATCTTACATATTCATGGCTACAATACTGAACTCCTCTATCTGAGTGATGGATTAGCCCGATTCGATCTTCACATGGAATATGCTCCAGTGCCATTTTCAGGGCTCCTACAGCCCCGTCACGCTCTAAAGTCAGTGATAACCTGTAGCCTACAATCAGATGAGAATAAACATCTGTTATCAGTGAAAGATAAACAAAGCTATTGTTAATAGGTATATAAGTAATGTCACTTACCCATAATTGGTTAGGGCCACTAAAACTAAAGCCTCTGATCAGGTTTGGATATTTCTTCATCCAATGTTTAGAGTTGGTAGTTACAGCATACTTTTTCTTTCTTTTGATCAGCATCCTGTTATTTCGAAGAATATCATATAAAATATCTCTGCCTATATCTATTCCTTTTTCTTTCAACAGGTAATGGATTTTCTTACAACCCAAACGAGGCATATCCTTGCGGATTAATCTTACCTGACTGATAATAAAACCTTCATCCAGAGCCTTCCGCGCGTTTTTATTCAATTGCTTGTTATATGCCTGCCTTGTATAGCCAAACAATCCGCATAAAGTATCCAAGCCTACTTCTGCGTATCGTTCTTTAAGTCGGAAGACTGTTTGGCTTCGGACTTTTTTAACAAGTCAACACCATACTCCTCTTGTAGAATATCACCCATGATCTGATAACCTTCAAGCTTGAGTTGTGCCAGCTTCAATTGACGTCTCAATTCTTCATTTTCTAACTTAAGGGATAAATCTTCCTGCTGTTTCTTTTTACGACCCATAATCGGTGTTGTAATACTTTCTGCTAAGATAGTGCCATTTTTCTGTTGATAACGGTGAACCATCTTATTTATGTTCTTTTGATCGACACCATACTCTATACTTAACATATAGGAGCTTTTCCTACCACTCAGATAATCCTGAATGATCGCTTGTCTTAATAACCGGGGAATCGTAACCCCTCGTTTCTTCTTTTGTCCGTCCATTGGTTTACACTTTTTATTGTCAACCATTTTCAGGACAAGACAAATACTCAAACTTCTTCAAACAAAGGATTATATTCTAGATCCAAGAAAAGAGATCCAGGAAGTGAAACGAACAAATCATCAATTTCATATTGGAGAAAATATTATTGAAACAGTTTATGCTTTTAAACAGAGTATAAGGAGCACATGTATTGAGGCTTCTGCACCAGAAGGCATTTCTTTGCCTCTTCAAGAGGTAATCGAAGATGTGCTAAACAATAAATAGAAAACAGAAATAAATTAATAAAAATATATGGACATAAAAAACATTCAGCATAACAACCTTAAAAGCTTCAGATTATTAAATTAAATAAGATTAATGATTAAGTTTGACTTTTAATAATAGAATTTCTCGGCGTTATTCTTTATCTTTGTATAAGAAGTAATTACATGGTTATGTGGTCAGATTGGAAAGAAAAATTAAAAGAAGAACCTAGGATCAATTCAAGCCTTTTATGGGAGTATGACCTTGAGAATTTTGACTGGCAGTATATGCGGGACACTGTAGTTCAAAGGGTCATTGAACGCGGATGGAATAATGACTTTTATGCCATATTTAATCTTTATGGAGGTATAGATGGTGTAAGGGATATAATAAAAAACGAAGTAAAAATTCTTTCTGACAAAGAAATTGCTTTTGTTTGTTCCATATTTAAATTAAAGAAGGAGGAACTAAAATGTTATATACGAAAACAGTCAAGGATGAAACTCTTGAACTCCTAAAAAATATCATGTCCGATGTTACTTTTAGTGATTTCTGTTTAGCTGGAGGTACCGCTTTAGCGTTGATAATGGGGCATCGAATAAGTATAGATTTAGATTTATTTACAACAGCTGGATTTGATTCTTCTAAATTAGAAAAATATCTTCAAAATAACTATGGTTTCAAAGGAAGCTATATGGAAGATTACACATTAAAAGGTGAGGTAGATGGTGTTAAATTAGACTTTCTTCGACATGATTATAGGGATGTTAGTTCACGTTTTGTCGAAGATGGTATACGCTTCTATGATATTGAAGATATTGCCGCAATGAAACTACTGGCTATTGCGGATAATGGAACACGTTTGAAAGATTTCGTTGACATAGCCTACCTGTCTACAAAAATGTCTTTAGGTGATATGCTGGAAGCTTTTGAATTAAAATATTCTCAAACAAATTCTATTAGGGCATTAAAAGGATTGACTTATTACGAAGATATAAAATTTGATGAGCCAATTCACCTAACAGAGAAATCATATTCATGGGATGATATAGAGGATCGGCTTTCGAAGATGATACAAGACGAGAATAAAGTATTTGTAACAATGCCTGAAAAAGAGCAAAGGCGCAAAATTCAAGTCGATCCTCCCTCTAGAAAAAAAGGTAGAAGGATGTAATATTAATTTTACTGATAACTCTAAATAAAATAGACAGGGCTTCAAAAGTCTTGTCTATTTTGTTATTTGGATTATATCATTTCAACATATACAATAGAGGCTTTTATAATAGCATTTAAATGTTATTATTACTCAATTACTCAATTCCTCATTTTCTTCATTTCCGATTCAATCTTTTGATTAGTAACATTCGCATAAATCATCGTGGTTCTGATATTTGTATGCCCAAGGATTTTACTTACAGATTCCAATGATACGCCTTTGTTAAGTGCCAGTGTGGCAAATGTGTGTCTTGCTACGTGAAAGCTGATGTTCTTCCGAATACCGCAGAGATTTGTGATTTCTTTCAGGTACTCATTGGTCCTCTGATTGCTTGATATTGAAAATAAAGGCTTCTCACAAGGATATTCATGGAAGTCCGGATGGTACTTTTCTAATATTTTCAAAGGAACATCTAATAATGGTATTTGTGATATGTTATTGGTTTTTTGCCTGACGATAATGAGCCAATATTGTTTATTGCGGAATTGAATATCAGAAATTTTTAAGTTACAAACATCTCTGTAGGATAGACCTGTCCAGCAACAAAACACAAAAACATCCCTAATCCTATTTAACCGATCTGTCAGAAAGATTTTATGAGTAATTAAATTCACCTCATCTTCGGTGAGGTAAAGGGGATACTTCTTCTCTATATGAAACCGAAAAAGTTTAAATGGGTTAATCTTTAATAGTCCAATTTTCTCTGCAAAATTCAAAATAGCTGCAAATCGTTTCATATACTTGATTGATGTATTATTACTACAGTTATATTCTTTTCTCAGATAAGTATAAAAATGCTCTAGAAATACCAGATCAATATCCTGAATAATTATATCTTTCTTCTTATATTTTTTAAGTAAGAATTCGTTAATACGCCTGTGTGTAAGCTTATAGCAGTCTGCCGTGACAGCTGATATATTCCTACCATTTTTAGACCGAAAAATCTTAACTTGTTCTTTAAACTGATAACTCAACAGCATTTCATCTTCATTTCCTAGATATTGGAAAATCCAGTGAGCGTTGCCCCCTCGTGCCAGTCTAAATTGACCCCATGTACCAAAATATGTTTGACCCTTTTCGCCAAAATAAAAATGTCCCCTGTCGGAATATAAACCAACAGGGGATTTTTATGTAATTTAGATTTACCCTCCTGGTCGATGGGTTAAAACTAAAATTACTATGACAACAAAATTAGCAAACATTCTTCATTGCTATGCAATGGGGATGGGTATAAAAGGTATCAGCGCGACCTTTGAGCTATCCCGTAACACAGTGCGCAAGTATGTGCGTTTGTTTCAAGAGAGTGGTATGCCAATGGAGCAGCTTCAGTCCATGCCGGCGAAGCGCCTTGAGGAGATGTTTGGAAGCAGCGGTGAGAGGGAACGTACCCCTTCAGTGCGTCAGTTGGAACTGGAGGCGCTCTTACCTGAGTATGCCGCAAGACTTACACGCAAAGGAGTGACAGTAAAATCTTTGTATGAAGAGTACCGGCGAGAGCATCCGGGTGGATTCCGTCATGCAAGTTTCGGCGCGTACATACAACGTTATCGGCTTGTATCACGTCCGGTGGGTCACGTTGAGCATTACGCCGCAGACCAGCTGTATATTGATTTTGCGGGCGACCGTCTAGAGGTTGTTGATGAGCAAACAGGCGAAGTCAGATCCGTTGAAGTTTTTGTAGCCATCCTTCCTTGTAGCCACTATACCTACTGTGAGGCAGTCTGGTCGCAGAAGAAAGAAGACCTTATAAAAGCATGTGAGAATGCACTACACTTCTATGAGGGTGTGCCCTTTGCAATCGTCCCTGACAATTTGAAGTCGGCGGTAACTCGGAGCAATCGCAATGAGCCGGTTATTAACGAAGACTTTGCCGCTTTTGCCGAGCATTATGGTTGTAGTGTATATCCGGCACGTGTCAGGCACCCAAAAGACAAAGCCCTTGTAGAGAACGCTGTAAAACTGATGTACAAGTCTGTTTATACCGATCTCGAAGGTCTGATGTTCCATGATTTGGAATCACTCAATGCCTGCATTATCCAATCTCTAAGTCGTTTCAACGAGAGAAAACTTACCGGACGCAATCAGTCTCGCAGGCAGTTGTTTGAAGAGGTAGAAAAAGACTATCTACGAACTTTACCCTCTGTGCGGTATCAGATGAAGGAACGCAAATCTGTGACCGTGATGCGTAATAGCTATGTAACTCTCAAGAAGCATCATTACAGCGTGCCAAAGGAATATGTAGGCAAGCGTGTCGATATTGTTTACGATGCTGATACTCTCGATATCTTCTATGGCCTGCGGCTGGTAACAACCCACCAGCGTGATGACACTCCCTATGGCTACACTCGGAAGGAGGCACACAATCTTCCCGGTAGGCATGGTAGCTACGAAAAGGATCTGGACGAGGTTTTTGAACGAGCTACTCAGATAGATAATATCGTCTTGCTTTATCTCAAGGATGTAGCATCGCAGAAGAAATATATGCCTCAGGCCTTCCGCTCATGCAGAGGTATCCTAGCCTTGGAAAAGACCTTCGGACAGGACAGGCTTGTGGCGGCATGCGCCTGTGCTTCATTGATGCGCGTTTACGGATATCAAGATGTTATCGGTATCCTGAACCGGGGCGATGATGCAGACTTTCTGCCACAGGCTGATCAGGACTCGGACACCAACTTATCACTTCCGCACC
Source organism: Dysgonomonas termitidis (assembly GCF_054657735.1). NCBI lineage: Bacteria > Pseudomonadati > Bacteroidota > Bacteroidia > Bacteroidales > Dysgonomonadaceae > Dysgonomonas > Dysgonomonas termitidis. Next base: position 11,793 of record NZ_BAAHYD010000003.1, on the reverse strand, counting down.
ACAAGAACATCCGTGGACGTGAATACTTCTCAAAATCAACAACAAAAACTAACAACAACAATGGAAACAAATAATAAAACCGCACCCGTTACTCAGGAGAAAGACCAAAATATCATTTCTCTGGATCTGATGAACCGTATGAAGCTGCATGGTATGGCTGCCGCCTTTAAGGAAAGCCTGCAGTCCACCGTTGCCGAGTCTATGACTGCTGACGGCTTCCTCTCATTACTATTGGCTCGTGAATGGGACTATCGTTCGGATGCCTCCATACAACGCCTGATTCGAGGGGCCGGCTTTCGATACAAGGCTTATCTTGAGAATATAGACTATACCATCAATCGAAGTCTCGACCGCAACCATATAGAACGGCTCTCGTCGCTTGACTTTATCCGTCAAGGAAAGAATCTGTTCATTACCGGTTCATCCGGAACCGGCAAAAGTTATATTGCAACAGCCATTGGGTATCAGGCGTGTAAGAACGGAATACGAACTAACTATGCCAATGCATCCAAACTTATGGGAGCGCTAAAAGTTGCAAAGACAAAGGGGATCTTCGAGGCCGAACTCAAGAAAATAGAACGATGTCAGTTACTTATACTTGATGATCTCTTTCTTGTTCCTCTTGACGCTAAAGAACGTTCAATATTGCTTGACATCATCGAAGATCGTCATGAGCGCAAATCTATCATTGTGACCTCACAATTACCGGTTGCCAACTGGTATGATGCAATAGGAGAACCAACAGTCGCTGATGCCATTCTTGACCGCATCGTCCACTCGGCGCATCAGATAGAACTTACCGGTGAGAGTGTGAGAAAAATGAAGGTAGACAAAAACAAGTAAATCTAAAATAAAAATGACCCCGTCGACCAGGATAATTTAGGGGTAATCATAAAGTTTTTTCAGGGGTCAATTTAGATTTGGCACGAGGGGGCAACGCTCACTGGATTTTCCAGATATGCCTGTTTAAGCCTGGCCGGGGATACTGAGTCATGTTTTAATAACAAATTGAAGTAAAAGCATTTTATCTTATCTCTTATTACCTGTAAGAGTTCATTGATATATAAAAAAGGTTCATGAATTGCTTTATTCTCTTTCTGAGACCAAGCTCCTGGATCAACCTCTAATTTGCTGCTAAACTGAATTTGTTTTCCGTTGATTGTGATACGGATCATGATAGTTCCTAGTCCATTATCTTTTAATTGATTCTTTCTTATAAAAAATAAGACTCTGAATGTCTCTTTCATTTTGAAGTTGTCTTATTACAATAAACAAAAAATAATCGTTCCTCTGAATAACGTATTTTTAGGAACGATTTAACATCTTATTTTAGGAATATTATAGAAAATTGAAGATCGCTATACTAATAAGGGCATATATGCAGTTAGCATATTCTTGTATACAGTTTAGACAAAAAGTCAAACTTTTATACAACAAATAGGTGTAAACAATGGAGTTATATTTTATAATCTTCGAACTTTTACGAACACAGATAATAAATAGTGATCTTCTTGCTATATATTTGGAAATAAGTTTCCATTTCTAGCATAAAGTGTATAGTCCCAGGCAGAGTTGAATCACATCTCTATAAGATACCAAAAAACAATCATCTAGCCCTTTATGCTTTCACCAGTTGTCCAACAATCGTAAAACATATTTATAATTAAAAATATTTACTTGCTGACCATCTGTGGATATTCGCTCTAAATCTCCTTTAACGGCTTAGCCTCTCTCAGTAAGCGGATGCAAAGGTAAAGCATTTTTCTTTATCTGCAAGTTGTTTGACTATTTTTTTTATTTTTTCTATTTTTTCGAATCCTTTAAAGATCTCAAAAATCTTACAGTTAATTATTTAGGCATAAATCTTCATTCAAAAAAATATTGTCTTAATAAAAAGAAACCACCATTTTCACGTATTTTACACAAAAACACCCTATTCTGCTAATTTTCATTAAATACTCAACAATAAATTTATCCACATCGATTACATCAATAATTTAGAGATTCAAAATATGGGTCACAATCCGGAAATATCTCCGGATTCAAAACAATTAAATAAAATGTTCTTATGGAAACTATCATTGTTACTACAGAATCGGATATCGAAAAAATAATAGAAAGAATTATAGATCGGAAATTCCCTAAATCTCTAATATCGGAATTAGAAAAAACATTTAGTATTAATCAAACCGCAAAAATGCTAAAACGATCGCATAAAAAAATCTCTGATCTAGTCGCGGCAGGCATATTAAAGACAACTCCCGATAAGAGAATATATGAAAGTTCAATCATAAAATACTGCCAGAATAAATAATATTTTCACAAAAATAGAATATTTCAGATTTTATACGTTACTGATATTACGCTTATTTATTGGTCCATTATGTATATTATTAAAGAAGATTTGAGAACTTCATACTTACTTATTGTGTCCTGTCATAAGTTATTATTTCGGAAAAAACTTTTATCCCCAATATATTGGCTATTGTCGATACCAGCTAAGAAAAACAGGTTAAATTCCAACTGTCTTTTATAATCAAATTGAATTTTATATACTAATCTCTTTTTCAATTTATTTTTCTCAAAATAAAATCGACCTTCATGATTAAAACTATATTAAACGATATACAAAAGAGAATCTAAATTTTCAATAGGAGACTAGAGATATCTAACTATTCAGGAAATTTTTCACGATGCCCCTTACAATTGAATAAATTTAATATTCAATCAGTTTATAATTTTATATTAAGATGAATAATAAAGGAAAAGCATCTTATACATCTAATTATAAAAGCATTAAAAACATTCAATCCCAAGATAATTTAACTATATTTAAAGAAATATCCGTCAGGCTTTGTTTTACCTTTTAAACGAAGCACATTATGAAAGCGAAAATAATTAAAATCAGCCTTCTAGTATTTAAAATCGATGATAAATCTAATATTGAAAAATTAAGCAAAAGACTAGTCAGGGATTTAACTGAATATTGCACAACGGAAAATAATCTTCTGGAAGTTTACAGGCTTCTTCGAAGAATTAGGTACACGATCCTGATTAATAAAAATCAACATCCCCAACATGAGTGTCAATGTGACTATCTATTATATATTATAGATACAGAAATTGAAATAAATAGATTAAAAACAGAACACTCTGATTTAAGAATAAAGATACCTAAATTATTAAAGTGGACAGACACATTTAATGCATTGATTGAATTGATTTATGGGACACAAAACCTCTCTATTAATTTCGGAAAAGGTAAATTGGAAGAAATTGCCGCATGTTTTGAGTTTATTTTTCAAATTAAACTGGGAAATATAAGCGAAAAGTTCGGTGATATGTGTACCAGGAAACCCAAAAAAATGTATATTGACAGGATAAAAGAGAACTTATTTAAAAAAATGAAAATATAAAACACTAGTTTTCTTATGTTTAAGATAAATATTTCCCTATTTAAAAATAATTAGGGAAATATTTTTTTTTAAGAAACCCATCTTTGCATTAATACAACTATAAATAAAAGAAAAAGTATGGGACAGGACTTTAAAGAATACATAGAATTAATCATAAAACTTTTAACCAAGAGATTTGATTCGATAGATAACAAATTAGATAGATTATCCCGTATAAAAGACGTTATGGAGGGTGATGAACTTCTGGATAATCAAGACGTCTGTTTACTCTTGGGTATTACTCCCAGAACGCTGCAAAGGTATAAGCAGTTTGGACTATTACCTTATGAGAAAATCAAGGGTAAATCATATTATAAAAAGTCTGACGTTATGAACGCCTTGAAAAGAAAATAATTATCTATAAAGAATGAGGTAGAACAATGTTTGTCTGTCCAAAGTTCTCTTTTCTAAAATAGTCACGACTCAACCTAACATAATCCTAAAAATAAACTTCACGAATAGATTCCACAAATGATATTTTTATATCTTTACAACTCAGAGTCGTTCTTTGTATTCTATGCAAAATGAGGTAAAAGGTTGAGGTTCAATCATTTTCAAACCATTGCCTGCTAAGAAAAATATTCTCACAACTCGTTTGTTTTCAGTTGATAAGAATATTTTCTATGCCTTAAAGGCTGCAGACTGACACGTTTTCCTGTCATTGATGGTACACAAGGCTAGCAATTTTGCCATACCTATCAACCATTTCATATATTCCATAGCGCGTTATCGGATTACCGTACCTGTTGATAAAGAGGTTTTCATTTGTGGTACGACCGTTAATAAAAGGCTTACGTCTAAGGAAAGTCCGGGGACATTCCCGGGATTGCCGGCAAATTGTCGTGGCTTAGCCTGCACACTCTCCACTGGCAGGGAAGTAGTTCCTCCAGATTTTTTCCCGATTTTGGGGCAAGGTAATAAGGCAGTTTGGTGATGACTGGATAATCTTGAGTATGCCGGTTCTTCGTCAAATTTGATGCAATAATTTTAGGACAGAGGGTGTATTAGTTAATTTATTCATTATCAAGCAAATAGATGTATAAATATTGGTATATCCAAATAATAATTCGTAACTTCAAGGTATTGATAATCAATATTTTGATAGTGAATAAAAAAGCAAATAAGGATAGATGTAATATCCGGATATGCAAGTTATATGAAACAGCGCAGGTAAAAATAAAAAGGTCCATTATTAAAGAAAACCTGTTGTATCTTTACGCTCATTCAACTAAGGGACACGGCACTTGTCCCTCGTGCGGGCGACATAGTAAGACAGTACGTTCCCGTTATATCCGCAAACTGATGGATTTGCCTGCATCAGGTTATAGTATCCGGATTCTATTACAGGTCCGCAGGTTTAGTTGTAAAAATACCCGATGTAGGAAAAAAATATTTTCAGAGCAATATCCCGGTTATGCATTGCCTTACGCCAGAAGAACGTTAGCGACAACCGTTTATCTTCAAAAAATACTACTTGAAATCTCAGCCCGGAAAGGAGCTTATATCACCGATGCCATTCATTTGCCGGTAAGCGCTTCGACTTGTTTGCGTATTGTCGGCCCGTTAAATATTCCCATACAAGAGGGTGTTGATGTCGTGGGAATAGATGACTGGGCCAGCCGTAAAGGCATGAGCTATGGTACTATCCTTGTCAACGCTAAAACCGGACACCCCATCGATTTGTTGGCTTCCAGAGACTATGCCGATGTCGTTAAATGGCTGTCAGGATATCCGCAAGTCAAATATGTTACCAGAGACAGGGCCAGCAGTTATGCCAAGGCTATCACTGATGCTTTGCCCGGAAGTTCCCAGATCGCAGATAAGTTCCATCTGGTAAAAAATCTGAGTGATACTATTTATGACGAAGTACTCCTGCGCTATCAGGAAATAAAGAAAACCTTTACTGAAGAACATAAAAAGGGAACGCCGGATATTCATCCGGAAAATATAAATGTGCCCTCTGATATGCCGGATACCGGTACCGATATCGATTTTATTCGGCCACCATCTCTTCATCGCCGGCAGGAACTGTTCGAACAGATCCATCGCTTAAGTAAATCCGGATTCTCTCAAAGGCAGATTGCAAAGACCCTACATATCAACCGGAACATGGTGCGGTATTATTTAGCCAGACAGGAATTACACCCCAGGTTCAGAACATTCACGAATAATTATGAGGATTATCTGGATGAAATAAAAGGAGGGTGCCGCAAAGGGTTAACTGTCAAGGATATATTCCGGTCTATTTCCCGGAAAGGTTTCCGTGGTAAGGTTGCGCCTTTTTACCAATGGTTCCGTTATTGTTTTCCTGACTATAAATCCGGCAAGTATAAAGTTAAACAACAGGCTATAAGTCCGCAAATCGAAATGAAAATTCGCTTTGGAGCCATATCGGCGCGTAAATTGGCTATATATGTATCGAATCCCGAATGGGGAGTCTGCGAAGCTACAGGCAAACGCAACCGTGAAAGCCAGTTTGCTCAGGAAATTATTACATCCAGTAGCTTACTGCAAGAATTACGGTATATTAGCCAGTCTTTCCGTAAGATTATTAATGGCGATAATGAAGATGCCCTAGATACTTGGATAACCGAAATAAAACAGTTCAATATCAAGAATATAAATTCTTTTGTCAATGGAATAATCCGGGACAGGGATGCAATTTGTAATGCTATACGTTATCCATGGACCAATGGCTTGGTGGAAGGAAATGTGAACAGACTCAAAAATAAGAAAAGGGAAATGTACGGACGGGCCGGATTTGAACTGTTAAGGCGCAAGGTGGTGCTATCTAAAACCGGATAAAAGACTGCATCAAATTTGACGAAGAACCACTATACCCACCCATTAGGAGAGACTTTACCATAGTTTTATATTATGTAAAAAACATAATCACTGATACTATGGCAGGAAAACCAACGCGTATGAGCAAAATAAAACAATTATTGAGATTACACCAACAAGGTGTCTCCAATCGTGGGATAGGCAGGGAACTGGGCCTTTATAAAGCCACCGTTAACTCGTACATCGACAAGTTAAAGCTTCACGGGTACGACATTGACCAACTGCTGGAGTTAGAAGATCCGGTCTTGGAAGCAAAATTTATGGCAGGCACAGCAGCCTATACACAGGATAAGTTCACCGTTTTCCGGGAGCAGATTCCATATTTTGAGAAGGAACTCGGTCGCGCCCATATCACCCGTAAACTGTTGTGGGACGAGTATAAGCTTAACCATCCGGATGGCTATTCCTATCCGCAGTTCTGCTACCACCTGAAGCAACTGAAAGTGGCCCGGCACCCTGTGGCCATACTTGATCACCAGGCAGCCGAGAAGCTGTATGTGGACTTTGCCGGAGATACGATGTCATACATTGACCGGGAAACAGGAGAAGTTCTGAAAGCGCATATCTTCGTGGCTTGCCTGCCTTACTCGGATTATACCTTTACGATGGCTGTATCCTCACAAACTACAGATGACTTCCTGTATGCTCTCTCATCAGCCCTGCGGCACCTGGGAGGGTCAGCCAAGATACTGACTCCCGACAATCTGAAAGCGGCCGTCATAAAGAGTGACCGCTATGAACCGGACCTGAACCGTCTGATGGAAGACTTTGCCAATCATTACGGGTTTGTAGTTATTCCGGCCCGCTCACGGCATCCCCGGGACAAGGCGGCAGTCGAGAACCAGGTAAAAATCATTTACCGCCGTGTCTATGCAAAATTGCGTGATACTACATTCTTCTCCCTGGCGGAACTGAACCGGGCCCTGCTTGAAAAAACGATGGAGCACAACCAGACCAGGATGCAGCAAAAGCCATATACACGGCAGGAGAAATTCCTTGCCGAAGAAAAAAACAAACTGACGGCTTTACCTCCAACAGATTTTGAAGTTAAATACTATGCCCAGCTGCGGGTGGCCAATAACAACTGTATTTACCTGGGAAGGGACAAGCATTATTACTCTGTCCCCTATTGCCATATAGGAAAAAAGGTTCAGGTGATTTATACCCGAACCCTTGTGCAGATATTTTGCGAAGGAACATGTGTGGCTACCCACCGCCGGGCTGCCGGTTATGGCTATACCACGCTCAGGGAGCACCTTTGTTCTACCCACCGCCACTATAAAGACCGTTCTCCCGATTATTACATAGCCAAGGCCAGGGAGCGTTCCCATATGCTGGGCTTACTGGTAGAGAAGAACTTTGAACAGAACCTGGTTCCGGAGATGATTTACAGGCGCTGTGACGGGTTACTGAGTCTCCAGCGCAAGACAGACCCCGTCATCTTTGATAAGGCATGCCGGTTTGCCCTGGATAACAATATGCTGTCCTGCAAATCGCTTATCAGGATCATAGACAATAAGACCTATATACAGCATGAGCTGGAGTTTAAAGGGCTTCCACGGCATCTGAATATAAGAGGAAAGAACTATTACTACTAATATCAATGTATCATTAAAACAAAAGTAAAAATGGAAAAGATTAAAACTGATTTGGAGAGTTTAAAATTACCGGGCATGACATCCTGCCTGAAAGCCCTGGAGGAGACCCGCAGGGTACATGAGCTTAGCTTTACCGACGGGCTAAAGCTACTGTTGCAGGCTGAGCAGGACTATCGAGAGGAAAAGCGGTACGCCCGTTTACTAAAGAACGCCACCTTCCGTTACAGGGCTTCAATAGAGGAACTGAGCTTTGACCGGGCAAGGGGGTTGGAACAATCCGCTGTGATGAACCTTGCCTCCGGTAATTTTATCCGCAATGGAGACTCTGTCCTGATTACAGGACAAACCGGATGCGGAAAAAGTTTCCTGGCCTCCTCCCTGGGAACCCAGGCTTGCAGGTTGGGCTTCTCGGTGGCCTATCATAATACCCAAAAGCTAATGGTCAAAATTAAATACGCAAGGCTCGATGGCAGCGTAATCCGTTTCTTTGAAAAACTGGCGAAAACCGAACTGCTCATTCTCGATGACTTCGGACTGGCCGCCATGGATAACCAGCAACAGCTGGACCTGCTGGAAATTATTGAGGACAGGCATACGGTTAAAGCTAATAGTTCGGGTAACCGCGTCTTGCAAAGCCGTACGCGAGTTCTTACCTTTGAGGAAAAAACCTATGGAAACGAACGATTATGTGCGAGGAGTGGCGTTGAGCGAAGCCGAAGGCTTTGCCTTGATAGAAAGTTTTTATACAAGTAGACGGGGAGCCGAAGCGTGGTATAGAGGCTTGGGCATGTCCAAGCACACATTCTATAAGTGGAAGCACCGCTACGACGCCATTCACGCAGAGGGAGCACCGTCGGAGCCGGCAGCAGAACCGGAGCCCTGCCGCCTGGTCCCTGTCAGGATAGTAGATGCGCCCTCCGGCGAAGTTGTCCGGGGTATAGAGGTGCGCTACCCGAACGGGGTGGTACTGGCCCTTCCGGCTGAGCCGGGCATCGGAATAGGCCAGCTGGCCGAACTGCTAAAACTTAAAGTCTGATGTTCAGCCTGGGAGAAACGGATAAGTATTACTTATATTCGAGTGCCTGCGACATGCGCAAAGGCTTTGACACGCTGTCGGGAATCGTCGCCTCTGTTATGCGGCATGACCCGGCCAGCGGCGAAGTTTTTATCTTTCTTAGCCGCAGCCGGCGAACGCTGAAGTTGCTACATTGGGAAAGAGGTGGATATGTTATCTATCACAAGCGGCTGGAGAAAGGACAGTTCAGCCGCCCCCATTATGATGAAAAGACAGGTTGTTACCGCTTAAAATGGGTTGAACTGGTGATGATGACCGACGGCATCAGCCTGGAAAAAGTAGTGTACAAAGTAATAGTTCGGGTAACCGCGTCTTGCAAAGCCGTACGCGAGTTCTTACCTTTGAGGAAAAAACCTATGGAAACGAACGATTATGTGCGAGGAGTGGCGTTGAGCGAAGCCGAAGGCTTTGCCTTGATAGAAAGTTTTTATACAAGTAGACGGGGAGCCGAAGCGTGGTATAGAGGCTTGGGCATGTCCAAGCACACATTCTATAAGTGGAAGCACCGCTACGACGCCATTCACGCAGAGGGAGCACCGTCGGAGCCGGCAGCAGAACCGGAGCCCTGCCGCCTGGTCCCTGTCAGGATAGTAGATACGCCCTCCGGCGAAGTTGTCCGGGGTATAGAGGTGCGCTACCCGAACGGGGTGGTACTGGCCCTTCCGGCTGAGCCGGGCATCGGAATGGGCCAGCTGGCCGAACTGCTAAAACTCAAAGTCTGATGTTCAGCCTGGGAGAAACGGATAAGTATTACTTATATTCGAGTGCCTGCGACATGCGCAAAGGCTTTGACACGCTGTCGGGAATCGTCGCCTCTGTTATGCGGCATGACCCGGCCAGCGGCGAAGTTTTTATCTTTCTTAGTCGCAGCCGGCGAACGCTGAAATTGCTACATTGGGAAAGCGGGGGTTACGTTATCTATCACAAGAGGCTGGAGAAAGGACAGTTCAGCCGCCCTCATTATGATGAAAAGACAGGTTGTTACCGCTTAAAGTGGGTTGAACTGGTGATGATGACCGACGGTATCAGCCTGGAAAAAGTAGTGTACAAAAAAAGATACGAAAAACCCGTCGAAACCTTATAAATAAAAGGATTAACGCTTGTATATCCGGTAAAAAATGTGTATCTTTCATACATGGAAAAGATACGGGAACTGGAAGAATTATTAGCCGAATCCAAGCTTGTTATACAGGAGTTGGAGTCGAGGAACATTTCCCTGGAATCCAAACTAAGCAAACTTACCGACGAACTCCTTTATCTTCGCCGGGCCATGTTCGGACGTTCGTCTGAACGCTATGTAAAGGAAGATCCCAACCAGCTGAGCCTGGCCTTCGAGGGTGTTGACAGCCTGCCGGAAGAAGAAAAGGCGCTGGTTGAAGAGTTGCGTCAAACCATTACTTACGAACGTGAGGCCAGAAAGGAAAATTCCTCTAAACCGGTACGCCAGGAACTGCCAGCCGGATTGGAACGTAAAGAAGAAATCATAGAACCCGATCCGATACCCGCAGGAAGTACCTGCATCGGTCAGGAAGTGACAGAGATACTGGAATATACACCGGGAACATTGTATGTGCGCAGGATTATCCGCAAGAAATATGCCTTGGCCGGCCATCAGGGCGTGGTTATAGCGGAACTTCCGTCCCTGCCGCTGCCAAAGAGTAACGCAGGAGCGTCGCTGCTGGCACACCTGCAGGTAAGCAAATACCAGGATCACCTTCCCTATTACCGTCAGATCGACATCTTCAGCCGGCAAGGCATAAAACTGGCCGCTTCTACCGTTAACGGCTGGAATGCCGGTTCAGCCTGCCTGCTGGAACTCTTATACCTCGAACTCAGGAAACAGGTGCTGGCATCGGATTACATCCAGATGGATGAAACCTTCATACCGGTAGTGGACAGGGACAAGCCCGGTGCAACCCGTAAAGGCTACCACTGGATCGTCAAGGCGCCGGAAGAGCGGAAGCTTTTCTTCCATTACGACCACGGCTCGAGAGGGCAGAAAGTGGTGATAGAACTGCTGAAAAACTTTAAGGGAGCCGTCCAAAGCGACGCATACGCCGCCTACGGGATATATGAGAACAAGAAGGATGTCTTGTTGCTGGGCTGCTGGGACCATGCCCGCAGACGATTTGAGCAAGCCCTCAAAAATGACCCCGCCCGGTCATCCTTTGCCATGGATCAAATACAGTTGCTTTACCGGTTGGAGAGGCAGTTCAGGGAAACCTGTCATGTTCCCGATCAAATTGCTGTGGAGCGTAAGGCCAAAGCCTATCCCATCCTCAAGGCTTTCGAGCGCTGGCTGCTGGATGAGTATCCGAAGGTATTGCCGCAGTCCCTCATTGGAAAGGCAATCGCTTATACCTACAATATTTATCCCCGCCTGGTGCGCTATGTCATCGACGGAAGATATCAGATATCCAATATCGGTGCCGAGAATGGCCTTAGAGGCCTGGCCGTAGGCAGGAAAAACTATATGTTCTGCGGCAGCCATCAGGCTGCTTACCATGCCGCTATCATTTACTCCCTGCTGGGTACATGCAGGCTGCATGGCGTGAATCCCGAAGCCTGGCTTACGGATGTCCTGAACCGGTTACCTGATACCAAAACGGAAGACCTGCATCTGTTGCTGCCCGGAGCCTGGCTGCCGACGGGCCAACATTAATATAAATCCCTCAAGGGCGGCGATGTTCGCCGTCTGCCACACGAATAAAGTAGAGCCGGACGGTCATGTGACCGGACGGCTCTGTCTATTTTGTATGGATAAGCCCGAGGCTGCTGGCACCTGGATCTATGGACGCAATTCCCCGAACTATTACGGATC